>NZ_JABAIM010000001.1:0-1200000 GCF_012641365.1 Leeia aquatica
CATAGCGCGTTGGACCCACTCCTTCCCATCCCGAACAGGACAGTGAAACGACGTTGCGCCGATGATAGTGAGCAGATCGCTTGTGAAAGTAGGTCACCGCCAGGCTCCCATTTGAAGCCCCTGCAGAATCCTGCAGGGGCTTCTGCATTTGATGCGCTCAAAACCTACTCTCTAGCCAAACGGCTACAATCCTCGACTCATTCAGATTCGCCCCCATCGTGATGGTGGTTTTGCGACATGGCTATTTAAGCTATCAGCGATGCACTGAATAGGGCTGGATGGGACATAAAGCGAGGCTGATCAGGACACGCTTGAGCGCCAAAAAAACGCTTATGCTGCAGTCTAACAGCGCGTACGCAATGGATCGCCGCTATGCACTCATACCCTCGCCGCGATGCAGTGCATGGGAATAAGCCATATCGCAAAACCCACTCTGGTTTGGCTAATAGGCTGCTGTTCCAGTCCTTACTTGGTATCGCCACCTTCTTGCCAGATACGCAATAGCTTGTCGTAAGGGACGGTTTCTCCGCGTGGTTTTTCGTTGCGCAATCGGGCTTTGGGTCCGCCGGGGCGGCCAAGCCAGTAGGTGGGGGGCTGTGGTGGGTTCAGGCGGGGCGGGCAGCGCAGGCCGGGTTGCTGCGAGAGTTTCTGCAGGGTGACGGGGTGAGAGATAACCTCACAGGGATGTCAGAGATAAGTGGGAACAACCGGGATGATATGGGAAGAACCTGGATAGGCAAAATGAAAGACTATTGCTGGCACTGAAACTACCCGCTAGCCAAACATGTCGCCCTGTCGCTGGGCGATCTCTTCTTGTCGAACCGTCTTGACGATCTTGTAAATCCATTGGAGTGAGACGCTGTATTTTCTGGCCAGCTCACTATGATTGACGCCGTTGAAGTCATCGTAGATTTGCCGGTCCCGCAACGACAGCTTGTACGATAGCCCCATCGGGAAATAGATGTTCTGACCTCCCCAATGGGCAGCCATTCGATCAGCAATCTCACGCCCCAGTTGCTCGGCCTTGTCCTGGCTCACCCCCGCACGCTCAACCAGTGCCAATGCGCATTGCTCGGCTAGATCTACCAGCAGCTCAGGGCCTTTACTCTTGAACTCACTTTTTTGACGGCTATCCTGGAAGGCTGTTTCATTCATGCTGCTCTCCCTCGTTTCAGTACATCGCTCAAGCACTGCCATGCATAGTGCATGGGGTCAAACGTCATACGGGTAAATGCATCACTCAATGCGTTGTTGATCAGATCCTGCTCAGGCATTGTCAATCCCGACTTGCTGGCCTTGGCCGCCATCTCCTGCACAATCTGTGGCAAGAAACGCATGACCCACTTCTTCATGGTCTCAATCACTCGGTGCATATCGCAGTCAACCCACTGCAGCGCATCCACCCCGGCAATGCGTTTAACATAGCTGGCCAGTGCCCGTTCAGAAGGGTCTTTGACAACGCCCAGCTCATGCAGGAATAGCCATAGAGCGCGTACCTTCCGCGCCTCTGCATCTTGCGCCAAGGGGCGTGACTGCACCGGTGACTTGGCACGTACTTTGAAACCCAGCCGCTTCATATGATCCAGAACCATCTGAAGTTCAGATGCACTCAGATCAGCAGCACTGGTCTTGGTAGCCACTTGCAGCAGGATGGCCCTATAGCATCCATCGTCCAGGCCCAGTTCACGTCGAGCAACATGAATCAAGCGAATTAAACGAGTACGGTCATATGTCTTGGTAGTCATGGTCAGCTCATCAGTACCCGGCAACCACACCGGACAGACCGCGCAGCGTACTGCGCGCGGTTTCGCCTTATGCTGCTGCAGCGTCCTTGAGTGCTTTGGCCGGTGAGAACTTTGGCGCGCGCTTCGCTGCAATTTGGATCGACTCTCCCGTTTTCGGGTTCCGGCCCACCTTGGCGGCGCGCTGAGCAGCACCAAACTTACCAAGGTCGGTGATCGCCAGCTCACCTCCGGCCCGCACGGTATCCAGTACGGTCGTAATCAACGCATTAAGTACAGACTCAACCTGGCTGTTGGAAATGCCTGTGGAAGTCGCCAGATGTTTAACCAGTTCCTGCTTGTTCATTGCGGGTTTCCTTTACATGTAATCACGACATGAAGTCCGGCCTCATCAAACCGGGAGGCCGTTCCGGTACTCAAAACATCTCTGGCCATCGCCAGATGCTCCAGAAAGATATCGGTATGCTCGCCCTGAAGGATCACCAACGCCTCCATGGCTTTGCCATTGGCAGGATCACATACCACGGCTTCAGCACTGACTACATCCGGGTGATCCAGTGCCTGGAGCATACGAGCAAAGCATTGGCGCAGGTTTCTGAACCCCTGCATGATCACACCCCGGCGATATCAAGGTTAATGGGCTGATATTGATCGCTATCCACCACGCGTTCATAAATGCGGACATAGGGTTTGCTACCGGCGATCTGGACACTGTCCGCGATGGCCTGCATCGCACGAAGCCACTTCTCGTCACTGATGTTCAAGCGTTTCAGCCCCAACACACGAGCGGTATTGATCTGTCCTTCCTTGTTCACCTGGAACGCATCATTGATCAGTGCCTTGATCTCATCGCTGCTGCTGGCCGTCCAGGACTGGATGCATTCATCAATCAGCTGTTTGGCCGCCTGCAGGCGCTCGTCAAACACCAGATACTCCTGCACCTGCCGGATCACTTTGTATCGCCCGTCGAACGACAGCAATGTCACATTCCCCTTGATGCCCCCCAGCTTTACGCCGTACTGCTCAGCGGACATTTCGACAAAGGCACCAATGTCTGCAAACGCCTTGGTCTTGAACGACGCCAGTACCGAAGACACATGGCGCGCCTGCTCCACCAGTTCACGCACAATCTCATCACGCGCACGGTCTATGGGTTTGACCATCACCTCGGGAATCAACCGGCCTTCTCTGTCTTGCCAGTACCCGTCTGGAATGCTTGCTTTCATCTGCTACTCCTTGCTGTCACCCGTCATACGTTTGGATGTACTCAACTGATTAAGCATGTCACGCAACTGAATTCGAGTACGCATCAATGCACCTCAGACGGTGATTTAGACACGCACATGACCTGATGCTTGACGATGCCATCCAGCTCCCGCAACACAAAATCATGGTGTCCCTGCATATGCCCAATAACCAGGCGAGCCAACTGAGCAGACACAGCGCTCAGGCTGCCATGAATGGCATGCAACCTTTCCTCCAGCGCATGTAATTGCTTGTTGGCGCGATGCAGTGCGGCACGTAGCTCATCCATGTTGTCCATCGCGTCCGGATCGACATGCGTACGCTCAGGAGCGTTGTGTGAACTCATACCTCCTCCCATGTCACAGTTACGCCCTGGAGCTCGGTAAAACCATATTTCTTGCCCGCTACGGTATGCCAATGGTGACCGCAGGAGCGATCCAGCAGAGGGCCAATGGACGTCTGATGGTTGCGATCAATCCGCACCTCCGGCTTGCTTCCTCGCACAGGAAACAGCGTTTGTGCCAACACGCGGTAGCCCATGGTCCGCAATGTGCGAACGGCAGTGTTCATGACACCCAGGCGGTCAATTACATCCGCGCTGAGTACCCGGCATGCGCTCTCATCGGGGGGCATCGTGGGGGCCTGGACAATTTTCAGTAAAGCGCCCACCTCACACCCCCTTGACCACATCAGCAGTCACCAGTGGTACACCGAGATCCGCCGCCAGGTTCATGCACGCCGTCAGCAGGTTGCCCACCGCCAGCGGGTATAGCAGGGAGACCGTCTCCGGGCGGTCGCGGCGCGGCGTGTTCACAGTCAATCTGGCGCGAAGGGCATCAATGCCACTGCTATCAATCACCTCATGCACCGGCTTGTTCATGCGATCCAGCTTGAACTTGAGGTAATCCTCCAAGCGCCCCCCTTCAAGTGGCGCCAGTTCGACCAGCTCACAACGCTGAACCACCTCACGCACGGCCGCATCACGCTCAGAAAGCTTGGTCTTCAGCTCCGGTTGGCCGATCAGGATGATCGACAGCAGCTTTTTGAAGCCCATTTCCAGCTCGAAGAAGCGTTTCAGATGCTTGATGGTTGGAATGGGAAGCGCATGCGCCTCATCGATCACCAGGCAATGCCGATACCCAGCGGCATGGCTCTCGCGCAAGGCCTTGTGCAACTGGGCGAAGCGCGCCTCCGGGCTACTTTTCGGCTTCTCCAGCGGTGCCACGGCGGCCATGATCGCCTCGGCGATGTGGGTCGACTTCAGCGTCTTGCCTTTCTGGTCGTTGTCTTCCATCGCCAGCACGTAGGGCTTGATGATCAGGATCGGCTGGGTCTCGCGCAGGATGCGGTCTTCCAGGTCACGCATCAGCGTGGTCTTGCCTGCGCCAGACTCGGCCACCACTGCCAGCAAGCCACCATGCTTTGCGGTCTGCAGCATGGCCTCGCGAACGTAGCGGATATCCGGGCTGACATACATGTCCTCGTGTGACTGGATCGCATCATCGGAGAATGGGTCACGAAAAAGACTGAAGTGCTTGCGGGTGGCTGGAAACAGGGCTTGCTTGCGCAGCAACATGGATTCCTCCTGACTGGATACGTTAGCGGGTTTGTTTTGAGGGTGGGCGCCACGGGTCGCAGATTCGGCCTGATGCGATTCAAGCGCTTTGAGCAAATCACCAGGCTCAGCCCCTAGCTCGGCCATCACCGCATTCATACGCTCGTGAATATCGGCCTGATCCACTTCTTCAAAGACACTGGTCAGGCTGGGGGCGGCCATTCCCTTGCCCTCCAGAAAGGCACAAATGCGCTGCTTCAGTTGCAGTTCGTCCAGGCTTTTGGGCCACACCCCGTGGTTCACGATTTGTGCCACGGTGGCGGGTGAAACGTTCAACGCTTTGGCCAGATCGGCTTGTTTGCAACCCGCCTTCAACAGCAGGCTCTTCAACTTCAACATCACTCACCTCCTGCCACTGCACGCAGGACGCGCAACGGCTGCTTGAGATCCGTTACCGGCCCGGACAACTCGGTCGAGAGGGTATCGATCTGGTCTTGAGGAACACCATCAGGAAAGCGTTGTACCAGCCAGGCAAAGCGGTCTACGGTCCAAGCCTCGCCCACTTTGGCTTTGAGCAACTTGGCCGCTTCAACATGTGTAAGAAGTGGAAGTTCCAGTTGTGGTGCTACCAGGTCGTGGACTGTGCCGCGACGAGGCAAGTAGGTTGGTAGATCAACATCGTGCAGGTAGGAATGAGCCTTCAGCTCACCCTCAAATGGTGTGATGCGCTTGGCACGTGCGGCCTTGGCCTCATCAGTTGACAAGCCGGGATAGGCTTGGCCGTCCATTGCTTCAGCTGCACGCTCAATCAGGGTATGCGGCATCGCTTTGTACTCTTCGCCGATGACAGCGCCGGACAGCGCTTGGCCGAATTCATCGAAGCCGCGCTCGGGCTCGATCTGATAGATACGATCCTCGCCGTTGTAGCTCGGCACGGTGATCTGGATTGCACAATCGCCGAACACCATCGCACATACGCCTACCTCATCGCCGCTGCACACCCCATCCAGCCCGCGCAGGCTGTAAATAGCAGAGCGTTCGGCCTGCGGATGTTTGAAACTGACCGTCAGATCGGGGCGAACCTTGCGCGTTTCCTCCTTGGCCGTCATGAAAGCGCGGCAGACGTCTACCGGGGGCAGCAGCAGGAGTTGGTCTGCACGAATCCGCTGCCAAAGGTCAAAGCGTGCCACCGGTTCGGCAAGCCCCTCACGGCGCAAGCGTGAGTCCTGGCCGGGAATCAGATTGGCGTTCCAGGTGTTACTCCAGGCGGATGCTGCAGCATTCAGTTGCTCGATGTTCTCAACCGGCTCGAAACGCAGGCGTGACTCGAATTGTGTCTCGACGATGTTGTTGGCACCTTCAACGCCCCCTTTGGCGCGGGCGTTTCCAGCCTCGTGCTCCAGCGTTTGCACCCCGAGTGCCCGGCACAGGTTTTTGATGGCGGCACTGGTATTGGCACTCCCCTTGTCCCACAGCAGGAAGCGGCACAATCCGTGAAACAGCCGCCCCTCCTGCTGCCCCCATGCAAACATCAAAAAATCGAACAGGTTGTGCTGGTTCTCCCCTGCAGACTCGCAGTACCACACAACAATCACACCGCTGGCCCGGTCATACAGTACATAGCGCCAGACCTTGAACTTGACCTTGGCGTAGTTCTCCAGCTTGTTCTTGTAGAAGTCACGGTCACGCATGATGTACTGGCGCCCTTTGAGGTAATACACCAGGCAGAGTGACGGATCGATTTCGTGGGTATGGTTCGGATGCAGCGCGCGCAAGTGCTGTACGGGCTTGATCTCCCGCTGCGCGTCTACGCTGAGCTTACGGTTGCGGATCAGCCGGTTGAGCTGGTTGTTGCTCACCTTCAACTCGATGCCGTTCTGCTCCAGCACACCGCGCGCTGTAGTGGTGAACAGCGTCTGTTTGCCGTTGTCGCGCACCGCCTCACGTTGCACGGCCCCCAGCTTCACCAGCGCGGCCTCACTCACCGAAGTGCTTCCCTTGTCAGACCGCGCCTTGCGTCCGGAACACCAGCCAACAGCCTGCTTCAACTGCCGGTATACGGTTTGAGTCGACCACCCGAGGAACTGGGCGGTTTGAGCCACCAGTGCAGACTGTTCACCATGCCGGGCAGCATCCAGCCTTGACGCCAGCTCGCGCAGCGTGTCACGAATTTCCGGGGTGATCGCCATGTCATCCACCTCACGCCCCTTCGGTCAGCACATGCTGCCGTGCGTCATCGATATCGGCACCAAAACGCATCCGCAACTCACGCTGCATCTCTGCCGCCAAGGTAGCCGTGCGGCTCACGGCATCATCCAGATGCAGCACTACAGCGCGGATGGCTGGCGGCAGGGAAACCGGTGCCTCAGGGTCATAATCCGGCGCATTGGTAATCTCGCCCGTCATCCAGGCATCCAGTGCCTTGATTGCCTCCAGATGCTTGGCAATAGCCGCATCGAGCACAGATTGCCGCTCAGTGATTTCCCGCTGAAAGGGGGCGACGCGGGTATCCCAGGGGGTAACGGTCAAGGGCTTGGAAAGACGCACCACCTCGCGCTGCAACCTGTTGATGGTCTCTTCCTTACTCTTTGTCACACGCTCGGTAGCCTCCTTGTCGGCGGCGATCTCCGCCATCTGATTGGACAGCGCCTCTTTTTCCTTGGCGTGCTTGGCGATCAGGTCTTCGGCCAGCTCCAGGAAGGAGTCTTTGTCGCCCGACTTGGCTACCTCGATCAGCGCGGTCTTCTGGTCTTCCGGCAGGCGGCGGAACTGGCGCAGCTCGCGGTAGCCGATACCCATGCGGGACATGCTTTCGAGGGCTTCTTCGCCAAAATTATGCAGGTTGGAAATGGCTTCGTTCGCATGTTCAGGCGTCCAACCAAGCAAGTTGCAGAATTCTGCCCAAGTACCGGAATACCCAAGACCGTCTTGGGTACGCTTCCCGCTAAGCTGCTGATAGAGCTTGTTTTCCTTCACAAAGGCCAGCTTAGAAACCAAGACGGTCTTGGAAAACTTGGAGAATGCCTCGGCCATCTGCGCCTGTCCCAGAAGCTGGTTCAGCAGATCGCGTTCCTCACTGTAGTCTGCCTGTACTGCGGCCAAGACATTCGCGGCCTCTGTCATTCCCGGGAGTGTTGGCGTGTCGGCATCCGTCACCACCTGCGCGGTGTTTGCAGTCGTTACGGTCTTGCGGCCCATGGGTTCTCCTTAAAGTTGAGTGGTCAGACGATTGGTGATCTCTTCGATCCGCTGCCGGGCAGCATCCAGCGAGCGCAAGATGCCAACAGCGTGCTGCGCCAGTCGGGTTGAGGGGCGGATGCGCCCGGTCTCTGGAATACGTTCGGCAAAGCCCTTGTCTTCCAGCGTGGCGACGTAGCGGGTGATGGCACTGGGCTCCAGCCCGGTCGCTTTGGCCAGCTCGGTGGGTGTCAGGCCATGGGCAAAGTGCCCCAGCAGCACATTCAGGACATCCAGCACCTTCCCGGCGGATTGCGATGTTTTGCTTGTGTCTCTCATGGTCATTCCTCCTGAAAACACAGCTCTGGTTGAGCATGCTTTTCAACGTTGCCCCGATGCCACGCCAGTCCCTCCATGGCGTTCCGGATAGCCGCCAGCGTGTCTGCGGCTTCAGCCTTGCCGCCGTAAAATTGCAGCAACTGGCCTACCGCTGTGTTGAGCACCTCCTGCAGCTTCTGCATGTCCTCAGCACTGGCATCACGGCCGGTAGGGATATCAATCAACAGCCGCCCAGCGCTAGCCGCCAGCCAGCGCGTGATGTAATCGATACCGCAGGCCGTTTCATAAGGGCGGATCATGTTTGCCGGGATACGTCCGGTCTGAATCCACTTGTAAACCGTCCAGTGATCCGTCAGCCCCATGCGCTCGGCAATGCGCTCAACCGACTGGTTGCGCCTTGCCTTGGCAAAGTCTTTGCACAGTTCCAGTGCATGACGTAAAGAGCTGGGCTGGATACGGCTCCAGTTCGGGCGGCTCATTGGAACGCCCTCTCAAGCATGTCTTCCAGACAAATCCCGCTTTTGCAGCTATCGAAAGTGGTTTGCAGCCGATAGCATGTTGGGCAGATAATTCGTGAAAGGAACCAGCCCATGTCAGATCTGGAAAACCGCTTGCAAGCCCAGCTCACTGCCCAGGCTTTGCTGATAGAGACCTTGCTGGATACCATGGTCAGTACCGGGCAACTGGACCCGCAGGCGCTGGTCTGGCGGCTGGAGCAATACCTTGCTGCACCGAAGGCCCGCTTTGCGGACCCCACAGCAGCCTTGGCCGTCAGTAGTGAAGTAGAGGCGTGGGCAGACATGGCTTATGATCGCTATTCGCTGGCTACGCCCGGCTGACCCTTGTGCGGCAGCGGGGCATCAATACGGCTAATGTGTGGAGTGCCCATGGTCAGCTTCAGGCAGCAGCACGGCGCTGAGTCAAGGCGTTGGCAGGATCAGCACAGATCTCGCCCGCCTTCAGCCCCAGCTTGATGGCGATTTCATGGGCTTGGCCACGAACGCACTTTTTGCGGCCCCCCAGTACCTCGAACACCAGGTTGGGAGAGAATTTGTTGGCGATGGCCCATTGGGTGATGGAGATGCCTTTGGCCTGAAGCGCGGCCCGCGCTTCGTCCGGGGTACGTAGTTTCATGTTGGCTCCTGTTTAAGGGGGCGGCGCTTTGCAGAGTGCCGCTTAAGTTGCCGTTTGTTGTTGGACGGTGTGAATCAATTATTGTGGATTATTTCCACAATGTCAAACGGAATTGTGGATTTGATACACGTTCGCTTGAAGGATGAACTAGACCGCCTTGGTCTAAAGCCCGCTGTAGCAGCGAAGGCCGCTGGCGAACCCGACTCTCAGGGCCTGAGGGATGTTCTTGGTGGGCGAAAACGGCTGTCGGCCGACCTGCTGGCGGCATTGGCAGCGGTTGGTGTTGACGTGCAGTTCATCCTCACCGGCCAGCGGCAAGGCCATGGCATTGGTGAGGCGGCAGTACATCAAGCGGTGCTGGACGCTGTGGATTTACTCTCACTGGAAAAGAAGGTGGACGCTCAGCAGTTGGCCAATGCGGTGGTCAAACTGGTGTCCAAAAGCAGCAGTTCTGCTTCACCAACCAGTACCAAAGTACAGGTGGGCGGTGATTTTCATGGACAGCTGGTCGAGGGAAACGTTAATAACACGGGCAAGATAAATATTGGCACCACCAAAAACATAGGGAAGAAGTAACACGCAGCATGGAAGAGGCCAAGCAAGACATCCGGGGTGACTTCAATGGCCAGCTGGCCAACGGCAACATCAACAACTACAACTACCAGGACCGAGAGAAGCTGAGCGAGGCTGATGCCTATCCTATCGGTAAAAAAGTACAAGAGCTGCTCAAATTAACCGGTAGGGAGCAACCCGCTGTATGGGGTGAACTGAAACGCATTTTTGGCGCAGGTTACAAAGATCTATACAAGGACCAGCTCCTTGCCGCCCATGCCATTCTGGACGGATGGATCATGCAGGCCAAGAATGAGGATGCTGTCAGAAACTGCCAGCTCAAACATGAGGTCGATGCCAGAAAAGCCCAGATAGACTTGCGCGAAGCCCAGCAGAGGCTGGCAACAGTGCAGCAACGACTGGACGCCGCGCATACATTGGCCAGCGACACCCGCATCCGCCACCAGCAAGAGAAAGCAGAGTGCGACACACGCGTCAAGGTAGCCAGGAATGCATTACTGCGCTGGAAAAGTGGCATGTCAGCGCTACTGCTGCTGGCTCTGCTTGCTTCTGCTGCTGTCGCAGTCATGTACGGGCTGTATTCGCACAAGTCGGCACAAGCGGAGAGCTTGGCCCTGCAACTGGCAGCCAAACCGGTACCGTCGCCACAGTGCATGCACGAGAGCCTGACCTACGGCTTGGGCAGTGTACTGGATCGCAAGGGAACGCCAGATTGGCGCTGTGTCGTGAAAGATGGTCAAGCCAGCTGGGAAGAGGTCAAGCTCAAGACCAAGCGTAAGTAGTACCTCGTTATTACAGGCTATGGAGAACTGCTCGTGCGTCGTAAGCTGCTGTTCATGTCAATCCTGATTGTCGGATGTGCCTATGCATCCAGCCCTGCTGAGGTCGAACACTATGTGAAAGATCTGGACACCGCGATCAAGGCCTCGACAGCGGTACTGAAGAAAAGTGACCTCGCAAGCCTGCGCCAGCACAGCACCAAAATGAATGAGCTGAAAAAGGCAGGCGAGAAGTATGGCACCACTGCATTTGACCTCCCCTATGGCCGCTGCTTTAGCTCGGGGGTCATGGCCCAGGAATGGTGGTCTGCACAATTGACTGCCGCCCAGAATGGTGGCGTCGAACGAACCCCCGGCAGGATTGACAGTGCGTGGAAGCAGTACCAATCAAACCGGGCTGAATGCCTTAAAGCAGCTCACTCTGGTGGTAAGGCCCCTGGCACCGTGGTGATCGCCTCCGCAAGTGAAACGCCGCCACGTAAGGGATGCCTGAAGGTCTTGGGTGTTCGACCGGATGGCACTGTAGGTACTACTGCCTATACCTGCCCGAAGCAATGATCCCCATCAGGGAAAGCATGCAAATCCAAGAGACAACCCTGCGATCAACATCGCTTTTAGACTTTGAACAACTGACGAACAGCATCTGAAGCTTGCCAAGCAGATGTGATTAAGACTGATAAGTTACCAAAACGACGAACAGAAGGGTTTGCAAATGGCTCGGGATCGTACCGTAGAGATTGGGGGAATCAACATTGTCACGCACCCGCACGCGCCTGCTGGTTATGTACGGCTACTGTATGCCGCTTTTGAATTAAGGCAAAGCATACGTATCCGCAAAGATCAGCACCTCATGCTGGGGGAGATACGAGCTATAGATGGTGAGAAACCTGAAAATGGTCTTATCGGGAAGTTATATCGCTTTGTGAATATAGACAAAGATGCTCCATGGCTAAACATAAAAAGTCAGGTCGTGGCAACAGAGGAGGAGCGGGCTCGTATTCACATCCCAGAGAACCTGCGCCCTAACCTAGAACAGTTTGGTTTCGTATTTTACCCTCATGGGCATACGTTTTATTTTGAAAGCAATTCTTTCAAAAAGTCGCTGAGCCCTAGGCAAGTTTTCAAGTTACTAGACATACTATTTTCGCATCCAGATATAGTGGCGGAGTTTGGTCCAGTTGATGTGACCATCCTTCCAGACCGTGATCAGCTTGAAAATATCCTCAAGATGCCAACCCTGCGCAAACTCACAATCGTGGTTCAGAAACCTAATGCGGATGAACTAGGAGATGCAGAGAAACGTGTTTTTGACCGAATGAGGAGTCAAAATGCACGTAGGACCACCCTGGAAATCACGGCTGAACTTAGGCAGTCTCTAGAGCTGGATGAAGACATACGTGAACTGGCACGTGTTGCAGCAAGCAACGGGAAAGTTCATGGCTCGGGCTTCGGCATTGGGGGCGAACGGTTAGAGGAGTCTACCGTTGCCAAGCCTTGGCTGGAAAAAATATCGTACAATCCAGACCTACAGCTTCCTGATGAAGCACTGATAGCAGCAACGGAGAGACGACCTGGACATGGCGACTAATCAAAAAGAGAAGGGCGATGGTCATGGGCTGCTCGAAATCTTAAAGCTGTACTGGGCAGCTTACGGAGGCTGGAGAGCGCTCTGGCGGTCACCATACCTGTGGCTTTCTTTTTGCTTGCTGCTGCTCACAACGCATTACTGGCTTACCGAAGCTTGGTGGGAGCAGGTCTTTTCAGTTATGCCTAGCATGCTTGGATTCACACTTGGTGGTTTTGCTGTGTTTCTTGGCTTTGGGGATGAAAAGTTCAAATCTATCATTAGTGGACAAATGCCTGAAGATGGGGGGCGCCCGTCTCCATACCTAGAAGTTAGCGCAACCTTTTTGCACTTTGTCTTGGTTCAAATGATCGCTCTAATTTCTGCTGTTATTGCTCGAGCAACAAATTTTGCGTTGCCAGTAGAATTCTCTTGTCTTACAAAAATGCTTGGGATAATTCGTGTTTTAGGTGACATGGTTGGTTATTGGCTCTACCTCTATGGCTTATGTATTACTGCAGCAGCAGCATTAGCAATTTTTCGTACTGCACATTGGTATGACACACACCAAACTAATAATCGAGAAAATCAATAGGTAGCATTAAACCAGATTAAAAGCCCGCTCCAGACATGACGCCCACAATGGCGTCATGTTCACTTCTGGAGTAGGTCATGTCCAGCCGTAGCCTGCAGCACCTCCACCCCGTCCTACAACCCATCTGTCAGGAGTTCCTGCGCCAAACGGCAGCTGCCGGGCTGGACATCCTCATCGTCTGCACCTGGCGCTCAAATGCCGAGCAAGACGAACTCTATGCCAAGGGTCGCAGTGAACCCGGCCCTCGCGTCACCAATGCACGCGCCGGGCAATCTGCCCACAACCACACCATCCAGGGCCAGCCCGCTTCGTGTGCATTCGATATTGTCCCGATGCAGGCAGGCAAGCCCGTGTGGGATGCCAAGCATCCACACTGGCAGAAGGCAGGCCAGATCGGCATGGCATTGGGGCTCAACTGGTATGGCAAGCCGGGGGCACCATTCCGGGAGTTTCCGCACTTTGAACTGCCACGGGATCGTTGGTAATGAGGCCGAAGCGCTGGTTCACCAGTAAAACCATCTGGTTGAACGTCATTGCAGCAGGCCTGGTTGCGCTGGAAGCAGGCTGGGGTGTGCTTCAACCTGTACTGCCGGTCAATTTCTACGCCTTGATGGCAACGCTGTTGCCAGTCGCCAATGCGGTTTTGCGAGTGCTCACGCAACAAGGCATTTCACGATGAATACACCCTCCAATCTTAGCAAGAGGCCGCCATGCTGGACCTGCCACTGATCACGACACGTATGAAAGCCCTGCTGGCATCACTGGGCATGGTTGCTCTGACCGCCCTGATCGCGGGTGCTGGAGGCTATGCCATGGGGCACCGCACAGCCAAGGCAGATGGCACGGCTGCACTTGCCATGCTCAAGGCGCAATACGCTAATGCACTGGCCATGGCATCTGAGCAGGCGCGCCACCAGGAGCAGGTATTGACCATTCGAGCCAATCAACTGGCAAAGCAGGTACAGCAGGAGCGCACCCGCCATGCCGAGGAAGCCAACCAACTCAAACGGAGGATCAACCGTGTTACCAGCATGTATCGCCCCTCTCTGGACAGCCCGCTGCAGCCTGTACCTCGCTGTGTGTTTACCCATGGTTTTGTCGGCGTGTGGAACGGTGCCATCGGTGCCAGTTCAGTGTCCTCAGCCGATCGTGCCACCGGAGCTGCTGATGCGGCCGACACCGCCGAAGCCCTTGATTCCGGGGTACAGCCAGCCGACCTCCTCACCCACATCACCGAGTACGGCGCCCGCTGCCGTGACATCGAATCCCAGCTGAACCGCGTAATTGACTGGGTACAGGAGACCCAGCCATGACTGTGCAAGTGGAGTTCTGGCAGCTGGTTTCTTTGCTGGTGTCGTTCCTGGGCTTCCTGTTTGCGGCTGGCAAGCTGCTGCTGGCCCAGATCGAACGCCGCCTCAATGAGCGATTTGCGGCCATGGAGAGTGCTCGTGAAACTGCCGGGCGCCACTGGGACGAACGGTTTGGTGCCTTGCTCGAGCATATCAAACGAGAGGCCGAAGGCTGGCAATCACTGGAGCGGGAGTTCCTTCGCTTCCAGGCCGATCTGCCACTCAACTACGTGCGCCGCGAGGACTACGTCCGCAATCAGACCGTGATCGAGGCCAAGCTCGACGCTGTGGCGCTGAAGATCGAAAACATCCAACTGAAAGGTGCCCAACGATGATTGACCAGGCCAAAGTGCGCCGCGAATCGCTGCGCTGGTATCTGCTGCTGGCCCTGTACAACGCCCGCCCCGAGGAAGTGGTCGAGGACGTGATCCAGATGACCATGCGCTCCATCTACCCGGACGTGACCCCGATTGAGGTGCGCAAGGAGCTGGACTACCTGGCCGACCGCGCCCTGGTGAAGCTGCGCAAGGAACCGTCTGGCCGCTGGTGGGGCGACCTGACCCGCTACGGCGTGGACATCGCCGAATACACCATCGACTGCGAGCCGGGCATCGCCCGCCCCGCCAAATACTGGGGCCAGTGATATGGCTCGCCGCAACAGTGTCGAGCAGCTGCCTCAAGCTGTGCGCGAGTGGCTCGACCAGTCTCTGGTCGGTGGCAACTTCAGCGGCTATCAGTTGCTGGAGGAGGCGCTGCGCGAAAAGGGCTTCGCCATCAGCAAGTCGGCCATCCACCGCTATGGCCAGAAGATTGAGCGCCGTTTCGCTGCGATCAAGGCCAGCACTGAGGCCGCTCGCCTGCTGACCGAAGGCGCCGCCGACGACCAGGATGCCCGCTCCGAAGCGGTGATCGCCCTGGTGCAGACCGAGCTGTTCGAGAGCATCGTCAACCTGCAGGAAGCCGGTGACGAAGACATCGACCCGGCTGAGCGCATTGGCCTCTTGTCCAGCGCTGCCAAGAATATCGCCACCTTGGCCCGTGCCAGCGTCAACCAGAAGCGTTTCCGCCTGGACGAGCAAGCCCGCATCGAGCGTGAGGCTCGGGAGAAGCTCTTGGCCGAGCAGGAGGAGAAGCTGCAGGAGCTGCGTGGTGCGGATGGCATGAGCGAGCAAATGGAAAGCCGTATCCGCCGCATCTTGCTGGGTAAAGAATAATGGCCAAGGTACACACGCCTCTCCAGCCCATAGGCACGCCCCGAAAGATCAATCTGGCTGAAGAGATGGAACTGGCTGGCGTGGTTGTGCCGCAGGACGTGGCGGACGCTATCCCGGCCGAACAGCCGGTGTTGCTACCGTACCAGCAACGCTGGTTTGAGGACGAAGCCCAGATCATGTTCGCGGAGAAATCCCGCCGCACGGGGCTCACTTGGGCCGAGGCTGGCCGTAATGTCGTGAAAGCCGCAAGGCCACGCCGCCGCCAAGGTTGCAATACCTTCTACGTAGGCAGCAAGAAGGAGATGGCACTGGAGTATATCGCCGCCTGCGCACTGTTCGCCAAGGCGTTTAACGAACTGGCGCAGGCCGATGTCTATGAGCAGACTTTCTGGGATGAGGGCAAGCAGGAGGAAATCCTCACTTACATGATCCGCTTCCCGAAGTCCGGCTTCAAAATCCAGGCACTATCCAGCCGCCCATCCAACCTGCGCGGCTTGCAGGGCGACGTGGTGATTGATGAAGCCGCCTTCCACGACAGTCTGGAGGAACTGCTCAAGGCCGCGCTGGCGCTGACCATGTGGGGCAACAAAGTGCGGCTGATCAGCACCCACAACGGCGTGGATAACCTGTTCAACCAATACATCGAAGACGCCCGCGCCGGCCGCAAGGATTACAGCATCCACCGCATCACCCTGAATGATGCCATTGCGGATGGCCTGTACCAACGCATCTGCTACGTCACCGGCCAGACCTGGTCACTGGTCGCCGAGAAGAAATGGCGCGACGACCTCTACAAGAACGCGCCCAACACCGAATCCGCCGAAGAAGAATACGGCTGCATCCCCAAGCACAGCGGCGGAGCCTGGCTGTCGCGGGCCCTGATCGAATCGCGTATGTCGGTTGATACGCCAGTGCTGCACTGGGCGTGCCCGCAGGGCTTTGAACTACTGCCTGACCACATCCGCACCGCCGATTGCCGCGACTGGCTGGAAGAACACCTGGCGCCACTGCTGGCCGCACTGCCACAGGATGCCATTAGCTTCGATGGTGAAGACTTTGGCCGCACTGGTGACCTGACCGTCCACGTGCCCCTGATCCAGACGCAGAACCTGGTGCGCCGTGTGCCCTTCATCCTGGAGCTGCGCAATGTGCCGTTCCGTCAGCAAGAGCAAGTTGCCTTTTACCTGCTGGATCGGTTGCCACGCTTTACTGGCGCTGCCTTTGATGCCCGTGGCAACGGGCAGGCACTGGCCGAGTACGCCATGCAGCGCTACGGCGCCAGCCGCATCCAGCAAGTGATGCTTTCCGAAGGCTGGTACCGCGAGCACATGCCGCCGGTGAAGGCCGCGCTCGAGGACGGAGAGTTGGTTGACCTGCCCAAGGACGCCGACATTCTGGCCGACCTGCGTGCCGTGCAGGTGGTCAAGGGTGTACCACGCATCCCCGACAGTCGCAGCACCGGTGAGGACAAGGGCAAGCGCCATGGCGATGCAGCCGTCGCCGTGGCACTGGCGTACTTCGCCAGTCGCGAGATCAACAAAGGCCCGGTGACGGTGAAATCCCGCCGCCGCCGCACCGGTGCCAAAATCACCCAGGGGTATCAATGAGGACCAAAGGCTTATGGGTCAGCGCCACTGAGTTCGTCCAGTTCGGAGAGCCGAGCCAATCGCTCTCCAACCAGATCGCCACGCGCGGCCGCAGCATCGATTTTCACGCGCTGGGCATGTACCTG
Source organism: Leeia aquatica (assembly GCF_012641365.1). Classification (NCBI taxonomy): domain Bacteria; kingdom Pseudomonadati; phylum Pseudomonadota; class Betaproteobacteria; order Neisseriales; family Leeiaceae; genus Leeia; species Leeia aquatica. The sequence goes on from NZ_JABAIM010000001.1 coordinate 16,999, forward strand.
CCCAACCCGGATCCAGTGCTGAAAGCACTGGGCAAGGACATCAAAGTCTACCGCGAGCTGCGTGCTGACGCGCATATTGGCGGCAGCATCCGACGCCGCAAGGCGGCAGTGAAAGCACTTGAATGGGGACTGGATCGTGACAAGGCCAAGAGCCGCGTAACCAGGTCGATCGAGCGTATCTTTGCAGACCTTGACCTGTCCAGAATCATGACTGAAATGCTGGATGCCATGCTCTACGGCTATCAGCCTATGGAAGTGATATGGGGTAAGGTCGGCAGCTACGTGGTGCCGGTCGACATTGTTGGCAAGCCTGCGGACTGGTTCGTGTATGACGAGGACAACCAGCTGCGCATGCGCACCAGGCAAAGCCCGCTCAAGGGCGAAGAACTGCCGCCACGTAAATTTCTGGTGCCGCGCCAGGATGCCAGCTACGATAACCCCTACGGCTTCGCCGATCTCTCCATGTGCTTCTGGCCGACCACCTTCAAGAAAGGTGGCCTCAAGTTCTGGGTGCAGTTCACCGAGAAGTACGGCGCCCCCTGGGTGATCGGCAAGCACCCGCGCAGCTCGTCAGACGCCGAGACCAACCTGCTGCTCGACCGACTGGAAGACATGGTGCAGGACGCCGTAGCGGTGATCCCGGACGACTCCAGCATCGAGATCAAGGAGGCGGCGAGCAAGACCGGCAGTACCGAGGTCTATGAACGGTTGCTGCACTTCTGCCGCTCCGAGGTATCCATTGCGCTGCTCGGGCAGAATCAGACCACTGAGGCCAACAGCAACCGCGCCTCCGCCCAGGCCGGGCTGGAGGTCACCCGTGACATCCGCGATGGTGATGCAGCTGTGGTGGCTGAAGCCTTCAACACCCTGATCCGCTGGGTGTGTGAGCTGAACTTCAACGACGGTGCCCGCCCGGTATTCTCATTGTGGGAGCAAGAAGATGTCGACAAGGTGCTGGCTGAGCGAGATGAAAAGCTGACCCGAGCGGGTGCCAGGCTGACTTCGGCCTACTTCAAACGCGCCTATCAGCTGCAGGATGGTGATCTGGCAGAGGAGGAGCCCTCCGCACCCTCCGCCGAATTTGCTGAGTCTGCTGATGCACCTGATCAACTGACGCTGGATGTAGCGCTGGATACACTGACGGTCGACAGTCTCAATGCGGAAGCCCAAGCCCTTTTGGCCCCACTCCTGCAGCGCGTCACCCAGGGCGTCCAGCCAGACGAGCTCCTCGGCATGCTGGCTGAGCTGTATCCGAAGATGGACGCCAGCGGCCTGCAAGAGCGCCTGGCGCGCATGATCTTTGTGGCCAAGCTGTGGGGTCGCCTTCATGGCTGACGTAGATCTCGCCTACTGTATGTCCCTGCCGCCCAGGAAGGCGATCGAGTATCTGAAAAACAAAGGCTACGCCATTACCTGGGATTGGGAGGAACTTTGGCAGGATGCCCAGACCCAGGCGTTTACCGTAGCCAAGGCGACACGACTGGACATTCTGCAAGACATCCGCGAAGCCGTTGAGGCCGCGCTGCAGGAGGGCAAAACGCAGGCCTGGTTCACCCGGACCTTGACCCCGCTGCTGCAGGCCAAAGGCTGGTGGGGCAAGCAGGAGCATATCGACCCGGATACAGGCGAAGTCAGCCAGGTGCAACTGGGCAGCCCCTGGCGCCTGCAGACCATCTACCGCACCAATCTGCAGACCGCATATATGGCTGGCCGCTGGCAGGCGCAGATGGAAAACGTGGACGACCGCCCGTATTGGCAATACATCGCCATCCTGGACGGTAAGACCCGGCCCAGCCATCGCGCCATGAATGGTAAGGTGTTCCGCTACGATGATCCGTTCTGGCAATCCTTCTATCCGCCTAACGGTTGGGGATGCCGCTGCCGTGTAGTGGCGCTGGCAGAGGATGATCTGACCCGAAGTGGTCTTAGGGTAGCGCAGTCGACAGGCAAATTGGGCCGTACCCAAAAGCTGGTATCCCGCAAGACGGGAGAAATGCGCGAGGTGGCGACCTATCGGGCGACAGATCCCATCACACGCCGCGACATCATCATCTCCCCGGATGCAGGCTGGAGCTATAACCCCGGTGCAGCGGCATGGCAGCCCGAGCGCCAGCGCTACAGTGGTAATCTGGTGGCCTTGGCCAACAAGGAGCTGCCATGAGCATGCTGAGTCTCACCATCGATGATGCTCAACTGCAAGCAGCCCTGCTACGGCTGGAGCAGGCCGCCATTGATCTACGGCCTGCCATGAGACAGATCGCGCAGGCATTGCTGCTGGAGACCGAACGAAATTTTGAGGAAGAGGGTCGCCCGCGCTGGGCCCCGCTGGCCGATGCCACCGTGCGCGCACGTCTTGGTGGCAAGAAGGCGTACAAGAAGAGCGGTGCGCTGAGGGCTTCGGCCCAGCGCCAGTTGGCTGGCATGCGAATCCTGCAGCATACCGGCCAGCTGGCAAGCTCGATCACCACCAACTATGACAGTACCCAAGCGGTAATCGGCAGCAACAAAGTCTATGCGGCCATCCACCAGTTCGGCGGCAAAGCCGGTCGGGGCCGTAGCGTGGATATCCCGGCCCGCCCGTTTCTGCCGGTAACTGCAAACGGAGAACTGCAACCCGAAGCCCGAGAAGCGGTGCTGGACTGTGTATTGCGCCACCTGAGAACGGCTGCTGGCGTTTAGCCTTCAGAGGGCTCCTCAACCCACGGGACAAGCTTGGGTAGCAAACCACCCTAAAGGACAGGCCAGTAAAGCTTATAAAGGCTTTACAGGTCCGGTATATTGCTTTTCCCATTCTATGGAAAGGAAGCTTGTCATGGCAGAACTCAAAGTCGGTGATGTGGTTCAGTTGAAAGGTGGTGGCCCGGTCATGACCATCGAAACGATCGGCATCAACGATTCATATGGGAACTATCAAGGAACATGCGAGTGTAGCTGGTTCCATAATGGGGAGAGGAAAAAGGAGCGCTTTGTGATGGCAGCGCTACAGCACTATGAGCACCCCAATGTGATGGGTATGGGCTAAGCATTCGATATCGAAAGCATCCTATAGTGGCTTATTAACTTTTAACCCGATTTAAAAGCCCCCATCCCTCATGCCGCCGATCATGGCGGCATGAACACGACCCCACCCCTGCACATCTTCAAGCCCGGCCGCCAGACCGCGATGTCTGGTGCGGTGATGGATTTTTCCGAGTCCGATCTTGCGGCCAGCGCCCGCGCCTACGATCCGGCCCTGCATGAAGCGCCCATTGTTATCGGCCACCCCAGACATGACGCTCCGGCCTATGGCTGGGTGAAGTCGCTGGCCGCAGACCGCGATGGCCTCAATGCCGAGCCACACCAGATTGATGCCGCATTCGCCGAGCTGGTGGCAACCGGGCGCTTCAAAAAGATCAGCGCCAGTTTCTACCTGCCGGACGCGCCCAATAATCCGGTGCCCGGCGTGTACTACCTGCGCCACGTTGGCTTCCTCGGTGCCCAGCCGCCTGCCGTGAAAGGCCTCAAGCAGGCCGAATTCGCCGACGCCGAGGATGGCGTAGTCGAGTTTGGTGACTGGGGCATGGAGACCAACGCCTCCCTCTGGCGTCGGGTACGCGAGTGGCTGCTGGCCAAGTTCGGGCAGGAGACTGCCGACCAGGTTGTGCCGGACTGGCAGATCGAATCCATCCGCGAGGCAGCTCGTCAGGATGACGACACCCCGCGCGCAGCCTTCGCCGACCCAACCGATGCCCCCCCTGACCCGACCCCACCTATTCCTGAGGAGAAACTTGCAGTGACCCCTGAGCAAAAGGCTGCGCTGGAGGCCGAAAACGCCCAGCTGAAGCAAAAACTGGCGGAAGCCACCGAACGTGAAAAAGCCAGTGCAACGGCCAAGCGCCACAGCGAACACCTGGCCTATGCCGAGCAGCTCGTCAACGAAGGCAGGCTGGCACCGAAGCATCGGCCTGCCGTGGTCGCATTTCTGGACTTTGCAGACGGTGAGACGGCCGTCGAGTTCGGCGAAGGTGACGACAAGCAGCCGCTGGCTACTGCGTTCATGTCCTTCCTGGGCGATATGCCGAAGGTGATCGACTTTGGCGAGGCCGCCACCAAGGGCAAGGCCAATACCAGTAGTAGTGCCGATGTCGCTGACTTCGCAGAGAAGCAGACCGACCCCGACCGCCTCAACCTGCATATGCGTGCCGTTGCGCTGGCCACCGAAAAGAACATTCCCTACGAGCAGGCCGTACGTCAGCTGCTGTAACCACCACGGGGCAGCAGATCGCGTAGTCCGCGAAAGCCACCCCACGATAGGAGAGCAACATGGTTGATCGTCTCAGACAGCTCCGGGTCGTTGATCCGGTATTGACCAACATCGCGCGCGGCTACCGCAACGCGCAATACATCGGCGAGGCGCTGTTTCCGGTCGCGCATGTGGAAAAAGAAGGGGCCGTTGTGCCGCTGTTCGGCAAGGAGGCCTTTCGCTTGTGGGAAACCGAGCGCGCCATCCGTGCCAAGTCCAACGTGATGACACCGGACGACATCGACACCCTCGATGTAGTGCTACGCGAACATGATTTGGCCTACCCGGTGGATTACCGTGAGCAGCAGGAGTCGATGTTCGACGCCGAGGCCCGTGCGGCCAAGCGCGTCAAGGACGCAATTGATTTGCGGTGCGAGTGGGCGTGTGCTGCCCTGGCGCAGAATCCGAGCACCTACCTGCCCGGTGGCAAGGTGGCGCTGGCGGGGGCCAGTCAGTGGAGCAATAACGGCGGCGATCCGATCCAGGTGATTGAGAGCGGTAAAGAAGTCGTACGCAGCCGCATCGGTATCCGTCCAAACACGATTGTGATGGGCGCCTCGGTGTATCAATCACTGAAGTTCCATACCAAGCTGCAGAACGCTCTCAGTGCCGGAGACAAGAAGCTCCTCACCATTGAGCACCTGCGCGTGTTGTTCGGTATCAACGACATCTACATCGGTGAGGCCTTGGCCGGTGACAGCGCTACCGGCGATGTGTGGGGTGACAACCTGATGCTCGCCTACGTGGCCAAGCCGAGCGGAGGCAGCGCGGCGGATTACGAGGAGCCGTCCTTCGGCTACACCCTGCGCAAGAAGGGCATGCCGGAAACCGACAAGTACGACGCTGAAGGCGGCAAAGTACGTTTCGTCCGCCATACCGATGTCTACAAACCGGTAGTGGTGGGTGCCGACGCCGGATACCTGATCTCCGATACCAACGCATGAGGTGAACCATGAGCACCAAGAGTTACCGAGTGCGCGGCATTGATCTGGACGTCGACGAGAAACGCATTCCCGAGGGCAGCGAGATCGAGCTGGGCGACGAAAGCGCCAGTAAGCTCGCCCGCTGGCTGGAGCCAGTGGTGAAGCCCGAACCGGCCAAAAGCGGCAAGTACGCCAAATCCAACGCCAACAAGCAAGCCGACAGCGATACCAGCAAAGGTGCCGAGGATAGCGGCCAAGCAGAGGGGAACAAGCAATGAAGACGCAACAATCCATACTGACCACTTCTGTGATCACCTCCGCTGGCCTGACTCGCCGCCGTTTTGTCGGCTTTGATGGCAATGCCTGTGGGACCGGAGTTAAGGCCTTGGGTGTCGTAGATGCAGATACCGAGGCAGGAGGTGTCGCACCGGCGAACGTGTTGGGTTTGATCCTGGTGGAGGCAGGTGCAGCAATTGCAGTGGGGGCTGAAGTTCAGTCTGACGCCAACGGCAAGGCTATCCCCAAGGCTGCTGGAGTGGGTAATGGCATTGCGCTGGATGCGGCAGCGGCTGCGGGTGATGTGATCCGCATCGTGCGGGGCATCTGAGGTCGCCATGCGCTACTGCGTCCTGGCCGATTTGCAGCTGGCCATACCGCCGCAAACCCTGATCTGGCTCTCCAATGACGACGAGTCGGCTACCGTCATCCACACAGCGGTGGTCGAGGAAGCCGTCCGCCAGGCGGAAGAGCTGGTCGATGCCTACTTGCGGGGGCGTTACAACCTGCCGCTGGTTCCGGTGCCCTCTGTCATCAAGGACATCACTGTCCATCTGGCCCGACATTGGTTGTATGCCCGGCGACCGGAAGGCAACGAGCTGCCTGATGCTGTCATTCGCACCTGGAAGTCCGGCATGCAGATGCTGGAGGCCATGCGAGACGGCAAGCTGACCATCGGCGTGCCAAGCGGGGAAGCTGCCCCGGAGTCGGGTGAAATGAAGGTGCGGTCGCGGCCTCGCCGCTTCGACATCAACCTGCTGGATCGGTACCGCTGATGGCTACCACCCTGCAGATTATCGACGCCGTGGTGGCTCGTCTTAAGGTGAAGTTGCCGCAGCTGGCGGTTGAGTATTTCCCAGATCAACCCGGAGAGTACCGGCTCAATCATTCCAAAGGGGCGCTGTTGGTCAGTTACCCCGGCAGCCAGTTTACTGACCCCGTTGATCTCACCTGCATCGTCCAGCCGCGTGTGGTGAAGCTGTCCATCACCGTGCTGTTGCGCCAGTTGAATGGCCGGGGTGGGGCCATTGAAAAGGTCGACGAAGTGCGCCGCGCGCTGGTGGGCTGGCGCCCGATGGATTGCCGCAAGACCTGGGCAGTCTCCGAGAAGTTTCTGGGTGAATCGGCGGGCATCTGGCAGTACGCCGTGGACCTGGCCACTCAAACCATGCTGGTGGAAGACAGCAACATGCCGTCCGGCCCCATTCTGAACCAAGTTACGCATGAGGAAACCCCATGAAAACGAGCAAATACCGTTACAGCGGGCCCAGCAGTGGCGTCACGCTGCAAGATGGCGAAACCGGGTACGAAGTGATGCTGCACCCCGGTACCGAGGTGGAGCTGCCGGAAGCACATGAATATACCCGCACGCTGCTGGCTCTGAATTACCTGACCCCCGTGCCCGAAGCCGTGCGTCCGGGCAAAAGTGCTGCTCGGGGTACGGCTGCGGATGAATCCACCGAGAAAGGAGCCTGAACATGGCTGCAAACTACCTGCATGGTGTCGAAACCATCGAGATCGAACGCGGCCCACGCCCGGTTCGTACCGTAAAGTCAGCGGTGATCGGCCTGATCGGTACCGCGCCCGTCGGAGCGGTCAATGTCGCCACCCTGAGCCTGTCCGAGAAAGATGCGGCCGCCTTCGGCCCGCAGTTGCCGGGCTTCAGTATCCCGCAAGCCCTGGATGCTATTTATGATCACGGCGCCGGAACGGTGATCGTGATCAACGTGCTCGATCCAGCCATTCACAAGTCAGCGGTGACCAATGAAGCCATCACCTTTGATGCTGTGACGGACCGGGTGAACCTGGCACGAGGCGCGGCGGCCAATCTGGTGGTCAAAAGCAATGATGGCATCACCACCTATGTGAAGGGCACAGACTACTCGGTGGATCTGATGACCGGGCAGTTGACCCGACTCAAGGGGGGCACCCTGCTGGCCGGGGCCAGCGTCAAGGCGAGCTATGACTATGCGGACCCAACCAAGGTCACAGCGGCCGACATCATTGGCACGGTCAACGCCGCAGGTGTACGCACCGGTCTCAAGGCATTGAAGGATACTTATAACCTCTTCGGCTTCTTTGCCAAGATTCTGATCGCCCCGGCGTTCTGCACGCAAAACTCGGTGGCAACCGAGCTGATCGCGATGGCCGACCAACTGGATGCGATTACCTATATTGATGCTCCAATCGGTACCACCTACGCCCAGGCGTTGGCCGGTCGCGGTCCGGCAGGCTCCATCAACTTCAACACCTCCAGCGATCGGGTGCGCCTGTGCTATCCGCATGTGAAGGTCTACGACCCGGTGCTGAACAACGAGCGCCTGGAGCCGCTGTCGGCCCGTGCTGCCGGTCTGCGTGCCAAGGTGGACCTGGACAAGGGTTTCTGGTGGTCCAGCTCCAACCAGGAACTGGCCGGTGTGATCGGCGTCGAGCGCCAGCTGTCGGCGATGATCGACGACCCGCAGTCCGAGGTGAACCTGCTGAACGAGCAGGGCATCACCACGGTGTTCTCCAGCTATGGCTCCGGCCTCCGCTTGTGGGGCAACCGCACCGCAGCCTGGCCAACGGTCAGCCACATGCGCAACTTCGAGAACGTGCGCCGTACCGGCGATGTGATCAACGAATCCATCCGCTACTTCAGCCAGCAGTTCATCGACATGCCGCTGAACCAGGCCACCATTGATGCCTTGCTGGAGTCCGTCAACAGCTATGGCCGCAAACTGATCGGCGACGGTGCCTTGCTCGGCTTCAAGTGCTGGTTTGACCCGGCACGCAACAGCGAAACCGAGCTGGCCAGCGGGCACTTGCTGCTCAACTACAAGTACACCCCGCCGCCGCCGATGGAGCGGCTCACTTATGAAACCGAGATTACCTCGGAATACCTGCTGACCTTGAAGGGAGGGAAGTAATCATGGCAGGCAAGATTGAAATCAACCGCATCACCAATGCGAACATCTATATTGATGGCAACTCCCTGCTGGGCCGTGCTGAGGAAATCAAGCTGCCGGATGTCACCGCCATCATGCAGGAGCACAAAGCACTGGGCATGATGGGCAAGATCGAATTGCCCTCGGGCTTTGACAAGCTGGAAGGCGAGATCAAGTGGAACTCCCTGTACAACGAGGTTGCCAGGACCATGGCCAACCCGTTCAAGGCCGTACAGCTGCAATGCCGTTCCAGCATTGAAACCTATGGGGCCCAGGGGCGAATCCAGGAGCTGAGCCTGGTCACCTTCCTGACCGTCATGTTCAAGAAGAACCCGATGGGCACATTCAAGCAACATGACAACGCCGAATTTTCCAGCAGCTTCTCGGCAACCTACCTCAAACAGCTGATTGACGGCGAAGAGATGATCGAGCTGGATTACCTGGCCAACATCTACCGTGTTGGCGGTGAGGACATGCTGGCGACCTACCGCAACAATATTGGTGGTTAAGGTGTCATGCTGGCCGTGGCCCACTTCGGTGGGCCCTCTTCTTATGTATACTGCCATAGGAGACGAGTAGCTGGAGGATAGATGTCTACTAACGATACGTGGTCGACGTTCGCAGCAGTGTATGCAGCAGTAATCTCAACCTTCGTTCTCGGCTGGGATGCATATAAGTGGCTGCACTCAGGGCCAAATGTGCGTATTGATACATCTACGGGCATGAAAATCGCCGGGGGGGGCATTCCCGACCCAAAGAGCTATATCAGCATCATTGCGGTAAACAATGGTGACCGGGCAACGACAATCACAAACCTCGGATTCATGTACTACAAAAGCTGGTGGAAAGCATGCTTGTGTCGTAAGCGATGCGACTACAGCGCGATCATCACAACCCCATCGCAGGCACAGCCGCTACCGTACAGGTTTGAGGCAGGTGACCAATGGATCGGATTATGCGAGCAGGACGATGATGTCGACAGGATGGTTCAGGAGGGGTACTTGTTCGTCGTGCTGTACTGCTCGACCTCAGGCAAGGGCATTCGATGCCTCCTGAAGCGGAAAGAGCACATAACAGTGCAGAAAGCCAACCGGGATGCTTGACCAAGCCCCGAACCAGGCTTTCCACTCCAAGGATGCACCGCAGCGTGAGAAACATCCGTTTCACATATCTTAGTGACAGCTTGGCCTACCAGTTCTCTCAAGTAGGCCTTCTCATTTCTAAAGCCGTTTAACCGACGCCCAACACCGGCTGACGCAAAATCCTTCGTGCACCACTCTTTTTCTCGGGCCACCCACACGAAGGAATTGCCATGAATATCACCTTGCAGCACCCGTTCACCAATGCCGCAGGCCAGCGGATTGAAACCCTCACCATCAAACGACTCAAACGCGGCGACCTGAAAGCCGCACATCGCCACAGCAAGGAAGACGCTGAACAGGAAGACTTCCTGTTTGCCCGCATGACGGGCCTGCTGCTGGAAGACCTGGATTTGCTGGACATTGCCGACAGCAAGGCATTGACCGATGCCTTTCGCGACATGGTTGTCGGCGGAGAGTCATCTGCGTCAACTGGATCAGGTTCTGCTGACAGTGCTACGGATACAGCCCTCTGAAATTGACGGACTGGATCTGGAGGATTACTGGGGCTGGGTCGATGAGGCTGAGCGCGAAGTCAAGCGCCGGAACGGGGTGATGCAGTCCATCGCCGAACCATGAGCATCAACAGTGCGCCCATCGTCCCTGCCAACAGAGACGCAGCAGCAAGCAGCGGCGCCCCCACCATCGCGGCCAGCATGCAAAGCACGGGGAGCAGGAACAGCGCACCCCAAAGCGGCAGATGGGCAAAACAAAGCCATGCCAGCCATACCGCACAGCTGGTAATCGTTAGCCCATAGAGCCATCTGCTGATTGTCAGGGTGGTCTGTTCAAACATATGCCCAGCATAGCAAAAGGAATCCATCATGGCCAATGAGCTGCTCGTTGGTGTCAAGATCGGTGCTGCCTTGGGTGGCAGTTTCCAGACTGCGTTCTCGTCTGCGCGTGGCACCCTGGTCAAACTGGGGCAAGTCACGGATGAGTTGCGGCACAAGCATGATCGCCTGCGCGATGCCATGACCCGTGCCATGTCTCACCCGGCACGCAATGTCACAGAGCTGCGCCGCCAGTACGACCGGCTGGGGCATACCCTGGACCAGTTGCGCACCAAGCAGCAACGGCTGGCCAACAGCCTGGCGCGGGGGGATGCCCTGAAAGCCAGTCGAGCCGACCTGCGCGGCCAAGCCATGGAGACAGCGGGTGTGGCGGTGGCGGTGGGAGCGCCAGTACTCAAGTCTGTCCGCATGGCGGGTGACTTTCAGGATCAGATGCGGGATGTCGCCATCACGGGCGGATTCAGCCGAGCAGAAGAAGCACGGGTCGGCCAGGTGGTCCGTGATGCAGCCCTGCAATGGAATCAGACTCAGTCCGAAATTGGTCGCGGCCTTGGCGTGCTGGTTGCCGGTGGCATTCAGGATGCCCGTGCGCTGGAGCGTTACGCCCCGATCATGGCCAAGGCATCCACGGCGACCCGAGCCAGCATGGATGACCTGGGCGCCCTGGCCATTGCCCTGAAAGACAATCTCAAGATCGGTGAGGCCGGTTTTGAGGGGGCGCTGAATATGTTGACCTGGGCAGGCAAGCAAGGGCAGTTTGAAATCCGCGACATGGCCAAATGGCTACCTTCCCTGACGCCAATGATGGCGGATCTCGGGGTTACCGGCAAAGAAGCCGTGGCCGAGCTGGCGGCATCCCTGCAGATCGCCCGTAAAGGAGCAGGCTCGAATGATGAAGCTGCGAACAACTTCAAAAACTTCCTGCAGAAGCTGACCTCACCCGACACCCTCAAGGATTTTGAGCGTGCCGGGATCGACCTCAAGCAAAGCATGCTGAACCTGCGGGCTCAAGGCATGACACCATTGCAGTCCATGCTGGCGATTATCACCCAGTACATGCAGAGCAAGGGGCCGGATGCTGCCCGCCAGTTCCAGCAGATCATGGCGATCAAGGATGATCAGGAACGGAAGGCAGCACTACAACGCTTGTCCGAAGCCTACAAACTGGGTGACCTGTTTCAGGACATGCAGGCCATGGGTTTCATTCGTCCGGCGCTGGCCAATCAAGGCGAGATGAAAGCCCTGAAGCAAGGGGCGATGAAGGCAGACAGTAGCGATGTGATGGGCAAAGACTGGCAAAACCGGATGGACACCTTCAATGAGCAATTCAAGGCGTTCAAGATTCAGCTCATGGATATTGGTCTGACCATCGGGCAAGCCTTGCTGCCACCTTTGGTCTCATTTCTGAAAGACCTGAAGCCTACGGTCAAAGCATTTGGGGAATGGGCCAAAACCCATCCAGGCGTCATCAAAGGTGTGATCGGTCTGGTTGCCGGGCTGCTGGCCAGCAAGGTGGCTTTCCTGACTCTGCGTTACGGCATCAACCTGGTGAAATCGCCGATTACCGACCTGATCACGACGTTCGAATCGCTGTCAGCCCGCTGGAGCATGCTGAAAGCCTTGTGGCAAAGCGGCAAATTTGCCCCCATCGTCAATACGCTACGTACCCTTGGCAGTGGCGTGATGACGTTCTTTCGCGTGGTGTGGGGCGTGGTTGGCACCGTCATGCGTTTTGTTCCTGTCGCCTTGCGTTTTGCCGGTACCGCCATTCTGTGGCTGGGTCGCCTCTTGCTGGCAAACCCCATTGGCCTGGTCATTACGGTTATCGCCGGCGCAGTCTACCTGATCTATCGCAACTGGGGGCCGATCAAAAGCTGGTTTCAGCGTTTGTGGGCGGGTACCAAACACGTATTCAGCCAGGCGTGGGCCGGTATCAAGCACCTACTGCTGAATTACACCCCGGCCGGACTGGTCATCAAGTATTGGGCGCCCATCACCGCCTGGTTCAAAGGACTGTGGAACGGGATCAAGTCTGCGTTTTCGGGTGGTATTGGTGGGGTATGCAAGCTGATCCTGGACTGGTCGCCACTGGGACTGTTTTACAAGGCGTTTGCCGGGGTGATGAAATGGTTTGGTGTTGACATGCCCAAGTCGTTCACCGAATTCGGCGCCAATGTGATCGATGGTCTGGTCAAGGGTATCAAGGCCAAATTCGGCGCTGCCAAGGATGCCATCATCAGCTTTGGCAAGGACATCAAGGGCTGGTTTACCAGCACCCTGGGCATCAAGTCACCCTCCCGCGTATTCATGGGGTTTGGGGACAATATTGCGGAAGGTACCGCTATTGGCATTGGCCGCTCGGCACCGCTGGCATCACGTGCAGCTACCAGCATGGCCACCAAAACGGCAGCAGCAGCCCGCCGCATCAAAGCGGCCCAGGGTGAGCCACTCGCCCCCGGAATGACTGGCGGGACGGCGGGCCTGACCATTCATTTCAACCCAACCATCCAGCTTCAGGCTGGAGCATCATCGTCCACCAAAACGCAAGTGACCGAGGCCTTACGGCTGAGCCTGCATGAACTGGAGCAGCTCATCAAGCGCGTACTGGAGCAGCAAGCTCGTCGCAACTACACAGGAGCCTGACATGTTTGCACTGTTGGGAGACGTGCAGTTTGACTTGATCACCTACTTTGACAGTTTCGAGTCCCAGTACAGCGTCGACTATGCCGAGCACGCCCTGATCGAAGGCAAGCCCCGCCTGCAACGAATCGCAGATCAGCTGGATGAGATCCGCATCCAGCTCTCGTTCCATATCCACTTCTGTGATCCGGAACAGGAGCTGACCAAGCTGCGGCGGGCACTCTCAGCGCACCAGGCCATGGCACTGGTGCTCGGGAATGGCGATTACAAGGGCTGGTTTGTACTGACCGAGCTCACTGCTACCAGCAAACAGACCGATCAAAGTGGTACCTTGCTCGCACTCGAAGCAAACCTGACCCTGCGGGAATATGTCGGTGACAAGAAGAACCCGCTACCGCCACCAGCGGTACAACCCAGGCAGCCGCCCACGGTGGCCACATCACGGCCAGTGAATCTGGCCGCCCCAGGTATCGCCATAGGGAATGCAGTTGGTCAGGTGCGTACTGTCGTGCGCCAGGTCGTATCGCTGGCCCGCCAGGCGCAGTCCACCATACGGGTGCTGAGCGATGCGGCAGATCTGGTCCGGCAGCTCAAGACCAATCCTGCCGCAGCCATCAAACGCTTGCCACGGCTGTTGGACCTGAGCAAGCAGGCTGTTGCCACACTGGAGAAGCTGGCCCCAGCCGTGACATCCCTCAGTCTGCACATGCCCGAAAGTACACCTGTCCTGCAGGCGATCCAAGGGGCGATTCATGCGCTGCGAAATACCCAGGCTGCATTAGCCAGCAGCAGTATCAGCAACCTGGCTGTGCAGATCGACTATATATCCGGCCAGGCGCGTGCAGCCGGTCGTGAACTGGCGGCGGCAGGTTCAACGATTGACCGGCTGGCAGGCAACATCATCACAAGAGGTCTCTGATGTACCTGACCCACATCACCAAGGATGGAGAGCGCTGGGACCAGCTGTCACAGCATTATTACGGCAACCCGTTTCAGTATGAGCGCATTATCAGCGCCAATCCCCACGTTCCGCTGGATGCCATATTGTCTGGAGGCATGACGCTATCGATCCCGGTGATGGATCAACCGGATGGCCTGGAGGAGCTGCCACCATGGCTGCGCTGACTGAAACCGGCCCGACCCTGCCGCCTGCCGGAGTCGCTGGCGTCCCGCACCCGGTCTTCCTGCTGGCCTATGGGCACACGGACATCACACACGACATCACGCCCTATGTCTGTTCAATTACCTACACCGATTACCTGACCGGGCAATCGGATGAGCTGGAGGTGGAGCTGGAAGATAGCGATGGCCGTTGGCTGAGCAGCTGGTATCCCGGCAAGGGGGATGCGCTGTCTCTTCGGCTGGGTTATGCGGGAGAGCCGCTGCTGCCTGTTGGCCCCTTCGAGATTGATGAAATCGAGTTCTCATCACCACCATCCACGGTCGCCATCCGTGGTCTGGCCACCGGCATCCGGAAGTCAGTCCGTACCCGAGGCAGCCGCGCCTTTGAGAACACCACGCTGGCGGCAATCGCCCAACGCCTGGCCAGGCGCAATCACCTCACGCTGGTCGGCAAAATCCGCGACATCCCCATCGACCGAGTGACCCAGTACCAGGAACGGGATGTCGAGTTTCTGACCCGGCTGGCCAGAGAATATGGCTATGCCTTCAAGATTGTCGGGCGCAAGCTGGTGTTTACCGAACTGCTGGACCTGCGTGAGACGGCCTCCACACTGACCCTGCAACGGACCGATCTGATCTCGATCCGCATGCGGGACAAGATCAAGGATGTCTACCAGCAGGCCACAGGCAAATACCATAACCCGAAGACCCGCAAACTGGTGGTCTACGGCGTCAAGGATGGCCAGGTGGCAGAGGTCGGCACCACCACCAGCGGGCGCAAGACTTCAGGCCATGCCAGCAGCAGCGATACCCTCAAGCTGTCATCACGGGGTACGGCCGCTGCAGTACAAGCCAAAACCCAGGCGGCACTCGACCACACCAACCTGCAGCAAACCGCAGGTACGTTGACGGTACCCGGAAACCCGCGCCTGGTGGCAGGCATCACCCTGCAGCTGGAGGCATGCGGCAAGCTGACCGGCAAGTACCTGGTCGAATCAGCACGCCACCAGCTGGAGCGTGACGGTGGCTATACCACCGAGCTGGAAGTGAAGCGTGTGGCCGTTGCAGGCAGCAAGACCACCCAAAGCAGACATACCGCCAGGCGCAAAGGTCTGAAGGTATATGGCATGACTGCCAGCGGCCAGGTCGGCGTGGTGGGCTTCAGCCAGAAAGGCAAAACCCCATGAGTGATACCCAGCAAGAATCCGGCACCAGTCTCAAGATCGGCACAGTCTCTGCCGTAGATGCCCGCAACTGCCGGGTACGCATCCGCTTGCCCGACTATGAAAACCTCCGCTCGGCCTGGCTGCCGGTACTGCAGGCCAAAACCCTGCGCGACAAGCATTACCACCTGCCGGATATCGGGGAGCATGTTGCCGTATTGCTGGACCCACGTGGTGAAGATGGCGTGGTACTGGGGGCCATCTATTCCAGCGCCGATATGCCGCCCGTCAGCAGTGGTGACAAGCATCACATCCAGTTCGATGATGGTGCAGAAGTGGAGTACGACCGTACCAGCCACCAGTTGACCGTCCGAGGCGGTGTCCAGAAGGTGGTGGTCGAGGCAGGCAGCGAGATCCTGCTCAAAGCGGGCAGCAAGGTCATCATCGACACACCGGATACTGAAGTCACCGGCACCCTGCTGGTGAAGGGCAGGCTGACCTGGCAGGGGGGCATGACCGGATCAGGCGGCAGCGGCAGCGGTACCACTGCCACCATTCACGGCAATATCCACGTCGACGGCAATATCGATGCCACCGGCAGCATCATGGATGCAGGGGGCAACTCGAATCACCACAGTCATGGCGGGGGCTAATTAGATTGGTCGCGCTTGGCAATCTGCTCCAGCTTGCTGGTCGGCAGGGACTGGTACAAATCGGCCATTTCTTTGGGTTCAGTGATCATCTTTTCGACGATCAGATTGATCAGGCGAAACAGGACGGTCACGATCTCCGGGTTATCCTCAAAGTTGATTTCCCCTGGATGTACCGCTGCATTCCCAATGACACGAACCGTATCAAGCGCTTCCTGCAAGATTTTGGGCAGTCCTTTTTCGACCAGACGACCAATATCCTTGTTGATATCCTTGCCGGGCTCCCCAAAGTGCTTGCACAGTTTCTGGATGATCAGCCGCAACAGGGCGGCGGCGGCACGGGGCGACTGTGCTGCGATGGCCCTTGCTTCTGCATAGTCCTGCTGACAATCCTCAGGCAGATCTGATGACGGCAAGGGGGCATTTGAGGCAAGCGGGTAGATCATCTTGCCCTTCGGAGCTCGCGGATCGCCTGACTTATCATCGCGCCAATAGGTCTCTTTTTGACATCGTGCGCACCGAGCTTGGAATAGATCAGTCGCTTCCATAGGGGCGGACGTAGTTACCAAGCTCACCCACCCCATATGAGCAAATGTCTTACAAATCGGGCAGTGGAATGCATTTTTTTTAAACGCTGGCGCAACATACTCCATGAACAGCTCCCTCAGCGATGGACCTGTTCATTTTAATCTCCTTGAATATCCTTTGGGCAAGCGGCGCGGCACGATAGCCGCATGACTCGCCTCTCTGATTCCCTGCACTGGCAACCTGCGCTTGGTCACTTCGATCTGGTCGAAGCCGAGGCGGACATTGCCCAAGCCATCCATATCATTCTGCGTACGCCGAAGGGCAGTGATCCGCATCGACCGGATTTTGGCTCCAACCTGCACCTGTATGTGGATTACCCGGTCAATCAGGTGCGGCCACATCTGGTGCGCGAGGCCGTTGAGGCCATCCGGCAGTGGGAGCCGCGTTGCGAGCTGGTCCGGGTACATCCTGAGACCGATGCGTCGCACATCACGATGCGGGTGCAGTGGCGCCTGGCGGGCGGCGTGTTGCGTGAAACCGGGGTGCGGCTATGAGCAACCTGCCTGAGCCAGACTTTATCTCCCGCGACCCGCAGGCCATCACCGCCGAGATGATCGCCCAGTATGAGCAGTTGACAGGCAGAACCCTCTATCCGGCGCAGGTGGAGCGGCTGCTGATCGATGTCATTGCCTACCGGGAGACCCTGGTTCGCATCGGCATTCAAGAAGCCGCCAAGCAAAACCTGGTCGCGTACGCCCAGCCGCCGATGATTGATTACCTGGGCGAGCTGGTCGGTGTGACGCGCCTGCCTGCCCAACCCGCCCGCACCACCTTGCGCTTCTCGGTTGAAACCGCACAGGCCAGTTCGCTGTTGATTCCGTCTGGCACGCGTGTGGAAGGTGGTGATGGTACGGTAGCGTTTGCCACGGATGAGGATGTCACGCTCCAGGCGGGGCAACTGTCAGTAGAGGTGGATGCAAGCTGTGAAACCGCAGGGACCATTGGCAATGGCTGGCTGGCAGGCCAAATCAACAGCCTGCTAGATGAGCTGAGCCATGTCGATCTGACTGCGCTCAACACCAGCGTCACGGCCAACGGCTTCGACGAGGAAGATACCGAGCGGCTGCGTGAGCGCATCCGCCTGGCACCGGAGTCCTTCTCCAATGCAGGCAGTCGCCTGGCTTATCGATTCCATGCCCTCAAGGCGCATCAAAGCATTGTCGATGTTGCGGTGCTGTCCCCAACACCTGGTGCAGTCAAACTCTACCCCTTGCTGGCCAGCGGCTTGCCGGATAGCAATATGCTGTCACTGGTGGAGGTCACCTGCTCGGCAGACCGGGTGCGCCCGTTGACTGATCAGGTACAGGCATTGTCTCCGGTGGCGGTGGACTATGCGATCACGGCACAGTTGCAGCTATACAGCAATGTCGATGCTGCCAGCGTAAAGGCACTGGCACAACAGCGGGCCGAAGCGTACCGGGCGGAGCGTGCCGCAGGTCTCGGTCGTGACATCGTGCCCAGCCAGGTGACTGCAGCACTGCAGGTGCCGGGGGTATACCAGGTCATCCTCACCGCTCCGGCACTGAAAACCCTGGCTGACTACGAATGGGCGCGTTGCACGGGCATCACCTTGACGGTGACGGGGACAGTCAATGGCTGACTTGCTGCCACCCGCACTGGCCAGTGATCCACGCTTCAAGGCCTTGGGGGCGCTGGCGGCTCGGATCAGTGAGATCGACCGTACACCGGTCTTGGTCTGGTTGCTGGATCGGGTACATGCCTCAGCGCTACCGCACCTGGCTGAGCAACTGCATATCCTGGGCGAAGGCTGGCAGTTCACACGCAACGATCAGGAGCGTCGCCAGCTACTCAAACGTGCTGTCGAACTGCATCGCTACAAGGGCACGCGCTGGGCCATCCAGCAGGTACTGGAGACGCTGGCCTTGTCTGGCCAGATCAGCGAATGGTTTGAGTATGGCGGCCAGCCTTATTACTTCCGGATCAATGTCGACCTCGCCACCCGAGGCATTGACGCGGCCACCTTCGATGCGCTGGTCGACCTGATCTCGGAATACAAGAATGTGCGCTCTCACCTGGAGCGGCTCACCTTGTCTCTGGTGAACCGTTCACCGGTCCCCTCAGTGGGCATCGCCTTACTGGCGGGTGAGGTGGCCTCTGTTTATCCGTTTCAGCAGGTCAACCTCGGCCAGAACAGTCCTTTGCAGCTCGGCATCGGGTATTGGTGTGTCGAGACGGTATCCGTGTTTCCCGGCCCATGACCATCACTCAGGAGTAACCCATGGCCAATGAATTTTTCACCCTGCTCACCACCACCGGCAAAGCCAGGCTGGCCGCTGCTCAGGCCAGCAGCACGCCGTTGCAGATTACGCACATGGCCGTAGGCGATGGTGACAATGGCAGTTACTACAACCCGGTTGAGTCTCAAACCGCGCTCAAGCATGAGACGTGGCGGGGGGCGCTCAACAACCTCTCGGTAGATCAGAGCAACCCCAACTGGATTGTGGCTGAACTGGTGATCCCCGACACGGTCGGCGGCTTCTACATCCGCGAGGTCGGCCTGTTCGACAGCACGGGCAACCTGATTGCCGTGGGCAAATTCCCGGAGAGCTACAAACCCACCTTGGCCAGCGGCTCCAACAAGCAGCTCTATGTCCGCATGATTCTGGAGGTGTCCAACGCCGCCTCGGTCACGCTGCTGGTTGACCCCAGCGTGGTGCTGGCCACCCGCTCCACCGTTGACCAGCGCATCGCCGAAGAGTTGGCCAAACGCGACAGCAAACCCTCTGTCAAAGCCGCTACCACCGCACCGATTACCTTCAGCGGTGTACAGACCGTGGACGGTGTCAGCCTCGTTGCAGGTGACCGGGTACTGGTCAAGGATCAAGCCACCGCCAGTGACAACGGTATTTATGTGGTTGCCGCCAGTACCTGGAGCCGCGCTGCAGATGCCGATGCCAGCATCGAAGTCACACCGGGTCTGTTCGTCTTTGTTGAGCAAGGCAACATCCACGCCGATTCGCTGTGGCAGCTGGTAACAGATGCCCCCATTGCACTGGGCACCACCGCGCTCATGTGGGAGCGGGTATCTGGCAAAACGGGTGTCACGGCCGGGACGTGGCGAGCGGTTACTGTCGACCAGCGTGGCGCTGTCGTGGGTGGCACCAACCCGACTACGCTGGCCGGGTATGGCATTACCGATGCGGCCACCCCGCTGGGCGTGCAAGCCTGCACCTATATTGCCGCCCCGGCCAGCGGCACGGCAGACGCCCTTACCGCCAGCTACAGTCCGGCCATCACTGCATTGGTCGACCGCATGCGCCTGCACATCCGGGCCGCAGCGGCCAACACCAGCGCAACCCCGACCTTCACCCCAAACAGCGGCGTCATCCCGGCCAAGGCCATCGTCAAAGGGGCCGGTCAGCCGTTGGTGGTGGGGGACATCGCCGGTGCCGGACACTGGTTGCAACTGGTGTACGACCAAATACTGGACAAGTGGGTGCTACTCAACCCGGCAACCGGGGTGACGGTTGTACCGCCCGTACCTGTCGGCACCATACTCCATGTCGCGCAGAGCACGCCGCCTGCGGGCTACCTCAAGGCCAACGGCGCAGCCGTGTCCCGCACAGCCTATCCTGCGCTGTTTGCCGCGCTGGTCACCAGCGCAGGCTTCACGCCGCAGACGTTCACCGTCAGCCTGGCCAACCCGGCAGTCTTCACCAAGACCGCCCACGGCTTCACCGGCGGCGAGCGGCTGATGCTCACCACCACTGGGACGCTGCCCACCGGGCTCACTGCCACCACCTCTGTTTACCTCGTGGAAGTGATTGACGCCAACACCTTCTACCTGCGCGAGTGGGGTAACCGGGTCGTGACCAGCGGCACCCAGTCGGGCACGCACAGCTACCTGCAAAGCTTGTACGGCCTCGGCGACGGTACCACCACATTCAACTTGCCCGACCTGCGAGGTGAATTCATGCGCGGCTGGGATGACGGGCGCGGACTGGATACCGGGCGCGCATTGGGCACGATGCAGAACGCCAGCGAGATTGCCATCTACGACAACGCCGTCGGCAATATTCCGCTGACCGTCGTCAAAAATGACGACGGCACCAGTACGTATATGACCAGCTACTCAACCAACATCAGCGCGGCGGCTGGGCGTGACATGGCCTACAAGAAAGTCCGGCCGCATAACCTGGCGTTACTGGCCTGCATCAAGTACTGACCGAGGAAATCATGAGCAAAGTCATTTACCAGTTCGACCCCACCACGGGGGCTTTTATCACCGAGTCATTCGCGGATGCGTCACCGCTGGAACCCGGTGTGTTCTTGATCCCGTCGTTTGCCACGGAAGTACCGCCACCATCAAAGCATCACGTGTGGCGCAATGGGGCGTGGGTAATCGTCCCGGTTCAGACACCTGATCCTGCTGTCGTACTGACCGCAGCCAAAGCCGACGCCAACGGACGCATCAACGCCTTCGCCAAGTCGAAGCGCGCGCTGATTGCAGGCACACCGGACGATGCGGAAATCGCAGGATGGAGCAACAAGCTGCGCATCGCGCAGGCCATCGTCGCGGGCTCAGCAACTAATGGCGATAAAGCAGTATTTCAGGCCGAAATTACTGCACGCGGCATCGCTGGAGAAACGCTGGACAGCTTCACGCAGAAGGTCATCAAGAACGCGACCTTCTTTGGCCAGGCCGTCGCGCTGATCGACGGAATGAAACGCAAGGCACAAGACGCCGTGTCTGCCGCCAAAACGGCGGCAGAAGTGGCCGCTGTGCTCGATGCCATGAAAGCCCAGGCCGAGGCCGCCTTCGCTCAACTCATGCAGTCTGCCTGATGAGGAAAACATGATCACACTACTGTTCACCACCAGCTACCACCCGCTGTCTGCAGTCATCCGCGCCACCACCTGGTCGCGCTGGAGCCATGTTGCACTTCAGGCCGGTGACATGATCATTGAAGCAGCAGCGCCGGGAGGCGTCGTTAAACGCAAGCTGGCAGATGCGATACAGCATGCGCGTGACCATGAGCTGGTCCAACTGCCGTGCCGCAACCCGATAAAGGTTCTACAGGCAGCATCAAGCCAGATCGGCAAACGCTATGACTACAGCGCCATTGTCGGGCTGTGGCTACACCGCGACTGGCAGGACGACCACCGGTGGTTCTGTAGCGAGTTGATCGCGTGGGCATTCCAGGAGGCCGGGGAACCCTTGTTCCGGCCAGATGCTGTACGGCGCATCACCCCACAGCACCTGTACCTGCTGCCACCGGCAACCCAACCCACGGCAGTCTGAAGTAGAAGACAGCGACCGGAGGTGTGCTGGTAACGCACCTCCGGCCAGCTGACCCGCAGAAATGACGAAGGGGCCTTGCAGCCCTTTCAGTTTTTATAAGTGAAATTCTGTTGCAAATGCTGGGAAAAGAATCAACCACCATTTATCGCGCAAAAAGGCGCTCAGTTTTCGCGCCGCGCTTCAGCAGGGATTCATCCATCTGGCTGGCCAGTTGATCCAAGGCTTGTTGCGGGGTTTGTTCAGCGGCCAAGGCAGCCGCAATGCGTGGCCACCAGAGTTCGGCCAGTTGCGGATAATCCGGAACATTGGTGCCGGTTGGGGTCCAGTAGACCCGTGATGGGCTACGGTAAAACTCGATTAGTCCTCCCAGCTTGGGTGCCAGTGCGCTGGCAGCGGGGGAGTGGATGTCGGACTCGCGGATGAAGGTGAGCCCGGTCAGCGACTTCTTCAGCGAGACGGTGCGGGACACGGTGAACTGGGCATAGAGCCAGGCCATGTCCAGCTGCGGCCGTGACGTGGTTTTGAGGAAGGTCCATGCGCCGACATCCTGATAGCCGCGCTGCATGCCCTGTTCCCAGTAGGCGCCCAGTGGAGCAGGGGCCATGCGCCACTTGGGTGTGCCGTCCGGGTGGTTGATGGGGAGCCCTGGCTTGGCCATATCGGCGGTGAATGCGGTGTACCAGAAAATTTGCTGCGCAATCTGCCCTTTGCCCGGTATGGGCCCGGCTTCGGAGAAGGTGAGGTTGCGGGCTTCTGGTGGAGCGTACTGCTTGATCCAGTCCAGGTATTTCTGCAGGGCATAGACCGCTGCCGGACTATTGGTGCCGCCGCCGCGGTTGACACTGGCACCCGCCGGGTTGCAGCCTTCCACCCGAATGCCCCACTCGTCGATGGGCTTACCATTGGGGTAACCGACACTGCCTTCGCCAGCCATGGATAGCCAGGCATCGGTAAAGCGCCAGCCTAGACTTGGGTCGCGCTTGCCATAGTCCATATGGCCGTAAACGCGTTGTCCGTCGATGACTTTGACCTGATGGGTGAAGAAGTCGGCAATATCTTCATAAGCGGACCAGTTGAGTGGTACTCCTAGTGCATAGCCGTAGCGCGCCTTGAAGCGGGCTTGCAAGTCAGGGCGGGTGAACCAGTCGTAGCGAAACCAGTACAGGTTGGCGAATTGCTGGTCCGGTAGCTGGTAGAGCTTGCCATCGGGTGACATGGTGAAGGCCAGTCCGATAAAATCTTCCAGCGCCAGGGTAGGCAGGGTCAGGTCGCGGCCTGCACCTTTCATCCAGTCGGACAGCACAACCGTTTGTCCCATGCGCATATGGGTGCCAATCAGGTCGCTGTCGTTGATGAAGCCATCGTACACTGCCGGGCCACCCTGCAGCTGGTTTTTCAATAGGCGTACCAGATCGCCTTCCGGCTTGATGTCGTGAATGACACGGATGCCGGTCAGCTCATAAAATGCTTTGGCAAGCACCTGCTGTTCATAGCGATGGGTGGTGATGTCTTCAGATAGCACGCGCACGGTCATACCGCGATAGGGGCGAGCCGCCTGGATGAACCAGTTCAGCTCCGCCCGTTGCTGGGTGGTGGTTAGCGTGCTGGGCTGGAATTGACGTAACCAATGGTCGAGCTGGTCGGCGGCATGGGCGTTGTGCCAGGATAAGGTCAGGAGTAGCAGCCAGGCAGAGAGTCGGCGTGGCATGCTCAGTGCTCGGGCTGAATCATGGCGGCAGACAGCTGATACTTGCGCAGTATCTCCTGATAAGCCGGGCTTTGTTTGAAGCGGCGCAGCTCAACACCAAAGGCTTCTGCCAGTGTGTCCAGACCCCGTGAGCGGGAGAATGCCAGATACAGCTTGGTGCGGGCGATCGGGATAGGGTCAAATGCCAGTAGATTGCCCAGATTCATGCTCTCAGCCAGGTGAGTGCCCATGGCCATGTCGGCCACGATTAGATCCACACGCCGGGCTTTGAGTTTGTTCAGGTTGATGCTAACCGTAGGTGCGGGCTCCAGTGTCAGATATGGGGCATGCGAGAAATCGGGAGGGTAGCTATAGCCCGCCGTGGTGCCGATGGTTTTGCCGACCAGGCTGGGCAAGCCTTGATAGCGAAAGCCATCCTCCTTTCGGTAAAACAGCACCAGTCTGCTGGCGGACAAGGGTTCAGGAGGGTACGCCAGATAACTCTCCCGGTCATTCAGCAGGCCACGGCCAATCCCGATCACCGCATCGACATCGCCAGACTTGGCCATCAGCAAGGCGCGCTGCCAAGGCACCACCTGAAACTTCACCGTATAACCCAGCCGCGACAGTACCCGCTGGCAAACCTCCATGTCTGCACCGGGGTTACTGGCGCGCTCATCCAGCACCAGCGGGGGCCACAGCTCTCCCACCACGTTCAGGGTGCGTAGCGGCGCACTGCGCGTAGCGAGCGCCAGAAACATGCAAAGGCTGCCGAGGCACAGGCGGGCCAGAGGCTGAGGGTTGCGCATGGCAGAGTGAAGATTAGGCTCTTGCTTGTTTTATAGCAGAACCATGAAGCAGTGATGACAGTCCGTCAAGCGTAAGTGAACTACTCACCCAATGGCAAAGGCTGGGGGGCGAACAGGCGGCTGAGTTCGCTGACCGGTTCAATGTCTTCTTCATCGAACAGGTGGTCGCCTTCAGCATCTTCCACACCAGTGGCGTGCAGACCGGCAAAGTCAAACAGGGTACGGTCTGCCAGGTGGGAGGGCACCACATTGCACAGGGCCTTGAACATGGTTTCCAGCCGGCCAGGATGTTTCTTGTCCCAGTCGCGCATCATGTCAGCCACCACCTGGCGCTGCAGATTGGGCTGGGAGCCGCACAGGTTGCACGGGATGATGGGGAACTGTTTCCACGCCGCATAGCGGATCAGGTCTTTTTCCCGCACATAGGCCAGCGGGCGAATGACCACATGCTCGCCATTGTCGGAGACCAGTTTGGGCGGCATCGCCTTCAGCTTGCCGCCGTAAAACATATTGAGGAAGAAGGTAGCCAGAATGTCATCACGGTGGTGGCCCAGCGCAATCTTGGTACAGCCTTCTTCCTTGGCGACCCGATAGAGAATGCCCCGACGCAGGCGGGAGCAGAGGCTGCAGGTGGTTTTACCTTCCTCCAGCACACTCTTGACGATGCTGTAGGTGTCTTGCTCGATGATGCGGAAAGGTACGCCGATCTGCTTCAGGTAGGTGGGCAGCACTTCTTCGGGAAACCCGGGCTGCTTCTGATCCAGATTGACCGCCAGAATGCTGAAGTCAATCGGGGCATTACGCTGCAGGCTGAGCAGGATGTCCAGCATGGCATAGCTGTCTTTGCCACCGCTCAGGCAGACCATGACCTTGTCGCCCTGCTCGATCATGTTGAAATCCACCACGGCATCGCCCACCTGATGCCGCAGGCGCTTGTTCAGCTTGTTGCCCTCGTATTGCTGTTTGCGATCAAGGGCTTCGGTGTCGGGGGCAGGCGTAGCGGCATTCATGGAGACGGGTCTGGCCAAAGGCAAAGGGCCAGTATTCTCCCATGAACTACAGGGTGTTGCAATGTATTGATTTGTAGATGTTTTCCGGCACCTTGTGGTGCCGGAAAAGCAGGGTCAGCTGCTGGTCTTGAGCAGGGAGTAAAGCTGGTCTTTCAGGTGCAGACGTTGCCGCTTCATGCCTTCGACCACATGGTCTGCCGCCGCTTCGATGCCATCTTCAGCACGGCATACGGCTTTATCAATGGCTTCGTACTCTTCCAGCAGCCGGGAAAAATGCGCATTACCGGTTTTCAGCAGGTGGATCTGATCGCGCAGCTCAGGGAATTCTGCAGCTAAGGGATGATGTTCGACATGCATGTTGATGACTCCAGTAGGGGACGTTGCTGGAATCAGTGTAGGGGCTTGCTGCTGTTGCAGATTTGATCAAGGTCAAGCCTCTCCACCAGGGAGGAAGCGTGGTGATCGCATGGACTGGCGATACTGCCCCGGGCTGGTACCCACACTCGCTTTGAAGCGGTGACTGAAATGGCTGGCATTGGCATAGCCGCAGCGCTGGGCGAGCTGCTCAAGTGGAAGGTCACTGTGCTGCAGCAGCGTACGCGCCAGCTCCAGCCTGCGGGCGCTGATCCATTGCTGCGGTGTCATGCCGAACGACACTTTGAACATGCGTGCCAGATGAAACTCGGACAGGTTGGCTTCAGCTGCCAGCTGCCCCAGCGTGAGTGGCAGCTGCAACTGGGCGTCAATATAGTCCGCCAGGCGCCGCCGCACCGCGACCGACAGCCCTCCCTTGCTCGCCGGGGCACGCAAGGCCGACTGGCTGCGCAGCAGCATGCTGAGGATGTCGTGCGCCTGGCCGTTGGCCTGCAGCAGGCCATCCGGGTGTTGCCAGTCTGTCTGCACCAGTTGCTGGCAAGCGGCAGCCAGTTGCGGATGTTCAAAGTAGGTGCGATCCGCCAGCGTCAGCTCGCGGGGCTCACGGTCCAGCTCCTGTACGGCGCGCTGGGTAAAGTGCTCCGGCAGGAAGTAGAGGTGCAGGAAGCGCAGCTCGCCGCGCACCCACCAGCGCGACTCATGCTCTCCCGGCAGGGTGCAAAGGTATTGAGGCGCGCCATAGCGGGGTACTCGCTCACGCTCGGTCTCCTCGCCGCCGTTCAGATAGAAAGACAGGGTGTGGTGACCGGGGTGGTTGTAGCAGGTCTCGTCCTCATGGGTCTTGCGATGCCAGATGGCGGCCGCCAGATGGTCACCCAGCCAGACAAAACGCTCCAGCTGCGCATTGGTGTCGTTCAGGGTACGGAATACCGAATGCAGCTGGTCAGCAGGTTGCAACAGGGCAGGTGTGGTCGAAACGTCCATGGCTTCAGTATAGGGAGATGGCGTAAGGCTGTGAATGCCGTATGGCAGATATGCGCAAGAATGGACAACTGCGCACGGCTACGGTGTTCACAATGAAACGACAAGACAAGGAGTCGTTTCATGTTCAACCTCATGCTGTATGTTGTGACTGTATTGATCTGGGGGACCACCTGGCTCGCCATCAAGTGGCAGCTGGGCGTGGTACCGGTGCCGGTGTCCATCGCCTGGCGCTTTCTGCTGGCCAGCCTGGTGCTGATGCTGGTGCTGCTGTTGCGCCGTGAGTGGCGCCTGCCACCCAAGGCGGCCATGCCGTTTGTGCTGGCACAAGGGGTGGCGCTGTTCTGCCTGAACTTTCTGTGTTTCTACCATGCCGAGCAGACCGTGCCGAGCGGGCTGGTAGCGGTGATTTTCTCACTGGCCCCGATTCTGAATGCCATCAATGGCAAGCTGTTCCTGAAGCGGGAGATGCAGCCCAGCGTGCTGGTCGGCGCGGTGGTGGGGCTGGCCGGCATCGTTTGCCTGTTCCTGCCGGAATGGCGACACTGGCAGGCTGGCATGGGGCAAGGCGTACTGGTGGCGGCGCTCGGCACGATCTGCTTTTCCAGTGGCAATCTGCTGTCCAGCCGGATGCAGGGCATGGGGTTGACACCGCTGTTTACCAATGCCTGGGCCATGCTGGTGGGGGCCACCATCCTGACGGTGGGCAGCTTGCTGGCAGGTTTGTCGTTTGAGCCGGAGTGGACGCCGCGCTACCTTTCTGCTCTGGTGTATCTGGCCATTCCGGGATCGGTGATTGGATTTACTGCCTACCTGATGCTGGTGGGACGTATCGGGCCTGATCGAGCCGCCTACTGCACCTTGCTGTTCCCGGTGGTGGCGCTGGTGGCCTCCAGCCTGTTTGAACAGTATCAATGGACAGGCTGGACGGTATTGGGCCTGCTGCTGGTGGTGGCGGGGAACCTGATCGGGCTGGCGAATGCCCGCCGTGCCTTGTGGGCGATGCTGACCGGGCGACAGCTCCAGCCCGGCTGACCCAAAGGGATGGTGGCAGCAGGAGTTTGGCGCGCAGGGGCTGGCTTGTGGTATGGTTCTGGCATGATCTTTCCCTGCAAGGCTGATTCATGACTGCACTGCCGCCACCGCGCCCCCTGTCGATGATCCGGGACTTCCATCTGGCTGACTGGTTCACCCTCAGCAATGCCATCTGCGGGGTGGGTGCGCTGTTCTCGGTCATGACCTACCTGCAGCGGCAGCAGGTATTGCATGTGTATTTTGCCGGTGCGCTGGTGCTGCTGGCACTGATATTTGATGTGCTGGATGGTCGCATTGCGCGCTGGCGGCAGAAAAGCTCGGCGATGGGCCGTGAGCTGGATTCGCTGGCGGACGTGATCTCGTTCGGGGTGGCGCCAGCGGTGCTGGCCTATGGCTGCGGCATGCAGGGCATGTATGACCGCATTGTGCTGGGCTATTTCGTAGCCTGCGGCGTGTCCCGGCTGGCCCGCTACAACGTCACGGCTGAGGCGCTCGCTGAGGGGGGCGACAAGGTCAAGTACTTTGAAGGCACGCCGATCCCGACCTCCATTCTGCTGGTGCTGATGCTGGTGATTGCAGCCGCCTGTGGCGCGCTGGGCGACCAACTGTGGTTTGGCGTGCTGAAGGTCATGGGGCATGACCTGCACCCGCTGGTGCTGGTCTATGCCGTGTCCGGCTCGCTGATGATCAGCCGTATCCGTATCCCCAAGCTTTGATGAGCGAGCGCATGCCTCCATTCAGGAGGCATGCCAGCCATCCGATCTTCCGGTTGCTCAAAAAATCTTCTGCTGCTTTAACCCCGTCGGGCCATCTTGCCCGTTTCAGTCTGCAAGTGCTCCGGCAGAATGGCAGCCAGCTGTCGTGCCGGAGGTATCCCAGCCCATCAAAAGGAATGATTCCATGTCTCGTCAAGTTGCCTTGTCCATGCTTTTACTCGGGAGTGCCTGCATGACTGTCGCCGATGCCGCTGAACAAACCAGTAGCCTGAATGAGCAGCAAGAAGTGGCTGTAACCATCTACAACCAGGATCTGGCGCTGGTGAAAGACCTGCGCAATGTGGGCGTGAAGCGCGGCAGCCTCGCCTTGGCTTTCCGTGACGTCAGTGCCCGCATGCGCCCGGAAACGGCGCTGCTGCGCAGTGTTACGTCACCGGGCAAGCTGTCAGTACTGGAGCAGAACTTTGACTATGACCTGCTGACGCCACAAAAGCTGCTGGAAAAGTACGTAGGGCGCAGTGTCAGTGTGATCAAGACCCACCCGACCACGGGTGTGGAAACGGTCGAGCGGGCACAGGTACTGGCCGCTAATCAGGGCGTGGTACTGAAGATTGGTGATCGTATCGAAACCGGCGTGCCGGGCCGTCTGGTGTTTGACGATGTACCGCCCAATCTGCGCGACCGGCCTACCTTGGTGATGCAGCTGGATAATCAGGGCGCAGAGCAGCAGCAGATGGAGCTGAGCTATCTCACCGGTGGCTTGTCGTGGAAAGCAGACTACGTGGTGGAGCTGGCCGACAAGGAAGACCAGCTGGATATCTCCGGTTGGGTAACCTTGAACAATCAGAGTGGCGCCAGCTACCGCAATGCCAAACTGCAACTGGTGGCGGGTGATGTGAACCGGGTAGAAGAGCGTATGCGCGGGGCACCCAAGCCGATGATGGCCGCGGCACCGATGATGGACATGGCAAAGAAGGAGCGCTTCGCGGAGGAGTCGCTGTTCGAATACCACCTGTATACACTGGACCGTCCGACCACCATCGCTGAGAGTCAGACCAAGCAGGTGGCATTGCTGAGTGGTGCGGGGGTACCGGCGCGCAAGGAGCTGCTGCTGCAAGGTAATGACTACTACTACTCCAGCAGCTATGGTGACCTGGGGCAGAAGATGAAGGTGGGCGTGTTTGTCGAGTTCGACAACAAAGAGGCCTCTCGCTTGGGCATGCCGCTGCCGGCGGGGGTGATCCGTGTCTACAAGAAAGACCGGGCCGGTAATGCCCAGTTTGTTGGCGAGGATCACATTGACCACACGCCGAAGAACGAAAAGATTCGCCTCAAGCTGGGTGAGGCGTTTGATGTGACCGCCGACAAGAAGCAGACCGACTTCAAGAAGGTGGGCGGCAACGGCAAGTACAACTACATCTTTGAGGCGGCGTTCGAAGTGGTGCTGAAGAACGCCAAGAAGGAGGCGGTGACGGTGACGGTGCGTGAGCCGATGCCAGGGGACTGGCAAGTGCTGAGCGAAAGTCACCCGCACCAGAAAACCGCCAGCAATACGTCGGACTGGCGCATTACGGTCCCGGGTGAAGGCAGTACCACCCTGAAGTACCGGGCGCTAGTTCGTTATTGATCCGACTTGAGAGGTCGCCTGCGGGTCGGCGCTGCCGACCTGCAGGGTACTCCCGCACTCAGTCTTGACGCAAGATGGCTTCGCGCAAGCTGTCCAGCGCGTCGGTAAACAGGCCGTCTACGCCCCAGGACAGCAACTCACGGGCCCGATCGGCGTCGTTCACGGTGTACGCCATCACCCGGTAGCCTGCTGCCTTGATGGCAGCCACCCGCTCCGCAGTCAGAATCAGGTAATCACAGTTAAACGACAGGCAGCCCAGTTCGCGCAGTCGCGCTTCCCAATCCTCTGGCCATTCTTCGACCAGCCAGCCGCGCGGCAGGTGGGGCGCGGCATCACGAGCGGCTACCAGTGCTTCCCACGAGAAGGAAGACAGCAGTGGAGGCACCGGCTGGCCCGCCCACAGCTGGGCCGCTTCGCGGGCCACCTGCTCGCCTGTCTCTCGATCACGGCCCGGGCAGGGCTTGATTTCCACATTGGCCCGCAGGCCATGTTGCTGGCAGTAGCGGGCGACTTCTGCAAAACGCGGGAAGACGGTGCCAGCGAAGCGGCTACCATGCCAGCTGCCGGCATCGGCTTGCTGCAGTTCGGCCAGCGTCATGCGTGCAGCCAGGCCGCGACCATTGCTGGTACGGTCGATACTGTCGTCGTGCAGCAGGAAGGTGTGATTGTCGGACGAGAGTTTGACGTCAAACTCTACGGCATGAAAGCCGCGCGCAACGGCCTCGGCCATGCCGGGCAGCGTATTCTCGGGGGCCAGATAGCCACCCCCACGGTGAGCAAACAGGGCAGGGTAGGGCCAGGCTTGCAGGGTCATGTACTTCCTTTCAGGCTACGACGACGGGATTTGGCAGGGCCCGCCACTTCGGGCTCAAGGTTTTGCTGCCGCAAGCGATTTTTGGTCAACATGCCTGCAGCGTCAAGGATCGGATACGCCAGCGCGCAGACGTGTGAGTTGATACGGCGCAGGTCACGGATGACATCCAGATGCAGCGCGCTGGTCTCCACGCTGGGCAGCATATTGTTGGTCAGCCGCTGCAGGTGGTTTTCGGCGTACAGGCGCTCCAGCTCATTGAAGCGGGATTTTTCCTCCAGCAGACGCTGGGCATTCTTCACATCCGGATGCATAAACAGGTTCAGGCCCAGACGCAGATTATTGATCAGTCGGTCGTGCAGCTCGCGGATCTCTTCATTGCCGGATTCGGAGAAGCTGAGCTGGCCGCGAATCTTGCGCCGCGCCAGGTCCATCAGGTTCTTGTCGATAATGTCGCCGATATGCTCCAGATTGATGGTCAGCGAAATGATGTCGGCCCAGCGCTGGTTCTCAACCGTGGACAGCTCTTCGCGGTTGACCTGCATCAGGTAGAACTTGATCGCCTTGTACAGGCTGTCGACCCCGCTTTCCATCTGCTCCACCGGGCGAACCAGCTTTTCCTCGTTCTGGCACAGCACCTGTTGCGAATGCCGCAGCATCTGGTCGATCAAGTCGCCAATGCGCAGTGCCTCGCGGGCGGCGCAGCTGACCGCCACTTCCGGGGTATTGATCACATTCGGGTCAAGGTAGCGGGGCTGGGCGGGATCATCGCTACTGGCGCTATTCGGCAGGATGCGCTCGGTCAGCTTGGCAACCGGGCCGGTCAGGCCAATGAACAGCACCGCTGTGGCCAGATTGAACAGGGTATGAAAGTGCAGCATCTGCCGCGCCGGGTCGTCATCCAGCAGGGCCAGCCACTCCGGCAGATAGCGCAAGAACGGCATCACCAGCACACAGGCGCTGAGCTTGAAAATCAGGTTGGCCAGCGGCACCCGGCGGGCAGCATTACCCGTGCCTGAGCTGGACAGCATCGGTGTCATGGCACTACCGAGGTTGGCGCCCAGCACCAGGGCAAAGCCTAGCCCAGGCGAGATTGACTCCGAGCCCACCAGTGACACAATCAAGAGTACGATCGCCAGGCTGGAGTGGGCCAGCAAGGTCAGCAAGGCGGCCAAAGCCATGTCCAGCAGCAGGTCACCGGTCAGGGTTTTGAAAATCTGCTGGATGATCGGGCTGTGGCTGATCGGCAGCATGGTATGCCCGATCAGTTGCAGGGCCAGCATCATCAGGCCCAGGCCAATGGCGGCGCGCCCTGCATTGCGTGAAGTGGTGGTTCGGTCCGCACGGAACAGTGCCACGCCAATGAAAATCAGTAGCGGCGAAATCCAGGTAATGCGCAGCGAGAACGCCTGGGCGATCAGGCTGGAGCCGACATCGGCGCCCAGTACCACGGCCATGGCGGCGTGGGTTTGAATCAGCCCTTGCGCTACAAACGCCGACATCATCAGGGTGGTGGCCGTGCCACTCTGGATCAGGGCCGTCATGGTCAGGCCAGAGAGGAAAGCGGTGCCTTTGTGGTTGACGCTATGTCCCAGCCAGCGGCGCAGCGGTACCCCCCAGGCACGCAGGATGCCGGTTTGCACCATATGCGTGCCCCAGATCAACAGGGCAACGGCACCAAACAGATTCAGCAAGGTCAACATGGCTTGTTCCAGGTCATGTCTGAAGTCACCATTACTTCAGTGTAGTGTCTGATGATGCTTGTGGCGAAACGAACATGGTCATTCTGTGTGCGACTTCGTGTGTGAGCCTTTCCGGATCAGTGTTTCTGGCGGGGGAACGCTGAAGTGCGAAAATGTTCGTTTTGTCATCAATATGTCACATTTAGCTATCAAGATGACCGGTGCGCATCAACTATCGGCTTTGACGATTTTAGGCATTGAATTTTCCGATCAAAGGTGGTGTGCCGCCCCGTTCAGTGGTCGTGCTATGATCAACGCATGAAACAAGACCCGGAACGCTTTGAGCTGCTGATCCGCGCGCACTACCCGATCATCGTGGTGGAAACCCATGAAGAGGCGCGCTTTCGTGACATGCTGGAACTCTTGGCCGCCAAGCATGACTGGCCCTTGTTTGGCTGGAACGTGGCGGACGGTCTGGCGCGGCTCAAGTTTGGCGAGCCCGAGCGGGTATTGGATACCTATCAGCTGACGCTGGCGCTGGGGCATCTGTACAAAAGCCCGCAAAACGGGGTGTTTCTGTTTTTCGATGCCCATCCCTTTCTGGATGACCCGGTCAATGTGCGGCTGGTGAAGAACATTCTGCAGGGGCGGCAACGTACCGATCGTACGCTGGTATTTATCAGCCATGCCTTGAGCCTGCCCCCCGAGCTGCAGCGTTTTGCCACCAGTTTCAGCCTGGACTTGCCCAGTTATGACGACCTCTATCAGATGATGCGGGAGGAGGCGGAGCAGTGGGCGCGCATGCATGGCAGCAAGGTCAAGGCGGAGCCTGCCGCCTTGCAGCAAATGAATCGGCTACTGGTGGGCATGACGCTGGAAGATGCGCGTCGCTTGGTGCGGGAAGCCATCCAGAACGATGGGGCCATCACCCGCGAGGATCTGGTACGTACCCAGCAGGCCAAGAATGACATGCTGAACCACGACAGCATCCTGTCGCTGGAGTCGGATACCGCCCGCTTTGCCGAACTGGGTGGCTTGTCTGCCTTGAAAGACTGGCTGGCGTTACGTCGCCCGGCTTTTTTTGGTGAAGTGCAGGGGCTGGATGTACCCAAGGGTATTCTGCTGACCGGGATTCAGGGCTGTGGCAAAAGCCTGGCCGCCAAATGCGTGGCCGGGAGCTGGGGTTTGCCCTTGCTGCGACTGGATTTTGGCGTGCTGTACAACAAGTTCTTCGGTGAAACCGAGCGCAATCTGCGGCAAGCGCTGGCTACGGCGGATGCCATGTCACCCTGCGTGCTGTGGATCGACGAGCTGGAGAAAGGCATCCACGGCGGTGACGGCAGTTTTGATGGTGGCTCGTCGCGCCGCATGCTGGGGACGCTGCTGACCTGGATGGCTGAGCGCAAGCGCCCCGTCTTTCTAGTGGCCACAGCCAACGACATCGACCCGCTGCCTCCTGAGCTGGTACGCAAGGGACGGCTGGACGAAATCTTCTTTGTGGATTTGCCGGGTGATGCGGATCGGCAGGCCATTTTCACCATCCACCTGCAACGTCGCCAACTGGATGAGCAGCAGTTTGATCTTGCCGCGCTGTCGCAGGCTGCTGAGGGGTTTTCCGGCTCCGAGATCGAGCAGTCCATTGTCGCTGGTCTGTATGCGGCTCACGCTCAGCAAGCCACGCTGAACACCGCCATCCTGCAGACGGAGCTGGGGCGCACACGCCCGCTCTCGGTGGTGATGGCCGAAAAACTGGATGCCATGCGGGCGTGGGCAGAGGACCGGGCCGTGCGGGCGGACGGCCCTGCGGTAGAAGCTGTCTGAGCGGCTTCAGTCGCCAATCGGCAGAAAGCCGCTGCTGACCAGTTCGTCGAACAGGTTGGCGTAATCCTTGGCGGCGCGGCTGGCCGGGTTGTAGCTGAACACATCCTTGCCGCAGGCCAGTGCCTCCGCCAGGCTGGCACTCTCATGAATGCGGGTCTGGCACAGATCGTCGCCAAACGTATCCTGCAGCTTGCCGATGATGTCTTTCACGAACTTGCGGCGCTCATTGAAGCGGGTCAGCACATAGCGGCGTTTGATGGGGCGCTTGAGGACGGCTTCCAGCCCTTGCAGCGTATTGGTCAGCTGCACCGCGCCCTGGTAGGACAGAAAATCAGCGGCCACGGGCACCAGTACGCGTTCACTGGCCACAATGGCGTTGACCGACAGCACCCCCAGCATCGGACAACAGTCCATGATGATGGGCATATCCGGCGTCGCCAGCATTTCATCATGAATGGCATGTTTGAGCTTGGTGGCAATCTTGGTTTCCTTGCCCAGCAACATGTCGATCTTGCACAGCTCAATATGCGAAGGGATCAGGTTCAGCCCGTTGGGCAATTGCTGGATCAGGTCCGTTAGGTATTTCTCACCCTTGTAGAAGCCGTACAGCGAGGTGCCGAGCTGGGTTTGTGCGCCAGACAGCATGGTCAGATGGCACTGGGGGTCCAGGTCGATCATCAAGGGGTGGACATTGTCCCGGCGCATGGCTGCCGCCAGGTTGAAGGCTGTGGTGGTCTTGCCGACGCCACCTTTCTGATTGAATACCGCCAGCATGCTCATGGACGCGCGCGTTCCCTATGGGTGTGCAGCGGCACCAGATTGGTGCCGCTGCTTCGGATGGATATCCGTTTGACTATAGCGTCTCTGCTGCGTAATCGGCAAGGCGAGAACGCTCGCCGCGTTGCAGGGTCACGTGTCCGGAGTGCGCCCAACCCTTGAAACGGTCCACCACATAGGTCAGGCCGGAGCTGCCCTCCGTCAGGTACGGCGTATCAATCTGCGCGATATTGCCGAGGCAAATGATCTTGGTGCCGGGGCCGGCACGGGTGATCAACGTCTTCATCTGCTTGGAGGTCAGGTTCTGGGCTTCGTCGATGATCACAAACTTGTTGAGAAAGGTGCGCCCGCGCATGAAATTCAGGGATTTCACCTTGATACGGGCTCGAATCAGGTCACGGGTGGCGGCGCGGCCCCATTCCCCGGCTTCCTGGTCGCTCTGGTTAAGGACATCCAGATTGTCTTCCAGCGCGCCCATCCAAGGCGTCATCTTTTCCTCTTCTGTCCCCGGCAGGAAGCCGATGTCCTCGCCAACCGGTACGGTAACGCGAGTGACGATGATTTCCGTATAGAGCTTCTTCTCCAGCGTCATCGCCAGACCGGCTGCCAGTGTCATCAGGGTTTTGCCGGTACCGGCCTGCCCCAGCAGGGTGACGAAATCAATATTCGGGTCCATCAACAGGTTGAGGGCGAAATTCTGCTCACGGTTACGCGCGGTGATACCCCAGACATTGTTCTTCTGATGGGTATAGTCCTTCAGGGTTTCCAGCACCACCGTCTTGCCAGTTTGCTCTCGCACGATGGCACTGAAATCCTCCTGGCCACCGCCAAACAAAAATTCATTGACCATCAAGGACTTGCACAGAGGTCCGCTCAGCTTGTAGAAGGTACGCCCTCCTTCCTGCCAACTGCTCATGCCCTTGCTGTGTGCATCCCAGAAATCGGCAGGCAATTCCTGGAAGCCGGTGTACAGCAAGTCGGTGTCTTCCAGTACCTTGTCGTTGGTGTAGTCCTCGGCTGCAATGCCCAGCGCGCGGGACTTGATGCGCATATTGATGTCTTTCGACACCAGAATGACTTGCCGCCCAGGGTGCTGCTCGCGCAGGGCGGCGACCACCGACAGGATCAGGTTGTCGGCCTTGCCGAGCGGCAGGTGGGCCGGGGTAGTGGGGGCGAGCGGGGCGGTTTGCAGGAACAGATTGCCGGTGGCACCACCTTGAGAGGGTTCCGCCAGTGGAATGCCCTGGTCCAGGGTGCCTTCGGTGCCGCTGACCATCTGATCGAGGAAGCGGCTGGCCTGACGGGCATTGCGGGAGACTTCCGACATGCCCTTCTTGTTGTTGTCCAGTTCTTCCAGCGTCATCATCGGCAGGAAGATGTCGTGCTCATCGAAACGGAACAGGCTGGTAGGGTCGTGCATCAGCACGTTGGTATCCAGAACGAACAGCTTGGTGGCGACGGGGCTTTTCTTGCTGCGCTTGGCCGGGCTACCCATGCGGAATTTCCTTTCGTTGTTGGACAAGGACACGCTACGGTGAACAGATTACGCTTGCATGACACGCGCTTTCAAGGTGGCCAGTACGTTGGCCGCATGGCCGGGTACCTTGACCCCGCGCCAGGCTTCCACCAGTACGCCTGCGGGGTCGATCAGGAAGGTGCTGCGCTCAATACCGCGCACCTGTTTGCCATACATGTTCTTCATGCGGATTACGTCAAACAGGGTGCACAGGGCTTCATCGGTATCCGCCAGCAGCGGAAACGGATAGCCCATCTTCTCGCGAAAGCGGTCGTGCGATTTGACCGAGTCACGCGAGACGCCCACCACATCGGCTTGCAGGCTAGCAAATTCGGCGTGCAGGTCGCGGAAATCGTTGCCCTCGTTGGTGCAACCGGGCGTGCTGTCCTTGGGGTAGAAGTAGAGAACCAGCCAACGGCCTTGGCCGGGTGAGAAGTGGAACGGATTTACGCCACTGGCTGCGGCGGTGAACGAAAGTACAGTCTGGTTCAGCATGCAGGACTCCATGAGGCTTCAGTGTTCAGCATCGCTGATTCTGTGCGGGGATGCAAGGGGTTCGCGCAGCCTGATACCAGACTTGACATGGCATGCCTGCCACATAATATAATGATAATGGTTATCATTAATATATGGATGCAAACATGAACGCCATGATCATCGGTGCCGATACCCTGGGTAACATTCCGCAGCTGCTGCTGGACCATGGCATCCAGATTTCACGTCACATCACGGGTCGCAATGCATCGCACCAGCGCAAGCTGCCGGGCTTGCCCAAAGATACCCAGTTGCTGATCCTGTTCACGGATTTCCTGGGTCACAATGTGATGCGCCATTTCCGGGCTCTGGCGCAAGAGAATGGGGTGCCGGTGATGGCGTGCCGACGCTCTGTCTGTGCCATCAAGGAAACGCTGGTGCAGTGTGGCATCGGCCAGCCGTGCCAAGGTTGCCCCAAGCAGTCTGGCAAACGCAACCATTGAGCGGGCCAAACGGGAAATACGGTTCACCACCCTTTAACCGGCGGGCCGGGTAGTTTAAAATGCCGCTTTGCATAAGCCGTGAATCCCGACCATGTCGAACGCCCATATTGAAGCCCAGCGCGTACTGGATGAAGCTGATTGCCTGCATGACCACGCCGAGGTCGAGGCAGCACTGGCCCGCATGGCCAGCCAGATTACCAGCCGGCTGGCAGATCAAGACCCTTTGCTGTTCTGTGTGATGAATGGCGGGCTGATCGTTACGGGTCAATTGTTGCCGCGTTTGACCTTTCCCCTGCAGTGCGAGTACCTGCATGCCACCCGCTATGGCAAAGAAACTTCGGGTGGGCGTCTGGCCTGGGTGGTGAAGCCGACGGAGCCGGTCAAAGGCCGTACCGTTCTGGTGGTGGATGATATTCTGGATGAAGGGCATACCCTGGCAGAAATCGTGCGTTACTGTCGGGAAGAAGGTGCAGCCGAGGTGCTGGTGGCCGTGCTGGTGGACAAGCTGCATGATCGCAAGGCACCGGGCATCAAGGCTGATTTCATTGGGCTGGAAGTGGCCGACCGCTTTCTGTTCGGTTTTGGCATGGATTACAAAGGCTACTGGCGTAACGCACCAGGTATCTATGCGGTGAAAGGGCTGTAAGCCAGCCTGTTTGCTTCGTGCAGCCAACAAAAAAACCGGCCAGATGGCCGGTTTTTTTGTTGGCTGTCACCATCTTACTTCGGCACTGTGCCTTCCACGCCTTCCACATACCAGGTAATGCCATGCATGTCGCCATCAGACATGGTTTTGCCTGCGGCCACTTTCACGGCACCGGTGTTGTCCTTGATCGGACCGGCGAAGATCGGGGCTTTGCCGGAGATGATGTCGGCACGGCGAGCGGCCACCTTCTTCTTCACATCGTCCGGCAGGCTCTTGTTCAGTGCGCCCAGATCGATCATGCCTTCCTTCAGGCCCCACCAGATCGGTTCGTTCTTCCAGTTGCCATCCATCGCAGCCTTGACGGCCTTGGTGTAGTACACCCCCCAATTGATCTGGCTGGCAGCCAGGTGGGCATCAGCACCGAACTTGGTCATGTCGGAATCCCAACCGAAGGCTTTCACCTTCTTCTCCTGCGCGGTTTGTACCACGGCAGCGGAATCGGTGTTCTGCATCAGGGTATCCACACCTTGGGCGATCAGGGTTTCAGCCGCCTGGCGTTCCTTGGCCGGGTCGTACCAGCTGTTGATCCAGATCACCTTGACGGTGGCTTTCGGGTTGTTGGCGCGAGCACCCAGGGTGAAGGCGTCAATATTGCGTACCACTTCCGGAATCGGTACCGAGGCCACCACGCCCAGCTTGCTGGTCTTGCTGGTCAGGCCCGCCACATAACCGGCAAGATAGGCACCTTCATAGGTGCGGACATCGTAGGTGCCGACGTTCTTGTCACTCTTGAAGCCGGTGGCGTGCAGGAACACGGTGTTCGGGAACTGCTTGGCCACCTTCAGCGTCGGGTTCATATAGCCAAAGGAGGTGGTAAAGATCACCTTGTTGCCATCTTGCGCCAGCTTGCGGATCACCCGTTCGGCATCCGCCCCTTCCGGTACGCTTTCCACAAACGTGGTTTTTACCTTGCCTGGGAACATCTTTTCGACGGCCTGACGGCCTTGATCATGGGCGTAGGTCCAGCCAGCATCGCCCACCGGGCCTACATAGACGAAGCCCACCTTGAAGGGCTCGGCAGCATGTGCCACGCCAATGACCCCACTCACCACGAGGGCGGCAGTCAGCTGTTTGAGTACGGTTCTGCGCGAAATAACCACAAGTTGCTCCTTTGCATCAAAAGTTGCACCGTGACGGTGGGGGGTATGCGGGGCGGCCAGACGGCCGGGTTGTCATGAATTGTAGACCGTTTACAGCATGACGGGGGGATGCAGCAGCTTCTGCATCAGGTCGGGTTGATCAAGCCGCTTTAGCCACCACTGCAGGGCGTTGCCGCTATCGCTGGCTCGCCAGGCCAGATGGAAAGGGTGGGGTAAGCGTTGATCCACCACTTGCTTGTGGATCAAGCGACCTTCTCGCACATAAGGTTCAGCCAGCTCACGCGCCAGATAGCCACAGGCCAGACCGCTGAGCTGGATCGTCAGTTTGGTCCGCATGTCGGGGACATGCAGGATTTCCTGACCACTGAGAATGCCGGATGAACGTGGCGGCAGGCTGCGTGAGGTATCCGCGACGGCAACCGAGCGATGCCACAGGATGTCTTGTGGCTGCAGAGGCTCCGGCAATTCGGCCAGAGGATGATTGGGTGCGACACAGAACACAAAATCCAGCGACCCGATGGTACGGGTGGAGAAACCGCCGCCCGCCGGAGCGTCACCCGGCGCGCCAACCACCAGATCCGAGCGTCGGGTCAGCAGCGAATCCCAGGTTCCCCCCAATACCTCATGAGTGATGCGGATACGGGTGCCGCTACCTTGTGCATAGAAATCCGCCAGTATGGGTAGCAGTGCCGTACTGGGGAAGATGGTGTCCATGGCAATGGACAGCTCGGTCTCCCAACCTGTGGCTACCCGCTTGACCCGGCTTTCCAGCTCACCTGCCGCACGCAGCAGGTGGCGGCCTTCTCGTAGTAATTCCTGCCCGGCCGGTGTGAGCCGTGCGCGATGCCCGCTGCGGTCAAACAGCTTGACATCCATATCCTGCTCAAGCTTCTGCACGATATAGGTAATCGCAGACGGCACGCGGTGCAGCACTTCAGCCGCGGCAGCAAAGCTGCCCTGGCGATCGATGGTATCCAGAACGGTGAGGGCATCCAGACTCAGGCGCAGCATCTACAGACCTTCCTGTGTCCTGAAGTGTGCAGGGTCAGGCCTTGCCTGAACATCCCGACAACACCTGTTTCAGGGCGGGCAGGTCCAGGATTTCGATTTCCTTGTTGTGGACCCGGATCAGCCCCTGTTCCTGGAAACGCGAGAAGCCGCGACTGATGGTTTCCAGCTTGAGCCCCAGATAGCTGCCAATTTCCTCACGCGTCATGCGCAGCACAAAGCTGCGGGAGGAGTAACCGCGTAAGGCAAAGCGTTGTGACAGGTTCAGCAGGAAAGCAGCCAGGCGTTCCTCGGCCTTCATATTACCCAGCAACATCATGACGCCATGGTCTCGTACGATTTCACGGGACAGCACCTTGTAGAAATTATTCTGCAAGGAGGGGATATGCCGGCTCAGTTCCTCCAGGTCGGCAAACGGAATCTCGCAGACCTCGGAGTCTTCCAGCGCAATCGCACCGCAGCTGTGTGTCTCGGTGCTGATGGCGTCCAGCCCCAGCAATTCGCCTGCCATCTGGAAACCGGTGACTTGCTCGCGGCCATCTTCTGACAGCACGCTCATCTTGAAGAAACCCAGTCGCACCGCAAACAGGGAGCGCATGGCATCACCAGCCCGATACAGCGGCTCGCCCTTTTTGACTTTGACGCGCTGGGTGATGACGGTTTCCAGCTGGTTCATTTCATCACTGTTCAGGCCCAGCGGCAAACACAGCTCGCGCAGGCTACAACTGGAGCACGCTACCTTGAGGTGCTTGAGGGAAACTTCCTGAATAGGGATGGTGGAGGTATGGTTCATGCCAAATCGGTAGGTGTTGATACAGGTCAACCACGAACGGGCGGTGGATGGGCATAGTGGCAAAAACTGCTCACAACCCCGACCCAACCATGCCCGTCCTCTCGCTTGGTCAACATCATAGCCTGAATGCGGATTTTCCGACAGTGGCCGTCCCACGTGGCTGGGGACAAATGTTGTCTTTCAACATGGACGACATCGCCGCCTTCCCCGCACTTCGCCAGATTCGACAACCCCGGCTGAATGACGCAGCCGTCGGGCGAGCCTGGTCGCGCCCGGCGATCGGCCGTCTGCCGCCCGCGCTGTGCATGACGGAGTGCTGGCCGCGTAAGCCGGCGGCAGTTCAGCCTGTACAAGAGGCCATTACGCTGGAGTGGCAGCAGTGGTGCGCCTTGCTGGGCAAGCGTCAACCGACCCAGATGCAGCTGCATGTGTCAGCGCATCCACAGGTTTTTGCGCTGGCGCTGGCCGACTGGCTGCAGCGGCGTGACTCCGTGTCTCCAAGTATGCCTTGTGGCATCGTACTGTATCTGGGGCAGGCGGATGTGCCGGATTGCTCAGGCGTGCCTGGCGCAGACGTGATGCTGCGCAGCATGGCGGGGGGCGAGCCCGGTTTCCATGCCTCATGCCTCACCGTACTGCCCGCTGTGTTGCAACAGGCTGGCGGCAGGGTCGGTGTGGAACTGTGGCTGGGACAGCTCATGGATGCGGAGGCCATGGCGCAGGTGCATGCCTTGTTGCTCATGCAGCCCGCCCGGCTTTGCTTGCGGGGTGTGGTGGCGGCAGCCGTATCCGCCAGCCAGCTATTGCAACAAAAAGAACAGCTGTATCAGGTGCTGCAATGGCTGGATGAGCTGGGTTATGGCCATCTGGCGGGCGGCTGGTTTACCCGAGCAGATGACCCATGGCGGCATGCGCAGCGCCTCGGGCGCTTGATGTTGACCGGGGAGGGCGATCTGATCGCGGAGGATGGCGAGTGGATCGGGCTGGGACCCGGGGCCAGTACCTTGCTGGGTGCGGTCCAAGGCTGGAACAGCCCTGAGGCTGCCTACCTCAAACAGCTGCAGCAGGGCAAGCGCCCGTTGGCAGCGGCGCGCAAGCTGTCGCTGGATATCCTGATGCGGCGTGCGATGGCGCAGCAACTGCTCTGTCTGGGCTATCTGGACTTCATGACGTTTGAGCTGACCTATATGGTGCAGTTCGAGCAATACTTTGCGACCGAGCTGAAGCAGCTGCAAGGCTGGATCAAGGCGGGCTATCTGCTGCAGCGGCATCGCACCCTGTGGCTGACTGAGAGCGGACGGCTACTGGCGGATCAGTTTGCCCGCTATTTCCTGCATGCCTGAT
This sequence comes from Leeia aquatica, assembly GCF_012641365.1. Lineage (NCBI taxonomy): Bacteria > Pseudomonadati > Pseudomonadota > Betaproteobacteria > Neisseriales > Leeiaceae > Leeia > Leeia aquatica. Next base: position 59,541 of record NZ_JABAIM010000001.1, read on the forward strand.
ACCGTGGGCGATGGCTCCAGCATGGAGACGCTTCGCTTAGTATGTTGCCGATCCTTTCAGCCGCCATGCCAGCAAGGGCGGGGTGACCAGTGTGCTGAGCACCACCACTAATACAATCACCGAGTAGAGTTCATCGTTCAAGGCGCCGATACTCTTACCCATCTGGGCAAAAATCAAGCCGACCTCCCCGCGTGGCACCATACCCCAACCCACCAGCCAGCGGTCGCTTTTGCCAGCAGCGAGCCCGGCGCACAGTTTGCCGACAATGGCGACCAGCAGGATCAGCGCCGTGAGCAGCAGGGTATGCGGCTGGCTGAACACATCCAGCTTGACCTGCATGCCGGTGACCACAAAGAAGATCGGGGTCAACAGATAACCAATGGGCTCCATCAGCCGCATCGGGCGATGTTCAGCATGCTGATTCAGGATATGGTCGACCTCCTGTTCCAACGCAGCGCCATGATTCAGCACCACCTTGTGCACTTCATGGCGGATCATTTCGGCTTCAAAGCGGGACAGGTAGCTGGCGTCCAGAATCAATCCGGCGGCAAAAGCGCCCACAATGGGCGCGAGGCCTGCTGCAGCGGATAGCCAGGCGAAGCCAAGGCAGAAGCTGATCAACAAAGTGAACTGCATGGCCGGCCCACTGTGGATGGACGCCATGAAGCGGCTGATCAGTGGCGTCAGCCAGCGCCCCAGTACGACTGCTGCAATCAAAAACAGCAGCGCCACCGCGCTGACCCGCGCAATCTCCAGCGCGTCCACGCTGCCGGGTTTCGCCAGCCCGGCGACCACAGCCAGAATCACCAGACCCATCACATCATCAATGACGGCAGCCCCCAGCACGATACGGGCTTCTTGCGTATGCAGTGCCTGCGCATCACGGAACACACGGCCGGTAATGCCCACCGATGTGGCCGTCAGTGCGGCGCCCAGAAACAGGTGTGCCATTAATCCGGCTTGGGGGAGTAGCCACGGGCCGATCAGCAGCGTGCCCAGTGCAAACGGCACGACGACACCCACCGTGGCCACAGCAAAAGCGCGCCCACCGACTTGTTTCATGGACTGCAGATTGGATTCCAGCCCGATCTGGAACAGCAGGATGACTACACCCAGCTCGGCCAGAAAACGGATGACGGGGTCTGTGTGAACCTGATCCAGCCCCGGCAGGCCTGCCAGTGCGAGATTGCCGAGCGCGACGCCAGCCAGCAACTCGCCCAGCACAGCGGGCTGACCTATGCGCTCGATCAGGCTGGAGAAGCGCGCCAGCAACAGGATCAGCATCACCCACAGCAAGGTCTGGGTGCTGGCAGCATTGCTGCTGGCCCAGCTTGGCAAGGCCAGCAGCAGCAAGGCTAGCGGTAACATCAGGCGAGGAGTGCGCATGAAAGGGTCCATTGGCAGGGTGTTGGCATGGTAGCCAGCGGCAGGGATGGGCAGCAATACGGGTTAGCAGATGCGGACGACTGACACAAAACCATGTTATGATTCAGGGTTTTGAAAATTCGGCAGAAAAGCCCATGACACGCGCCTTACGCAATATCGCCATCATTGCCCACGTTGACCACGGTAAAACCACGCTGGTGGACCAACTGCTGCGCCAGAGCGGCACCTTCCGCGACAACCAGCAGGTTGATGAGCGGGTGATGGACAGCAACGATCTGGAAAAGGAGCGTGGCATCACGATCCTGGCCAAGAATACCGCCATCGACTACGAAGGTACCCACATCAACATCGTGGATACCCCGGGTCACGCCGACTTCGGTGGGGAAGTGGAGCGCGTGCTGGGCATGGTGGACGGTGTGCTGCTGCTGGTGGACGCGGTGGAAGGCCCGATGCCGCAAACCCGTTTCGTGACCAAGAAGGCGCTGGCGCTGGGCTTGCGCCCGATCGTGGTGATCAACAAGGTTGATCGTCCGGGTGCCCGTCCGGACTGGGTGGTGAACCAGACTTTCGACCTGTTCGACAAGCTGGGTGCCTCTGACGAGCAGCTGGATTTCCCGATTGTGTACGCGTCCGGCCTGAATGGCTTTGCCAAGATGGAGCTGGTCCAGGAATCGTCGGACATGCGTCCGCTGTTCGACACCGTGCTCAAGCACGTACCGGCACCGAGTGGCGATCCGGAAGCCCCGTTGCAGCTGCAGCTGGCGGCGCTGGATTACTCCAGCTATACCGGGCGTCTGGGGGTGGGTCGTATCCTGAATGGCCGCATCAAGCCGGGTCAGGCTGTGGTGGTGATGAACCACGAAGACCAGGTGGCCCAAGGCCGCATCAACCAGGTACTGGGCTTCAAGGGTCTGGACCGGGTGCCGGTGGACGAGGCTGAAGCCGGTGACATCGTGATCATCTCGGGTGTGGAAGACATCGGTATCGGTGTCACCATTGCCGACAAGGACAATCCGGTTGGCTTGCCGATGCTGACGGTGGATGAGCCGACGCTGACCATGGACTTCATGGTCAACACCTCGCCGCTGGCCGGTACCGAAGGCAAGTTTGTGACCAGCCGCCAGATTCGTGATCGTCTGACCAAAGAGCTGCTGACCAATGTGGCGCTGCGGGTGGAAGATACCGGTGATGCGGATGTGTTCCGTGTGTCTGGCCGTGGCGAACTGCACCTGACCATTCTGCTGGAAAACATGCGCCGTGAAGGCTTTGAAATGGCCGTAGCCAAGCCGCGCGTGGTGTACAAGGATGTCAACGGCGAGAAGTGTGAGCCGTACGAGAACCTGACCATCGACCTGGAAGACGAATGCCAGGGCGCAGTGATGGAAGAAATTGGCCGCCGCCGTGGTGAGCTGACCAATATGGAATCGGATGGTCAAGGCCGCACCCGTCTGGAATATCACATTCCGGCGCGTGGCCTGATCGGCTTCCAGTCTGACTTCATGACCATGACCCGTGGTACCGGTCTGATGAGCCATGTGTTTGATGACTATGCACCGGTCAAGGCCGATCTGCCGGGCCGTCACAATGGCGTGCTGATCTCGCAGGAGCAAGGTGAAGCTGTAGCCTACGCCCTGTGGAACCTGGAAGACCGTGGCCGCATGTTTGTCAGCCCGGGCGACAAGCTGTACGAAGGCATGATCATCGGCATCCATAGCCGTGACAATGACCTGGTGGTGAACCCGATCAAGGGCAAGAAGCTGACCAACGTGCGGGCCTCCGGTACCGACGAAGCGGTGCGCCTGACCCCGCCGATCAAGCTGACGCTGGAATCGGCGGTGGAGTTCATTGACGATGATGAACTGGTGGAAATCACACCGAAGACCATCCGTATCCGCAAGCGCCACCTGTCGGAGAACGACCGAAAGCGTGCACAGCGCGGCCTGTAAGGGCTTGCTGCCCGGCTGAAAACAGCGCGCACCGGCGCGCTGTTTTCATTTGAACGACCGTAGGTGACTTGTATGTTGCAATATATTCTGCTGTGTCTGACCTCGCTGCTGACCATGATCAACCCGCTGGCGGTGATGGCGGTCTATAGCGGTATTACGGCAGACCTGGACCGTCGCCACGCCCGGCGCATTGCGCTGCGTGCCTGCCTGATAGCTTCAGCCATCCTGGTGGCTTTTGCGCTCACTGGCGAGTTGATCTTTGATTTCTTTGCCATCTCGGTGCACAGCCTACGGGTGGTGGGGGGTGTGTTGTTCTTCATCATGGGCTATGAGATGGTGCAGGCGCGCCTGGCCAGCATGCCACATGTGCCGCGCAAAGAAGCTGGCCCCTCGCTGGATGGGGCGTCCAAGGATGTGGCGCTGACGCCAATCGCCATGCCGATGATCAGCGGGCCCGGCACCATTGCGACCGTCATCATCCTGATGCATCAGGGTACTAACCTGACGCAGAAGAGCCTGCTGGTGGCGACCGTGCTGTTCAGCTGCCTGCTGACCTTTTTGCTGCTACTGGGCGCGCAGCCGATCATGCGTCGCTTGGGTGAGCAGGGCAACAAGATGCTGACCCGCATCATGGGTCTGATCGTCATGGTGATCGCGGTGGAGTTTTTCTTCAGCGGGCTGACGCCGATTGTGCGTGAAATGCTGCAGCTGCCATTGAAATAAAAAGTGAACAGGAGCGAGACATGAGTGAAATTGAGCGAATTGGGGTCACCCCGCGCTGGTCGGACGTGGTCATACATGGCGACACCATTTATCTGGTGGAAGTGGCTGACCAGACGCTGGAAGGAGACATTACCGCACAGACCCAGGAAGTGCTGGCGTCGATCGAGCGCCGGCTGCAGGCGGTGGGCAGTGGCAAGCATCGCTTGCTGCAAGTGCTGATCTACTTGCCTGATCTGGCTGACCTGCCCGCCATGAATGCACTGTGGGATGCCTGGTTGCCTGCGGGTGCGGCGCCTTCGCGCGCCTGTGTGCAGGCTGCCCTGGCGCACCCCTCATTGAAAGTGGAGATGGTGGTCACCGCCGCACGCTGAGTGAATGGGCGGTGAGCCGGGCTTGGTCATACCAGACTGCGCGGCTGGCATTCATGCAACACCCCTGACCCCACAGCGGGCAGGGGTGTTTTCATTTTTGCGTGCCTGGCGACAATGTTTAGCTAAACATGGTAAACATTGTTATTTACGGTATGACTGACTCACTGGGCACCACGTCCAGTAGCATGTCAATCAGTCAGCTGGAACAACAAGACAGCGAGGCAGGCCTGGATGAGTAATTTGCGCGAGATTGCCGCTCTGGCTGGGGTGTCGGTGGCGACGGCATCCCGAGCCCTCAAAGGGCAGGCGGGTCTGGCGGAGGCGACGCGCGCGCGAATTGTGCAACTCGCCGCAGAGCTGGGCTATGACGTGGCACGCTTGCGAAAATCGGCAGTACGTCGGGTATGTTTCCTGCTGCATCGTCAGCATAGTACCCTGGTGGCCAATCCCTTCTTTTCGGCGGTGCTGCAAGGGGTCGAGACCGCCTGCCAGGATGCAGGGGTGGTGTTGACTTTTCTGTCCATCGGCCCGACAGACCCGCTCACGGAACTGCTGGCCTTGCACCAGCCCGATGCCTTGCTGTGTGCGGGTTACTTCGAGCCTGAGGTCTTGCAAAGGCTGTCACAGCGCGACTTGCCAATGCTATTGCTGGATGCCTGGCAGCAAGGCGTGGCCTCCGTGAACCCAGACCATCGGCAAGGGGGCTGGCTGGCCACCCGGCATTTGTTGCAGCAGGGGCGCAAAGTGGCATTTTTGTCAGGCTCTCTGGCGCATTACAGTATTCGTGAACGTGCCATGGGGTATCGGCAGGCGCTGTTTGATGCCGGCATGCTGGCCAATCCGGCATGGGAGCCGGTACTACCAGCAGGGGTGACCGTTGAGGATGCCGTGTGGCAGGTCAGCCACCAGCTACTGGACCAGCCGCAGCCGCCAGACGCCATTTTTGCGTATAACGATGCTGCCGCCTTGCTGTTGCTGCAGGTTGCCCGGCAGCGTGGCCTGCGCGTGCCGCAGGACTTGGCTATCGTGGGTTTTGATGACATTGCAGCCGCCAGCCTGGCACACCCGGCGCTGAGTACCGTGCGGGTGGACAAGTTGCGGCTGGGGCAGCGTGCGGTAGCGTTGCTGTTGCAAGATGAAGGCATGCAGCAGGAAGTACACCCGGTCACGTTGGTGGTGCGCGCCAGTTCCAGTGAGGCTGGGCAATGATGAACCGATTTCAGCAGGAGTGAGTGAATGGTCTTTCCGGATTTCCACCAGCGTAGCATTTTGTTACAGCATATAAAGCACACGCTGTCCTTCTATCACCCGCGTGCCATTGACCCGAACGGGGGGTTCTACCACTTCCTCAAGGATGATGGTGCTGTCTACGATACGACGACCCGTCATCTGGTCAGCAGCACCCGCATGATTTTCAATTATGCGATGGCGACGCGCCAGTTTGGCGAAGCCTGGCGGCCGGGCCTGCAACATGGCTTGCGCTTCTTGCGTGAGGTACATCGCAATGCCGACACCGGAGGTTATGCCTGGCAATTGCACTGGCAGCAGGGTGAGAAAACGGTGATGGATGGAACCAACCACTGCTATGGGCTGGCCTTTGTGCTGCTGGCTTATGCGCACGCAGTGATGGCGGGCGAAAGCCAGGCGCGGCCCTGGTTGGAGGAAACGTATGCGCTGATGGAGCAGCGCTTCTGGGAACCTGCACATGGCTTGTACGCCGATGAAGCGAGTGCGGACTGGTCCGAGCTTTACCCCTACCGTGGGCAGAACGCCAATATGCACGCCTGCGAAGCCATGTTGGCGGCGTTTGAGGCCACGGGAGAGGTGCGCTATCTGCACCGCGCCGAGACGCTGGCACATAACATCGTCAATCGTCAGGCTGCTCTCGCCAATGGTCTGGTGTGGGAGCACTATCATGCCGACTGGTCTGTGGATTGGGACTATAACCGGGACGACAAGACCAATATCTTCCGCCCTTGGGGCTATCAGCCGGGCCACCTGACCGAGTGGGCCAAACTGCTGCTGATCATGGAGCGCCATGCCGCCCAGTTGCAGCGGGAAAGTGACTGGCTGTTACCGCGTGCGCGGACTTTGTTTGATACGGCGATGCAAAAGGCCTGGGATGCTGAGCATGGAGGCCTTTATTACGGCTTTGGTCCGGAAGACGAGATTTGCGACAGTGACAAATACTTCTGGGTGCAGGCGGAAAGCCTGGCGACAGCCGCCCTGCTGGCGGCCCGCACGGGTGAGGCGTGTTACTGGGCGGATTACCAGCGCTTGTGGCAGTACAGCTGGCAGCACTTTGTTGACCATCAGCATGGGGCCTGGTATCGCATCCTGACTGCGGATAACCGGTCTTACTCGGATGAGAAGAGCCCGGCGGGCAAGGTGGATTATCACACCATGGGCGCATGCTACGAAGTCTTGAATGTACTGCCGGAGCAAGACGCATGAGCCCCTTGCCACGCTTTGTGTCGGCAGGCGAAGCCTTGACTGACTTGATCCGTACGGGTGAGGACCAATGGCTCAGCAAAACCGGCGGCGCACCATGGAATGTGGCGCGTGTCATGTCACGGCTGGATGTTCCCAGCGCGTTTGCAGGCGCGGTCAGTCAGGATGTGTTTGGTGACGCCTTGTGGGGTGCTTCTGAAGAGGCCGGGCTGGACATGCGCTTCATGCAAAGGGTTGCCCGCTCACCCTTGCTGGCCATGGTGTACGAGACGCATCCGCCCGCCTACTTTTTCATTGGAGACCAGAGTGCGGACCTTGCATTTGACCCGCAACAGCTGCCGGCGGGCTGGCTGAGCGCGGTCGCATGGGGACACTTTGGCGGGATCAGTCTGGCGCGGGAGCCGCTGGCGACGACCCTGTTGAATCTGGCCAGATCCATCAAGCAGGCCGGCGGGCGCATCAGTTATGACCCCAACTTCCGCCAGCTGATGGATGCGCGTTATGACCCCATGCTGCAGCAGATGTGCCGGTTGGCAGATGTCATCAAGGTGTCGGATGAAGATCTGCAAGGCTTGTTCCGGCATGATGATGCTGCGGCAGCGCTGCAGACCATCCGGCAATGGAACCCCAATGCTGCCATCCTGTACACCCGTGGCGCAGCCGGGGCTGAGCTGCTGATACACGACGAACACTGGCGGTGTGCACCACCGGCGATCACGGTGGTCGATACGGTGGGGGCGGGGGATGCCAGTATGGGCGGTTTGTTGTACAGCCTGATGCAACAGCCTGCCATGGGCTGGGCTGAGCATTTGGCGTGTGCGGTTGCTGCTGGTGCTGCGGCGTGCCTGGTAGCCGGTGCGGGCGCACCGACTGTGGCTCAGCTGACCGAGCTCCGCAAGCGTGTGCAGGTTGATCCAGCCTGATCGTGTCTATACTTCCGGGTCAGCCATGGCGGCATGGTTGACCCGCTTCTCCTCCTTATTTAACCGCCTGGGCGAGCGGACAGGGCCGTCCTTGCTGATTTTCTGGCACATTCAACGTAGTGCCATATAATCAGGATAGACTGCGGGTGACTGTCATATGAATGTCACCCGGCCACGGGGGAGAACGTGAATGCGCTGCCTGTTTGTTGTGCTTCTGTTTTTGGGATGTTCCCGGCTCGTGCAGGCGGAAGAACCTGCTTTGCCACGTACCCACCTCAAGGTGGTCGGCTCCTGGGATTTTCTCAGCCAGTTCCGTAACTATGAAGAGCCGTTCTGGAGCAAGAGTGTTCCGGAAAAATCGGCTGGACAGGTGACCGCGGAAATCACGGCCTTCAACAAGCTGGGGCTGAAAGGCACCGAAATCATCCGCCTGATGAAGCTGGGTGCGGTCGACTTTGGCACCATGGTGCTGGCCTATGGCACAGACAGCGATGTGGAAGGTGAGGGGGCTGATCTGGCGGGCTTGAGCCCGGATGTCACAACAGCACGCGCGGTGGTCAAGGTGTATACACCCGTGCTGGATCAGTTTTTCCAGAAAGCCCATGGTATCAAGGTGCTGGGTGTGTGGCCTTACCCGGCCCAGATTCTCTTTTGCAAATCACGGCTGAGCAGTATTGCGGACCTCAAGGGAAGAAAAGTCCGGGTGGGGACGCGCCCGGTTGGGGAGCTGGTCGAAGCCCTGGGGGGCGTGTCGGTCAATATCCCGTTTGGCGAAGCCTATGCGGCGATTCGCGATGGCGCGATTGACTGCGCGGTAACTGGGGCTTTGCCCGGCAATGCAGCCAAGCTGCCGGAAATCACCCAGTATCTTTATGTGTTGCCCATGGGCTGGAGCATGGCCATGCAGGGGGTTAACCAGCAAACCTGGGACCGGCTGGACCCGGCGGTACAGCGCTATCTGATGGCGGGCCTGGACGAGATGAATAGTGCCATCTGGTCAGTAGCGGCCAGTGAAACGGAGGAAGGGATCAACTGTAATACCGGCCATGATCCCTGCACCCGCGGAATTCGCGGCAAGATGACCTTGATTCCGGTCTCAGAGAGTGATCGTAAATTGCTGCGCAAGGTACTGTCCGAGGTGGTGATCCGGCGCTGGGCGCAACGCTGCAGCAATGAGTGTGTGGACAACTGGAACCGCACTGTTGGCAAACTGGTCGGTTTGACTGCACGCCGTTGATGCAGAACACCAGCACGATCAACCCCGAAGAGGCCATGCCTGCGGGCAAGCCCGTCAGCATTGCGGCCCGGCTTCGTCTCGCTTTTGCCGTTGTCAGTGCCCTGACGCTGGTGGCGTCTGCTGCTGCCATTTGGGCATTCAGCAAGGTGGAGGACACGGCCCGCACGGTTTCCAGACACAGCTTTCCCGCGACACAGCTGGCAGCGCGTTTGCAACTGGGTAGCCAGGATTTGGCTACCAATCTTGCGGCATTGGCGGGCGCTCCCACGCAGCAAGACAAGGAAGAGGTCAGTCGGCGGGTACGTGCGCAGCTCGATGGCTTGCCGGAGCAGATTGCTGCGTTGGCGGGTAACAATACCGGCATGACCGCTGAGCTGGTTGGTCAGCTGAATGGCTTGCGCAGCAATGCGAGCGAAACCGAACGGCGGGTCGGAGAGCGCTTGCAGCTGGAGGCGCGCAAGAATGAGTTACTGACCATGGCGGGAAACAGTCAGCGCAAGCTACTGTCTGTGGTGGCACCGGTGTATACCGCCGCCAACGCGGACCTGCTGGCAGCAACCCGGAAAGTGTCCAGTGCGAGTGGCGCTTCCATTCATGGTCTGATTGATGGGGAGTTCAGCCAGGTTCAGTCGCTGTTGCAAATGCGTGCCGAAGCCTATCGGCTGGTCGCGCTGGCGGGCGGTCGGCTGCCGCCCGCACAGCTGAAGGAGCAGGCCTTCCTGATCAGTGATGCCATCCTGCGTCAGTTGCCACGAGCAGATTTGTCAGTACAGCAGGAAGGGCGTGCCCTGCTGGAGACGGTCAACAAGGCATGGTCACAGGGCGAGGAAAGTCGGCTGACCATGGTGGTGGCGGCGGTGGCGCGCTTTGATCAGCTGGTTGAACCGCAGGTCAGGGCCAGTACCTTGCAGCTGGTATCACGTAGTGACCAGATTACCCTGGAAGCCACCAATGCTGTGGTGGTGCTGGTGTCGGAACAGGTCAACTCACTGGGCGCCGTGCAACGTTTTCAGGGCGACAGCAACTTGCTGCTTAGCCTGCTGGCGCAGGCTGCCAATGCGCCGAATGAGTCTCAGTTGTCGGTGATCCGGGCGACCTTTGCCAAAACCCTGTCGCAGGCGCGGCACGATCTGGCCGATATTAAAACCGAAACCAGCTTGCAGGCACTTCGACAAGGGGTGGAGGAAATCCGCCGCCTTTCAGAAGGGCCGGATGGCATGTTCATGGTGCGGCAACGGCAGTTGCAGGTGGCGCTGGCGGTACAGGCCATCATTGGTGACAACTGGCGGCGAACCAACCAGCTGGTCATGCGGGTCCGGCAGGTGACGGAGCAAGTGGGCAATGATCTGGACGGTGAGCTGGGTATTCTCACTCAGCGGCTGCACTACAGTACCTGGCTGCTGATTGCCCTGGCAGTCACCGGTCTGCTGATTTCAACCGTTCTGGGTGGCTTCTATGTTGGGCGCCGCATCGCAGGCCGCCTTTCACGCCTGTCCCGCAGCATGCTGAACCTGGCGCGCGGGCAGATGGATGTGGAGGTGTCGGATGCCGGTAATGACGAAATTTCCCGAATGGCCTCTTCATTGGGAGTGTTCCGCAGCGCCATGCTGTCTTTACGTGAGCAGACGACGGCACTGCGACTGAGTGAAGAACGCCAGCGCGCCATCCTGGCAGCCTCGCCCTTTCCCTTGTTTATTGCACGCCTGCAAGATGGGCAGTTGCTGTATTACAACCATCGTTTTGGGGACCTCAACGGACTGGGAGACCCGGAAGATACGGCCACCCGTGAAATCGATTTCCTGTTTGTCCAGCCGGGTGTGCGAACGGCGTTGATGCAGCAACTGAGCGAGATTGGCTCGGTAATTGATCAGGAAGTACAGATCCGAAGCCTGTTTCGCGGGGATTGCTGGGCCCTGTTGTCTGCCATCGTCATCCACTACAACGATGAGCCCGCCATGTTCGCCGCGCTGCAGGACATTACCGAACGCAAGCGCGCTGAAACCGTCATGCGCGAGGCCAAGGAGGCATCCGAAGCGGCAGCACGGACCAAAAGTGAATTTCTGGCCAATATGAGCCATGAGATCCGGACACCCCTGACCGCCATTCTGGGGTATACGCAGCTGGCGCTGGGTGCTGCCCCCACCGGGCAGCAGAATGGCTATCTTGGCAAGGTACAGGGTGCAGCCCAGACGCTGCTGGGCATCATCAATGATGTACTGGATTTCTCCAAGATCGAGGCGGGCAAGCTGGAGCTGGAGTCTGTTGCGTTTGACCTGCGCACCCTGCTCGACAATCTGGCAGGCATTGCTGCGATCCAGGCCGATGGCAAGGGGCTGGAACTGATCTTTGTGGTTGACCCGGATGTCCCCCTGCTGTTGCAGGGGGACCCACTGCGGATCGGGCAGATCTTGCTGAACCTGACCAGCAATGCCCTCAAGTTTACCGAGCAGGGCGAGGTGGTAATTTCCGTACGGCAATTGCAACGGCAGGAGCAGTCGGTCACTTTGAATTTCTCGGTACAGGACACCGGGATTGGCATGACCGCTGAGCAGCAAGCCCGGCTGTTCCAGTCGTTCAGTCAGGCCGACTCCTCTACGACCCGTCGCTATGGTGGTACTGGGCTGGGGCTCGCCATCAGCAAGCAGCTGGTGCACTTGATGGGGGGCGAGATCAGTGTCCAGAGCGAGCCGGGGCAGGGCTCCAATTTCTCATTCCAGTTACCACTGCAGTATGAAGGTGAAACGAGGCCCATGACCCTCCCGGCATTGGCAGGTTGTGCCTGCGTGCTGGCTATCCACAATGTGAAGACACGGCAGCTGCTGCAAGGGTTGCTGGAGGAGCAGGGGGCTACGGTGCAATTCATCGCGCAGATGGCTGAAGCCGAGACGCTGCTTGCAACAGGATGCCAGCTCCTTCTGCTGGAGCTGCATGATGAGGCCGACCTTCGCTTTGCGGCGCAATATGGACATCTGCTGAAGGGGGATGGCAAGCCGGGGGTCGTGATGATCAGCTCTGTTCTGCAGCGTGAGCGCTGGAGCGCCCGGATGAAGGCACTGGGCTTTCAGCACCTGATCACCAAGCCGCTGGAGAGAAGTCGCCTGCTGCAAGCGGTGGAACAGGCGCTGACCGGGCATAGCTCATTGACCCTGCCCGATATGACAGGGAGCGGCTATGGCTTGCGCCGGGAACTGGTTGGCGCGCGCATCCTGCTGGTGGAGGATACTGAATTGCTGCGCGAGCTTGGCGTCACTGCGTTGAGCAGCATGGGGGTTGTGGTCACCACCGCCAGCAATGGGCGGGAAGCCGTTGAGATCATTCAGCAAACCCAAGGGGCATTCGATCTGGTGCTGATGGACGTACAGATGCCGGAAATGGATGGTATAGAAGCCACACAGCGGATTCGGCAACACCTGGATGCGGAACAGCTGCCCATTGTGGCGATGACCGCGCACGCCATGGAAAGTGAGCGTCAGCGTTGCCTGGATGCCGGCATGAATGATCATCTGGCCAAGCCGATTGATCCGGACCGTCTGAGTGATGCCCTGTCCCGCTGGGTGAAACCCGAACGGCTGGGGCCGCCTGGGCAGCCCGTATCGCCCATGCCACCCCATCCGGTTGCGACCCCGCCGAGCTTGCCCAGCATGCCGGGGTTTGATCTGGACGATGCCTTGCGTCGACTGGGCGGGCGTGAGGCCACATTCCGGCGCATGGTATTCCGTCTGCGGGATGGCTATGCGGATACGTGCGAGCGCCTTAAGGTGCTGATCGCGCGAGGAGCGGATGAGGAGGCTATCCGTCTGGCGCATACCTTGCGGGGGGTTGCTGCAACACTGGGCGCCAAGCAGGTGGCCGCGGTCGCTGAAAAACTGGAGCGAGGCCTGCAGCAAGGTATGGTGACGTCGGGCTCGCCAGACTTGCTGGCCTTGTCCGATGCCCTCCGCGAAGTGGTGCACAGCATTGGCTTGCTGGAACAACAGGTGCTGGCGTCAGAGGTCAAGGAAACTGAGACCGCACTGGAGCCTGAAGCCGGTGCCCTGGATGAGCTGGGCATGCTGCTGGATATCCGTAGCCTGCGCGCCCGCAAGCAGTTTGAGTCTGGTCGCGCCTATCTGAACTCAGTCGATGCGAAAGCGACACAAGAGCTGGAAAAAGCCATGTCCCGACTGGATTTTGCGCAGGCAAAACACACATTGGACGAAATTTGTGCAAAACTGAGCGCCAATTCTCCCTCCTGAGCCTGGGCTATTCTGAATCCTTATAACAACCGTGTGCGACAGGACGTGCTGATGCACCAGCCCACCATCCTCGTGGTCGACGATGACCCGACCAATATTGAGGCGCTGTCCAGCGCGCTGCTGGAGCATTACGAGGTCCGCTTTGCCATGTCTGGCACTGAAGCCATTGCCATGGCGAGAATGATGCCTCGTCCGGACCTGGTGCTGCTGGATGTGATGCTGCCGGACATCGACGGCTATGAGGTGTGCCGCTTGTTGAAGACGGACCGCTTGACGGCCAGTGTGCCCATCATTTTTGTCACGGCACTGTCAGACCCGGTACAAGAAGAGCGGGGGCTGGCTTCTGGCGCGGTGGACTATATCACTAAACCCTTTAGTCCGGCCATTGTACGTGCCCGCATTCGTAACCATATCGAAATGCGACGTGCTTATGAACTCTTGCAGCGTCTGGCTGTAACGGACCCATTAACCGGCTTGGCCAATCGCCGGCACTTTGATGAGGCCCTGCTGCAGGAAGTTTCCCGTCACCGTCGTCATGGTATGCCGCTGTCGCTGGTGCTGATGGACATCGACGAATTCAAGCATTACAACGATCTATACGGCCATCCGGCGGGGGATGATTGCTTACGGCTGGTGGCCTTGACCCTGGCCACGGCCTTGCGGCGCCCTGCGGATCTGGTCGCGCGTGTGGGTGGGGAGGAGTTCGCCTGCCTGTTGCCAGAGACGGATGGCAAAGGTGCAGCCATTCTGGCAGAGCGCATTCGCAAGCTGATCATTGATCTGGCGATCCCGCATCAACAGTCCAATGTGGCCATTCATGTCACGGCGAGCTTTGGCGTCTCCATGCTGGACCACCAGCATCAGGAGGCTGAGCAGAGCCTGTATCAACAAGCGGATGTGAAGCTGTACCAGGCCAAGGCTCAAGGGCGTAACCGCGTGATTGGCCCCTGACGGGTGCGCGGCGGCAAAACAAAAGGCAAGGCATGAGTCTTGCCTTTTGTGCTTTGGGACAAACAATCAGCGAATAATGCCTTTACGCTTGATGCTGAACTCACTGATGTCGTAGGTGCTCTTGCCGGTGGTGGCCAGCTGCACCAGGATACGGCCAAATACCGGCGTGTATTTGAAGGCACGGCCAGATTCGCCAGTCAGCACAGCCACATTCTCGAAGCCGGGCAGGGTATCCAGCACCACCTGTGCATCCGGGCTCATGGTATACAGGCAGCAGATGGCATCGTGCGGGGTGGGCTCCACCCCTTTGAAACGATGCATCATGAAGCTGGACATCTGATCCAGAATGCGCGGGTCAGGCTGGTAGGTGCACTGCGACGGATCCTGGTACTGGTTGTTGGTAAAGTCTGCGCTGACCTTGATCTTGTGCGAGCCATCCAGCAGCGGGAAGCCATAGAACAACTGCTGCTGATTGTTTTTGGTTGGCCCAAACTCGTACCACATTGGCCACTTCAGATGCGGGTCCACCTTGTAGTAAGCCACGGTCATTTGCCAGATGGTCAAGTTCAGCTGCATGCCGAATTGACTGAGCACAGGATTCGACCAGGCGCCGGGAGCCAGCACCAGATGCTTGGCTTCGAAGATGCCTTTGGGGGTGTCGATCAGGTAAGGCCCTTTGCCGGATTTGCAGGGGCGGATGGTGGCCTTGCAATGTGTCAGCAGATGGGCACCATGTTCCCGCGCCAGCCGGGCGAAGGTATGCAGCGAGTGCTTGACCAGAATGGTTGCGCCACTCGGTTGCGACAGGCCAAAGTAGTCTTTCGGAATGTCCTTGAAGACATCATAAGCCCGCGGCAACTGTTCAGCCGAATAACGGGTATAGGGAATCCCCATCTGGCTCATCACCTGGGCGCACTCTTCCAGATTGCCCTCCACTGAGGAGGCAGGCAAGCCATAGAACAACAGACCCTTGCGGTCCAGCAGGCGGTCGCCGGTGTAGTGCTCAATTTCCTGCCATTGGCCCAGTGAGGCTTCCGCCAGCTGGGCCATGTCCTCTTCCGAGTACATGACGCGGAACATGCGGGAGTCGCCATCCGAGCTGGCTTTGTCATTGCCAAAGTCATACTGTTCGAACAGAACGGTTTTCAGGCCGGCTGCGGCCCCATAGTAAGCGGCAGACAGACCAATGGTGCCGCCGCCGAGGACGGCCAGATCAACGTGCTGGATCACATCAGAAGACATAGCTGTTCGCCTTGTGGTGGTAGGTCGGGTTGGTTTCGGTCTGGCCGGGCTTGACTGGCTTTGGGGTCAGCAGCGGGTAGCTGGCCGGGATACCTTGCAGGCGCGGCATC
Organism: Leeia aquatica; assembly: GCF_012641365.1. Classification (NCBI taxonomy): domain Bacteria; kingdom Pseudomonadati; phylum Pseudomonadota; class Betaproteobacteria; order Neisseriales; family Leeiaceae; genus Leeia; species Leeia aquatica. The sequence goes on from NZ_JABAIM010000001.1 coordinate 75,116, forward strand.
TGGAAAAACTCCTCCAGGATGGATTCGGCGGTACACACGGCCCCTTCCACCCAGCCTTGGGCGTTGGAGTAGGCTTCACCGCAGATGTAGACGTGACGGTCAGACATCGGATGGCGCACTTCCTTCATCACTTCCCACGCCTTGTAGTGGGCCGCCCAGGCATGGAAGCCTGCACCATAGGGGGCTTGTGACCAATCCTGATAGTAAGCTCCGATCAGTTTGGACGGGGTGGGGGTTTTGCCGTCGGTGGTCAGATCCTTCAGCAGCATGCCTTCGGCCATGCGCTTCATTTCCTCGGGGGCCGGGGCGCCACCATCGGCACCGATCTGCTCCCACTCCGGCGGAATGTCATAGGGCCGGTTACGCTCAAGCACTTTCCAGAAGCTGTCCGCCTGCATATCCGAGTACGAAGCCAGCAGCAGGGTGCGGGTATCGGTCGGTTTGCCGCCGCGCTCGTTTTCGCTGCCAAAGTCATACGTCATGCGCAGGGGCAGATCGGTAATGGTCGGCCCGGCGTGAAATTCCTTGCCCCACCAGCGCGATTCGTAGGCGAGGAACAGTTTGTAAGCCGGCTGCTTGAGTACGGACTGGATGTTGTACTGTACCTTCCGGTCCTGGAAGAAACTGCAATCCTGATCAATCAGCTCCAGGCTATGACGCGGCATGGCGAGGAACAGCACCTTGGCCTTGAACTTGCCCTTCACTTTCGGATCGCGGGTGACCGCAACAGTACCCTCCGTCCACTCACCGTGCTTCTCAAAATGTGTCAGTCGCAGGTTGCGATATACCGGCACATTCAGTTTGCGCAGTTCCTTGTACATGGCAACCGGCAACTGATGAAAGCCTGTCTTGATGCGTTTGAAGTCAGTCGGCTGCGAGAAGTCCGTCAACATGTAAGGCATGGCTTCTGCTGCGTTCCAGTTGATGGTGTTGGAGTTGTAGCCGCCACCATCCCACACGAAGTCATAGCCCTCATTGCTGAGGGTCTGATACAACATGTTCCAGAAGCCCATGTCGTACAGCGCAATGTCGCGATAGACCGAATCGGAATAACGGAAGTTTTCCTTGACCCATTGCCAGTTGGCATCAGTCCAGCTGTTCGAGTAGTCGCACACCTTCTTGATGGCGAAGTTGAACAGCTGGTTCGGAGTCTGCCGTTGTTCGTCCTTGGGCAACTGGTAAGGCACTTTATAGCCCGGCACATGCGGGTCTTTTGGCGCGACCTTGTCTTCGCTGAACCGCTCGCCACGCAGGTAAAACTGGCTGTTGTCGGTCATCGGGAAGACATCAACATCCTTGCGCAGGCCAAAGTCATCGATCAGCTGGTTGACGATCAGATGGCTGTCAGTAAAGCGCATGCCGCCCAGCTCAGCAGGGACATTCTCCATGTCGGCAATGATGCGGCTGTCCAGCCGACCCCCGACCCGGTCGCTCCACTCCAGGATGCCGATGCGTAGCTGCCCGGTACCATTTTCCTTGACCAGCTTGCTGAGCACCGGGCTGCGTTGCCACTCTTTCTTCATGCGCCAGGCAGTATACAGGCCGGACATCCCCGCACCGACCACCATGACATCGAACTCATCACTTTGACCCAGCTTCAGGTCTTCTTCAATCTGCAGACTGCTGATCTTGCGTACGGACATGCTGATATCCTTTTGCATGGGTGACAGTGTGTACAGCGACAGAATGGCGGGCTGGCCCGCACAGGCATTTGATTATGGATGACGATATTGACGGTTTCAAGAAAGCATAGGCTTTCCTGACCCCCAGCAAAAGTACCCGGAACTGGTCGAAAGTCGTAGGCAAGAAAAAGGCTGCCCAGAACTGGGCAGCCGGTTCATTTTCGTGATTGCGGTTTAGCTGTTTTGTACACAATCCACAAAATAATGTTTACGACCCGCATTTTCCTCCACCACCAGACCGTGGATATCGGCCTCAAAACCAGGGAAGCGCTCGTTGAAGTCGCGGGCAAACTGCAGGTACTGCACGATGGTACGGTTGAAGCGCTCACCCGGAATCAGCAGCGGGATACCGGGTGGGTAGGGGGTGAGCAGCACGGCGGTGATGCGGTTTTCCAGTTCATCAATGGCCACCCGTTCGATCTCGCGGTGGGCCATCTTGGAGTAGGCCTTGGAAGGCTTGAGCGCAGGCTCCATATTGGACAGGTACATCTCGGTGGTCAGCCGGGCCACATCATTGTCCCGGTAGATGCCGTGAATCTGTTCACAGAGGTCACGCAAGCCCACCCGCTCGTACTGCGGGCGAGCCGCCACAAACTCCGGCATCACCCGCCACAGTGGCTGGTTGCGGTCGTAATCGTCCTTGAACTGCTGCAGCTCGGTCACCAGCGTGTTCCAGCGGCCCTTGGTAATGCCGATGGTGAACATGATGAAGAAAGAGTACAGCCCGGTTTTCTCGACAATCACCCCATGCTCGGCCAGATACTTGGTCACAATGGCCGCCGGGATGCCTTGCTCGGCAAACTCACCATCCACGTTCAGGCCGGGGGTGATGATGGTGGCCTTGATCGGGTCGAGCAGGTTGAAGCCTTCTTCCAGATCGCCAAAGCCATGCCAACGGTCACCAGAGCGCAACAGCCAGTCTTCCCGCTCGGCCGGCCCATCCTCGCTCAGATGATCCGGGCCCCACACCTGGAACCACCAGTCCTCTCCCAGCTCGGCATCCACCTTGCGCATGGCGCGGCGGAAATCCAGCGCTTCCGTCAGCGATTCCTCGACCAGCGCGGTGCCGCCCGGGGCCTCCATCATGGCTGCGGCAATATCGCAAGACGCGATGATGGCGTATTGCGGGCTGGTGGAGGTGTGCATCAGATACGCTTCATTGAAGCGATGGCGATCCAGCTGTCGTTCTTCTGAATCCTGTACCAGGATCTGCGAGGCTTGCGACAATCCGGCCAGCATCTTGTGCGTACTCTGGGTGGCATACACCAGCGTTTTCTGGCTGCGCGGGCGGTCCCGGCCAATGGCGTGCATCTCGCGATAGAAATCGTGGAAGGTGGCGTGCGGCAACCAAGCCTCATCGAAGTGCAGGGTGTCGATGAAGTCCCCCAGTGTTTCCTTGATCTTCTCGACGTTGTACAGCACGCCGTCGTAGGTCGACTGGGTCAGGGTCAGGATGCGCGGCTTCTTGTCCGGATTTTTTGCTAGCGCCTCGCGGGCAAACGGATTGGCTTCGATCTTCTGGCGAATGCTGTCCGGGTGGAATTCGGACAGCGGAATCGGCCCGATGATGCCGTAATGGTTGCGGGTCGGTGTCAGGAACACCGGAATGGCACCGCACATGATGATGGAGTGCAGGATGGACTTATGGCAATTGCGGTCCACCACTACAATATCCCCCGGTGCAACCGTGGCATGCCACACCATCTTGTTGGAGGTGGAGGTGCCATTGGTGACGAAGAACAGATGGTCTGCATTGAAAATCCGCGCTGCATTTCGCTCGGACGCGGCCACCGGGCCGGTATGATCCAGCAACTGGCCCAGCTCGTCCACCGAGTTGCAGACATCGGTGCGCAGCATGTTCTCACCAAAGAACTGATGGAACATCTGCCCGATCGGGCTCTTCAGAAAAGCCACGCCACCGGAGTGACCAGGGCAGTGCCACGAGTACGAGCCATCCTGTGCGTAATGGGTCAGCGCACGGAAGAAGGGCGGCATCAAGCCATCCAGATACTTGCGTGCTTCCCGGATGATGTAGCGCGCCACAAACTCCGGCGTGTCCTCGAACATGTGGATGAAGCCATGCAATTCACGCAGGATGTCATTCGGGATGTGGCGTGAGGTGCGGGTTTCGCCATACAGGAAGATCGGGATGTCGGCATTGCGAAAGCGGATTTCTTCCACAAACTTGCGCAGCGCCACCACGGCTTCGGCTTCTGCACCGGTTTCAGCCGCCATTTCCTCGTCGTCGATCGACAGGATGAAGGCCGAAGCCCGGCTCTGCTGCTGGGCAAAGCTGGAGAGGTCGCCGTAGCTGGTGGCGCCCAGAACTTCCATGCCTTCTTCTTCCAGCGCCTGCGCCAGCGCCCGAATGCCGATACCGCTGGTGTTTTCCGAGCGGAAGTCTTCGTCGATAATCACAACAGGAAAACGGAATTTCATGCCAGCTACCTTCACGCAGTAGGTTTTACAGGGGCTTTGGCGCGCTGCAACACGCAGGCCAGATTGGCGCGGATTGTGGCATAGAACCATCCCTTATGCGTGCAGAAATTGCGACTGCAGCAATACCCTGTTGCGGATGGCGCAATGGACGCCTGTGGGTCCTTGAGGATACTCCTCAGCTACCTGTCATCCGTCGATGATGCAAGGGGGCGATCGTTAATCCAGCAGCAAGGCCCGAGTGACGGTGACCCGCTGTGCCAGTGGCAAGGTGTCATACCAGTCGTACAAATCCAGCAATGCCTGGCAGTAGGGGCGGTTGTCGGCGCCGGGTTCGGTTCGGCGGCCAGCCTTGAGCAGCCGCAGATTCACCTTGCCGGCTGCTTCAGCCGCCTCGTTGGTCTGTTCCAGCAGGATTTGTGCACGCAGACCGGTCAGCACCGGTTCCGGACGAAGATGCTGCAAGGTATTCACCAGCCAGCGCACGTCTTCGGTGTCGTCACCGGAGTATTGTTTGTTGGGGGCAGGCACACCAAAAATCGGGCAGTAACCCTCCAGCAGGCTCATTTGTGCTCTGGCTACGACCTTGGTGCGTGCTGCGCGCGCCAGAATGGCCTCATCACTGGCATACGGCAGAATGCGTTGCGTGCCTTGATAGATGAATTCCTGAATGGCGCGCCAGACCGGGACGAGGGTATCGTTTTCCGCAGCCGCCTTCTGAATCAGGGGCAGGTGTGTCTCATACAGTTGGGGTAAGGCCTTGCGCAGCAAGCGGATCTCGTCATCCTGCTCCAGTAGATCATTGACCTCGTCAGGCTCCAGCACTGGTAGGGAAGCCAGCCCGGCGGGTGGGCGGGATACCACGTCGGTAACGTAATCACTGCGGGTCAGCTGCCGCACTGTTGGCAACCACATGGCGTCAAACGGGGTGGCAAACTGGCCGTCCAGCAGCACATCGGGAATACCGGCCGCTTTCAGCTGCTCACGGACTTGTTGATCGTCCTCTGCGTCGGTCTTGCCACTGCTGTTCAGGTGGTGGTGAAACCCGAATTCGGCTTTGGGTGCCATATAGCGCTCTTTGCCTGCGGCAAAGATGATGGTACAGGCGCTGGCGCAGCTGCTGGGAACCCAGATGTCGACCTGGCGGGCTTTGAGCAGCTGATTGATGCGGATGGCTTCACCGAGCAAGCCGCCCGGGCTCTGCAGTCGTACCACCCGCAGCTGGGGGGCATTGGCCAGAACATTGGCCACCTTGTCGGCCGCGCCTGTGCTGATGCTGCCCGACAAGCGCAATACTTTGCCATCGGCACTCAGTTTGACCTGCAGCGGACGCTCACGCAGTTGCAGGCGTTTGAAGCGCGGCGCGGTTTCTGTATCGCCATCCTCCAGCCCCTCAAGCGGGTTGTCGTGGACCGTTTGCGGAGGTGGGGCGGCATGAGCGGTTGACAGCAGCCACAGACAGGAGAAGAGTGTCAAACGCAGGAGCAGGCTCATGGCGGTGTGGTCGTCCTACGAACTGTGCTGTGGGTCGGCGGCGGGTAACAGCAGGGCCGCCAGCGCGAGGTCTTCCGGGTAGGTGATTTTCAGGTTGTTGCGACTGCCGGTGATCAAACGTGGTGAGTCGCCTTGCCGTTCCATGGCGGATGCTTCATCCGTGATGGTGTCCAGCACACCTTGGTGTGCAGCCAGCAGCGGCCGCAGGCGGAACATCTGCGGGGTTTGGGCTAACCACAGGTCTTGCCGTGGTACGGTTTGTGCGACGTGGCCGTCCAGCGTGGCCCGCTTCACGGTTTCGGGCACTGGCACGGCCAGCAGGCCGCCCACGGCATCAGCGTGCAACTGGTCGATCAGGTGGGTCAGGTCGCTGCGGGAGAGACAGGGGCGGGCGGCATCGTGTACCAGTATCCATGGGTCGTCCGGCGTGTTGCTGGCGATGTTGGCCAAGCCATTGCGCACGGTTTCTGCCCGACTGGCACCACCACAGTACAAGACCTGCAAGCGGGGCAGGTCAGACCAGTCGAAGCGCGCAAACCAAGGGTCACCCTCGGTCAGCACCAGCACAATGTGCGAGATGCGGGGCTCTGTGTGCAAAACCTTGAGGCTGTGCCACAGCACCGGCTTGCCGTGCAGCAGCAGGTATTGCTTGGGGCAGTCGGCCCGCATGCGGCTGCCGCTGCCGGCGGCAGGGACCAGCGCAACGAAGCGGGGCGTCATGCAGCGCTATCCGCCTGCAGGGTTTGCCACAGGCTCGGGGCCTTGTTGGCTTTTTCCAGTCCAGCCAGATACTCCGCATGTACAGCCTGCTCCTCAGCACTCAGGCTACGGATGCGCGGGCGGATAGCGGGTGCGTCGCTGGCGACGGTATTGTGCGAATGAGCCGCGGGCGAAGGCTCGATGTCCATCATCAGGCTTTCCTGCCCGCGCGTCATCTCCAGATAGACTTCGGCCAGTAGCTCCGCATCCAGCAAGGCGCCGTGCAAGGTTCGCCCGGAGTTGTCTACGCCGTAGTCACGGCATAGCGCATCCAGGTTATTCCGCTTGCCGGGTCGCAAGTCCTTGGCCAAGGCCAGTGTATCTAGCACCGACGGGCAATAGCTGCGGATCGAAGGTTTGCCCAGTCGAGCCAGCTCGGCATCCAGAAAGCCGATGTCAAACGGGGCATTGTGGATCACCAGCTCCGCGCCCTCTACAAAGGCCAGGAAATCATCCACGATTTCATGAAACTTGGGCTTGTCGGCCAGGAAGGCACTGTCCAGTCCGTGCACGCGCAGTGCGCCTTCTTCGCTCTCCCGCTCCGGGTTGATATAAAAATGCAGGGTGCGCTGGGTCGGCCTCCGGTTGCTCAACTCCAGACAGGCCAGTTCCAGAATCCGGTTGCCCTGTTTGTGCTCCAGGCCGGTGGTTTCGGTATCAAGGACGATTTGCCGCATGTTCAGTTCCGCAGTACGCTTTCCACGCCGGCATTGGCCAGCTGGTCGGCACGTTCATTCATCGGGTGGCCCGCATGGCCTTTGACCCAGTGCCAGCTGATCTGGTGCGGCACGGTCAGCTGATCCATTTCCTGCCACAGATCGGCATTTTTGACCGGTTCTTTCGCTGCAGTTTTCCAGCCGCGCGCCTTCCAGCCTTTCAGCCACTCGCTGATGCCTTTTTGCACGTATTGCGAGTCGGTATGGACCTGAATGGTGCAGGGGCGCTTCAGCAGACGCAAGGCCTCGATGACCGCCATCATTTCCATGCGGTTGTTGGTGGTGTGGGCTTCGCCGCCAAAAATTTCCTTGCGGTGCTCGCCGTAGCAGAGGATGGCTCCCCAGCCGCCGGTTCCGGGGTTGCCCTTGCAGGCCCCGTCGGTATAAATCACCACGACATCCTTACTCATGCTGCTCCTGTTGTACATCCGGGTGGGCCGATACCAGCCTCGGCTTGCGCACCAGCCGACGTGGCTTGATCAGCCCGGTCAGGCGCATGCCCAGCACCTGCTTGCTGGCTTGCAGGCAGTACACGGCACCTGCTGCAGGCCACCAGCGGTTGCCTGCGGGCTCCATGAAGCGCCAGCGCTGCTGCCACTTCGGTTGCGAAAGGGGCGGAATGTAACACGTCATGGCGCTGGCACGCATCTCGAAGCCAAGCAGGGCCAGCCAGTCCTTGAGCCGGGGCAGGCTGATGAAATTGCCATTCCAGGGTTCAGGCCGGGCATTGAGCAGGCGCCGCATGCCCCACAGACTGTAGGGATTGAAGCCGGAGATCAGCAGTTTGCCATCGGGAATCAGCACCCGCTGCGCCTCGCGGATGACCTGGTGCGGGTCGGCGCAGAAGTCGAGCACATGAGGGAGCAACAGCACATCAATGCTGGCGTTGGCAAAGGGCAGGGCGGCGGTATCGGCTGCAATATGCACGCACTCGCCACGTCCCAGCAGTAGCCGCTGCCGCACCCGGCAATTGGCCATCAGGTTGACCTGGGGCAGCCCCAGTTGCACTGCCGTCCAGCCGTATTGCTCATCCAGCGTGCGTCCGAACCAGTCGGCCTCCCGGTTCAACAGGTATTGGCCGAGCGGTTGTGCGAACCAGTCCGCCAGCCTCTGCATTGACGCCGAGGAGTTTTGCCCCGACCATGTGCTCATGCTGACCCTCGTTTCCTTACCCATCCTTACCGATAATTATATCTGGCTTTTGCACGACGGATCATCTGCCATTGCCGTTGATCCGGGTGAAGCCGAGCCCTTGCTGCATTACTTGCAGTTGCACGGGCTGCGGCTGCAGGCCGTGCTGTGCACGCACCACCATTATGACCATGTGGACGGCATCCCGGCCTTGCGGCATGCGCAGCCCGACCTGACCGTTTACGGCCCTGCGACGCCCCGGTTTTCCACCTGGGTGACGCATCCCGTGGTGGAGGGCTCACGGTTGCCGTTACTGGGGCAGACCTTCCAGGTGCTGGAAACACCGGCGCATACGCTGGATCATGTGGTGTACTACGCGGCCCCCTGGCTGTTTGCGGGCGACGTGCTGTTTGCCTGCGGCTGTGGTCGGCTGTTTGAAGGCACGCCTGTGCAATTGCAGCAGTCTTTGCAGCGGCTGGCAGCCTTGCCCGCAGAGACCCTGCTGTGCTGTACCCATGAGTATACGCTCAGCAATCAGCGTTTTGCATTGGCGGTGGAGCCGGAGAGTCTGGCGCTGCAGCAACGCCACGCGCGCGATGCTCAGCGAAGGGCTGCGGGTTTGAGCACCTTGCCGTCGACGCTGGCGGAAGAAGGACTGACCAATCCTTTTCTGCGTTGTGAACAGGCGTCCGTACAGCGGGCGGTCAGCCAGCAGGCTGGTGCAGTGTTAACCGACGCTTTGGCCGTGCTGGCGGCGCTGCGTCGCTGGAAGGATGTTTTCTGAGGCAGGGGGCTTGACCCGAGGATTGCCATAGATTATAAATGGCATCACATAGCGCCGATTTGATCTGTGTAGCTTGCAAGGCGCTCTATAAATATTGCTAAAGCGCATGCCAAACCCGTATGCGCTAAGCGCTACGGGTTTTTTGCATTTCAGGATTCAGGGTTCAGGTAAGTTTTACCTCACGCCGATTTATCAGCTAATTGCGAGGCGTGCCTGACCGGTGTTTACCGGGAAATTTCGCTAAATCGCTGGCCGGAATCAGCGCTCCGTGCCAGGCACAACGGAGTTCGGCCATGTCCAAGTATGTCAATGATCTTCCCGCAGAAGTGGTCCTCGGTGCACCTTACACCCCGGAGGCGCGTCCCGCTCGGGTGGTGTACCGGGTGTTGTTGGTTGGGCAGGATCAACTGGGCCTGATCAAGGCGGGTGAGCAATACTTGCCGCAACAGGTGGCCAGTCTGGAAGTCCGCTTTGAGTCAGCCTCGCAGCCGGCCTTACAGGCGCATGCCAGCCGGAGCTTTGATTGCGCCGTTTGGCAGTGTCGCGGCGCGCTGGACGAGGCGGTGCTGCATGAGGTGTGCCGCATTGCGCCCGCCGGGATGCTGCTGGCCGCTTGAGTGGGTTACTGATTATCCTGCTGTATCGGTTTGAAGCCACGCTGGCGCAGCAGGGCCAGCAGATTGTTCGGTCCAGCGTAATGCAGGGCCCCCACGGCGACAAAAGCGGGTTGCTTGCCTTTGAGCATCTGTACCAGTTTGTCAGCCATCTTGCGGTTGCGGCCTGAGAGCATGATGGCGGCAAACTCTTTGGTCTGTTGCGGCGTCATGCCGGGTGAGTCCTGCAAGAGCATGTCATTCATCTGCTCGGGCTCCCCCTGCCTCCAGCTCCGCACCGCTAGCTGCATCAGCTCGCGCTGTTTGGCGATCAGCTTGGGGTCCAGCTGGCTGAACAGCCAGCTGATTTGCGTGTCTTCACGCAATTGTCCCATGGCCTCCAGTTGCTGCCGGGTGGTCTCCAGTCCGATGATGGTCTTGCCTTGCTGACGTGCTTCACGGTCCAGGTAGGCATCAACGCTGTACTGCTCAGACCAGCCATCCTTGAGCAGGCTCTGCATGCTGAGGGTCATGGCCAGGAACCATGGGCGGGACTGCTGGAACGCATCTGCCGACATGCCATACTGGCTGGGCAGTGCCTGCTTGAGTTGCTGCCAGCGTTGCGGCCCCAGGTGTGCGCTGAGACTGTCCCCCTTGGGGTAGAGCGTCAGCCCGTAGAGGGCCGTCATCTCATGCGGTACCCGATCCATATCCAGCTCGAATACTGCCACGGGTGACTGGCGAAACGCGCGCATGACGCTGGGCGGCAACGGGAACATGTCTGCCTTGCCAAGGTGAACCGTGCCATACAGCCACAGTGTGGTGGTGGGGCTGTCTACACGCCACAGATAGGCCTTGCCTGCCCATGCTGGCACACTCAGAGCGAGCAGCAGGAGCAGGCAGTGGAGATGGCGCAGGGCGCGCAGCGGCATGCTGATCATGCGCCGGACAGCACGTCCTGCATGTCATACAGGCCGTTGGTTTTACTGGCCAGATAGTGGGCCGCACGCAGTGCGCCTTGAGCAAACGTGGCGCGGCTGCTGGCCTTGTGGCTGATTTCGATGCGCTCGCCAATGCCGGCAAACACCACGGTATGATCGCCGACCACATCACCGCCGCGCAGGGTGGCAAAACCGATGGTGCGCGGGTTGCGCTCACCGGTTACACCCTCGCGCCCATAGATGGCATCCTGCTGCAGGTCACGCCCCAGCGTTTCCGCAATCACTTCACCCAGTCGCAGCGCGGTACCCGAGGGGGCATCCACCTTGTGGCGATGGTGCATTTCCACAATCTCAATGTCGTAACCGTCCTTGAGCGCCAGCGCGGCCTGTTGCAGCAGCTTCAGCATCACGTTGACGCCCACGCTCATATTGGGAGCCATCATGATCGACACATCGTCGGCGGCCTGACGGATCAGCTGCTTTTGCTCGGTGCTGAAACCCGTGGTCCCTATCACCAGCTTCACGCCCAGCTCACGACACAGGGCCAGATGCTGCAGCGTGGCTTCGGGGCGGGTGAAGTCGATCAGTACATCGCAACCTTGCAGCGCCTGGGCTGGATCATCCTGGATCAATACCCCGTTGGGCGCGCCGATCAACAGCCCGGCATCCTGACCTATGAATGCATTGCCGGCACGATCCAGTGCTGCATGTAATTGCGCAGTAGCATCATGATGAACAGCAGACAACAACTCCCGACCCATGCGCCCGCTGGCGCCGGCCACAGCAATCTTCAGGGACATGACAGGCTCCGGATCAGGACTTGGGGGCGGAAGCGGCTTGCTCGGCAGCGATCGGGGCGGAGGCAGCCTTCTCCCCGTTCAGCGGCTCATAGGGACGCAGGGCCGGCATGACCGTACCTTCGAACTTGACCAGCTTGTCACCATCGAACCAGACCGAGAAACGCTTGTCTTCCACCGTTTCCCCACGCTGGGTCAGCTGATAGACATAATCCCAGCGGTCAGCATGGAAGGCGTCCTGTACCAGCGGTGTCCCCAGCAGGAAGCGGACCTGCGAGCGGGTCATGCCGAGTTTGAGCTTGTCGACCGCATCCTGGGTGACATAGTTGCCTTGCGGGATATCCAGCTTGTAAGGCTTGAGGGCGGACAGCGAGCAGGCGGCCAGCAGCGTGGCCATCAAGGCCGGTACGAGCAGGCGTCGAACAGGGCGGATCGCAGTATGGGACATGCTGTTCCTTCAGCGTGACAGGGATCGGGCAACCGTGCTCTCGTAGGCAAAGTCGCCAAAAGCCTTTATGATAACTCAAACCCTCCGTGTTGAGCGCAGACAATGAGCAAAGCCAGTGACCTGAAAGGAGTGGGCCTCAAAGCAACCGGCCCGCGCCTGCGTATCCTCGAACTGTTCGAGACCAGTGAAGTCCGCCACCTGTCGGCAGAAGACGTTTATCGTCAATTGATCGGCGAGGGCGAGGATGTAGGCCTGGCCACCGTCTACCGGGTACTGACCCAGTTTGAACAAGCCGGCATTTTGGAACGGCACTACTTCGAAGGCGGCAAGGCCGTATTCGAGTTGCGCCCAGAAGGGCATCACGATCATCTGGTCTGCATCCAGTGCGGCAAGGTCGAAGAGTTCTTTGACCCTGAGATCGAGCGCCGGCAAAACAAGGTGGCCAAGGAGCGCGGCTTCTCCATCCAGACACACTCCCTGTATCTGTACGGTCAGTGTGCCGACTGCCAGAACACCCCCAAGAAACGTCTTTGATCAACGCGCCTGCGCCAGCCCATGCTGAAGCTGACGTGGCTTGACGATTCCCTGCAGTTCCCCGATCCGGCCACCGCTTTGCAGGTGCCGGATGGACTGCTGGCCGCAGGCGGTGATCTGTCCCGCCAGCGCCTGCTGGCGGCCTACCGTTCCGGTATTTTCCCTTGGTATGGGCCGGGCGAGCCTATTCTGTGGTGGAGCCCGTCACGCCGCATGGTGCTGCTGCCGGACGGGCTGCATGTCTCGCGGTCGCTACGCAAGACCCTGCGCAAAGGGCGATTCACCATCCGTTATGACCATGACTTTGCCGGTGTGGTGCGGGCCTGTGCCGCCCCGCGTGCGGGCCAGCAGGGCACCTGGATCGTGCCGGAAATGCAGGCAGCGTATCAGACCTTGCATGAAGAAGGCTGGGCGCATTCGGTTGAATGCTGGCAGGGGGACCAGCTAGTTGGCGGGGTGTACGGTGTGCAGCTGGGCCGCATGTTCTTTGGCGAATCCATGTTTTCGCGGCAAACCGATGCATCCAAGGTCGCCCTGGTTTACCTGTGCGCCAGGCTGCAGCAAGTCGGGGTACAACTGGTGGATTGCCAGATGGAAACCCCACACCTGTACAGCATGGGTGCGCAACCCATGCAGCGCGAAGCATTTCTGCTACGCTTGAAGCACGAGGTCGAGCAAACGGCAGAGAATGACAGGTGGCTGCTACCCCCACCGGACATCCCTGCCGACTGGCCCGGCAAGGGAGAGTGCGGATGAGCGGGCACGATAGCAGCAACCGGCAGTTTATCCAGTTTTATACCACAGCCAGTTATCCCTGCAGTTATCTGGCTGAGGAGCGCTCTCGCTCGCAAGTTGCGGTCTCTGGCGAGCGTATGTCTGCCCAAGCGTTTAGCCAGCTGGTCCGGTTGGGCTTTCGTCGCAGCGGACTGTTTGTCTACCGGCCACACTGCGATTTCTGCCGCGCCTGCATCCCGGTGCGCTTGCCAGTAGCCAGCTTTACCCCCAGCCGGACCCAGCAGAAAATCTGGCGCCGGCAAGGTGATCTGCAAGCTGAACTGTTGCCGATGCGTGAGAGTGCGGAGCATTACTTCCTGTATCAACGCTACCAGAAGTCCCGCCATCCCGGTGGGGGTATGGATGAAGATGGCTATGAGCAGTACCGGGGCTTCCTGCTGCGCAGTCCGGTCGATACCTGTCTGGTGGAGTTTCGGCGCGATGGCGTGCTGAAAATGGTCAGCGTGGTGGACCGGCTGGATGACGGCTGGTCGGCGGTATACACCTTCTTCGAGCCCGACGAGCCACAGGCCAGCTATGGCGTCTACAACGTGCTGTGGCAGGCGCACCAGGTCCGGGCGTTGGGTCTGGAGTATCTTTACTTGGGCTACTGGATTCAGCAGTGCCGCAAGATGAAGTACAAGGCAGACTACCGGCCACTGGAAGCACTGCAAGATGGGGTGTGGTTGCCACTGGACCCGATGGCACCGGTTGGTGATACCCGCGCCTTGGGGCGATAAAACGCTTATAATGCGGCGTTTAGCTGTTTGCTGCCGAGGTCATGGTGTATTCCCTGTTGCGTCCGCTGCTGTTCTCCCTGCCTGCCGAAACCGCCCACCAGTGTAGCCTGGGCATGCTGGATGCGCTGGAGTCCATGGGCTTTGGCAAAGTGCTGGCAGGGCATCCTCCCGCCAATCCGGTCAAGGTAATGGGTATCGACTTCCCCAATCCGGTGGGACTAGCGGCGGGGCTGGACAAAAATGGAGACCACATAGACGGCCTTGCGGCGCTGGGCTTTGGCTTTCTGGAAATCGGTACGGTCACGCCTCGTCCGCAGGCGGGGAACCCCAAGCCGCGCCTGTTCCGTTTGCCCCGGGCACAGGGCATCATCAATCGCATGGGCTTCAATAACGAAGGTGTGGATGCGCTGCTGCAGAATGTGCAGCAGAGCCATTTCCGCGGGGTGCTGGGCATCAATATCGGCAAGAACGCGGATACACCGATTGAAAAAGCCACTGACGATTACCTGATTGGCCTGACCAAGGTGTATCCCCACGCCAGCTATGTCACGGTGAACATTTCGTCGCCGAACACCAAAAACCTCCGACAATTGCAGCAGGGCGATGAATTTTCGGCGCTGCTGGCGGCGCTGAAGAAAGCGCAGCTGCAGCTGGCGGATCGCCATGGCCGCTACGTTCCGATTGCGGTGAAGATTGCACCGGATCTGGAAATGCCCCAGCTGGTGGATATGGCAGAGTTGCTGGTCAAGCATCAGATGGATGGGGTCATTGCCACCAACACCACCTTGTCTCGCATTGGCGTGGAGCATTTGCGACATGCGGGTGAAACAGGGGGCTTGTCGGGGGCACCGGTTCGTCGCAAGTCCACACAGGTGCTGCGCGAAATGGTCAAGCTGCTGGATGGGGCGATGCCGGTCATCGGTGTGGGCGGTATTTTCTCGGGCGACGATGTGCGTGAGAAGCTGGATGCCGGCGCCAGTCTGGTGCAGCTCTATAGTGGCTTGATCTACCGGGGGCCCGGGCTGGTGAAGGAAGCGGTCGAGGCTACCTTGAGTCCTCGCCGCCGGGGTTGATCCGGAGCCGTCTGTATGTCTGTCTACCTGTGGCTGTGGTTACTGGCCGCCTGGGCCAATGTGTGGTGGTGGGAGCGGCATGCGCAGCATGAGCCGGCATCACATCTGCCAGAGGCAAGGGGCCTGCATGCGCTGGGCATGGCCGGTTTGCTGGCGATGGCCAACCTCACCGGCTGGCTATTGCGGCGTACCTCGCTGCCGCTGTCTGCCTGGCTGTGGTCCGGGCTCTTGTTGCTACTGGTACTGCTGATCGCTGGCCTGGGCTGGCGCATGCTTCGGCGTCACCATCCTGCCCAGTATGCCGCGCTACGGCAGGACATGCCTTTCAAGCTGGCTTGCCTGCTATGGCTGGTGGTACCGCTGCTGATTGCCCCGCTAGGTACACTGTGGTGTACGGTGTTGCTGATTGGGGCGCTGGCGGGAGTCTGCTTCAACATGATGGTGCCGGTACTGCTACAGCTTCATCTGCGTTTGCCCACGGCAGAATTGCCTGCTGAAGTGCAAGGCTGGCCCATTCGGCTGCTGACGGTGTGGCTCAGCGGTCTGGCTTTGTCCGGCGTACTGCACGGGGTGCTGGCATGATGGCGCAACTGTGGCTGGCGCTGCTGCCCCCCTTGCTGCTGCTCGCCCTGTTGCTGGTGTTGGTGATATGGGTCCGCCGTCTGCCCGCGGCGCCTTTGCCCTTGCTGGAGCAAATTGACGCGGTGCTGCCGCAGACGCAGTGTGGTCAATGCGGCTATCCCGGATGCCGCCCCTACGCGACAGCCCTGGTGGCCGGAGAGGCTGACATCAACCAGTGTCCTCCCGGTGGTCAGGAAGGGGTAGTTCAGATTGCTCGCTTGATGCAGGTTCCCGTCAAACCGCTGGACAGCAGCCGTGGCGAAACCAAGCCATTCCGGCTGGCGGTGATTGATGAGGCCAACTGTATTGGCTGTACCTTGTGCATCCAGGCCTGCCCGGTCGATGCCATCGTCGGTGCTGCGAAGCAGATGCATACTGTCCTGGCAGATGCCTGTACCGGGTGTGAGCTGTGCATCCCGCCATGTCCGACGGCCTGTATCGACATGGTGGCCCCGGCTGAATTGCAGGCAGAAGCCGCTGTGCCACCGCCAGTAGTGGAGTTGGAACATCCTGAAGCGTCGCAACCGTGCATCCGTTGCGGTGCGTGCATTGAGGTTTGTCCTGCCGAACTGCAGCCCCAGGCACTATACTGGTTTACATCAAGGCAGCAAGAGGCGCTGGCCGAGCAGCATGGCCTCTTGAGCTGTACCGAGTGTGGTGACTGCAATCGTGCCTGTCCGAGCCAGCTGCCTTTGGTACAGCAGTTTCGTGATACCCGTGCTCGACTCCAGCAACATCATGAGGCGCGGCAACGTGCGGATGCGGCACGGGAGCAGCATGCCTGGCATGTGGTGCGGCTGGCGCGTGACAAGCAGGAGCGGGCCGACCGTTTGGCGGCCAAGGCACCTGTGGTGCAGGAGGCAGAGGTGGAGCAGGTCAGTGATGAGGTCAAGGCACGTCAGGCGGCCATCGCTGCGGCCATGACACGGGCTCGCCAGCAGCTGGCCGCCCGGGATAATGGGGAGTCAACATGAGTGAACCCAATCAGCTTGCTGCGGTGGTGCGGCAAGTGTTTCATGCCGTGCCGGAGCGAGGGGAGGGGCCGACGATGCGTGAGGCCGATGTCATCCGGCAGCATGGTGAGGATAGCCCGCGACGGGAGTCTGCCAAGGCACTGGATAATGATCGGCGCTGGTGGCAGATTTCGGATGCGTCCTTCGAGCGCTACCCCGGGATTTTCCCCTGGCTGGATGATCAGGGCTTCCGCTACTACTTGCCGGCTTACCTGACCTGGACCCTGAAGTATCCGGACCGGGCGCAGAATAGCGCCGTTACCCGCGCCTTGGTACAGGCGCTGCTGTTGCCGGTGCAGTGGGACAAGGTTGATGCCTGCAAGAAGCGCTTTGCCCTGTTTGACCTCAAGCAGGCGCACTGCATTGCCGACTGGCTGGACTGGCGCATTGCCGAGGGCGGACCTGAAGCTGAAGAAGCGCAGCTGGCGCTGGAGCGTTACTGGCAGGGGCGTCGCTAGGCCGATGATGAAATCTCCGCATTTCACCGGAGCCGCGAGCCGGGCACAGTGGATGTGCATGGCGTTGCTGCCTGCATTGTTGGTGCGTTGCATACAGGGTGGTACAGTCCCGTTTCGAGCCGCCGTGCTGGCATGGGTAGCAGCGATGGCGGTCGATGCGCTGTGCCAGTTTTTGCGCCAGCAGGAGATCAAGCCAGGTCGTGATGCTGTCCTGACGGCCTGGATTGTCACCCTGAGCCTGCCGGTGGATAGCCCGGTCTGGCTGGCTGCTGCGGCGACGGTGCTGGCGGTGGGTATCGGACTTCACGCCTTTGGTGGCGGCGCCTTGGTGCTCTTCCATCCTGCTATGGTCGGCATCGCCTTGCTCTCGCTATGGCTACCGGGCTTACAGCAGTTTACCGTGCCGGTGTACGCCAATACGTGGAGCATGCTGTGGCCTGCCTTGGCCTTGACGGCGAGCGGCGTGGCTTTATGCTGGGCGCGCCTGATCCGCTGGCAATTGCCTGCGGCTTTCCTGCTTGCCGTGAGTGTGGTGCTGATCGGGGGCGGTTACACCCTGTCGTCGCTGCTATCAGTGTTGGTGCCGGTTGGATTGCTGGCGGCATTTTTCATTGTGGCAGAGCCACAAACCAGCCCGATTTTGCCGCGCCCCGGCATGCTGTTTGGATTGCTGACCGGCGCACTGTATGGCTGGGCCGTGTTGCACTGTCAGCCCCGGCTGGCCGAAGTGGTGTTGCTGGGTAATCTGCTGGTGCCCTGGCTGGACCGCTGGGCGTTGACTGAGTACAGCCGCCGCCGCGAGCAGCGGCGGCTGTCCTGATTCCGCTTAGCTGCAGCGCCCCACCACGGCAGCGGTGGCAATCAGCTCATCCAGCAGCTTCATGGCACTGCTGCCGCTCATGCTGAACGGGTCCAGCTCGGCGCGTGGTGCATATTTCAGCAGCAGGGAGGGGTTGACCCGCTCCAGATTGACTTGTCCCATGCTCCAGTTGAAGAAATGGCGCTCGGTGGTTTCCACATACTGCAGCAAGGTCACCTGGCTGTGTCGGGAATCGGCTGCAATGCGGTGATACAGGCTGGACACATCATCGCGGCTGCCTTCCAGCAGCTGCATGAAGACCCGGTCGGTATGGCACAACACGCCGGTAATGCCATGGCTGGCATTGCTTTTCCGGGCGGTGGTCATCAGTGATTCCAGCAGCTCCCCGGTAATGGGTTGCTGCGCTCGGCTGGCATACAGCAGGCGGACAAGCATGGTGTGCCTCAGCTACGGTTCATCAGGGACAGGAATTCACGGCGCAGGTTGGCATCTTTCAGGAACGAGCCGCGCATCACGCTATTGGTCATCTTGGAGGTATCGTCCTTGACGCCGCGCCAGTGCATGCAAAAGTGATCGGCCTCCATCACGATGGCCAGCCCATCCGGGTTCATCTTGTTCTGCAGCAGGTCAGCGACCTGGGTGATGGCTTCTTCCTGAATTTGTGGGCGCGACATCACCCATTCCGCCAGACGGGCATATTTGGACAGGCCGATCAGATTGGAATGCTGGTTGGGCATCACCCCGATCCACAGTTTGCCGATGATCGGGCACAAGTGATGTGAGCAGGCGCTGCGGACCTTGATCGGGCCGACGATCATCAGCTCGTTCAGATGCTCGGCATTGGGGAATTCCGTCACCGGGGGTTCCGCCACGTAACGGCCACGGAACACCTCCTGCAGGTACATCTTGGCTACCCGGCGTGCGGTTTCCTGAGTATTGTGGTCGCTACGGGTGTCAATAACCAGGCTCTCCAGCACATCTTTCAGACGGGATTCCACTTCCTGCTGCAGTTGTTGCAGTTCACCTGGCTCAATAAAGCTGGCGATATTGTCATTGGCATGAAAGCGCTGGCCAGCGGCCAGAATGCGTTCACGGATACGGGTGGAAACCGGCTCGTCCAAGGGCGTTTCCGCATCGGCAAGACGGGTATGTGCATTCATTGCATATTCTTTCTTCGGGTGCGTGGCGCGTGCCATGCAAAGCGAAACCCCGGCGCCACAAGGGGCCGGGGTGGTTTTCAGAACGGAATGCTGTGATGCTGTAACAGTTGACCGTTTTTGTCAACTATTCAGCGGGGAAGGGCGATCAGGCGCGGCGGCGGAACAGGGGAACGGGCTGATCCAGTGCACTCTGATAGTGTTCGCTGAAGTCGGCCAGCCCCGCCAAAGCCTTGGCAGGGTCTTCACCCTCACGCAGCTGGAAGCTGTCAAAACCACAGCGACTCAGGTATTGCAGTTGATCGCGCAGAATATCCCCGGTCGCACGCAGCTCACCTTGATAATGGTGGCGCTCACGCAGGAGTCGCGCCAAGGAGTACCCCCGCCCATCGGTGAATGCCGGGAAATGGATGGCAATCAGGCTGAAGTGGGGCAGGTCGGCCGCAAACTCGTCGGGCTCGGCATCCCCATCGACCAGCAAGCCAACCGGGTGCGCGTACGCCAGCCAGTGCTCACGCTGGCTCAGCCAGACCGACAGCGGCACCAGCACCGGGCCATCGTAACCGGTGGCCGTTTCATCTGCGGCTGCGAGCTGCCAGTGATCCTCAACCAGCTGACCTTGTTTAATGAGCTTTGGCATAAACGCGCTCCTTGAAGGGGTCGATACCCACACGTTTGACGGTATCAATGAAGCGCTCCTCATCCTGGCGTTGATCCAGATAGACACCCACGATCTTCTCGATGACGCCTGCGACCTCATCCTGGGCAAACGAAGGGCCGATGACCTTGCCAATGGCGGCCGGCGTACCATGCTTGTCGTAGCCCTGGTGGCCGCCCAGCGAGATCTGGTACCACTCGCTGCCGTTTTTGTCGACACCCAGAATGCCGATGTGGCCGACATGGTGATGTCCACAGGAGTTCATGCAACCGGAGATGTTGAGGTCCAGCTCGCCGACATCAAACAGATAATCGAGGTCTTCAAAGCGTTCGGCAATGGCTTCAGCAATCGGGATGGATTTGGCATTGGCCAGCGCGCAGAAATCACCACCCGGACAGGCAATCATATTGGTCAGCATGCCGATGTTGGGCGTCGCCAGGTTCAGCGCTCGCGCACGTTGCCACAGGGCGTACAGGGCATGCTGGGGCACATCGGCCAAAATCAGGTTCTGCTCGTGGGATACCCGCAGTTCGCCAAAGCTGTAATCGTCCGCCAGGTCTGCGGCGGCTTCCATCTGTGCATCGGTCACGTCGCCCGGTGCGGTACCCAGGCGCTTGAGTGACAGGGTGACCGCAGCGTACCCCGCCTGCTTGTGCCCATGCACATTGCGTGAAGCCCAGCGGGCAAAGGCCGGGTCGGATTGCAGATGCTGCTGGTAGTCCGCATCGTCACTGGCAAAGGCCTGGTAGGCCGGTGGCTGGAAGTGCGCGGCAACACGGTCAAATTCGGCCTGGGTGAGCGTGGATGGGCCATCCTTGGTGTACTGCCACTCGTCCTCCACCATCTGCGCAAACACCTCAGGGCCCAGTGCTTTGACCAGGATCTTGATACGGGCCTTGTATTTGTTGTCACGACGGCCATAGCGGTTATAGACACGCAGGATGGCATCGCAATAGGACAGCAGATGCTGCCACGGCAGGAAGGGCTTGATGATGCTGCCAATGATCGGAGTGCGGCCCAGACCACCACCGACAATCACCTGTGCGCCAATCTCACCTTGCTCGTTGTGGATCAGATTGATACCGATATCGTGCACAAACACCGCAGCGCGGTCATGCGTGGCACCGTTCAGCGCCATCTTGAACTTGCGTGGCAGGTAGGCGAACTCGGGATGGAAGGTAAACCACTGTCGCATGATTTCCGCGTAGGGGCGTGGGTCAATCACCTCATCCTGGGCGACCCCGGCGAAATGATCGGAGGTGAAATTGCGTACGCAGTTGCCAGAGGTCTGGATGGCGTGCATCTGCACGGTGGCCAGCTCCGCCAGAATGTCCGGCACTTTGGCCAGCTCCGGCCAGTTGAACTGGATGTTCTGCCGGGTGGAGAAGTGCGCATAGCCACGATCGTAGCGCCGTGCAATATCCGCCAGCTTGCGCAGCTGCTGGCTACGCAAGTGACCGTAGGGGATGGCAACCCGCAGCATGGGGGCGTGCCGCTGCACGTAGAGCCCGTTTTGCAGGCGCAACGGGCGGAAGTCGTCTTCACTCAGCTCACCCGCCAGAAAGCGACGGGTTTGATCGCGGAACTGGGTGACGCGTTCGTCGATGATCCGCTGGTCGATCTCATCATAGATATACATGCAGCAAAGCCTTGTCCGGCAGGGGATGGGGGGACTATAACAAAGCTGGTTATGCAAAAAAAGAATGAATAACCATATGTTAAGAACCATATGGTTTTATAGCGACTTGACCGAGGTCAAAAAAAACCGCCCACGCGAAGGTGGGCGGTTTTTCTACGCAATGCGCATCAGGCCTTGGCCATCAGCTCACGCAGCACGTAGGGCAGGATGCCGCCATGCTTGTAGTAATCGACCTCGATCGGGGTGTCGATCCGGCACAGCAGCTGTACCTGCTGCTGGCTACCATCCTTGCGGGTGATCACCAGGGTCAGGTCTTGCTGCGGCTTCAGGTCGCCCGTGATACCGACGATATCGTATTGGTCGTCTGCCGACAGATTCAGCTTTTCAATGCTGTCATCGCCCTTGAACTGCAGCGGCAGCACGCCCATGCCCACCAGGTTGGAGCGGTGAATGCGCTCGAAGGAGCGGGCGACCACCGCCTTGATCCCCAGCAGCTGGGTACCCTTGGCTGCCCAGTCACGGCTGGAACCGGTGCCGTACTCTTCACCGGCGAACACCACGGTCGGGGTGCCGCGCTCGATGTAGGTCATGGCGGCGTCGTAGACGGTGGTTTGTGCGCCATCCAGCAGCGTGTAGCCGCCTTCAATGCGTGAGCCGTCTTCCTTGGCCGGCAGCATCAGGTTCTTCACCCGCACGTTGGCGAAGGTGCCACGCACCATCACATCGTGGTTGCCGCGACGGGAACCGTAGCTGTTGAAGTCCGGCTTCTGCACGCCCTTGCCCAGCAGGTACTTGCCTGCCGGGGTGGTGTCCTTGAAGGAACCGGCCGGGGAGATATGGTCGGTGGTGACCGAATCACCCAGGATCAGCAGCGGGCGTGCACCCTTGATGTCAGCCACCGAGCCCGGCTGCATGCCAAAGTCGTCGAAGAACGGCGGGCGGGCAATGTAACTGGATTCCGGCCAGCTGTAGACCTGACCGGTCGGTGCCGGGATGGCGTTCCACAGGTCGTGGTCCTTGGTGAAGTCACCGTACAGCTTGCGGAAGGTATCCGGGTCCATGGCGTACTTCATCACGGCGGCGATCTCGTCGCTGCTCGGCCAGATGTCACGCAGGAACACCGGCTTGCCATCGCTGCCCGTGCCCAGTGCTTCTTCTTCCAGGTTCAGGTTCACCTTGCCAGCGATGGCAAAGGCCACCACCAGCGGCGGCGAGGCCAGGAAGTTGGCGCGGATGTTCGGGTGAATGCGGGCTTCGAAGTTACGGTTGCCGGACAGCACGGCGGCGGCGACCACATCATTCTGCACGATGGCTTCGTTCAGTTCGGCGGTCAGATCACCGGCATTACCAATACAGGTGGTGCAACCAAAGGCGGCGACGTTGAAGCCCAGTTTGTCCAGGTAGGGCTGCAGGCCGGACTTGCTCAGGTACTCGGCCACCACGCGGGAACCTGGCCCGAGCGAGGTCTTGATGTGCGGCTTGACGGTCAGACCCTTTTCCACCGCCTTCTTGGCGAGGATACCGGCACCCAGCAGTACGCCCGGGTTGGAGGTGTTGGTACACGAGGTGATGGCGGCGATCAGCACGTCACCATTACCCAGGTCCACACCGGCCTGTTTGGTCGGGTAGCGAACGGCCAGATCGTCCTGCTTCTTGTTGAAGCCATTCTCAGCCACCGGCTTGGAGAACAGGGTGTTGAAGCTGTCCTTCATCTTCGGCAGTTCGATACGGTCCTGCGGGCGCTTCGGGCCAGCCAGGCTCGGCACGATGGTGTTCAGATCCAGCACCAGCGCCTTGGAGTACTCGATGTCGCCCGCCTTGGGCATGCCGTACAGGCCTTGTGCCTTGAAGTAGGATGCAAATGCATCCACTTCGGCATCGGTGCGGCCGGTGCCACGCATATATTCCACGGTCACGTCGTCCACCGGGAAGAAGCCCATGGTGGCGCCGTATTCCGGTGCCATGTTGGCGATGGTGGCACGGTCGGTCAGGCTCAGGTTGGCCGCACCTTCTCCGAAGAATTCCACAAACTTGCCTACTACCTTTTCGCGGCGCAGCAGTTCGGTCACGGTCAGCACCAGATCGGTGGCGGTGATACCTTCGCGCAGCTTGCCCTTCAGCTCTACGCCGACCACGTCCGGGGTCAGGAAGTACACCGGCTGGCCCAGCATGCCGGCTTCGGCTTCAATACCACCCACGCCCCAGCCCACTACGCCGACACCGTTGATCATGGTGGTGTGGCTGTCAGTGCCGACCAGGGTATCCGGGAAGAACACGCCATCACGCTGCTGTACGCCGCGGAACAGGTATTCGAGGTTTACCTGGTGCACAATACCGATACCCGGCGGCACCACGCCGAAGGTATCAAATGCCTGCATGCCCCACTTCATGAATTGGTAACGCTCGCCGTTACGCTGGAATTCCAGCTCCATGTTCTGGCGCAGGGCGTTTTGTGAACCAAAGTGGTCGATCTGTACCGAGTGGTCCACCACCAGATCTACCGGCACCAGCGGTTCGATCACTTTCGGGTTTTTGCCCATCTTGTCGGCGACGTTGCGCATGGCGGCCAGATCGGCCAGCAGCGGCACGCCGGTGAAGTCCTGCAACACCACACGAGCCACTACGAACGGGATTTCGTCCACGCGGGCGGCGTTGGCACCCCAGTTGGCCAGCTGCTTGATGTGCTCTTCCGAAACCTTTTTGCCGTCGAAGTTGCGCAGCACCGATTCCAGCACAATGCGGATGGACACGGGCAGGCGTGAAACCGGGCCGACACCGGCCTTTTCCAGTTGCGGCAGGGAGTAATACTTGGCGGAGGTACCCGAAGCGGTCTTCAGCTCCTGCAGGGTATCGTACAGATTGTGATGATTGCTCATGGTTTGTCAGTCCTAGGCAAGGTCAAGGGCAGGGCGGACCCACAGGCCCCCCGTGGCAGTCGCGATGCGACCCACTCGGTGAATTCGAGATGCTGAATTATAGCTGATGATGCTCCCCCCTGTTACGTAACAGACCGCGTTTTTTCCGCTGGATTCTGCTGTGCAACATCTGTGATATCAGCGCCCTGACTGCTGTTTTGCTGCGCTGCAGTTCACTGTGGTTGCGCTATAGTGTTAGAGTGCTAACAATTTGACTTTGGTGACTGTTATGAACATTTCGAGAAAATACGAGTCTGTTGTGTTTGCGTTCATGATGGCGGCGCTGATGGCCGGTATCATGTCCGCAGTGCTGACCTGGGTGAACACCGGCATGGACAGCGGTTTTCTGGTTCGCTGGTTGCGTGCGTATGGGCTGGCGTTTGTACTGGCCTTTCCGCTGGTACTGTTTCTGGCACCCCGGGTGAGACGTCTGACCCAAAAAATGATCGAGGACAAATAAGCATGATGCGCTTCAAACAAAAGGCAGTGGCAGTGGTTGGTCTGGCGATGGGGAGCCTGCTGGCAGCTCAGTCTGCTGTAGCAGATTCTTTGAATTACAATGTGTTGGAGTTGCAATCTCAAGTACAACGCGAAGTCAGCAACGACACCTTGTCAGCATCTGTCTTCGTTGAGCTGACCCAGAATGACCCGCAGCGGCTGGCGGCCGAGGTGAGCAAGCGTATGGAAGAGGCAACCCGCCTGGCCAAAGGCTACCCTTCGGTACGCGTGAAAACGCTGGGTCAGCAAACCTACCCGGTTTACAACAACCAGAACAAGCTGCAGGGCTGGCGTACGCGGGCCGACCTGAGCCTGGAGTCCGAAGATTTTGCTGCTGCCACCCAGCTGATCGGTAAACTGCAGGGCGTGGTGCAACTGGGCGGCATCCAGTTCGCGGTTTCGCCCAAAGTACGGGAGAAGGTGGAGGCGGAGTTGATGGTGGATGCGGTCAAGCAGTTCCGCCAGCGTGCTGACATTCTGGCCGGTGCGGTAGCCCCTGGCAAACCGGTACGAATCGTTCACCTTGCCGTCAATAGCGGTGGTGGCGAGCCGCCGCGTATGTATGCGATGGAAGCCAAGGCAGCGGCACCTGCCGGTGATGCTGCACCGGTTGTGACGCCCGGTACCAGTCAAGTTTCGGTATCGATCAACGGTACGGTGCAGGTCGAATAAAGCACTGAAACCAGCGTAAAAAAAACCGCCAGTTTGCGCTGGCGGTTTTTTGTGACATCCGCGGTATTATTTAACCAGCAGATCGGCTTCCGATTTGCCGGCATTGATGGCAGCGACAAACCAGCCCGGCTTGCGGCCTTTGCCAGACCAGGTATCAGCCGGGTTGGCAGGGTTGGCGTATTTGGCTGCGCCCGGTTCCTTTTTGGCGGCTTTCTTGCCCAGCATGCCGAGGATTTCTTCTGCCGTCACGCCCAATTGCTCGGCACGCGTCTGCACAATCTTGGCCAATGCGACCGCTTCCTGGTTCTTGCGGCTACGGATTTCCTTCTCAACATCCTGGCGCAATTGCAGCAATTGATCAAAAGTGAAATCTTGCAGGTTCATGGAAGCATCCTTTTAAGGTCATGTTGACAAAAAATGAGGTAAGTCAAAATTCCGCGCTATTCTAGAAGAGTAGCATGGTATTTGTAAAACAGATTTCAAGGTATTGCATGAGCACTGCGCTGGTTCACCCATTACGGCATTTGCGTGTCTTGTCACTCAATATGCATAAGGGCTTAAGCCCGCTGAACCGGAAACTGATCATTCATGAATTATCACTCGCCTTACAGCAGGAAAAACCGGATCTGGTCTTTTTGCAGGAAGTACAGGGCTTTCATCAGCACAGGGCCAGGCGGTTTGAGCATTGGCCAAGTGCAGGGCAAGCGGACTTTATTGCGGAAAGCATGGCCTTTCGGGCGGTATATGGTGGCAATGCCTATTACACACATGGGCATCATGGAAATGCCATCCTCAGTCATTTACCGATTACCGCATGGCGCAACACGGATATCTCGCATAACCGGCTGGAACAGCGGGGAATCTTGCATGCCGAACTGGAGGGGGCATCTGAGACCTGTGGATTACATGCGTTGTGCGTTCATCTGAATTTACTGGCCGGAGGACGCCGTTGGCAATTACGGCGCCTGCGTGAGGAAATTGAACGCCATGTCCCGCCGGAGGCACCCTTGGTTGTCGCAGGGGATTTCAATGATTGGCGTAACGACGCTCGCCAGATTCTGGTTGAAGAGTTTGGTTTGCAGGAGGTGTTTGAAACCCTGCATGGCAAGCCAGCGCGCAGCTTCCCGGCACGCTTGCCCTTGATGACGCTGGACCGGATCTATGTACGCAATCTGAGTGTGACGGCGGCCCGAATCGGACAAGGCCATCCCTGGAAACAGCTGTCTGATCATGCCCCGCTGATGGCTGAACTGTCGTACTGACCGCCCCAGACCAAGATGCGGCTGTGACTGCAGGGTTCAGCCCCGCCACCTATTCAGTGGGTCATGGGGCTGGCTTCGCGGGCTTGCAGGGCATCACGGCTGTGCAGTGTGACCTTGCGGCCCCGCACGGTGATGATGCCCGCATCAGAGAACTGATGCAGCAGGCGAGACAGCGTTTCAGGCGTCAGGCCCAGCTTGGAGGCGACCACATTCTTGTTGACCGGCAGGGTCAGCAGGCCCGACTCACAGGGCAGGTTGAGCAGGTAATGAATCAGGCGCTGCGAGGCACTGTGCAGGCTGACCATCTCGATATCCTGCATCAGCGTGTGCAGCCGGGCGGCCATGCCGGTCAACAAGGAGCGGGCAAATGCGGGCTGGCGGTCGATGACAGCCAGCACATCCTGCTTGCTGACCCAGAGCAGCAAACAATCCTCCAGCGCCTGGGCCTGCACCATGTAGGGCTGTTCGATGAACATCATGGCTTCACCAAACGCCTGGCCACTACCAAAGAATTCAATGACCTTTTCCTGACCATTGGCGGCAGGGATGGACAGTTTGACGCGGCCCACTGCCACCACATACAGGCCGCTGGCGGGATCGCCGCGGTGAAAAACAAAGGCGTGACGCGGCACCCGGACCTGCTGGCTGCGCTCAGCCAACCGTGCCAGGCTTTTTTCGTCCAGCTGGGCAAACAAGTTCAGATGTCCCAGCAGGGAAGGTACGTCCAGTTTGGGCACCATGTGTCCATTCCTCCTGCAATGTGTGTGCAGGATAGCGTTCGCGTTCTTGCCTGAACATTCGCCGCAAGAGCTAGTTCTTGTGGTTTGCTTGTCGGTAGTCAAAGCGCGGGAATAGTGTGGTCAGTTGTCGCTGAGCAGCGGCTGACAGTGGCGGACCCAGTTCTTGCCCGGAAGGACTCCGTAATGGCTGTACCGCGTAGTGAAGTACTCCTCTGGCGGACAGTGTGCTGGCCAGGTTCAGTAGTTCAGGCTCGGGCAACAGGGAGGCTTGCCAGCTGGTACGGCACTCAAAGGTCACCTTTGAGGCCAGCAGCAAGTCCAGGCTACGCCAGACTGGCGTCGCACTGTGCACCCGTCCGGTCAGGCTATCGTAATCCTGCGGGTGGGTTTTGATATCCAGCCCCACCCAGTCCAGCATGGGCAGCACACTGGCGAGTCGCTGCGGGTACATCCCGGCTGTGTGCAATGCGGTAGCAAACCCCAGCTGCCGGGCCTGGGAGAGCATGGCGGGGAGTTGCGGCTCACTGAGCGGCTCCCCGCCTGAGAACACAATCCCATCCAGCAAACCCTGCCGACTGATCAGCCAGCGCTGCACGTCTGGCCAGTGGTACTGCCGATAGCGGGCTTGCAGGTGGGGATTATGGCAGTAGCCGCAGCGCCAAGGGCAGCCGCCGATGAAGAGGACTGCCACCAGTCGCCCCGGCCAGTCCACGCTGGAAAAGGGGGTGATCCCGGCCAGCGCGGGCTGCCCTGCCGCCGGGCTGGCCGGCTGCAGGTGCAGGCGCACAGGCTGGGCTTCAGCGGCTGACGGGCTCATGGAAGAAGCGGCGTTGGTTGAACTCACCCTGTTTGCCGGTATTGAAAGAGCTGACCGGGCGGTGGTAGCCCATCACACGGGTCCAGATTTCGCAGCGGGTGCGCTGGGCATCATCCAGCTTGGGCTGGGTGCTTGGGGTGGCAACAGTCATGCTGAAAACTCCTTTGAGGTCAGACAAGGGGAACAGTGGGGGCATCGCCGCAACAACCCGCTTGGGTAGCCAGCAGTGCGTCGTCACACTTCGGGCAGAACTCGTGCCGACCGGACAGGTAGCCATGGGTCGGGCAGATCGAGAAGGTCGGCGTGACCGTGATATAGGGCAGGCGGAAGCGGGACAGCGCGCGCCGTACCAGCTGCTTGCATGCCTCTGCGCTGGATACCGCTTCATTCATGTACAGGTGCAGTACGGTGCCGCCGGTATAGCGGGATTGCAGTGCCTCTTGCAACGCCAGCGCCTCGAACGGATCGTCGGTATAGCCCACCGGCAGCTGGCTGGAGTTGGTGTAGTAGGGCTGCTCAGGGGTGCCCGCCTGCAGGATATCCGGCCAGCGTTTGCGGTCTTCCTTGGCAAAGCGGTAGGTAGTGCCTTCAGCGGGGGTGGCCTCCAGATTGTAGAGATGGCCGGTCTGCTCCTGATACTGGGCGATGCGCGTCCGGATATGGTCGAGCAGGCGCAAGGCCAGGGCGTGGCCCTCATCCTGTGTCAGGTCAAACTGGTCGTGACTGAAGTTACGAACCATTTCATTGATGCCGTTCATGCCCAGCGTGGAGAAGTGATTGCGCAGGGTGCCCAGATAACGTTTGGTATACGGATACAGTCCCTGATCCATATAGCGCTGTACCTGTTTGCGGCGAATCTCGAGCACGGTAGCGCCGATGTCCAGCAGCTGATCCAGCCGTGCCAGTAGTCCCGCCTCATCACCGGCGAACAGGTAACCCAGGCGGGCACAATTGACCGTCACTACCCCGACCGAGCCCGTTTGTTCGGCGGAGCCAAACAAGCCATTGCCGCGTTTGAGCAATTCCCGCAGGTCCAGCTGCAGGCGGCAGCACATGGAGCGCACCATATGCGGTTCCAGGTCCGAATTAAGGAAGTTCTGAAAGTAGGGCAGACCGTAGCGGGCAGTCATGTCAAACAGGCGCTGGGTATTCGGGTGGTCCCAGTCAAAATCCGGGGTGATGTTGTAGGTGGGAATCGGAAAGGTAAACGCCCGGCCTTTGGCATCGCCTGCCATCATCACGTCAATGTAGGCCTGATTGATCATGTCCATCTCGGCTTGCAGGTCGCCGTAGCAGAAGGACATTTCCTGGCCGCCCACATAGGGCACCTGCTCGCGCAGGTCTGCCGGGCAGGTCCAGTCGAAGGTCAGGTTGGTGAACGGGGTCTGCGTCCCCCAGCGGCTGGGCACATTCAGGTTGTAGATCAGCTCCTGCATGGCCTGACGGACGGCGGTGTAGTCCATGCGGTCAATCCGCACGAAGGGGGCCATATAGGTATCAAACGAACTGAAGGCTTGCGCACCCGCCCATTCGTTTTGCAAAGTACCAAGAAAATTGACGATCTGGCCGATGGCAGCAGACATATGCTTGGGCGGGGTGGCCTCCACCTTGCCGGGTACCCCGTTGAAGCCCTCGGTCAGCAGTTGCCGCAGCGACCAGCCTGCGCAATAGCCGCTCAGCATGTCCAGATCATGAATGTGCAGGTCACCCTCGCGGTGGGCTTGCCCGGCTTCCGGTGGGAAGACGTGGTTCAGCCAGTAATTGGCGGTGACCTTACCGGCCACATTGAGGATCAATCCACCCAGACTGTAGCCCTGATTGGCATTGGCATTGACCCGCCAGTCGCGCTGGTCGAGATACTCGACCATGCTGCTTTCCACATCCACCAGCGAGCGTGCCTGCAGCCGCAAGCGGGCATGTTGTTCACGGTAGACGATGTAAGCGCGAGCGGTCGGCCAGTAACCGGCGGCAACCAGTACATCTTCGACCTGGTTCTGAATGGTTTCGATGCCGGGGCAGGGCATCTCTTCCAGTGCAGCCAGAACTTGTGCCGTCAGCCGCAAGGCCTCCGGCATGGCGAATTCACCGGTGGCTTGCCCGGCTGCAGCCAGTGCCGCTTCAATTTTGTTCCGGTCAAACGCGACGACCCGGCCATCCCGTTTTACAACATGCTGGGCTTGCATCATTCACTCCATCCAGTCAATCTGGGTACAGATTATCACTAGATGTAGTGTTTATGTCGGGGTGTAGCTACTAGGCTTGCAATTGCTTGATGGGGGTCAAGCCAGCCGGGTTCAGCCGGGTTTTCCGTCGCGCCGTACCTGCCAGTAGATGGGCAAGACACGGGCAGCCCACAG
This sequence comes from Leeia aquatica, assembly GCF_012641365.1. Taxonomy (NCBI): domain Bacteria; kingdom Pseudomonadati; phylum Pseudomonadota; class Betaproteobacteria; order Neisseriales; family Leeiaceae; genus Leeia; species Leeia aquatica. Next base: position 105,645 of record NZ_JABAIM010000001.1, read on the forward strand.
CAGCATCAACAGTAACCAGGCCGCCGAGACTGCGTTCAGCCAGGCGGGCGTGAGGCCTAGCAAGGCCACCAGCACCCGCAGTGCTGCAACACCATGCAGACCCAGATAGATAGCCCAGTAACCGCGGTCCGCCTGCAGGGGCTGGCCGCTGTGCCCCAAGCTGACGCGAGTCACAAAGCCCACCAGCATGGTGACGCAAAAGCCCAGCCCGAGCGCGTGGGCGGGTGCCGAGCCCACGGCAACCCCCAGGGTACCCAGTACCTGCAGCAGGACCGCGGGTGCCAGCCAGGCAAAAGACAGGTGCAACATGGCCAGCAGGCGGTTTTGCAGGCTGAGGATGATCCCCCAGCGCCAGCTGGTATAGACCAGACTGGCTGCCAGCAACAGGCCAGCAGTAGCTTCCAGCCAGGCCCATTGCAGGCCACTGCCCAGGGCCATCAGCCCGCAAGCGGTCAACCAGCCATCCAGCAGTTGCGGTGGGCGCCAGGCCAGCTTTTGCGGGAACACCGCCTGGGTGAAGAAGGGCAGCATGCGGTGGGACACCACCAGAAATACGGGTAATAGAAAAGCCCACAAGGCCAGCGAGCGGCCCAGTAGCCACCAGCGGCCATCGCCAAGGCCGACCCATGTGATTGCGACCAGCAGGGTCAGCGGTGCCATGCAAAAAGCCAGCAGCAGGCGTTGGGCGTGGCGACGGTCTGCCACGCTGCTGGCCCGGATGCAGCGCCACCAGCGCCAGCACGCCCACAACCAGCATCCGGCCATCAGCAATAAACCGGGCAGGGGCGCAAGCCCACCCCAGGCAAAGCCGAGCAGGCTGAGGGCAATACCAGCCAGGTAGGCTGCCGCAAGCGGTGTCATCCCGGTGACGGCATCGACATTCAACCAACGTGGCCCGGCGGTGAAAATGAAGCCAAACATGAACAGCGGGAAGACGCCGAGCGGCATCATCAGCCCATGCACCATCACGGCAGGCCAATGCCCGGGTTGGGGCCACAGCAGCATGGCCCACCACCACAGCGCCAGACTGACCGCCGCCAGCACCCCCGCTGCAAAGCAGGGGCGATGCGGCGCCAGTTGAAAGCGTTGCCAGGCGGCTTGTAGCGGGGAGGGGGGCGTAGGATTGTCAACCAGCATGGTGAAACTCCAAAGCCGCAGCGCGGCAGGGGCACCGGGCTGCTCAAAAAAGGGATTCTCAGCGGCGGTGAGCAGGCAGTTGTTGCAGTGCGGACTGGACCGCGAGCCGCGCCTGCTCACGCTCATCGTCCAGGCAGTCCGCATGATAGCGCTTTTTGGCACCCAGCTGGTTCAACACCAGATGCTGATCCGGCGCAACGCCCGCATTGTGGAGACAGGCACGAACGCAAGCCAGCGCACAGCCATCCAGCGCCAAGATTGGGCGACCGCTGCGCGCCAGCTTGAGCAGCACCGGTACGCCGCCGCCGACCCCGCTGATGCAGGACATCTCGGCCTGGCCTTGCCGGTCCAGCTCCACCGCGCAATCATTGGCCAGTTGCGCCACGCTGGAACAACCCGAGCAGGCGTAGACCAAGGGCAGGCTGGGATCGGACAAGGCCATGCTTTACACCCCGTTTGCTTGTAGCCAGGCAGGACGTTCCAGCGCATCCAGCCAGTTTTTGACGATCAGTCCCAGCTCGGTATCGCCACTGATCTGCAGGCGACGCTGGAAAAACAGGGTGTCGGCATCCATTTCGCCGCGCAGCAGGCAAAAGAAATCAGCCAGCGTGGCTTGCAGCTGCAAGTCGGTATTGGGCTCATCGCACCACTGGAAACGCCCTTGCCGGCAGGCAAAGCGGACCTGGATGCCCCAGTCGCTGACCGTGAGGGCAAAGCAGTGACCATCCAGTTCGGCTGGCGGTGTGAGGCCAGCCAGTCGTCGTGCGGCCTCCAGGCCGAACAGGGCATGCCAGGACCAAAAGTGGACCGGTAGCCGCTGGTGCCATTGCTTCAGCCAAGCGGGTGGGGTCGGGAAAGTGAGGTTCATGCGGTTTCTACCCAATCCATGCCGGGACGATCAAACCAGTAGCCATTGCAACGCCCTACTCCGACGGGTAGGGGTACATCGGGGTGACGCTCCGTGCTCAGTGCCGCAATGGCAGCCAGCGTCCCCTGCGACATGGGGTTGACCCGCAGGACATGCACTCCCAAAGCGTATACATCCCGGGCTTGTGCCAGTAAATCCAGGCAATGGGCGGACTGGGTCTGGATACCATTCAGGGTAAGGAATTCACCCTGCTCGCGGGTTTGCAGCGGCAGACCATCCGGATGCTCGATGCAGCGGAATTCGCAGTGATCCTTTTGTAAACGGAAATGGCGTGCGGTAAAGCAGCGGGCGGAGAAGGCGAGTGCCAGACGCCCCCATACCTGCAACTCGCATTGCAGGCCAGCGGGGATTTCTGCCAGCAGACGCTGCAGCTCGCTGCCACTCATTTCCAGTGGCACCACAAAGCGGCTGGCTCCCAGCGCTACCAGCCAGGACAGCGTGCCGCCGTGATAAGCATTGAGATGAGGGCCCGCAATGAAAGACTGGCCTTGCAGCACCCGCACCGCCCCCAGATCATTGGCCTCGACCTGGAATTGCGCCGCCAGTGCTTTTTCGACCAGCTTGTGCATGGCGCGCCGGTCCGACTCGCTGTCGATCAAGGTCTGGGTGGACAGCACCACGGTTTTGCCTGCATCACGCAGGGTATGAGCCAGCGCCAGCCAGTCGTCCAGCCGCATCTGGTGGCGGCGGCCACACACCACTTCCCCCAGATACACCACCTGTGCGGCAGATTCGGCGATGTCGGCATAGAAGCGCAGCAGGTCTTCGCGTTGCCAGTAGTAGCTTACCGGCGCCACGCTGATCAGAGAAGTGTTCATTTCCATGGTCGGTCAAATGCCCCCTGCGTGGTTTGCGCGCCTTCCGCGTGGCGAGCCAGTGCAGCCTGCCAGTCCGGACGCACCGAGAAGCGTGCAGGGTCGCGCTCGGCAGCATCCAGCGCCGCGCGCAGGGTGGATACAACCTGAGCGACATAGGCAGGGCTGCGCTGTCGTCCTTCAATCTTCAGCGCGGACACCCCCATCGCCAGCAGACGCGGCAGCAGACTGATGGCATTCAGGCTGGTGGGTTCTTCCAGCGCATGATCCAGCTCGTCCTCCACCAGGAACCGCCCTTTGCACAGGGTGGGGTAACCTGCCGGTTCACCGGGCGCGTAGCGGTCGATCAGCACGCCATTGAGGCGGGCGTCCAGCTGCCCCGCCTGCTCGACCCAGCGCACCGCATGGGCGGGCGAGCAGACCCCCTGGTTATTGGGCGAGTCACCCGTGGCAAAGCTGGACAGGATGCAGCGGCCTTCCGCCATCACGCACAGGCTGCCAAAGCCGAATACTTCGATCTCAACCCGGGTTTGCCGGGTCAAGCGCTCCACCTCGGCCAGCGTCAGCACCCGTGGCAGTACCACGCGCTGAATGCCGAATTGCTCGAACATCAGCTCGATGCTGTCCAGATGGGTGGCCGAGCCCTGCACAGACAGATGCAGACGCAGGTCTGGATAGCGTTCGCGTGCATAACCCAGTAAACCGGGGTCTGCCAGAATCACCGCATCGGCCTTGAGGGCGTGAGCGTGGTCGATGGCCTGCTGCCAGAGCGCGGTTTGCCCTGGCTGCGGGTAGGTGTTGATGGCAAACATCACCTTGCGCCCCATGCGGTGCGCCAGGGTGACACCTGCTTCAATGTCGGCCTCGGTGAAATTGAGCCCGGCGAAGTTGCGGGCATTGGTGGCGTTCTTCAGGCCGAGGTAGACGGCATTGGCGCCCGCCTGCAGCGCAGACTTGAGTGCGGCGAGGTTACCGGCTGGAGCCACCAGCTCCATTGTGCGTCGAACAGGTTCCATGCGGCCCAGTCTAGCCGCGCCGGGCCACCTTGGCCTTGTTTGAGGTCAAGGCCATGCTTGCGCGCCTGCTAATGTCAGGCGTCTACCTCACCCTCCTGATTCAGCCCATGCTCAACGGCATACACCGCCACTTGAACCCGGCTGCTCAGGTTGAGTTTTTTCAGGATGTTCTGCACGTGAATCTTGACCGTACTCTCCGCCACATCCAACCTTCGGGCAATCTCCTTGTTGCTTTCCCCTCGAGCCAGACACTGCACAATTTCCCGCTCGCGGCTGGTCAGCTTGTCGCGTGGCGGGCTGGCCAGTGGGGTGGCCGCTTGTGGGCTTTGTGCGCGAAACTGTGCCACCAGTTTGGCAGTCATGCTGTCGGCAATCACGGCTTCGCCACGGGCGGCCCGGCGTATGCCACTGGTTAGCGCCGCGACATCAATATTCTTGATCAGGTAGCCGCGCGCACCATCGCGCAAGGCCTGGCCCAGTTCATCGGCTTCTTCAGATACCGTGAGGATCACCACGGCGCATTGCGGGAGGTCCTGCACCAGAATCTGCAGGGTTTCCAGCCCGGAGAGACCCGGCATGTTCAGGTCCAGCAAAATCACATCGGGCAGGAATTCCTTGGCGCGCTTGATGCCTTCCAGGCCGTCAGCCGCTTCGCCAACCACCTGAAGATCGGCTTCACGCTGCAACAGCTGCCGGACGCCGGAGCGAAACAGACTATGGTCGTCAATCAGCAACACACGGATGGGGGCAGTATCCAATACCATTCCTTTCAGGCAGCCTGTCTTTCCTGCCACGGCAGGATCAGGCGTAGCGTGACCCCCGCGCCGGGGGCCGCTTCCAGTTTGAGTTCAGCGTGCAGGCGGCTGGCCCGCTCCCGCATGATGTGCAGGCCGACATGGCGTTCCGCACGGGCGGCTACCTCTTCCGGCTGATAGCCACGCCCATTGTCACGAATCACCATTTCAAAGTCGCGACCATTGCGGATGGTGACCTCGACATGGCTGGCCTGAGCATGTTTTCGCACATTCGACAGCGCTTCTTGCAGAATGAACAGCACTTGCAGTTGCTGCTCAGGTGGCAGAGGGGCGCCCTCGTCATCGTTGACATCCAGCGCGACGGTCACGCCTGATTGCCGTCTGAAGCGGGCCACGGTATCCACCACGGCAGCCTGCAATTCACCCTGCTCCAGCTTGCTGCGGAAATTCAGCAGCAACTCCCGCACATCCTGATAGCTTTCATCGACCCCCATGCGCAACAGCGGCACAATCTCCTGCAGCTCTTCCGCTCGGCCATCCTTCAGTGCCGATTCCAGCATCTGTACCTGCAGATTGAGGTAGTTCAGACCTTGCGCCAGGCTGTCGTGCAGGCCCTGGGCGACCAGATTGCGTTCTTCGGCTACCGCCAGTTGTCGGGCTTTGGCGCTGAGGCGCCGATTGTCCAGCGCCACACCGAGATGACGTCCCAATGTTTCCAGCAGTTGGGCGTCTGCGGCAAGGACTTCGCGTTGCTCACGGAAATGCAGTGAGAAGGTACCCAGCACTTCTTCACCGCTCATGACCCGAAATACCGCCAGGCTTAGAAAGCCATCGCGTGCGCAGTGAAATAACTCAGGCTTGGGCAATTGGCGGAAGTCGCGAATCACCACCACGGGTTTTTGGGTGGCTTCGCCACAGAAACAGGCGTCCCGCTGCATACAGTGCTCTGAATCCTCCAGTGATTCGGACAAGCCTTCCGAGACCACCAGATGAAGGTTGTCTGCTTGTGGGTCGATGACGCGAATGCTGCCCCCCTCCGCTGAGAACTGACTCATGACCCGGCGCAGGAAACCGTGGCACATCTCTTCAATATCGCTAGGTTGATTGAGAAAAGCGGCCATGTCATACAAGGCGCCCAGTTCACGGTTCTGGTTCGCCAGCTGGGCAGTTTTCTGCGCGACCCGGCTTTCCAGATCCTGATACAGGCCTTCCAGCTCGTCAGCCATCTGGTTGAAACCATCCGCCAGCACGCCGAATTCGTCACGGGTTTCTACGGGAAGTCTTACCGCGAATTCACGGGTGGCCATCCGGCGCAGCCCGTCCTGCAAACGCAAAACCGGAGAGATGATCCACAGATAGAGCAGGTAGATCATGGCCAGGGTACCGATGCTGGCAATCACCAGCAAGATGGCTTGGGACAGGCGTAGCAAGTTGGTTTTACTGGCATTGTCCACTTCAATCATGCGAACCAGCAGATCAGCCTCTTGCACGAATTCCGGTAAAACTTTCAGGTAGGTATCTGCAGGCTCACCCGCCAGGGCGTGTAGTGCTGCCTGGTGCAAATCCTGCCAATGTTGATGAACGCGTTGCATCTGCAGGCGAATGCGTGCATCGGCGGGCAAGAACAGGGGGCGGGCCGGATTGCCTTGTTGCAGTCGTAGCAGGGTTGCTGCCTGCAGGGCCAGCTCTTGCCGGGTCAGCTGATCATGCTCGGGATTACGCTGCAGTAACTCCACGGCGACCCGATTGGCACGCATGCGCAGACTCCCCGTGTCGTTGATGGCGGCACCGGCACCTTCAAGCTGCCACGACAACCACAGGGTCCAGCACACCATGCCCAGCACCACCAGCAAGGCCACGATGGAGCTGACGATGATGCGGGTCGAGAGTCTTTGTCGCAAGGAGGGCAGGGTTACGGAAAAAGGCATGGTGGGCAAGGCATCATCCGGTGGGTCGGTTAAAGGGATGCTGACATTGACATTATGCATCATGCGATGACCTCCGGTGTCAGGCATCGTCGGGGACCAGCGGGCAGACCAGCGGCAGAAAGGCATCGGCACGCGGGGAATAGGCCAGCAAGGCACCGGAATCCAGATCAAAGTACCAGCCATGCAGGGTCAGGCTACCCGCATTTACCCGTTGCGCGACCCAGGGAAAGGTCATCAGGTTTTTCAGGGAGACCAGAATGGCGGCCAGCTCGCAAGCGCGCCGCTGTGCGGCAGGTTCTGCGTCGGGCATCAGCTGGAAAACCTGCTGCCGGGCAGAATCCGCAATGTGCACCCAGCGACCGATGAAGTCGGTTTCGCCCTCTGTGGGAAAGCGCTGTTCGACCAGGGCGCGGATCCCGCCGCACTGGGCGTGACCTAGAATGATGATGCGGCTGACCTGCAACTGATCCACGGCAAACTGGATGGCGGAGGATACCCCCTGATGGCTCATGCCGTGCGTACAGGGTGGGACCAGATTGGCCACATTGCGTACCGTAAAGATGTCCCCCGGATCGCAGCCGAGCAGCAGGGCAGGGTCCACCCGCGAGTCACAGCAGCCGATCAGCAGCGTAGTCGGGTGTTGCCCCTGCTTCAGCTCGTCGTACACCGAGGGTTGTTGGTCAAAGTACTGTTGCTGGAAGCGTTGGAACCCACTGATGAAGCGTTCCAGATCGTGCATGGTCAGCCTCCCGTCTGTGACATGAAGCGGATGATCTTGCCGGGCTGCTGCTGGAAATCATGCCGTTCTGGTTTGCGGGCGATGGCCGCGCGGATACGGGCCACCAGCTCGTCATCACTGGCCCCCTCACGTAGCCAGCGGCCGAGCGGCACTTGATCCTCCTGCCCCAGGCAGAGGTACAGGGTACCATCCACCCCCAGGCGAACCCGGTTGCAACGCTCGCAAAAATGCTGGGACATCGGGGTGATCACCCCGAAGCAGGCGCGGTTGTCGCCGGTCGTCCAGTAGCGGGCCGGGCCGCTGTCCTGAGCATCCAGCAGGGGCATCAGGCCATGCTGCCGCGCCAGCTCGGCCCCCAGGCGGCTCAGGTTCAGCGTGGTCGTGGCACGCCCGGTGTCACCCATCGGCATCGGCTCAATCAAGCGCAACACAAAACCCTGCGCCAAGGCAAAGGTGAGCAGGTGCTCGACTTCGTGCTGATTGACCTCGGGCTGGACCACCATATTGAGCTTGATCGGCGTGAGCCCGACCGCTTTGGCCGCCATGAGGCCATCCAGCACCGAGGCCAGGCAGTCTCGACCGGTGATGCGGGCAAAACAGGCAGGGTCGAGGCTATCCAGGCTGATGTTCAGGCGGCGTACCCCCGCCTGCTTGAGGGCGGCGGCATGCTGCGCCAGTTGGGTGCCATTGCTGGAGAGCGACAAGTCACGCAAGCCGGGCAGGGCAGACAACCGCCCGGTCAGATCGGCCAGCCCGCGCCGTAGCAGTGGCTCACCCCCCGTCAACCGTACCTTGCTGATCCCCAGCTCGACAAACAGGCCCACCAGCCGGGCCATTTCATCATGACGCAACCAGTTGGCGGGCTCCTCGAATCCTTTAAAGCCTTTGGGCAAGCAGTAGGTGCAACGCAGGTCACAGCGATCAGTGACAGACACCCGCAGGTAAGTGATCTGCCGCCCAAACGGGTCGATCAGGCCGGGTGCTGCCGGGGTAGCAGACTGCGCGGTGGCTGGCACATCGTGCATGGCGGTGTTCCGGGAAAATGAACCATGCTGTCATTGTGCGCGTCAGGCGTGGGGCTCACCATTCGCAGGACGGACTAGTCCTTCTGGCTGAGTCAGGGCATATGCCAGCGCAGCGATCAGGTCAGACTGGGTGACCATGCCTGTGAGCTGCTGTGCATCATCCACCACCGGCAGCTGGTGCAGCCCCCAGTCGGAAAGGAGCGGTACCAGGTCGGCGAGCGATTGGCTTGCCCGAACTGTTCGGGCGGGGTGGCTCATCAAGCGGGCGACCGGTTCGCTCAAAACGGTCTGAGCCTGTTCTGCCAGTGCGGAAGGCCAGGATGCAGCATGCAAACCCAGCCGTTTCAGCAGGTCCACCAGCGAAACCACCCCCAGTACCTGCCCGTTGCTGACCACGGGCAGCAGCTTGACCCGATGCTGCTGCAGCATCCGCCAGGCCATTGCGCCATCCTGCGCCGAATCAAGGCTGATCACATCGCGGGACATGATGTCTGCCACCGTGCGCTGTGCCAGTGTGTGCTGCAGTTGTTGCTGTTGCAGGCTGGCGGCCAGCTGGACCAGCTGTTGCGGGGCGACATCGAGTAGTTGGTCTTGCTGCGCTAAAGCCTGCTGCCACTCAGTCAGACTGGCTTGCAGTCGCTGCGAGGGGAGCGGGTCAGCCGTGCGGTGGCCAGCGGGCTCAACAGGCGACACGCGACGCTGCAGGCTGGACAGGGTCAGTAGCAGCAATAGCCCGGGCAACATGGCGACCAGCAGCGTCGGCATGGTCAAGCTTGGCTGCAGCAGCACCCATATCGCCATGGCCCCGCCGGGTGGATGCAGGCAGCGCAGGGCAAACATCAGCAGCAGTGCCCCTGCTGTGGCCAGCGGGGCGGACCAGTACAGCGGCAAGCCCGCCTGCAGGACGGCAAAGGCAAACAAGGCAGAGATACTGCTCCCGGCCAGCAGGGCCCAAGGGCGTGACAGCGGGCTGCCGGGCAGCGCAGCCAGCAAAACAGATGAAGCTCCGAGGGCAGGTAACAGATGAATACTGGGCCAATGCTGTGCCAGCCATGCTGTTCCGCACAGCGCCAGTGCGACCAGCATGAAGGCACGGCATTGGGCGGCCCAGCCAGGCATCGGTAAGCCTGAGCGCAGCCCGCGCATGGCTTATTGCACCAACGGGCTGTCAGACATCGTTAGCTCAATACCGCTGATGCGGGCCTTGCCGACCAGCAAGTGCACATACTGGCGCCAGGCGATATCCTGATTCCAGGCTTGCAGGGTGGCCTTGATCTGCTCGGCAACATGCGCATAGGGCAGCAGATGCCCATTGATTCGCCGTGCCAGCCAAACGATATGCAGACCATGACGGCTTTCCAGCAATTGAGGCAACAAGCCGGGGGGCATATTGAAGACTGCCCGTTCGAATTCAGGTACGCACTCACCCCGTCCTAGCTGTCCCAATTGTCCACCTACAGCGGCGGAAGGACAATTGGAATAACGCTGTGCCAGCTCACCGAAGCGCTCTGGTGTTTGCTGCAGCTGCTGCAGCACCGCTTCGGCCTGGGCGCGTAGCGCAGGCAGGCTGACGCCCGGCGTGACCTGGAACAGGATATGCGACACTTCGACCCGCTCCCCGACGGTAAAGCGGGCAGGGTGTTGCTGATAGTGACGTTGGCAGCTATCGTCATCCACCGTGGGCAGGCTCACTTGCGACTGCAGCAGGGCGTCAATGCTGGCTTCATCATCCGCCTGACGGAGCCCCAGTCGCTCCGCTTCGTCCAGCAGGACATGGCGGATAACCAGCGATTCAGTGGCGGCCCGCGTCGGATTGGGGTGTTGCTGATGGTTGACGATCTCCCTCGCCACGTCGTCGTCCGTCAGTTCATGCTGGTTTACACAGATCGGCATACTGTTTCACTCCGGTCAGGACTGCACCTTATTTCAGGGCAGCGTAAAGTTGGGTGCAGTTTTCCATGACTTCCACCAGTCGCTCACTAGTAGTGGCAATGTGCTCGGCATTGCCGGTCTTGAGGGCGGCATCAAAAAAGAACCACTGCTGTTGAGCCATCTGCAATTGCCGACGGATGGCCTCCGTATTGACCGGCGCGGCTTGCAGGCTTTCCAGCGCTTGTTGAATCTCCTTGCGTGTCTGCTGCATGGCGCTGTCGCGTGCTGGACTTTGAATGCCCCACTGTCGCAGCAAGGCATTCTTGGCCAAGCGCTGAGACAACATGCGAGTCCGACCAGACAGATTGACCCATTTCCCGGTTAACTGGCCACTCAGGTCTTGCAACTGCACGGTCAAGGTCTGCGCATCCCCCAGCAACAGCTCCACCCGCTCATCCAGTTGCAGCGCAATGGCTGCACTTGGCGTGGCCGCCAGCATGGGTTGTACGCGCTGCCAGTCGGTGGCCATCCGCTCCACTTGCTTGCTGGCCTCTGGCCAGGCGACGGTCAGCTTGCGCAGCAATTGCAGGGCTTGGTTGAAATCCTTTTCAGCCTCCGTCATTTGCTGGCGGGCCGACTGGGGAATGACGCCCAACCCCAGCTGGGCATAATTCTTGACCATACGCTGGCTGAGCATACGCTGCCGCCCCGCCAGGTTGATCAGGTCCATGGATACGGTTTCGGCATACAGAGCCAGACTAAGCACCCACATGCCCAAACCACACAACCATGCCCATTGCTTGCGCATACCAGGTTTTCTCCTTTAATTGATCAGCGGGGCCGTACCAGTTGCCATGCGCGCCCCAGATAGGTCACGGAGGCGAAACCGCTCCACACGTGCACCAGCCGGGTAAACGGGAACAGCACGAACAAGCTCATGCCCATGAACAGGTGAGCCTTGAACAGCCACGGTGCGCCACTGACAAAGAAAGCAGCATCGCCCTTGAAGGTGACAATGTGCTGAGCCCAGGTCATCAGCAGCACCATCATGTGGCCATCCATATGCCCGGCGGATTCCACAATGGTGGCCAGACCCAGACAGAGGGTGACCAGGATCCACACCAGCAGCAGCTTGTCACCGGTGCGGGTGATGGCGGCCAGGCGCGGGTCGCTCATGCGGCGGTGAATCAGGATCAGCAGACCGACCAGCCCCAGGCTGCCGAACAGGCCGCCAGCAGTCATGGCTACACCTTGCTTGAAGCTGTGGCTGATGCCGAGTGCGTCCCACACCGCCACCGGGGTCAGCAGGCCGACCAAGTGACCAAAGAACAGACCAATGATGCCCAGATGGAACAGTATGTTGCCCAGGCGCAATTGCCCGCGGTGCAGCAGCTGAGAGCTGTCACTCTTCCAGGTGTATTGTTCGCGCTCAAAGCGGATGAGGCTGCCCAGCAGGAAGATGGTCAGCGCGATGTACGGGTAGATGCCGTACAGAAAGGCATTCAGATAAGACATGATCTATCCCCTTAATCAGTGCGCAGCCGCGCGCGGGTGAAATTGCACGGTATGCGTGCCACCGATGGCCGGTTTGAGCAAGGGCTCGACGCCATCGGCGCCCGGACCGAAACGCTCCAGGGCTTCATCCATGTCGCGCACCGGTGGCTCGGCTTGTGGCAAGGGCACCACCGCAGTCAGGCTACGCAGCACGCTAAAAATGCTGGCGTACGGGCTGAGATTGCGCGCCAGCCGGTCACCGATGGCGGCCAGAACGTGAATGGCGTCGCCCAGCAAGGCTTCGGCCTCATCTGCGGGCAGCAGGCTGAGGAATTCCAGAAACAGCGGCACATGATCTGGCAGCTCGCCACCTGCCGGTTCCACGCCATGCCGCTGGTACTCCTGCAGCAGGTCGACCATGGCCTGGCCGCGGTCCCGACTTTCGCCATGCACATGCTCGAACAGGTGCAGGGCGTGTGCCGGGTTGCGGTCAAAGGTGGCGACATAGTTTTCCTGCAGTTCCACCAGTGAGTGCTGTCGCATGAAGTCCAGCAGCGGCGTCAGCTGCTGATGGGCATTCGGGATGTCCTGCAAAGCCACGGCAAACTCGTCCTGAGCGGCCAGTAAATCGGCTTCCGGGTAGCTGAGCAGCGCCGAGAGCAGGCGGTATAGTGTGGACATGGTGTGCTCCTTTCCGCCGCTCATTGCTCGGCCGCCGCTTTTTTGCGTGACTTCGGCATGTCGACAAAGATCACGCTGCCTTTGGACTTCTTGCCGAACAGCGAACCTTCCGAGGTGCCACCACTGCAACCGTTGCCAAAGGTGAAGCCGCAACTGCCCTTGTCATTAAAGCTGTCTTCCACCAGTTCCTTATGGCTGCTGGGGATGACAAAGCGGTCTTCATAGTTGGCAATCGCCATGATCTGGTACATGTCCTCCACCATGGCGGGATTCAGCCCGGTGTGTTGCAGCAGGCTGTCATCGCCCTTGCCATGCACCACTTGCGAGCGTTTGTAGGCACGCATGGCGATCATCCGCTCCAGCGCCTCCACCACCGGTTGCTCCTTGCCTGCGGTGAGCAGGTTGGCGAGGTAGCGCACCGGGATGCGCAGCGATTTCACGTCTGGAATGATGCTGTCGCCCAGCGTGGTGTGCGGCATCTGGCCAGATTCAAACGCAGACTGGATCGGCGAGAGGGGCGGGATGTACCACACCATCGGCAGCGTGCGGTATTCCGGGTGCAGCGGGAAGGCGACCTTCCACTCCATCGCCATCTTGTAGACCGGCGAGTTGCGGGCGGCTTCCAGCCAGCTTTCCGGAATACCCTGTTCGCGGGCGGCGTCGATCACCGCTTGCGAGTTCGGGTCAAGGAAGCACTTGAGCTGAGCTTCGTACAAGTCCTGCTCGTTGGCAGTTGCAGCCGCTTGCTCGATCAGGTCGGCGTCGTACAGCAGGACACCCAGATAGCGGATGCGCCCGACACAGGTTTCCGAACAGACGGTAGGCTGGCCCGCTTCCAGTCGCGGGAAGCAGAAGGTACATTTTTCGGCCTTGCCGCTTTGCCAGTTGTAATAGATCTTCTTGTACGGGCAACCGGAGATGCACATGCGCCAGCCACGGCACTTGTCCTGGTCCACCAGCACAATGCCGTCGTCCTCGCGCTTGTAGATGGAGCCGGACGGGCAGGAGGCGACACAGGCCGGATTCAGGCAGTGCTCGCACAGGCGCGGCAGGTACATCATGAAGGTGTTTTCGAAGGTCGAATACATCTCCTTCTGCACCCCTTCAAACAGGGCATCACGACTGCGCGAGCTGAATTCGCCGCCGAGATCGTCTTCCCAGTTCGGGCCCCATTCGATCTTTTCCATCTTCTTGCCGGTGATCACCGACACCGGGCGTGCGGTGGGCGGCGTCTGGCTGAGCGGGGCCTTCTGCAGGTGCTCGTAGTCGTAGGTGAAGGGCTCGTAGTAGTCGTCAATGGCTGGCAGATTCGGATTGGCAAACAGATTGGCCAGAATCTTCAGCTTGCCGCCCTGACGCGGCTCCAGCTTGCCACTGGCGTTACGTTGCCAGCCACCTTGCCATTTCTGCTGGTTTTCCCACTCCTTCGGGTAGCCGATGCCGGGCTTGGTTTCCACATTGTTGAACCAGGCATACTCCACGCCGTCGCGGCTGGTCCACACGTTCTTGCAGGTGACCGAGCAGGTATGGCAGCCGATGCATTTGTCGAGGTTCAGCACCATGCCGACCTGTGCACGAATTTTCATGTTCAGACTCCTTCTTCTTCCGTGCGCGGGCCTTCCAGCCACGCTACCTGCTTCATCTTGCGCAGTACCACGAATTCATCGCGGTTGCTGCCCACTGTGCCGTAGTAGTTGAACCCGTATGCCTGCTGGGCATAGCCACCGATCATGTGGGTGGGCTTCAGCACGGTGCGCGTCACCGAGTTGTGAATACCCCCGCGCTTGCCGCTGGTTTCCGCCCCCGGTACGTTCACGATCTTTTCCTGGGCGTGATACATCAGGCACATGCCCACTGGCACCCGCTGTGACACCACCACCCGCGCGGTCAAGGTGCCGTTGCTGTTGAATACTTCTACCCAGTCGTTGTCCTGGATACCGGCCTGCTGTGCTTCCTGCTCCGAGATCCACACGTGCGGGCCTCCGCGTGACAGCGTGAGCATGCGCAGGTTGTCGGAGTAGGTACTGTGAATGCCCCATTTCTGGTGCGGGGTAATCCAGTTCAGCACCAGCTCATGGTTGCCGTTTGGCTTGCGCCCCAGCATCGGCTGCACCGTCTTGGTGTCGATGGCCGGTTTGTACACACAGAAGCCTTCACCAAAATCCAGCATCCAGCGGTGGTCCTGATAGAACTGCTGCCGGCCGGTCAGCGTGCGCCAGGGAATCAGCTCGTGCACATTGGTATAACCCGCGTTGTAGCTGACCTCTTCGCTTTCCAGCCCGGACCAGGTGGGGGCCGAGATGATCTTGCGCGGCTGCGCCTGTACATCACGGAAGCGGATCTTGTCGTGCTCGCGGCCTACTGCCAGGTGGCTGTGATCGCGGCCCGTCACCTTTGAGAGCGCCTGCCAGGCTTTCACCGCCACATGGCCGTTGGTTTCTGGCGCAAAGGTCAGGATCATTTCGGCGGCGTCGATGGCGGTTTCCAGCCGTGGACGACCCTGGCTGATGCCCGGCTCGCTGACCGTACGGGTAAGGCCTGCCAGCTCATGCACTTCATGCTCGGTGTTCCAGTTGATGCCCTTGCCGCCATTGCCCAGCTTGTCCAGCAGCGGCCCAACTGAGGTGAATTTCTTGTAGATGTCGTTGTAGTTACGCTCGACCACCGTCATGGTCGGTGCGGTTTTGCCAGGAATCAGGTCACATTCACCATGTTTCCAGTCCTTCGGCTCCAGCGGCTGGCCCAGTTCGCCCGGGGTGTCGTGCATCAGCGGGGTCAAGACCAGATCTTTGCGGGTGCCGAGGTAGGGTCCGCCAATGTCGGTAAACTTCTTCGCCAGCAGCTTGTAGATTTCCCAGTCGGTCTTGCTTTCCCACAGCGGCTGCACCGCCTCACTCAAGGGGTGGATGAAGGGGTGCATGTCCGAGGTGTTGAGGTCGTCCTTTTCGTACCAAGTGGCGGTTGGCAGTACGATGTCGCCATACAGGCAGGTGGTGCTCATGCGGAAGTCCAGCACCGTCAGCAGGTCCAGCTTGCCTTCGGCCGCTTGCTCGCGGAAGGTGACCTCGCCGGGGCGGATGGCATCACGCTCGTCGTCAAACAGCGCGTTCTGGGTACCCAGCAGGTACTTGAGGAAATACTCATGGCCCTTGCCGGAGCTGCCAAGGATGTTTGAGCGCCAGACAAACATATTGCGCGGGAAGTTGGCCGGGTTATCCGGGTCCTCACAGCTCATGTGCAGCTCGCCTTGCTTGAGCTGCTCAACGGCGTAGGCAATCGGGTCCTTACCAGCTGCTTCTGCCGCTGCCGTGAGGTCCAGCGGGTTGGTTTGCAGCTGCGGGGCGGATGGCAGCCAGCCCAGGCGCTCCGACTTGGCGTTGAGGTCGATCAGGCTCAGGTGGCCATAGCGGGCACGGTCGGCTGCCGGTCCGAGAATTTCATCCAGATGCAGTTTTTCATGCCGCCACTGGCTGGTGTGGGCATAGAAGAAGCTGGTGCCGTTCATCTGGCGCGGCGGACGTTGCCAGTCCAGCGCAAAGGCCAGCGGTGCCCAGCCGAACTGCGGACGCAGCTTTTCCTGACCCACATAGTGCGCCCAGCCGCCACCACTCTGACCGACGCAACCGCACATCATCAGCAGGTTGATGATGCCGCGATAGGTCATGTCCATGTGGTACCAGTGGTTCAGCGCCGCGCCGACAATCACCATGCTCTTGCCACGGGTGTCATGGGCATTCTGGGCGAACTCGCGCGCCACCTGGATCACCAGCTCACGCTTCACACCAGTATGTTGCTCCTGCCAGGCCGGGGTGTAGGGCACATCGGCATCATAGCTGCTGGCCACATTGTCACCACCCAGACCACGGTCGACACCATAGTTGGCCATTTGCAGGTCATACACGGTGGCTACACGTACGGCGCGGCCATCGGCCAGAGTCAGCCGCTTCACTGGCACTTGCCGTTCCAGCAGGCTGTCTTCATCGCGGCCAAAGCAGGCGAAGCCGACGCCTGCTACTTCGTCGCACTGGCCCAGCAGACTCAGCACGGGATTGACCGGGCGACCGCTGCCGCCGTCCTTCATTTCCAAGTTCCAGCGTCCGGTCTTGCCGGTTTCTGCCTTGTCCTCACCCCAGCGGAAACCGACCGTGCCGTTGGGTACCACCAGTTCGCCACTGTCGGCGTCGATCAGCAGGGTTTTCCAGTCCGGGTTATTGGCTTCACCATGATTACCGGCCAGCTGCGAGGCACGCAGGAAATGGTCCGGTACCAGGCTGCCGTTGTGCTCGCGCAGTTGCACCAGCATCGGCATGTCGGTGTATTGCTTGACGTAGTCGCGGAAGTAGTCTGACTTGCCAGCGTGGTGGAACTCGGTCATCACCACATGACCCATGGCCAGTGCCAGTGCGGCATCGGTGCCTTGCTTCGGTGCCAGCCAGATGTCGCCGAACTTGGCCATTTCGCCAAAGTCGCTCGATACGGCCACCGTCTTGGTGCCTTTGTAGCGGACTTCGGTGTAGAAGTGGGCATCCGGTGTGCGGGTCATCGGCACATTGGAGCCCCATACCATCAGGTAGGTGGAGTTGTACCAGTCGGCGGATTCTGGCACATCGGTCTGTTCGCCCCAGATTTGCGGGCTGGCCGGTGGCAGGTCGCAATACCAGTCATAGAAGCTGAGACAGGCACCGCCCAGCAGGCTGAGGTAACGGGCTCCGGCGGCGTAGGACACCATCGACATGGCCGGAATCGGCGAGAAGCCGATGATGCGGTCCGGGCCGTATTTCTGGATGGTTAAGGCATTGGCGGCGGCGATGATCTCGGTTGCGGTATCCCAGTCTGCCCGCACGAAACCACCTTGACCGCGCACGCTCTTGTAGCGCCGCGCCTTTTCCGGGTCCTGGCTGATGGATTCCCAGGCGGCAATCGGGTCCATGGTCTGGCGGGCTTCGCGCCACATCTCCATCAGGCGGCCACGGATCATCGGGTACTTCACTCGCTGTGCCGAATACACATACCAGCTGTACGAGGCGCCGCGTGGACAGCCTCGTGGCTCGTGATTGGGCAGGTCAGGGCGGGTACGCGGGTAATCGGTCTGCTGGGTTTCCCAGGTGATCAGGCCGTTCTTGACGTAGATTTTCCAGCTGCAGGAACCGGTACAGTTGACGCCGTGGGTCGAGCGCACCGTTTTGTCGTGCTGCCAGCGGCTACGGTAGGCGTTTTCCCATTGGCGGTCTTCATCGACCACCGCCCCGTGTCCATCGGCAAAGGTCGATTTGACCCGTGTCATGAACTTCAAACGGTCCAGAAAGTGGCTCATCGTGCTTCTCCAGTGTGGGTCCGGCGCAGCCGGGGTGATGCTGTCAGTGTCGCTGTTGAGGTGCGTGCTGACCATTCATCGGTTGGCGGGGAGGTGGGCTGCACAAGGACTAGTTCTTCCGGGTAGTACCCCGGAAAGCGCACACCCGGCTAGTAGCCGGGTGTGCAGGTATTGATCAGCAGGGCATCTCGGCGCCCTTGCGCGCATAGAACCACCAAGTAAGCACCATGCAGCTCACATAGAAGGCAATGAAGCAGTACAGGGCAGCGTCTACCGAGTTGGTCAGCTCCAGCGAGGTGCCAAAACTCTTCGGGATAAAGAAGCCACCATACGCACCGATGGCACCGGAGAAGCCGAGCACCGCAGCCGCCTCCTTGCCGCCTTCGGCCAGCGCCTGCTTCTCGGCCTGTTCCCCCTTGCCGGCAGCGGCGCGCTGCCGCTCGGTCAGGAAGATCACCGGGATCATGCGGAAGGTGGAGCCGTTACCAATGCCGGTGAGGGCGAACAGTACGATGAACATGCTGAGGAAGCCGTAGAAGTCGCCCCCCACGCCGCCATGCGGCAGGTAGTGCATGACGCCGAAGACGGCCAGTGTCATGCCGATGAAGGTGAACAGGGTAACGATGGCGCCGCCGATTTTGTCCGACAGCCAACCACCCAGCGGACGCAACAAGGCACCTACCAGTGGGCCAAGGAAGGCATAGGTGGTGGGGTTGATGCCGGGGAACTGTGACTTGGTCAGCATGGCGAGCCCGGCCGAGAAGCCGATGAAAGAGCCAAAGGTGCCGATGTACAGCCAGCACATCAACCAGTTGTGCTTGCGCTTGAAGATCACGGCTTGGTCGGCAAAAGAGGCGCGGGCATCGGCGATGTCATTCATGCCAAACCAGGCTGCCAGCGTGGCCAGAATGATGAACGGTACCCAGATGAAGCCGGCATTTTGCAGCCAGATGTGCTTTTCAACGCCGTCCTTGATGAATGTGTGACCCTCGCCACCCACGCTGCCCAGCATGGCCGAGGCAATCACCATTGGCACCACAAACTGCACCAGGCTCACGCCCAGATTGCCGATCCCGGCATTCAGCCCGGTGGCCAAACCTTTCTTGGCCTTGGGGAAAAAGAAGCTGATATTGGACATGCTGGAGCTGAAGTTACCACCGCCCAGACCGCACAGCAGGGCCAGCAGCAGCAGGGTAGGGTAGCTGGTGGAGGGGTCGCGCAGCGCAAAGCCCATGCCAAGTGCGGGAATCAGCAAGCTGGCGGTTGAAATGGCCGTCCACTTGCGGCCACCGAAGATGGGTACCAGAAAGCTGTAGAAAATGCGCAAAGTAGCGCCAGACAGCGCGGGCAAGGCCGTCAGCCAGAACATCTGGTTCTTGGACAGCTGGAACCCGGCTTTATCCAGATTGACCACCACCACACTCCACAGCATCCAGATGCTGAAAGCCAGCATCAGCGCGGGAATGGAGATCCACAGGTTACGGTTGGCGATGCGGGAACCGTTTTCTGACCAGAAGGCCGGATTTTCCGGTTCCCAGCGTTTCAGTACATGGCTGGACATGATGCATTACTCCCAGGGATGGGCGCCGCAGCGCCCGGATTCTGTAAAAGCAGCTCAGGCGGCCTTGCTGGCCAGGGCTTTCTGACCTTCGGCCACACTCTCGGCACGGAAGCTGAAGTGCATCCAGATCAGGGACACACACACAGTGCCGTACAGCAACATGAAGCAGCTGGTGCGTACGCCGGTCAGGTCCAGTGCCATGCCGAACAGGATTGGCAGCAGGAAACCACCGAGGCCGCCTGCCAGGCCGACGATGCCGGACACCGCGCCGATGTTGTCGGAGAAGTCATCCGCAATGAACTTGAACACCGAGGCTTTACCGATGGCAGTGGCGATGCCGACCACAAACAGCAGCAGCGTGAACAGGGTGGGGCTCAGGCCGATGTGGAAGGTCTGCGGGCCGTTGACCGTGGTGATGGTGAAATTGGTTTGCGGGTAGCTGAGCAGGAAGAAAGCCACCCAGCACACCCACATCACCCACCAGGTGGTCTTGTAAGCACCCTGGCGGTCGGAAATCCAGCCGCCGATGGCGCGCAACACCCCGCCCGGCAACGAGAAGCAGGCGGCGAGCAGGGCAGCCAGCTTCATGTCAAAACCGTATTCGCCGATGTAGTACTTGGTCATCCACAGTGCCAGCGCGACATAGCCGCCGAATACCACCGAGTAATACTGGCAATAGCGCCACACACGCGGGTCTTTCAACATGCGCAGCTGTTCCATGAAGCCGACGGTAGAGGGCACGTTGTGTGCCGGATTGGTGGCTGAAAATACCCAGAACAGGATGGCGGTTACCAGCATGGCGACGGCGTAGACCTTGGGTACAATCACCCAGCTGCCTGCTGCAGCAATCAGCGCCGGGGCGACGAACTTGGTGAGCGCCGAACCCGAGTTGCCTGCGCCAAACACGCCCATGGCAAACCCTTTGCGGTTGGCTGGGAACCAGCGGGCCACATACGGCGTGCCGACCGAGAAGGAACCACCCGCCAGCCCGACAAACAGCGCCAGCACCAGGAAATGCCAGTACTCGGTGGCATAGCTCATCAACCAGATGGGGATCACGGTAGAGAGCATCAGGATGAAGAACACGATTCGGCCACCAAAGCGGTCCGTCCAGATACCCAGCGGTACCCGTACCAGCGAGCCGGTCAGTACCGGCATGGCCGCCAGCAAGCCAAACTGGGTTTCGCTCAGGTTCAACTGCTTCTTGATGGGAATCCCCATCACCGCAAACATCATCCAGACAGCAAAGCAGATGGTGAAGGCAAAGGTGCTGGAAACCAGCACGGAAAGGGCGCGGCCATTGCCGCCTGCAGGGTCACGGCTCATGATGCATCTCGCTTTAATGACGTGTTGCCAGCTTAGCGAGCTGCTGTCAGACCGCCCATTCACCAGACGGGCTAGCGTGGGCGATCAAAAGAACTAGTCCGGGTGGCTGGGTTTTGCCCGACTTGACCTTTAGACGTATTTCCGCTGCCATAGGCAGAGCGCGCAACAGAGGTATACCGAATGGCCGCATCCATCACCCAGCAATGGCAGCTGGGGTCATACCATGTGACCGTATCAGCAAATGCAGCTCAAGCTGGTCTGCTACCCGCCGTGTTGAGCACACTGCGGCAGCATCACCAGCACACCGGCGCACTCAGGGAGGGAGATCGCATCCGCTTCGGCTGGTCCGAACTGATCCTGGTCCAGCAAGCCGATGGCATACTGCAGCTCGGCGAGCCTGACTTTGATGGGGATCCTGCACAAGGCATCGTGCCAAGTATTTGTCAGACGCTTGAGGTGTACAGCGAGCAGTTGGCTTTGGCCGAGCAGATGGGGGTGAAGCCAGAGTGGACGGCGTATGATGAAACCGTACTGGTAGAAACGGGTTGCCTCGCGGCAGACAAGCTGTTTTTACAGCGCTTCGAGCCCGAAGTCTGGATGCCGGATTCCGGTTGGTCAGTTTCCCTGGCTTCAAACGACCCTGGCCGCATGGTACAGCACGAATTATTACCCATCTGGCAGTTGCTACGTGCTTATCCCCATCTGGCTCCGGCTTTGATCTTGCCTGAAGGCTATGGTGTGCTGCTGGAACATGGTGACATTGTGCAGGTTTGGGTGGTTGACGATAGATGACGCATGATGATGTGGTAGTTATAGGAAAGTTGGAGCAAGCATGCAACACCATAAAAAGTGCCATTTTCGCGATCTAGGTAGTTTTGGATTGTGTTGCGCTCGGTATCGTGCGTAGAATTGAAATTCACAGGTCGATTCGTGCACGATTGCCGTTGCAAGGTAACACCACACCTCTTTGTTGCACGCAATCAAGATAAGAGCGCAACAGCAATCACCAAGATGCCATCACCTATGCAACACTGCAAACGTGCCACGCTGGACAAAAAAACGCTTACCCCAGCCGTTGGGTGGGGCGTTATTTTGAATGTCTTGCTGGCGATCGCCCATGGTGATTGCTGGAACATCGGTCTGTCCCACTGGACTGTCGGAACTTTCCTGCGAAGGCTTTAGGATTGATCACCAGCAACATGGTTGTAACGAGCGGCCTCGCTAGTGTGCATTGAAATTTTGGGCGCACAGTCTTCTACCCCAGCGCATGCACATTGAGGCGGTCGCAGCTCATTCATTGCTTAATAATTTATCACGACAGACCAAGGCATGCCGCAGTGGCCCGGCCTGATCTGGAGGCGACAGCAGGGCTTGTGCAAAACACAGCTGATCTGCAAGGGAAAGTCGGATGATATCAGTGTGCTCGATAGCGTTCTTTGCTGCGTCATGTACGGCAGCTACTATGAAATCGTTGATAGTGAGCCCTTGAAGCTCGGCCGCCCGCTTTAGCATCGTATGAAGACCGGTGCTGATTCGGGCTTGGAGCCGGACAGTAGTGAGTTTGGCAGGCATGCGCCCCTGTTCTCCTGACGTCATCATAGTTCAAGTGCCACCGATTCATAGGTGGTGTTTGATTAGTACAAAATCTTTGGGTCTCCATATCCGTAAGTGACCTCTGGGAGAGCTCCTTTCCTCATGGACAGACGGATCTGAGTCCATTTCTCGGTGCCGTGGTCGCCTGATTCATCCCGATGCCTGTCAAGAATATCCATTAGGTCAAATCCACCAGCATCAAAGGCTTCCCAGTCATCGCTGTTGTTTTTTTGATATCGCTCAGTTAAATCAATAGCACCATCAAACGATCTGTAAAGAATCTCATTTTTTAGCCAATCTACCGGAAGATTGGCAGAAATTAACTTCAATGCTGATTCAATCTCAATGTTATGCACATCAACTTCCGGGTTGGTTCATTAGACAGGAGGTGCTAAATGCGGCACAGACTCATCATTCACCAGATCCATCAACTTGTCGAAGCTTTTCACCACGTCGTACTTGACGTTTTCTGGAGCGTACTTCCGGTTGATTTCATTGAAAAACTTGCGGGCGCATTCGATCTTGGTTTCCTCGATCTTCGTCAGCTGCATCGTTGACATTGACCCCTTGGTCTCCGCCACGAAATAGACATGCTTGACAGCACCCTCTTTGAACGAAATTGCCCAGTCCGGGTTGTAGTCACCCACTGGCGTCGGGATCAGGAAGCCACGGGGTAACTTGGCGTACACGACCACATCAGTGCAGGTGTCGAGCGTCTCGACGAACTTGCGCTCGATGCCGGAGTCCGTGATCACATAGTCGTAGATGTGTCGCCTGAGCTTGTCACCGGCCTTGCTGAAGTCCTGCTTGGTCTGACCTGCCGTGAAGATGTCGATATCGAATTTGTCCTCGACCGGGTCGTAGGCCAAGTGTTCGATGATCATCGTTGCCTTCTGCTCGTTGATCAGCCGCACGGCTTCGGCGATGAAGCTCTCGGGATTGGTGCGGAACTGTGCAAACACTGCGACGCTGATTCCTTTCAGGATGTCTGCCGTCGTGCGTCGCGTCAGTTGCGTGCCTTCAGCGATCTTGCCGATGAGGTCGTACTTCACTGCCGAGTGAATCGAAGGCACGTTCTTCTCGGTTTCAGTGGCCTTGAGCACAAATGCTTCGCCATCTTTCAGCCCGTCGTAGGTCACCTGGGCAGCCTGCTCGCCGGTTTGAATCGTGTACTGCAACGGCGTCACGCGAAGGCTCTTGTCCAGTTCGGCAACGGCCTTCTTCACCAACTCTGCTGAATCAAAGTCAACGCTGTAAGCCGCCTTGCGATTGATCCGGTTCCACAGCTCCTTGAACTCCTGTTTGTTGAAGTTGCTGTTGAGCGGATTTTTCTTGGGGCGACGGTCATCGCCAATCTCAAACATCTGGTTGTCGCTGAAGACGCTGTCGATCAGTTGGTACACCTGTTCAGCATGAGCCTGCAGTTCCGGGGGCAACGGTGCCAGGGTGCCTTCCTTCTTGGCCTCGTGGTACGTGCCCGTGATGCGGTCGGTATCGTCGCTGTAGTCGTTCTTGAGCAGGTACTTGTAGATCTGCTTGGCCAGTTGCGGCGTGACCTCGACATTGCCGGTGGGCGTCTTGAGCACCTTGCCGGTGAAGTAGGCCTCGTTGGCCACCTTGGGGCGGGCAGACAAGGAGTCGCTGATATCTTTCTGCAGCGCAGTGACGAACTCCTTGAAGCTTTCGCTCGCCACCACGGTCAGCACGTTGACGTCATGGACGATGGCCGGATGATCCACCCGGTCGCCGAGCTGGTTGACTGACAAGCGCAGACCACGACCGACCTCTTGTCGGCGTGTCACCTCGTTGTTGTAGTCGGGATGCTTCAGGAAGCAGATCACGAAGACATTGGGGTTGTCCCAGCCTTCGCGCAGGGCCGAGTGCGAGAAGATGAAACGTACCGGCTCTTCGAATTTGAGAAGTTGCTCCTTCTTTCGCAGAATCAGGTCATAGGCATCCACATCGTCGGACAAGCCTTTGTTTTCACCAGTCTTGGCAATGCTCGGGTCCACGTCGCGCTTGGTCTTCTTGTCGATGGAGAAATACCCGCTGTGCGTTTTTTCCGCCGCAATGCCCTTCAGGTACTTGATGTACTGCGTTTCATCCAGATCCAGCACCTCGTTCAGGTACTGGCTGTATTCCTCTTCAAAGATCCGCGCGTAGTCACCTTTCTCGTCCGCTACCGAGTAGTCGCGGTACTTGACTACTTCATCGATGAAGAACAAGGTCAAGACCTTGATGTCTTGCTGAAACAGCGCCTGTTCCTTGTCGAAGTGCGCCTTGATCGCCTCCCGAATCTGGATGCGACGCAGCGACGCTTCGTTCACGTCCCCTGTGGCTTCGCCAACAAAAAGCTCAACGCCGTTGGTGAAGCTCAAGGTGTCGGTGTTTGCGTTGATGTCCGCGACCACAAACCCACGGTACTGATCCAGCTCGTTTGAAAAACCGTCGGAGAAGAGGTTGTCACCCTTGGAAAGCTTGCGCACCACGCGCTTGATCTCGCCGCTTTTCAGCTTCTGCTCGAACTCAACACGCGCCACAGGCGCCTTGCTCGAAATTTCGATGGATTGCAGGTATAAATAGGCATTGGTTCCCGCCAGACCCTTCACCGAGATGCCGCGCACGGCAATCTTCTTCACCAACTTCTGGTTGTAGGCATCCAGCGCGTCCAGCCGGTGAATCTTGTTGTGCGTGGTTTTGTGGGTGGCCGAGTAGCGCAGCACCATCAGCGCCTTGAATTCCTCCAAGGACTTCAGCGTGGCGGCGCCTTCCATCTTTTGCGGCTCGTCCAGGATCAGGATCGGGCGGTTAGCGCTGATCACATCAATAGGTCGGCGAGACTGGAAGTCGTCCAACACGTCATAGATGCGCCGGTTGTCAGCGCCACGGGCAGCAAACGCCTGCACGTTGATCACCATCACGTTGATACCCGCGTCCGACGAAAAGCTCTCCAGGTGGTGCAACTGCTTGGAGTTGTAAATGAAGAAGCGCGCCTTCTTGTGGTAGGTCTCCAGAAAATGCTCTGCCGTGATCTCCAGCGACTTGGCCACACCCTCACGAATGGCAATGCTCGGCACCACGATGATGAACTTGCTCCAGCCGTACTGCTTGTTCAGCTCGAAAATGGTCTTGATGTAGCAATACGTCTTGCCGGTGCCGGTTTCCATCTCGACATCAAGATTGACCCTGCTGACCTTGGTCTTCACCAGTTCGGACGACTGGGGCAAGTTCTGTTGATGCTGAACCTGGGTGATGTTCCCCAGCAGTGCGATATCGGTCAGCTTCAGGTCGGCGTTCTTGAACCCGCCCTCAGCAAACAGATCCTCGACGCCTTTCCTGGCCTTACCCGGATCGATGCGATAGCTGATGGCCTCCGCCGTGGCGGGCGGCTGCCCTTTGAAGCAGTCGACCACGGCTTGCACCGCCGCTGTCTGATAAGCCTGCGTTTTGAATTTGAGTTTCATCACGCGCCCCTCAGATGCATTTCACTTCGGTGGCGGGCGACAAGAGCTTGAAAATCTGCTCGACGTTGATCTTGACCGCGCTGTTCTTGTAGCCCGCATCGCGGAACACCACGCGCAGCGGCTGATGCTTGGCCAGTTCCTTCACAAAGGCTTCGTCGATGCTGCCGCTGGCATCGAAGCATGCGGCAAGCGCATTGCCATCGACAAAGAACACATCCTTGCCTTGAATCGACTGTTTGGTAATGGGCAGCGCCAGATTGACGCCCCAATCCAGCATCACTTGGAACAACAGGTCATCGGGTGTGCGGTCGGGCTTGATGTTATCGACGAACAGGTCGAACTTGGCCTTGTCCAGCGCATCGGGCGCGTAGTAGACGTCGGCCATGTTTGACGTATCAACCTGCATGGCACGAAAACCAACATCCTGGCGCCAGCCCTCTTTGCATGTTTCTTCTAGCACCTGCTTTCCTGCACGCCTCAATCGCTCTTTACTGATGTCTGAGATCTTGGAAAATTCCTCTTGATCACATTTTTCTGGCAACTGAATCAGGATGAAGCGGCGATTGCTGCCGTCTTCAGCGTTCTGCTGCATCACAGCATGTGCAGTGCTCCCACTCCCCGCAAAGAAATCGAGGATCAGATCATCGTCTGTGGTCGTAAGCGCAATAATTCGCTGGAGAAGTCTTATTGGCTTCTTACCGTTGGGGAACTCAATATCACCTTCTTTTGTGAGATTGTTGTATTCGATGTCGTCCCACAATGAACTTACTTTATCTAGATAGTAGTATGAGCCATCAATTCTTTGTACAGCATCAGAGAGGAACATCATCATGCGCCTCTGCTCTCCCTTGTAGAGAACTTCGATTACTGAACCTTCATTTCTTCCTTTAATCGGCTTATATTCGCAGCCGACCATTGGCACATCAATGTTAGCCGTTTCTCTCATGGTAGTTAGTCTGACGCTACTCTGCGCATTGGTTGTTTGAAATATTTTGTCTGCGAACTGATCGTAGACTGCATCCTCCGTGAGCTTGTTTTCTCTGGCGAAGGCTTGGATCGACATCGTTTCAAGAGTTTTGTAGCCGAAGAATCGCACGCCCCGAGCCACATCCTCTTTGATCAGGAATTTTTCGGCCAACTTCGTAATGATGGAGGTGTACTTCCAACTTTTTCCTTCTTGCTCGTAGGCGCGAATCCGGTCCGATAGCTTCGTCTTTATATAGACCGGATTCAGCTGTAAATTTTCTTTGTTCTTAGCGAATGCCCAGATAAATTCAGTGGTGTCTTTAAGACTCTTTCCCTCTGAGCTTCCGGAAACTCCGCCGACCTTGGTCTTGACCGTAATAATATTTATAAAGTTGTCCTCACCGAACACCTCAGTGCACAACTTTCCGAGCGAATCCACTTCGTTGTCGTCAATATGTACGAACACAATGCCGTCGTCGCGCAATAATCTTGATGCCAGCTTAAGTCGCGGATACATCATTGAAAGCCAATCTGAATGGAATCGTCCATTGGACATGGTATTGGCCACAAGTCGGTTTCCTGATTCGTCCTTTTGATTGGATCGCTTTAGAAACTCATCGGTCGTTACCGAGAAGTCATCTTCGTAAATAAAATCATTTCCGGTGTTGTACGGCGGGTCGATATAGATCATCTTGACCTTACCGAGGTAGGTCTCCTGCAGCAGCTTTAGCGCGTCGAGGTTGTCGCCCTCGATGAACAGGTTCTTCGTGGTGTCAAAGTCCACGCTTTCATCGCGGCAAGGACGCAGCGTTTTGGCAATCGGCGCATTGGCCGCGAGCAAGGCTTCGCGCTTTCCTGGCCAGTTCAGGTGGTAGCGCTCTTGCGGCCCTTCCACAATCGACTCGGCCAACTCTTGCCGCAACTGGTCAAAATCCACGGCCAACTTCACGCTGCCGTCCTCGCCCTTAGCTTCGGTGACGCAGCCTGGAAACAGATCACGAATACGGGCGATGTTGTCCTGCGTGAGATTGGGTGAATGCATTTTTAGTCTTTCCATGTTCTTTTCCTCTGGTCGCCGCGATTTTGCGTGGCTGTTCTATTTGGATTGGCCTTATTCGGCGTCAGAATTGTCTTGGTGTTTGAGCTCGGAAAACTTCGCAGCCATCGTCGGATTGCCACGTGTGAGCCGCTTGACCGTTAGGTCTTCAGCCTTGTCGTTGGCAAGCCGTAGATTGTTGGCCGACTTGTGTAGCGCTTCTTTGGTCTTTTCCAGATCCTTGATAGCTTCGTCGATGCGTTTGACCGCTTCTTCAAAGCCGTCCGAAGCTAGACGCCAGTTGCGCCCGAATGCGGTCTTGAAGTCGTCGAGCTGGGTTTCGAAGTGTGTGATGTCGATGTTCTGTGCCTTCACCAGTGCCAACTCGGACTTGTATTGAAGTGATTTCATCGCCGCATTGCGTAGTAGTGTGATGATAGGGATGAAGAACTGCGGCCGGACGACGTACATCTTCGGATAGCGGTGGAATACATCAACGATGCCCGAGTTGTAGAGTTCACTGTCGGGCTCAAGCAGGGAGACCAGCACTGCGTATTCGCAGCCTTTTTCGGTACGGTCCTTGTCGAGCTCCTTGAAGAAGTCTTCGTTTTTCTTCTTGGTGGCTGTTTCGTCACCTTCGTTCTTCATCTCGAACATGATCGAGACGATCTCGGTGCCTGCATCATCCATGTCACGGAAGATGTAGTCGCCCTTGCTGCCGGTGCGCGCGTCGTTGTCCTTCTCGAAGTATGCCTTCGGAAACGCGGTTGCCCGCAGGCGGTTGAACTTGATCTCGCAGTGTTGCTCAAGGGTTTCGCCAATCATCTTGGTCGACAGCCGCGCCTTCATGTCCCGCAGGCGAACGATCTCACCATCGCGATCCTTGAGCTGCGTTTCGTACTTGTCTTTGAGCGCGGTTTCGGCGAGCTGCTTTTCGAGTGCCGCCCGATCAAGTCCATTCTTCAGCTCGTCCCGCTCTTTCACTACCACACCGACTGCCTCGGTAATAGCGAGCTTTTTCGCGACCTCACCTGCGTCAATCTTGGCCTTCAGGTTCTGGATCTCTGCATCCTTAGTGGCTGCAGCCTTTTGCAATTCGTTCAGAAGTTTGGCCTCGGCCAGCTGGGACGCAGCTTCTTTCTCTTGCTTCGCCTTCTCTAATGCTGCTGCCAGCGAGACGCGGTCTCTTTCCACGGCACTCAGAGCTTCGCTAACTGCCAGCTTCCGCTCAACCTCACCAGCTTCGAGCTTGGCCTTCAACTCCTGAATTTCAGCATCCTTGGCAGAAGCAGCCTTTTGTAACTCGCTAGAGGCTTTGGCTTGGGCCAGCTCGACGGCATTGCGCTTGTCCTGTTCGGCCAGTTCAAGACGCTCGTGCAGCTGCTTCTCGAAATCAGCATCACGAACCTGTTTCAGAATGTCTGCGTAACCAGCTTCATCGATCTTGAAAGCCTTGCCGCAATGAGGGCAGATGATTTCATGCATGCTTATTTCCCCCGAAGCTCTTCAAGTTCGTTTTTAAGCTGTCTCAAGTGCGCGTTGATCTCTACCTTGCGGTTGAATTGTTTTTCTTTGGCAAGTCTGCCGGCAGCTTTCTCGACCTCACGCTGCTTGACTGCAACCTGTTCAACGCGGGTGACCAAGTCAGCGAGGCTTTCTTGTGGGCGCGCGGGCGTGGGGATCAGGCGATGAAGCGTCTGCTCATACAAGCCGCCCAAGTCGAGTGCCAAGGGCATGGCGGCGCGCTCACAGTCACTCGGCAACCAGGCTGTCGCAAAGTAGTCGCTCAAGCCCCAACGGCTGGCGTCTGACTCGTTCGGGCGCTTGTACGCGGCAATCACCTGTGTTCGGCCATCAAAGCTCAGCTCGAAGATGATGGGAAACTGCACCGCGCCATCGATGCAGCGCAAAACGTCCAGATTCAGCTCCGACGTCTTGAGCTGGATCGAGAAGATCTGAAGCTCTGGCACTCCCGGCTTGGCGGGCAGGTTGATCGTTTCTGGTGCCAACTTGTATTGCCAGACGATCTGCTCCACCTGCTCGACGAACAAGTCCTTCAGCCTCGTATTGGCACCGCTGTGTTCGTAGATCTTGTTCTTTGGCAGGGTGCGGCCAAAAGCGGCTTGCTTCGGGTAATTGATGAACGCGGCATTCGACTCGAATCGGGCGGGCAGACTCATCCGACCTCCTGAATCACGAGGAAGGTGATCAGTTCGAAGTCGTCCAGCCCAGCGATGGTATTGACCAGTGCGGTGGTCTTGCCGCCGCTGAACAGGCTGTCCAGATCCTTCTCTTCCTTCACCTCGATCATGGAGCGAATGGTCTTGCCAAGCAGGTCCGAATACACCTGCATCTTGCGGCCATCGGCCGTTTCCTTGTTGAACAGGCGACAGGCATCCGGAATAGGCTGGGCTTGCCCCTTGCAGCAACTGCGCACCAGATCCAGCAAGCGCTTGACCTCGGTGTGGTCGTGAATGACTTCACCCTCGCGGTTGATGTAGACGAGGTAGTAAGGGTGCAGCCGGTTGTGCTGGCTGACGTTGACGCTTGGATTGCGGTTACGCAACGTGAAGATCACGCCCGGGCGCAGGCCCAACTCCGGCTTGGCAGGCACTACGGCGTGCATCCCGCTTGGCACGTTGCTCAATTCGCCATTGGCCTTCACATAGTTGAGCAAGTCCATGCGGAAGTCATTGAGCCCGAGGTCAGTGATCGACACACCGGTCTTCAGGTCCTCCAGCTCAATCACTTCCTCTTGCAGGCGTCGCAGTTGCTCCTTGCGATAAGACACGTCGTTGGCTTGGGCGCTCAGCACGTTGTCATCGCCGGTGGCCGTGACGTCGGCAATCATCATTCGACTCTCAACCCGCTCCTTGAGGTTGATGTACTCGTCGAGCGAGATGTCTGGCCAGTAGTTGACCAGCTGGATGTTGCTGTTGGGCGAGCCGATGCGATCCACACGGCCGAAGCGCTGGATGATGCGCACGGGGTTCCAGTGGATGTCGTAGTTGATGAGGTAGTCGCAGTCCTGCAGGTTCTGGCCTTCAGAGATGCAATCGGTGCCGATCAGCAAGTCAATCTCTGCCGCTTCGTTGGGCAGCACGATGGCTTTCTCCTTCGAACGCGGCGAGAAGAGGGTGAGCAGTTCCTGGAAGTCGTAGCTCTTCTTGAGCGTGGACTTCGGCGCACCTTTGCCGGTGACTTGCGCGCTGTGCAGGGTCTGTGTGGCCAGTAACTCCGGAGCCAAATTGGCATACAGATAGTCAGCGGTGTCGGCGAAGGCGGTGAAGATCAGCACCTTCTTGTTGCCGGGATTCAGCGGTGCTGCGATCTTCTCGAGAACCAGTGCCTTCAGGTGCTGCAGCTTGGCGTCATCGGCAGGCGTGATCTTGTTCATCGACGCCAGCAAGGCATCAATGATTTCCAGATCGACCTTCAACTCGTGCTCCCAAGAAGGCAAGTCCATGTCGGCGAGACTGATCTTGACCTTGCCACCTATTTTTTCAGATTCGTCGCTGCCCCCAATGGTGGGCAGATCGTCGTCGTCCGCGTCGAGGTTTTCCAACTGGTCGGTCAGGTCATCAATGCTGGCGACGTTGCCGGTCTGGTTGAACGTGTTGATCTTGGCCAGCGTATTCGTGTGGTTCGCACGCAGGGACTGGAGCGTCAAGCGGAAGGACTCAATCGAGCTTTCAAGACGCTTGAGCAGGTTGGTCGTCATCAATGCCTGCAGGCTCTTTTCGCGGTCGGCTTGCTTGAGCTTGCCTTTGCCGCCTGACACCTGCGTGTCGTACATCTCCTCGTACTTCTTGAGCCGACTAGGCAGGATGTAGCTGATCGGCGCGTACACGGCGAGCTTGAGCAGGGACAGTTGCTCGAAGATCTCGTTGAAGCTCATCACGTCCGTTCGCTGTGTGAGCGGGCTGTGGAACGACAAGGGTTTGCGGCGCTCTGGGAATTGGCCGATGTCCTTGGTATCGTAAAAGGTCTGGATATGTTTCCGGGAGCGTGCGATGGTGACGCTGTCGAGCAACTCGAAGAAGTCGAAATCCAACGAGTCCAGGATGGCCCGCGCTGTGCGCTCTTCCGGTGGAAGCTTTACCCATGTGTTGAAGCTGGCCTGTGCACCACGGAAAATGTCCTCTACCGTCTTGCCGGTGCGCAGCTTCTTGCTGAGATTCTCAGAGTCGCCCTCGTAGGCCAGTGCCAGTTGGTTGCGCAGGTCATTGAAGCGGTTGTTCACCGGGGTGGCTGAAAGCATCAGTACCTTGGTTTTTACGCCCTCCTTGATGACCTTGTTCATCAGCTTCTGGTAGCGTGTTTCCTTGTCCTTGTAGGCGTCGTTATTGCGGAAGTTATGCGACTCGTCGATGACGACGAGGTCGTAGTTGCCCCAGCTGATGCGGTTTAGCGGTGTGCCAAACGACTCGCCACTAGCGCGGCTGAGGTCGGTATGACAAAGTACGTCGTAGTTGAACCGGTCACGGGCAAAGACGTTGGTTTTGAGATTGCGGTTGTAGTTCTGCCAGTTGTCCGCCAGCTTCTTGGGGCATAACACCAAGACTGACTTGTTACGCAGCTCATAATACTTGACGACCGCTAGGGCCGTGAAGGTCTTACCCAAGCCAACGCTGTCGGCCAGGATACAGCCGCTGTAGGTTTCCAGTTTATTGATGATTCCAGTGGCCGCATCTTTCTGGTAGTTGAAGAGCTTGTTCCAGATGAGCGTGTCTTGGTAACCCGTACGATCGTTCGGCAGGACATCCTCGTTGATGTCGTCCAAGAACTCATTGAAAATGTTGTAGAGCATCAGGAAATAGATGCTCTCGGGCGAGTTTTCCCGGTACACAGACGCAATGTGGTCACAAATCTGTACAGTCACATCTTCCAATTTCTCGGGGTCTTGCCAGATCTGGTTAAACAGACTGAGGTAGGCCGCCGTAAAAGTCGGCTCGTCCATTTTGTTGACGAGGTTGGAGACAGCGTTGCCCTGCTGGTAGCCTAGATCCACGGCAGTAAAACCATGCAGTGGCATATACACAGTATCAGTAGCAGCTTGAACACAGGCGAACTGCTGCATCGGTGCCTTGTTGCGATTGGATCTGAAGGTTGCTTTACGCCGCATCCAGTTTGCGCACTCTTTTGCGATCGCGCGCTGGGTCAACTTATTGCGCAATTGGATTTCAAACTCACTGCCATATAGGCTGCGCTCACGATCCAGCTTGGGGATGTGGAACTCCCGACGTTCCTTTCGTATTCTGTCAGTGACTTCGTCCGCAGTGAACGTTGGCGAAGTAAAGATGAACTGAAGCTCGTCAATTTTCTCTAGCTCTGCTTTCAGTGACTCGAATGCATACATCGAAAAGCACGAGGCTGCGATCTTCAGGCTCGCACCTGGCCTAAGGGTCTGCTTGAGATCATCGCCCAGTAGGCGGCTGATGTTGTCGATCAGTTCCATCAGTCACTTGCCCTCGAATTCTTGTTGGTCAGATTTGCGGCAATCCACTCTTCCAGGTCACTTCGACGGAAGCGCCACGTTCCGCCCAACTTGAAAGCTGGGAGCTTGCCCTCGACCGCAAGGCGGTAGATGGTGCGCTTACCCGCTTTCAAATAGGTGGCCACCTCGTCCAGGGTCAGAATTTCACCTTCCGGGTGTTCCATCGTCTTGCCTTTATCGATGATGAATGGAGTTTGCCAATAGTTGCCAATTCTTCCATACAGGTTTCATTCTGACCAACCAATTTTGCTTTGGCGC
The DNA here is from genome assembly GCF_012641365.1 of Leeia aquatica. Classification (NCBI taxonomy): domain Bacteria; kingdom Pseudomonadati; phylum Pseudomonadota; class Betaproteobacteria; order Neisseriales; family Leeiaceae; genus Leeia; species Leeia aquatica. The sequence goes on from NZ_JABAIM010000001.1 coordinate 139,050, forward strand.
ACTACAATATTACCGTGGATGATGCCACCCATGAGGCGGTGGCTGTGGTGGTGGAGCGCGCCATCAGCGGTGAGCTGCTGACCTGGCTATTGGATCAGATCGGTCAAACTCGCGGCTTGCCACAAGTGATTCGCACGGACAATGGCAAGGAATTCTGCGGACGGGCAATGCAGGGCTGGGCGCAGCAGCGTGGCATAGCCTTACGGCAGATCGAACCGGGCAAGCCGAACCAGAATGCTTACATTGAATCCTTCAATGGCCGCTTGCGGGATGAATGTCTGAACGAGCACTGGTTCATGAGTCTGGCCCATGCCCGAGTGCTGATTGAAGCCTGGCGGTGCGAGTACAATGAAGCGCGCCCGAAGAAGGCACTGGGAGGGCTGACGCCCTCCGAGTATGCCCGGCTACTGGCGGAAAGAGCTGTTAAACTACCCCCGGACTTTAAAGCGGGGTGCTACTGAAGATGGAGGACCGTCGGTTCCGGCGCAAGCTGTACCTCGCACTGAATGCGGTGTAACAGGGCCTAGATGCCTGGGGGGGGTATTGCAATTGTGAGCGCAACCACTTGGGCGAGATGTGATGTGGTCGCACCGCGCTGCAAACGCTGATTAGGGATAAACTCGCATGGAAGGAAAAGGTCGACAATCTGAGCTGATCTGACAATCGGAAACCGTCAAAACGGGTCGACAGTCAGACCAAGTCTGAACTTCTACATGTACGGGATGGGGTGATTTATTACTAACCATCCGTGGTAGCGATCATTGAATGACGGCACAGAGTCCCCCGATCACGCCAGTATGGGATGGTGGAAGCGATAGGTTCTGCCACGTTCGTTTAACACGCGAAGTCGACCTAAGGCCTCCGAATCGCCTAATCCAGCTCGTCGTAGTGCACCATACAACAGGTAGAACTCGGTTTCTAGGTCGCCAGCGAAGATACCTGGGTCGTCAGAGCCGAGGCACACCATGATTTCCGGGTCGCCTTCTTCGACATATCCTGGCACTCGCATCCACCGTAGTGAGTGGTGCTCGTCAATGTTGTTGTACTGACTAATCCGAACATTGCTTGACGGTAGAGTCTCAATGAGTACGCCCCGATCGGCCACATGCTGCATGAGAGCTTGCTGCAATCGGACGTAAGTTGGTGCATCTAGGAAATGAGCTTCCTTGGCAATCAGTTCCTCCGTACGCGCTTGCACATTCTTGTCGCTCAACCACTTCCAGAGCAATTCGACTGGCTGGGGTTGGCTCTTGCACGTTAACCGGACTAGCTCGGCCTCCTCGCGCCAAAACTCGTTCAGGGGCGTGTGGTGCGAGTTTTCCTCGCCAGTTTGCTGTTGCATCAAGTCGTAGCGGCTTAGCCCTCGAAGTGCCATTGCGCGCTCCACATCGCGAGCCGGCAGCGAGTGTCCGAAGATTTGCCCAGCAACCTCTTCCAGTTCTCGCTGCAGTCGGAATGCGCACGCCTGAGTCTCTGGTCCATCCCGCAGAAGTTGCCACGCAGCTAGCACACCCTGCATCCACTCGCCCCGGGACAGAATGATCGTGCCCGGCATGCGATCAAGCCACAATGTTGGTCTGATTCCCATGACCGTGCCATGACCGATGCGGTCGCCGTCCCGCAGATCCAGCAGTGTCAATGCTTCCCACATCGTAGCGATCCCTGACAGCAGGTGACGGAAGTCCTCACCTGCGTGGAAAGTGTGCCGGGTGAGACCTGCTCGTCGGCAGACACGGAAGACCGGAGCGAATACATCTGGTGGTGCATGCAGTTCGTTAGCAGCGGCATCAATACCCCGTACCCAATTCTGGAGTCGAGGCCATCGGGCAAGCATCGAGAGCAAAACACCAGCCACCCGACGTAGCTGACGTTCGAGTGGGTAGTGGCGGAAAGGACCCGCTTGGTGCAGCTGAGCTAAAGACCAAGGTTGTTTGATGAAGTGTGCCACGAGTGTCAGGCGGTGGACGCTTCGGTGCTGAATGTCCGGCCGCATGAAGTATCCATCCAGCTGGGTCAATAAAGCCGATAGGGTGCGAGCAGGCTTGCCGCGTGGGTGTCCGATGTTTGCCGTGTCTCTCAGGTACTCAAGGTAGCCGCCCAAGATGGCCTTGAAGAGTTTGTAAGCCTTCACTGGGGTATCCTTGGGTGCGAAGCGCCCTTCCAGATACCCTACCGTGCTGGTTGCCAACCGGGGCCCATGTATCGCATGGAAGCGTGTTAGATAGTCCCGTTCTGCAGGCTCGCGAAGCTCCGTTAGCGTGAACTTCTGAAACTGGTCAAAGCCGTACTGCGCCTCGCTCTGGACAAGCAATCGATAGTATTCGTTCGACAGTAGCAGGTAGGTGTGAAACATGCGGGTCAACTGCATGCTCGGCCGTTGCAGGAGCCTGGTGATTAGACCTGCCATCCAAGTAAGTTCGTCTTCGATATCGGACTCGTTTCGCCACGATGGAGCTGGCTCTCGCAGCCCTACAGACCACTCATCGTTAGCTGCAGCGGTCAAGTATTGACAAGACGCGGGCAGGAGTGCATCCGGCGCAATCCTGTCTTCAGCGGCGCCGACAAGCCATGCACGAAGGCGGCTTGCGGCCCGCAGATGCAGATAGAAGGCCTGCGGCGTCAGATCGGGATTCGCTTGCCCGACCAGTTCGCGAATACGCCCGGAATTCTTGCCACGGGTCCACGCGTCGACGAACTCTCTTGTCTCAGTGTGTGGATTGCGAATTGCGCGAAGCCAGCAGATCTCGGCATGTGTACTACCATTTAAATGCAAATGCGTCTCATGCAAACCCTCCCGCTCCACATAGTCGGCGACCGCGGCCTCTTCGGGCCGGAGCAGGGGCAGAACCTGCCGTCGCCACGGGGAGCCCCCCCTATCGAACGAGACAGGCTGCAAGCGAAAGGAACCGTCCAAGGTGTACCTCCCGACACCGAGGGACACGTCTGCGGCGGCCTGGATCGGGAGCAAAGAGACCCGGCTGGCCACGCCCTGCTGCCAGGCGCCCAGGAGATCACGACGGATGCGCACCGCTCCATGCCTCAACTCCAGGAATTCGTCGATGAGGGCATTTATCGTTGTTAGCAGGGCCCCTTGGGCTGGCTGTTGGCGGGAAACCAGGAATCGCCACGCAGAGTCGAACACATGATCCGGGAACCGGGCTGCCCACGGCTGATAGGCAAGATAGGTCGGTTCCCGCAACTCAGACCATTCCAACGGTCGCGTGAAGGGTGTCTCCCAGGAACGTCGCAGGACTCGGTGGTCCGACAGCAACAAGGCCGAGAGGAGCGAGCCGATAGACGCGGCTTGGGTGCTCATTCTGCGGGGGCCTGGTCTGCCTTGTCAGACTTCGCTGGTGATTTCGAAGAATTCCGCAACTGGCCTACGATGGAGACTTTCTGCATCTTTTCAGCTACTGCCTTGGGGCGCAGCAGTTCCTCAATTGAAGTCATCTCTGTGCCCTCGGGAAACAGTGGCTTCAGTGCGTCGGCATAGTCCCAGTCTACATCGAGCAGTCCCAGGAGCAGCGGGCATGTCGCTACTATCGACGTCAAAGGGAAATCGTGTCGTTGGGGCTGCATAGTCTTGAGTTTGTTGACAAACCAAACAGCTGAAGATCGAGGGTTGTTCCTGTCGATGCGCAAATTGACGGTTGACGTGCCGAGCGAGGCCGAGAGGTGATGCTCTGCCTCTTCAACGAGGAAGGCATTGATGATGCAGAGCGCAAAGATCTCCATCACTTCGCCGAAGTCCGACTTGGGTCTCAACTCCTCAGAGGCCTTCTGTAGACTGAAGAAGAGTCGTGTCCAAACCTTGCCGAGCAAGATGGCAGAAGGAGATATTGCCTTAGCCAACTGCAGTGCATCTTGACGCCATTTATTGATGTCACTCCACAGCTCCTCTTGCTTAGAAGCTTCAGTACCAGGGTTTGCAGGATCTGACGCCTCCGCGTCTTCCAAATCTGCTGTGCTTCCTTGAGGCGACCAGTTGGGGGCGGTTACAGTCAACGACGGATATGCACGGTCGAAGATCGTGCGAGCTTCCTGATCATTTTCCGAATCTGCGGAGAGCAGCTTCTCAATGAGGCCCAATAGCGTGAAGATGGACCCATAAGTGCGAGTACCGGCGCCACTCGCTACGTCGACCATGCTCAGGGCAAAGACAGGTAGCCGCTTGATTGTATCCATATTGACAGCAAGTCGGATCGTGGTTCGAGCGGTGTGCTCCGACGTGCGCCCTTTCCGATTCAATCCGACCACTCCGGGGAGCACGACGCGGGCCTTGGGGTTGATGCTGTAAGGCAGGGCGATGACTGCAGTGGCGCGCCGAGCCCAGTCAAGGCTGTCTTCTCGCCGGCCAATCCCCAGATACGACTTGAACTGAGAGGCACGATCGAATGAGGCGGTGTCTTTCTCCCCGAGATGAGTACGGGCGAGAGCGTAGAGCGAGACACTACCGGGTCCACGCAGTAAATAACGCAATGCCATCCCTGGTCGCTCCGCACAGAAATGGGGTACCTCTGCGGCCAGGGCTGCAAAGCTGACTCGGACGTCCTGTTCAGCCGACATCGCCCGGAGATACGGGGCGGTATCAATGTCTCCATCCAGAAGGGATAGATCGAATACAGCCTGCGTTAACGCAGGGAGTTCCTGCGCAGCAATGGCATCGGTGTCGACGGAGAACTTGTAGAGGCTGGTCAGTGCCAGGGCTTGCAGAGCGCGACTGAGTGCAGTCGATAATTCGGTTGACCACGATGCAGATGCCAATGTGGAGCTCGATGAGCCGTCCATATACGGTGCACAGCTGGTCATGACCTGCAGCACCGAGCGCAGAGGCTGTTTGAGCAGGAACTCAACATAAGTGGCAACGTCGCCACTGGTTTTGACGCGCAGTCCGCGTTTGACAATCGCCTGGACGACATCCTTGATGTGGATCACCCCCCCCCAAGCGGGATGCGACACTCGGCAGTTCGTTCGAAGCATGACATTCCAGAGCGGCTGCAGTTGCATGCGCCTGCGGATCGGGAAGAGCTTGAGCAGATACTGCTCTTCTAGGTGGTCAATCATACGCAGGTACTGGGCCGAGCGATCCCCTTGTGTTGAACGACGTGGAAGTTCCAGTGCTGCTTCGCGCTTGCCTGCGACCGTTTGCGCGAAGTGCTGGCGCACGAGTAGCGAGTAGAGCTCTAGGTCTCCTGTCACCAGAATCATGATGAGAGGGGCATCCAAATATTTCCGGAAACACTCCAACAGGCTGACCGCATGTGAGGCGTCCGTGTCGGCATCGTCAAAGGCAAACATGAGCGCACGTACACCCAGGATACGGCAGGCCGTGGAAAACAGGCTGTGGAGCTTGGTTCGAAGGTTCGTGCTATCGCCAGCACGTTCAAGCCCCCATTCGAGGAACAGATCCGGGTCCAGATCGTTAAGCGGGTGGTGGTCCTTGGCGAACAGACTCAACCCACCGGCGACGCCCTTGAAGGTGCGATGCCATTCCGCTCGCAGAGGTTCATCTTGAGGTCGGCACTGCACTTTGAGAGCATCGTCAACTCGCTTGCGAAGCTGTTGCAGTATCACAAGGAGGATGATTTCGCTGCGCTCAATGCGACTTGGGTCGATCGGGTTGATGAAGGCAAGATGGCCGTTCACCCTAGTGTCATTCTCAAGGGCGACTTTTACAGAGCTAAGGAATGTCGACTTGCCAGCTCCTCGTGTCCCATCTATAAATTGGGTCCAGCCACTGCTGGCAGGGAGGTCATACATTGAGGCTGATTCTGTAGCACCTAAGGTCTCGAGGTGTTTGATGACCTGATCCCGAAGATGCTCGTAGTTCTCTCTGTGGACAAGTTGGTCGATTGATAGCGCATTGGCATTGTCCCCTTGTTCGAGACGAATGAGAATTTCTGAAGATTGCGCTGGTTCAGGTGTAAGTTGGCTCAAGTGGTACCTCCTGAAGCTTCGAACATTGGGGCCACCCCATACTTCCTCGACAGGCGAGAGCGACTCGCTGGGCTGTACCGAGTTTGGCTTTGGATCCTAAGCAAATAACTCTAGCATGGGAGAATAAATTGTAGAAGTTCAGACTTGATCAGACAGTCAAGCCTTGTCGAGAGGTGGGGTTACCCGTTTTAATTGAGGGCGTATCTTTATCGAAATGGAGCACAGCGCCAATCTGACTATCAGGCATCATCAAAACAGGTCGACCGTTAGATCAAGTCTGAACTCCTATATATGGCTGTGGTCATCTGCAACGTCGCTGGTTTAAAGCCCACGGGAGTGCCCCTCCTTGATTTTTGGGGGGATGCCGCGGGGGGCAGCAGATCGTGCATTTTCTGATCGTGAGAACAGTGGTGAGTCAGCACCGATTTTGACTAACCGATCGTCAGCTTGATGGTCCCCAGTCATGTTGGACTAAATATCCGTTTTCTCCCCACTCTGCGTATTACCAATTAAAGTTAATGGCATTGCATCCAATTGATACAGCTGATCTCGAGCATCTTTATACCCCTCAAAGAATTTAACCCACTTATTCATACCCCCCCCCAATTCTCCAACAGCACGGATCATGGCTAAGTGTGATGCGCGAAGCAGGTCAACCTGCCTTTCCAACTCTGCAATTCTCCGATCCTTGCTTTCCAGTTCAGCTGCCGTAGACTCCTTGGATCGTTTTGTCAGGCGACTTATGTGTTTACGGATATCTTGTTGCTTAGCCTGATACTGAGCCACCAGTTCAGAGCGAGGTAGGTTGCATGTGATTGTTGAAGCATGACCAATATGAGGATGCAGACGTGCCACTGCACGGGCAGTGATATCCACATTTTGATACAATAAGTCATCAAGGATCTGTATCAGCAATTCATCACCTTGATTATTTGAATCGGACCTATTCGTAGCCATCTAGCACGCTCCTTGGCGTATTTGCTGTTTTAGAAAGATCCGCTCCATCAGGGAAGACTGGCATGCCCTCGGGTGTCACCAAAATCTGTTTGACCGCAGCAAGTCGGTTCTTGGCATGAATGAGCTGGTTATCTCTACCGACAGCCTTTGCCGAGCGTGATTCAATAGCCTTCACTGCATCCTTCAGGCGCCCCTCCAATTGCACAAGATGCGCGTGGTGTTGTGGCATTCCGGTTGCAGTAAGGTGCCGACATCCGGCAAAGCACTCCAGATGCTTGGGGCAGGGGTCGACCGTAAAACTATTGATGCAGTGTCCATAGGGAGTTGAGTGAAAGCCGTCAGCCTCTAGCTTGAGGAATTCGAATGCAGCATCTTCACCATGAGTTTGCTGGATGTTTTTGAATGCATCGACAATTGGCCCGCTCGCCTTGCCAGCCTTGATCATTCGTGCCACGGTTGCTGCCTTGCGTCCCAACGACACCTCCACTTCCAAGGGCAGCTCAATGCCTTCCAGGTCCTCTGCCAGGCTGCGATGGTCGTATTCGTAGCTCTGTGCCACACTTCGGCGATTGAACCGTTTGGTGATGATCGTATCGGCTACCCCTAGCCGGAAGAGCTCCGTGTTTTGCAGGTGCCTTAGCGCATGTGGATTCAGAGTCAACATCCGATCTTCATCTGAACCGCTGTAAGACTCGAAGAGGGTCGAGCCGCTGCAACCTTCGTTCCCACCAATCGCATGATGCATCATGTCTGGACTGAATCGACCAACCGAGTAATACCGCGTGATGTCACAAAGGCCATCGTTTCGACCTTCAGCTAACGCCCTTTTAGGCATCAGGAACATCAACTCCCACGTCTGGATCTCTCCAGCCGGAGATAAGCGAAATGGAGATCGATCAGATAATTTGGTTGTTAATCTCAACAGGTGGTCCTCAATTTCATCAACCCGTAAGAACACCTTTTTCCATTGCATTTGTGAGTCGTGATATTCGGTGCCATCCTGCCGTCTGAAGGTAATTTTTCCTTTTAATCGATTATAGAATACGTACAGCGCGGTATTCAACGAGCTAGAGGCAGAGTTTATTTGCCGAAGTTGGTAATCATACATTTCGTCAAACACTTGGCCATCAAATCTGTCTCGATATCGTGACTGCCATTGATCTTGTTCCTGATTTGGCAACGCCAGTAATATCGGATTGCCTGTGAGGTATGGATATAGCTCAATCGCTGAGACTAACTGATCTCGCCTGAACCAAGGAAGAATCCGTTTCTCTTCTACCTGGCGGCGAAGCGTCTCACGTAATGGTTGCGTAATTCTGGCCACTTCGCTCAGTGTTTCAGTCAGAGCGGCCTCGAACATTGACGGCACATACTGCGCTGTTTCGAAAAGTGCCACGCTATCAGAATTAGGGGTTTGTTGTTTCTCTGCAAAGTACCGGAGCATCATGGCTGTCGAGTAGCCGCCAAGCTCACCGGCAGCACGGCCAGAGGTATCGTAGTACTCTCGAACCCGCTTCCAGTCTGCGGGTAAGAGGCAGGCTTCACCAGCACGAAGCCCACAAAGCAACATGATTTTGGTCTGTGTAAAACGTAGTAGATCGAGAATGCTCCGTGGCTGTTCAGTAAACACAATCCGAACAAGTTCCCAAAATGCACGCCGGTCCGGTAGTTTTTCGGCACGCTTCCGTTCCTCCAGGTCAGAACGAAGCTCATCCATTGATTTCGTGTAACGTGCTCGTTTCCCTCTGACGCCGTGTCTTTTCATGGAGAGGGCAGGGGCGATTGGCCCGATATCGGCGATGTGATTGGCATCGATCAGGGTTTTAACGAGACCTAGAATCAGATCTGCCAGTTTCCCTGACGCCTGAAGCCCCTTCGCGAGCTCGAATGCTCCTACAACATCATCTACTCGCAACTCCCATGGCTCACGACCATCAACAACAGTAGCCAAAACGCGCAGTGGTCTAACCACATTGCCGATGACGTGCCCTGTCGAGTTTTTGCGGTAGAACAATTGTTCTACTATGACGGCCTTCAGAAGGTCCAGCCAGCCTGGTGATAGTGATGTCTTGGGAAGAGCAGGAAGGTCTTGTTGCTTGCGTCTCTCATTCAGAACCAGCAATGCCTTGGCATCAAGTCCAAAATCGCGAACCCAATGAACGGGGGGAGGGGAGTCACCAACAAATTGCGTGATGTTCCAGGCCTCCTCTGGAACCGCAGTTCCATCAGTCAGCAGCCGAACATCCCAATTCACCCCACGCTCACTGGCAATGCGACGACCAAAATCAATGAACGCATAGAAATGTTCATTCATTGACCGTCTCCCTCAATTTCGGCGATGATGGACTGGACGTTTGATATCGTTCGCTTCAACTGGATATATGCCGGTGAATTTTCATCCCCTTTCGACGCGTCTGAGAAAAATGTGACGACAGACCGGAAATCTAACAACACCTGTCGATGAATTTCTGGATCGTTGAGGGGCATGAATTTGAAGCATCCGTAGCATGCGGTGACCGGGTTCGTTGGGCAGGAGGGCTGACCAATTGAACAGGCGCCGATACCAGATATCGGAATGCCATGGGGAGCACTGCCAGTTCCCTTTCATCGATGAACCGGTCATGTGCGATTTTTGTAACCTGCTGATAGATTTCGGAAATGCCTAGGGCCGCATTGACTCGCTCGGCTTGATTGGCTGATGCCTGGAAATAGACAAGCCCAGTATCAATATCACTATGGCCCATGGATTCAGCCAATTCCTCCTGACTAGCACCCGCATCCACTAACCGTTGGGCTGCAGTATGCCTGAGCTCGGTTGCACTGCGTGGCTCAGGGAGGAGGGCGGTGGTAGCCTTCGTGATGATATAGCCAGTTTCGCGCGCACTCGAAACATCAAATATTCGGCCTTCACCACTCAGTCCAGCGCGGATAGCGCGTTCGTAAAGCTCAATGAACAAAGGAGCCCACTCTCGTTTTACTTTGCGCATGAGAGGTTGTGCCTTGTTCTTGGACCGCTGTTTAATCATCCTGAAGGTCAGATGCACAGAGGCGTTAGTGTCCTTCGCATTCGCCCAGATCCGAATATCACGCATTTGGAGCATGCCAATCTGCATTGGCCGAAGCCCAAACTGAAACGCGCATAGAAGGACCGATGTTGTCCGTAGTTCCTCGTCATTTACCATCTGAGGGTGCCTGGTAATGATGTCGCTCATCTCGTCAAAATGCGCGACAAGCACGGCCTCCTCATCAACGCTCAGGAAAACGTCACCACAGCGCACACTCGCATATTTGTCAACATAAGGGAAAGCCAAAGTGGATAGAAACTCAGCGTATTGCGATGACCACCCTGCCAAATTGAACTTACAGAAGTGATATAGGATGCTCTTCAAAGAGCCCATTTCATTGTGTCTGTATGCTTTCGATATGAGCTCCTGCCAAATTTGCCGTACTGTCGTTGGAGCTGAACTAAGGATGAGGAGCAAGTCGTTTGGTAAAATATTACGCAACCTTTGAAATCTTACTTGAGCCGTGCTGACAGCCATTGTTTGCATCTGGTTACAGCACCAATGCTTTAGGATTGGGCGAAACACAGGATGAAACTCTCCAAAATCGAGCGACTCGATTGACCCTGATATCGATATTGACCAAACATCATTCTCAGTGGGGTGCTGAAGCGAACAGGATTTATCGAGGAAGTCGTCGTAATAGCGAATAACAGATGGCAGGTCTGGTACAGCTATGGTAAATTCCTCCCATGGTTCATGAGAGTTGGCAGTTGCTGAGGTCATCCCTTATGCTCCGGAATTGCGCGCAAGACTACGACGCGGTCATCAAAGACATTGTTCCAGACCGATGCTAGCCGATCCTCGAACACGGCACGCGCATATTTCCGAGGCATATCTGACGAGCGTGCCCACCCAAAAAATGTTCGCATCTTTTGGAGTGCTTCATCCATTGAATCCCCTTGATTCAAAAGCTGATTCAATCTAACAACCGCACAGGTGTGCCGCAAGTCATGGGCAGAAATGGATATCTTTCCAGTCCTGTCCTTCAGATCTTTCAGGACGGATGCCGGCAGAGATGCTGTGATTTTCTGGAACAGCTTTGTGACAGACTCGGCTGATAGCGGGCTCCCACGTTGAGAGTTCATCAGATATGAATGTGCCGGCTTGCCTCGATAATTCTCAACATAGCCCTGAACGATGCGAGCAGTCAGCTCACTGACCGGAATTTGCCGTATGGAATTTACTGTCTTGATGCTTGGTATGCTGTATCGCTGATCCTCATCCTCATATGGATTCTCAACCACGGATAGCCAATAGCGATCGCGGCCCAATTTTGAATCAACCCCATGTTTAATGGCATCCGATGCCAACATCAGGAGTTCGCCGCGTCTCAATCCTTGGTGAAGCAACAAAATGAACACGAGAAATGCACGCCACCTGGATGTGGCATCACGAAATGGGTTATCAGACGCGACAGGATCAAGCAGTTTATACAGCGCCTCAACAACTGTAGATGGAAGCGCACGCAGGCTGTCTTGGGTCCGTTTTTTGCCGATGCGAAGCTGTGAGTAAAGCGTGCCAAGGTGATCCAGCCGCCCCTTGATCACTTGGAGCTGGGAGACCGGCAAATTGCTCTTGCTCAGACGATAAATGATGTCATTTACGAATCGAAATGCCGTTTGCCACCTCAATTGAGCGGTTTCGTTGATGTTTGGTTGATTCCGAATCGAAACGAAATAGGCCTCGAGGAGCTCTCCCAGCGTCTCGACATCGATACTGAACAAGGCATCGTCGAGTATGCCCGGTCCATGTAGGGCATCAGAAAACTGGTATAGGGCCTCAACATAGCTCAGCACCTTACGCTTGCTGGATAAAGCCAGGTCCGAGGTCTGGTACATTGACCAGATCGTTGCCCAATATCTGGGTAACCCAGCCTCGTCAAAGAGTGCTGGCTCTTGTAAAACCAGAGGAATGTGGCGGGCCCAAACGTGTTTCAGCAAGTTGTCGCTACCAAGATGAACTTACTGCAGTGGTCAAAAGCAAGACACTGTGTATTTGTGGACAGTAGGCTACGCCGGTCGGCGGCTGCCGACAAGCTACGACAGTGTCAACGTTCTAGGTCACAAACAAAAATAATGTATGTGACGTATGTGACCTTTTTTTAAATATCTGTTGCTTTATAAAAGGTAATAACATCAAAAATGTGCAACACTCTGTGAATTACCCGATTTTCGCATAATTTGTATTATGTAAAATAATGTTGCTTCAGCTATACACCATCATGGAATCTAGAAAGAAAAAGCCCGCAAACATTGCGGGCTTTCGCTATGCATGCACCATTTGATACCAGCCTCGGCCAGATGCGCAATCATTCCCACTCGATCGTTGCGGGTGGTTTTCCGCTCACATCGTAGACTACCCGGTTGATGCCGCGCACTTCGTTGATGATGCGGTTGGAGACGCGGCCCAGCAGATCGTAGGGTAACTCGGCCCAGTGGGCGGTCATGAAGTCGCTGGTGACGACGGCACGCAGGGCGACCACGTAGTCGTAGGTGCGGCCATCGCCCATTACGCCGACCGATTTCACTGGCAGGAATACGGCGAAGGCCTGGCTGGTGAGTTCGTACCAGCTTTTGCCTTCGGCATTGCGGCTGTTGCGCAGCTCTTCAATGAAGATGGCGTCGGCGCGTTGCAGCAGCTCCACATATTCGGCTTTCACCTCACCGAGCACACGCACGCCGAGGCCCGGGCCCGGGAAGGGATGGCGGTAGACCATATGGTGCGGCAGACCGAGCTCAACGCCCAGCTCACGGACTTCATCCTTAAACAGTTCGCGCAGCGGCTCCAGCAGCTGCAGATGCAAGGTGTCCGGCAGGCCACCGACGTTGTGGTGACTCTTGATGGTGTGAGCTTTGCCGGTTTTGGCACCGGCGGATTCGATCACGTCCGGATAGATGGTGCCTTGAGCCAGCCATTTGGCTTTGGGTAGCTTGGCGGATTCACGCTGGAACACTTCCACGAACTCGCGGCCAATGATCTTGCGCTTCTGTTCCGGGTCGCTAACGCCTGCCAGATGCTTCATGAAGTCTGCTGCGGCGTGGACGTGAATCACCTTGACGCCCAGATTGCCGGCAAACATGTCCATCACCTGCTCGGCTTCGCGGTAGCGCAGCAGACCGTGGTCGACAAACACGCAGGTCAGCTGGTCGCCAATGGCACGGTGAATCAGTGCGGCGGCAACTGACGAGTCTACCCCACCAGAGAGACCGAGGATCACCTCATCGCTACCCACTTGCTCACGAATGCGGGCTACAGCGGTTTCGATATAGTCTTTCATCACCCAAGATGGCTGTGCACCGGCAATCTCCAGCACAAAGCGGCTGATGATTGCGGTGCCTTGCTTGGTGTGAGTCACTTCCGGGTGGAACTGTACGGCATAGAAGCGGCGTGCTTCGTCTGCCATGGCGGCAATCGGGCAAGCGTCATTGCTGGCAATCAGCTTAAAGCCTTCCGGCAGGGCGGTCACCTTGTCACCGTGGCTCATCCAGACATCCAGCAGGCCATGGCCCTCTTCATTGCAGCGGTCCTGAATGTCGCGGAACAGTGCGGAGTGGCCACGGGCGCGGATGGCGGCATAACCAAATTCACGCACATGGCCGCTCTCGACCTTGCCACCCAGCGCTTGTGCCATCCACTGCATCCCGTAACAGATGCCTAGAACCGGCACGCCAAGGGTAAACAGCTCCGGCGTGGCCTGGTAATCGCTTTCGTACACCGAGTTGGGGCCGCCGGAAAGGATAATGGCCTTGGGGTTGAAGTTGCGAATGAATTCGATGCTGACATCGAAGGGGTGAATCTCACTGTAGACGTGTGCTTCGCGCACGCGGCGGGCAATCAGCTGCGTGACTTGCGAGCCGAAATCCAGAATGAGAACCTTATCCATATACCTTCTCCCGTCTGAAAACGCACTGAGCGGGCCGCAGCCCGCTCAGTGTTTTGAATGCTATCTCTTCTGCTGCTTCATGGCGCGCTGCATCTCCCGCTGCGCATCCTTTTCCCGCGCGGTATCCCGCTTGTCGTGCATTTTCTTGCCTTTGCCCAACCCGATCTCCAGCTTCACGCGGCCCTTGCTGTAGTGCAGGTCCAGCGCAACGAGGGTATAGCCGGAGCGCTCTACTTTGCCGATCAGTTTGGCAATCTCGCGCGCATGCAGCAGCAGCTTGCGGTTGCGGATCACATCGGGGGTCACGTGGGTGCTGGCAGTGTTGAGCGGCGTGATGTGGCAGCCGATCAGGTAGAACGCGCCACGCAAGGGGCGCACGTAGGATTCCTTCAGCTGCACACGGCCTGCACGAATGGCCTTCACCTCCCACCCTTCCAGCACCAAGCCGGCTTCGAGGCGTTCTTCGATGAAGTAGTCGTGAAAGGCTTTTTTGTTGGTGGTGATGCTCATGTCAGCGTGACCGAAGGCCAGTGCGCGTCAGGTAAAAGTGAGCCAATGATTATACCAGAAGGCGCCCTCCCCGCGTAAGGCATTTGCGGAGCGGTGCTGATACCGCAAAAAGCGTGGCAATGGCTTGACTACATGGGCACTACATTCTATATAATGAACCATAACTCACTTTTCATTGTTGCGTTGCACATAATGGAAAGTTTTGTGTATATAATGCGTTACATGATCCAGTTGTGCATTGCAAATGCCGTCAACCCGGTACTTGCCCTGCACATGCCCGCCGCCGTTACCTGGTGGCCGGGATGGATGACCAGACCCGATCTCTGGCACCCAACGCAGGACGCTCTTTGCCGTAACGCAAATGCAGCAACACTGTCCGCCTTCATTGGCAAACCCCGGTTTGCTGGCAGGCGAGCAGTCCTGACGCCGGTGACCAGCCTTCGCGTGACCCCGGCGTCGAGCAGTAGAGACACGACCAAACCAAAAAAGGGGAACACGCATGACCACTCGTGAACAACGCATTGCCGCCATCCAGAAGGACTGGGATGAAAACCCGCGCTGGAAAGGCATTACCCGTGGCTACAGTGCTGCGGATGTCGAGCGCCTGCGTGGCTCGGTACAGATTGAGCACACGCTGGCTCGCCGTGGCGCTGAGAAGCTGTGGAAGCTGCTGAACGAAGAACCGTTCGTCAACGCGCTGGGCGCGCTGACCGGCAATCAGGCCATGCAGCAGGTCAAGGCTGGCCTGAAGGCCATCTACCTGTCGGGCTGGCAAGTGGCCGCTGATGCCAACCTGGGCGGCGAAATGTATCCGGACCAGTCGTTGTACCCGGCAAACTCGGTGCCTGCAGTGGTTCGCCGCATCAACAATACCTTTCAGCGTGCGGATCAGCTGCATCACGCCGAAGGCAATGATGACATCGAC
This sequence comes from Leeia aquatica, assembly GCF_012641365.1. Lineage (NCBI taxonomy): Bacteria > Pseudomonadati > Pseudomonadota > Betaproteobacteria > Neisseriales > Leeiaceae > Leeia > Leeia aquatica. The sequence continues at coordinate 154,327 of NZ_JABAIM010000001.1, forward strand.
TTTTTTGCACCCATCGTGGCAGATGCGGAAGCCGGTTTCGGAGGTGTGCTGAACGCGCACGAGCTGATGAAGGGCATGATTGAAGCCGGTGCGGCAGGCGTGCACTTTGAAGATCAGCTGGCCTCGGTGAAAAAGTGTGGCCACATGGGGGGTAAAGTGCTGGTGCCGACCCGTGAAGCCGTTGAAAAACTGGTTGCTGCCCGTCTTGCAGCTGACCTGTATGGCGTCCCTACCCTGCTGGTGGCGCGTACGGATGCTGAAGCCGCTGACCTGCTGACGTCCGACGTGGACGAGCGTGACCAGCCGTTCTGCACTGGTGAGCGTACGGTGGAGGGGTTCTACCGTGTGAAGCCGGGCCTGGAGCAGTCCATCAGCCGCGGTCTGGCCTATGCCCCGTATGCCGACCTGATCTGGTGCGAAACCGGCAAGCCGGATCTGGAGTATGCCCGCAAGTTTGCTGAGGCCATCCACGCCCAGTTCCCCGGCAAGATGCTGGCTTACAACTGCTCACCATCGTTCAACTGGAAGAAGAACCTGGACGATGCCACCATTGCCAAGTTCCAGCGCGAGCTGGGTGCCATGGGCTACAAGTTCCAGTTCATCACGCTGGCTGGTTTCCATAGCCTGAATTACTCGATGTTCAACCTGGCCTATGGCTATGCCCGCGAGAACATGACGGCCTTCGTGGAGCTGCAGCAGAACGAATTTGCCGCCGCCGAGCGTGGCTTCACTGCCGTGAAGCATCAGCGTGAAGTCGGCACTGGTTATTTCGATGCGGTGACCCAGACCATTCAAGGCGGCCAGTCTTCGACCACCGCCCTGAAGGGGTCGACCGAAGAAGAGCAGTTCCACTAAGCAATACTGTGGCTCCAAGGGCATCGCCCTGCCCTGCAACGGCCACCTTCGGGTGGCCGTTGTGCATTGCACATACAGGCCATGGCGGGTGACAATAGGCACCTCACTGTCCTCAGGATACCCAGCACCATGACCACCTCTCTCGCCGATATTCGCCAGGACTACGCCAAGCAGGAACTGTCACCGGACGATTGTCTGGCCGATCCGGTTGCTCAGTTTCAGCGCTGGCTGGATGAGGCGCTGCAGGCCAAGGTACCGGAGCCAACTGCCATGCATCTGGCAACCGTTGGTGCGGATGGCCGGCCCAGTGGGCGGATTGTGCTGCTGAAGGGGGTGGAAGCTGGTGGCTTGCAGTTTTTCACCAATTATCAAAGCCGCAAAGGCCAGCAGATTGATGCCACACCTTTTGTATCGTTGACCTTCTTCTGGCCGGAGCTGGAGCGACAGGTACGGATTGAGGGCCGGATTGAAAAGCTGCCTGGCGAAGCATCAGACCAGTATTTTGCCAGCCGCCCTTATGCCAGCCGGATTGGTGCATGGGCCTCGGAACAAAGCCAGGAAATCAGTGGCAAGAGTGTGCTGGTGACCCGCGCGGCCGAGTTTGGCCTCAAGTATGTGTTGCACGTCCCGCGTCCGCCACATTGGGGCGGCTATCAGGTGATTCCGGACCGGCTGGAGTTCTGGCAAGGGCGCCCCAGCCGCCTGCATGACCGGGTGCAGTACCTTCGGCAGCAGGCGGGTGGCTGGCAGGTCAGCCGTCTGGCGCCGTGATCGTGCCCCAGTAGCCCGGCGCTGCATAGCAGGTTTTCAGGTAATCGATCAGCAGGCGAACCCGTAGCGGCATTTGACGCTGCTGCGGGAAGACCATATCAATATGGCTGGCCGGCGTCCGGAAGGCATCCAGTACAGTGAGCAGTCTTCCGGCACGCAGATCGTCTCCCACTTCCCACAGGCTGCGCCAGGCCAGCCCCATCCCGGCCAGCGCCCATTCGTGCAGGACCGCACCATCATTGCAGCACAGCGGGCCTTGCACCTTGATGGTGACACGTTCGCCCTGGCGCTGAAACTGCCAGCCACGCTGCTGGTTACTGCTGCCCAGCAGCAGGCAATGATGCTGTGACAAGTCTTCCAGGGTTTGTGGCGTACCGCGTTCCGCCAGATAGGCCGGGCTGGCCACCACCAGCCGCCGGTTTTCTGCCAGCTTGATGCTCACCAGATTGTGATCATGCTCGCCATTGATGCGAATGGCGCAATCCATGCCTTCATTGACCAGATCCACCATGCGATCTGACAAGTCGAGGCTGACTTGAACCTCGGGGTGCTGGCGGCAAAAGGCCGCCAGCAGCGGCGCAACGTGACGGCGGCCAAAGCCTGCTGGCGCCGTCAGGCGCACATGACCGCTGGCGCGAATGCTGCCGAGCGTAACTGAAGCTTCCGCATTCGCCAGATCCGTGAGCAGCCGCTGACAGTTCTCCAGAAACGCACTACCCTCAAAGGTCAGCGAGAGGCGACGGGTGGTACGCTGTAGCAGTTTGACCCCCAGACGAGCCTCCAGCGCATCCAGCCGTCGTCCCATGATGGCAGGTGTAACCCCTTCCACGCGGGCAGCGGCAGAGAGCCCCCCTTGGGTGGCCACAGCCACAAAGGCTGCGATTTGCTTAAACGCATCCATCAGGCCAGCATCACCCGATCAGGGCGAATCAAGGCCCAGATATCGCTCGCATTCATCGGCTGTGCACACAAAAAGCCCTGCCCCAGCGTGCAACCCAATGCCGCGACGGCCCGCAGTTGCTCGGGCTGATCAAGCCCTTCCGCAATCAGTGGAATTCCCAGCCCATGCCCAAGCGACACAATCGCTTTGGTGACTTGCATGCTGGCTGGGTTATCCAGCATGCTGATGATGAAGCTGCGGTCCACTTTGAGCTTGCGGATCGGTAATTGGGCCAGGTAGCTGAGGCTGGAGTAGCCGGTGCCAAAGTCATCCAGTGAGCAGGGAACGCCAAGCTCTGCCAGCCGCTGCAGGGTGGTACACACCTGCTCGGGCTGTGAAAGCAATGCACTTTCTGTCAGCTCCAGCTCCAGTACATTGTGTGGCAGCTGGCTATGTTTCAGCAGACTGGACAACCGCGCCTCAAAGTGGGCATCGGCCAGTTGTACAGCCGAGATATTCACGGCCAGCGTGATGTTGGCCCCCGCTTGGTGCCATGCGGTCAACTGGGCAATGCCCTGCTGCAAAACCCAGTCCCCTACCGGGTGGATCAAACCGGTTTCCTCCAGAATGGGGATGAACTCTGCCGGTGCCACGTCACCCAGACTGGGGTGCTGCCAGCGCAGCAACAACTCCAGCCCGACAACCCGCTGATCACTCAACTGGAAAATGGGCTGGTAGGCAAACTGAAGCTCGCCACGCTGGTGCACCTCATGCAGGTCCCGCTCCAGAATGGCGCGGCGGCTCAGGTTAAGTGACATGTCTGGGACAAAATAGGTGACATCCGCCGACAGCTGTTCCAGGCTCAGGTTGGCTGCAATCGACGCATAACGGATCAGCAGGTCGGGGTCGTGACTGTCCTCCGGGTAGCGACTGCCGCCCCAATGCGCGGCGATGCGAACCGGCTCGCCATCCTGGCCCGAAAAAGGCAAGGCGACGGCCTGCTGGCAGGCCCGCAACCGCTGATAGGCATCCGGCTCTTTCAGCGCCAGCAGTAGCATGCCGCCGCCGATGCGGGCTACCGCATCCCCCGGCATGACCCGATTCTGCAAGCGCTGCGCCAGTTCAATCAGGACCCGGTCACCTGCTTGATGGCCTAAGGTGTCATTCAGGCGGGTAAACTCGTGCAGGTCCAGCAAGATTAGCTGGTAGGCTTGGCCTCCGGCCTGCTGTTGCAGCCAGTCCAGCATGCCCGCCCGGTTCAGCAAGCCGGTCAGGCTGTCGTGGCTGGCCTGATGGCGATACGCGGCTTCGGCCAGCGCCCGCTCGGCCATTTCTTTGCGTAAAGCCTGGGTGCGTGCGTCCACCATGGCTTCCAGTTCGCTGGCGGTGGCCTGCAGGCGTTGCTGCTCCAGGCGGGCGTGCGCCAGATCCAGTTGACTGAGCAAGGCATCCAGCTGATGCTGGAAGACATCCTGCAGGTAGAGCTCCCGTTGCCGGAATGACTCCTTGAGCGCCTGCACCGCCTGCTGATGGCGACCTGCCCGGCTCAGGATGTCCGCTTTTTCATGATAGCCATGAGCCGCTACCCCGTAGCGCTGTTGCCACAGGTCCAGACGGATTGACTCATCCGATAGCCGCAAGGCCTCGTCAAAATGCCCCCGCTCCGCCTCCAGCAATGCAGTATTGCTGTACAGCAGCCCCAGCCAGGTACAGGCGGGCGGCAAACTCCAGTCATGGATCTGCCAGGCTTGCTGCAGGCGTTCTGCCGCCACATCCAGTCGACCCAGCTCCGCCAATGGGTCATACATATTGGCCAGGATGCCCATATGCAGTAGCGGAAGTTCTGCTTCCTCCGCCAGTTTGGCGGCGGCCTCATGGCTACTGAGGCTGGCCTCCCATTGCTGGTCCCGCTTCAGGGTGGTGCCCAGCCAGGTCAAAGCCAACGCTTGCCAGCCGGGGCTGCCCGTATCCGCAAAACCGGCAACGGCGGCACGCAGGTGGGTAATGGCTGCAGCATACTGCCGCTGCTCTCGTTCAATACGACCTTGAACCAGCAAGTGGAGCGCACGCCCCCATGGGCTGGCAACCTGCCGGGATGACATCGGCAGATGTCCAAAGCTGGCCATTGCGGCACCAATGCCTATCGACAGCATCTGGACGTGCGCCAGCAACAGGTACCCTTGCTCACGAAATGCCTCATTCGGGCAGTCGGACAGCAAAGTGGCAAAGCGCTCGCATCGGACCAGTGCGCTGGACTCCAGGGCGGCCTCACACCAGCAGCGAATCAGCCAATACAGACACAGCAGCTCGTCGTCCCGATGGAGTGAGTGCGCCTGTGCATACACCCCTTCAAGCTCTGGAAGTAACTGACTGGCGATTTTTTCGCCACCCACCAACCGCTGCTGAATCAGTTGGTCAAGATGTGGGTGGTTTGCCCTGGGGGCAGGGTCCAGATAAGGCTTAAGCAAGGCGCTGGTCTCAGCACTCACGGTGACAACCCATTTTTGTCTGTGGCCCAGTAAAAAGCAGATGCATGCCTGCAGTGTACGACAGCCCTGCCCATGCGGCCAGCATGGTGTGCGTGTATCCCGGCAGGCTGCTCTGAAAACGCACTATGCCACAATAGAGGCCTGACAATTAGCATTGATAATGTAAAAGATGATTTGACCTTTTGCGCTATTTTATTTCTATAAGCAACATAATAAACTTGCTGCATTGCAACGAAACAGCGCAGCAGCGCGACGATAACCTCAGGAGATGCTGATCATGAATTTGCCCGCTGGTATTCAGTTAACCGCCCCGATTGAGCCCGGCTTTGAACGTATCCTCACCCCGGATGCACTCGGCTTTGTGGCCAAACTGCATAGCGCCTTCGAGGGACGTCGGCAGGAGCGGCTGGCTGCCCGAGTGGTACGCCAGGCTGCGCTGGATGCCGGGCAGCGCCCGGACTTCCTGGCCGAGACGGCTGACGTTCGCGCAGGCGACTGGCGTATTGCCCCGCTGCCTGCCGCCCTCCAGCGTCGGCGGGTGGAAATCACCGGGCCGGTTGAGCGCAAGATGATCATCAATGCGCTGAACTCGGGCGCCGACAGCTACATGACGGACTTCGAGGATTCCAATACGCCGAACTGGAGTAACCAGATTCATGGCCAGATCAACCTGTACGATGCTGTGCGGCGCCAGATCACACTGGAGCAGAATGGCAAGCAGTACACGCTGAACGATACGGTGGCAACGCTGGTAGTTCGTCCACGTGGCTGGCATCTGGATGAGAAGAACATGCTGGTTGATGGGCAGCGTGTCTCGGGTAGCCTGTTCGACTTTGGCCTGTTTTTCTACCACAACGCCAAGGAGCAGCTGGCGCGCGGCTACGGCCCCTACTTCTACCTGCCGAAGATGGAAAGTCATCTGGAAGCGCGGCTGTGGAATGATGTGTTCAAGCTGGCCCAAGATGAGTTGGGCATCCCGCAGGGGACCATCAAGGCCACCGTGCTGATCGAAACCATCCTTGCCGCCTTCGAGATGGATGAAATCCTCTATGAACTGCGCGAGCACTCCTCGGGCTTGAACGCTGGACGCTGGGATTACATCTTCAGCTGCATCAAGAAGTTCAAGCAGGATCGGGATTTCTGCCTGGCAGACCGTGCCCGTATTACCATGACCGTCCCCTTCATGCGTGCCTATGCCCTGCTGCTGCTGAAAACCTGCCACAAGCGCCACGCTCCGGCCATTGGCGGCATGGCTGCACTGATTCCCATCAAACATGATGCCGAGGCCAATGAAAAGGCCATGGCCGGTGTGCGTGCCGACAAGGCACGGGATGCCGGCGACGGTTACGATGGTGGCTGGGTGGCTCACCCCGGGCTGGTCCCGCTGGCCATGGCCGAATTCAAGGCGGTGCTGGGTGATCGGCCGAATCAGATCGACAAGCAGCGGGACGATGTGCAGGTCAGCGCGGCAGACTTGCTCAATTTCCAGCCGGAAGCACCGATCACGGCAGCTGGTCTGGCGATGAACATCAATGTGGGCATTCAGTACCTCGGTTCCTGGCTGGCGGGCAATGGCTGCGTGCCGATCCATAACCTGATGGAAGACGCCGCTACGGCAGAGATCAGCCGCTCGCAGGTCTGGCAGTGGATTCGCTCACCCAAGGGCGTGTTGGAAGATGGCCGCAAGGTCACCGCGGATCTGGTGGCTGCGCTGATTCCGCAGGAGCTGGACAAGATCCGCGCAGAGCACGGCGATGCCCGCTTCCAGGCCACGCCATACACCGAAGCGGCACAGATCTTCGAGCAGATGTGCACCCAGACTGATTTTGCCGAATTCCTGACCTTGCCCTTGTATGAGAAAGTCTAAGTACCTCAGCGCGTAACCATTCTCTCCGCACGCCCCGCCCGGGGCGTGTGTCTTTTCCGCCTCATTACGCTTTGCTCACAACTTGGTTTGTCATTGGATGACTGGGGCATAATGCCTGCAGCATGAGCAACCTATAACAGGCTGAGGCCCTTCAGTGGGACCCAACAGCCGCATCCAGCAACCTGAATTGAGCATCCAGATGACCTTTGACCTTTCACTGTTCGAGCAGAACCTGCTTGAACAATCTGCGGCCGCTGCCTCATTTCAGCGTTTTCTTCGTCATGCTGAGTATGACAAACTGGAGGAGCTGCTCCAGTACCATGCCTCAAACCATGCCTCCGGTACCGAGTGTGTTGACAAGCTGCTGGGCTACGGTTGGCTCACAGACGTCAAACGGATGTTGCTGCATCGTGAGTGGACACCTGTTGAGCTCCTGGCGGCGCTAGGGCAGTGGGAGGTGGCCAGGCCATCCAGCTATCACGCGCAAGTCATGCTGGCTGCCTTCTGGCTCGACCGTGCCAGCACCATCCGTACGGAAGCGTGCTCGGACCAGGTCAGTGGGGATCGTTGGCTTGGGGCCGCCATGGCGGCTGACAATGCCTGTGTCCATGCCCTTCGTGCCATCTCGCTTGATGCCAAGCCTTGTCTGGCTTTCTGGGTATTGATGACATGCGCCTCGTTTCTGGGTGAGCCTGTCTGGTTGATCCATCTGTTCAAGGGGCAGCTGACGCCGCCCCCCTCCCCACCGCAAGACCCCGACGATCATGCCCACTGGTATGCCGGCTTTATCCACATTGAGGCACTGGGAGGCGCTCTGCTGCCCTACCCGCAACAGTTGCCACAGACATTGCCACCGCGGGCAGCGCATGAGTTTGCCGAGGGACATGTCTACTGGTTGCTGCGTGCCATTGAAGTGAACCCATGGGATCTCGCCACCCTGGCCAATGCTGTCTACTTCTTGTATCCGCGTTGGGGTGGCAGTCATGAAGCCATGGAGGCCTTTATCAACGGACCACTCTGTCAAGCCTTGAGCGAGAAGCAGCGAGGACGTCTTTGGTACACCAAGGCGATGGATGACATCGAGGATTACCAGTACGACCACTTTGATGATGAATACAACCTGGACGCGGATTGGCAGGGTCTGCTGGCGCGGAGCAAACCCGCCTGGTGTGAAGTACGTTGCCTGATGAAGTATGGTGAGTACCTCAGTTACCAAGGCCGCCTTGATGAGGCGTATCGCTATCATGCGGAAGCCATGCAATGCTATGCCCAGAGCGGGGTGACGATCCAATGTGAGCGCGCTGACATGCGAAACATCACGATCGACATTGTGCGCGATGGCATGCCGGACCCTCAGGGCATACTGGTCGGCTATCTGAGCATTGCAGAGTGGCAAAACCGGAGCAGCTGGCACCTGTTGCTCGCCGTGGTGGGGCGGCAATTTGGCGTGTTCGGGATGCCGCAGGTCGAGAAAGACGGTCAACTGGATCATGCGGTGCAGCTATTACACCACCAGGGGCATGCGCATGATGACGCCTATGACGTACCCATGCTGCTGTGGCGTGGTGGGCACTATCAGGCCGCATTCTGGCTGGCCTCATGCCTGGCTGATCGAGACCTGGCATGGGCTCAGATCTTTCTGGTTGATATTTATCTGGGGGTGCTGGAAGACAATGGACAAAACCCCTATGCCACCGATGCCGAGCTGGCCCTGTTCTGGCAACGCAAATCTGCGGCCCTGAGACACCCGCGAGCGCAATTTTTGCTGGCCAAGCGCTTTCTGCTGGCGGATGGCTTTATCGTCTCTGACCCCATGGTGATGGCCGAGGCGCGCGACCTGCTACATAGCGCGCTCGCCAATGGTGAAGATGATGCCCGTCTCTGGCTGTACCGCCTGATGATTGATAGCGGCAGTCCGGAAGAGGCGCATTGGGCGCATGACACTTTTACGCAAGAGCTGCTCAACCACAGCCGTCGATACACGCGTGCTTGTACGGCGGTCTATCTGGCCGATTTGTACAGTCGGGAAAATGGCCCTGTCCATGCCCCGGAGTTGGCGGTCGCCTGGGCCAGGCAGGCCATGGCGCTGGATGAAGAGGGTGAGTTCTCTCAATATCTGCAGAATCTCATCGAGGCCAATACCACCGATAACAAGAGTCTGATTGGCGTTGTGTCTCGATTGATGCGTGATCCCAGTGCAGGTTTGAAAGCCGCACTGAACAATGGCCGAGTATTCGTCCCGGAAGGATTCTCCCTATGACAGTGCGTTGAGTTCAGGCCCACCCAACCCCAGCCTTTATCTACTTCAATCAGGATTGATTACCCTCATGAGCATTGACCTGCAACCTGTTGCCGCACGTCTGCAAGCCGCAGAAAACCTGACGCATACGCTACAGCAGTATCTCAAGGCGGGTGCCTATGATGAGCTGGAAGCGCTCCTCCAGCAGCAGGCAGATTTGTACGCTTCGCCTGAGCAGGATGTCGACGACGAGTTCGATTATGAGTGGTTGACCAATGTACAAAGATTGTTCGACGAGGATACCTGGCAAGCCGAGGCGCGAATGGCCGCCTTGCAGCGGTGGATAGATGCCCGCCCGGACAGCTACCACGCATACTGCTACCTGGGGGCGCTGTGGATCGACCTTGCCAGCAGCATCCGCGGTGGTGGCTGGGCACATAGCGTCACGGAAGACCGCTGGGTAGGTGCCCGTATGGCGCGCGATAATGCCTGCATTTACTTGCTCAAGGCGATTGACTTGCATGAGCGCCCTGCGCTGGCTTACTACTCCCTGATGCAGATTGCCTCATACCTGCGCGAACCGGATTGGCTGGTGCATTTGTTCATGGGGGAAGTCACGCCGCCCGCAACCGCCCCGGACGATGAACACGAGCGCCTCCTGTGGGAGGCCGGGCTGGAACATGTCCAGCACTTTGGGGGGAGTCTGTTGCCCTACCCTTCAGCCTTGCCTGGCAAGCTGCCCTCGCGCGCGGAGCACGAATTCGCCGAAGGGCGCTTGTACTGGCTACTGCGTGCCATGGATGCCAACCCGCAGCATGTCGCGGCCCTGGATACTGCCACCTACTACCTGTACCCTCGCTGGCACGGCAGCCATGAGGAGATGGAGGCCTTTATCAATGGGCCCTTGTGCGCCGCCTTGAGTGAAAAGGGCCGTGGCCGCCTGTGGTATCGCAAGGCCATGGATTACATCACAGACTATCCGGACCACGAGGACCATGAGGGGCTGGCCGAGCGTGAGGCCGACTGGCAGCAACTGCTCAATCGCCCCATGCCGGACTGGTGCCGTTTCCGGGTATTGCTGCAGCACAGTGAATTCCTCAGCTATCAAGGCAAGGTCAAGCAGGCCTACCTGTCCAGCACCGAGGCGGTGCAGTTGTATGGCCGTACCAACTTGACCGCCTGCGCCGACGAAGATGACATGAAGAATCTGGCCTTGGATGTCGTCCGTGATGGCATGCTCGACCCCAATGAAACCTTTGCCAGTTTGCTGCAAGTGGCTGAGCTATGGAGCAACAGTGCCTGGCAGCTGTTGCTGGCGTTGACCGCACGTCAGTTTGGTTTGTTCGGCATGCCGAAAACGGAGCGCGAAGGTCTGCTGGACAAGGCGTTGCTGGCCCTGCGCAGCAGCGAGAGTGAGCATAACGATGCCTATTATGTGCCGGACCTGCTGTGGGATGGCGAGCACCATGAAGCCGCCTACTGGCTGGCCAATGTGCTGGCTGAGCGGGATGTGCCCTGGGCACAGAATTTCCTGACCGACCTCTATCGTGGCGCGCTCGAGGACAGCGAGAATAGCCCCTATCCGGAAAACCCGGAGCGAGCTGAGTTCTGGCAACGTAAAGCGGCGGCGCTTGAACACCCGCGCTCCCAGTTTCTGCTGGCCAAGCGTTACCTGCTGGCTGATGGCTTCATCATCAAGGACCCGCAGCAGTTTGCCGAGGCGCGTGACTTGCTGTTGGCGGCACTCAATGGGGGAGACGATGATGCCATGCTATGGCTCTATCGCTTGCTGATTGACAGTGGCAGTGCAGAAGACGCGCAATGGGCGCACGATCAACTGACACCTGCGTTATTGAACAACGAAGAGAACTATACCCAGCTGTGCACGGCTGTGTACCTGGCAGACCTGTACAGCCGCAAGAAAGGGCCGTATTACTCATCCGAGCTGGCCGTGGCCTGGGCTGAACATGCTCAGCAGCTGGATGAGGACGACGACTTTGAAAAGTACCTCAAAGGGCTGATCAAGGACAACAAGAGCAACGGCTTGACCGGGGTGCTGTCACGCATGATGAACACTGGTCGCAAAGAGCTGCGCCAGGCGCTGGAAGCGGGCCGGATTTTTGTACCGGAAGGGTTTGAGGTGTGAACCAGAGTGACTTTATCCGGCGGGTCCGCCAGCTGGAATCCGGCGGCGCCGCCCAGGACCAGCGCTTTCAGTGGCGTGTGCTGGGCTGGCTTTTGCTTGGCTACGGCGTGATTGGCGGTACGGCTTTATTGGCGATGCTGGCCCCGGTGGCCTTGTTTCTGGCCTTGCTGTTCAGCAAGCATCTGATTGTGGCGCTGCTGTTTGGGGGGAGTTTGCTGGCCGCCAGCCACTTTGGCTGGCGTCTGCTGAAAACCTTGCTGGCGGTGCCGGTAGAGCATGGCGAGGATGCACTGCCCCTGCAGCGGCAGCAAGCGCCCAAGCTGTTTGAACTGCTGGATACGCTGGAGCGGGCGTTTCAGGTTCGTGTGCATCAGGTTCGCCTGGACGCACGCCTGAACGCGGCCATACGTCAGCAGCCCAGGCTGGGCGGCCTGCTCGGCAGCCGCAACACCCTGATCATCGGGGTGCCGCTGCTGGCGACCTTCACGCTGGAACAAACCACGGCTGTGCTGGCCCATGAGTTTGCCCACCTGCGCGGGGATCATGGGCGCTTTGGCAGCCATGTGTACCAGATGCGGCTGAGCTGGTACCGGCTTCGTCACCATCTGGAGCGGCAGCGCAGCTATGCCAGCTACCCCCTGCTCCGCTTTCTGCGTTGGTATGCGCCGCGTTTCAACGCGGAATCCTTTGTATTGAACCGTGCCAGCGAATATGCAGCGGATCAGGCGTCTGCCCGACTCACCTCCGCGGAAGATGCCGCCACGGCATTGCTGGTCAGCCACCTGGCGGATCTCTGGCTGGACCGTGTTTTCTGGCCTCATGTGTATCGTCACAGTCGTGAGCATGCCGAGCCCGACGTGGCGCCCTATCACCTCTTGCTGGGATTGACACCTCCTGCTGACAGCCTCCCGCTGGCGGAGATGGTCATGCCGTGGTCGCAGGTATTTCGGGACCCCAAAGAATGGATCAATCAGACCATTCTGATGCACGAACAGCTGTCACGGTTGACGGACTATGACGACACCCACCCCTGCCTGTACGACCGGATTAGCGCGCTAGGGATGGAGGCAGATTTGCCCCCGCTGCCCTTGCCCTGTGATTATCCAGCGTCGCAAGTGCTGCTGGGTGAGAGCCTGCCTGTACTGGCTCAGCACCTGAACGGGCTCTGGCGTGAGCATCAACGCGGCTACTGGCATGAGCAGCATCAGTTGCATGAGCCGCCGGAATTGGCGACCTATCATGGCCTGTTGCGCAAGCAAGCCACACAGGCTTTCTCTGCTGAAGACTGGCTGCAACTGGCCATTGCCCAAATGGCGCTGGGTAAACCGGATGAAGAATGCCGGTTGAGCTTGCGGGCCGCCTTGACCGCTGAGCCACAACACGCCCGAAGCCTGTATCAGTTGGGCTTGCTGGCCATCCGGATGGAAAACTGGGCAGAAGCCCCCGACATTTTGCAGCAGGCGATGCAAGCGGACCCTCAGCTGGAGGCTGCCTGTCTTGATGCACTGGCCCGGATGGCCATGCTGCAGGACGATGACCTTGCGGCGGAGCGCTACCTGCTGGCACATGACGAAGCATTGCGGCGCTATGGCCGCAGCCGGCAGGAGTTGGCGTGTGTGGACGCCAGTGACAATTTGCAGTGCCCGACGCTCAGTGCGTATCAGCGCAAGCAGCTGCAAGAGGCTTTACAACCAGTACGTAGCTGGGTGCGGCAGGTCTGGGTGGCACACAAGGTATCCCGTCTGAACCCGCGTCATACCACCTGGCTGCTGCTGGTCGAGCCACAGACAAGCGCTGCCGAATCCCTGCTCTCCCCTGTGCGATCCAGCCACACTGAGGCGTGCCGCGTCTGGCTGGATCGTCACACGGTGCCCATGCCTGACTACTATCAGGACCACGTCCTGACACGCCACGACGCCCTGCTGCTGGCGCGTTTACCAGAATGTGCCCTGCCCTTGTTCGACCCTGCCTGAGCTGTGTTTGATGGTATCAGGCCTAACGTGACGTTGGGCCTGATTAACTTTGCACCATTTGATCAAATTTGACATGCACCATGTGGCATGCCATGATTTGATCAAATATTGCAGTAAACTATCCATGTCTACCACCAATAAACGCACGTTCAAGAGGAAGTTTGCTCTGTGGCGATCCGGTGCATCGGGCGGCATATAGCTTACAGCTGATTTGATCATATTTATCAAACTCTACTGGAGGCGATCATGCCGGAGCAACTCAGAAACTTTCTTACCCAGCACCAGATCCACGAAGTCGAATGCGTCATCCCGGATATGACGGGCGTCGCGCGCGGCAAGATTGTGCCGCGCAACCTGTTCCTCAATGAAGACGACATGAAAATGTCAAAAGCGGTGCTGATGATCACTGTCAACGGTGAATTTGCCGACTACGAACGCTTTGTCGGCCCCAGCGACCCGGATATGGTTTGTGTGCCCGACGCCGCAACCGTGCGGCTGGTACCGTGGGCCATTGAGCCCGTCGCCGTGGTGATCCACGACTGCCAGGACTTTGATGGCCGCCCGGTGGGCATTTCCCCTCGCGCCGTGTTGCGCCGGGTACTCAAACTCTACGAAGCCAAAGGCTGGCGCCCGGTAGTCGCACCGGAAATGGAGTTTTACCTGATCGCACAAAACAACAACCCGCACGAGCCCTTGCGCCCGCCGACTGGGCGCGCCGGAAGGCGTGAAGTGGGCCGTCAATCCTTCTCCATCGATGCGGTCAACGAGTTCGATCCGTTCTTCCAGGATTTGTCCAACTTCTGTGATGCCGCCGAACTGGGGGTGGAAACCCTGATCCATGAAGTGGGCGCGGGGCAGATGGAGATCAATTTCTCGCATGGTGATGCGCTGGACCTGGCAGACCGGGTATTCCTGTTCAAGCGCGCGGTACGGGAAACCGCTTTCCGCCATAACATTTTCGCCACTTTCATGGCCAAGCCGATGGAGGACGAGCCCGGCAGTGCCATGCACATTCATCAGAGTATCGTCGATGCGGGCGGGCAGAATATTTTTTCCAATGCCGATGGCAGTGCCAGCGAGCTGTTTTTCAGCTATATCGCCGGTTTGCAGAAGTACATGCCCAAGGCAACCGCCATTTTTGCACCCTATGTGAACTCCTATCGTCGGCTGTCTCGCTTCACTGCGGCACCGATCAATGTGCGCTGGGGTTACGACAACCGTACCTGTGGCATTCGGGTACCTAACTCTGGCCCGGAAGCGCGCCGACTGGAAAACCGGGTGCCGGGGGTCGATGTCAATCCGTATCTGGCCATGGCCGCGACGCTGGCCTGTGGTTATCTGGGAATGGTGGAAGGTTTGCTGGCCTCCCCTCCCATGTCCGACAGCGCCTATGACCTTGACTACGAATTGCCACGCAACCTGGGGGACGCGGTAGAAGCACTGGCGGAGTGCGCCGAGCTGGCTGAAGTCCTGGGCAGTGATTTTGTGCCAGCCTTCTGCTCGGTGAAAGAAAAGGAATACGAAACCTTCTCGCGGGGCATTACGGCCTGGGAACGCGAACATCTGCAACTGCACGTTTAAGGAACAGGAGAACACCATGGAAATCCGTCACGGCATCAACATGGATCGCGCCCGCGCCCTGTTTCGGCGCGAGCAGGATCGTTTTGTCGAAAGCATGCCCCGCTCGAAAGTCCTCTCCGCCCAGTCTGGTCAGCACTTGCTGTTTGGCGTACCGCTGCACTGGATGAATGACTGGTCCACCCCTTTTTCGCTATATGTGGCGGCAGCGCGTGGCGCCCGCTTCCAGGATGTGGATGGGCACGACTATGTTGACTTCTGCCTGGGGGATACCGGTGCCATGTTTGGCCATGCGCCGGAGCCGGTGGCTGAAGCGGTCGCTGCACAGACCCGCCGGGGCTTCACCACCATGCTGCCGTCCGAAGACGCCGCCTGGGTCAGTGCTGAGCTGGCGCGCCGCTTTGGTCTGCCCTATTGGCAATTTGCCATGACCGCGACCGATGCCAACCGCTTCGTGATCCGCTGGGCGCGTGCGATTACCGGCCGCAGCAAGATTCTGGTATTCAACGGCTGCTACCACGGCACCGTCGATGATGTGTTTGTCGATCTGGTCGAGGGCCAACCGCGCCAGCGTGACAGCCTGCTGGGGCAGGTCTATGACCTGACCCAATACACCCGCGTGGTGGAGTTCAATGACCTGGCCGCGCTGGATGCGGCGCTGGCAGAAGGCGACATTGCCTGCGTACTGGCTGAACCGGCAATGACCAATATCGGCATGGTGCTGCCGGAAGAAGATTACTGGCAGCAGGCGCAGGCCATCATCCGCCGCCATGGTGCACTACTGGCCATTGATGAAACCCATACCATCAGCACAGGGCCCGGTGGCTACACCCAGGCCTTTGGCTTGCAGCCCGACCTGTTTGTGGTCGGTAAACCGGTCGCAGGGGGTGTACCTTGCGCGGTGTATGGCTTCAGCGCCGAACTGGCAGCACATGCACAAGCGGCCAAGCGCAATGCCCCGCCCGGGCATTCCGGCATCGGCACCACCCTGACCGCCAACATGCTGGCGATGGCAGCGATGCGTGCCAATCTGGCCGAAGTGATGACCGACGCCGCCTATGCGCACATGATCCCGCTGGCCGAGCAGCTGGCCAATGGCTTGCGCGAGCGTATTGCGCAGCGGCAATTGCCCTGGTGTGTCACACAGATTGGTGCACGTACCGAGTTCCAGTTCACCCCTGCGCCACCCCGCAATGGCAGTGAGGCTGAGCAGATTCTGGACAGCGAGCTGGAGCAGATCATTCATCTGTATTTGCTCAACCGGGGCCTGCTGATTACGCCTTTCCACAACATGATGCTGGTCTGCCCGGATACCCGGGTGGAAGACGTGCAACGCCTGCTGGCGGTCTTTGATCAATGCCTGCAGGAATTGCATGCCTGACAGCGAAAACGGGGCGCGGTACACTCCCCGTTTTGCAGAAAAGCCTTGCATGAAAACGGCCGACGACAGCACGCTGCAGGATCAGACCTACCGTACGCTACGCCAGTGGCTGACGGTAGGCCGCTTCTTGCCGGGGGAGCGCCTGAAGATCCGCCAGATGTCCGCAGAGCTGGGGGTGGGCGAAATGCCGGTGCGCGCCGCGCTGCAGCGCCTGGCTGCTGAACATGCGGTGGTCAATGTGCCGCATTGTGGCGTGACGGTACCGCAGCTGTCGCGCGCCCAGTTTGCCGATGTGCTACAGGTGCGGTTATTGCTGGAAGGTGAAGCTGCCGAGCGGGGCGCGCACCGGCTGAGCGATGCCGAGCTGCAAACCTTGCAGCAGCTCTCGGAGCAGATGGCCACCGCACTGACCATCCCGGATGCCAAGGCCTATCTGGATGCCAACGAACGTTTTCACCTGATTCTCTATCGTGCTAGCGGCTCCCCGCTGCTGCTGGAACTGATCGAAACCGTGTGGCTGCAGGTCGGCCCGATTTCCAACCAGCTGTTTGACGACCCCGACTTTGCCAAACGCCTGAATGACGCCCACAGCGATGTCATGCTGGCGCTGCACAAGCGCGACAGCAGCGCAGTCCGCCGTGCCATTGAGCGCGATCTCTTTTACGCCGGACAATACTTGCAATCGCGTTGTAGCTGAGTGCGGCACGCTTGCGGCATTCGGCTGAACGAGTCAGGCAAATGTCATACAATGCAGGATTGCCCCTGCACAGCGCGCCATGCTGAACCGACTTGACCATTTTCTGCTCAATCCACCACTGCTGCCGCAGTTGTCAGGCTGGCGGCGTGGTGTGATCGAGTTTTTATTTTTTGGTCTCAAGGAGGCCCGCTCATGCCTGTTTGCAGGGCTGTTTTTCAGCATGGTACTGCTGGTGCCACGAAGTGATTTGTTTGGCTGGCACCGCTATGATGTCCTGCTGGCGGGGGCAGTGCTGATTCAGGCTTTGATGCTGGTGCTAAAGCTGGAAACCCTGGACGAGCTCAAAGCCGTTTGCCTGTTTCATGTGCTCGGCTTTGGGCTGGAAGTGTTCAAGACATCGGGTCATATTGCGTCATGGAGCTACCCGGATGCGGGCTGGAGCAAATTGTTTGGTGTACCACTGTTTGCGGGCTTCATGTACGCTGCCGTGGGAAGTTACATCCTTCAGGCCTGGTATTTGTTCGGTTTGCGCTTTCGTCATCACCCGCCCTACTGGATGGCCACGCTGGTAGCGCTGCTGATCTATGCCAATTTCTTCACCCATCATTACATCATGGATTTTCGCGGCTATCTGGCCATGTTGATCATTGGCCTCTATGCCCGTGCCACGGTCATTTTCCGGCCTTATGACCGTGAGCGCAGCATGCCGCTGTTGCTGAGCTTTGTGTTGATCGGTTTCTTCATCTGGCTGGCCGAAAACATCAGCACCTTTCTGCACATCTGGGCCTACCCTCACCAGCTGGGGGGCTGGTCTGCTGTGCACGTGGGTAAATGGGGCTCCTGGTCGCTGCTGGTGATCATGACCTTTACCATCATCACCCATCTGCAACATCACCGCCGCTCGGTACATGTGCCGGAATGAGCGGCGTTACAGCCACTCAGTCGGCGCTGCGTCCAGATCCGGCAAGGTCAGCCCATGCTGCGGCAGTGGCAAGGCGGTTTTGTAGCGAACCTGCTTCAGCGCAAAGCTGGAGCGGATGCTGGCGATGGCACTGATACGACTGAGGTGCCCGAGGATGAAACGCTCCAGCGCCGGGGTGTCCGGTACCACCACCCGCAGCAGATAGTCCGCATCGCCCGTCATCAAGTAGCACTCCATCACTTCTGGCCGGTCGGCGATGGCCGCCTCAAATTCCTGAATCGTGCGCTCATCCTGCTGCTTCAACGACACATTGATGAACACATTGAGGCGAAGCCCCAGCACCTCCGGGTTCAGCAGGGTTACTTGCTGACGGATGATGCCCAGGTTTTCAATGCGCTTGACCCGGTTGAAACAGGGGGTGGTCGACAGGTGAACGGTACGCGCCAGTTCCGCGTGCGTCACGCGTGCGTTTTGCTGCATCTGGTGCAGGATGGCAATGTCGGTACGATCCAGCCGTTGCGGGTTCTGCATGATTATTCCAAGTTGGTGATCATTTGAAGAATATTATTACGCTAACAAAGCATGCCTTGGCAAACGTTGGATAAATTTTCTGGGGCAATCGCGCTACCATTTTTCGGTGCGCAAGCAAGGTCTTGCATTCCGGTCAATGGCATCCAGCAGGTTGAACATGAACAACATTACCCCTCCCTTTCTGTGGCATACCGTGCACCAGCAGGACCCGGACCCTGTAGAGACCGCAGAATGGCGTGAGGCCCTCGAAAGCCTGCTGCAAGCCTCCGGCAGCCAGCGGGTACATGACATCATGGACATGCTGACCGAGCTGGCTCGGCAGCCGCATATTGGCTGGCAGCCACCGCGTGGCACCCCCTACCTGAACAGCATTGCTGTAGAGCAACAGCCTGCATTTCCGGGCGATCTGGCCATCGAAGAGCGGCTGGCGTCGATCATGCGCTGGAATGCGCTGGCGATGGTGGTGCGTGCCAATGCAGCCTACGGTGAGCTGGGTGGGCATATCGCCAGCTACGCCAGTGCGGCAGACTTGTTTGAGGTGGGGTTCAACCATTTCTTCCGCGCGGCCTATCCCAATGGGGGGGACGATCTGGTGTTTTTCCAGCCGCACTCCGCTCCCGGCGTGTACGCCCGGGCCTTTCTGGAAGGACGGCTCAGTGAGGCGCAGCTGGGTTACTACCGGCAGGAACTGTCTGCCCAACAACAGGGCACACAAGGCTTGAGCAGTTACCCCCATCCGTGGCTGATGCCGGATTTCTGGCAGTTCCCCACCGGCTCGATGGGCCTGGGGCCGATCAGCTCCATTTATCAGGCCCGCTTCATGCGCTACCTGAGTCACCGGCAACTGCTGGATACCCGAGGGCGCAAGGTGTGGGGGGTGTTTGGCGATGGCGAAATGGACGAGCCGGAGAGCATGAGTGCGCTCACCCTGGCGGCCCGTGAGCAACTGGATAACCTGATCTGGGTGGTGAATTGCAATCTGCAGCGGCTGGATGGCCCGGTGCGGGGCAATGGCCGCATCATTGACGAGCTGGAAACCCTGTTCACCGGTGCGGGCTGGCACGTGATCAAGCTGGTGTGGGGCTCCGACTGGGATGGTCTGTTCGCACGTGACCATGCCGGGGCCTTGACCCGTGCGTTTGCCCATACCGTGGATGGTCAGTTGCAGACGTTTGCGGCCAAGGATGGCCGTTACAACCGTGAGCACTTCTTTGGACAAAACCCGGAACTGGCTGCACTGGCGCAAGGCCTCACCGATGAGCAGATCGACCGGCTGAAGCGCGGCGGGCATGATCTGGTGAAGATTCATGCCGCCTATCATGCCGCCATGCAGACCGAAGGTTGCCCAACCGTGATCCTTGCCCATACCAAGAAAGGCTACGGCATGGGCGAGGCCGGTCAAGGTCGCATGACCACCCACCAGCAGAAGAAGCTGGAGCGGGATGACCTGATTGCCTATCGCAACCGCTTCAACCTGCCGCTGACCGATGAGCAAGCCGCCAGCCTGACCTTGGTGCGCCCAGCGGCAGATAGTCCGGAAATGCAGTATCTGCATGCTCGCCGTCGCGAGCTGGGTGGTGCATTGCCGGCAAGGCGAACCCAGGCAGACGTGATTGCGGTGCCACCGCTGGCGCAGTATGGTCAATTTGCACTGCAAGCCGGTGGCAAGGAAATGAGCACCACCATGGCTTTCGTGCGCATGCTGTCCAGCTTGCTCAAGGAACGCCCACTCGGGCAGCGTATCGTACCGATTGTGGCTGACGAAGCGCGCACCTTTGGCATGGCAAACCTGTTCAAGCAGATTGGCATTTATTCCAGCGCCGGTCAGCAGTATGAGCCGGAAGACATTGGCTCGGTGCTGAGCTACCGTGAGGCGCTGGACGGGCAGATTCTGGAAGAAGGCATCAGCGAAGCGGGCGCCATCAGCAGCTGGACCGCTGCCGCCACCAGTTATTCCGTGCATGGCCTGGCCATGCTGCCCTTTTACATCTACTACTCGATGTTTGGCTTCCAGCGCATTGGTGACCTGATCTGGGCTGCAGCAGACCAGCGCGCTCGCGGTTTCCTGCTGGGAGCAACCTCGGGACGTACCACGCTGGGTGGCGAAGGCTTGCAACATCAGGATGGCAGCAGCGTGATGCAGGCCGCAGCCATACCCAATTGCAAGGTCTATGACCCCTGCTTTGCTGGTGAACTGGCCGTGATTCTGGATCACGGCATGCGACAGATGATGGAGCAACAGCAAGACGTATTCTATTACCTGACGGTGATGAACGAGAGCTACGCCCAGCCAGACCTGCCTGAAGCAGCCGCGCAGAATGTGATCAAGGGCATGTACCGCTTTACCCACCTCTCCGTGCCGGAGGCGCGCGGCAAGGTGCGCCTGCTCGGCTCCGGAGCCATCCTGCGGGAAGTGATCGCCGCCGCCAGTTTGCTGCAGCAGGAATGGCAGGTGGAGGTGGAGGTGTGGAGCGTGACCAGCTTTGCCGAGCTGTCACGCGAGGCCCAGGAAGTGGAGCGCTGGAACCGCCTGCATCCGCAGGATGAGGCACGCGTCGCACATGTCTCACAATGCCTGCAGGGGGAGGCGCCAGTCATCGCTGCCACCGACTACGTCCGAGCCTGGCCCATGCTGATTGCCAGTTACTTGCGCGCACCCTATACGGTATTGGGGACCGATGGCTTTGGCCGCAGTGATACCCGGCTTGAGCTGCGCCAGTTCTTTGAAGTGGATCGCCACCAGATTGTGCTGGCTGCCCTCCAGAGCCTGCGACAACAAGGCCGTTGCGATGCGGCCCTGTGCCAGCAGGCCATCGAACGCTATGGCATTACCAGTGAGCGCGAGGCCCCCTGGCATCGCTAAGCCCTTGTTGAATGATGCTGGGTCACCCATACTGAGCTGACGATACACAGGGAGGTGTACCGATGGCCGTAGACCCAGTACTGGCAGACGAGATCAGGGGGCTGTTGTCCGGTGAGCCTGGGGTCGATGAGAAAAAGATGTTTGGCGGGCTATGCTGGATGTGGCACGGGCATATGCTGTGCTGCATCAGTAAAGACGGGCGTTACCTGTTTCGGGTCGGACCCGCACAGCAGGCTGAAGCTTTGGCCCGGCCCGGTGCGACAGTCATGGTGCATGGTGGCCGAACCATAACCGGCTTCATCTGGGTGGAGGCCACCCCTGCCAGGGCCTATGGCCTGGCACTGTGGCTGGCCTTGGCCCGCCACTTTGTGGGCAGCTTGCCACCCAAGTAGATACCACTAAGCATGAATCTGTAACATCCATCGCAGATGATGCGTCCGTCAGGTACTCTCGAAGCTTCCTGGCGTGCAAGGAACCCACCAGCTCAAGGAAAGCGCCATGCGTCTTGCGGGCAAAATCTTGCTGTACTTCTTGTCTATCGGTGTTGCCGGCTATGCCGTGGTCGCGTACACCGCGTTCCCGATCGGGAGCCTGGTGCATCCGGACATGTTGCGGAGTTTTCAGGCGCACCGCATTGAAGTGTATGCCCACATTTTTACGTCCGCAGTAGCGCTGTTACTGGGTCCGCTGCAGTTTTCCCAAGCCTTGCGAGCGCGGAAACCGGCGCTACATCGCTGGCTCGGACGGGCCTATCTGGGGCTCGGCGTCCTGCCCGGCGGGCTGGCCGGCTTGCTGATCGCACGTAACGCCTATGGCGGCATGCTCTCTACATTGGGGTTTGCCGCACTGGCCATCGCATGGCTATATAGCGGGCTGCGTGCCTATCTCGCCATTCGGCAGCGCGACATTGGCACACACCGTCGCTGGATGATACGCAATTTCGCGCTCACCCTGGCTGCTGTTACGCTGCGCTGCTACCTGCCGCTCAGCATGCTCACGGCCATTCCGTTTGAACAGGCTTACCCAGTGATTGCCTGGCTATGCTGGGTACCCAACCTGCTGATCGCGGAGCGGTGGCTACGCCGCAGCAACCCGCATTGATACCACGCCCGTCGTGCAGTCAAGGCGCTGACGGGACGCTCAAGGCAAGAAGCGGTTCAAAGTCTTGCACCCTAGAGAGAGACGGGCTGACAACAACGGATGAAGTGACATTGACTGAGTGTCAATGTGCATTCCGGAGTTGTGGTCAGCCTCGTATCGCCATGGCTCCGATCACCTGGAATAGATCTCAGACAACACATGACCTGCGAAGACCATCGCAGGATCAGGCGCTTACGGTCCACTGAACCAGCCGCATGACCAAGGGGCGGGTCAGTAATACGCACGCAAAACCTATCGGTGCAGCCAGTGCATACGCTCGCAGTACTCGAAGCAGATAGTCATGACCCAGCCCGGTATTGACCCCCAGAATGACGGCGGTCATCAGAAAAGCCATGATGGCGGCCATGTAGAACGAGAAGACGATGGGTGTAAAGCGTTTAGGGATTTTCCATCGGTTCGTTGGGTTCATTGAAATGACCTTTCCTCAATAATGAGTTGTGATGACGGCAATCATTTTACCAATGAAAACAATTCTCACTTAATATGCGGATTGGACCATTATGTATGAGCATCGTGCATGACAAGCACACACAGCATCCGCGAGTCTGATTTTCTGGCAGAAAGCACGCGCTCCGGTGTGGCAAGCTCAGACTGGGGGCAGATTCAGCAACGCAGCCAACAAGTTGCACCAGGACTATCCCTGACCTCCTTGCAGTGTGAAACCCGGCGTGACCTGCGAGTGATACCGGATCGCCCCCCGGAAGCGGCAGCCTGGGTGATGGCGGTCAGTCTCACGGGGCATTCCTGCTTTGAAACCACCTCCGGCATACAATGGCTATTCAAGCCCGCCAGCCATAGCTGGGGCTTACGTACCGGTCACAAAGGGGTACGCCACTACCCCGCTGGTCAACGTATATCGCAGTTGCGCTTGGTCCTGGCTCCCGAACTGGCCAACCATTACCTGGGCCCGGTGAGTCGCCTGCTCTCGGGAAAGATCAGCCAGCCGATCAGCAATACCCTTGCGCTAAGCCGGGCGGCGCAGCAGTTGTTGCACAACCATGCACACTTGTCTCCTCTGACGCTACATCAGGCCAGCCTTGAGCTACTGCAATTGGCTTTGCCCGCTGAGGGTTCTCATGTCGCCAGATCGTCTGGCATGGTGCATGTCCTTGCACTGATTCATGCCGGTCAGGCTGATCGACTGTCAGTTGCAGAGCTTGCCAGGTATGCAGGCTTGAGTGTACGTCGGTTCAAGCAGGCGTTTCATGAGCAGACCCGACAGGGGGTTCTACAGTACATCCAGCAACAGCGCATGCTGCGTGGTCTGCAACTGTTGCGGCAAGGCTGGCGTGTATCACAAGTGGCCTACCAGCTGGGGTATGAGCATCCCAATAACTTCAGCGCGGCTTTTTTGCGCTACTTTGGGCATGCACCTCGAGATACCGTTGTGGGCAAGGTGGCCTGAGCGCTTGTCGCGGCTACGGCACGTCGTTATACTGGAGAACCTTTCATGCCCGCAATGAAAGGTTCTCCATGCTGGATCTGGCTACGCTCTCGCTGTTTTCCCTTGCCGCACTGCTGCTGACAATTACTCCTGGCCCTGACATGCTGTTGATGACGGCTCGAACCTTGAGTCAAGGGCGCTATTCCGGCTTTGCAACACTGGCGGGTATCCAGACGGGAACCTATCTGCATGCGCTGGCCGCTGCTTTGGGGCTCTCACAGCTCATGCGCATGGTACCACTGGCCTATGATGGGGTACGGATTGCCGGTGCGCTATACCTGCTGTGGCTGGCCATCCAGACACTACGCAGCCCTGCGACCGCTGCGGCTACCGACCAACCCAGCCCCTTGCGCATGGGGCTGGTTTACCGGCAAGGCTTGTTGTGCAATGTCCTGAATCCCAAGATGGCCTTGTTTGTACTGGCCTTGTTTCCGCAATTCACCCACCCGGCGGCAGGCTCCATGGTGCTGCAATTCCTGCTGCTGGCTACTGTATTGAACCTGATTGGCCTTGTGGTGAACGGGGTGGTGATCCTGCTGGCACATCAGGTGATGCGCCGTATGCGTGGACAAGCCCCTCGGCGCTGGCCCCGTTATCTGTTGGGTAGCGTATTTGGAGGACTGGCGCTACGCATGCTGTGGCCGGCCGGACGCTGAATCCTGTGGTTCAGCGGTTGGCCTGCTGCACGTAATCCGTCATCAGGTGTTCGGGCTTGAGCTGTAGCGATGCCTCCCGGTCAAAGCTCAGCGACAGCTCGCCAAGCCCCGGGAGATAGAGTCGTGCGCCGTGGCTGGGTCCTTCTCGCATCAGCAAGCATTCCTTGCCCTCCACCTCGGCATAGAACTCGTTGAGCCGGTCATTGCCTTCATGCAGGCTGGCTCGCAGCACGCGACCGTCCCATGGATGATTCACACCATACGCCTTGATCAGGACAGCCTCACCACTGGCAAGCCATGCCAGTTCTACAGTCAGGGTTTTCGGGCCTTGATAGGATTCGCCATAGCGGGCAACGGGTTCTTTTTTGGCTTGCATCAGTGCTCCTTGTGACAGGGGTTTAACCGTTAAAAAGCATGCGGCATGCGTGTGTCGCGCCCGCCGCATGCGTTCACTTGCTACCCTGTTGCTCGTATTCGGTCAGCAGGTGCTCAGGCTGCACGGACAGGGATTCTTCCCGCTTGAACTGCAAATAGGACTCACCCAATCCCGGCAAGTAAATCTGCGCTTGATACTGGCCAACCAGCATCATCACATAGTCCTTGCCGTCCACTTTCAGATAGTACTCGCTACGGTCGTCGCGCCCGCTGCGTACGTCAACTCGCAGTACCTTTCCATCCCATGCGTGATCGACTCCATACACCTTGATCAGCGCCTGCGTGCCGCTGGCCAGCTTGGCCAGTTCTACCGTCATGGTCTTGGGTCCCAAGTAGTATTCACCATACTTGGCCATGGCTTCACGTGCCAGGGTGAGTGTGGACGCGCTGAGCAGCACAGCGCCCAGAATCAGGGAACGAAACGGCATGGAGTCTCCTCAAATGCATATGGCTGTGATTGATGATGGGCAAACCTTAGCACGTCATAATTGACAATGTCATGTGAGTTTGTGCTCACAAGGCACGCGCAGGCGCTCACAACACGCTATGATGGAATAGACCCTAAACGAGGAAATGAGCAGACCATGCTACTGTACGGCAGCAGTGATTCGGGACACAGCTTCAAGGTGCGCAGTTTTTTGTTGCTGGCCAATCTGCAGCACCGCTATGAGTGGATCGACCTCGGTCTACCACGCGAGCAGCGACCTGCCGCCTTTGTGACCGCCAGCCGATTTGGCGAAGTACCTGTCCTGGTGGATGAAGGTCGCTCACTCTGTCAGTCCAACGCCATTCTGCAATATCTGGCGCGCAAGACCGGGCGCTTTACCGGAGGCAGCGGCGAGTGGCAAACGGTGCTGGAGTGGCTCAGCTGGGAAACCAACCGCATCGGCTTCAGCTTGCCCAATTATCGCTTTGCGCTGCTGTGGTCACCGCTGCCGGCAGACGTCATGCATTATCTGCTGCAACGGCTGCTGGCTGATCTGGGTACGTTGGAGCAGCATCTTGAGCAACACGCCACCTTGCTGGAAAGCGGATTGACCATTGCAGACCTGAGCTGTGGTGCTTATCTGCACTGGTTGCCGCAAGTAGGCCTGCCGCTGTCGGATTACCCCAACATCACCCGTTGGCTGCAGCACATGACCAGCCAGCCGGGATGGCTGCATCCCGATCAAGCGCTGGCGCGCCACGCCAGCGAGTGAGCTTGACAGTCTGCATGCCTTTACTTATATTTCTGTATATACAGAAATTGAAAGCAAGCCATGCAGCTATCCCCCACCATGCAGAAGTACATCCTCCACTGGGGGGAAATGGGTACCCGCTGGGGCGTGAACCGCACGGTTTCGCAGATCCATGCCCTGCTGTTTCTGGCTAACCGCCCCCTGCACGCTGAGGAAATCAGTGAAACTTTGAGTGTGGCCCGCTCCAATGTCAGTACCAGCCTGAAAGAACTGCAAGGCTGGGGACTCGTCAAGATCCAGCATCTGCCGCAAGACCGCCGCGATCACTTTGTCGCGCATCAGGAGGTGTGGGATATCTTTCGCACGGTGCTGGAAGAGCGCAAACGGCGGGAACTCGACCCCACCCTGTCCGTCCTGCGCGAGTGCTCGCTCGAAGCTGAGAACGACCCGGAACTGGAAGCGGCCACCCGAGAGAAGATGGACCGGGTGCTGGTCTTCCTGGAAATGCTGATGCAAGCCTACGCCGACTTCAAGCATTTACCACCGCAGACGCTACAGCGTTTCCTGAAGATGGGCGGCAAGGTTGCCAAGCTGTTCGGGAGTGATGACGCCCCAGCGTTGTAAGCCTATGTTCAGTCCAGGCAGGCCTTCCTGCCTTTTTTGTAAAAGGTGATTTCTGTGTGTACAGAAAAATTGAAAACCAAGCGCAGCATGCTGATCCACTTCCTGCTGCTGGGCTGCTTTGTACACGCACTGGCGGGGATGGCCATGACAGCCAGACCGGAGCTGCTGGCGCAGTTTCTGGGGCCTTTCCAGGCCAGCTTTTGGGCGACAGCGGTACCTCAAGCGGCGCACCAGCAACTGCTGTGGTGGTTACAGGCTTTTGGTGCCACGCTGCAAATGCTGGGCCTGTGCATGACCCTCATGGTCTGGAGCGGGAGGCATCACCGGCAACCCACGGTCTGGCTAGGGCTGGCGCTGGCCTTGCTGCTATGGGCACCACAAGACATCTGTTTGTCCTGGCAGCGGGGCATTGCCTTGTTTGTCAGCCTGGATCTGCTGGCGGTACTGGCCTTGCTGCCACCGCTGCTGCTGCTGTATTTCATCGACAAGCGAGGTGATGCATGACTGCCCTGTTCGCCATTTTAACCTTCCAGGCCATACTGGGGGCACTGGACATGCTGCTCAACCATGAATGGCGTGAACACCTGCCCAGCCGACCGGGAGCACGACTGGAGCAAGCTTTGCACGCAGCCCGCGAGTGGCTGTACGGCATGCTGTTCCTGGCTTTAGCCTGGGCGCAGTGGCAAGGCAGCTGGGCTTGGTTGCTGGCTGCCGTATTGCTGGGTGAGATCCTGCTCACGGCTTGGGATTTCGTGGAAGAGGACCGCACCCGTGTCCTGTCGCCCAACGAGCGTGTGATGCATCTGGTACTCAGCATGGGGGCCGGTGCAGTATGTACCCTCATGTTGCCCTTGGTGTTGCAGTGGTCCCGCCTGCCGGATGCCGTCGTGCTGACCCGTCATGGTTACTGGACCGGGTTGTTTACCCTGTTTGCCATTGGTGTCTGGGTCTGGGCTGTGCGTGATACCTGGGCCGCCATCACGCTGTATCGCCTGCACAAAGGAGCCCGCACATGAACATCCTGCTGCTGGGCGCAAGTGGCTTCATCGGCAGACAGCTGGCGGCTCAGTTGGTCCAGCACGGCCATGTGGTGCAGGCGGTGGGTCGAAGTGACCCTGTGCTGACGGGCGTCCGCTGGGTAGCAGCAGACCTTGCCCACATGACGCAGATGAAGGACTGGTTGCCGCTGCTGAACGGTGTTGATGCGGTCATCAACTGTGTCGGCATCTTGCTGGAGCCCCATGCCGGGGCCTATGCGACCTTGCATGCCGACATGCCTTGCTCTCTGTTTGCCGCCAGTGAAGCGCGGCAGGTCCGCCGTGTGATCCAGCTCTCTGCCTGGGGTAGCGATGTTGACGCTGAAACCGCTTACTGGCGCAGCAAGGGCAAGGCGGATGCGGATCTGCTGGGGCGGGATCTGGACGGTGTGGTCCTGCGCCCCTCACTGGTGTACGGCGAAGAGGGTGACAGCAGCCGTGGCATGCGCACGCTGGCCACGCTGCCGGTGCTTGTGCTACCTATGGCGCGGCGGGCGCGCGTACAGCCCATCCATGTCGATGATCTGGTCGCGCTGATGCTGGCTTTGCTGGCAGCAGCACCGGCTCAGCGTGGTATCGTCGATGCCGTTGGACCGCACAGCTGCAGCTTTGCCGATTACCTGTCGACCCTGCGGCAAGGCATGCGTGCAGGCGCGAGTTGGGTGCTGCCATTGCCAGATGGTTTGGCCTATACCGTAGCCCGGCTGGCGGCCCATATTCCGGGGAGTTTGTTGACGCCAGACACCCTTCGCATGCTGGCGGCGAGTGCTGGAACGGGGCCACTGGCAGACCCCCTGCCCTGCCAACAGCTGCTTGGGCGGCCGCTGCGGCACCCTACCAACTTTGCGCCCCCGGAATTACGTGCAACTGCGGTGATGGGCTGGGCAGAACCGATACTGCGCGTGATGATGGCGTTGTTATGGCTGTGGAGTGCGCTCACCGGCTGGTGGTGGCCGCGTGAACAGTCGCTGGGCTGGTTACACGCCTGTGGCATCCCCGCCGCATGGGCGCCAGCTGCGCTGAATGGAGCCTGCCTGCTCGACATCAGCCTGGCGGTGCTGCTTGTCCTGCGCCCTCGGCGCTGGCTATGGGGCGCGCAAGCCCTGCTGGTGGCCTTTTACAGCGTCAGCCTGAGCGTGGGCATGCCCGAGCCCGAGTGGTGGCTGCACCCTTTCGGCGCCCTCAGCAAGAATCTGCCGATTGTGCTGCTACTGATCATGATGTGGCGTATGAGTGAGGACAAGCCATGAGCTACCTGCTGCTGAAATACCTGCATATCCTGTCTGCCACGCTGATGTTTGGTACTGGCCTGGGGACCGCCTTTTATATGTTTGTGACCAACCGGGGCAAACAGGTGCAGAGTATTGCGACCGTGTCGCATTGGGTGGTCAAGGCCGATTGGTGGTTTACCACCCCCGCAGTGATTTTCCAGCCGATCAGTGGCTTGTGGATGGCGCATCTGGCGGGCTGGCCACTGCACAGTCATTGGTTGCTGGTAACCTTCGCCCTGTATGCGCTGGCCGCCATCTGCTGGCTGCCGGTAGTGTGGCTGCAATTGCGCATGCGGGACATGGCCCACCACGCGCTGCAGCATGGTGAACCCTTACCTGCGCGCTACTGGCAGTATGAGCGCCTGTGGACGCTGCTGGGCATCCCCGCTTTTGTGGGACTATTGGTGGTGTACTGGATGATGGTGGCTAAACCGGCCTAGCCCGCGAACCTCACGCGGGTGCTTGCAGCCAGTCCAGCAGCGGCTGCCACTGCTCGCGCTCCTTGGCGTAGCGCAGCGTCGGCAGGTCAAACAGGGTCAAGCCACGGGCAATAGTCTGCACGTAGAGCTGCGCATCGCGAATGTGGGTCACACACGGCAGGTCAAACCGCTGCAGAAAGCTGGCCAACTGGCGGGCACTCTGCGTTCGCGGGTTGACACGCATGCCCACCACCGCCACCCGTATCTTGCCCTTGCGCACCACCTTGGCCTCGGCCAGGGCCTGCAAAAAGGGTTCGCTGGCCCACATGTCCATCGGCGAGGCCTGGACCGGAACGATGACGCTATCCACCGCGTCCAGTACTGCGGCCCATTTCTTACCGTGTAAACCGGCCGGGCTGTCCAGTATCGCCCATTCCGTGCCTTTGGGTGGGCGCATCGGTCCATCCAGCTGCGCCTCCCAGCCATGCACGGGCGGGAATTGCTCCGGGCGGGCCTGCAACCAGTGGCGGGTGGATTGCTGGCGGTCGACATCACCCAGCATGGTGCGCCAGCCCTGCCAGGCAGCCCAGCTGGCCAGATGCGTGGCCAGGGTGGATTTGCCGCTACCGCCCTTGGGATTGGCGATCAGGATGCGTCGCATGAACCTCGCCTCTTAAACCGGTTTGCGCTCATACACCGCCTGGGCCAGCGTACCGGAATCCACATGTTCCAGCTCGCCGCCTACCGGCAAACCGCGCGCAATACGGGTGACGCCGATCTGCTGCCGTTTCAGCATCTCTGCAATATAGTAGGCGGTGGCCTCGCCCTCCGCCGTGTAATTGGTGGCAAGGATGACTTCTTCCACCACGCCATCCTGTGCGCGCTTGAGCAGCTGTTCCAGGGCAATATCTTTCGGTCCGATGCCGTCCAGCGGGGACAAACGCCCCTGCAGCACGTAGTACAGTCCTTGGTGGCAGCGTGCCTGCTCCATCATCAGCAGGTCGGCGGGCATCTCGACCACACACAGCTTGCTGCGGTCGCGCTCGTCATCCCGGCACAGACTGCATACCTCATGTTCGCTGTAGTTGTTGCACAGGCTGCAACGCACCAGAGTGTCGAGCGCCAGATTGAGCGAGAAGGCCAGACGCCGTGCGCCGGTCTGATCCCGCTGCAGCAGGTGATAAGCCATGCGCTGCGCTGAACGTGGCCCCACTCCCGGCAGGCATTTCAGCGCGTCGATCAGCTCCAGAAGGGCCGACGGGCTGTTTTGCGGAGATTTCACCGTAGGCTCAGAACGGCAGCTTCATGCCCGGCGGCAGGTTCAGCCCGGCACCGAAACCGGACATCTTTTCCTGAGTGGTGGCTTCCACTTTCTTCAAGGCATCGTTGAAGGCCGCAGCAATCAAGTCTTCC
The DNA here is from genome assembly GCF_012641365.1 of Leeia aquatica. Lineage (NCBI taxonomy): Bacteria > Pseudomonadati > Pseudomonadota > Betaproteobacteria > Neisseriales > Leeiaceae > Leeia > Leeia aquatica. Next base: position 185,157 of record NZ_JABAIM010000001.1, read on the forward strand.
AGCATTTCCTTGTCGTCTTCATCGCCCGACAGGACCGATGGGTCAATATGCACCCGCTTGACCACATGGTGGCAGCTCATGGTCAGCTTGACCATGCCCGCACCAGCTTGACCTTCCACCTCGATACTGCCCAGCGATTCCTGCATCTTGCGCATGTTTTCCTGCATCTGCTGCGCTTGCTTCATCAGGTTGCCCAAGCCACCCTTCATCATGTTCTGCTCCTTGCTGCGTATGCCCGTGACGGGCGTCCATCGTGTGGGTAAAAATCAGGCAGATGGCGCCAAGGGCTGTACCGTATCGGTCAGCAGCCGCGCCCCTGCATGGGTTTGTAAATATTGTACAACCGGGTCGGCCAGCAGCGCCTCGGTCGCTTGCTGCAGGGCCTCAGCCCTTGCCTGCTGCTCCAGCTGAATCGGTGCCAGCGCGTCGCTCGCACCCAGCTGAATACGCAGGCTGACGGCACTGCCAGTGTAGCTTGCCAGCGCCTCTCGCAGCTTGTCCTGCTGCATCAGCATGGATTGATACGTGGCTGGCAAGGTCAGCGACCAGACCCCATCCTCCACCCCGGTCAGCACGCAATGCTTGGCCAGCATAGCGGCCACCCCGGTGATGGGCAAGGCTTGCACCACCTCATGCCAGTCCGGCAACGCGGCCACATTGGCTGGTGCTATGACAACTGGCGGTGCGGGTGTGGCAACGGCTACCGGCTCAGGCACCGAAACCCGGGCGGGGGTTTCGTCATAAGCCTCCAGCGGAGGCAGCTCAGCCTCCCATGGTGGCCGCTGTACGGACGTTGCTTCCTGCACAGCTTCAGCAGCAACGGGCACCGCAGACATGACTTCGGCTGCGGTCTGGGGCGGCACGGTCGGCGTGGTGGCGACAGCAGCCGGTGTACTACTCGGCATCACTTCGTGGCTATCCGCCCTTGGTGGCGACTCCAGACGTGGACTGCGGGGCGGCATCTGGCCGCTGGGCTCGAACGCCAGCATGCGCAGCAGGCACATGGTGAAACCGGCGTACTCATCCGGTGCCAGGCCCAGGTCACGACGGCCCAGTACGGCAATCTGGTAATACAGCTGTACGTCTGCCGGGCTGAAGCGGTCGGCCAGCGTGCTCAACCGGCTGTAATCTGGCGTGGACGTATCCAGCGCTTGCGGCACCGCTTGCAGTACCGCCAGTTGCTGCAGCAACTGCGCCAGCACTTGCAGCGCGTGATCAAAGCTGACCGAACGCGCGGCCATTTGTGCAGCCTCGTTCAACAGTACCTCGCCCTGCCCTGCCGCCAGCGCATCCAGAATGCGCAGCAGATAGCTTTGATCCACCGTCCCCAGCATGCCGCGCACCGCGTCGGCCTTGACCTCGCCCAGACCATAGGCAATGGCCTGATCCAGCAAGGACAAGGCATCCCGCATACTGCCCTGGGCGGCATGGCCCAGCTGCATCAGCGCGTCGGCTTCAAACGGGATCTGTTCCTGCTGCAGTACAAACTGCAGGTGCTGTGCCACGGTCTGCGGCGGGATCTGCTTCAGGTTGAACTGCAGGCAACGGGACAACACTGTCACCGGCACTTTCTGCGGGTCGGTGGTCGCCAGAATGAACTTGACGTGCGCAGGCGGTTCTTCCAGTGTTTTCAGCATCGCATTGAAGGCACTCTTCGACAGCATGTGCACTTCGTCGATGATGTAAACCTTGTAACGGCCTGCCGTCGGCGCGTACTGGGCGTTCTCCAGTACCTCGCGGATATTGTCGATACCGGTGTTGCTGGCGGCGTCAATCTCCAGCAGGTCCACAAACCGCCCACCATCAATCTGGGTGCAGGCCGTACATTGGCCGCACGGTTCTTCCTGCACGCCCGTTTCACAATTCAGTGATTTGGCGAGAATACGCGCCAGCGACGTTTTGCCGACTCCACGGGTACCGGTAAACAGGTAGGCATGGTGCAGGCGCGAGGTCTTCAGCGCATTGGTCAGCGCCCGTACCACATGCTCCTGCCCCATGACCTGGGCAAAGGTACGCGAACGCCACTTACGGGCGAGGACTTGATAGCTCATGCGGCCGATTCTACCAGAAAGCCCGCCGCACCGGCGCGCTTGCCCCATGCGGGTTTTTGGCAAAAAACACTTGCCAGCCCCCGGCTTTCCCGCTATGATCCGGCCTCTCTCGCGGAAAGGTGGATGAGTGGTTTAAGTCGCACGCCTGGAAAGCGTGTTTAGGGTAACACCCTAACGGGGGTTCGAATCCCCCCCTTTCCGCCAGTAGCCCGATACAAAAAAGCCGACCTGATGGTCGGCTTTTTGCTTTTCTACCTACCCGTTTACAGCTTCACCATCACATGCCGCACGCAGCTGTAATCTTCCAGTGCGTAGACCGACATGTCCTTGCCGTAACCGGATTTTTTCATGCCGCCGTGGGGCATCTCGGACACCAGCATGAAGTGGGTATTGATCCAGGTGCAGCCATACTGCAAGCGGGAAGCCGCCTGCATGGCCTTGCTGACATCACGGGTCCACACCGAGCTGGCCAGCCCGTAGTCGGAATCATTGGCCCAGCGCACGGCGTCCTGCTCATCGTCAAAGCGGGTGATGGAGACCACCGGGCCAAATACTTCGCGGCGGACGATTTCATCCTGCTGGCGAGCGCCGGCAATCACTGTCGGCTCGTAGAAATAGCCGTTGCCCTGCCCCACTTTGCCACCGGCCACCACTTCAATATGGGATTGCTGAGCGGCACGCTCCACAAAGCTGGCGACCCGGTTGCGCTGGCGAATGGAGATGAGCGGGCCCATTTCCACCCCTTCATCATCCTGCAGGCCCACCTTGATGCTGGAGACGGCACTGGCCAGCTCCGCTACCAGCTTGTCGTAGATGCCCTTGCCGGCGTAAATGCGGCAAGCGGCGGTGCAGTCCTGCCCGGCATTGTAGTAGCCAAAGGTGCGGATGCCAGCCACCACTTCTTCCAGATTGGCATCGTCAAACACAATCACCGGGGCTTTACCGCCCAGCTCCAGGTGGGTGCGCTTCACGCTCTTGCTGGCCGCCTCCAGAATGCGCTGGCCGGTCGATACATCCCCGGTGAGCGAGACCATGCAGACTTCGGGCTGCGAGATCAGTGGTGCGCCCACGCTTTCACCCCGCCCGGTCACCACATTGACCACGCCCGGCGGCAGGATATCCACTATTAACTCAGCCAGCCGCAGCGTGGTCAGCGGCGTCTGCTCAGAAGGTTTGATCACCACGGTATTGCCAGCAGCGATGGCGGGGCCAATTTTCCAGGCGGCCATCATCAGCGGGTAGTTCCATGGCGCAATGGAAGCCACCACCCCTAGCGGATCGCGCCGGATCATGCTGGTGTGTCCGGGTAAATACTCCCCCGCCACCATGCCGCCCATATTGCGAATGGCGCCGGCAAAAAAGCGGAAGACATCGGCCACTGCTGGAATCTCGTCATTCAGCACCGCCAGGTAGGGCTTGCCACAGTTCAACGACTCCAATCGGGCCAGCTCGGGGCCATGTGCTTCGATCTGATCCGCCAGCTTCAGCAGCAGGGTGGCACGATCTTTGGGTGTGGTCCGCGACCAACCGTCAAACGCGACGGCAGCAGCCCCTACTGCAGCGCGCACCTGCTCCGGTGAAGCTTCATGCACACGGCACAGCAGCTCGCCGGTTGCCGGGTTGAAGATGTCTTCCGCCACGCCATCACCAGCCACAATCTGCCCGTTGATCAACAGGTCCTGAGGGAAAACAGCTGTGCTCATAGGGTTATGCTCCATCCAAAAGGGTTGTGACAAGGTTCATTTGCCGCTGCCACTGCTGGCAGCGGTATTGCGCGTCAGATAATGCGCCAGCAGAATGGGGATGGCGGTCACCAGCATCACCAGCATGGCAACCACGTTGGTAATGGGCGCATCACGCGGCCGGCTGAGCTGATTCAATAGCCAGATGGGCAGTGTACGCTCGTGCCCTGCCGTAAAGGTGGTCACAATCAACTCGTCAAACGACAAGGCAAAAGCCAGCATCCCGCCCGCCAGCAAGGCGGTGGCCAGCTGCGGCAAGACCACCTTGCGCAAGGTCATCCAGCCATCGCCGCCGAGGTCCATGCTGGCCTCGACCAGGCTATGCGGCAAACGTCGGAAACGGGCGATCACATTGTTGTACACCATCACCACACAAAAGGTGGCATGTCCGATCACGATGGTCCAGAAGCCGGGCTCAGCGCCCATCAGCTTGAAGGCAGACAGCAAGGCGATGCCGGTGATGATGCCGGGCAAGGCAATCGGCAGGATCAGCATCAGCGACAAGGCCTCTTTGCCCCAGAATTGCCGGCGATACAAGGCCGCAGCCGTAATCAGCCCCAGTACCAGCGCCAGGCCAGTTGCCATCGCAGCTACCCGTACCGATAGCCCGATGGCCTGCAGCACATCCTCGCGTGCCAGCGCCTCACTGAACCAGTGCAGCGTCAGCCCGGTGGGTGGAAAGGCACTGCCACCTGGATCGGCATTGAAGGCATTGAGCATGATCATCACGATGGGGAAGTGCAGAAACAGCAGCCCGCCATAAGCCATGATTCTTAGCCAGCGCGGTGCGCGGGGATGTCCGTTATCAGAGCGCATCGAAAGCTCCCAGTCGCTTGGCCAGCATCAGATACAGGCCGATCAATACAATGGGCACCACGGTAAATGCCGCTGCCAGTGGAATATTGCCGATCGAGCCTTGCATGGTGTAGACCATGGAACCGAGGAACAGCCCGGAAGGCCCCACTAGCTGCGGAATAATGTAGTCCCCCAGCGTCAGCGAGAAAGTGAAAATGGAGCCCGCCACCACCCCCGGAAACGCCAGCGGCAGCAGTACTGTGCGGAAGGTCTGAATCGGGCGCGCACCCAGGTCAGCCGAAGCTTGCAGCAAAGACTGCGGTACCCGCTCCAGCGCAGCCTGAATCGGCAGGATCATGAAGGGCAGCCAGATATAGGTGAACACCAGAAAGCGCCCAAGATGCGAGGTGGCCAATGTATTGCCACCCAGCCCCGGGGTCGCCAGCAGGCTGTCCATCACACCGGTCAGCCCCAGGTGCTGGATGATCCAGAACAGCACGCCTTCCTTCGACAAAATGACCGTCCAGGCATAGACCTTGACGATATAGCTGGCCCACATGGGCAGCATGACTGCCACATAGAACAGCCCCTTTTCCCAGCCCCGGCAATATCGCGCCATGTAGTAGGCAATGGGAAAACCTATCAGGGAGGCCGCCAGCGTGACCATGACCGCCATGGTGATGGTCCGCAGCAGGACATCACCGTTGGCGGCGACCAGCAGGGCCTGATAGTTGGCCAGCGTCAGGTCATGGCTGACGGTCATCGAGAAGTCGTCGAAGGTATAAAAGCTTTGCCCCAGCAAGGCAAACAGCGAGCCCAGATAGACAACACCGAACCACAGCAAGGGCGGGATCAGCAGCATCAGCAGATACACATTGGGGCGGCGGTACAGCAGGTTGGCCAAGCGCCGCGTCAGCCCGGACGGCACGGCTGCATTCGCCGTAGCGGTCGCACTCATCTCACAGCCCCTCGCGCAAGGCCACCATCGCGGCACGAGGCCAGCTGATGGCGACGGGTTGGCCTGGCTGCAAGCGCATCGACAGGTCACTGCTGTCATTCGGTAGCACCGCCGCCAGCTGTTGCCCGTTGACCCGGATCTCTACCCGGCTGCTGGCACCGTGAAACTGGATGTCCAGCACCTCACCTTCCGCGTTGATCTGTTCACGATCGATGGCAGCAGCCAGGCGGATGTGCTCGGGGCGGATGGAGAAGGCCTGCGCTTGGCCGGTAAGTTGCTGGGCCAGCGCGCCCCGGATGATGTTGGCCGTGCCGACAAAGTCCGCCACGAACACCGTTTGCGGCTGGTTATACAATTCGCGTGGCGGAGCCAGCTGCTCGATACGGCCTTTGTTGAACACGGCTACTCGGTCAGACATCGACAGTGCTTCGCCCTGGTCATGCGTGACATAGACAAAGGTAATGCCCAGCTGCCGGTGCAGGGATTTGAGCTCCAGCTGCATCTGCTCACGCAGCTTAAGGTCCAGCGCACCCAGTGGCTCATCCAGCAGCAATACGCGAGGCCGATTGATCAAGGCGCGAGCGAGTGCCACGCGCTGGCGTTGCCCTCCAGACAGCTGTGCCGGACTACGGTCCCCATAGCCCCCCAGCGCGACCAGCTGCAAAGCCTCTTCGGCACGTTGCAGGCGCTCGGGCTTGGCCACCCCTTTGACCATCAGGCCATAGGCCACATTGTCCCGCACGCTCATGTGCGGAAACAGCGCATAGTCCTGAAACACGGTGTTGACATCGCGCTCATAGGGCGGAACGCCACCAGCTTCTTGCCCAAAAATACGGATGCTGCCGCTGCTGGGCTGCTCAAATCCGGCAATCAGGCGCAGGCAAGTGGTTTTTCCGGAGCCGCTGGGGCCCAGCATGGAAAAGAACTCACCCTCCTGAATCTGGATGGAGACTTGATCAACCGCTTTGACATTGCCAAAGCTGCGGCTGACCGCTGAAAATTCAACAGCGATACTCATGATGTGTCTGACTCCAGGTCGGGGTACACACCGCTACAAGCGGTGCATGCCCCGAGGTGGATGGGGGCTCAGCGGCCGCCCATGATGGCGATGTAGTCTTGCGTCCAGCGGCTATATGGAACGCAGGTGCCCTGCGTGCTGCACTTGGCTTGCGGCGTTTTCCAGAAGTGGATGCGGGTCATGCGGTCAAAGCCATTGTCGCCACAGAAGTTGCTGCCTCCCGGTGCCTTCTCCTTGCAGGCGGCGGGTACGGCCGGCACAGAGCCAAACCATTCGGCCAGCGAAGACTGCAGCTTGCTGTTCAGCGACCACTCCATCCACTTGTAGGCGCAGTTGGGGTGCTTGGCTTCTGCATGCATCATGGTGGTATCCGCCCAACCAGTGGTGCCTTCCGCCGGGAAGGCAGAGGCAATCGGCTGCTTCTCACCCTTCAGCGCATTGACCTGATAGGGCCAGGCACTGGATGCCACCACGCCTTCCTTCTTGAAGTCGTTCATCTGCACGGTGACATCGTGCCAGTAACGATGGGTTAATCCCTTTTGCTGACGCAGCAAGGCCAGCACCGCTGCATACTGGGCTTCGTTCAACTCGTACGGGTCCTTGATGCCGAGCGCCGGGTTTTTCTTCATCAGATACAGGGCGGCATCCGCAATATAGATGGCGCCATCATAGGCTTGTACGCGGCCCTTGTTCGGCTTGCCATCCGGCAGTTTTTGCGGCTCAAACACCACCGCCCACGATTGCGGCGGGCTCTTGAAAACATTGGTGTTGTACATCAGCACGTTCGGCCCCCATTGGTAGGGTACGCCATAGTGCTTGCCTTGCACCACATGCCAGGGGGCATCACGCAGGCGCTCATCCACCGTTTTCCACGAGGGAATCAGGGCGATGTTCACTTCCTGCACTTTTTTACCTGCCACCAGGCGCAGGCTGGCATCGCCTGAAGCGGTCACCAGATCGTAACCGCCCTGGCTCATTAGTGAAACCATCTCGTCAGAGGTGGCTGCGGTCTTGACATTGACCTTGCAGCCCGAGGCCTTCTCAAAGCCGGTGACCCAGTCATACTTCTTGTCGGTTTCGCCGCGCTCGATATAGCCTGGCCAGGCAATGATGTCTAGGCGTCCTTCCCCGGCGCCCACCGCAGCGGGGGCGGCATAACTGCCAAGTGATAATCCCAGCAGGGAAAACACGCCTAAGCGAACCATGGTTACGTGTGTCATGCTCTGATCTCCGGAGTGCCTGATTATTGTTCTGCCACGGGTGGCGCGGGTATTGCCGCCACCGAGCGTGGACGATTAACCCCTTTTTCATCAATGACTTGAAGATAAGTCATTGGATGAACAGGTCTGCTCAGGATTGTAGGAGCATGCTCAGGCCGCGACCAGAACGTAATTCAGATACGACCTATCTGAAAAACCGATGGCAGTTCATGCATGACTGACGCGGATATGGGAACGTCCGAATTCACGAGCCACAATCTGAAAGTGCTCGGCAGCCTCATGCTGCATGGAGCCTCGCCGCCAGGCGATGCCCAGCTCCAGAATCGGCAAATCTTCCATGATGGCCCTTGCCTCTAGCCGGTCCCCTTCCAGTGACCAGGGCCGGTACAGCAGGTCCGGCAGGATGGCGACCCCGGCCCCGGTGGCGACCAGACTACGTACCGCTTCGACCGATTCGGTACGCATCTGTGGACGAGGCCGAACCCCGGCAGCTTGCCAAAAAGCATTACTGGTGGATTCCAGCTCGTCCAGCTTCAGCATGATCAAGGGCTCATCTGCCAGCTCATGAATAGAGACGCTCCCTACTTCGGTCAGTGCATGGTTGACTGGTAGCCACAAGCGCCAGCGCGAACTGAGCAAGGTCTCAGTCTCCAGCGCCTGCCGGTTTTCCAGCTGCGATACCAGCAGCACCGCCACATCGAGTTCGCCATTGACCAGCAAGTGCTCAATGTAGTCACGCCTATCCTCGATAATCTGCACCTCCACCATGGGGAAGACTCGCCGGAATCGGTCCAGAAGATAAGGCAGGTAGTAGCCGGACACCAGACTGGTGACGCCAATATTGAGCTGACCATTCATGGTGTCTGGCCGTGCCGACAGCGCCTGCTGGGCATTGCGCACACTGGCCATGATCTGATGGGCGTGCCGCAGGAACTGATGCCCGGCATGGGTCAACACCATGCCACGGGCGTGCCGATGAAACAGGGCAGCCCCCAGATCACTTTCCAGGGCTTTGATAGCCTCGGTCACCACCGACTGGGAGATGTTGAGGGATTGCGTGGCCCCGGTGATGGATTCAGCCTCGGCCACAGCGATGAAATAGCGGATGTTCTTCAGCGAGATCGGCATGCCCACACTGTAGATCAGTGCAGGCATGCCCGCCAAGGGTTGGCGTATTTACTTTTTCTCGGCGAGCTTCTGGTTGCGCAGCACGCACAGCAGGTCAGCCGCAATGTGGGCGGCGGCAATTGCCGTCAGTTCACTCTGGTCAAACGGCGGCGAGACTTCCACCACGTCCATCCCCACCAGATTGACGGGTTGCATGCCGCGGACGATGTGCAGCGCCTGAGCGGAGCTCAGGCCCCCGGGTACCGGGGTGCCGGTGCCCGGCGCAAACGCCGGGTCCAGACAGTCGATGTCAAACGTCAGGTAGGTCGGTCGATTACCAACGATTTGCAGGATGCGCTGCAGGGTCGCTTCGGCTCCGTTGGCGTGAACCCACGGTGCATCCAGCACATTCATGCCCATGAAATCATCGTTCCAGGTACGGATACCCACCTGCACTGACGTTTTCGGATCAATCAGCCCGTCCTGGATTGCCTTGTAGAACATGGTGCCGTGGTTGAGTGAATCCGGCGAATCGTCGGCCCAAGTGTCACAGTGGGCGTCAAAGTGAATCAGGCTCAGTGGCGCGCCAAACTTTTCGGCATGGGCTTTCAACAGCGGATAGGTGATGTAGTGGTCGCCGCCGAAAGTCAGCATCTTGGCACCGCTGGCCAGAATGGTGCGGGCATGCTCGACAATGCTGGGGGTGATGGTTAGCGGGTTGTGGGCATCAAACCAGCAATCGCCATAATCAATCACTGCCAGATCGTCGAAGGGGTCAAAGCCCCACGGGAAGGGCTTGAGCTCGGACAGCTGCACACTGGCAGCCCGCACGGCAGCCGGTCCCAGACGCGCACCGGGGCGGAAGGTGGTGGCCAGATCCAGCGGCACGCCGGAAATCACCACATCCGCACCGGTGAGGTCACGGGTATAGCGGCGGCGCATGAAGCTGAGCACGCCAGCGTAGGTATTTTCAATGCTGGAGCCATGGAGGCCAGGGCGGCGGATGGCGCCATCACCCAGAATGGGTTCAGTCATGTTGCACTCCTCGGGCTACGAACGCAGCCACGCAGAATACGCCGGGAAGCCCGACGATTGCCGTCCATCTTTGCGCAGCCGACGGGTTGAGGCTGCCCACCCTCGCGGGTGTGCGGCGCAGTGTGCCGCAAAGGATGGGCGCTGTCCACGCCCATACCGCACTTATAGCACCAGCTGCAGCGAGGATAGCAAGGCCCCCGGCAGCCGCATGCTGCTCGATGACCGGCTGTCATAGCTCATCGGGTCCACCAGCCACTCGCGCTCGATGGTCAATGCCTCCAGTTGATCGCCCAGCATCCGGTACAGGCTGTCGTCAAATCGCATCACATTGAGCGGTGCTACCAGCTCGCCCTGCTCCACCCAGAAACAGGCAAATCGGGTCATGCCGGTGATGCGGCAGTGGCTGCGGTCGGAATAGTTGAGGTACCACAGATTGTTAAGATATAAGCCGGTATCCAGCTGGCGCAAGACATCCTGCTGTGCCAGCTGGCCCGCAGCCATATCAAAAGAATTGGCGGACTCACTGCCATCCGCCCCATTGCTGGCAAGGCCAAACTCACGGGCGCTGCGCGGGCTGACCAGCGCATGCACGAACTGCCCGTGCTCGATCAGGCACAGGCGCTTGGGTTTGCGGAAGCCTTCACCCTGAAAATCAGGGGCCAGCCCGGCAGCGGTGTTTTCGCTCAGACTCACCAAGGGCGAAAATTGCCGTTCGCCTTCCACCAGTTTCAGGAGTGCGCTGCGCTTGCTGTGAATGGACTGGGCAGACAAGGCCTCCCAGTTGAACAGGGTGAACAGCTCGCCCACTGCGGCCGGGGCCAGATAAGCGCGATAGGCGCCTGGCTGCAAGGTGCGCGCAGGGCGCGACAGCAAAATGAGCTGTTGCCCTGCTGCGTGCAAGTCTGCTGCAAAGGCAGCCGCATCCCATTCAAAACCTGCCTGGCCGCGTTTGACGGCTTTGTCCCCGCAGGCGTGCAGACTCCAGTCAAAGTTGAAGCTGGTGGTTTCCTGCCAGTTGCGCTGTCCCAGATGATTGGCAAAGGCGTAATACACCGGCCCCACTGCCAGAATGCCAACCAGGTCGGTCCCTGCTGCAGTGACAGCAATATCCGCCGCGATCTGCGTAGCGTCCGGCAGGCGGGATGGCTCGATGCGGCAACTGTCCTGCCGGGTATCCGCCAGCATCAGGTGCGGGTCATCCTGCAGTTGCGGCAGCAGGCCTCGCAAGGTGTGCAAACCCGCCAGCAGCACCTCACGATCATGAGCCAGCTCGCCTTGCATGCTGAAGCTGTGCGCGGCCTGCTTTTGGCCCTGAATCAGCTGCAGGGTGAGATACAGCTGAAACACCTGACCCGCCTGACGGATCTGGCCATGATTGAAGCGGACAAAGTCCGACCGCTCACCGGAAAACCACAAGGTAAAGCCTTCGCCTCCTTGCAGCTGGCTACTGACGGCATCCGCGAGTTGCTCAAACCAGGCTTGCATCAGGCAGCCCCTCCAAATACCTCAATATTCCGGAATACGCAGGCGGGCGACGCATGCCCGACCCGGATCACCTGATTGGGCTCCCCCTTACCACAATAAGGCGTGCCCATCACCTTGCGGGTGTGGACATCACCAACCGCTGAGAGTGAGCGCCAGAAGTTGGCGGAGATACCCCGATAGTTAGGATTTTTAACCACACCCTTCAGCTCGCCATTTTCAATCAACTGTCCCCACTCGCAGCCAAACTGGAATTTGTTGCGCGAATCGTCAATCGACCAGGACACGTTGGTATCCATCAACACCCCATGCTCGATACCCGCCACCAGCTCGGCCAGCGACTGCGTACCTGGCTCGATATTGAGGTTGGCCATACGGTCAATCGGTGCACGATGCCAGCCACTGGCGCGGGCATTGGCCACCCCGGTCAGGCCGGCGCGCTGTTGCGAGAGAGGACTGCCAAGCGGGCGCTGCAGGATGCCATCCTTGATCAGCCAAACCTTTTCGCTGGCGTGGCCTTCGTCGTCCCAGCCATAGCTGGCAAACTCTTCGCGGATCGACGGGTCGTAGGTGACATTCAGCAAGGACGAACCGTACTGATAATGCCCAAACATGTCCGGCGTGACAAAGCTGGTACCGGCCATATTGCGTTCATCACCCAGGATGCGGTCCAACTCCAGCGGATGACCGATGGACTCGTGGATCTGCAGCATCATCTGCTCGGGCATCAGCAGCAGGTCCATCCGCTCGCTGGGGCAGTTGGGGGCCTGCAACAATTGCAGCGCCTCATCCGCCACCTTCGATCCCGCGCCCCAGAATCCCGCGGCCTGCAGCATGCCCAGACCGCCTTGCTGACAATAGCCGTTGTATTGTCCACCAAAACTGCGGGATTGCGTCTCACCATCGGCAAAAGCGGTGATCACGATACCCGGCATCAGGTAGCGGAAGCGCTGGAGGGTATCGCCACCACCATTGGTCAGATAGCGATGCTCCTCATCCACCCGACCCAGGGTGACCGACCACTCAACAATCCGCGGGTCGATGCGGCAGGCATCGGCCTCCTGCTGCAAACGGGCAAACAGTTCACCGCGATGCCAGTCCAGTGCCTGATTCGCCCCCGGACCGCAGTACTCCCCTACCGGGTGCATCAAGGGATACTGGCTCACCTCGTAGGCCGCATGACGGGCGTGCAAGGCAGCCCATTGCAATGCCCGCTCCAGTGCACGCTGCAAACCAGCTAGGCTGACATCACTGGTGGCCGCATAGCCGTGTCCGCCTTGGGCGACCACACTCAGCATCACCCCGACATCCTCGGTCAGGGTCACCGGTTGCGGCACGCCACGGCGTACGGTCAGGGTCTCGCGATGCGCCCGCACATGACGCAAGCTGCAAAAGAAACCCTCGGTGGGCAGGGCTTCAAACAGCGTCTTCAGCGTATCGGCCATGGTTATCCCTGATCAGGCCTGCAGGGCCTTGCTGGCGATTTCAAACACATCCGGCGACAAACCTTCTTTAGCCAGAATGCGCTGCAACTCCGCCTTCATCAGGCCTTGTCGGGCAGTATCGTATTTCTTCCAGCGGTTAAAGGCAGACACCACGCGGGAAGCCACCTGCGGGTTAATCCCATCCAGTGCCAACACCTGATCCGCCACCCAGTGATAACCCGAACCGTCGGCAGCATGGAAATGCAGCGGGTTGGCACTGGCAAAGCTGCGAATCAGCGCGTAGACCTTGTTCGGATTGGTCAGTGTAAAGCAACGATGTTGGGTCAGCTGTTTCACATGCTCCAGCGTACCCGGCAGGCAACTGGTGGCTTGCATCTGCAACCATTTATCCATCACCAGCGCCTCATCCTGCCACTGGTCAGCAAAGTGGCTCAGCGCATGTTCCCGCAGCGGATGCGCCACATTGGCCAGCACAGCCAGTGCGGCCTGCTGATCAGTCATATTGTCTGCTTGCATGAACTGTTCGTGCGCACGCTGCAATTCCTGCTCCTGTTCACCGGCGCACAGATAAGACAAGCAGACATTGCGCAAGGCGCGCTTGGCAGAGGCATCACCCGTCCACACATAGGCACCTTGCGTCAAACGCTGGTAATGGCGCAGCCAGTCGGCGGACAGTGCTTGCGCCAGCTTGCGGCGGACAAACTGGCGAGCCTGATGAATCGTGTCAGGATCAGCCACCTCCATCACCTCGGCCAGCCAACCTTCGGTCGGCAAGCTCAGCGCCTGGGCAGCCAGCGCCGGGTCCAGTTGCTCATTGTTCAGCACCTGACGCATGGCCGAGGTGAAGTGTTCCGGCAACTGCAGGGGGCGGCCGGCCTGCGCATCGGCTACCAGTGCCAGCAGCACCCGTTCGGCCAGTTTCTGCCCCGCATCCCAGCGGTTGAACTCATCACTGTCATGCGCCAGCAAGAAGGCCAACTCAGCATCCGTATAGGCCATCTCCAGCTTGACCGGTGCGGAGAAACCCTGCAGCAGGGAAGGCACCGGTTGGCACGGAATGTCCACAAACTCGAAGGTCTGCTCAGCGTCTGTCAGTGACAGCACCCGGCTGCCCTGGATGGCCTCCGCCTCGCCGCGCAAGCGCAATGGCAGGGTTTGACCTTCAATGCCCAGCAGGCCCATCTTGACCGGAATGTGGAATGGCAGTTTCTCTGGCTGCCCCGGTGTGGCCGGGCAGGACTGGGCCAGGGTCAGGCGGTAGCAGTGTTGTTCGGCATCATACTGACCGCTGGCACGCAATACCGGCGTGCCCGCTTGATCGTACCAGCGCTTGAACTGTTCCAGATCGGCACCATTGGCATCCGCCATGGCAGCGACAAAATCTTCGGTGGTCACAGCCTGGCCATCGTGGCGGCGGAAGTACAGGTCCATCCCCTTGCGGAAACCCGCCTCGCCCAGCAAGGTATGCTGCATGCGGATGACTTCCGCGCCTTTTTCGTAGATGGTAACGGTGTAGAAGTTATTGATTTCGATATAGCTGGTCGGCCGGATCGGATGGGCCATCGGACCTGCATCTTCCGGGAACTGGGCGCTGCGCAGTGTCTTGACCTGGTCAATGCGTTCCACGGCACGGGAGCCCAGGTCCATGGAGAATTCCTGATCACGGAATACCGTCAGGCCTTCTTTCAGGCTGAGCTGGAACCAGTCGCGGCAGGTCACCCGGTTGCCGGTCCAGTTGTGGAAGTATTCGTGGCCAATCACCGCCTCAATCGCGCCAAAGTCCCAGTCAGTCGCCGTTTCCGGGCGCGCCAGCACGTACTTGGTATTGAAGATGTTGAGGCCCTTGTTTTCCATCGCCCCCATGGTGAAGTCGCTCACCGCCACGATCATATAGATGTCGAGGTCGTACTCCAGCCCGAAGCGGTCTTCATCCCACTTCATCGCACGCTTGACCGACGCCATGGCGTGATGGCACTTGTCCAGATTGCCGTGCTCCACCCAGATCTGCAGCAATACCTCACGCCCGGAGCGGGTGCGGAAATGGTCTTCCAGCACCACCAGCTTGCCGGCCACCAGCGCAAACAGATAGGCCGGCTTGCGGAATGGGTCGACCCACTTCACCCAGTGGCGCCCCTTGCCGGAGTCGCCCTCGCCCACCTTGTTGCCATTCGACAGCAGCACCGGGTACTTTTGCTTGTCGGCCACAATGGTGGTCGAGAAACGGGTCATCACGTCCGGGCGGTCCAGGTAATACATGATGCGGCGGAAGCCTTCCGCTTCACACTGGGTGTAGAAATTGTCGTTGGATTTGTACAGCCCAGACAGGGTTGTATTGGTCTGCGGCTGAATGCGGGTCACCACATCGCAGAAACAACTGTCCGGCAGGTCGCGAATCACCAGTTCGGTCGGTGACACGGTATAGCGGTCGGCTGCCAGGGTTTCTCCATCAATCTTGACCGATACCAGTTCCAGCGCATCCCCCACCAGCACCAGTGGGGCATTCACTTCCGCAGAGGCCGGGTTGCGGGTGATCACCATGCGGGCTTCCACCTCGGTGTCCACTTCCCGCAGTTCGAACTTCAGATCGATACGGTCAATGATGTAGGGGGACGGCAGGTAGTCCTTGAGATAAATGGTTTGCGGGGTTTCAGTGCGCACAGTTCATCCTCAATACAGGGAGCAGGATCGCTGCTCCATCATCGTTTGGTCCGGCACGACTGTGCCGGACGCGCTTATTGTTCAGTTTTGCTGCAACCAAGCCTTCCGGCGGGCGTGACAACTATCGCTGGCCTCTGCCATCACTTGCAGGGCCGCTGTGTCTGGTTGACTGGTTTGCAGGCGGATGGGCAAGGTCTTAAGCTCATCGCGGCGGAATGCATGTACCACGGTCTCGGCACCCAGTGGCAAGCGGTCCAGCAAGGTTTCCAGATTACCTTGACTGACCTTAAAGCCATCCAGCGCGATGATCACATCGCCCCCCGCCAGCCCGGCGAGCTCGGCGGCGCCTCCACTCAAGACGCTGCTGAGCTTCAGACCCAACGGATCTGTCGCCGTACGGGCCCCCAGCTGATTGCGCGGCGCAGGCGGCTCGGCCAGCCACTTGCCCCCTTTGTCTGCCAGGTTCTGCGGCATACGGCACTGCAGGGACAAGCCCAGCAGCGGCAACACCGCCTGCAGCGGTTCCAGCAGCTGACTGGGTTGCCGCAAATACGTATCAAAAAAGGCCGTGAGGTCGACCCCGGCCACTTCGCTGGCCACCCGCTCCCACTCGTCTTCGGCAATCCCGACGCCTGTCTCGGCAAAGCGCGCACCATAGCGTTGCCACAGGGTACGCATGATGTCATCCAGCGAGCAGTCATGCTGCGCGCGCAGGGTCATGTCCAGCAGCCACCCCACCAAAGCGCCTTTGACATAGTAGCTGGCCAGCGCATTCGGTGAATTTTCATCCTGCCGGTAATACTTGATCCAGGTATCAAAACTGGCATCTTCCAGTGTCTGTACCTGGCAGCCGGGCGTGCGCAGGACACTGGTGAGGTTTTGCGCCAGTGTTTCCAGATACTGGCTTTCCCGCGTCACACCGCTGCGCACCAGCATCAGGTCATCGTAGTAGCTGGTAATGCCCTCAAAGGCCCACAGCAGACGGGAATAGGCTTCACGCTCCAGCGGGTACGGCGCGTAAGCCGCTGGCTTAAGCTGCTTGACGTTCCAGCTGTGAAAATACTCATGGCTGATCAGCCCCAGCAGCTGGGTGTAACCGCTGCCAGGTTCGGCGGGCTCATCCGGGCGTGGCAAGTCATTTCGATCCGCAATCAGGGCAGTGGAGCTGCGATGCTCCAGCCCGCCATAGCCGCCGCCCACATAGAGCAGGAACAGATACTCACTGAAGGGTGCCCCCATCTTGCTTCCGGGCTGCCCGAACAGCTCGATCTGCGACTGGCAGATGCGTGTGGTATCGGCCACCAGCCGAGGCAAGTGACCATGATGACGGCCGCTGATGGCCAGCCAGTGCGGGATGCCCAGAACATCAAACGCGCAGATTTCCAGCGTACCGCATTCAACCGGATGATCGATCAGCGCATCATAATCAGGCGCTTGATAATGGCCGAAGGCCCAGCGTGTTGCGCCGCCTGCTGGGCGCGGCAAGGTGGTCGCGACCTGCCAATGCTGATAGGCAGTACCTGATGGCGGGACCAGTTCTACCTCGACCGGCTGCTGTTCCTGCCCCACCACGGCAAGGCAGGTACTGGTGGCATTGAAAAAAGCCCGTTCCTGGTCGAAATAGGCACCCCGCACCGACAAGTCAAACGCATACACCTGATAGTACAGTTGCAGCACACCACGGACCGGCTCTGCTTGCCAGCGTGCCTTGTCCAGCTTGAGCAGCCGGACTGACTCCCCCTCGCATTCAGCGCGAATGGTGACAATGTTCCGGGCAAACTCACGGATCAGGTAGGAGCCTGGAATCCAGGCCGGCAAGGTAAAGGCTTGCCCGGCGGGATCGGGGTGATCGACCGTCAGGCAAACTTCGAGCAAATGGGCGTGGGGATCGGCAAGGCTGATCCGGTAATGGATGGCAACGGGAGACGTCATGCAGGTCGGGCCTCGTGCAGGCAAAGCGGGATTTTACCACGCTGAACCCATGCACTTGCGGACCAATCCAGTCAGACGCCCGGTCATCGGTTCAGGTAGATCGGTTAATGGACGTCTGGAACAAAAAAGCGTTCCCGCAAGTCTTCGAGACCGAACGTATCAAGGATCTCATTGAGACGGGCAATGGCACGACCGGGCGAATGATTGCCCTGCCGCGCGATGATCAACTCGTTCTTCATGGAGTGCTCCCATCCCACCAGCTCGGTCACTGTAACCTGGTAACCATGCGCTTCCAGTTGCAGGCAGCGCAACACATTGGTCAGGTGACTACCGAACTCACGGGTATGCAAGGCGTGACGCCAGATTTCGGCCAGCGCGTCGCGGCGGATCGCCGCCCCCTTGCCTTGTCGTAGCACACTGGCTACTTCAGCCTGACAGCAAGGTACCAGCACAATGGATTGCGCCTGCTTGCCCAAGGCAAAGCGGATGGCATCGTCGGTTGCCGTATTGCAGGCATGCAAGGCGGTGACCACGCTGACCTGTTCAGGCAGCTGCGTGGAATGGATCGAATCGGCCACCGACAGGTTGAGGAAAGACATGCCCCCAAAGCCGCAACGCGCGGCGAGCTCTTCCGAGCGGGTTACCAGCTCTTGCCGGGTCTCGATGCCGTAGATATGGCCCGGCTGGCTGCGGGACTTGAAGAACAGATCGTAAAGAATGAAGCCCAGATAGGACTTGCCAGCCCCATGGTCGACCAGGGAGATCGGCTTGCCCTGCCCCTCCGCCTCCAGCAGCAGCGGTTCAATGAATTGAAACAGGTGATAAACCTGCTTGAGTTTACGTCGACTATCCTGATTGAGTTTGCCATCCCGTGTCAGGATGTGCAGCGCTTTCAGGAGCTCAATGGATTGCTCGGGACGAATATCAGGGATGCTCATGGCTCGGCTGCAGGCACATAGCGGCCTGGCGCATTAAAAGATTGTTAAATTTTATCAGCCTGACACCACAGTTGCCTATCCACGTCTACAATATACAACTGAGTATTCCGTCCCCCTGTTCACTTCCTGAATCGGCTTGGCTGTATATGGATCGAAACGATTTACTGGCAGCAACGCGCACCGAGTTTGTCAGAGGCTATACCGCCATACTCGACGAGCTGCTCAATGAAAGCATGGCAAGACTGTTTGAACGAGCAGAACATGCCGGCTCGATGCAACAGCAGGGCCTGTACTTTGACGCACGCACGGTACTGATGACCCGCTCAGTGCAGATCCGCCAGCAGCTGTCGGCGGCCTTGCAGCCCTTGCTGAACCGAAGCTTTCAGACCGCATACAGCACCTTCCGCCCCTCGTTTGCGGAGCAGGTCAGCAAGAAAACCACGCTGTCGCTGGTGAGTACCGACGTCATTGACGACGAAATGTGGGTCGATGGTGTCACCAAACGCCTGCGGGATGAGGCCGACGAGCAATTGCGGGACTTGAACATCCGCATGGCCTTGCTGTTTGAACAGGAAACCATCAGTGAACGGGAAAACCCGTTCCGCCCCTACCTGCTGGCCAAGTGCCTGAGCAGTGCCGCTGAAGGGCTGGATCTCTCCAAGGAGATTGAGAACGTTCTCACCGAAGCGCTGGCCAATGAGCTGGTCAAGCGCGTCAGCCAGATCTACGCTGCCGTCAATGGCCTGCTGGCCCAACACGGCATTGCCGCCGAGTTGAGCCTGCGCATCGTACGGCAAGCCCCGGCTTCCCCCGCCCCGATGCCAGCGGCCCCTGAATTACCGGTAGAGCCCACGGCAGAAACCCCGCCAGTGGAAGCAGACATGATGGGGATGCCACGCTATCCGGAGTACGGTGCAAGTGCGCCTGCTCCGGCATGGCATGCTGCTGCAGCTTCGACCAGCCACCCCGCCGCCCCTGCCGGACGGGTGGAAGACCGCCTGCTGCAGCTGGTTCGTCAGCCCCAGCAAGCCGGTACTTCCGCCTTGGGCAGCATGCAGGATCATTGGCAAAGTGCCAGTCAGCACGCGGGAGGGGTTCCTGGTGCGGGCATGTCAGCGGGTCCCGCCTCAGCCTCTCCCACAGACAGCGCGCCCAGGTCTGGTTGGCGTAGCTGGCTGGAAGGCCCTCGCAAAGCCGGCCAGGTATTGCGTCAGCTGTTCTCAGGGGCGCCTGCGATGGAAGAAGCCGGCTCCGGTGAACCTGTACGCAGCTTCCAGCCCAGCAGCAATAGTGTACTGACGCACTCGATCGACAGCCTGATGCGGACTGCTACACCGCAAACAGTCGACATGCATGATGATCAGGGGCAACTGCGCAACCTGATCCTGGAGCACCGGGAAACCCTGAGTGATCAGGTGGAAGAAGAAAACGAGCAGATGACCATCGACATTGTGGCCATGCTGTTTGAGTTCATCCTGCGTGACCAGAATGTCCCGGCCGAAGTGCGGGCACAGCTGGGACGCTTGCAGTTCCTGGTGCTGAAGGTGGCCTTGATGGACCCCACCTTACTCACCCAGAAGAGCCACCCGGCCCGCATGCTGGTCAACCGGATTGGCAGTATCTCGCTGGGGCTGCAGCAGATTGACCCGACAGGGGAGCGGGTGGCAGGCGAGATCTGCCATATTGTCGAGACGTTGCTCAGTAGCGATATTGAAGGCAGTGCCTTGTTTGGCACCATGCTGGACGAACTGGATGCCTTCATCGCCCGTGAATTACGCAGCAATGAGCCGCAAGTGGACTCGGCCTTGGCCGCGGTTGCTCAGGCCGAGAGCCGTACCCTGCAGTTTGCCCGCATCACCGCCATGATTGGTGAGGCCTTGCAAGGCGTTACCATTGACCAGTATCTGCAAGAGTTCCTGCTGAATCACTGGGCGCGGGCCATTGAAGTGGCTGGCCGTACGGATGCGACCCGCGCCCGTCGCTTCCGCGAGGCCATACCGCAGCTGATCTGGAGCATCGTGCCCAAGGTCACAGAGTCTGACCGAGCAGCGCTCACTGCCATGTTGCCCAAGCTGATTGGAACCCTGCGGGATGGCATGTTGCTCAGCAAAAGCAGCAAGGCGGACCTGGAACAGCTGATGGCCTGGCTGTTTGACAGCCACAAACTGGCCTTGCGCAGTGCGGTGCCTGCCAATATGTGCCCGCCACTCAGCTTCTTCCAGCAGCGGTTCCAGCACTTTATCGAGCAAGGCGAACCCTTGCAGGTCATTACGTCGGATCGTTCGGTGACACCGGACCGCAAACTGCTTGAGGAGGCCATGAGCGAGCTGGAAACCCAGCTGAACCTGATTGATCAGTTGTTTGAAGACGAGCTGGCAGATGAGGCCGGGCTGTCTGATGCGGATTTCTCCAACGCCGAAGTCGAGCAGGAAGAGCTGGGGGCATATGCACAGCTGCGTAGCGGCGTTGCCGTCGAGGTCAACCTGGATGGCAATCCGACACTGGCCCTGCTGAGCTGGAGCGACCCCACCGTACCCCGGATGGTGTTGCAGATGCAGCATAGCGAAGCGCCGTCCATTATCAGCGTGCGTCTGTTCATTCGCTTGCTGAAGTCAGGTCGCGCGCGCTTCCTGGAAGATCGTCCGATCTTTGAGCGGGCCATTGAAAGCCTGCTGGACTCCGCCGACCAACTGGACCGCACGCCGCTGGCGGCCTGAGTCTGTCACGCCCCGGAGGCGTTGCAGGCTCAGTACTCGCTGTCTACAAAACCACCGTGTGGCGAGGCAAAGTTCTCAAAGCGGGTGTATTGCCCCATCCAGGTCAGGCGTACGGTCCCCACCGGGCCGTTACGCTGCTTGCCGATGATCACCTCGGCACAGCCTTTGTCGGGTGAGTCCGGGTTGTAGTATTCGTCGCGATACATGAACAGGATCACGTCCGCATCCTGTTCAATGGCACCGGATTCCCGCAAGTCCGACATCATCGGACGTTTATTGGGGCGCTGCTCTACCGCTCGCGACAGCTGCGACAAGGCAATCAGCGGTACATTGAGTTCCTTGGCCAGACTTTTTAGCGAGCGCGAGATTTCAGAGATTTCCGTGGCCCGGTTCTCGCTGGCGCTCTTGCTGGAGCCCACCATCAGCTGCAAATAGTCGATCACGATGAGGCCAAGCTGGCCCGTTTGTCGCATCAGGCGGCGCGCACGGGTGCGGACTTCCATGGAAGACAGGCCACCGGTTTCATCAATGAACACCGGTGCTTCGTGCAGCTTGCCTACTGCTGTGGTGAGCTTGGGCCAATCGTCATCATCGAGCTTGCCGGTGCGCATCTTGTGCTGGTCCAGACGACCAATGGAACCGATCATCCGCATCACCAGCTGGGCGCCCCCCATTTCCATGGAGAACACCGCCACCGGCTTTTTGGTTTCCACGGCCACGTTTTCAGCAATATTGATGGCGAAGGCGGTCTTACCCATCGAGGGGCGGCCTGCCACAATGATCAGATCACCCGGCTGCAGGCCAGAGGTCTTGGCATCCAGATCGGCAAAGCCCGTAGGGATGCCGGTCACATCGCTGTCGGAATCGCGATGGTAGAGCATGTCGATGCGCTCCACCACCTGGGTCAACAGCGTAGGTGTATCCAGAAAGCCCTTCTTGCCCTTGGCGCCAGCCTCAGCAATTTCAAAGACTTTGGCCTCGGCTGAATCCAGCAGCTGCTCGGCGTTACGACCTTCCGGATTGTAGGCGGACTCGGCAATTTCGGTCCCCACTGCAGCCAGGCGGCGCATGATGGCACGCTCGCGCACAATCTCTGCATAGCGGCGGATATTGGCAGCACTGGGCGTGGCTTGCACCAGTTGCCCCAGATACGGCAGCCCGCCGGACTCTTCCAGCTTGCCCCGGTTATCCAGCACCTCAGCCACGGTGATGACATCGACGGGCTTGTTGTGCTCGGTCAGCCAGCCGATCGCCTCAAAAATCAGTCGGTGGTCAAAGCGATAAAAATCCACATCGCTGATCACGTCCGCAATCTTGATCCAGGCCTCAGCATCCAGCATCAGGCCGCCCAGCACGGACTGCTCTGCCTCCATGGAGTGCGGGGGCAGTTTCAGCTGGGCCAGCAGCGGGTCAACCGCTTGGCCAGTAGGGGCGGGAATTGGGCTATTCATGCCAGTAAGTCTGCAACAGGGCCTCGCATTTTACCACTATTGGACAGGTCCAGTACCAAGGCATGAAACAGCCAGCTACCATGTGGCAGCCATTGCTCGGTCCATCGCCATGAGTGGCCCATTTCAGTCTGCGCCGGGATGCGGAAGTCGATGTCAGCCTCATCCTCCAGCCCTGCGGTAATGCCGTTGGCAACGCCACCACAGGCGTTCCAGTATCCCGGCTCGTAGCGCGGATTATTCCGCCCCCAGCCTTGCAGCATGCACACATCAAACGGGTTGGCCCCCATGATCCAGTCGCAGCAATGCTGTGCCAATCGGGCGAGTGGTAAGTCCGTGAGCTGGGCGGCAGGGGTCTGCAGACCGAGGCGAGCAGCGGCGGCCAGGGAAGCCAGGCGTGCATTCTCGCCTTGCCACCAGTAACCGCTCTCATTCTGATGGGGAATGAAGAAGGACGACCGCCCCGGCTGGCCTGGCTGCACCACCCAATGCCTGGGGTAGGCAAACGGGTTGTGTGTACGGGCAGCCAGCTTGAGCTGCTGCTGCCAGCCCCGCTGCAGCTGCTGGCGAGCACACGCTGCCGCCCCCCCCTCCCCGGCCAGTTCCAGATAGCGGGTCA
The DNA here is from genome assembly GCF_012641365.1 of Leeia aquatica. Classification (NCBI taxonomy): domain Bacteria; kingdom Pseudomonadati; phylum Pseudomonadota; class Betaproteobacteria; order Neisseriales; family Leeiaceae; genus Leeia; species Leeia aquatica. The sequence continues at coordinate 208,322 of NZ_JABAIM010000001.1, forward strand.
ATGCCAGCAACGGCAGGCCTGCATCGGAGGCATGGAAGTAACTGCGTTCATGCTGCTCGGTCATCCACCAGAACCCGGCATCATCCTGTTTAGTCGCCATGCGGGCGACCCATGTACCCGCCTCTTCCAGCCAGCCTTGCTGTGGGCGAGCGGCAGCCAGCTCACAAGCAGCCAGCAGCGCACAGTAGTCATCAATCAGGTTTTCCTGGCCATCATCCAGATAGCCTGGATTATGTGCCCGCAAATGCTGATAGCCTGCGGCTGCTCGCCGGTAGTAATCTTCACGCGAGTATTCACCATCCCGTGCCAGGCAGCTGGCGCGCGCCAGCGCGGCAATGGCCAGCCCGGCGCCTTGGCGGAAACCTGCACGGTAGTCGGCAGACTTATGCCCTTTCTGCGTGGCATAGGCGCACAATTCCCGCTGTGATGGATCCTTGCTCCAGCGATCAAACACCGTCATCAGAAATGCGCCGTCCGGCAATTGCATGCGGCTGAGGAAATCTGCACCGTGCAAGGCCTCATCTTGCACTCGCTCATCAAACCATGAGGTCGTAGCGGGCAAGCGCAGGCTGGCATCCGCCAGTTGCCAGACCAGCAAGGGCGTCTGCTGCGGGTTCATGTGGTTCGCGTACGAGAGATGCGACAGGTACTTGGAGACGTCACCAGAGGCATCGTACCAGCCGCCATGCACATCGACGGGCTGACGGCTATCCAGCAAGGGCGCGGTCCGGTCTGCCTGGTCATAAATGCCGCTGCAGCGCTGCGATTTGAAGTAATGCAGCAGGTCCGACACCATCTGGCCAGCGAACAGGTCCGGCTGAATCTCAAACGGGGCAGACACCAGTGGTGGATGGCTGTCCAGCAGCCAGAGCTGATACTGCCCGGGCTGAACCCAGGCGCTGAAGTCCAGTCGATGAAAAAACCGCCCCTGCCAGCCCGGTACCTGCTCAGCCGCCTGCAAGCTGCCTTGCCACACGGTGGATTGCGTCCGGCAATCCAGCAACGCGGCTTGCAAGCCGCTCATGGCGGTATGGCTTTGCAAAATGGCCTGCTTGTCGGCAGCAGGCCGATACCCCACATGATTGAACAGCCACTGCATCAAATGCTCCGGAAGCAGGCCGCTGAAGGCCAAACCCCAGAGTCTACTCGCTGAGCGGCTTCAGTTGTGCAGCTTCTTCTTCCGTCAGCACGCGCAAGGTGGGGACATAGCCATCAAACACCACACCATGCATCTCGGTGCGCTTGTGGCTGCGCATCAGACCCAGCAAGAATTGCAGGATTTCCGCGGTGATGACCTGTCCGGGCACCAGCGCCGGAATACCTGGCGGGTAAGGCACGATCTGGTCTGCCGAGACGCGGCCAATGAGGCCGGGATTCGGGCGCTCGTCCTCATCAATCATTGGCACCATTTCACCGGCCGCGTAGTAGGCATCACGCGGCAGATAGCGCAGCGCGGTGAACTCGGCAATGTCTGGCACCCGATACAGGCGGCGTGGCGCGCGCTTTTCCCGGGCCAGACGCATCAGCGCATCGTACAGGCGTGACACCTTGCTGCGGGTGGTCCCGATGGTCAACAGCAAGGTGACGGTATTGAAGGTCGATTTCTCAACCTGAATGTTGTAGCGCTCGAACAGCTCATGCTGGAATTCATCGGTGGTATAGCCCGATTGGGAAATATCCAGCGTCACCTTGGTGGGATCGAGCTGAACATTATCATTGCGCACCTCTTCCGGCAGCAGGTCCTCCAGCTCCAGCACCCGGAAGACGCCGGTTTCCTTGATGCTCTCACGCAGTTCACGTGCCAGCTCCAAGGTACGAGACAGCAGCTTGTAGCCTTCCATCACGGCCTGTTTGCGCGCCACATCCAGGCTGGCAATCATGCTGTATTGCGGGCTGGTGGAGGCATGCATGTTGAAGTTTTCCCGGAAGATGTGCTCGTCAAACTCCGGGTCGTTCACATGAATCATGCTTGACTGGCTGAGTGCCGACAGCACCTTGTGCGTACTCTGCGTTGCATAGTCAGCTCCCGCTTCCAGCGCGGTGGGCCGGAAGGCGGGGTGAAACTGGGCAAAGCCGTACCAGGCTTCATCAATGATGACCTTGATACCCTTGGCGTGGGCGGCCTGAATGATGGGCGGTAGATCGTAGCGCAAGCCATCATAAGTGCAGCTGGTCAGGATCAGCACCTTGGCATCCGGATGCTGCTCGATGGCCTCGAAGATGGCCTTCTTCGGTACCGTACCGAACACGCCGTATTTCTTGTTGACCGAGCTGTTCAGATAAATGGGGTGTGCGCCAGACAGCACCACACCGTGGTGAACCGACTTGTGGCAGTTCCGGTCCAGCAGCAATTTGTCGCCCGGTGTCAGCAAGGTCTGGAAAATCACCTTGTTGGCGGTAGACGTACCATTGGTGGCAAAGAAAGTGCGGCGCGCGCCGAATGCCTTGGCCGCCAGCTTTTGTGATTCCTCAATCACCCCTTTCGGGTCCAGCAAGGAATCCAGCATGTCAACCGAGACAGATAAATCCGCCCGGAAAGCATGCTCACCCAGAAATTCGTGAAAATCATTGACCCACGGGCTGCCACGTAGCGAGTCACCTGAACTGTGACCCGGAGTGTGCCAGGCATCCTTGGCCATCAGCACATAGTCACGCAGCGCATCGTAGAACGGGGTGCGGGCGCGCTCCTGAATCTGCGCGTGCAGGATACGGTACCAGCCCCGGTAGTCGCGCTCTTCACGGCAGAAGTAGCCATCCACCGTTTCATTGAACAGGGCTTCGACCACTTCATCCTGCCGGGCCTCATCAATCATGATGTAGATGCTGAGCTCAGGCCGCATGGCGTGGATGCAGTGCACCAGATCAAGCGCGCTCTGCTGCTGGGTCTTGTCCTGATCCTCCAGGGAGTAGAGATTGTCGTCAATCATGACGGCCTGGTAATCACCATCGGCCGCCAGCACATTCAACGCTTCCTGTGCCGATGTGACGCCAGAAAACGTCAGGCCAAACGGGTTATCCAGATGTTTGGCCGCACCGTTAAGACCATTGGTCAGACTGCGTACCACCATTTTTTCGTCATTGATGACGAGTACTTTGCTTACCGGCTTTGACATAGACCTCTGACTCACTGCACTGATGGCCAGCCCGGTTTCAGGCTGGCCTTACTGGCTGCTGCTAACGCCCCAAACGGCCACCCTTGCTGATGACCACGAAATCGACAAACGTTGATCCCCGGTGATTAGACGGCAAATAGCGCAGCGGAAAACCGCCGAAGTATTTGTCATCCATGCTTTCCAGAGCCTCGACAAACGTTTTGCGGGTCACATTGCTGCCCGCTTTCTTCAGCCCTTCAATAATCACCCAGCCGGTCATGAAGCCCTCAATGCCGGGATAAGTCAGCGGCTTGCCTGCGGCGTACTTGCGCATGGCTCGCTGAAAATCGCCTACCACTTGTTCGGTACCGGTAATCGGGTTCGGCATGACCTGGGAAATGGCTACCCCGACCGCCTCTTCTTTCAGCAAGGCGTACAGTTCGCTCGCATCCACTGGCGACAAGGCAAAATACTGGATATTGATGCCACGCTGCTTCATGCCATGGATGAAATCGGCAGCCGGCTTGCTGACAGCCACCAGAATCACCGCGCCAACCTTGGCATCAGCCAGCTGCTTGACCGCCGCGGTGACATCCAGCTTGGTGCGATCGTACTTGGCGCTGGCAGCCACATCGAGGTTGTTCTTGCGCATGGCACGCTCAATCCCCTCCAGCCCGGCCTCGCCATAGCTGTCGTCCTGATACAGCACACCAATACGCTTGATCCCCAGGCTGACCAGCTGGCGCACAATACGTTCGGACTCATCCCGATAGCTAGCGCGGATGTTGAACTGCATCGGGTTGTGATAAATGCGGGTGACATCGCTGCCGGTGTACGGCGCAATGGAGGGTACTTTTTCCTTGAAGATCAGGTCGGCGATCTGTTGGTTATTGGCAGTCCCGAACACCCCGGCCAGGCCGAAGACTTGTTCCTTCTGGATCAGCGTGGTGACATTGCCAAGCGTTTTGTCTGGCAGGCTGGCGTCGTCCAGCGTTTTCAGCTCCAGCCGGCGACCGTTGACGCCCCCCTGATCGTTGATCATCTGGAAGGCAGCTTGCAGACCCTGATTGTATTCCTCAACGACACGGGCATACGGCCCGGTTACCCCTGCCGACTGCCCAAACAAGACCCGAGCGGGTTCAACCCCTGGCTCTGCACGCACCGTGGCGGCGAGTCCGAGGGCGAGTGTCAGGACCAGCAAGGCATAGCGTTGCAGCAACATGATGTGTCTCCTCTTGCGAAAGGCTGTTGTATTTTATGGGCTCGCCTTTTCGCAGTTCTGCATTGCGGAACACGGTTCCGCAATGCAGAGAAGCCACAGTGTGCAGGAAGTTGCTTTCTGACTCAAGTCAAAAATGCAACGTCCCGCAGCTGCTGCTGATGACCCCACGTAATGGGGTTGTGGTGTCAATCAGCTGGCATGCAGCAACTGCAGAATCGACGAGAAGTCGAGCTTGCCGTTTCCCTGAGCACTATGCAATGCGTACAAACCGCGAGCCTGAGCTCCCATTGGCGTCGCCACCTTGCTGGCAATGGCGGCTTCCAGCGCCAGGCCCAGGTCCTTCAGCATCAGGTCAACCCCAAACCCCCCGGCATAGCCCTTGGATGCAGGTGCGTTTTCCATCACACCCGGCCACGGGTTATACACCTCCAGCGCCCAGTTACGGCCCGAACTCTTGCTCATGATCTCGGACAACACTTTGGGGTCCAGCCCATGTGCGACCCCCAGATTCAAGGCCTCCGCCGTACCTGCCATCAGGATGCCGAGCATCATGTTGTTGCACATTTTGACGATCTGCCCCGCACCATGTGACCCGGCGTGGTAAATATTCTTGCCCATGCGCTCCAGCAACGGCCGCACCTGCTCCACCACCTCCGCTGCACCACCTACCATGAAGGTCAGCGTACCGGCAGCGGCGCCGGCCGTGCCGCCGGATACCGGTGCATCCAGCATCGGGAAACCGGCCTCTTCTGCGGCTTGAGCCACCTTGCGAGCCACCGCCGGAGCAATGGTGCTGCAATCCACCAGAATTGCGCCCGCGCGGGCGTTGACCAGCAAGCCACCGTCTCCCAGATAGATCTGCTCCACATGCTGCGATGCTGGCAACATGGTGAGGATGACATCCGCCTGGCGTGCAGCCTCACCCGCTGACGTACATGCTTTGGCCCCCTCTGCGGCCAGGGTCGACATGGCTTCCGCTACCAGATCAAACACGCTCAGGGTAAACCCGGCTTTCAACAAGTTGCGCGCCATAGGCAGGCCCATATTACCCAGCCCGATGAATGCGATATGCATGGTGACTCCTGTTCAGTAAAGAATGGGGGTTACAGGTCCTGCAAGGGGTGGGGGCCGCTCCAAGGTGCGACAAAATGCAGCGCCAGGGCATCTTCCTCCACGGCGGCATCATGTGCGGCCGACCAGCGCGGCTGGTTATCCTTATCGACCAACAAGGCCCGCACCCCTTCCGCGAATTCTCCGCTCAAACAGCAACGGACTGACGCGACCAACTCCCACTGGAAGGCCTCTCGCAAGGAGAGATGCTCACAGCGCGCCTGCATGGCAAGACCAAGCCGAGCCGACATCGGGCTGCCACGCTGCAGGTTGCCAACCGCCTTGAGCCACCAGGGGTCGTCTTTAAAGGCTTCCCGGGTCTGCTCGTCTAGCAAGGACTGAATGACGGCAGACGCATCGTGGCCGCGGCACACCTTGAGCAGTTGCGACCAATGCTGCTCAATGGGGGATACGGGCCAATTCACTCCGGAGTCGCCCTCCAGGCGGACCAGCAACTCGGTCAGACACTGCTTGCGGCCCGGCTCATCGGCAGGCCAATGTTGAGCGCACAGCCCGGCCTTGACGTGCTCCCATTGGTCATTGGCGAGTTGATAATCAGCCATGCCCAGGAAGCGGGCGTCGGATGCATTGAGGTGCACCCCGGTCAGCGCCAGAAAACGGCCTACCTTGCCGGGCAAACGGCTGAGGAACCAGCTGCCGCCCACGTCCGGATAAAGGCCGATGCTGATTTCCGGCATGGCAAGCCGTGAGGTTTCTGTCACCACCCGGTGGCTGGCACCGGCCATCAGGCCGATCCCTCCGCCCATCACGATGCCTTTACCCCAGACCAGTATGGGCTTGGCATAGGTATGGATCAGATAGTCAAGCTGGTATTCCAGTGCAAAGAAATGGGTGCAAGCGGTCAGGGCGTTACCTGCCCGGATCTGCTCATACATGGCGCGAATATCGCCACCGGCACAAAATGCCTTGTCACCTTGCCCTAGCAGTACCACGCAGGCAATCTGCGGATCCGCCTGCCAAGCTTGCAGCTGCGGCAGCAGCAGCTCAATCATCGGCAGGGACAACGCGTTCAGGCTTTTTTCACTATTCAGGCACGCTACACCAATGCGACAGCCCTGCTGCCCAGCCCACTCTTCAATACGGATGGGAGAATCGCTCATGCGTCATCGGTCCTTAGCGGTTTTTCCATTGCGGGCTGCGCTTCTCCAGAAAGGCGGTGACGCCTTCTTTCTGGTCCTCACTATCAAACAGCATGACAAAGCGCTCACGCTCCTCAGGCAACACCTGATAGGGGCCCCGCATGCGGCTGCTCTGGATCAATGCCTTGCAGTGCATGACGGAGACCGGGCTTTGTTGCTCCACCTTGGCAGCCAGCTCCAGCGCCTTCTCCAGTGCCTGACCTTTGGCCACCACCTCTTCTGCCAGGCCAATCTGCAAGGCGGTGGCAGCATCCACCCGCTCGCCGAGCAGGATCATGCGTTTGGCCCAGCCTTCGCCTGCCAGCCAGGCCAGGTTCTGTGTCCCCCCCGCGCAGGGCAGCAAGCCCACCTTGGCTTCCGGCAGCGCCATCACCGCTTGTGCCTCCACCACGCGCAGGTCACACGCCAGGGCGGCTTCCAGGCCACCGCCCATGGCGTAGCCATTGATGGCGGCAATCGAGACGCCACGGAAAGTGGCCAAGGCCTCAAAGGCTTCGCCAAAGATGCGCGAGACACTGGCCGCTACGCCCTTGTCACCACTGGCAAACTGATTGAGGTCCGCCCCGGCGCTGAAGAACTTCTCGCCTTGTCCGGTCAGGATCAGGCTGTAAATGTCTTTATCCTCATTCAGTGCCCGCACGGTATCGCGCAAGGCCGTCAGGCTGGCGACGGTCCAGGTATTGGCAGGTGGATTGGCAATGGTAATGATGGCCACATGACCGCGTTTTTCCAGTTCAATACTCATATTTTCCCTCAACGCTTAGCGCAGGCGAGCCAGCACAGCCTCATCCTGCAAGGCTCGGCCAACAATGACCCGCATGATTTCATTACTGCCTTCCAGAATCTGGTGTACCCGGGTATCCCGCACCATGCGCTCCAGCGGGTATTCGCGGATATAGCCATAGCCGCCAAACAGCTGCAGGGCCTCATTGCAGACCTTGAAGCCCACATCCGTCGCAAAGCGCTTGGCCATGGCACAGTAGGCGGTGGCATCCACATCTCCGGCATCCAGTTTGCAGGCTGCCAGTCGCACCATTTGCCGGGCCGCAATCAGCTCGGTCAGCATGTCGGCCAGTTTGAACTGGGTGATCTGGAAGTCCATGATGGCCTGACCAAACTGCTGCCGCCCTTTGACGTAGCTACAGGCGGCATCCAGCGCAGCTTGCGCGGTACCCACCGAGCAGCTGGCAATATTCAGGCGCCCGCCGTCCAGCCCTTTCATGGCAATGCGGAAGCCTTCGCCCTCCTCACCCAGCCGCTGCCGGGCGGGAACATGCACATCCTCAAACGTTATGGCACGGGTGGGCTGGCTGTTCCAGCCCATCTTGCTTTCCTTGCGCCCATAGCTGATACCAGGGCTATCAGCTGCGACCACAAACGCCGAGATCCCCTTCGCGCCGGGTCCGCCGGTGCGGGCCATCACCACCAGCACGTCACTCTCACCACCACCGGAGATGAACATCTTGCTGCCATTCAGCCGGTAGCCATCACCATCCAGCGTCGCACTGGTTTTCAAGGCGGCGGCATCCGAGCCATTGCCCGGCTCCGTCAGGCAATAGGAGCCCAGCAGCTCGCCTGCCACCATGCCTGGCACCCATTGCTCGGCCACCTCGCGCTGCGCCCAGCTGGCAATCATCCAGGTCGCCATATTGTGGATGGTCAGGTAAGCCGTGGTGGAAGTGCAGCCGGCCGACAGCGCCTCAAAAATGATACTGGCGTCCAGCCGGCTCAACGCCAGGCCACCATAGGCTTCCGGGGTATAAATACCGCAAAAGCCCATCTCACCGGCTTGGCGCAGGGTGTCCTTGGGAAAGAGGCTTTCTTCGTCCCAGTGCGCGGCATGCGGCGCCAGTTCGCCGGCGGCAAAGGCTTGTGCCGCCGCCTGCAAGGCCAGCTGATCGTCGTTCAGTGAGAAATCCATATCTGACCTCAGCGCAAGCTGATGGTGGTATTGACCTTGCCACCGGTGGAAGCCGGATCATCAAACCAGCGTGCGGTAACGGTCTTGGTCTGGGTGTAGAACAGCACCACCTGCTTGCCATACGGCCCCAGATCCCCCAGCTTGCTGGCGCGTGAACCGGTAAAGCTGAACAGCGGCACCGGCACCGGGATCGGCACATTGATCCCCACCTGCCCGACATCAATCTCCTCCTGGAATTTGCGCGCGGCAGCCCCGCTCTGGGTAAAGATGGCGGTGCCGTTACCGTTCGGGTTGGCGTTGATGAAGTCGATGGCCTCATCCAGCGAGTCGGCAGCCACCAGGCACAGTACCGGCCCGAAAATTTCCTGGTCATAAATGGCCATGCCGGGTTTGACGCCACTGAAGATGGTCGGGCCAACAAAGTTACCCTGATCAAAGCCCGCCACCTGCACCTGACGGCCATCAAGCTCCAGCGTAGCGCCATCGGCCACCCCGCGCTCAATCAAGCTCTGTACCCGTTCCTTGGCGGAGCAGGAAATCAGCGGGCCGACATCCGTACCGGGCTCTGTCCCGGCACTGACCTTGAGCGTGCGGGCTTTGGCCACCAGCTCCGGAATCCACTGCTGCGCTTCACCCACCAGCACCGCCACCGTCAACGCCATGCAACGCTGACCTGCCGCGCCAAATGCCGCCCCGGTCAGCTGGTTCAGTGCCTGTTCCTTGTTGGCATCCGGCAGCACAATGGCGTGATTCTTGGCCCCCATCATGCATTGCACCCTTTTACCCGCCAGTGATGCACGCTGGTAAACGTGAGTACCAACCTTGCTGGAGCCTACAAAGGAAATGGCCTTGATGTCCGGGTGGTCACACAGACGGTTCACCACCTCTGGCCCGCCATGTACCACGTTCAGCACCCCGGCCGGAATACCCGCTTCCAGCGCCAGCTCAACCAGTTTTGTGGTGACCATCGGGTCTTGCTCGGAAGGCTTCAGCACAAAGGTATTGCCACAGGCAATCGCCATCGGGAACATCCACAGCGGAATCATGGCCGGGAAATTGAACGGGGTAATCCCGGCGCAGACGCCCAGCGGCTGCATCAGGGTATAGGTATCCACCCCACCGGCCACATTCTCGGCAAACTCACCCATTTGCAGCGTACCGATATTGGCGGCATGCTCCACCACCTCCAGCCCGCGGAAAATGTCGCCCTCTGCATCTGCCAGCGTCTTGCCCTGCTCGGCCGTCAGCACGGCTGCCAGCGCCTTCATGTGCTCGCGGATCAACTGTTGCAGACGCAGGAAGATGCGGGCGCGGGTACCAATCGGTGTCCGTTTCCAGCTGGCAAACGCCTGACGCGCAGCAGCAACAGCGGCATCCACTTCTTCCACCGTTGCCATGGGCACCTGGGCCAGTACCTGCTGGGTAGCCGGGTTAATGACGTCACGCCATTGCGTGGTCTGGCTCTGGACCCATTCGCCATTGATCAACAGGGGGATGCGCTGCATGGTGGACTCCTCTACCCTTCTTGGGGGTGTGTTCATGGTTTGACTGGTCAAGCCAGCCCCAAAGTCTCGCGCTGCCTTTTGGGCAGGCGCGATGCAATCAAATGCCAGGACCGGCTGATCAGTGCTTCCACCTCTTCATCCGGCAGCACGCAATCTGCCTCCAGCAATAGCCAGTGGTTACGCGCCAGATAGGGCGCAGGCTGGATACCCGGCAGATCGGAAAGTTCGAGAAAACGATGGCTGTCGACCTTGATCGACATCGCTGCCTGGGGCTGCCCCCGCTCATCCAGCCGGATGATGGCGAACAGTTTCTCCGCCACCATGCAGCAGTGGGCATTGCCCCACTTCACATCCTCCTGAACACCCGGCAAGGTGCGGCAATGGGCCAGCAAGCGGTGAATATTCATCAGGCGCCCTCATGGCAGCTTGTCGATTCAGCGGCGGGTGAGAGGGCGAGACCCGCCTTCTCGGGCAGCGGTTGCCAACGGCGGCCATCCCAGCGCTGCAAGAATAGTTGGGTACTGCCTCGACGATCCTGACACCGAGTCTGCAGCGGCAGCATGATGCCCTCCGCGCCCAGCGCCTGCAGTCGGGAAGGACTCAGGTTCAGGTGGGACAGACTCCATGCCCACTGTCGACCATCCAGGCTGCGTACGCCAAAGCGGCTCTGTCCGCCGCGCAACGCTTCCGCCAGAATGATGCCTTGCATCACACCCCGGTTGTACGCCACCGAACCGAGGTCTTGCCGCTGCAGCATGCGCCCCTGTCCCTGCCCATAAACGACCCGCTTGATGTCCTCGATGACTGGAAAGCGCTGTCCCTCAGCGACCAGACTCACGCTGGTATAGCCTTTGGCCTGTAGCGCCACCGGCTGGACTGCCTCTTCCAGGCCAGACCAGCTGCTGCCGATGATGCGTGACATGGGCAGGCCACTCTGCGCGGCTTTGCCTAACGCAACCGGGGTCATCCTGTCCCAGCCTCGAAGCAGTACCCCGGCCGGTTTCAACCGACCGATCTGTCCCCATGCAGCCTGCTGCTCCTCACCCGGTGGGCTAACGGGCAGGTGAATCAGGCGTGCCTCGGCCTGGCGTGCCAAGCCATCCAGCACCGGCAGCGCAGCGCGGGCATAGTCCGAATCCAGGTACAGGTCGACGACCGTCTTGCCGCGCAAGACCTGCGCCTGTGCAAGGGTTCGCCACATGGCCTCGGCTTCGGCCGCCGCATCCGGGCCCAGAGCAAACTGATACGACGTACTGGCCAGCTTGCCGGGTTCCGGCGTGAAGCCTCCCGTCATCAGCAGCGGCATACGCTGCTGCTCTGACCACGCATCCAGCATCAGCATGGCCCCATTGGAGGGCACATTGAGCACAGTCGCCCCGCGCGCCTGCAGCTGGCGGGCGCAGACGTCCACCCGGTCCATCCGGTAGCCGGTTTCGCAGGACAGCAGCTTGATGGGCTGGCCATTGACCCCGCCATCACGCAGGTTCAGCAGGGTCAGATAGTCTTCCAGCCCGCCCGCCACTTTAGTCCCCAGCGCAGCGTACGGACCCGTCCGGTATTGCAGGACACCAATGGCCTGCTCTGCGGATACCATCAGCGGCAGCACGCCCAGCATCAGCGCCCCCCACCTTGCCCACTGTCCCGGATTCCCTCGTTTCACCTGCACCCTCCTGTTGATTGTTGGCGAGTGGTAAGCATAACCAGAATCCGGGTCAGTTGGGGGAATCAGGCGGCCTGCTGAATCGTGATGACGCCATGCTGGTACTGATGCAGTTTTTCAGCCTGCATGCCGCGCACCTTCTCCACATTGGCTTCCTTGACATGACCGTAACCACGAATCAGCTCCGGCAACGCCGCAATGTCCGCCGCCTGCGCCAGCTTGTCCGCCTTGAGGCCGGGCAGCAGTGTATCTACCAGCGCTTCGTAGTCCTTGATCAGCTGCCGTTCCATCTTGCGCTCTGCCTGATAGCCAAACGGGTCCAGCGCCGTGCCACGCAAACCTTTGAATTTGGCCAGCAAGCCAAAGGCCTTCATCATCCACGGGCCAAAGCGGCGCTTCTTCGGCTCGGTGCCATCTTTCTGCAGCCAGGTAGGCCCCAGATGGAAGCTCAGCTTGTAGTTACCGCCAAAGGTGGCAGCCAAGTCTTTCAGGAACTGACCATCGCTGTACAGACGCGCGACTTCATACTCATCCTTATACGCCAGCAGCTTGAAGTAGTTGCGTGCCACCGCCCAGCTGAGTCGGGTGGAGCCCGCCTGCGCCGCTTGCTCCGCTTGCTGTACGCGCTCAACCAGCGCACGATAGCGCGCGGACAGTGCTTCTCCCTGGTAATCCACCAGGAATGCAGCACGGTGCGCGATCAGTTGCTCCAGTGTCTGCGGCATGGCTACGGTCTTGGCCTGCTGCTCAGGGAACGCTACCTTTTCCACGGCAGTGCTATCTACCGCGGCATGGCGGCCCCACAGGAATGCGGTCTGGTTGAACGACACGGCAGCGCCATTGAGCTCAATTGCTTTCATGATGGCGTCTTCCGTGACCGGCACCAAGCCGCGTTGCCAGGCAAAACCCAGCATAAACATGTTGGCCGCAATGGAATCACCCAGCAGCGCAGTGGCCAGACGGGTGGCATTCACGGCAGCAAAGCGCTCCTCGCCTACCGTTTCCAGCAGGGTCTGGGTCATGGCAGCTGCCGGGAAGCGGGCATCCGGGTTACGGGTAAACTCGCTGGTCGGCGATTCGTAACTGTTCACCACCGCGTGGCTGAAGCCCAGCCGCATCTTGGCCAGCGCCTCAGCACTGACCGTCACCACCAGGTCGCAACCCAGTACCAGATTGGCATCGCCTGCGGCGATACGCACTGCATGCAGTTGTGCCTGGTCTGCCGCGATCCGGATGTGGGACCAGACGGCCCCGCCCTTTTGCGCCAGGCCTGCCATGTCCAGCACGGTGATGCCCTTGCCATCCAGATGCGCAGCCACGCCCAGGATCTGGCCGATGGTGACCACCCCGGTGCCACCGACGCCGGTCACCATGATGCCGTACGGATGATCCAGCGACGGCAAAACCGGCGCTGCCAGTACGGGTAGCTGTTGCAATTCACCCTTGCCTGCCTTGCTCTTGCGCACTTCACCGCCTTCTACCGTGACAAAGCTGGGGCAGAAACCGTTGATGCAGGAGAAATCCTTGTTGCAGGAAGATTGGTCAATCTTGCGCTTGCGGCCCAATTCGGTTTCCGACGGCAACACCGACAAACATTGCGATTTGGCGCTGCAGTCACCGCAGCCCTCACAGACGCGCTCATTGATGAATACGCGCTGGTTCGGGTCCGGATAGGTGCCACGCTTGCGCCGACGGCGTTTTTCCGCCGCACAGGTCTGGTCGTGAATCAGGATGGTGGTCCCCGCAATCTCACGCAGCTCTCGCTGTAGGCGGTCCAGCTCGGAGCGATGGAAGACTTCCACGCCAGGGGCCAGATTGCTGACACCCTCATACTTCTCTGGCTCGTCGCTGGTGATGACGATGCGCTTGACGCCCTCTGCCGCCAGCTGGCGGGTAATCATCGGCACGTCCAGCGGGCCATCCACCTGTTGGCCGCCAGTCATCGCAACGGCATCGTTATAGAGGATTTTGTAGGTAATGTTGACCTTGGAAGCAATCGCCGCCCGAATTGCCAGCAAGCCCGAGTGGAAATAGGTACCGTCCCCCAGATTGGTGAAGATGTGCTGTGTTTCGGTAAACGGAGACTGACCGATCCAGGTGACGCCTTCGCCACCCATCTGGGTGAAGGTTTTGGTGTTCGGGTCGATCCAGGTCGCCATGTAGTGGCAACCAATCCCGCCATGAGCCCGGCTACCAGCCGGTACCTTGGTCGAAGTGTTGTGCGGGCAGCCCGAGCAGTAATGCGGCATGCGGGCAATGCTCTCGCGCGGCTGAATCAGCTGCGCCTCCTTGGCCTCATAGAAGGCCAGACGCTCACGGATGATGTCGCTGTCAAAGAAGCGGGCAATACGGCTGGCAATGGCCCGTGCAATCATGGCCGGGGTCAGTTCACCGGCGGCAGGCAACAGCCAGGCGCCGTGCGGCAAAGCCCATTCGCCCTTCTCGTCAAACTTGCCGACCACGCGCGGACGCACATCCTCACGCCAGTTATACAGCTGCTCTTTGAGCTGATACTCAATGATCTGGCGTTTTTCTTCGATGACCAGAATCTCTTCCAGCCCCTCGGCAAACTGGTGTACGCCTTCCGCTTCCAGCGGCCAGGGCATGCCAACCTTGAAGATGCGCAGGCCAATGTCCTGTGCCAGTTTTTCGTCAATGCCCAGGTCGTCCAGCGCCTGCATCACGTCCAGGTAGGATTTACCGCTGGTGATGATGCCCAGTTTGGGTTGCGGGCTGTCGATCACCACCCGGTTCAGCTTGTTGACCCGGGCATAGGCCAGTGCGGCATACAGGCGGTGATGCAGCACGCGCTCTTCCTGCGCCAGCGGGGTATCCGGCCAGCGAATGGAGAGGCCATCCTTGGGCAGCACCACGTCTTCAGGCAGCACCACCTGCACCCGCTCCGGGCTGACGTCCACAATGGCGGAACTCTCCACGGTGTCGGTAATGGCTTTCATCGCCACCCAGCAACCGGAGTAGCGGCTCATCGCCCAGCCATGCAGGCCAAAGTCGAGGAATTCCTGTACGCCAGCCGGGCTGAGCACCGGAATCATCGAGGCGGACAGGATATGGTCTGACTGGTGAGGAAAGGTGGAAGACTTGGCAGCATGATCGTCACCTGCGATCACCAGCACCCCGCCGTGCTGGCTGGTACCCGCGGCGTTGCCATGCTTGAGCACATCCCCGCTGCGGTCCACGCCCGGCCCTTTGCCATACCACATGGCAAACACGCCATCGTACTTGGCCCCGGGGAACAGGTTGACCTGCTGGCTACCCCACACGGCTGTCGCGGCCAGATCCTCATTGATGCCATGTTCAAAGTGAACATGGTGGGCCTTGAGGTACTTGCCTGCCTTTTCCATCGCCTGGTCTACCCCGCCCAGAGGGGAGCCCCGGTAGCCGGAAATGAAGCCGGCGGTATTCAAGCCGGCCAGCTGATCTCGCTGGCGCTGCATCATGGGTAGCCGGACCAGCGCCTGGATACCGGTCATGAATACCGGGCCGCGCTCGGCCGTGTACTTGTCGTCGAGCGACAGTTCACGTGTGGTCATGGTGTCTTCCTCAAAAATTGTGTTCTCAAGGTGTCGCCCTGCCGGGTAGGCAGGCTATGGGTGTGACCGTGGCGCGCCGTCGTTCAGGCGCGCCGATGCTCGTCCAGACTGGTGATGGTACGCCAAAGGCTGGGTAAACCGGCAGCGCATGATCCATCCCGCCCAGTGGACAGTACAACGACCCTTGTTTCCTGTTATAGACTTCTGACGCCAACTGGTTTCACGATACGTTACGTTTACGTAAACGTCAATAAGTATCACCCCGCAAGAATACACCGTTATCACCGGGGTTTTCTGCCAACTGACCCGGAAATTCACCTTGCACCCCTGATGAGGCCTACCTAAGATGAACTGAGCCCCCGCTCATAACATGGAGACGGATCATAATGAACATCGACGCGGTATTCGAAAAAACCCACCTGCTGCCGACCATCCCGCGCGTGGTGCAGGAACTGATCGACAGCTTCAATCAGGAAGACATCGAAATTGGCAGTATCGCCAAGCGGGTGGCGGTGGATCAGGTGCTGACCGCCAAGGTGTTACGGCTGGCCAATTCGGCACACTATGGCTCCACCCGACAGATCGGCTCTGTGGATGATGCCGTTGTCGTACTGGGCTTCAACAGTTTGCGAACATTGGTGATTGCATCCGGTATTACCGGTGCCTTTTCCCAGATGCCCGGGTTTGACCGCGATCGCTTCTGGCAACATTCACTGCATGTTGCCAGCATCGCCAAGTGGCTGGCCCGGCATGGCACCATGAAACTCAATGGCGAGATTGCCTTTACTGCAGGCCTGATGCATGGCATTGGTCAGTTGCTGCTGCACATCGTGCTGCCCAAGGAATCCGCCACGCTGCAAAAAACCTCGAACATCGGCACCCCGGCCGCCCGTGTCGACCTTGAGCAAGCCACCATGGGCATTGACCACTGTGAGGTGGGCACCGAGCTGGCCCGGCGCTGGAACTTCCCGGATGATATCCAGCGTGCCATCGCGCACTATGCTCAACCGGAACAGCTGAAACCCATGCACCCGTATGCGGCCTTGATTCATCTGGCCGTATTTCTGGCGACGCTGCTGGAAAATGATGGCGGAGAGGAAGAGGTCGAAGAGGGGTTCCCGGCTGAAGCCGCTTCTCCCTTCAGTTTCACACCGGAGATGCTGTGTGCCGCCCTGCCCGAGCTCAAAGAGCTCAGTACGGCGATGGATTCACTGATCTGACCGCTGCCCTGCCCCCCACCCAAGGCCACGGAAACAGTGGCCTTTTTCATTGCTGCGACACTGCGTCACATGGTCAAGCGGCTCACGGCATCTGACAATACGCGCCTGACAACCCTCAACCCAAATGCCAGGTGCAACTCATCATGATTCTTTCCCGCATTGCATTGTCCCTGACCGGCGCGGTCTTGTTCCCGCTTGCTGCACAAGCCCATGTCACCCTGGAGCAAGGCAGCGCCGAAGCTGGGAAAAGCTACAAGGCGGTACTGCGCATTCCCCATGGCTGCGATGGCAGTGCCACGACGGGTATCCAGGTGACCTTGCCCGACGGTGTACGGCAGGCCAAGCCGATGCCACACGCGGGCTGGAGTGTGCAGGTCGTGAAGGAAAAGCTGGCGCAGCCTTACGACTGGCATGGTGACACCATCACCGAGGACGTTCGCCGCATCCGCTGGCAAGGCGGCAACCTGCCGGATGCGTATTACGACGAATTTGTGTTCCGCATCCAGCTTCCGCCGGATGCCGGGAAAACGCTGTACTTCAAGGTCAAGCAACAGTGTGAGAAAGGTGAAATCGACTGGGCAGCAGTGCCGGGCGACAGCAGCGGCAATGACCATCCGGCAGCGAGTCTGAAGCTGCTGCCCCCCGCCAGCAGCGGCCACTAAGCATCCTCGTTTCGCGTCGGGCCGCCACTCAGGTGGCCCACGCCCCTACCCGCCCGACCGCTTTCAACCAGCCGGCCAGACGCTGCTGCGCCTCATCGCGACTCATGCGTGGTTCAAACCGGTGGTCCAGCTGCCATTGTGACTGCAATTCATCCAGCCCCTGCCATACACCGGCTTGCAGACCTGCCAGATAAGCCGCACCCAATGCCGTGGTTTCCAGCACCTTGGGACGCAAGACGGGTATCCCCAGCAGATCTGCCTGGAACTGCAGCAGGGTCGCGTTGGCGGCGGCGCCACCATCGACACGCAATTCCGTCACAGGCTGAGACGCATCGGCTTGCATGGCCAGCAGCAGCTCAGCAGACTGGAATGCAATCGCTTCCAGCGCCGCGCGGGCAATGTGCGCACGGTTCGTGCCACGGGAGAGGCCCAGCAAACCTCCACGTGCATGCGGGTCCCAGTGCGGCGCCCCCAATCCGGTAAAGGCAGGAACCAGATAGACACCGCCACTGTCCGGCACCGAGTTGGCCAGACTCTCGATCTCGGCAGCATGCTCAATGATGCCGAGGCCATCACGCAGCCATTGCACCACGGCGCCACCCATGAACACGCTGCCCTCCAAGGCGTAATGCGGTTGATCGCCGAACTGCGCCGCCGCCGTAGTCAGCAAGCCATGGGTCGATACTCGTGCTTCAGAACCCGTTTGTAGCAGCATGAAGCAGCCGGTACCGTATGTATTCTTGGCCATACCCGGCTGGTGACAACCTTGCCCGAACAAAGCCGCCTGTTGGTCGCCAGCCATACCTCCTATCGGGACTGCGGTCCCCAGCAGTGAGACATCCAGTACCCCCATTGGTGCACAGGAAGGCCTTACTTCGGGCAGCATGCCGCGCGGGATGTTGAGGAGGGCCAGCAGGTCGTCGTCCCAACACCCTCTGTGAATATCGAACATCAGGGTGCGTGATGCATTGCTCACGTCCGTGACATGACTGCGCCCTCCGCTAAGCCGCCACGTCAGCCAGCTGTCAATGGTGCCGAAAGCCAGCTTACCGGCTTGGGCCTGAGCGCGTGCGCCAGGCACATGGTCCAGCAGCCAGGCCAGTTTGGTACCGGAGAAGTAAGGGTCCAGCACCAGACCAGTACGCTCACGAAACAGCGCTTCATGGCCAGCCTGTCTTAATTGCTCGCAATGATCTGCGGTGCGCCGGTCCTGCCAGACAATGGCATTGTAGATGGGATAGCCGGTTTGCCGATCCCAGACTACCGTGGTTTCACGCTGGTTGGTGATGCCGATGGAGGCCACTTGTGCTGCACTGACTCCTGCCTTGTGCAGCACGCTACGCAGTGTGTGAAGTTGGCTCTGCCAGATGGCTTCGGGATCATGTTCCACCCAGCCGGAATGTGGAAATATCTGTGGGAACTCCTGCTGCGCTGTAGCGACAATGTTTGCCTGCTCGTCAAACAGGATACTGCGTGAACTGGTGGTTCCCTGATCCAGGGCAAGCACATAACGCATACACCACTCCTTGAGTGCAACCCCGCGTGCATGCACGGGGTATGAAAGGCAAACTGTAGTTCACAGTGTACCGACCTTTGCGATGGCCACCAAAAAAAGAGGGGTGTTGCCACCCCTGTCAAGCTCACACGAGGAAACGGTTTACTTGCTCACTTGTTCAGCAAGCCATCACGATGCTGGTGCAGCCATGCTTCCAGACGTGTTGCGGCATCCGCAGGCAAATGCAATCCCAGCTTGCTGCGACGCCACAGGATGTCTTCCGCTGTACAGGCCCATTCCTGCCGCACCAGATAATGCAGCTCCGCCGCATAAACCCCAGGAAGGACTTCCTCGGCCATGACCCCGCCCAGCTGGATGTCGGACAGGATGGTCGTACTGCAACTACCATAGGTGCGGGCATAACGGGCCAGCATGGCGGCAGGCAAAGACGGGCATGCCTCTTGCAGCTGTCGGGCGTATACGGCGATTCCCCCAGCAGGCAGGTCGCCACCTGGCAGTACCGCATTCGCAGTCCAGGAGCGGGCGGTGCTGTTCAGCAGCGGCTGCAGGCGCTCCACCGCTTCTTCCGCCAACTTGCGGAAGGTGGTGATCTTGCCGCCAAACACGGACAGCAACGGCGGCTCGCCATGGTCGGCATCCAGCTCCAGCGAGTAGTCACGCGTGACACTGGCCGCGCTGGCGGATTCGTCGTCCAGCAAAGGCCGCACGCCGGAGTAGTGCCACACCACATCGCCCGGGGTAATCTGTTGCTTGAAATAACGCCCGGCCATGTCGCACAGATAGGACACTTCGTCCTGATCAATCGCCACCTTGGCGGCATCCCCCTTGTACTCCACATCAGTGGTGCCAATCAGGGTGAAATCCGTTTCATACGGTATGGCAAAGATGATGCGCTTGTCCGGGTTCTGGAAAATGTAAGCATGATCATGCTCAAACAGCTTGGGCACCACAATGTGGCTCCCTTTGACCAGACGCACCGAACGCTCAGCCTGCACGCCGATGGCGCTTTTCAGCACCTGCCCGACCCACGGCCCCGCCGCATTGACCAGTGCACGCGCCTTGACCCGGCGCGTACTGCCATCCGGACATTGCAGCTCGACCTCCCACACACCATTGACCCGTGCGGCCGCTACGCAGCGGGTTCGAGTGAGGATCTCCGCGCCACGACGCGCCGCATCCATGGCATTGAGCACCACCAGCCGGGCATCCTGCACCCAGCCATCCGAATAGATGAAGCCTTTCTGGAAGCGATCATGCAAGGGCTTGCCCGCCGGATGCCGGGCCAGCTTGACCGAGGTGGAGCCAGGCAGTAATTCACGCCGCGCCAGATGATCGTAAAGAAACAAACCGGCTCGGATCAGCCACGCCGGGCGCAAGTGCTGATCATGTGGCATGACAAAGCGCAGCGGCCAGATGATGTGCGGGGCGGCACGCAGCAACACTTCACGCTCCTGCAAGGCCTTGCGTACCAGAGAAAATTCGTAGTACTCCAGATAGCGCAAACCGCCATGGATCAGCTTGGTGCTGGCTGACGAGGTATGTTGTGCCAGATCATCCTGCTCGCAAAGCAACACGGAGAGGCCGCGTCCTGCCGCATCCCGCGCGATGCCGACACCATTGATGCCGCCACCGATGATGACCAAGTCCAACACATCCTGCATAACATCCTCTACCTGTATGTGAGCCAGCCCGCAGGCTGGTGTTGCTTATCTGGTGATGTTATAGCGTTGCATAGATCGTTTTGCAACATTTATTTTCGTTTATGTTCTTTTTGGATGAATTGTGCGGAAAATATCAGGCAAGCCCACCCATCGTGCAGGTAGTCCTGCACGGCAAACACAATCGGTGTAACATTCTGCCGCCAGCGATTCGTTTTCGCACATTTGCAGGAGACCACTCGAACCATGCTGCTCAACCCCAGACAGCAACAGCTGCTAGAACAGATTCGTCAGCACGGTTTTGTATCGGTCGAAGCGCTGGCCCAGCATTTCAGTGTCACCATGCAAACCATCCGCCGCGACATCAACCAGCTGGCAGAGCAAAACCTGCTGCGTCGCTATCATGGGGGGGCTGGCCTGCCCTCCAGCGTGGAGAACATTGCCTACAACCGGCGACAGGTGTTGAACAGCGATGAGAAGCGCAGCATTGCCACCGCCGTTGCCGCTCAAGTGCAGGATGGCCAGTCACTGATCCTCAATATCGGCACCACTACCGAAGAAGTTGCCCGCGCGCTGGTACAGCACCGCAACCTGTCGGTCATCACCAACAACCTCAATGTGGCGGCGACCCTGGCGGATAACCCCGAGCATGAAGTCATCGTGACCGGCGGGGTGGTCCGCGCTCGAGACCGGGGAATCACCGGCGAGGCCACCATCGACTTTCTGCGACAATTCAAGGTGGATATCGGCATCATCGGCGTATCCAGCATTGAGAACGATGGTACTTTGCGGGATTTTGATTACCGTGAGGTGAAGGTCGCGCAGACCATCATCGAGCAGTCACGTCAGGTGTGGCTGGTGGCCGACAACAGCAAATTCAGCCGCGAGGCACTGGTTCGCCTCGGGCATATCAGTCAGGTGGATGCCCTGTTTACCGATGCGCCGATTCCGGAAGCCCTGCAAGCGGTGATTCGCGAGGCCGGTACCCAGGTCTTCATTACCGCGCAGGTGGGCGCAGCAACCGCGCCGTGATGGCATCCGGGTCCAGCAGGGTACGCAATTCGCCGTACAACGACTCCGCCTCCGGGTAACTGCGGCGCAGGTAACCCAGCCATTGTTTGAGACGTCCAGGCGCATGCTTGGGCTCGACCTTGCGGCGCACCTCGGCGAAAAAGTCCGCCAGAATGGGCAGCATGTCTGCCCAGTGCCATAGCGCTACTTCGCCTGCAGCTGACCGAATCTGCAAGGCCAAGTCAGGCCGGGCCACCAGACCACGTCCGATCATCACGTCCTGCAGGCCGCTGACCTGCCGACAGCGCAAATAATCCGCCACACTCCAGATCTCGCCATTGGCAATCACCGGAACCGTGACCTGCTCCGCAATACGGGCGATCCATTCCCAATGTGCAGGCGGGCGGTAACCTTGCTGTTTGGTGCGCGCATGCACCACCAGTTCCGCCGCCCCGCCGCTGCAGAGTGCCTGTGCTGCCGCAATAGCAGGGGTTGTGTCGTTGACTCCTAGCCGCATCTTGGCCGTAACCGGCACCTGGGCTGGCACCGTCTTGCGCACTTCACTCATGATCTGGAACAGCAGCTCCGGCTCTTCCAGCAGGACGGCGCCACCACGGTGACGGTTGACGGTTTTGGCCGGGCAGCCAAAGTTGAGGTCCACCACCGGCGCGCCCAGCTCGGCGGCACGCGCAGCATTATCCGCCAGGCTGACCGGATCGCTCCCCAGCAGTTGCACCCGTACCGGCACCCCACTACGGGTGCGGGCCGCGTTACGCAGCTCTGGCACGACACGGGTAAAGGTACGTCTTGGCAGCAGGCTACCCGTCACGCGGATGAACTCGCTGACGCACCAGTCCACACCCGGCACCCGAGTCAGCGCATCCCGCATGACATTGTCTGCCAGCCCTTCCATCGGGGCCAATACCAGCCGCATTACCCTGCCCTCACTCAGCCGCGTTGCAACCAAGGGGCTGGCAGCCCACGCGCTTGCCAATGCTGTTCCAAGCGTTGCCACACTTGCTCACGGGCCGTTGCATCCATGGCCACCCATTGCGCCACCTCTTGAAAGGTGCGCCCGCACCCCACGCACACCTCATCACCCAGTGCCGTTGAGCACAGGGCCACACAGGGAGAATCCGGACGTTCAGCGGGCATGGCAGAGGGTCATCGACAAGATCAATCGTCTATTGTACTGCGACTGGTCACAACACCAAAATGTCAGGACCGGCGGAAGGTCACCACGTGGTCTGCCGCCAGCACGATACCAATGGCTTCGCCAAGCTGATGGTCGTGATGGCTAGGCACCAGCGCCAGCAGCAACTGGCCGCTGGGCAACTGCAGCTGATAGAGGAACTCAGCGCCCCGGAACTGCTTGTTGACCACCACGGCACGCAAGGGGGCATCATCCTGGTGCACCACATCATCCGGGCGAATCAACACATCTACCAGCTCACCGGCGCTACCTGCCGCAGCGGTCACGCAGGCAGACTGGGTACACAGCCGCCCCAGCTCGGTCAGCACGCAGCCATCAGGCTGGACCTCCCCCAGAAGCCAGACTTGCTCACCGATGAAGTCCGCAACCTGGTGGGTGGCGGGCTGATGGTAAAGCTGGTACGGCGGTGCCCACTGCAGCAGGCTGCCACGCATCATGACCCCCACCTCATCCGCCAGGATAAAGGCCTCCTGTTGGTCGTGGGTCACCAGCAGCGCCGTGGTGGCACTGGCCTTGAGAATGCGGCGCACCTCTTGCCCCAGCTGCTGCCGCAGGCTCACGTCCAGACTGGAGAAGGGCTCATCCAGCAGCAACAAGCGGGGCCGGGGCGCAAGCGCCCTCGCCAGTGCGACCCGCTGCTGCTGCCCCCCGGAAAGCTGATGCGGCATGGCCTGTGCGTAGCCCTCCAGCCCAACCAGCGTCAGCATGTCCGCGACACGCTGACGCTGCTGGATTTTTGCTTGATTGAACAAGCCAAACGCAATATTGTCCGCCACACTCAGATGCGGGAACAGCGCAAAATCCTGAAACACCAGGCCGATGCCGCGTTGCTGCGCCGCCAGTTGATAATCGGGAGCAGACAGCAATTGCTCCCCCAGCCGGATTTCCCCATGGCGCACCGGCTCCAGCCCTGCAATGGCCCGCAACAAGGTGGTCTTGCCGCAACCCGATGGCCCGAGCAAGCACCCCACCTGACCGGCCGCCAGGGTGAAGCTGATCTGTTCCAGTACCGTGTTTGCGGCATAGCCACAGCTGACACGGTCAATATGCAAGGTTGTACTCATGGGCCAGGAGGGGGTGATGATGAACTCATCCGGTTCAGGGTGCGGAACAACAGGCCAACCGGCAGCAAGCCCGCCAGCACCAGGGTCAAGGAAGGCAAGGCCGCCAGGGTCCACTGCCCTTCTGAGGTATATTCAAAAATTTTGGTGGCCAGTGTATCCCAGCCAAACGGGCGCATCAGCAAAGTGATGGGAATTTCCTTCATCACATCAATGAACACCAGCATCATGGCTGTGCCCATTCCCCCTGCCAGCAGGGGGGCGTAGAGTCGGGAGAGCAAACGCCACCCGCGCATGCCCAGCAGACGGGCAGACTCCTCTACACTTCGCGTCAACCGCTGGCTGGCACCCTCCACCGGCTTGTAGGCCACCGCCATAAAGCGTGCTGCATACGCCAGCAGCAATGCAAGCACGGTTCCGCGCAATACCGCGTCGGCGTGCAGGCCCAGCGCTCTAGCGCTGGTCAGCAGCCACTGGTCCAGCATTGTAAACGGCCAGTAGAAACCGACCGCCAGCACGGCGCCCGGCAAGGCGTAGCCCAACGTTGCCATGCGTGACCAGAGCTTGAAACCTACCGAGGCATGGCGTCGCCCCGCCAGCACCAGTGCCGTCGCCATCAGCGTGACCAGCATCGCCGCCATCAGGCTCAGACGCACCGCATTCCAGGTGAGCGCCCAGTATGCTTCGTCCCACTCCGCCCGCACCTGGTCCCAGCTCCAGCCGATCAACTGTGCCAGGGGCAGAATAAACACCGGCAGTAACACCAGCAACAACAGGCACGGCATCAGATAGCGCATTGCCCCCTGCAAGGCTCGGGGCTGGAAATGCTGGCTGCTGCGCCCGCCGAGATCAAAGCGCAACCGCCGTAACAGCAGATACTCCGTGAGCAACAACAGCGCCACCAGCAGCAATAGCACGGTGGCCAATTGCATGGCACCCGCCTTGGAGAAGAGCCCAAACCAGGTTTTGTAGATGGCGGTGGTCAGTGTGTCGTAATTGAAGATGGCGACCGTACCATAGTCTGCCAGTGTTTCCATCGACACCAGCATGCTGCCACCCAGCAGCCAGGGCAAAGCCAGCGGCAAAGACACCCGCCACCAGACTCGCCAGCGACCGGCCCCCAGCGATCGGGCAACTTCTTGCAAGCGCTGGCCTTGCGTCAGGAAAGCCTGCCGCGCAATCAGATAGACGTAAGGGTAATAGCCCATCACCATGCACAGGATGGTGAGCATCCTTCCACGGCTCAAGGGGAAAGCGCCCCAGCCTGCCTCACGCCATAGCGTCGGGAGCCAGGCCCCATACTCAGTCCAGCCCAGATAGACAAAGGCCAGAATGTAGGTGGGCATGGCCAGCGGCAGCATCAAGGCAAAGCTCAGCCAGCGCCGCCCCGGATAATCCCAGGCTACCGTGGCCCACGCCAGCGAGGCGCCCAGCAGCAAGCTGCCCAACATCACCCCTAACCATAGCCAGAGGGTATTGGGCAGCACATGGGGCAGCACATACTCACGCAAGTGCTGCCAAACCGCCGGTTCCGCCACCAGGAAACCGCTGAGCACCGCCAGCACGGGCAGGAGCACCAGCACTCCCGCCAGGGTGGCCAGCAGTGTCAGCAACCGCCCTGACACGGACCGTGATTGCTGTGAATCAGCGATAGCCTGCACGATCCATCAGCTTGACCGCTTCCGCTTGCAATTCACCTGCCTTGGACATATTGATCAGATTGGCCTTGAAGCTGCCCCAGGCGGCCACTTTAGGATCCGGCTTCACCGCCGGGTTGGCCGGGAACTCCATATTGTTGTCGGCAAAGAGGTTCTGCGCCTTGGGCGAGGCCAGCCACTCCAGCAGTTTCTGCGCGCCTGCCGGGTTCTTGGCATGACGGGTAATGCCGGCGCCAGACACGTTGACGTGAACCCCGCTGGTTTTCTGGTTAGCCCAGAAGATCCCGACCGGGAACGCCGGGTTGCTGTCGATCAGTCGGCCATAGTAATAGGTGTTTGCCAGACCAACCTCGCATTGCCCCGCCGCGATGGCTTCCAGCATCTTGGTATCATCCGCGAAGGGGTCCGTTGCCAGGTTGTTGACCCAGCCTTTCACAATCTGCTCGGTCTTGGCTTCGCCATGCTCTGCAATCAAGGTGGCCACCAAAGACTGGTTATAGACCTTCTTGGAGGTACGCAGGCACAGCTTGCCTTTCCACTTCGGGCTTGCCAGGTCCTCATAGCTGCTGAGGCTAGCTGGATTGACCTTGGCTTTGTTGAAGAAAATAGTCCGGGCACGGACAGACAAACCAAACCACTGATTGCCCGGGTCACGCAAATGCGCCGGAATGGCGGCATTCAGTGTGTCCGACTTGACCGGGCGCAACACGCCCTCTTTGGCTGCCAGCCAGAGATTACCGGCATCCACCGTGATCAGCAGGTCTGCGGGTGTGTTCTCTTTTTCGGCCTTCAGGCGCTCCAGCAGCACCCCTTCCTTGTCGTTGAACACCTTGATCTCAACACCGGTTTCCTTTTTGTACGCCTCAAGGATCGGCTTGAGCAAGGTTTCGGTGCGTGCAGAGTAGATGGTTAGAGACTCGGCCTGACTCGCCAAAGGCACAATCAGCGCAGCCGCCAGCAAGGTACGGGTAAACAGCATGGTAAAACACACTCCGGATCAATCGTTGAAATGAGCGGCGCCCTCATATATAGACACCGCTCCGCTAGCAGGATAACACGAATAGCAATAATTCCCAATTGTACAAAAGCAGGGATTAAACAGCATGGATATTGCCGGTCATGGTGTTTGTTTGACCAAACAATGGCTCAAATAGTTGCCATAAAGTTTGATAATCATTAACATTTTCATTTTTACCCACGCTTGGGCATCTGCCCTGGCTTGCAATCCATAGATCTGGAGTTTTCCTGTGACCCTATCCCTGCACCGCAAAGGCCTTGCCCTGTTGATGGCTGCCGCCCTGACAGGCCTCGCCCCTGTCTACAGTCAGGCAGCCACTGATGTCTCTGCTGTCCTCAGCACCTATGCGGACATGGTGCATGCCAGCTATCAGGACGCCAGCAACAAGGCTCGTGAACTGCAAAAGGCTGTCGATGCCTTTGTCGCCAAGCCGTCTGCTGATGGCTTGCAAGCAGCCCGCAAAGCCTGGCTGGCTGCGCGTGAGCCATACGGCCAGACCGAGGTGTATCGCTTCTACGGCGGCCCGATCGATGATGCCAAAGATGTCGAAGGTCGCCTCAACTCCTGGCCGCTGGATGAGGTCTACATCGACATGGTCAAGGGCAAACCGAATGCAGGCCTGATCAACAACCCCAAGATCGACCTGGCCGCTGAGCGGCTGATCAAGCTGAATACCAAGGGCGGCGAAGCCAATATCGCCACCGGCTACCACGCGGTGGAATTCATGCTGTGGGGGCAGGACTTCAACCCGCAAGGCCCAGGCGACCGCGCCTTTACCGATTTTGTCGATGGTCAGGCCAAAAATGCCGACCGCCGCCGCCAGTACCTGAAGGTGGTGACCGATCAACTGGTGGCGGATCTCGACTATCTGGCGCACTCCTGGCAGGCTGGCAGCACTGACAACTTCCGCAGTCGTTTCCTGAAAGACAAACCGGAAGCCAGCCTGCGCAAGGTATTGACCGGCATGGCCGTACTCAGCAGCGCTGAACTCTCCGGTGAACGCATGCAGGTGGCGCTGGATAACCAGGATCAGGAAGACGAACACTCCTGCTTCTCTGACAATACC
This sequence comes from Leeia aquatica, assembly GCF_012641365.1. Classification (NCBI taxonomy): domain Bacteria; kingdom Pseudomonadati; phylum Pseudomonadota; class Betaproteobacteria; order Neisseriales; family Leeiaceae; genus Leeia; species Leeia aquatica. Next base: position 235,626 of record NZ_JABAIM010000001.1, read on the forward strand.
CATCGCGATATCGTCAACAATGCGCTAGGCATCCAGAACGTTTACCTGGGCAGCTACAAGCGCGTGGACGGTAGCGTGGTCAAGGGGCCAAGCCTGAAAGACCTGGTGGCGGACAAAGACCCCAAGCTGGCCGAGAAGCTGGCACAGGACTTGGCCAGCACCCAGCAAGCTGCTGAAGCCATCCAGGCACCGTTTGATCAGGAAATCATCGGCAAGAAAGATGCGCCGGGCCGCAAACGGGTGCAGGCCACCATCGCATTGTTGAAAGCCCAGACCAAGACACTGGTCAGCGCCGCGCGCGCCATTGGCATCAACAAACTGTCGGTCGACGCCCCCAACTGACGCCCTCAACCGGGCTGGCACCACTGTGGCCAGCCCGCTCAGACCCTTCATCGTACCTTTGCCGCCCATGCCTACCCTGCCCTCCAGCCGTACCCTCCTGACTGGCCTTAGCCTGCTATCCTGTGCCATCCTGCTGGGGTTCACCAGCAGCCGTAACCTGCAACAGCAGAGCGACCCGGGTGAGGAGCGCTCCGGCGGTGATACCACCGTGGTGGAAACCAACCGTCGTGCCTTTTCCCTGCCCGCTGCCAATATGAGCCTGGACCGGCGCGCACGCTTTGCCGTGGGTCACGCCTTCTTTAACCAGCCCTGGGTGGAAGCCCCCTCCAGTACGGCTGCCCGCGATGGGCTGGGCCCACATTTCATCGCCCGCTCCTGTACCGCCTGCCACAGCAATGATGGGCGTGCCGCACCGCCGGTGGAAGCTGATGAGCAACCGATGGGGCTGCTGTTCCGCCTCTCCATCGCCGGTGAAGGCGAACACGGTTCACCCAAGCCCGAGCCGACTTACGGTGGTCAGTTCAATAATCAGGCGGTGGACGGTGTCAAGCCGGAAGGCAAAGTCAACATCCAGTACACTGAAATGCCTGGCAAGTTTGCCGACGGCGAGCCTTACGCACTGCGCAAGCCCAGCTATCAGTTCACCGATCTGGGCTATGGTCCGATGCAGGCCGGCACGCTGGTATCACCGCGTATCGCGCAACAGGTCATCGGCCTCGGCTTGCTGGAGGCCATTCCGGCGGAAGCCATCCGCAAGCAGGCTGACCCGGATGACCGTAACAAAGATGGCATTTCCGGCCGCCCCAATCTGGTGTGGGATGCGGTAAGCAAACGCATGCAGCTGGGGCGCTTTGGCTGGAAGGCGAATACCCCCAATGTGGCGCATCAAAGCGCGGGGGCCTTCAATGGCGACATCGGCATCACTTCCTCGCTGTTCCCGACAGAGGAATGCACGCCCTCACAAAAGGATTGCCAGCAGGCTGCGCGTGGTGGCAAGCCGGAAATTGCCGAGCACAATCTGCAAGCGATGATCTTCTACACTCGCACGCTGGCAGTACCGGCACGGCGGGAGGTAGACAAGCCGCAAGTCATCCGTGGCAAGCAATTGTTCGCCGAGAGTAACTGCATCGCCTGCCACACCGCATCCTGGAAGACCGGCACGCTCGCTGGTTTGCCAGAAGTCTCCAGGCAGTGGATCCACCCCTATACCGACCTGCTGCTGCACGATATGGGTGAAGGACTGGCCGATGGCCGTCCGGATTTTCAAGCCACAGGCCGCGAATGGCGTACCCCGCCCTTGTGGGGTATTGGCCTGATCCCGACCGTCAATGGCCACAGCTACTACCTGCACGATGGCCGCGCCCGCAATCTGAGCGAAGCCGTGCTGTGGCATGATGGCGAAGCCGCCGCCGCCCGCAGCCGTTTCCTCAACATGAACAAACAGGATCGTGAAGCGCTGCTGGCATTTCTGAATTCACTTTAAGTTTATGCCGCATGAAACTGATTTATAGTGCTTTTATTGCTTCGGTTGTGCTTGCGTCCACGCCGAGCCTGGCTGCCGATGATGACAGCGTGCAGGAGCGGTTTTCCAAATCGACCTTGCTGAAAGGCTTGGCAGAGGGTGTATTTCAGCCACAAGTGCAGCAGTTTGCCCGGCAAAGCCAGACCTGGGCACAGGACTGGCAGCGCTATTGTCAGCGACCCAGTGCAAACGGCTGGAAGCAGCTACAGCAAGGCTGGCTGACAACGGCCAAGCAATGGCAAGCACTGGAGATGGTACAGATCGGGCCGCTGATTGAGCGGCGTAGCCAGCGAGAAGTCAATTTTTGGCCCACTCGCCCTGCGCAGATCGACAACTGGCTCAAAAGCCATGATGCCCTGACTGCGGATGCGCTGGAGGCCCTGCCTGCCGCAGCCAAAGGGCTACCAGCCCTTGAGTACCTGATGTCGCTTAAGCCCGCGCCAAAGGGGCGACGCTGTGCCGTGGCGACTTGGCTGGCACAGGGGGTAGCCCAAGAGGCCACAGGGCTGGAGCAGGACTGGCGACAGGGCTACACCCGCCAACTGGCAGAAGCCGGGCAGCACCCGGAAGACAAGGTGTTCCTGCGTACCGACCAAGCGCTGGGCGAGCTGATCAACCTGATGATTGCCGGCATGGACTTTGTGCGGGTGCGCAAGCTGGAAAAGCCTTTGCAGCACAATCGTGACGAACAGGATGCGCTGGGCCGGATCGAAGCCTGGCGCAGCGGGCACTCCCTCAGCCTGCTGGAGGCCAATCTGGATGGCTTCAGTCGTGTCTTTTTCGGCATGGATGGCCCCGGCGGCAAGGCGGTGGGCTTTGACGACTATCTGGACGGACGTGACAAGCTGGTACTGATCCGCCGTACCAAAGAGGACCTGGAAGAAGCCCGTGCCATCCTCCGCAGCTTGAAGGGCAAGACGATGCAGCAAGCCATCCAGCGCCACCCGGCCCAGCTGGAGACCCTGCAAACCATCCTGCGCCGCCTGCAAACCCGGCTGGAAAACGAGCTGGCACCCTTGCTGGACATACAGCTGGATTTCAACGCCAGCGACGGAGACTGAGCCGTGCCACTCAGCCGCAGACGCCTGCTGCAAGGCATGCTGGCTTACAGCCTGCTGCCTGCGCTTGGGCACGCCACACCGGAACAAGCCGCACCCCGCTGGCTGGTTTCGCCACTCAATATCGGTAACCTCAGCCACAATGGCCGGCTGCGCTGGCCACTGGAAGCCGGGCAAATCAGTGCCAAAACCCCCTTGCCCGCACGCGGGCATGGTGCGGTGTTCACCCATGACGGCAAGGTGCTGATCCTCGCCCGCCGTCCCGGTACCCAGGCCTGGTTGCTGGATCTGACTAGCGGTGAAGTCTGTGGCGGCTTTAGCAGCGATGAAGACCATCATCTGTTTGGCCACGCCGTCTATAGTGCCGACCAGCGCTATCTGTTCACCAGCGAGAACCATATCCCGACCGGGCAAGGACGGATTGTGGTGCGGGATGCCCGTGACTTTCGGGTGCTGGACAGCCACCCCAGCCATGGCATTGGTCCACATGAATTGATTCTGCTGCCGGATCGCCACACCCTGGCCGTCGCCAATGGCGGTATCCTCACCCTGCCGGAGACTGGGCGCGTCAAGCTCAATGTCGCGAGCATGGTGTCATCCCTCGCTTATGTGGATAGCCGGAACGGTGCGCTGCGCGGGGAATACCGGGTACCGCTGCCGCAGCTGTCGTTACGGCACCTGGCGCGCACCCCGGATGGGCGACTGGCTGCCGCGATGCAGTTTGAAGGCCAGGACGACCGTACGCCGCTGATCGCCTTCCATCAAGGTGAAGACCCGCTGTCGATTCCCCAGCTGGCGGAAGACACGCAGCGTCGCATGGCCGGCTATACCGCCTCGATCGCCGCCCTCGCCTCACAACCGCTGCATGCGGCCACCCACCCCAAAGGCAATGGGGTATCGCTATGGCGCAATGGTCAATGGCAAGGCTGGGTAGACATCCCCAAGGCATCCGGCATCGCCGACATGGGCGATGCCTTTCTGGTATCGAATGAGTTGGGCGAGCTGTACCGGGTTAGCCCGCAAGGCGAGAAACAGCTGCTGCTGCGTGAGCCCGGTGTGATGTGGGACAACCACATTTACCTGAGCCCACCCGCTGCCTGATCAACGCCGCCACCAGCGGGCGCGGTGCAGATCCTGCCATGCGGCCTTACGGAAGGCGGCTGCGTGGCGGACCAGGATCGCCGCCACCTGCTCCATCATCTGGTCCTGCGCTTCACTATCGCCGTCGCTAACCGCCTGCAAGTGCATGGCAGCCAACTCATCCACGATGGTATCCAGAATCTGCGAGGCGGTTTCCGACATCAGCAGACGGTAGCCCGGTGCCTGCACAAACAACTGGAATACCGCCTGCCGGGCCTGCTGCTCCAGCTCTTCGCCTGCACCAAGGGTACGGCAGATAGTGCTACCGCACGCATCGCCCCTTCCCCGGCCCACAGCTGGATTTTTCCCAGTGCCTGCAAGGTATCCTGATAAGCCAGCCGTCGCTCATCCCACAAGCGCTCGTACCGACGCTGCCACAAGGTGATCCAGGCACCGGCCAGTACGCCGATCAGTGCCGTCAGTAAACTGAATACGGCCCCCCATAGGGGACTGCCACTGGCATTCATGATTCATCCTCCTGCCTCAAACGTGCAACCAGACCGGAATGGCGCAACGGTACCAGCCGCACAGCCTCGCGCAAGCGGGCCTCATGGCCAAACAGCGTGACCTGCCGCCGTGCGCGGGTGACGGCGGTATACAGCAGAGGGCGGCTGAGCAAGGGGCTGGCCTGCTCGGGCAACACCAGCGCCACATGTGAAAATTCAGAGCCTTGGCTCTTGTGCACCGTCATCACATAGGCGGGTTCATGCGGAGGCAGGCGTGCGGGGGGCAAGGCCCGCCAACCACCACCCTCTGCCGCAAACCAGACCTTGAGCTGCCCCTGTGCGTCCGGCAGCATGATGCCAAGGTCCCCATTGTAGAGCTGCAGGCTGTAATCATTCTGCTGAACCAATACCGGCAAGCCGGGATAGCGTGGTTCCGCCCGAATCCAGCCACGGTTGGCAAAACGGTAAGCCAGCTGGGCATTGAGCTGCTGGGTGCCATCCGGCCCCTCGTGCAAGGCCGCCAGCACCCGCACCGCATCCAGTGCAGCAAAACAGGCCGACACATCGCCCTGCCGGACTGCGGCAAAGTAGTCTGCAAACAGTGCTGTCAGTTGCTCCAGCATCACGACCCGTGAGAGCGTGTGCCAGTGCAGATCCGGATTGTGCTGCAACACAGCCAGCACCGCGTCTTCCTGCCCGGCATTGATATGGCGGGCCAACTGGCCGATTCCAGCGTCACCGGCAAAACGATAGCTGTGGTGCAGGAACTGCACCGCATTGCCCAGCTGGCTACGCCCGGCACGTGGCAAAATGACATGGCCGGTCAGTCGGGACAAGGACTCGGCTTGCTGTGGGTCCAGCCCGGCGTCGGCACACAGGTCGGCAAACACGCTGCCCGCCTCCACCGAGGACAACTGGTCCTTGTCGCCGAGCAGAATCAGGCGGGCGTCCACCGGCAAGGCATCCAGCAGATGCGCCATCAGGCTGACATCCACCATCGACGCCTCATCCACCACCAGCACATCCAGCGGTAACGGATTGCTGGCATGATAGCGATAGCCAATGCGGTCCGGTCGGGGCTGCAGCAGCCGGTGCAGGGTTTCCGCCTGTTGCGGCAAGCCTTGCAGGGCGACCTGCCAGTCCTCCGGCAAGCCGGGCAGCACCTGGGCTGCGGTCAACCGCAGACTCTCCGCCAGCCGGGCCGCAGCCTTGCCGGTAGGCGCAGCCAGCCGGATGCGCAAGCTCTGCGGCGCGCTCAGTTGCAGCGCGCATAGCATATTGAAAACGGTACGGCTTTTACCGGTTCCGGGCCCACCCGAGAGGATGGTCAACCCCTGGCGCAGGCTGGCCGCCACCGCCACGCATTGCCAGTCCGGCTGTTGCTGGCTACCCGCAAACAGTCGGGCCAGCAGTGCCGGACTGTCGGGCCGGGACCAGTCGGCACTGTTTTGCAAGCGTTGCAACAAGCCTTGTGCCAGCTGTTGCTCGTAGTGCCAGTAGCGGGCCAGGTAAAAACGGTCCAGCTGATAGAGGATGGGCTTGAACTCCCCCGGTCTGCCGACCAGCGGGCTCGCCAACAAGGCCTCACAGGCTGCCGGGCCCAGCATGTCTCGACTCAGGCAGACATGACCCGCCTCCAGCGCTTCCACCAGCTGCTGCACCGCATGCTCCAGCTCGGCACTATGCGCATCAACCAGACGCAACAAGGTCTGACTCAGCGGGCGGGCCAGGATACTCATGCCTGCACCCCGGCAAAGAAGTGATCCAGCGCATCAATCATGGCCAGCGAAGGCAGGTCAGCATACACCCCGCAGCCGGGCTGTCCGGTTGCCGTACCGCGCAGGAACAGGTAGCGCACCCCACCCATGTGCTCTTCATACTGATAGCCGGGCAGGCGTTGCTGCAGGTAGCGGTGCAAGGCCAGCGTATACAGCAGGTATTGCAGGTAATAGTGCTCATGCGCGATGGCGTGACTCAGTCGCTGCGGCACATAATCCTCCGCCCTTCCCCCCAGCCAGTTTGATTTGTAATCAATAACATAAAATCGGTTGTTAATACGGCATATCAAGTCTACATAGCCCTTCAGGTAGCCTGCCGCCGCCTGATGGTTCAGCTGGCCCAGCACCTGGCGGCAAGGCTCAGGCAAGCCCAGCTCTGGTCGAGCCAGTAGCGCAGCCAGCTGCGGCATGGACAGCGCGGGCAGCGGGAAAGTGAACTCCAGCTCGACCAGACGCTCACGCTGCGTGACCTGTGCCAGACAGCCACCGGCCTCATCCAGCGGCTGCAGCAGGGTCGCTTGCAGCATGTCTAGCAGCACCGGCTCCCAGTGCGCCTCATAGCCCTGTCCCGCCAGCAGGGTACGGACCACGGGTTGCCAAGCTAAACGGGGTGCGCAGAAATCAATCTGCTCAAACAGGCTGTGCAGGAAGGTACCCGGTCGGGCCCCTTTCGGGAAAGCAAACATGCCCGAAGCCGGTACCTCGCTCTCGACCGGGAGTGGCTGGGTGCGGCCATCATGGTCGGGTAGTTCGATGTACGCCGCAGACAGGTTTCGGGTCAACGCCGTAAAGCTGCTCATTTGCCACTGGCTGCGCAAGTGGCGGCCAAACCGAGCGACCTCGACTTGTGGTGTACTCAGCTCGGCTTGCCAGCGTGCCTGCGACACATCGTCTGCAAGCTGCCAATGCATATGCCCGTCCATCCGTGCTTGCCAAGCCTGCAGCAGCGCCTGCCACCCTGCCTGATCCAGTGCCTCGGTCATCATCAGGTGTTCCGGCAAGCTGGTGGCCATGCCGTGCAGCAGCCAGGACAAAGCGGCCCGACCGGCATCCTTGACCCAGCCCCAATACAGATAGCAGCGGTGGCGGGCGCGGGTCAGCGCCACATAAAGCAGGCGCAGCTGTTCGGCAAAGCGCTCGCTTTCAGCGCGGGCACGGGCGGCGGCAGGCGCCCCCAGGTAGAGCGTTGCTACACCCGCCTCATCACGGCAGCTGAGCACATCCTGCTCGTGGCGCTGCAGCAGCTTGCCATCCCAGGCAAACGGACAGAACACCACCGGATACTCCAGCCCCTTGCTGGCATGAATGGTGACAATCCGCACCCGCTGCGCATCGCTCTCCAGCCGGATCAGCGCTTCATCCTGACCACCTTCCGGCTGCAGTGTCTGATCGCAGAACCAGCGGTACAGACTGTCCATTCCCAGGTGGACATGGCTCTCCGCCTGGGTCAGCTCCAGCAAGTGCAATACATTGGTCAGGCGCCGCTCGCCATCCTGCAGACGCAGCAAGTGTTCAGCAACCGCCCGCTCGTCCAGTAGCTGGCGTGCCATCGGCAAGAAGCCCTGCTCGCGCCACAGCTGATGGTAGCGGTTGAAATCTTCAACCTGCTGCTCCCAGTGCTCCGGCGTTTCACGCAGTTGCCACAGCTCTGCACCATCCAAGCCGAGCCAAGGGCAACACAAGGCAGCACTCAACGCGGACTGTCGGTTGGGCTGCAGCACCGCCGCCAGCAGGTTGCGCAGTTCCACCGCCTCTTCTGTCAGGAAGACATTGTGGGTGGCCTGCTGCACACACGGGACCCCCCGCTCACGCAAAGCCTCGGCCATCAGGCTGCCTTGCCGGTGGCTGGGCACCAGTACCGCCATATCGCCACCGTGCAGCCGTCGCCCTTCCAGCATCACGGCCGGATCGCTCAGCAGACGTACCATCTCACTGGCAGCGTGCTGCGCACTGTGGCGGCTGGCCTCCTCCTTGCTCAGTGCGGTGCCATTCGCCGGTAGCAGTCGCCACTGCAGGGGCGCCGCATGCTGCGCGCCACCGTGCAAGGCAGAGGGGCCGCGCCGCGCGGCGTCTACTGGCTGAAACACAATCCCCGGCAGCAAAAAGGGCTGAGGCCGGGCAAACAGCTGATTGACGGCACTGACCAGTGCCTCGTCTGAGCGGTGGTTGACACCCAGACTATGCTGCTGACCGGCATCGTGTCGGGCCTGTAGATAGGTAAACACGTCCGCCCCACGGAAGCTATAGATCGCCTGCTTGGGGTCACCCACCAGCCAGGCCACCGCATCGTCATCCCCGTACAGATGCCGGAAGATGCGGTACTGTACTGGGTCGGTATCCTGGAATTCGTCGATCAATGCTGCCGGAAAGCGCTGGCGCACCCGCTGGCGCAGGAATTCGGCAGCCGGACCCTCCAGCGCCTGGGCCAGCCGATTGAGCAGGTCATCATAGGACAGCACACCCTCGGTTTCCTTGCGCGCGGGTAGCGCCGCCTGGCAGTGACGATACAGCGCCGCCAGCACATGCTGATAACGCTGCTCCAGCGCAATCAGCATGCTTTTCTGCTCCATCAGCAAGTCCTGCCAGGCGATGAAGAAGGCGTGCACAGGCGCCTCACTGCCTGCCTTGCAGCTGGCAGACAAGCTGTCCTGGGCCAAGCGTTCAGCCTTGTCAAACAGGGCTTGCTGGTGAGCCTGCTCCGGGCGCAGCCAGGCATCCATTTTGCCGAGCCACAGGCGGCACCAGTCCTCGCGATACACGTTCTTCTTCAAGGCCGGGCTGGCGAGCAAGGCGGTGATGGTGTCAGCCTCTGCCTGCCATAGTGCGCGGCAATGCTGATAATGCTGCGCAAGGCGTTGCCAGCTGGCCTCTAGCTCACCGGCTTCTGGCGCCGCCACCTGCAACCAGGGCTGCCCGATGTAGCTCCGCAGGGTGCGCAGCAGGGTATAAGGCGTAATGTGGTGGTCCAGCAGCCATTGCAGCAACAGCGGATGAACATCGTGTACCAGTCGCCGCCAGCTGTCAGCGATCAACTCCAGCAGCAGGCCACTATCATCGGTCAGCAGGGCCTGCTCGAAGGGCACCCCGGCCTCCAGCGCCACGTCGCCCAGCACCCGCTGACAAAAGCCGTGAATGGTGAAGATCGCAGCTTCGTCGAAACCCCGCAGGGCATAGTCCAGACGGGTCAAGGCGCGGAAACGCGCCTCACCGGCGGGCAGGCGCTTCAGCAGCACCCGTCCGACCGGATCGGTACTGTCACCGTGATACAACCAGTCTCGTGCCTCCGCCAGCCGCAGCCGCAGCCGCTCGCGCAGCTCGGCAGTGGCCGCCTTGGTATAGGTCACCACCAGAATCTGCTCGATCGGCAACCCCTGCTCCAGCAGCAAGCGCAGTACCAGATTGGCGATCGTCCAGGTTTTGCCGGTCCCGGCGCTGGCTTCAATCAGTTGCAAGCCGCGCAGCGGAAACCCCATCAGGGTAGGTTCAACCAGCTTCATGGCTGACCTCCCGGTGTGCAAACATCGGTGCCAGCAGGCGCTGTGCCCAGTCGCAGAATGTCTGGTCCAGCGGATTGTGGTCGCGGTACAGCAGGTGGTAATACGCTTGCTCACCTTCGCCAAACTGGCCGGGGTGGCGATGCTCCGGGGGTAACCACACACGCTCGGCCGCCTTCATGGCATCTTTGCCTTGCTGCTGGGCCACAAACCAGGCATGTGCACTCTTGATGAAAAACGGCAGCGGCTGGTTCCCGGCAAGGCAGAAGGCCTGTTCCAGGTCCAGCAGCAGCGGCTCGGGTTCGGCCACGCGCTCAAACTGCAGCCACTGCGCGCCATTGCGCTCATCGTGCGCCAGCCAGCGGCTCTGGCAGGCCACATTCTGGGGCTGTAGTACGCACAACAACAGATGCTGTATCCATAGCAGGAATTCATCCGCTGGACGCAGGCGGTCTGCACGCAAGCCGAGCAATCCTGACGGCGTCAACCGCCAGTTGCCCTGCCCCAATACCCCTTGCAGGCGCAGCTGCTGTCCTTGCCAGTGAAAGGGTAAGGGTGGCAAGGTCTCTGCCGCGCCGGGCAAGGCTTGCAGAAAAGGCTGCAACGTGGCCCGTTCTGCCTGATACATCAGCCCCCCCATCGGCCCGGCAGGCAGCAAGCCATCCGCCTCGACCAGACACTGCACCGTCTCCGCATCGCCCCACGGGCGACCTTGTGCCTGCTGCAGCCAACGCCGCAGCGTCTGGCGGGCATGCCAGTCCAGCTCAAACGGCTCATACCCTTCCGGTTCCGCCCGGGGCTCATCCAGCCAGATGGAGAGCCGCTCCCGCAATAGATAGCGGGCAGGGTTACGAAAACACTGCAGCCACTCTTCCAGCGATGCGCTATCTACAACACGCTCAGGCAAGGGCTGCTGGAACAGTGGGGCAAGGCTGCCCTCGCCCAAGCCTGCCAACACGCCGGCTCGCGCATAAGGCGCGGCATAGCTGCGCAGCCGCCCAGCGTCGGGCTGAAACAAACGGGCATCAAACGGCTGCAAGGGATGGGCCAGCGTCACGCGCGACAAGGCGTCCGGGTCGGCACAGCTCAGGCGGATCACGTCCAGCAATTCAGCCAACAGCGGCGACGGTGGCAGACTCTGGCCGTCGCGAATGCTGAAACCGACATGGCTGAGGTAGAGCACTTGCCGGGCCGATAACAGTGCCTCAAGGAACAGATAGCGGTCGTCAAACCGGCGCGAGCGGTCTCCCCGCCGGTAATGCTGCGCCACCAGATCAAAGGATTGCGGGCGCAATTGTCGTGGGAAATCGCCATCATTGAGTCCCAGCAGACACAGTACGCGGAAGGGCAGACTGCGCATCGGCACCATCGCGCAAAAGGTCACCCCGCCGGACAGGAAACCAGTGGAGCCATAGGCTTGTGAACCATGCCGCTGTAGCCAGCGCCGCAACCAGGGCAGGCCAAATGTCTGGTTAAATCCAGCCAGCGTGGTGTCCTCCAGCAACTGTGCCAAGGTGTCGCGCAGGTGCTGCACGGCTTGTTGTTCGTCCTCATCGGGATCAAAAAACTGCTCCAGCACTTGATGTAACTGCGCGACCCAGTCTGCCGCCGACAGCGGCTGGGCCACCCGTTGGTGCAGCTGCCCCAGTTGTTCGACAAACACGGCCAATCTGGCCAGCAGCTGCGCCTTGCTGCCCTCGGCCACCGCAACCGGCAACATGCCCGCAAACATGGGGGCTTCAGCTTCAGCCAGCTCGACCGGCAATGCCACCCCCAGCAGCAGGCGGTCCAGCCCCTGTTGCCAGCTATGGGCGGGATCATCGGGCAGCCCCAGCTCCGCCTTGTGCCGGGCATCCCGCGCCCAGCGGATGGCTGCGGCCTCCACCCACTGCCGCAGTAGCGGCAATTCAGCCTCCTCGATGCCAAAGCAACGCGCCAGCGCCGGGCAAGACAGCAAGTCCAGCACCTCAGCGGCAGCAAACCGCCCGGCAGCCACCTGCAGCAGTTGCTCCACCACCTGCAACAACGGCCACTGGCTGAGCAAGGAGCGGTCAGCAATCCCGTAAGGGATGTAGGGCACCCCTTCCCGCCTGGCAAACACCGCATCAATCAGCGGCGCGTAGGTATGGATGTCCGGCATCAGCACTGCCACATCCGCAGGCTGCAAGCTGGGGTCGGCTTCAAACAGCTGCAGCAGCTGGTCGTGCAATACCTCCAGTTCGCGCATCGGGCTATGGCACAGATGGTGCTGGATGGAAACATCGTCTTCCGCCAGCACATGGTCGGCAGCCGGTTCACGCAGGTAGAGAATGTCATTCTGCAAGCGTGCCAGCAGCGTTGGCTGCTCGTTCTCGACAAACAGGTCGTGCAGTTCGCCACTGTGGCGCTCGACCAGCATGTCCATGAAATCACGGCCCTGACGGCCCAGAGAGGCCAGCAACGGGTGGCCCAGGTCCAGATAGAGGTCTTCGGGTCGCGCCGGGCCCGCATCTTCCAGCAACAGATCCAGCTGCGGCGGCTGTCGGGTCAGGTGCCCCCAAGCCTCCTGGCAAGGGTTGAGCACAAACAGGCACACATCCAGTTGCTGCGACAGTCCATGCAGGATGTCCACATAAGCGGGCGGCATGGCGCTGATGCCAAACAGGATCACGCGTTGCGGCAGGTGTGCCGGTCGCTCCCCCTGTGCCAGCCGGTCCAGCAGATGCTGCAGCAGGCGTACCCGGTGCGGCGCACTGTCTTGCGCGGCAAGACGCTGCCACAGTGGCTGCTGCCACCGCTCTTCTTCCCCCAGCCCCAGCTGCCGTCCCTGCTCCCAGGCCTCAATCCAGTCGGGGCGGTACATCAGATAGTGGTCAAAAATGTCGGCCACCTGCCAGGCCAGCTCATAGCGGCGGCGCTCATCCGGCTGCTGCAGATAGTGCTGCAAGGACGGGTGCAGCGCCATGACTTCCGACGAGGCCAGCTGCTCGGCAATACGCCAGGCCATGATGTCAGGACTGAAGCCGGAGCGGCGCGGCAAATCGGCCTGCATGGCGCGGAACAGTTGCCAGATGAAGGTGGCGGGCAGGGGAAACTGCAGATTGGCGCAAATGCCGTTGCGCTTCGCCTGTTGCAGCGTGATCCAGCGCGCCATGCCCTTGCTCTGCACCACCACGACCTCCGGCTCGAACGGCGAAGGCAGCGGCTGGCGAATCACCGCCAGCAGCAGTTCCAGCAAGGTTTCCAGTCGATTGGCTTGATAGAGATACAGCATGGCCGAGAGTATGCCGTCAAAGTGATGACGAGGCCAGCTGCGGCTTGTACCATGCCCCTGTCCGGTTGACCTGCTCTTGCACCCGAACACAAATTGACGTTAACGTAAACGTAAATGATAATGCGGCTATCCCCTCTCTCATGCAGGAGCTGGACCATGCGCAACGATCCGATTGTCATCATCAGTATTGCCCGTACCCCGATGGGGGGCTTTCAGGGCGATTTTCACAGCCTGAGTGCCAGCGAGCTGGGCGCCGTTGCCGTGCGTGCCGCAATCGAACGCAGTCAGTTGAGCGGAACCGACCTGGACGAAGCCATCATCGGCAATGTGCTGTCCGCCGGACAAGGCCAGGCTCCAGCCCGCCAGGCCATTATTGGTGCCGGTTTGCCGCAGTCGGTGCCCTGCACCACCATCAACAAGATGTGCGGTTCCGGCATGCAGGCCCTGATGCTGGCTCATGACCTGTTGCTGGCCGACAGCAACCGGGTGATGCTGGCCGGCGGCATGGAAAGCATGAGCAATGCCCCTTACCTGCTGCCCAAGGCCCGCGCAGGCATGCGCCTGGGCCACGGCGAAGTCAAGGATCATATGTTTCTGGATGGTCTGGAAGATGCCTATGACAAAGGCCGCCTGATGGGCAGCTTTGCCGAAGAATGCGCCGACCAGTACGGTTTTAGCCGTGAGGCACAGGATGAATTTGCCATTCGCTCGCTGACCCGTGCGCAGCAAGCCACCACGGAGCAGCGCTTTGCTGCAGAAATTGCACCGGTCACCCTGCGCAGCAAGCAAGGCGAGCACGTCATCAACGTGGATGAGCAGCCCGGTAAGGCCCGGCTGGACAAGATCCCGCAGTTAAAACCCGCCTTCCGCAAGGATGGCACCATCACCCCGGCCAATGCCAGCTCCATTTCGGATGGTGCCGCCGCGCTGGTGTTGATGCGGGCCTCTGAAGCCGAACGCCGCGGCCTTGCGCCGCTGGCCCGAATCGTCGGCCATGCCAGCCATGCCCAAGCCCCGGCCTTGTTCACCACCGCTCCGGTATTTGCCATGCAGAAGCTGCTGCAACGCTGCGGCTGGCAAGCAAGCGATGTGGATTTGTACGAGATCAATGAAGCCTTTGCGGTCGTCACCATGGCGGCCATGCACGACCTCAAGCTTTCGGCCGACAAGGTCAACATTCATGGCGGAGCGTGCGCCCTGGGCCATCCGATCGGGGCCTCTGGTGCACGTGTGGTCGTGACCCTGCTGTCCGCTTTACGACAGTATGGGCTCAAGCGCGGTGTGGCTTCATTGTGCATTGGTGGTGGCGAAGCCACAGCCATGGCGTTTGAATGCCTCTGACGGGTGGTGAAGCACTCGCCTTGTCGCCCGGCCTCTTGTAGCATGTGGGCTGGTTTCAGGGCTTGTTCTTCTCGTGTACCCATGAGGTAAATGCATGCTGTACTTTGAAGATTTAACGCCAGGCCGGGTGTTCCATGGTGGCCCCATCAGTGCCACCGTGGAAGAAATTGTGGATTTCGCCCGGCGCTTTGACCCGCAGCCCTTTCATCTGGACCCGATGGCGGGCCTGCAGAGTGTGTTTGGCGGTCTGGTGTCATCAGGCTGGCATACTGCAGCCTTGACCATGCGCATGCTGGCCGACTCAGACCTGAGCAAGATCAGCAATGGGCTGGTGGGCTTGCAGATCGACAAACTGATCTGGCATCAGCCGGTTCGGCCGGGTGATACCATTCGGGCCGAGTTTGATGTCATGGGCCGCAAGCACTCGCAGTCTCGCCCCGGTTTTGGCGTGGTAACCCTGGCATGGCGTACCTTCAACCAGCATGACCAATTGATCATGAGTCTGGAAAACGCCATCTGGGTGGCGTTACGACCGACTGAGGGCTGAATGTGCTGCTGAATGAAGACCAGCGTCTGATCCGTGACGCCGTGCGTGATTACGCACAACATGAACTATGGCCCACTGCGGCTGAGCGTGACCGCAGCCACCGTTTTCCCCGTGAAGAATTGCAGGCCCTAGCCAGCATGGGTCTGTTTGGCCTGACAGTACCGACTGAATGGGGCGGCGCCGGGCTGGATTACCTGTCTGCAGCGGTGGCACTGGAAGAAGTCGCCGCAGGAGATGGCGCCATCTCGACCATCCTGTCCGTACAAAATTCCGTAGTGTGCGGGCCGGTCTTGCACTTTGGTACCCCGGAACAGAAGGCGCGTTTCCTGCGCCCCTTTGCCTCAGGCGAGATGCTGGGCGCGTTTTGCCTGACCGAGCCCCAGGCCGGCTCAGACGCGGCCGCACTGCAGGCCAAGGCGGTGCGGGAGGGTGACGACTACCTGATCAGCGGCAGCAAGCAGTTCATCACCAATGGCCGCCACGCGGGTGCCGCCATCGTGTTTGCGGTAACAGACCCAAACGCCGGGCGTCAAGGCATTACTGCCTTTATCGTCCCCACGGATTTACCTGGCTTTGAAGTCGTTCGTGTGGAAGACAAGCTCGGACAGCATTGTTCCGATACGGCGGCACTGGCTTTTGACAAGGTGCGCGTCCCCGCCTCACTGCGTCTGGGGCAGGAAGGCGAAGGCTACCGCATTGCGCTGGCCAATCTGGAATCCGGTCGTATTGGTATCGCGGCACAATGTCTCGGCATGGCGCGTAGCGCCTTGCAGTGTGCGCTGGATTATGCCCGTGAGCGGCAGAGCTTCGGCAAGCCCATTTACCAGCATCAAGCGGTGCAATTCCGCCTGGCCAGCGCAGCCACTCGTCTGGAGGCGGCACGGCAGCTGGTGTGGCACGCAGCCAGCCTGAAAGATGCCGGCCAGCCCTGCTTGAAAGAAGCCGCCATGGCCAAACTGTTTGCTTCAGAGATGGCCGAGCAGGTCTGCTCTGATGCCTTGCAGACCTTTGGCGGCTATGGCTACCTCAATGACTTCCCGGTCGAGCGCATCTACCGCGATGTGCGCGTCACACAGATCTACGAAGGCACCAGCGATATCCAGCGCCTGATCATCGCCCGCGAGCTGGGGGTGGGTGGCAGCCTCGCCTGACTCCCCAGCAGCCTCCTTACACACGCAGGCCGTCTTGCAACCGTTGCCAGATGGCTTGCTGGTGGGGGTTCAGGAAGAAATGGTCTCCGTTGAAATCATGGCGTGTCATGCCAGCCGCCCCCAGCTCAGACCAAGCCAGCGCGCGGGGCAGCTCCACATAGGGATCCGAGTCTCCCAGCAGCAAGTGCATGGGGCACGTTAGCCCCCCTTCCTGATCCTGCCAGACATAACGCTCTGACAAGGCAAAATCTGCCCGGATACCTGGCAGCAGCAATTCCATCATCTCGGCATGGTCCAGCAGTTCAGCCGGTGTGCCATTATAGTCCCGCAGCGCCTCGATCAAGTCACGCTCCGGCAAGTCATGCAGACGGCGCTTGAGGGCCCGCCGGTGCGGCGCCTCTGCACCAGACAGCCACAGTGAATGCAGCGGTAACCCTCGCGCCCGCAATGCTCGCGCCGTTTCGAATGCCAGAAGTGCGCCGAGGCTGTGGCCGAAAAAGGCTACCGGGCGATCAAACAGCGGCGCCAGCTCGGCACACAATACCTCGACCAGGGTTGACCAGTCATCGCACGGGGGATCAAACAAACGACTCCCCCGTCCCGGCAGGCTGACAATCTGCAGGCCGATCTGCGACCCCAGCCCTTCGGCCCAGCCTTGAAAGGCAGCCACACTGCCCCCCGCAAATGGAAACCCGATCAGCCGAATTCGGGCATCACTGGCCGGCTGGCCAAATAGCCATTTTGACTCTGTTTTCACAAGTTGCATCCTATCTGCTTCCAGCATCACGCCGTGGGGCGAGAGCCTTCAATTGTGACACGCTGGCCAAACCGGTCAAACGGGTAGTAATCCCAGACGGCGTGATGCTGGGTACAACGGTTATCCCACAGCACGACCGTGTTGGGCTGCCAGCGAACCCGGCAACTCAGGATCGGCTCTTGCTGGGGCAGCCGAATCAACATGTCCAGCAACGGCTTGCTCTCTGGTGGCGCCAGCTGGACAATATGAGTGGTAAAGCCGGAATTGACGTACAGCAGTTTTCTTCCAGTTTCAGGGTGCCTAACGACAACCGGATGCTCCGTACGCGGAATCTCCAGCCCCTCAGGCGGCTCATAGCCATACTCACGCCATGGCACAATACCGTCGTGCATCGCGGTCAGCCCATCCAGAAACTGACGCATGGCGGGCGATAGCATTTCATAGGCGAGGTGCATGTTGGCAAACAAGGTATCGCCTCCGGCCCCCAGTGCTGGCGTCTGCTTGATATAGAGAATGGAGCCCAATGAGGGCGCTTCTTCCGCTGTGCCATCGGTGTGCCATTCTGTTCCGACGACGAATTCTGAATCCTTGGATGCCGTGATATCCAGAATATTGGGATCACCGCCATCCACCTTGCTGATGGGCAGAACCTTGAGCGAACCGAAATACTGGGCAAAGCGACGTTGATCATCCGGCTGAATGTGCTGATCACGAAACACCAGCACATGATGCCGCAGGAAAGCGCGTTTCAATTCCGCCAGTTGAACACCTTCCAGCGGGCGTGACAGATCGACGCCACTGACTTCGGCCCCAATGATGGGGGTCAGAGGTTGAACTCCGAGGGTTTCGTAGCGCTGAGTGGGCGCAGTGGTGATTTTTTCGACAGCAGCTCGTACAAACTGACTCATGGCAGGCCTTTAGCAAAGAAAGCAAGCGGAGCACTCCAGTCACCCCGCTTGCCGGATTGTTACAGGGTGGGTTTGCTTCCGTTGATGGTGACCCGACGAACATGGCGGTTGTAGGGATAATAATCCCAAACCGCAAAGTGCTGGGTGCAGCGGTTATCCCACCACACCATGGCGTGCTTTTCCCAGCGAATGCGGCAAGCCAGAATCGGCTCTTGCTCAATCATCCGGTACAGCATCTGCAGCAGCTGCTGGCTTTCAAATGGAGCAAGCTCATTGATTTTGGTGGTAAACCCGGAATTGACGAACAGGTTCTTGCGACCATTTTCCGGGTGCGTCATCACGACCGGGTGATCGGCACGCGCAATCGGGAAACCCTCTGGCGGTTTGTGGCCACGCCAGGCCACAATGCCGTCATGGTGTGCGGTCAGGCCTTCCAGAAAAGCTTTCATCGCCGGCGACATCATGTCGTAAGCGAGATGCATATTGGAGAACATGGTGTCACCACCCTGCACTTCCGGCATGTCCATCATGTACAGGAAAGAGCCCGCAGACGGCGCCTCATCGCCGGTGCCATCGGTGTGCCACAATCCACCCACAATGTGCTCGTTGTCACGCCCGGAGCGGGCCTCAACGACTTCCGGATCTCCCCCATCAAACTTGGCAATCGGAAACTGCCGCAGTTCACCAAAATAGCGGGCCACCCGCTTCTGATCCTCCGCAGACAGCTCCTGCTTGCGGAACACCACCACATGGTGCTCCAGCCAGGCACGGCGAATTTCAGCAATCTGTTGTGCGGTCAGCTCACGCGTCAGATCTACACCGGAAATTTCAGCACCAATGATCGGTGTGATCGGCTCTACCTTGATGGTTTCATAAGGGGCCAGCTTTCGGGTGGTAATCCGCTCTACCGCTTCACGAACATAATGACTCATCGTATCTCCTTGTCGCTTGATTCATTGGTTTATCAAAGTCACTACCAGGATATAACTGCCACTGTTCCTGCCACTGCTACTGCGATTCATGCATGACGCCTACACCTGCCTGATGCAAGGCATTCAGGATCAAGGCACCAAACGCCTGATTGCCATGCAGGGTGTCATTGGGTTCACAGTACTCGGGCCGTTGATAACCATCCGGCCCGGCTGCTTCTGGTCGAACATCAATCACTTCGATGCCGATGGCCTGCAGGTGTTGCTTGAGGGCCTCCTGCGCGGCAAAAAAGATCGTCGGGTCTGCCGTTTCCAATACCCGTTGTGGCGGCATGACCGCCAGGACACGCAGCCCCATATCATGCAGATCCCGATAAAGCGCCAGCGCGTCTTGCGCCATGACCCCAATCAGTTTTGAAAACAGCGGCCCTGCAAGGAATGCAGGCGAATATTGCTGCTGCCTGTCCTGGTAAATACGCCAGCTTTCATGAATGGCGAAGAAATGGGCGCCAAACCCTATGGTCGACACCACAGGAGTGGTCAGCTTGCCCAGCGGGCCACCGCCCAGCGTACGCTGGAATTCATCCATATACGCGGCAACGCCGGCATGCAGCCAGCGGATTTCCTCACCACAGCGCTCATGAAAGCGGCCGATGAAATCCCGCCCGGCACCAACGGGGCCACCCACAAAGGGAACCTCCGCAGCCTGCGCCGCCCGGCCAATGGCACCCGCATGGGAATCACCTACCAGCAGAAAACGGGCGGTCTCAGCCATAATCCCTCCCCGCTTCCCGCACCGCCGCCAGCAGTGCATCCGCCAGACGCTGGTGCAGCATACCTTGTGCCTCAGCCGTGTCGCCCACGGTCAGCAAATAGCCCTGCGTCACGGCCTGCAGCTGTCCATACAGCGTGCCTGGCGATGGCTGTCCTGCATCCCGCTGGGCCAGCCAATCGGCGTCCATCGCCGCATGCACCTTGGCATTGGCCTGCACAAAGGCCTTGCGGTTTGCCAGGGCATTTTCCTCTCCATACTCGCGCGACATGGGCTCCGCATCCGGGTACTGCTGTGCTTGCGCATATTGCAAGCAACGCAGGTAAGACTGTTGGTAGGCCGAGGCATAGTCATAGCCATATGTGAATGCAGCTTGCAGTGCTCCCTCCAGGCCGGAAAGCCACGTTTCGTGATCATGGAGCCTGTCGGCCAGTGCATCACGGTGGAGATCCATCAGCCGCTGCACCTGTTCCGGGTAACCATGTCTAAGCTCACAGCTCAGCTTCAGAACCGGCAACAAGCCATGCAGCAGCCAGTGATGCAGAATGCGCCGCGGGATGGGCCTGCCCTCAAAAGACGACAGTGCAATGATCAGGGCCTCGCCCCAATCCAGGTAGGTGGCAGCAGGCAGACCATCAAACAGCGGAGGGATCATCTGCGCCAGCCAGTCCGGCATCAGTGAGGCAGGAACCTCTGTACTGTGGCTGGCCGTGGGTGACAGCACCGCCAGCAGGCAACCGCCGCCATCCGGGTGATGCCACACGCCCTGGTGCAATGCCCCTGAAGCCCTGGCACGGCGAAAATGTTGCAACCCTTCAAGGTAGGTCATGCTGGCAACGCCTCACCCTGCTCACGGCCGGCCTTGTGTACGACCTGACTGGACAACAGTCCCAGCTCGCGCTTCAACACTTTGCCCACCCGCAGGATTTCTGCCGTTTCCAGCATCTCCCAATGGTCGCCATGCACCAGATGCACCCGGTAATAGCGGGAGGCCCGTTGCCGCCAGAAGGCCCGCCCCTCGCGGAGCAAGCCGCGCCCCCGCCCCCCCATGGCTTGAATCAGTACGACCCGTGCACCGCACTCGCCAGGGAAATAGGCTTTTCGAGTCAGACGGTTGTGGTTATAAACTGTGAAGTAACGCTCAATCTGCTCATCTTCGATGCCTGGGTACATGCCATTGAATTTGATCAGCTTCTGCCGGAACTCCTGCATGCTGACCTGAGCGATATCCGCGCGCTCGGTCTCGTCGTCCACCCCTTGTGTATCCAGCATCACCACAGACACCTGTGTATGCCCTTCTGCAACCAGACGGGCCGCCATCTCATAGGCCACCAGACCACCAAAAGACAGCCCGGTCAGCACCAGCGGACCCGCACTCAGGTGGGTAATGCACTGCAGATAGTATTCCGCCATTGCCTCAATGGACGGCAAGCGGGCTTCACCGGGCTGTATGCCCGGGGACTGAATGCCATACACTCCGCATGACTCCGGCAACACTTTGGCAAGGGACAAGTAGCAGAAAGCGGTCCCCCCCGCCGGGTGGATACACACCACATTGTGTTTGCCCTCGCCAGCCCGCAGGGTGACCAACTGGCCATTGCTGGAGGCGTCCTCGGCCTGCCGCAGCCGCCCTGCCATCGCTTCAATCGAGCTATAGCGCAGGATGTCATGCAGTGGCAGGTCCATATTGAACTCAGCCTTGATCCGGTGCGCCAGCTTGATGGCCGATATGGAGGTCCCGCCGATATCAAAGAAGTTATCCCGGATACTGATGGCCGGCTGTAGCAACAGGCTTTTCCAGATCTGGTATAGCCTCAGTTCGATATGATCACGCGGGCTGGCCAGATTAACCTGATAGCTGCCTTGTGCATGCCGGGCCGCTTCCAGTACCTGCTCACGATCCAGCTTGCCGTTTCGGGTTTGGGGCAACTTCGGAAATTCGACAAAAACGCTGGGAATCATGTGCGCCGGCAAGGCGGTCAGCAACAAGGCCCGCCATTCTGGCAGGCTGCGGCTGGCTGGATCGCCGGGCCGGGCTACTGCAGCAACCAGCCGGCCCTCTTCTCCCGTCTGATCCAGCAAAACCACGGACTCCCGAACATCGTCCAGCAGCATCAAGGCTTTTTCGATTTCTCCGAGCTCGATGCGGAAACCGCGCAGCTTGACCTGAAAATCGTTACGCCCGATGTATTCGATCCGTCCATCCTGCCGCCAACGACCCAGATCACCGGAGCGATACATCCTGGCACCCGTCTCTGGGGAAAATGGGTCTGCCACAAAACGGGTCTGGGTCAACTCAGGCTGATTCAGATAACCGCGAGCCAGCCCTGCCCCCGCCAGATACAGCTCACCCTGCACCCCAACGGGAACGGGACGCAAAGCCTCGTCCAGAATGTACACCCGGTCTCCAGTGATGACTGAGCCAATATCGGGCTGCTCACCGGCACCATTGATCAAGCCGATGGTGACATCCACCGTGCATTCCGTCGGGCCATACATATTGTAGAAGCGGATCGCTTCGGCTTGACGCAGTTGTGACCACATGGGCGGGCTCACCGGCTCACCACCAATCAGCACACGCTGCAGTGGCAGGTCGGTGGCGGTCAGCAAACCCTCAGCCAGCAGCATGTCGAGTTGGGTCGGTGTGCATTCAAAAGCGGCAATGCCGGTCTGGCGGAAGTACGCCAGCAGTGCCGCGCCATCTGCCCGGATCTCTTGCGGCAGGATATGCAGGCTATGCCCACTCAGCAGCTGCAGCCAGCCTTTGAGTGACATGTCAAAGGTATAGGCAGAATTGAGTGCAACGACTGAGGGCACCGGCAAACCCTCATGCGTAGAGCCTTGCATCACACGCCAGAAGTTGACGGCAGAACCATGCTCAACCATGACGCCCTTGGGCTTGCCGGTAGACCCTGAGGTGTAAATGACGTAAGCCAGTTGATGACGACTTACTTTGGGGAGGGTTACCTCTGGCCCATCCGGTGTTCCGGTATCCACTTGCGACAGGTTGATCAGACCGTTTACAGCACAACCCTCTACCGCTCGGGCTCCAGCATCATCCACCACTGCCATGGTCGCACCACTATCCTGCAGCATGTGCTGGAGGCGGTCATGCGGATAATCCGGGTCCATCGGAACATAAGCTGCACCCGCCTTCAACACACCCAGCATGGCAACCGGCATGTGCAAGCCCCGGTTCAGGCAGAGGGCAACACGATCCTCGGGAGCGACCCCGGACTGGAGCAGCCTGGCGGCAAGTACCGAAGCTCGCCTGTCGAGCTCGGCATAGCGGTACTGCTGGCCTTGATACACCACAGCAACCGCATCGGGTGTACGGCGTGCTTGCTGCTCAAAACGGTGGTGAATCACATCCTCATCAGACCATGCCGGAGCCGCAGGACCACGACTGAACTGCTGCAGGATGGATTGCTGCTCATCTGGCGGCACCCAGGATAGCTGCTGCAAGGGCAACATGAGCTCAGAGGGCATCCGGGACAGCAGGTAGGTGTAATGCCCGGCCAGCCGTGCGATGGTATCCGGGTCAAACAGATCCGTATTGAACTCAAATTCCAGATCGAGCCCGGCCTCGGTTTCCGTCATTGACAAGCCCAGGTCAAACTTGGCGGTGTGATTCTGTGCATCCAGTGCGGTCAGCTGAATATCCTGCAACTCATGCGAAGCCGCCTTGGGCAGGTTGCGCAGGACCAGCAACACCTGGAACAAAGGCGTATAGCTGGTGCTACGCTCCGGATTGATGGCTTCAACCACCTGCTCAAACGGGACATCCTGATTTTCGTAAGCCTCCAGCACCATCTGGCGTACCGCCCTCAGATAATCCTGCAGACTTTGCGTGGGCTGTGGCTGGTTGCGCAGTACCACCGTGTTGATGAAATGCCCGATCAGTGGTTCCAGCTCGCTGCGGTTCCGGTTGGCGAACGGCGTGCCCATCGACACATCCCGGGTATTGGCATGCTTGGCCAGAATGAGAGAGAACCCGGCTTGCAGCAACATGAATAGCGTGCACTGCTGCTCCCGGCCCAGCTGCTGCAACCGGGCCAGCACATCGCGGCTGACCTGACAGAAATGACGTTGACCATGATGCCGCTGGATCAGCGGACGGGGTCGATCGGTCGGCAGGGGCAGCAATGCTGGAGCATCCCCCAGCTGCCGCTTCCAGTAAGCCAACTGCTCTGCCTGAATCTCGGGCGTCAGCAGCTGTTGCTGCTGGCGCGCATAGTCAATGTACTGCAGCGGCAGCACATCCAGCTGAGGCTGCTCATGCTGGCTGAAAGCCTGATAGGCCGCCATCAACTCACTCAACAACAAACCTATCGACCAGCCATCCGCCACAATATGATGTACGCACACAAGCCATATCCACTCCTGTGCAGCGGTCTGGATCAAGGTAGCCCGGATTGGCAGTGATGCTTCCAGCATGAAAGGTCGCGAGGCATCTTCCGCAATGGCCGCTGCAATCTGTTGTTCTCGCTGGTGGGGGGGCAATGCCTGCCAGTCCAGTGTCTGCCAAGGCAGCAGATACTCTGTCAGTACCTCCTGAAAAGCCTGCCCGTCTTGCTGACCAAAGCGGGTGCGCAGACTGCCATGCCGTTCGATCACATGGGCGAAGCTGTCTCGCAACGCCGCCATATTGAGCTGACCTGTAATCCTGAAAGCCAGCGGATTGTTATAAAACCCTTGCTCCGGGCTCAACTGATACAGAAACCACAGCTGCTGCTGCGCACATGAGAGGGAGGCTTTGCCTGCAGGCGGGGCGGATGGTGACGGGGCGGACAGCAGTGCCAACAATGCCTGTTTATGGATACTCAGAGTCTGCTGGAGGTCTTCCGTCAACACGCCTTTAGGCGCCTTGCATTTCAATTTGCCATTTTCCGCCGACAAGACAATGCCTTTGGCTTGCAACGTGGCCAACAATGCTTCGGTTTGATTCATGAGCAATTCCATGTCCAGGTATTTCAGGCCATTGCAGTGGGTAGTTCATGCGACGTCACAGGATGCAGCTCACCATCATTGAGCTTGACGATACGATCCGCGCATGAGAAGTAGGCATCATCATGGGTGATGACGATGACAGCCTTCCCTCGAGCCTTCAGCTCCGGCAGCAGCTCGGTATAGAACACATGCTTGGAGCGTGGGTCCTGGTCTGCTGCCCATTCATCAAACAGATAGATCGGACGGTCTTCGAGATACGCAGCAACCAAAGCGAGGCGCTTGCGTTGCCCCTGGGAAAGCTTGATGGTGGAAAACTGCCCGCCTTCCTTCAACGCCACTTTGTGGCTGATGCCCAGTCGTTGCAGGTAGTGCTGGGCACGTTGACCCAATTGACCATCATCTGCCAGCAAGAGCTGCTCAAACAGGTGGAAGTCTGAAAAAATGGCCGAAAAATGCTGCCGGTAGGCGTGGGCGTTGTCCGGCGTAACGGCTTGTCCATTAAGCAGAATTTTTCCGCTATCGGGTGGGTACAGGCCGAGCAGCAACATCGCCAGTGTGGTTTTCCCTCCCCCATTGCCACCAATCACAAAGACGGTTTCCCCCTGCTTGACCCGGAAATTGACCGGCCCCAGACGGAAGGTCTCATCCTCCAGGTCGCCCGGATAGCGGTGTACAACTTCTTTTAGCTCCAGCGCCAGGGCGCGTTCTGCAGCAAAGGGAGAAGCCGGCTGATCCTCAGTACCCTCCCCCGACTCCAGCTCGCTGGCAATGTATTGAATGCGCCCCAAGGAAATCACGGCATTACGAATGCGGGGCAAGGCAATCAACAGCTCAAAAATGGGTTTGATCAGGTACAACAACACCAGTGTGACAGAGATCAGCACGCCGCTGGTCTGTGGCCACACCATCGGAACCACAAACAACATCAGCCCCATGACCACATAAAACGTCATGCCGCCAAGGTTGGTGACCCACATATACCGGTTCAGACTGGATGTACTCAGCGCACAAAACGCTGCGGCATCCGGCTCCAGCACTTTCTCCACAAAGTGCTTGCCCCGCTGCGCATTCAGTTGCAACTCGCGACTGCCATCAATCAAGTGGTAAAAATGATCGTAGAGTAAATCCACCTGATCACGCGCGGCAGCCAGCTGGCGTATCGGCTCGCGCTCAGCCATGTGAAAGCCATAAATGCCTACAACAATCAGCAGCGTGATCATCAGGAAAACGGGCCAGGACACCCATGCCAGATAGGCCATGCATCCCAGAATCACCACGCCATTGTTGAAGGCCACTGGCAGGTACTCAAAGGCCATGGTGAACACTTCAACATCGCGTGTCAGGATGGTGGTCAGACCATGGCGCCCCAGCTCTTGCAGTTTGCGCTGCGGCGTTGCCAGCAGCTGATGGCTCAAACGAATGCGCATGCGGTAAATGGCACGCTGCGTGAGGCGGATCAGTGCCATTTCCGAAGCGGTCTTGCTGATCAGGATCAGTGCGCACAAGCCAAAGAAGGCCACCGCCGCCATGGTGCCAATAGCGCGCCCTTGCAGGCCATTGCTGATCAGCACCGCCAGCAAGGCACCGGCAATGCCGCACACCAGCCCGGCCAGGGTGGCGACCAGCAGCAGCATGCGTGACTGCCGGTACAGATACATCAGATAAGGCATGTGTTCACCTCATGGTCCATGGAAGGAGTAAGCTGATAACACCAGCTAAAGCCGAGTCCATCCGTCAGGCAGCTGGACACGTTGAAAGGTTGGCGGGCCCAGCCCGGCAAATCGTTTGAGCACAACGCCAGCTGCAGGGTGTTATCGCGAACACCCAACAAACGGGCATCGTGAAACTCCAGCACCTGCTGCAAGCGGGGAAACACGGCCTTGTACAAGGCTTCCTTGGCCGAAAACAGCAAGGTTAGGAACTGAGGTAGTGACAGGCTTTGCGGCTTCAAGGCCAGCTCTTCGGGCCGGGCAATCATGTGTTGCAGATTGCGGACCGTGTCGCTATCCATCACCGGCTCGATGTCTATACCCAAACCAATGCACTGTGTCGCCCGCGCCACCACCGCGATGGCCAGGCGATCCGTATGGCTGATGCTGCCTACGATGCCCGCAGGCCATTGCGGGCTACGGTCCTCGCCAACCGGGACATGCCCCGAGGCACCCAGACTGCGCAACGCAGCACTCGCCGCCAGTCGCCCTGCCAGGAACTCGGCCTGCCGCTTGGCGACTGCACGCGTCATGCTCTCCGGCAAGATCGGCACATCCGTACTGGCTGGCGCACTCACCCCATCTGTCACGCCATTCCCGTCGTAATGAAACCGGCATGCCCGCACCTGCACCAACGGGTGCAGCAAGGCCTCCGGCGCGGCAATGTTGGTCAGCTCAATCATGGCTTGCCTCCCCGATCAGCATGCGTGCACCCCATGCTCATGCAAGGACAGCAGGTGATGCGCCACCTGCTCCACCATCGGTTGACGCATCAGACCATAGTGAGTGGTCGCCAGCACCTGCCAGTGCACCAGCCGCGGCAGGTGTCGCGTCCAGGCCTGCCGGTCTTGTGCTGTCGGTGCGGACAAGCCGCCCAAGCCCTCCTCGGCCTGACTGGCGACCATCAGGCTGACCGGTGTGCGTGACAGCGTCGGGAACGCGTAATCCACCATGCTGGCCAGATTACGCTGGCAGGTTGCCGTCAGGCGGGAAACATAGTGTGCATGCTCCCCCGCCTCACGCGGCTGGGCTCCCGCCAGCTCCTGCCGAAATACGGCTTCAATCTCTGCTTGGCTGTAGTTCGCAAACAGGCGGCCACTGCCCGGTGCAGGCGGGTCCAGCAGCAAGACGTGAGACGCTGGCGCGTGCCGCTGTTCCAGTTGTGATGCCATCTCGCTCACCACCCAGGCGCCGAAGGACCACCCCGCCAGCTGCCATTGCCATTGCGACGGCGGAAAGTGCTGCTCCAGCGCGGCCAGATAGTCATGAGCCCGCTCAGCAATGGAGCAGGTCTGAGCCACATTCTGCGACAAGGCAGGATCGGCAATCAGGCAAATCGTCTGATCCGCGCCCAAGCGGCTGACCAGGGGACGGTACGCTTGAATATCCCCCCCCACCGGGTGCACCAGACACAACAGGTTGTGACCGCTACCGCGCTGCCAGACATCAATGCTGACAGACGATGCGGGATTTCCATCCTGCATGAGCGCTGCCACTTTTGTCAGGCACTCCTGCAGGCTGACCTTGTGGCTGAGCTGGGACAAGGAAAGAACAATGCCGTACTGCTGCTCAAGCTCGGCTAGCACATCCAGCAAGGTGAGTGAGTCGGCACCTGAATCGTACCAGTTTGCGTCATCCGCAATCTCAGACAGCCCAAGCCAGCGGCACAGGCAATCCTGCAAATGCGCCTTGATTTGCGCCAGATCAGCAGCACCACTTTGCTGTGCCGGAGTAACCGGCGCACGATAAAACTGAGCGGCCTGATGCAACGGAGTAGTCGACACCAGAATCTGGGGTTGCCGGGCTGCCAGCGCGGCACGAAACACCTGCTCGCCCTCTGTGGCTGTCAGGCCCATGGCCAGATGTGCCTGATGCACCCGGTCCTGGCTCAGCGCCGTACTGGCCATGCCGACATCCTTCCAGATGTCCCAGTTGATGCTGATGCGCCGGGTTACCGGATTCAGCGGATCACTCTGGTTGGCCAACGCATCCAGTACGCTATTGGTTGCCGCATAGTCCATTTGCCCCACGCCACCAAACCAGGCCGACATGGACGAACAGTACAGCGCCAACCGTGGTTGATAGTGCTGAATCAGACGTTCAGCCAACAATGCACCGTTGAGTTTGGCCGCACGTCCCTCCCGCATGGACCGTGCGTCACGCTGCATGATCAGCCCCCCCGCAGCGGCCCCCACAGCGTGAATGACGCTACTCACCTGATCGGTCTGCTTCGCAATGGCCTGCAAGACCTGGTCCACACTGAACATGGCGGAGGACAGGTCGGCCTGGATCACATGGCAACGTGTCTGCCAGGGCTGCAAACGTTGCGGTAGCTCGCCGGATCGGGACAACAGGATCAGCTGAGCCTGTTCATCCTGCAGCAAGGTGGCGGCCAGTGTACTGCCGATGCCCCCGCTCCCCCCCAGGATGACGTGACAACCACCTGACGGCAAGTCGAGTGCTGGTGCAGGTGTCACCGGCGTCGGCACCGGTTGAAGTACCGGCTGCCACAGATAGCCGTAGCGCACCGCCAGCCGACCCTCTGCCTCCGGCATCATGGCGGGCACAATGTTGCTGGCTCGTGCCACATTATGGCGGTCCAGATCAATCCAGCAGCTACGCAGAGGCAGCTCCTGCGGCCCGACCTCATGTATCCCGGCCAGCAAAGCCTGTGCAGGGTGCTGCGTCGGCAACATGACGGCTTGCGCTTCGACCGATAGCCAATACACCGACAGGGCGGGTGGTTCAGCCCTGCTGAACCACCGCTGCAGGAACAAGGCGGGCCAATCCAGGCAGCACGCTTCGGCCTGCTGTACGTCCATGGCATCACGTAGCGCCAGTGGCAAGGCATAGACCGCTTCAACTGCGGTGCTACCTTGTGCGACGTGCTGCAGCAACCGGTCCACACTGGCGGGGTCAGCGGGATCGTAGCCGGCCACACCGCCCGGCAGGGTCTGTGAAGCATGGGCCACAGCCACCACCACCCTGGCATACAAGCGGGCGAGATGCTGATACTCCGCCTCAGACAAGGGCTCGGCACACATCCAGAGCAGCGTGTGGCTGGATGGCCGGGCCAGACATGCAGAGAGTGGCTGCCGCCGTATCCACTGCATTTGATGCAACCACTCGGATGAGGGCAATTTGCCCGCAGCATCCATCGGACCCGCTATGCTGGCCGGCTTGCGTTCAAAACTGAAGCGCTCCAGCTGGAAGGAGGGAACCGGCATATCCCAAGGCGGGGCGGCAGGTCCATCTGGCCACTTGATCTCACCGCCGGACAGCCAGAACGCGGCTAGTTCGCTGGCCGACTGTCCTGCCGAGTAACGTACTCCGCCGCTTGCCTGGACCTGCTGCGGTGAAACCTGCCGCAGCCAGGCCACGGCCGATGCTGCATCCGCACATTGAGCGGCTACCCGCCAGGCGTGCGTCGGGCGGCCTGCCTGCAGGTGGCGCAGCACCACGCTATACTGATGCGGATTCGCGGTCAGATAGTCTGCCAGTGCAGTCACATCCTGCCGTAATGCCGCCTCGCTGCGAGAGGACAACATGAGGCAGTGAATTGCACTGCCCTGCAGCACCACGTCCGGTCCCTGCATCACCAGCGCATGGGCATTGCTGCCACCAATGCCAAAGCTGCTGATGCCCGCGATACGCGGCTTGCCTTCAGGCCAGCGTTCAGCGACGCGCGGAATATGGAATGGCTCAAGCTGTCCCGCCAGCTTGGGGTTCAACTGGTGAAAGTCAATGGTCGGCGGAATCAAGCCGTGATAGACCGACAACGTGACACGGATCAGCCCTGCTACCCCTGCTGCAGCACCCAGGTGCCCGATCTGGCTCTTGACGGCGCTGAGGGCGCAATGGTGACCTGGCGCAACATCATATGCCTGGCGCAACGCAGCAACTTCAACCGGGTCGCCTAGCTGAGTACCGGTGCCATGAGCCTCGACATAGGACACCTGCTCCGGTGCCAGCCCGCTGCGCCACAAGGATTCCCGTATCACATCCCGCTGGCCATTGACCGACGGTGCCGCATAGCCCAGCTTGTCACGCCCGTCATTGTTGATGGCACTGCCTGCCAGCACCCCGTAGACCGTATCACCGTCTTCGATGGCAAAACGCAACGGCTTCAATACCACGACCGCGACACCACTGCCCGCAATCGTGCCGGTGGCATCATCGCTGAACGGGCGGCAATGGCCATCCTTGGAGAAAATATGCTGCGGTCGATAGGTATAGCCCTCGGTCAGCAGGGTATCGACCAATGAACCACCGACCAGCATGACTTCGCTTTCCCCTTGCCGCAGGAAAGCACTGGCCACATGGGTGCCCACCAGGGAGCTGGAGCAGGCGGACTGCACCGTAAATACCGGCCCGGTCAGGCCCAGATGGTAGGCCACTTTGGTCGCCAGGAAATCCTTGTCATGGTGCAGCGCCATCTGGAAACTGTCCGGGCGGCTGGCGGGATCCCCCTCCAGCAACTGCGACTGGTAGTAGGTATTTTCCCCGCAACTGGCCACCAGCCCGATGCGCATCGCCTGTGGATCACGAATGCCGGCGTGACTGAGTGCCTGCACGCAGCACATCAGCAAATGCCTTTGCTGCGGGTCCATCTGGCTGGCTTCCTGCCGGCTGATGCCAAACCAGCCGGGGTCAAAATCCAGAATACCCTGCATCTGACTTCGCGCACCGACCCGCCCTTCCTCAACCGGAAAGTAGCTGATGCCACTACGCCCCTCAACCATCATGTTCCAGAACGAGGCCAGATCATTGGCACCGGGCATGCGAACCGCCATACCGATGATGGCAATACGGTCCTCACTCCCTTCAGGAGCGGATGTAACCGCTGTTGCCCCCGCCTCAGGTGCTCCAGCGACCTGGCTGTGCGCTGCCGCTGGCTGCAGGAAGCGCGCCAGACTGCGTATGGTCACATGCTCAAACAGGGTGGAAACAGGAAAATCACGCCCAAGGCCATCACAACAGCGCAAATGAAAGCGCATCAGACCCAGACTGTTGGCCCCCGCGTCGAAGAAACGCTGCTCGACTGCAATCGGCTGCCCCACTGCGGCTTCAAACCAGCCGGCCAGTTGCAGCTCCAGTGAGGACATCGGTTCTGATGGCATCGCCACGGTGGCCAGTGTCGCACCCGGTAAGGCGGTGTATGGCACCGCCAGCGCCTGGCGGCGGTCCAGCTTGCCACTGGCCGTACGCGGCAGGGATGCCAGCACGCGATATTCCGCCACACGCACATGAGCAGGCAGGCTATTGGCCAGATGCTGTTCCAGCTGCTCGCGGTCGGGCATGCTGCCATGGCAACACAGGCAAGCCACCAGCCTCTTCTGTTGCGGATCCATCACCACCAGAGCTTGCTGAACCTCCGCACATTGCATCAGGGCCACCTCAACCTGCCCAAGTTCAAGGCGCTGCCCGCTCAGCTTGACCTGCTGGTCATCCCGCCCCAGGTAGTGCAAGCGGCCATCCCGATCAAAGCAGGCCAGATCTCCGCTGCGATACCAGTAGTGCCCGGAGGCTTCCTGCAGGAAATGCGCCGCATTGCGCGTGGCATCGGCCAGGTAGCATGGTGCAATGAATGCCCCACCCAGCTGCAAATGCCCTACCACCCCGGGCATAACCGGAATATCCTGATCATCGACCACCCGCAAGCCCATGTTGTCCACGGCAAAGCCGATGGCCGGCTGCTCCGGCCAGCTTACAGGGTCGCCTTGCAGGCACAGGCTACTGATCACATGGGTTTCGGTCGGCCCATAGTGGTTGAACAGGCGACTGCCCGCCATGCCGGCAAACCAGGCCCGAATCGCTTCCGTGGACAGCAGCTGCTCACCCGCCGTGACCACCTCCTTGAGGGCAGACGGAAACTGCTGCAAGCGAACACCATGCTCTGCCAGCATCTGCAAGGCAACATACGGCAGAAACAACCGTTCAATCGCGTGTTGCTGCATGTAGTCCAGTATGGCAGGTGCATCCTGCCGCCCGCCCGCCCACATCAGGTGCAGGCAACCCCCACTGCACAGGGTGGAGAGAATCTCCTGGAACGACACATCGAAGGACAACATGGCGTACTGCAGGGTACGTGCAGCCGGTTTCAAGCCCCCCGCAGCAGACTGCCATTGCATCAGGTTGCACAGGATGCGGTCGCTGACCTGTACCCCTTTGGGCGTGCCCGTCGAACCCGAGGTAAACAGGGTATACAAGGGACGTTGTCCCGCGCGTCGCTGTGGCGATGCCGATGAGGCATGCAGCGTGACATCCAGCACCGGGACCTGCTGACCGGCCAGCAAACGACTGACCGCGCCCCGTTGTTGCGCCTGGGTCAACACCATAAGAGGTGACACTTGCTGCAGCACATGCTGCAGCAGTGCAGGCGGATAAGAAGGGTCCAGCGGCACAATGGTGAGGTTCAGCCGGGCCAGTGCCAGAATGCTGACAATATGCTCAGGCGATGCATCCAGGTACAGGGCCACATGAGCCTCTGCCGTTTCATCCTGCGGCAAGGTACCTTGCGCCTGAATCTGCACCGCCAGCGCATCCGCCAGCTGATCCAGCTGCTGGTAAGTCCATAGCCGGCCCGCCGATTGCAGCGCCACCGCCTGGGGTGTCCGCAGCACCTGGTCATGAAAGGCATCACAAACGCGGTCATACAGCAAAGGCACGGTCACGCCTTGCCCCATCATCGCTGGCAAAGCCCGATTCTGTTGTGCCAGTGCATGCAGGGGCGGATCCTCCTGCTCCAGCAGCGGCAGGCGGTCAAGCAACTGAGAAAAAACGTGGGCAAACTGCTGGATGTGCTCGGGGGAAAACACATCCGCCGCATATTCCCACACACAGTCAAAACCGTTTTCCTGTTCAACCACACTCAACAACAACGGACACTTGGCCTGTGCCGGTTTCACCCACTGCAGGCGGGCACGGATGTCTGCCAGCTGGAACTGGTCGTAGCGTGTGTTTTCCAGCACAAACATGAAGTCAAACAGGCTTTGCCCTGCGGGAAACAGGGCGGGGGCTGCGGTCAGCACATCGTCCAGCAGGACTTCCTGGCACCCCAGCAAGCGCCCTACTTCCGCTGCCAGCTGTGGCAGCTGGGACGACAGCCCGGTTACGGCATCCAGTTGCAGCGGCAACAGCAGGGTATTGGCCAGCATGCCAACACTATGCTCAAACTCCGGGATCACCCGATTGGCCACGGGTGTGGCAATGCGCAGCCGCAGCAGGCCGGTGACGGCATAAACCGTCACCGCAAACAGTGGCAGCAGGACCTGAAACCGGGTCAACTGCTGGCGGCTGGCGTAATGATCCAGCAGGTTGCGCTTGTCCAGCCCCCAATGCTGTACCAGCATCGCGCCATTCTCGGCTTGGGTTGATTCCGGCAGCACAAGCCGTTCGATGTCCTCCGCCCGCTGATAGCAGGACAGCAAGGTGTGCAACTGCTGCTGGTAGCGGGGGTGCTGGCGCCATTGTGCCTGCCATCGCGCCCATTGCCGCGTATCCGGTGCCGCAGTGACCACCGGGGCTTGTCCGCTCAGCAAGGCTTGATAGCGCTCACTCAGCGCGGCAAACAGCAGGTTCATCGACCAGCCATCCACGGCAACATGGTGCATGTGCAGTAGCAGGACAAACTGCCCAGGATTGGCATCATGACAAGCATAGGCGTGGAACAGGCCTGGCTGGCTGAGATCGAAAGGTTGCCGCAGCAGATGTGCGGCCAGGGTCTGCCAGTTTTTGCTGCGGGTAGCAGGCCCCTCAGCGCCAAAGTGGCAGGGGTCGTAGACCGGGCCTGGCTGTTGCAGCAAGCTGGCGCCCTGACTGACCAAGGCGGTACGCAGTGCCGGGTAATCCACCACCAGCTGCCGCAAGGCAGCGGCCAGTACGGCCCAGTCGGGTGCGGTACTCAATTGCCAGGCAAACAGCACGCCATAAGCACTTTGCTGCCTGCCATGCTGCTGCACCCACCACAGGCGCTGCTGCTCGGCACTGGCCGCAACCGCATCGGATTCAGAGACAGCCGGTAACGGTGGGTAGTCGGTATCGGCCGCTTGCAACAGCAAAGCCGCCAGCGCACCCAAGGGTTGCTTGAAGAGGGCTTCCGGTGCGAGGTCCTTGTGCCAGCGTCGACGACACTCAAAACGTAACCGCAAAGCCTTGAGCGAATCCCCACCGTTGGCCAGCCAATAGTCCTCCCGTCCCAGCGGACCACAATCCAGCACCGTCTGCGCCAAAGCCAGAAAAGCGGTCTCGTGGTCAGACAACGCCACCGTATCCCGCTGCATACGCCAGGGTGTGTCATGCTCGGCCAGCAAGCGCTGACGATCCACCTTGCCGTTTGCATTCAGCGGAAAGTGGCTGACCTTGAACAGCCAGTGCGGCTGCATATAGGGCGGCAGATGCTCCGCCATGTGTTGCAGCAGCCCCGGCAGCTCCAGTTCGTCACCCGGCTGGATATACGCCAGCAATTCATGCGGGCCGTGCGCAACAGCTTGACGGGTGCAGACATAGACCTGACGAACTTGCGGATGCCGTGCGATCTGCTGCTCGACCTCGCTGGGCTCGATGCGGAACCCTCGCACCTTGACCTGCCTGTCCTTGCGGCCGATATAGTCAATCGCGCCGTCAGGGCCCACCCGCACCAGATCCCCCGTGCGATAGAAGCGAATCTGCTGCCCATCGCCTTCCGGCAGCAGGATAAACGCGGTCCGGTTGGCCTCTTCCAGATGCAGGTAGCCCGGCGTCAGCCCCGCTCCGGAAAGACAAAGCTCGCCGGTTTCACCAGCAGCCACCGGCTCGCCCGCCGCATTCAGAACCGCAAGGCCGGTCTCGGCGATCGGCCAGCCAATGGGAACCTGAGAAACAGACAAATCCCGCGGGATGGGCCAGCAGAGTGCAAATGTTGAACACTCTGTCGGGCCATAGACATTGAATATCCGGGTCGGGCTCGCCGGGTTATGCTGATACCAGCGTCGAATCAGGTCTGCATTCAGTGCCTCCCCGCCAACCAGGAGCTGAGTCAGACTGGAGAAGCACGTCATCTGCTGGTCGGCAATGGCATTGAACAGCGACACGGTCAGGAACAGGGTATGAATGCCAAGCTGCGACAACACCGCCGTCAACTGCTCCGGCTTTTGCAAGCACTCATCCTGCAGAATGACCATGCAGCCCCCTGTCAGCAGGGGTACCCAAACCTCAAAGTTGATGGCATCAAACGCCGGATTGGACGCACAACCATAGCGCTGCCCAGCGTCCTGCTGAATATAACCTGGCTGAGCCAGACGCATGATGCCCGCCTCAGGGATTCGCACGCCCTTTGGTTTGCCGGTGGAACCCGAGGTATAGATGATGAAGGCGTGATCTGCAGCGGTGTTACAAGGTGTCCATGCCGACGCGGGCGTATCCAGCAGCCCATCAAACCATCCTTGCTGTACCTGCGCGGGCATGAGGGCGGAAGGGCACGATTCATCAAGCACCGCAAAGGAACATGAGGCATCCTCCAGCATGTAGCCGATGCGCTCAGCGGGGCTCTGCCGATCCAGGGGCAACACTACGGATCCCGCTTTCAGCAGCCCGAGAAAGGCCACGGCCAGCTTCCAGCTGCGCGGCAAGCAGACCGCCACGGTCTGCCCTGGCTGGATGCCACGCCGCTGTAGCCCTGCTGCCAGCTGACTGCTCAGTGTGTCCAGCTGTTGCCGGTCCAGCCGGACCTGGCCGTCTTCGACAGCGGGTAAATGCAGGTGCTGTGCCAACTGCTGCTGCCAAGCAGGCAACAGCAAGCCTTGCCGTACGCTTTGCGGCTGATTGATGGCAGTCATGGCCCTCTCCTTCCCACTACCGGTCACCTGACCGTGATCCACGTGCTGATTGGCCGTCACAGCTCAATCTCTTCCATTTCACTGTCGTCATCCTGCACCACTGAAGGTGCGAACTGCTCCAGCACTGCCTGAGTGCCTTCCTGCACGTGCTTGATGCCCCCCACCATCGAGTACACCAACTGGTGATGCGGGCTTAACTGGAACAGGCGTGCCAGCATCTCGTCATCAATGGAACCGACACCACACAGCCCCAGCTGCAAGTCTGCCGCTGCCATGGTCAGCAGTTGCGACATGGCCCCAGCTTCAATCCGGCAGAAGTCCATGCTCATCTCGCCATACAGGGGCTGAATCGCCGCCAGATCCGCGATCAGAAACAAGGAGAATGCAGCGGACTCAAACATGGGCCGGTTGACGAAGTAATCGTAGGCATCCGCCAGATTGATGATCTCCGGGCTGGTGCGTACCAGACGATGCTGCACCGGGTCGTAGCAATAAGCCCCCCCTTCGACGCCGTCAACCCGCCCAGGCTTGATGAACAAATAGGTCTGCACCGGGTACAAACCACCTGCCGAGGCGTAGAGGTATTTGGGGTAACCATTGCGCTCGCGCCGAGCCAGCCAGCGCAGCATGCCAAACAGCTTGGCCACCGGCAGCACGTCTTCACTGAACTGTCGCACCGAGCGGAGTTGGTCAAATTGCTGCTCAAACCAGGCATCATCAGCCTGATCCCCCCGCACTTCAGCCACGCCAGTGGCAAAGCGACGGCGCCCCGGTTCGCGCGCCTTGAACGCCTGGCGGGCATCCGGGTCCTCAATGGTCTCGAGCGTCGCCGATGGCTCGCTCGAAACCATTGGTGCGGATACCACCGGCTTGGGCTGATGCTCACGGTACAGGGCCAACAGGTCATTCAGGGTCGGGCTGGCCATGAACTGTGCCAGCTTCGGCCGGAAGCCCAGCTCAGCATGCAGGGCATTGCTGATGCGCACGATGTCGATCGAACTGGCACCCAGATTGAGCAGGTTGGCCTCCAGCGGGATGTTGTCCCGTTGCAGTGTTTTCTCCACCACGCGGATCAGCTGCAACAAGGCGGGATCATCCGGCAGGCTGATCACCACCGCCTCTTCATGCTGTTCTGCTGGCTCCGGCAGCTGGCCTTTATCCACCTTGCCATTACTGGAGAGCGGCATGCGCTCCAGGAAGGTAAAGCTGCTGGGAACCATGTACGCAGGCAGTTTGCCTTGCAGGAAACTGCGCAGTGCGGCAGCGTTCTGCTCTGCTGCCGCCGTCACCACATAAGCTGCCAGACGCTTCTCGCCCCGCGCTGTCGTCACCACCTTGACTGCCGCCGAGAAGACCGAGGTATGCGACTCCAGCACGGTCTCAATCTCACCCAGCTCGACACGATAGCCCTGAAGCTTGACCTGCCCATCTTCACGGCCAAGAAACTCGATATTGCCATCTGGCAAATAACGCCCCAAGTCACCGGTACGATACAGCCGCAGGCCACTGCGCTCATGGGTGAAGAAGCTCTTGCTGGTCCGCCCGCTATCGCGCCAGTAGCCCTGTGCCAAGCCGATGCCACCGATATACAGCTGCCCGGTAACCCAGGTGGGGCAATGTTCCAGCTGGCTGTTGAGCACATAGAAGGTCTGGTTATCCAGCGCCTTGCCATACGGCACACTGCGCCAGCCCGGCTGCACCGCTTCAATCGGGTAAGCAATGGACCAGATCGAGGCCTCGGTGGCACCACCCAGACTATGCAAAACGGCCTCAGGGCAACATGCCTTGAAACGTGGTGGCAGATTGAGTGGAATCCAGTCACCAGACAGCATGGCCAGCCGCAAGCACGCAGGCAACCGCTGCTGCTGGCTCTCGGCATACTCCACCATCATGCCCAGCAAGGCGGGCACCGAGTTCCAGATGCTGACTTGATGTGCCAGTAACAACGCCTGCCAGTGTTCAGGATCACGGGCACGCTCATGTTCCAGAATCACCACCGCCGCCCCCACAGCCAGCGTACCGAAGATGTCGTACACCGACAGGTCAAAGCTGAGTGAGGAAATCGCCAGGACACGATCCTGTGCCGTGACTGCGAAGCGTTGATTGATGTCGATCAGGGTATTCACTGCCCCCCGATGGTCAATCATCACACCCTTCGGCAAACCGGTAGAGCCCGAGGTGTAGATGACATAGGCCAGATCGGTCTGTCGGGTCTGGATTGCGGGTAGCGCA
Source organism: Leeia aquatica (assembly GCF_012641365.1). NCBI lineage: Bacteria > Pseudomonadati > Pseudomonadota > Betaproteobacteria > Neisseriales > Leeiaceae > Leeia > Leeia aquatica. The sequence goes on from NZ_JABAIM010000001.1 coordinate 273,770, forward strand.
GCGCCAGGACGAGCGTCGTACACCTGATCCACCACCATGCGCTGCAGCCCCTCGGGCAATGCAGTCTGCACACGGCGCTGGGTGAGTACGATCCGCACCTCAGCCTGCTGCAGGATATGCTCGATTCGCTCCTGCGGCAGCGCTGGGTCCAGCGGCAGGTAGGCGCCGCCCGCATACTGGATGGCCAGCGTGGCCACCACTTGCTCCCAACCGCGCTCCATCAGCACGGCAACCAGCTGATTAGGGCCCACACCTTGCGCTTGCAAGGTGGCCCCCAGGCGCCGCGCAGCGGCCTGCAGTTCGCCATAGCGCAACTGCCGCTCTGGCGCCAGCACGGCGATGTTGTCGGGGGTCAGGCTAACCTGACGGTCAAACAACTGGTGCATCAGCAAATCATGATCTGGCGTCAGGACCAGCTCACCGGCAGGCACCGCTGCACGCGGCAGCAAGCGCTCACTGCTGCAAGTCCAGGTTTCTGCCTGAACCAGACGCTCCAGCAAGTCGCCATAGCACTGGAACACCTCAGCCATCATGTCCGCCGGGAACAGGGCGTCGATGCTGTCCCAGTTGTAATGCAGCTGTCCGTCGTACTCGACCAGCGTATGGTCCAGCCACACCTGCGGCGTCTGCGTGATGCTGAACACCGGCTCGGCATCCAGCAGGTCGTACAGGCCCTTGTCCTCCGCACCGGTTGGCACAAACTCGGTCAGGGTACTGTTGAACACGATCGGCATGGCCGATTGTTGCACCCCCAGCTGACGTGCGCGCTCGCGCAGCACCTGCACACCGCTGATGGCGGAATGATCCATGTCCTGCCATAGCTGCTCCTGCAGCTGGCGCGCCAGCTCGGCAAACGTCTGGTTGGCTTCCAGACGGACCTCCAGCAACACAACCGAGGTGAAGTCACCAATCACACCGTTGATATCCGGATGCAAGGGCAAGCGGTTGAACAAGGGCAGGGTCAGGCTGAAACGGGGCTGGCGGCACCACAAACCCAACACCCGGGCAAACGCAGCCAGCAGCATGATGGACGAGGTGACGGAGTGTGCACGCGCCTGGGCTTGCAGCGCGCTCCAGTGCGCCGGGCTCAGGATACGATCACGACGGGTAAACTGCGGCTTCTCGATCGATTCTGGTTGACACACCAGTGGCAGATCGGGCGCCGGAGCCAGTTCCGCAATTCGTTTATGCCAGTAGGCCAGTGCCCGTTGCCATGCTGCCCCCTGACGCAGTGCATGCTCCGCCACCACATAATCCCGGAACGTAATGCCTACAGCTGGCAGCGAGGCGTCCGGATCAGCGTATAGCTGCATCAGTTCGCGGCCCACAATTTGCCCGCTGGCCGCATCGACAATCAGCGCATCCATGCTGTTGTGCAGATGTGCCACGCCATCATCCAGCACGCTGATGCCGTATTCAAACAAGGGCCACTGGCTGGCATCCATCACTTGATGAGACATCCGCTCGCGCAACAGCTGCAAGCGCTGTTCCACCTCTGTCGGCGGCAGGCCGCGCAGGTCCTGACGGGTCAGCTGATATACCGGCACAGAGGCCAGCGCACACTGGGTGCCATCAGGCCGGAATACCGTACGCAGCATGTCATGCCGGGCAATCAGGCGGTTAAGCGCCAGGGCAAAGCGCGCTTCATCCAGCCCGTGAACCCGCATCTCACCATAGCCGTGTGCGGCGACACCGCCCAGCCCCATGCTTTCCTCCCGTCCGACCCAGTAAGCCTGCTGGATGTCGGTCATCGGGAAAGGCTCGTAGCGTGCATGGGCATCATGCGTGATGACGGGATAGGTCACAGCAGGGTCTTCTCCCGCCTCTTCCGCCATGGCCTGAGCCAAATCTGCCAGTACCGGATGTTTGAACAGCGTACGCAAACGCTGGCCAGCCTGCATGCGTTGATTGATCTGGTGCACCAGCCGGGTGGCCAGCAAGGAATGACCACCTAACGCAAAGAAATTATCCAGTGCGCCCACTTGCGGCACGTTCAAAATCTCGGCCCAGATCAAGGCCAGTTGCCGTTCCACCCCATTGCGTGGGGCCACATACTGCTGTTGGGTGCGCTGCTGGTCTGGCAGCGGCAGTGCGGCACGATCCAGCTTGCCGTTCTGGGTCAAGGGCAAAGCCGGCAGCTTCACCCAGCGACTCGGGATCATGTGCTCAGGCAATACGCGTTTCAGCGCTGCCTGCAAGGACTCGAGCTCCACCTCACCCGTGACATACGCAACCAGTACACGCTCGCCATCCTGCCCGACCTTGACTGCGGCTGCAGCCTCGCCAACGCCCGGCTGAGCCAGCAGTTGCTGCTCGATCTCCCCCAGCTCGATGCGGAAACCGCGCAGCTTGACCTGCTGGTCGGCCCGGCCAACGTATTCCAGCTGACCATCGCGGTTCCAGCGTGCCAGATCACCGCTGCGATACATGCGCTCGCCCTGAGGCTGGAATGGGTCGGCCAGGAAGCGCTCTGCTGTGAGCACATCCTGATGAAGGTAACCCTTGGCCACGGCGGCGCCCGCCAGATATAGCTCACCCACGACCCCAGCTGGTACGGGCTGCAGCTGCGCATCCAGTACATAAGTCCGGACGTTGTCGATGGGGCGTCCAATCGGCGGGAAGGCAGGCCAGCTTGCCATGCAGGTGACATCAAGGGCGAACTGGGTCACCACATGCGTTTCGGTCGGACCATACTGGTTGTACAAGCAGCGGCTGCCCATTTCCTGCAGCAGAAGCTTGAGTTCTTCCGTCACCTGCAGGGCCTCGCCTGCCGTGATGATGTCGCAGCCTGAACCCTTTGCGCAGGGCCCGGAGCGCAAACTGGCCATTTGCTGCAGCACGGCGGCAGGCAGATAGGCCCGCTGAACCCGCTGCTCAGCAATGAAGGCTTGCAGTTGCCCCAAATCCTTGCGTTGCTCTTCAGACAGCATGACCAGCGTGCCACCAGTCGTGAGCGTGCTCCAGATTTCCTGGAACGACACATCAAAGCTGATCGAGGCAAACTGCAAGGTGCGCACAGCTGCAGGCCCCAGCAAGGCTTCGCGTTGCCACTGCAGCAGATTGCTCAGGGTGCGCTGAGTCTGCCCCACCCCTTTGGGTCGCCCGGTAGAGCCGGAGGTATACAGGATGTAGATCAGTTGCTCGGCGGTGACCTCGGCACGCTCCTCTTGCGGCAATGCCTCCTGGCTGACCTCGCCAGCGGACAGCAGTACAGGCACACCCACGTCCGCAAACCGGGATTGCAGCTCCGGCTGAGTCAACACCAGGCAGGGCTTGCTGTCAGCCAGCATGTAGGCGAGCCGTTCCTGCGGGTAGGCCGGGTCCAGTGGCAAACATGCGCCGCCAGCCTTCAGAATGGCCAACATGGACACGATCACCTCAGGCGAGCGATACATGCACAGCCCCACCGGCACATCCACCCGCACTCCGGCGGCCAGTAAGCGGTTTGCCAGCAGGCTGGCCTGCTGTTCCAAGGCCTGGTAGCTCAACTGCTGATCTTGCCAGGTCAGCGCAATCGCATCCGGCGTCGCCATGGCCTGACGCTCAAACAGGCGGTGCACCGGCACGAAAGGCCGAGGCCGTTCAGTCTGGTTCCAGCGCTGCAGCATCGCCTGTTGTGCCGCAGCTGGCATGAGTGGCAAGGTTTCGACCGATTGCAGGTCATCGCGCACCATTTCAGCCAGCACATGCGTCAAACCCTCCAGCAATTGCTGCACGGTTTCGGCATCAAACAACGCGGTCGCATATTCCAGCCCGCCGCGGATCGCCCCATCCTGCTCCCCCAGTGCCAGATTGAGGTCAAACTTGGCAATGTGGTGTGGCATTTCCAGTGACTTCACCTCCAGCCCCGGCAAGGCCAGCTCGCCATCATCGGTATTCTGCCAGGCAAACAGCACTTGGAAGACCGGGCTATAAGACAGGCTGCGGGTCGGGTTCAGCCGCTCCACCAGCTGCTCGAACGGGAAATCCTGATGATCCTGCGCGCCAACGGCCACCTCACGAACATGGGCCAGCAGGTCTTGCACGGTCGTCTCGCCGTCATACCGGATACGCAAGGCCACGGTATTGACGAAGAAGCCAATCAGCGCTTCCAGCGCTTGCTGGCGGCGGTTGGCCACTGGCGAACCGATCACGACATCACGCTGCCCCGCATGACGCGACAGCAACAAGGACCAGGCTGCCAGCAGGACCATATACACCGTGCAGCCATGGCGCTGCGCCAGCAGCTTGATGCTGCGGGTCAGTGTCGGGTCAATGTCATAGGGCAAGACAGCACCGGCATATTGCTGTTCCAGCGGGCGCTTGTAATCCGTCGGTAAGGTCAACAGCGCCGGAGCATCCTGCAACTGTTGCTGCCAGTATTGCCATTGTGGCTCCAGCCCATGCTGTGACATCCACTGACGTTGCCAACCGGCGTAATCCACATACTGCACCGCCAGCGGAGGCAGCCCGTGCGGCGCTCCCTCGATGCAGGCACGGTACAGCGTGCTGAGTTCATGGTTGAACACGCCCATCGACCAGCCGTCGGAGACGATATGGTGCATGTTGACCAGCAGGGCATGGCGCTCATCCGCCAGCTGCAGCAGGGTCACCCGCAGCAAGGGGCCCTGTTGCAAATCGAAGCTGCGTGAAAACACCTCATCCATACTGTGTTGCAGGGCTTGCTGAACATCTGCGGCACCGCGCAGATCCTGCATCTCCAGCGTGAATCCCGCTACCACGTCGGAAACCTGCTGGAATACCTCACCCTCCCGAGACTGGAAGGTGGTCCGCAAGGCTTCATGCCGCGCAACAATGGTTTGCAACGCCCTTTGCAAGGCGGCTGCATCCAGTTTTCCATCCAGCTGCAGCGCCATGGGCATGTGGTACGCCTGACTGGCCTGCTCCATCTGTGCCAGAAACCACAAGCGTTGCTGCGCGTACGATGGCGGCATCAAGGCTTGACGTTCTACCGGCAACAACGCGGGTACAGACTGGCGACCAGCCTGCATCACCTGCGCTGTAAACTCAGCCAGTACCGGATGTTTGAACAGTAGCGCAGGCTTGACCTCCAGCTGCCACTGTTGCTGCATGCGGGTCAGCAGGCGCATGGCCAATAGCGAGTGCCCACCCAGCGCAAAGAAGTGGTCGTGCCGACCAATCTGCGGTCGTCCCAGCACTTCAGCCCAGAGTGCAGCCATGCGCTGCTCATCGTCACCACGGGGCAATTCCAGCTCGAGCGCAGCAGGCGCATCCCATTGTGGTTGTGGCAACGCGGCGCGGTCGAGCTTGCCGTTGCTGGTCAGCGGCAGCTGGGCCAGATGTACGTAGGCAGCCGGCACCATGTAGTCCGGCAGCTCGGCTTGCAGGTGCTGTCGCAAGGCGGCGGCATCCTGTTCCGGCCCGGTGTAGTAGGCCACCAGACGCTTGTCGCCCGGAATGTCTTCCCGCGCCCACACCACCCCGTCCTGAATCCCCGGGTATTGCCGCAGGCGGCTTTCGATTTCGCCCAGCTCGATACGGAAACCCCGGATCTTGACCTGGAAGTCGTTCCGTCCCAGGTAGTTCAGGCTGCCGTCTGTCTGGTAGCTGGCCAGGTCGCCACTCTTGTACAGGCGGTCTCCCGCTACAAACGGGCTGTCGATGAAGCGCTCGGCATTGAGCTCAGGCCGGTTGAGGTAGCCTCGGGCAACCCCGGCGCCACCGATGTACAGCTCACCCACCACCCCTACCGGGACCGGCTGGCGCCAGGCGTCCAGCACGTACAGTCGGGTATTGTCGAACGGTGTACCCACCGGTAACGTTCCATCCGGCAAGTCCGTTGCGTCCTGAATCAGCAGTCGGCTGCTGTCAATCGCTGCCTCGGTAACCCCGAACGCGTTGACCAGTTGCATCCCGGCAGGAGCAACTTGGCGAACCGCACGCGCCAACAGGCCATCCCAGGCATCCGAACCGCAAATCAAGGTTTCCAGCGGGGCCAGAGTCAGCTTCCTGGCGGACAGATACTGGACCAGCGATGAGAGCACCGCGGGTACAAAGTCAGCAAAACCCACCTGATGGGTCTGCATCAATTGATACAGCGCGGCAGGCTCGAGCAAGGCAGCCTTGGGACAAATCACCAGTCGTCCACCAAAACACAAGGCACGCAAGATGTCTGCCGTGCAGACATCGAATGCAAAGCTGGCCATCTGCAGGACGCCCAGACCTTGGCGCAGCGGATAGCAGCCCGCCCAGGCATCGACAATCGACAGCACATTGCGGTGCTCGATCATCACCCCCTTCGGCTTGCCCGTCGAGCCCGAGGTGTAAATGATGTACGCCAGGTGGTACCCACTCAGCCCTTCTACCCCCTCATTACGGTCGTCTCCAGCGTCCTCCTCTCCCAACTGCTCCAGCCACAGCACCGGGCTGCCGCCCTGCCCTGCGCCTTGCAGCGCGGCGGCCGCCGCCGCGTGACTGACCACCACCACCGGCTCGCTGTCTTGCAGCATGTGGCTGAGCCGTTCTGCCGGGTAGGCCGGGTCGAGCGGGACGTAAGCTCCACCCGCCTTGAGGGTCCCCAGTACCGCAACCACCATGTCCAGCGAGCGTTCCAGACACAGGGCGACGCGTTGGTCAGGCCCAACGCCGTGGGCGCGCAGTTGGCGGGCCAGCCGGTTGGCGCGGCGGTTGAGCTCGCGGTAGCTGAGGCGTTCGTGCTGGTATTCAACGGCAATGGCGTCGGGCTGGGCTTGCGCCTGGGCTTCGAAGCGGTGCTGGATCAGGCCTTGCGGTTCGCTGATCTGTGCCGGATTCCAGTGGTAGAGCTGACGCTCTCGGCTCTCGGGACTGAGCAGGTCGAGTGCGGGTAGTGGGGTGTGGCTGTGTTGTTCGAGCTGTTCGACCAGTTGTTGCAGCGCTTGCTGCATCAGGCTGGTGAGTTCGACCGGGTCGAGTCCCTGGCTGCTCTGGGCGGTGATGTGTAGTTGCTCTCCCAGGTCGTCGATGTCGATGACGCAGGGGTAGTTGACGCTTTCACCGCTGGCGATGATCTGGTGTGTCCGCTCCCAGTCGGGGGCGGCCAGGTTCTCAGCGAGTACCGTGCGGTTTCGGTAATTGAGCAAGGCGGTGAACAGCGGTGCGCGCGGTGGCAGTGCGCTGCTGCGCTGGGCCAGCGAGAGGGGGGCATGCTCGTGCTGGAGCAGTTCGAGCAGCTGGCTTTGGGCGTGACGGACACCGGCAGCCGCATCCAGCCCATCCAGCTTGAGCCGGATCGGCAGGGTGTTGATGAAGGGGCCAAGGATGCGGTCTGCGCCTTCCAGATTTTGCAGACGCCCGAACAGGACGGTGCCGAAGACGATGTCGCTCTGGCCAGTGGTCTTGGCCAGCAGCATGCCATAGGCCAGATGACTGAGGCTGGCGGTGCTGACGCCGTGCTCACGGGCAACCTGGCGTAGCCGTTGGGTCAGGCTGTCCGGCAGGACCTGCCGGTGTTCGCGTGCGGTGCTGCCATCGCCCTGGATGTCGAGAACACCGAACGGGGCGGTGGGTTCACTGAAGTCACCCAGCTGTTGGCGGAACCAGGCTTCGTCACCTTGCGGGTCGCTGTGGTGCTGGATGTGGGCAATGAAGTTGCGGTACGGCAACGGTTGCTCCAGCCGGGCCTGCTGTCCATGCAGGCAGGCTTCGATCTCGGCGTGGAATTGTTTGATCGAGGTGTTGTCGTCGATGATGTGGTGGAACACCACCATCAGCAGCCAGCGTTGATGCACCGGGTCCGGGCTGAGCCACAGGCGGAACAGGGGCGCTTGCCCGAGGTCGATGCGCATGCGGGCCTGTTCGAAGCGCTGTTGCATTTGTCCGGCAATGTCGCCGTCTTCCGGGGACAGCTGCAGCACGTCCAGCGGCAGCTGTGCCTGACGCCAGACGATCTGCACCGGTTGCGGCAGGCCTTCCCACATGACGGCAGTGCGCAGGATGTCGTGGCGGTTGATGACCGTCTGCATGGCGTCGACATAGGCGCGCGCGCTGTGCTCGCTGTCAAAGGCGTAGTTGACCCAGACCAGATAGGGGTCGCCCTGTTCGGCCATCATGTGGTGGAACAGGATGCCTTCCTGCAGCGGGGAGAGCGGGTAGATGTCCTGTACATTCGCCGCACCGCCCGGTACGACGGCAACGATACGGTCGATGTCGTCCTGCTGCAGGTTCACCAGCGGTAACAGGTCTGGTGTGATGTGTGTGCAGTTTGCCGGGATGCGGTTGGCTGGAATTTGCCAGCGTGCGGCGGCCGGTTGCAGGGCGGCGGCCAATCCGGCCAGGTTCGGAGTGCCAAACAAGGCGCGCATGTCGCCATTCAAACCCTGGCGACGCAAGTGCTCCAGTACACGGACAGCCAACAGTGAGTGGCCACCCAGCGCAAAGAAGACGTCATGGCGGCTGATGCGGCCGACGCTGAGGGCTTCGGCCCAGATGGCAGCCAGTTGCGTTTCTTTCTCGCCTTGCGGGGCGCTGTACTGCCGTTGTCCGTAGGCATCGCCTTCCGGTTTGGGCAGGGCTTTGTGGTCGAGCTTGCCGTTGCTGGTCAGCGGCAGCTGGGCCAGATGTACGTAGGCGGCCGGGACCATGTAGTCCGGCAGCTCGGCTTGCAGGTGCTGTCGCAAGGCGGCAGCATCCTGTTCCGGCCCGGTGTAGTAGGCCACCAGACGCTTGTCGCCCGGGATGTCTTCCCGCGCCCACACCACCCCGTCCTGAATCCCCGGGTATTGTCGCAGGCGGCTTTCGATTTCGCCCAGCTCGATACGGAAGCCCCGGATCTTGACCTGGAAGTCGTTCCGTCCCAGGTAGTTCAGGCTGCCGTCTGTCTGGTAGCTGGCCAGGTCTCCACTCTTGTACAGGCGGTCTCCAGCGACAAACGGGCTGTCGATGAAGCGCTCGGCATTGAGCTCAGGCCGGTTGAGGTAGCCTCGGGCAACCCCGGCACCCCCAATGTACAGCTCACCCACCACCCCCACTGGTACCGGCTGGCGGTAAGCGTCCAGCACGTAGCAGCGCAAGTCACCCAACCCGCGTCCGACCGGGCTGGTCTGGCCGTGTTCGGCATCTGCTGCGGTGAGCGGGCGGTAGGTGGCGTGTACGGTAATCTCGGTGATGCCGTACATGTTGACCAGTTGGGTGCGGGCATTGCGTGGGTCACGATACCAAGGCTGCAGGCTGCTCAGTTCCAGTGCTTCGCCACCAAAGATGACGTGGCGCAGCTGGTGGGTCTGGCTGCTGTGCTGTTGCGCGGCAATCAGGCCGCGGAAGGCGCTGGGCGTCTGGTTGAGAACCGTCACGCCACGCTCGCTCAGCAACTGATAGAAGTCTCCCGGCTGACGGGCCGTTTCCTGCGGCACCACCACCAGACGGCCACCGTAAAACAGTGCTCCCCAGATCTCCCACACCGAGAAGTCAAAGGCAAAGGAGTGGAACAGGGTCCAGACGTCCTGCGCGCTGAACTGGTAATCCGCCTGGGTGATGTCGAACAGACGCAGCACATTGCGGTGCTCGATCATCACCCCCTTCGGCTTGCCCGTCGAGCCCGAGGTGTAAATGATGTATGCCAGATTCCGCCCACTCCGCCCTTCAACCTCCTCATTACGGTCGTCTCCGGCGTCCTCTTCTCCCAACTGCTCCAGCCACAGCACCGGGCTGCCGCCCTGCCCTGCGCCTTGCAGCGCGGCGGCCGCCGCCGCGTGACTGACCACCACCACCGGCTCGCTGTCTTGCAGCATGTGGCTGAGCCGTTCTGCCGGGTAGGCCGGGTCGAGCGGGACGTAAGCTCCACCCGCCTTGAGGGTCCCCAGTACCGCAACCACCATGTCCAGCGAGCGTTCCAGACACAGGGCGACGCGTTGGTCAGGCCCAACGCCGTGGGCGCGCAGTTGGCGGGCCAGCCGGTTGGCGCGGCGGTTGAGCTCGCGGTAGCTGAGGCGTTCGTGCTGGTATTCAACGGCAATGGCGTCGGGCTGGGCTTGCGCCTGGGCTTCGAAGCGGTGCTGGATCAGGCCTTGCGGTTCGCTGATCTGTGCCGGATTCCAGTGGTAGAGCTGACGCTCTCGGCTCTCGGGACTGAGCAGGTCGAGTGCGGGTAGTGGGGTGTGGCTGTGTTGTTCGAGCTGTTCGACCAGTTGTTGCAGCGCTTGCTGCATCAGGCTGGTGAGTTCGACCGGGTCGAGTCCCTGGCTGCTCTGGGCGGTGATGTGTAGTTGCTCTCCCAGGTCGTCGATGTCGATGACGCAGGGGTAGTTGACGCTTTCACCGCTGGCGATGATCTGGTGTGTCCGCTCCCAGTCGGGGGCGGCCAGGTTCTCAGCGAGTACCGTGCGGTTTCGGTAATTGAGCAAGGCGGTGAACAGCGGGGCGCGCGGTGGCAGTGCGCTGCTGCGCTGGGCCAGCGAGAGGGGGGCATGCTCGTGCTGGAGCAGTTCGAGCAGCTGGCTTTGGGCGTGACGGACACCGGCAGCCGCATCCAGCCCATCCAGCTTGAGCCGGATCGGCAGGGTGTTGATGAAGGGGCCAAGGATGCGGTCTGCGCCTTCCAGATTTTGCAGACGCCCGAACAGGACGGTGCCGAAGACGATGTCGCTCTGGCCAGTGGTCTTGGCCAGCAGCATGCCATAGGCCAGATGACTGAGGCTGGCGGTGCTGACGCCGTGCTCACGGGCAACCTGGCGTAGCCGTTGGGTCAGGCTGTCCGGCAGGACCTGCCGGTGTTCGCGTGCGGTGCTGCCATCGCCCTGGATGTCGAGAACACCGAACGGGGCGGTGGGTTCACTGAAGTCACCCAGCTGTTGGCGGAACCAGGCTTCGTCACCTTGCGGGTCGCTGTGGTGCTGGATGTGGGCAATGAAGTTGCGGTACGGCAACGGTTGCTCCAGCCGGGCCTGCTGTCCATGCAGGCAGGCTTCGATCTCGGCGTGGAATTGTTTGATCGAGGTGTTGTCGTCGATGATGTGGTGGAACACCACCATCAGCAGCCAGCGTTGATGCACCGGGTCCGGGCTGAGCCACAGGCGGAACAGGGGCGCTTGCCCGAGGTCGATGCGCATGCGGGCCTGTTCGAAGCGCTGTTGCATTTGTCCGGCAATGTCGCCGTCTTCCGGGGACAGCTGCAGCACGTCCAGCGGCAGCTGTGCCTGACGCCAGACGATCTGCACCGGTTGCGGCAGGCCTTCCCACATGACGGCAGTGCGCAGGATGTCGTGGCGGTTGATGACCGTCTGCATGGCGTCGACATAGGCGCGCGCGCTGTGCTCGCTGTCAAAGGCGTAGTTGACCCAGACCAGATAGGGGTCGCCCTGTTCGGCCATCATGTGGTGGAACAGGATGCCTTCCTGCAGCGGGGAGAGCGGGTAGATGTCCTGTACATTCGCCGCACCGCCCGGTACGACGGCAACGATACGGTCGATGTCGTCCTGCTGCAGGTTCACCAGCGGTAACAGGTCTGGTGTGATGTGTGTGCAGTTTGCCGGGATGCGGTTGGCTGGAATTTGCCAGCGTGCGGCGGCCGGTTGCAGGGCGGCGGCCAATCCGGCCAGGTTCGGAGTGCCAAACAAGGCGCGCATGTCGCCATTCAAACCCTGGCGACGCATGTGCTCCAGTACACGGACAGCCAACAGTGAGTGGCCACCCAGCGCAAAGAAGTTGTCATGGCGGCTGATGCGGTCGACGCTGAGGGCTTCGGCCCAGATGGCAGCCAGTTGCGTTTCGGTCTCGCCTTGCGGGGCGCTGTACTGCCGTTGTCCGTAGGCATCGCCTTCCGGTTTGGGCAGGGCTTTGTGGTCGAGCTTGCCGTTGCTGGTCAGCGGCAGCTGGGCCAGATGTACGTAGGCGGCCGGGACCATGTAGTCCGGCAGCTCGGCTTGCAGGTGCTGTCGCAAGGCGGCAGCATCCTGTTCCGGCCCGGTGTAGTAGGCCACCAGACGCTTGTCGCCCGGGATGTCTTCCCGCGCCCACACCACCCCGTCCTGAATCCCCGGGTATTGTCGCAGGCGGCTTTCGATTTCGCCCAGCTCGATACGGAAGCCCCGGATCTTGACCTGGAAGTCGTTCCGTCCCAGGTAGTTCAGGCTGCCGTCTGTCTGGTAGCTGGCCAGGTCTCCACTCTTGTACAGGCGGTCTCCAGCGACAAACGGGCTGTCGATGAAGCGCTCGGCATTGAGCTCAGGCCGGTTGAGGTAGCCTCGGGCAACCCCGGCACCCCCAATGTACAGCTCACCCACCACCCCCACTGGTACCGGCTGGCGGTAAGCGTCCAGCACGTAGCAGCGCAAGTCACCCAACCCGCGTCCGACCGGGCTGGTCTGGCCGTGTTCGGCATCTGCTGCGGTGAGCGGGCGGTAGGTGGCGTGTACGGTAATCTCGGTGATGCCGTACATGTTGACCAGTTGGGTGCGGGCATTGCGTGGGTCACGATACCAAGGCTGCAGGCTGCTCAGTTCCAGTGCTTCGCCACCAAAGATGACGTGGCGCAGCTGGTGGGTCTGGCTGCTGTGCTGTTGCGCGGCAATCAGGCCGCGGAAGGCGCTGGGCGTCTGGTTGAGAACCGTCACGCCACGCTCGCTCAGCAACTGATAGAAGTCTCCCGGCTGACGGGCCGTTTCCTGCGGCACCACCACCAGACGGCCACCGTAAAACAGTGCTCCCCAGATCTCCCACACCGAGAAGTCAAAGGCAAAGGAGTGGAACAGGGTCCAGACGTCCTGCGCGCTGAACTGGTAATCCGCCTGGGTGATGTCGAACAGACGCAGCACATTGCGGTGCTCGATCATCACCCCCTTCGGCTTGCCCGTCGAGCCCGAGGTGTAAATGATGTATGCCAGATTCCGCCCACTCCGCCCTTCAACCTCCTCATTACGGTCGTCTCCGGCGTCCTCTTCTCCCAACTGCTCCAGCCACAGCACCGGGCTGCCACCCTGCCCTGCACCTTGCAGCGCAGCGGCCGCCGCCGCGTGGCTGACCACCACCACCGGCGCGCTGTCTTGCAGCATGTGGCTGAGCCGTTCTGCCGGGTACGCCGGGTCGAGCGGGACGTAGGCGCCTCCCGCCTTGAGGGTGGCCAGTACGGCAATCACCATGTCCAGCGAGCGTTCCAGACACAGGGCGACGCGTTGGTCAGGCCCGACGCCGTGGGCGCGCAGTTGGCGGGCCAGCCGGTTGGCGCGGCGGTTGAGCTCGCGGTAGCTGAGGCGTTGGTGCTGGTATTCAACGGCAATGGCGTCGGGCTGGGCTTGCGCCTGGGCTTCGAAGCGGTGCTGGATCAGGCCTTGCGGTTCGCTGATCTGTGCCGGGTTCCAGTGGTAGAGTTGCCGAGCTCGACTCTCGGGACTGAGCGGTTGCAGCTGCCACAGTGCTTGAGCCGAATTTGCGACCATCTGTTTCAGCATGGATTGGAACATGCCCAGATGCTCGTTAATGCTGTGCTCCGTAAACAGGGCGGTTGCATACTCCATACCGCCCACAATGCAGCCACCCTCTTCCCCCAGAGACAGGGTCAGATCAAACTTGGATACGGCGTGCGGTAATGTCACCGTCTGGCTGTGAAGTCCCTGCAGGGCAAGCAGTTCATTTTCATTGTTCTGCCAGGCAAACATCACCTGAAATACCGGTGTATGCGCGAGATTACGCGGCGGATTCAGTGCCTCCACCACCTGCTCAAAAGGCAGGTCCTGATGGTCTTGCGCCTCCAGCGACACGCTACGGACCTGTTGCAGGTACTGCTCGATGCTGGACTCCGGCTCCGGCCGCAACCGTACCGCCAGGGTGTTGACGAAAAAGCCCATCAGGCCTTCGAGCTCGGTACGGCGGCGATTAGCCACTGGCGTACCAATCACCACATCCTGCTGACCAGCCAGCCGAGCCAACAGCAGCGACCATGCCGCTATCAGTACCATGAAGACGGTGGTGCCTGTGCGCTGTGCCAATTCGCGGATGGACTGGCTGAGCCCTTCATCCAGCTGCAGGTGCTGCAAACCGCCGGTAAACTGTTGAACGGCAGGTCTGGCATGGTCAGTTGGCAACGGCAGCAATACCGGTGCCTCGTGCAGTTGCTGCTGCCAGAACGCGCGTTGACGGCGGAACATCTCGCTGGTGGACTGGTTTCTCTGCCAACCCGCGTAATCTGCGTACTGGATGGCCAAAGGCGTCAGCGTGGGCGCTTGTCCCTGAAGCAGCGCCTCATAACCTGCCGCCAGTTCCCGGCCCAACACCCCCAGCGACCATCCATCTGTAATGATGTGGTGCAAGGTAAGTAGCAGCACATGCTCTTCTTCTGCCAGCCGGAACAGCTGTGCTCGCAGCAAGGGGCCTTGCATCAGCTCGAATGGCTCACTCAGCGCTTGCTGCATTGCCTCCGGCAAATGTGCCTCAGCAGAAACCGGAATGACCTGCAACAGCGGTTGCGGATAACGCACATCAAAGCACTGGTAGAGCTGACCTTCTGTCACCTGAAAGCGTGTACGCAAGGACTCGTGGCGTTCGATCACATGGTGCAGTGCCTGCTGTAATGCATGGACGCTCAGCTGACCTTGCAGGCGCACCGCAAAGGGCATGTGGTAGGCCTGCTGGCTGCCTTCCAGCTGGGTCGAGAGCCAGACCCGCTGTTGCGCGTAGGATGCCAGTAATGGTGCCTGACGATCCACAACGTCAATCGACTGCCCCCGGCGCAATGCGCGCAGTTGTTCAATGGACAGGCTTTGGCGGATCGAAGGTGTAACCATAGCTGCAGCACTCCTGCACGAAGTCAGAACCGGGTTCGGGAATAACGGTATGGGGCAAAGCCTGTGTTATCGCGCCAAGTGATACACCATGCCTGCAGGCATGATGAAGCATCGCATTACCGCAATGACGGAGTACGTTTCAACAGGCTGGCTGGTGTATTGCAGAGGCGACCCGGCCATGCCATAGCATGATCTGCAAGCGAGTGCTTCGGGGCGGCATTGAAACAAGGTATTGGACAGCATGATCAGGGCAATCATGCACGGCATTCCAACTGGGGGTACCAATCAACATCTGCGCAATCCTCTTGTTCCCAGGAACGACCGTGACCTACATTGGGTACGGTTTTTTTGAGCGTCTTGGACACGTTATTTGTCCAAGTAAAATTTTAGAGGCACTATACAGCTGAAATTAAGCTTTGAAAAGGGAAACTCAACCCTGCTGGTGATACGCTAATACCACTTCCTCACATTGCAGGTCAGCCTCATTACCAACATGCTCCGATGAGGATGAGGGCACTCTTGGGTCAATACCTTGTGCTTGCCAAAAGTGTCTCATGACCTGATCGACACCATGCGGGCATACCGTTCTCAGGTTGGGGTCAAAGAACATGCCCTTGAAGGGGGGGCTGGTGATGATTTCATACGAAGGGAAGTAGTCCACATGGTCATGCGTATCAGCCAGCTCGCCCGCAACCGCGCGCAACACAGACTTGGACTGCGTGGTCGCACACAACACATGCTTGCCACTAGCAGTCGCGGTCAGGGGCACCGGCGATACTGTCAAGAGAACACGAAGTGCCGGATTATGAATCTTCAGCAGCTGCAATAGCTGTTGCATGTCCTGCAGGATCTCTACAAACCGGTAGTTATGAAATTCGTGAAGCTGTGCATCAAACCGGCCATGCAAAGTACCTGGGCACATTGGATAAACGTAGCCGTGCTGGCGATGGCGCCAGGCTTCTGTCAGCCCCAGGGTAAACACCAGCAGTGTCGCTTGTTGCACGCCATCACGAATGGCCCGAAGCGTGGTCTCACGTCCTTGCTGCAGCATGGCCTGTGAGGCATAGCCATCGGGAAGAATGGCCGGGCGGAATGGGTCATACCAGCGGCCTTGCGCCTCCCACATCTCATCCGGCATGGGCGCTTCGCCAAATGCCCAGCGCAGCCATTGCAGAAAACCGGCGACGGTATACAGGTTGCCGGTGCGAAACGAAAAGACACCATAGTGGTTGGCGGCATGCTCGGAGCGCGGCAGCCATGCGGGGGCGGGCTCGGTATCCAGCCAAGAGATCCCCGCGCTGGCCATGGCGCGGCTAATGTGCTGCGCAAAACATGAGCCCGCAGTCAAGACCCGGTCATCCCGGGTGAGCGGGAAACGGGGCTGCCATAAGCCAGAGATTGAAAACGCATCCCGCTCCGCAATGGCTGTGCGCCAGAATGCAACTGGGGGTAAAGCCTGGTAAGGGTTCACTACCGCGCTCCACATTTTTGGTGATACTAAAATATGGAGCGCGGTAGAAGCAAATGAAATTTCGTTTGCAGCCCTCAGTGCTTCAACTCGGGATGATCACGCCAAGCGGGCATGCCTCGCATGTACTGCCGTGTCTGGGCTTCTGCCGACTGTCGGTCCAGTAGTGGATCATGCTGCAGCGCCCATTGCACCATGCGCTCGAACCGTTCGGCAAAAGGCTGCAGCTTCCCATGTTCATCGGTGCAGTAGGTGCAGAAAACGCCTGTTTCAATACGCATGCCACAGCTTTGACATTCACTCATGATCCGGACTCCAGTGATTGAGGGGTATGGCAGCCGCCAGCCAGCGCTGCAGCAAAGCAATCAGCTGCTGTTGTTCAACCGTGCTCAACTGTTGCAATGAAGCCGCCATTAAGTCGGCATCCAGTGGTCGCTGCGCTTTGTGCAGGACAGCCAGACCGGCTTCGGACAACCAGACCAAGGTGCGTCGCCTATCCCGCTGATCTGCAAAGCGGGTCAGCCAGCCTTGCTGCTCCAGCCGCATCACTTGCTCACTGATGGCAGATTGGGCCCGCTGCAGATGCTGCACAATTTCACCAATGGTCAGCGGACCCGTCACATGCAAGTGCTGCATCATCGCCAGCGCTTCCGGCCCCGGCCGGCTCTCGCCAGGCTGCCAGCGTACATGCAGGTGCAGGTAGAGCTGGTGATACAGTTCGCCAATTTGACGTGCCACAACGCTACTGTCAGTTACCATGTCGTGATCCTGCCGCGCAGAACTTGTATCGTAAACCCCGATACATCGAGCCTTCAGCTTGGGGCGACCGCCACCTGTACGGTTTGACAGGGCAGCACCTTGTTTAAATCTGCAGCGGCCATGGCGACCAGGAAGCCACGCTTGCCACCGTTGATCCAGATCCGGTCCAGTGCCAGGATGCTGCTCTCCACATAGACAGGCAGTGGCTTGCGGGTACCGAAGGGAGAGGTGCCGCCGACCAGGTAGCCGGTATGCTTATTGGCGACATCCGGATCACAAGGCGTAATGCGCTTGTAGCCCAAGGTGCGCGCCAGCGCTTGCGCGGAGATTTCCCGGTCACCATGCATCAGCACGATCAGCGGCTGACGTGCTTCATTCTCCATCACGATGGTCTTGATCACCGCATGATGGGGCGCACCCAATGCCTCGCTGCTATGCCGGGTGCCGCCCTTCTCCACGTACTCATACAGGCAAGGCTCAAACGCGACACCCGCCGCGCGCAAAGCGCGTACCGCCGTAGTGACCGGGTATTTATCCTGACTCATGCACCCTCTTGCCAGGCAGACAGATAGGCTTGCCACTGCTCACCGGGCAAACGCTGCAGATGCTCACGTACCAGTGCCATTTCCTGCTGACAGGCATCGCGACTGAGCACACCGCGCATCTGCTGGAAACGCTGGAAAACCAGATAGGTGTTGACCACGTCCGTTTCGCAATAGTCACGGATTTCTGCAATACGCCCCTGCTGCCAGGCCTCCCAGACCTTGCTGCCATCCATGCCCAGTTTGCCGGGGAAGCCGCACAGTTTGGCGAGGTCATCCAGCGGTGCATAGGCCCGGCTTTGATACAGCGCCAGCAGGTCCATCAGGTCAATGTGCCTCAAATGGTAACGGCTAATGTAGTTGTTCCACTTGAATTCACGGTCATCATCGCCCAGATCCCAGTAACGGGGTGCCGTCAGGCCATGACGCAAGCTGCGATAGTGCAGCACCGGCAGATCAAAACCACCACCGTTCCACGACACCAGCTGCGGGGTATAGCGTTCTACCCCGTCAAAGAAGCGCTGGATCAGTGAGGCCTCGGGCTCATCCGGTTCGCCCAGCGACCATACTTTGAACCCGGCATCTGAACGCAAGACACAGGAGATGGCGACCACCCGCTGCAGGTAATGCGGCAAGAAATCATTGCCGTGCGACTCCCGCCGCGCCTGCCGCGCCAGCTCCACCACCGCCGCATCACTCACGCTTTCCGGGTGGCCGTGCAGACGCCGTAGGCCTTCGGCATCCGGGATGGTTTCAATATCGAATACCAGAATCGGGACCATGTGCTGCCCTCTTACTTCACACGATTGGTAAGGAAAACACCGGCTATGGTCAGGCTACCACCCAGCACCGTGGCCAGACTCAGCTGCTCGCCCAGCAACAGTACCGATAGCAAGACGCCAAACACGGGCACCAAGTTGGTGAAAATAATGGTGCGTTGCGGCCCAACCGCCTTGATACCCTCGGCATACCAGAGGAAGGATAACACGGTGCCGGGCACCGCCAGATAGGCCAGCAAAGCCCACTCCTGCCAGCCCATATGGACCAGATGCCCCGTCAAGCCATCCTGCAGGGCAAAAGGCAGCAGCAGTACAAAACCCAGCATGCCGGACAGGGTGGTATTGGCCAGTGGGCTCAGGCCCGTCATGGCCCGGCGGCTGATCAGGGTATACACCACCCAGGATAGCGACGCCATCAGCATCACCAGCTCTCCCCACCCGACCGCGCCCTGGGTGAAGCTGGACAGATGACCTTGTGACACCACCCAAAGTGTACCCAATAGCGAGAGGGATACCCCCAACAATCGCATGGGAGACAGGCGCTTGCGGTAAAGCAGTGCCTCGACCAGTGCGGTGAGGATCGGATTCAGTGCTACCAGCAGCGCCGCCCGGCTGGCAGGAATTAGCCCCAACCCTTTGAAGAAAAAGAAATTATAGGCAAATATGCCGGTCAGTGCGAGCCCCAGTATCGTCAACCATTGCTTGCGATTGACCTTGGGCCAACCCTCAGTGCTCAACAAAATGCCCAGCAGCACTAGCGCTGCCAGCAGGAAGCGGCCTGTTGCGGCCACCATCGGCGGCAGCCCGCGCATCACGGCATGCCCGGCAATGAAGGAACCGCCCCAGAACAGCGTCGTCAACACCAACTTCAGATAAACGCGGAACACAAGCACTCCAGCCAAGCCAAAATCATGGCGCTATTGTACCCGGCCCTCCCCGACACACCCGGACGAATTCAGCCAAACTGGCTCTAGGCGTGCCAGGCTTCGACAGAAAGCTGCCGGTCAATCCGAAGTTGCTGCATGAACGCCACATCATGCGACACCACAAGCAGGCTGGCAGGCCATGCCTGCAATACACTGAGCAAGTGGCGTTTCATTGTCCAGTCCAGATTATTGCTGGGCTCATCCAGCAACAATAGGCGGGGTGGCCTGGCCGCCAGACAGGCCAGCGCCAGGCGAGCACGCTCTCCACCTGACAGCCTCTCTACGGTGCAGTTAACCTGCGCCTCATGCCGGAACAGAAAATCACTGAGATGACGACGCAATTGCTGCATGGACCACCCGGGGGCATGGTCCTGCAAACACGCCAGCACGGTAAGTGAAGGCTGCAGGTCCGCATAGTGCTGGTCCAGATACGCCACCTCGGCTGATGGGGGCAAAAGCCAGTCACCCGCACGGTGCAAGGAAACATCGCCCCTCAAAGCACGCAGCAAGGTGGACTTACCACTGCCATTCGGCCCGGTTAACCAGATACGCTCCTTTGCCTCCAGCTGCAGTTGTATACCTGTCAGCACTGGCGCAGCGGGGGTATATCCCAGTACACCTGCCGCAATCTGCAACACATGGCGGTTTCCCCGCTCGGCCGCAGACAGCTGAAAGGAAGGCTGAATCTCCTCTAAGCGCGGCAAAGCGGCTCGCTGCGCCAATAGCGCCTCCCGCTTGTCCCGCAAACCAGTCTGGCGCTGCCCAGCCGTGGTATTGCTCCGCCCCAGCTTGGCTGGCGACTTGATGGTGGCCCAGCGTCGTTCCTCGATCTGCTTGTTGCCGTGCTGTCTGGCCTTGCTGGCCCGCTGCTGTTCCCGCATCAATTGCTGGTGGGCCTGTTGTTGTTCATGCGCGATGGCATTCAGTGCAGCATGCACCTGCTCTCGTTCGGTAGCCTGATGTTGCAGCCAGTCCTCCAGCTCCCCCTGGAAAATCTGCAACTGCCCGTCCTGCAAGCAGTACAGGGTGTCACACAGACCTCGTAACAGCTCAGCATCATGGCTGACGATCAGCAGGGTGCCACCGTAAGTTCGCAGCATACGCTTCAAGGCCTTACGGGCCGCCGGGTCCAGATGATTGCTGGGCTCATCCAGCAGCAGGACATCCGGCTGTTCTTGCAAGACTTCGCTCATGCGCTGTTGCATGTTTTGGCCACCACTGCGTCCGGGTACAGGCGTAATCAACTGCGGCAAGTAGCCGACGTGCAGATGAGGCTGCCGGCGCAGTTGCCCGGCAGACGGCGAGAGCGCTCCGCTCAGCAACTGCAGAAAGGAGGATTTGCCGCTACCGTTGTCCCCCACCAGCGCAATACGCTGCCCGGCGACAATATGCAGGTCTACCGAATGGAAACAAACCCGATGCGGGTACTCAAGGCTAACGCCTTGCAGATGAAATAAGGACATGTATCGCTGCTCGACAATGATGGGGCACAGGGGTCGGTTTTCGCACCCTGAAGCGGGCGCATCACGCAGCGATATACATGGAGAAGGAGTCCTTAAGAAAGTGCGCTGATCTTAGGTGGCTTGCGCCGGGCCGTCAAGCCATGAGGTGAGATCAGATTCACCTCATGGCGTGTCATGCCTCATTGTGCGCCAAGCAACAAGGCGGGTAATTGCTTTTGCTGCGCCAGAACCGACAGATCATCAAACCCTCCAACATGCAGGTCTTCAATGAAAATCTGCGGTACGGTACGGCGGCCAGTACGGGTCTGCATCTGGCTGCGCAGCGCATCATCCGCCTCAATGTTGATCTTGGTAATCTGCGCCACGCCGTGGCGCTTGAGCAGCTGCTCAGCCTGCACACAGTAGGGGCAGGTGGAGGTGTGATACATGGTAACGGTCTTCATGGTGCATTCCTTTTGATAAGTGACAAGGCCCTTGCCTTACCTGGAGCACACTATGACATCAATCAAAAATCGCAGGAATACCCATAAAAATTAAATGATAATTTCAAAAAATGAAACAATACATAAGACCTACAGCAGCACAGCCCAGCGCTCAACCAAGTGGTCTAACAAGGAGCCATCCGAACCAGTCCAGCCCATGTGCTGTGAGCCTTCATCGTCGACAACCGCGAGCATGCTCGCACCCGAAAGCACCCACCGATAGCCAGCCTTGCAGGCTGGGCACCGGGTAAAGTCCCCCGCCTGCGCCGTCCGGTCCCGTACCAGAACCGGGCCACAGGCATCACAGTGTGCCAAGGGGATACCATCGTCACAGAATCCTACCACGCCGGAAAACCGCCCCGCCCGCCCCAGTTCGAGAAACAGCTCCCCAAGGTGCGCATCAAATTGCTGGCCCAGCCCGGCCTCGATGACATCCAGCGCATGCTCGACTGGCATCCCTGCCCGATACGGGCGGTGGCTGGTCATGGCATCAAAGGCATCACAGACGGCAACCAGCCGGGCATCCAGCGGAATGTTGTCCCCCGTCAGGCCCAACGGATAGCCTTTACCATCAGGCCGTTCATGATGGTGGTGCACCACACTCACCACCATTGAGGCCAAGGGATGAGGTTGCAGCAAACGCAGACCGATTTCAGCATGCTGCTGTACGGTCTGATATTCCTCTCCGCTTAGCTTGCCTTGCTTGCATAATGTGCTGTCGGGCACGCCCACCTTGCCCAAGTCATGCAGGAAGGCCGCCAAAGCTATCCGCTGCACTTCTTTGGATGGGAACCCTGCCGCTTCGGCCAGAAGCTCGGCCAAATGGGCTACGCGCCACAAGTGGCCCCCGGTATACGGGTCACGCGCCTCTACCATCCATGCCAGCAACAGCAAGCTGCGCAGCAAGCCGGTATACACAGATGCCTCACCCTGCAACGCTAAAGCAGCACGCTCCATCGCTCCTCCAGATGGTCCATCAGCAAGGCGTCCTCTGCCTGGGTAACACCATTGCTGCGATGGCTGCCATCTGGCGTAGCCATCAGACCTACGGCGGTTTGTTGCCAACGATAACCGGCCTGACAAGCCGGGCACCAGCTATGGTCACCAGACTGGGTGCTGCGATAACGCTGCAATACCGGGCCACAATCCACACAGTGCGCCAGCGGGATGCCTTCATCGCTGTAGCCAACAATATCGGCAAAGCGCCCCTGTCGGCCCAGTGCCACAAACAGTGCGCCCAGCTCGGCATCGAACTGCTGACCCAGCGCGCCTTCAATAATCGCCAGGGCACGCTCTACCGGCATGCCTTGCCGGTAAGGCCGGTGGCTGGTCATGGCGTCAAACGCGTCGCAAATACCCACCAGACGGGCATCCAGTGGAATATCCTGCCCGCTCAGCCCCATCGGGTAGCCCTTGCCATCCGGCATTTCGTGATGGTGATATACCACGCTCAAGGCCAGGCTGGACAAGGGGTGAGGTTGCAGCAAGCGCAAACCGATATCCGGGTGCTGCTTGATGGCAAGGTATTCTTCATCGTCCAGCTTGCCAGGTTTACGCAAGATGGCATCCGGTACGCCGATCTTGCCCATATCGTGCAGGAAGGCAGCCAGCGCAATGCGCTGAACCTCTCGTTCAGGCAGGCCAGCAGCTTCGGCCAGCACTTCTGACAGGCGAGCCACCCGCCAAAGGTGGCCACCGGTATAGGGGTCACGGGCCTCCACCATCCACGCCATCAATAGCAGACTGCGCAACAAACCGGAGGGTGTTGGCCTGTGTTGGGTATCACTCATAAGCGGTATCACTGATTGGTTGAGGCCATTCGCTCCAGGGCTTCAAGCACCAGGGCGCCACTGGTTTCCATACGCTGCACCGCATCCAGCATGGCGGCTGTTTCACCCGCTTGATGGTGGGTAATGGCAGCAAGGACATGTTGATGCAATTGTTGGTGCGGGTTATCCATGTCTCGATAGGCTGGCATGTGGGCATACTGTTTGCCCTCACCATGGTAGTACCATTGCCCGAGTCGGCACTGGAAGTGGTCGACAAAGTCGTCCGCCCCCTCCTGACTCAAGCCAAACAGGATGCGATACACCCGCAGCTTGAACAGTAAATGATCAATCTTGGCCACTTCACAAAAACCACGCAGGGATGATCGCTGGGTGGATTGCTGGGCCGTGGTCGCCAGCGTCAGCAGCTCGTCCATGCTCTGAGCCGCTTGGCTACCATTCTGGCTAAAGGTGCCGGACTGACTGGCCAGCGTTTCCATTTGCTGACGACTGCTGCTACTGTCATCCCGAATACCCGCCACCAGGGTGGAGATTTCTACTGTCGCCTGCGTGGTACGCTCCGCCAGTTTGCGCACTTCGTCCGCTACTACGGCAAAGCCGCGCCCGGTCTCCCCTGCTCGTGCGGCCTCGATCGCCGCATTCAGGGCCAGCAAATTGGTCTGGTCGGCCACTTCCTTGATCATCTGCACGATGCCGCCAATCTGCTGTGCGCGCGCATCCAGCTCGGCGACCTGACTGGCCGCGACAGAGGAATCCCGCGCCAGCGAGCCCAGCTGGCTGGCAATGTCACGGATGCTGGCGGTACAGCGTTGGGTCACATCCGAAATTTCGCAGGCACGGTCACGCTCTTCGCGCATCCCCTGCGCCAACTGCCCCATGCTGCCCTGCGCGTTGGTCATCGACTCAGCCATTTTCTGCATCTGGCCAATCAGGGCATGGGTTTCTGCCTGCTTGTCACCAGATAGCCCCAGTTGCATGCGTAGCTGGGCCAGCTCATCCTGCAACGCGCTGGCTTCTTGTTCTTTTTGAATCAGCTGAACTTGCAAAGACTGGATTTGCTGTTCGGCTTGCGCCAATTTTGCTGACTTTCCAAACATGGTTTACCCCCCGGTCATGAAGTTTCAGCATAGACCACCCCTCACGTTTCACCATCAGAAAATCCAATGCCAAACGGGCCGGAACCGGTGGCTCACCCCCACCGGAACCGGCCCGTCTAGCCCACCCCTTACTTGGTCATGTCAACGTCATACCACGGCGTAACATTGATCGGGCAGCGGTAGCGGAAACCATTGGCACTGATTTCCACGCGAGCGGTCTTGGTTTCACCCGGATTCAGGCCAAACCCCCCCAGCAGTTCGTGCGACTTTTGGTCCTGCACATTGAAGCCCACAAACTTGCCCGCCTTATTGGTCACCACAAAGTCGTAGGTGCCCGGCTTCAGGCCGGTCAGGGTTTCATCGGCAGCAAAATAGCCGTTGTATTCGGTCAGGTGAATGGTGGTCACGCCATTCATGGTCTTGGGCGTATCCGCCATGGCCGACGGTGCAGCCACCATCAGGGCAACGGTAGAGGCCAGCAACAGCGCGTAAGATTTCTTGATCATGGTGTTTCCTTTCAGTAGCGTTAATTTGCACGTCACCGGCCATTCCGGTTGAACATGACGCCGATGTGGTGCGGTTTGCTGTGAACTGCACGACATCAGCGAGTGACGCCACTTTGCCATTAACCACGAAAAAGAAGAATAAGCGTAAAATGGAATTTATCATTCCACTCAATGGAACTATCACATGGACCGCCTCCACTTGATGACTGTCTTCATTGCCGTTGCAGAAGAGGAAGGCTTTGCGGCGGGTGCACGGCGCATGGGCATGTCGCCTCCCGCCGTCACCCGCGCCATTTCAGCACTAGAGCAACGCCTGGGCGTCAAGCTGCTGCAGCGGACCACCCGCCATGTGCGGGTTACCGAAGCAGGCCAGCGCTACCTGGACGATGCCCGCCGCATCGTGGCCGAAGTCGATGAAGCCGACGAGGCTGCCGCCGGTATCAATGCCACCCCGCGCGGGCATCTGGCCGTCACCGCTCCGGTATTGTTCGGCAAGCTGCATGTGATGCCGGGCATTGTCGACTATCTGCAGCGTTATCCAGACATGGAAGTGGCGGCCCTGTTTCTGGACCGGGTGGTCAACCTGCTGGAAGAAGGTATGGATGTCGCCATCCGCATCGGCGCGCTACCGGATTCCGCCATGAAAGCCATCCGGGTTGGGGAAGTCAGGCGGGTGCTGTGCGCCTCACCAGACTATCTGGCACAGCATGGCGAACCGGCAGACCCCGCTGCCTTACGTCAGCACACCATCATTGCCGCAAGCCATGTTTCCCCCAGCGTGGAGTGGAAATTTGCAGGCCCGGACGAGCTACAAGGCATACGCCTCAAACCCCGTCTGACCGTTACCAGCAACGACGCGGCGATTGAAGCGGCCCGCTGCGGGCTGGGCATCACCCGGCTGCTCTCCTATCAGATCACCTCCGAGCTCAGTACTGATGCATTACGCATCATCTTGCCGGAATACGAACCCGCCCCTCTACCCGTGCATATCGTGCATCGGGAGAGCAAATACGGCTCGGTCAAGGTACGCAGCTTCATCGACCTGATGGCAGAACACTTACGGAACAACTTGGCATGATCCCAAACGGGGTGGCTTCAAGATGCATAGCGCCGAAAAATGGTATCCAGTTCGCCACTCTTTCGCAATGACTCTATGGCAGCATTGAGCTTGGGCAAAATATTGCTGCGCGCAGGGTGTACCCGGATCATCATCTCGGCCTGATCGACCGTTCTGCCTTCCTGACAGCCATAGCTCGCTCGATCCTGTGCTTGCCAATAGTCCTTGACCTGCTTGCTGACAAAGACCTGCTTAAACCGCTTGGCATTCAGCATCAGCAATAGATTGCGTGGATTGTCCACATTCTCTCGCGATACCAGATGGCTGTTAAAAGCGGCTTCAAATTCTGGATAGTGATAACCCGCTATGGTTCCAATGCGCTCGCCCGCGAAATCTTCCACCTGATCCTTTGTGCGATGCACCCCTAATCGATAGCACAGCACTGTTCGGGCCAAACCAAAGGAGATGCTATAAAGCCCGGGCACTTTGGCCTCCTTACGCCAGGCCGGGTTTGCGCCAACCTCTAGATCGAGCAAACCTTGATCGAACTCCCCCTGAATACGGGCATTCGGCAGGAAGCGGACACTTAGCGTGTCGCCGTTGACGCGTGCGATGGCCGCCATCAAGTCCGGGAAAATCCCTTTGCCTTTGCTACCATCACGGATGACAAAAGGTACATCACCTTGCTCGAAGTAAGCCACCCTCAGGGTCTCGGCCTGTACCGCCCCACCCATTAGCCATGCACCGATCAGCACACCCACCAAGTACTTCATCAGACCTCCTGGGACGTCTTCAATTCAGTATAGCGTACACCGCGCGCATGCGTTGACACCGCCCGATGCTTTGACTTAGAGTGGTCGGCGCTCCGGGGTGCGGGCAGCCAATGGCTGTTCGCTGAGATGGCATCTGCCGAACCCGTGAACTTGAATCGGTTCGTACCGACGTAAGAAGAGCACACGGATATCGGCCAGGCCTCGCCCTGACTGCGTCCGGTCTTCCTTTCGGTGCAACCGTCCTCGTTGCCTTGAAAGGATGGTCCGCATGAACGCCCCTCGCAATCCGGAAGCCCTGGCTTTCGATCAGCTGCAAACGCTCACCACGACACCTCTGCCTGCTTCACGTAAAGGCTGGCTCAACGGCCAGCATTACCCGGACTTGCGCGTACCGTTGCGCGAAGTCTCGCTCAGCAATGGTGAGCAAGTTGCCTTGTACGACACCTCTGGCCCCTATACCGACCCCGATAGCCGGATCGACATCCGCCAGGGTCTGCCCAACCCTCGGCTTGCCTGGCTGGAAGCACGCGGAGACAGCGAAGCCTATGCGGGCCGTCCCTTGCAAAGCCTGGACGATGGCAGCCGTGATGCTGACGCCGCGCGCCTGCAACTCTTACGGCAAGAAACGGCAGGCCTGCAACGGCAACCCCGTCGGGCGCGTAGCGGCCGCAATGTCACCCAGCTGCACTATGCCCGTCGCGGCATCATCACCCCGGAGATGGAGTACGTGGCGCTGCGGGAGAACGGCAAACGGGCGTGGTTGCAGGCATACCAGGCCAACCTGCCCCGCCAGCAAAGACTGGCCCCGCAAGGCATGGGCTTTGTACTGCCCGACGAGATCACCCCTGAATTCGTGCGGGATGAAGTGGCGCGTGGCCGCGCCATCATCCCGGCCAATATCAACCATACCGAGCTGGAACCGATGATCATTGGCCGGAATTTTCTGGTCAAGGTCAACGCCAACATCGGCAATTCCGCAGTGACGTCCAGCATTGAGGAGGAAGTCGAAAAGCTGGTGTGGTCCATCCGCTGGGGGGCCGATACGGTGATGGACCTCTCCACCGGCAAGCACATCCATACCACCCGCGACTGGATCATCCGCAACTCGCCGGTGCCGATTGGTACCGTGCCGCTGTATCAGGCACTGGAAAAAGTCGGCGGCATTGCCGAAGACCTCAGCTGGCCGCTGTTTCGTGACACCTTGATCGAGCAAGCCGAACAAGGGGTGGATTACTTCACCATTCATGCCGGGCTGCGCCTGGCCTACATTCCGCTTACCGTCGGGCGGCGTACCGGCATTGTGTCACGCGGCGGTTCCATCATGGCGAAGTGGTGCATTGCCCACCATCAGGAAAACTTCCTCTACAGCCATTTCGAGGACATCTGCGACATCATGAAGCAATACGATGTCAGCTTCTCGCTGGGCGATGGCCTGCGGCCCGGCTCTGGTGCCGACGCCAATGACGAGGCCCAGTTTGCCGAGCTGCACACGCTGGGTGAATTGACCCACCTGGCCTGGAAGCACGATGTGCAGACCATGGTGGAAGGACCGGGCCATGTGCCGATGCACCTGATCCAGGCCAATATGGACGAACAGCTCAAACACTGCCACGAAGCGCCGTTCTACACCCTGGGACCGCTCACCACGGACATTTCCCCTGGTTACGACCATATCAGCAGCGCCATTGGTGCTGCGATGATCGCCTGGCAAGGTACCGCCATGCTGTGTTACGTCACCCCCAAGGAACATCTGGGTCTGCCGGACCGGGATGATGTTCGGCAAGGCATCATCGCCTACAAGATTGCAGCACATACTGCAGACCTGGCCAAAGGGCACCCCACGGCCCGCTTCCGCGATGAAGCCTTGTCCAAAGCACGGTTTGAATTCCGCTGGCAGGACCAGTTCAATCTGTCGCTGGACCCGGAAACCGCACGCAGCTTTCATGATGAAACGCTACCGGCGGAAGGCGCCAAAGTGGCACACTTCTGCTCCATGTGCGGCCCCAAATTCTGCTCGATGAAAATCAGTCAGGAAGTGCGCGAGTACGCTGGACAGCAATCGCAGGCGACAGCGGAGACGGTGCAACAAGGCATGCAGGCAAAGTCGGTGGAATTCCGCCAGCGCGGCAGTGAACTGTATGTGCCGGAGCAGCAGCCATGAGCCTGCGCGTCGGCATCGTCGGCGCGGGGGTGCTGGGGCGGCTGCTGGCCAGCCGTCTGGCACGGAACGGTCAGCAGGTCGAGGTATTCGATGCGGCCCCGCACGCCGATGCACCTTTGGCCACCGGCTGGGTGGCCGCCGGCATGCTCAGCCCGCTGGCCGAGCTGGAATGCGGCAATCACGAGGTCTACACGCTGGGCATGCGCTCGCTGGCCTTATGGTCACGCTGGCTGCCTGCCCTTGCGCAGACAGTCCCCTTCGCGGCGGAAGGCAGCCTGCTGCTGGCCTTCCCGCAGGATAGGGGCAGTGCAGAACGCATCTTGCAGCAACTCAAGCACAAAGCCCCGGACTGGCAAACCCCTCCCACCCTCAGCAAAACTGAGCTGCATGCGCTAGAGCCTGCGCTGGCACCGCAGCTCATGGGCTGGCCACTGTCCACCGAAGGTTATCTGCACCCCACGCTGGCGATGCAGGCATTATGGGCGGATGCCCAGCAGCATGGCGCACGCGCCCATTGGGGCTGTACGGTGCACGCTACAAAGCCAGGGCAAGTCCAGCTTGAACACGAGACACGCCCCTTTGACTGGGTATTCGATACCCGTGGCCTGGGTGCGCGCACAGACCTGCCCTTGCGCGGCGTGCGAGGGGAAATTTTCACCCTGCATGCCCCTGGAGTGGTGCTGACACGCCCCTTGCGCTTGCTGCATCCGCGCTATCGCGTCTATCTGGTGCCTCGTGCCGGTGAACACATTATGGTGGGGGCCAGTGAACTGGAGAGTGAAGACCGCTCCCCACCCTCGCTACGCAGCACCGTAGAGCTGCTGAGTGCCGCCCACAGTGTCATCCCGGCACTGGCGGAAGCTCGGGTGATTGCGGCGCACAGCCACCTGCGCCCGGCGCTGCCGGACAATCTGCCGGTGTTGCAGCAGCAGGCTGGGCTGACTCACATCAACGGCCTGTTTCGCCACGGCTGGCTGCTGGCGCCCGCGCTGGTGGAGCAAGCCATCACGCATCTGGCGCAGGAGCATGCCGCATGAGCACGATACGCCTGCACCTCAACGAGCAGCCGGTGGAACTGCCCGCCCCATTGACCCTGCTGATGCTGCTGGAACGGCACGACATTGCCGCCGATAGCGTCGCTACCGCCGTCAACGGCCAGTTTGTCCCACGCGCCCAACGCGCCCACCACACGCTGCAGGCACACGATGTGGTGCTGACGTTTCAGCCCATCGTTGGAGGTTAAGCCATGTCCTATACTCTGGCCGGGCAAACCCTGCGTAGCCGCTTCTTCCTCGGCACCGCCGCTTACCCTTCCCCTCTGATCCTGCAGCAAGCCATCGCAGCAGCGGGCAGTGAGCTGGTGACCGTCAGCCTGCGGCGGCAGTTGCAGCCCGGCAGCCTGCCCAGTGATTTCTACCGGATCATTCAGCACAGTGGCGCGCGACTCCTGCCGAACACGGCGGGCTGCCGCACCGCTAGGGAAGCCATCACGCTGGCACACATGGCCCGGGAACTGTTCAATACCCACTGGATCAAGCTGGAAGTAGTGGGCGACGACTACACGCTGCAACCGGACCCGGTGGAATTGCTCGAAGCCACCCGGCAATTACTGGCCGATGGCTTTGAGGTCTTCCCTTATTGCACTGATGATCTGGTGAGCTGCCAGCGACTGGTCGATGCAGGCTGCAAGGTGCTGATGCCGTGGGGTGCCCCCATCGGGTCTGGCCAGGGCTTGCTCAATCCGTGGGCACTGCGTACCTTGCGCGCGCGCCTGCCCGGCGTCTTTCTGGTGGTTGATGCGGGTATTGGCACCCCGGCCCATGCCGTGCAAGCCATGGAGCTGGGCTTTGACGCCGTATTGCTCAATTCTGCAGTAGCGCACTCGCCAGACCCGGTGCGCATGGCCCAGGCCTTCCGGCTGGCCATCGAATCCGGGCGGCTGGCCTGGGAGGCGGGCATCATGCCCTGCCAGCCGATGGCTGTCGCCACCACCCCCGTCACCGGGAACCCTTTGCTATTATGAACATTCCCTACCGCCCCATCGTCTGGACCATTGCCGGTAGTGATAGCGGTGGCGGTGCCGGCATCCAGGCCGACCTGCGGGCGATTGACGCCCTGCATTGCCACGGCGCCAGTGTGATTACCGCGCTCACCGCACAGAATTCCACCAGCGTGCAGCGGGTCGAAGCGGTCAGCCCGACCATGCTGAACGCACAATGCCAGGCGCTGGCAGCAGACCTGCCGCCGCGCGCCATCAAGACCGGCATGCTGGGCAACGCCGCGCATCTGATGCACATCGTGGAATGGATTGAACGTCTGCGCCAGCAGCATGGCGCGCACCCCTTGGTGGTCGACCCTGTGCTGGCAGCCAGTAGCGGCCACAGCTTTGCCGATGATGCACTGCTACAGGCATACCAGACACACTTGCTGCCTGCCGCCTGTGTCTTGACACCCAACCGGCAAGAGGCAGCCCGCCTGGCCGGTATGCCCCCGCTGCACACTGATCATGACGTAGAAGCCTGCGCCCGGCGCTTGCAGTACCATCCGCAGCAAACGGTGGTGATTACTGGGGGCGACTGCACGGGCAGCCAGAGCCAGGATTACCTGCTCTCCCCTCAGGCCCAGGGCTGGCTCAACCTGCCGCGGGTAGACACCCCTCATAGCCATGGCAGCGGATGCAGCTTTGCATCCGCCATCGCTGCGGCCCTGGCGCACGGCCACCCTGCGGCCGATGCCGTCATACTGGCCAAAATGGCGGTGCAACAAGGGCTGCAACACAGCTATGCCGCCGGAAGCGGTCGTGGGCCGGTGCATCTCAGCCCCGGCTTTGCCCAACATCCCGGCCATTTGCCCGCGCTGTCACTACAGGCCACGCCCGCACCCATGCAAGCCTTCCCCCGCCTCAGTAATCCGGACCTTGGGCTGTACGTGATTGTGGACAGTGCCGACTGGGTCGCCCGTGTATTGCGTGCCGGGGTGCGGACGGTACAGTTGCGCATCAAAAACCAGAGTACCGAGCGATTACGATCCGAAATACGTACCAGCGTGCAGCTTGCAGCAGCAGCAGGGGCGCAGCTGTTCATCAATGACCATTGGCAGCTGGCCCTGGAGGAAGGTGCTTACGGTGTACACCTGGGGCAGGAAGACCTGATGCAAGCCGATCTGCCTCGCCTGGCCGCTGCAGGCCTGCGCCTGGGCCTCAGTAGCCATAGTTATTGGGAAGTTTGCCGGGCCTTGCCCATCCAGCCCAGCTATCTGGCCTGTGGCCCGGTGTTCCCGACCACCAGCAAGCAGATGCCCTGGCAGGCGCAAGGGCTGCACAATCTGTACTACTGGTGCCAGTTATTGTCCCTGCCGGTGATCGCCGTTGGTGGGCTGGACAGCAGCAATATTGCAGCGGCACGGCAGGCCGGGGCGGCGGGCGTCGCCCTGATTCGCGCGGTAACCGAGTCGCGCGATCCTGAAGCTACCATCCAGCGGTTGCAGCAGGCCATCCAGACGGCACAGCCGGATATGCAGCAGCCGCTGCCAGCGTGGGCCAACCCCTGCTTGCCCGGAGGCAATACGCTTAGCGCTCGCGGGTGAGCCAGTATTCCCGCATCAGCTCATGAGACCAGGCGGGCTGCTGCACGGCTTGCCTGGGCAGAAACTCCTGCATCACCGGCTTGAGGTCCAGCACCGGCGTACCGTTGATGGCGTCCAGCTCGGCGACCACCAGCCGCTTACCCTCCACCCGGATCACACGGCAGATGGTGCTGCCGATGCGATTGGGGCGATTTTTGCCGCGCTGGGCAAAAATCCCCACCGCAGGCCATTCTGGGTTGTTGCGGGGGTGGCGCGCGCCATGCACGATCTTGGCTGGGTCCACCTCGTGAAACAAAAACAGCACTTCCACATGTGAGAAGCTGTCCAGCCCTTGCAACGCCTCGGCGCTATAGTCTTCCGTCAGGCTGATGACCGCTTCTTCGCCCCCCCAGAAATCATCCTCGGCGTGCGGGCGAATGCCTTCAACATAGCCAATGGCTCGGACGGTCACTTCCATGCTTTTCTCCAGACTGGACTGAGTGTCCCATATTGAACCTCGGCTTCAGTCCTGAGCGCAAGTGACCATAACGTACAGTTTTTAAAGCATTACCAGTACTTGGGATAAGCGGCCTTGCGGGTCAGATTATGGTAGAGCACCGCCAGCACGAGCAGCAATGCGGCCCCTGCCGCTGTCGGCGTCAGCAGGAAAGACCAGCCTGGCTGGGTCAGAAAAACAATCACCGGATTGGAGCCCGCAGGGGGGTGCACGACGTTCAGAGCCATCATCAGCATGATGGCCAGCGCCACCGCCAGTGCTGCAGCCCATAGCGATGGCCCCAGCAAGTGCAGGCACAGCAAGCCTACCAGCGAGCTGAGCACATGCCCGGCAAGCACATGGCGAGGCTGCGAGAACGGCAGATCCGGATAGCCGAACACCAGCACGCATGATGCGCCAAACGAGCCCAGCAACAAGCTCCAGTGCCCCCACTGGCCTATATGGCCAAGCAGCAGGATGGCCAAAGCCCCACCTGCCCCGCCTAGCAGAATACTGCGGCATGCCGGCCGTGGTGGCCGATTGGCCCCTTCACCTTTCAGTTTGCGCCAGAACATCGCCCCTCCCTATCCATGTTGTGTAGACAGACCTGTCTACTTGATTCAAGTCTAACAACAAGTAGACAGGTTCGTCTACAATTCACGCATCATGACCGTCTCTCTCAGCGCCCGCGAGCGCATCCTGACTGCCGCACACGACTTGTTCTATCAACAAGGCATCCGTGCAACCGGGGTCGACCGCGTCATTGCTGCTGCCGGTGTAACCAAGGTCACCCTCTATCGCCATTTTCCCAGCAAGCAGGCGCTGGTGATGGCCTACCTTGATTACCGCCACCAGTTGTGGATGAACTGGCTGGATGAAGCCTTGTTGCGCCATGGAGGCCCCGCTGTCTCGCCCGCAACCTGCCTGACACACGCCATGCAGGAATGGTTTACCGCACCGGACTTCCGGGGCTGCGCCTTCATCAACGCCGTAACTGAGCTGGCCCATGAGTGGCCCGAGGTGGCAGTGTGCTGTCGTGCGCACAAACAGGACATGATCCAGCGGTTGGCTACCTTGCATGCAAGCACATCCGTCCCCCTCTGGGCACAGCGTGCGGCGCTGGTGGTGGATGGGGCCATCGTTCGCGCACAAAGTGGCGAGCCTTTGCCTGCGCTACTGCAGGACGTGCATGCACTGCTCGGTAGCACATCATGATTGCACCGTGGCTCCTGCTGCTGCGTGGCACGATCATAGGGTTGCTGCTGTTTTTATCCATGCACCTGGCCCGCCAGGCGCTCTCCGGAAAGCTCGCGGCGTTGTTGATGATTGGTACCACCAGCTGGCTATTGCATAACACCCCGCAACTGATCCCGGATGACACACCATGGCAATGGGGGCTGGCGGCCTTGTCAGGCGGTAATGCGGTTGTGCTGTGGCTCGTCAGTTGCAGCTGGTTTATGGATAGCTTCCGGCTTCGCGCTCACCACATCCTGCTCTGGTCACTGCTGGTGTTGATGGGCGGCCTGCGCTGCCATCTGGCAGGCGATCCAGACTTTCATTTTCTGCTCGGTTTGCATGATGGTGCCAACCTGTTATTTGCCGGTTTGGCACTTGTGCCTGTCATACAAGGCTGGTCAGGTGACCTGCTGACAATGCGCAGACAATTACGTGTCCAGCTGGCTATCACTGCCAGTCTCTATGCCGTGTTGCGCACCCTGGCGCAATTCTGGCCAGCCCTTGCCACACTCACCGAGTTTGCCTTGCTGGATACGCTGGTGCTGTTGCTGCTCTGTCTGTACGCGGCCTGCCGCTTGACGCGTCTGCTCCCCTTGCTGCAACCCGCGACGGCCCCGCCTTCACCACCCCCCACTCCGACAGACGCGGCTGAGAAGCAGCTGTTGCAGCGTTTACTGGACAGCATGCTGCGGGAAGTCTGGCATCGACAGGATAACCTGACCATGGGTCGCATGGCTGTCGGGCTTGGCATACCGGAATACCGGCTCCGACAACTGATCAATCAGCAGCTGGGCTTCCGCAACTTCAACCAATTCATCAACCATTACCGGATCGAATCCGCCAAGCAGCTGCTGGTCGATCCCGCATGGCAAAACCGTTCTATCGTCGACATTGCCTTCGAAGCGGGCTTCCAGTCGCTGGGGCCATTCAACCGGGCCTTCAAGGCAGCGACCCAACTCACCCCTCAGGCGTATCGCCAAAGCATGGCCTGAGCACCGTTTTCAGGATTTGACCAGCCGTTTTCAAGATCCGGCGAGACATCACGGCCCATCCGCTGACACTGCGCACTCCTCATCGTCCTTGCTGGAGCACGCCATGCGCAAACGCTTGTTATTGATCGCCCTGATATCCGTCTTGCTGGTGGCTTGTGGCATTGACCAACCCATGCGGGTGGCCAGCGCCTACACCAGCCGGGAGCTGTGCGGACAAGTGTTTGTCAATGGGCAAGCCGAGGATCAGGCGTATCAGCAACGGGTGGCAGCCTTGCCGGGTCTATCTACCGCCGACCCTTTGCTGAGTTATCGTGTGGACAGGCCACAGCAGCAGGTTGAGGCACGGCTACTGGGTCTGTATCACAGCAAGTCGGTTTATCACCCGAATTGGGGCTGCATGCTGGTACGCGATGAACAGGATGAAGCCACCCTCCGGCAATGGCCGGGTTGGTCAAGCTCCTCGGCTTTGCCAGAGCCTGCGCTGACGCTCACCCCGTCTGCCCCGCTGCAGCACGCGCTAGACGACGCTTTCGCGGAACACAAAGAGGCTCCTTTTAAGCACACTCAGGCCATAGTCATCATGCAGAACGGGCAGATCATCGCCGAGCGGTATGCACCTGGCTTTGGCCCGGACAGCCGCTTCCATGGTTTTTCCCTCAGCAAGTCGGTGACCAACGCGCTGATCGGCATTCTGGTACGGCAAGGCAAGCTGCACGTCGCGGAGCCGCTGGGCAGCCTGTGGCCAGACCCGTCGGACCCGCGCCATGCCTTGACCATTGATCACCTGCTACGACAGGACAGTGGGCTGGATATGGCGCAAAACTTTAGCGGCTACGATACAGACAGTCGCCTGACCTATCTTGAGCGTGATACCGCCGCCTATGCTGCGAGCCTCCCCCTGCTTCAGCCCCCGGGCAGCACCTGGACCTATTCTGATGGTCACTTTGCCTTGCTGTCCCGGCTTATCCGTGACCAGGCAGGTGGCACGCCAGCCGCCGTGCGGCAATTTGCCGAACAGCAGCTGTTTCACCCCATCGGGATGCAACAGGCCTTGATGGAGTTTGACCTCACCGGTACACCACTCGGTGCCAACAGCTTCCATGCCAGCGCACGTGACTGGGCGCGCTTTGGTCAGCTTTATTTGAATGATGGCGTGATCAACGGTCAACGCATCCTGCCCGAAGGTTGGGTGGCCTACAGCACACGCCAGACCCTCTCTACCGGCTATGCGGCAGGCTTCTGGCTGCAACAAGGAGAGGGCGACGCGCCTTGGGGCATGCCTTGGGGACTTCCCCATGCCCCAGCGGATACCTTCTTTGGCATGGGGTTCATGGGGCAATTTGTGGTGATCATCCCCTCCCGCCAGCTGGCGATCGTCAAGCTTGGCGCGGCACACCACCCGGATGGGCTCTTGCCGGGCATGGATCGACTGGTTGCTGCTGTGGTCGGCAGCCTGAACCCGCAGCAACCATTGTCAAGGAATGGCGGTCACGCCGGCAGGTATTGCGGCCCCGGCAGGCCATACAACCCAGTACTGCAAGGGCAGGCGCATCTTGCCCGCCAGCTCTCCCGCGGCCTCGCCAAAACCGGTAAACAGGTCAGCCCGCACCGTGCCGCGGATAGCGCCGCCAGTATCCTGCGCCATCACCAGGCGCCACACCGGCTGCTCCAAACCCGGCAAGCGGGTGGACAGCAGCACTGGCGTACCCAGCGGAATGCTTTGCGGATCGACTGCAATGCTGTAGCCCGCCGTCAGCGGCACACCCAGGCTGCCCAGCGGGCCATCGTTACTGGCCGGCATGGGTTTGAAGAACACATAGCTAGGGTTGCTGCCCAGCAGCGCAGCCACCCGGTCCGGATTACGTTGCGCCCATTGCTTGATGCCCTGCATGGAGGCACTGGCGGCGGTCATCTCGCCACGCTGCACCAGCTCGCGACCAATCGACACATAAGGGTGGCCATTCTGCTCGGCATAGCCCAGGCGCAGTTGCCCGCCTTGCGCCAGCTGGATACGCCCCGACCCTTGTACGTGCAGAAAGAACAAATCTACCGGATCGTCCACCCAGGCCAGAATCGGGGTATCGGCAGGCAGTTTGCCAGCATCGATCTCGGCACGGCTCAAGTAAGGCACCACCCGCTTGCCCTCCAGCCGGCCCCGAATACGATTGCCTTTGAGCGTGGGATACAAGGCTCCCAAATCAACCGTCAGCAGGTCTTTCGGTGTGCCATACACCGGATAACGAAAGCGGGCGGTCTGATTGGTACTACCTTGCAGCAAGGGCTCATAGTAGCCGGTCAGCATCCCCTCTGCCTGCCCTTCGGTGCTGCTGACCCGGTACAGGGTGAAGCGAGCCGGGTCTTGCAATACGGAAAGCGGTAGCACCGGCCATTGCTGGCAGGCTGCCCGCAAGGCTTCGTGCAGTTTGCTGCCCCCCTGGCAATTAAGCTGCCAAGCTTGTTGCAGGCCTGCCGTCTCCAGCTGCCCTGCAGCTACAGGCCACGGCACCGCTTGCCAGCGAATACCCGGCGGAGCTGTGGGCTCAGCCACCGGTTTGGGCATGGCTTCCGCCTTGCGTCCCCCGCCTGGCGGCACTGCGCTGCAGGCCAGCAGAAACGCACTCAATACCAGTACCACACCCCACCCTCGCATCACACCTCCTCAAAACAAACAAGGCACGCCGAGGCGTGCCTTGTTCATTCTAACCCTAACCGCGATCAGAAGGTATGCTGGATACCGATCTGGATGCTGCGCGGGTCCGAACCACGGGCAGTGGTGAAGGTGCTGCTGTTGTTGCCGCTGTAATCCACACCCGGTGCGCGACCGTTGATGAAGAAGTTGTATGCGGCGTTCTTCTGGTTCTTGAACTGGGCATAGGACGCGTACAGCGTGGTGCGCTTGGACAGGTCATAGGCGTATGACAGACCCAGATACTGGGAGCCAGTTTCAGTGGTACCTGACAGGTTTCCAGCACGCCCATAGGTCGCATAGACGTTATTTTTGCCCCAGCTGTGGCTAGCCGTCAGCGCCCACGCTGTACGGGATGGTGCGAGGTTGACGGAATAGCCATTAGCCCTTACCTTATTGACCAGCCCCATCAACTTCGGGTTAGGGTTGGCATTGTACTTAACCCGCTCAACAATAAAGCCAATGCGAGTAGCACCATTGAACAGGTAGCTGGCTGACAGCTTCACGCCAGTCTGAGTTGACTGGTTCCCGCCACCGACTGTTGCATTAGCATTAAGGATGGAGGGGCTCAGAGCTGTACCATTAGGATCTAGCGCAATATGCCTCGTACCAAAAGAATTGAATAGCATGTCGGCCAAGGCTGTGCCCAGCGAGCCATTCGAACCATGACCCGGTTCCAAGCCTGAGCCAGTAATGACGGTAGCTCCATCCAAACGGCGGATATAATCCAAGCCCAGTGCAAACGGGCCACTGTTATAGCCACCATGCAAAGCCCATGTCCGCTCGTTCGTACCATTGGTACTCTTGTTTTCAGCCGTTGCGTAAGCAGCGCGGAACTGGAAACCACCAAACTTCGGTGTGGTGTATTCCAGTACATTATCGAGGCGACCGCCTATGTAGCCAGCTGACCCACCCACGCCTGTCTTCGCTGCATTAGCAAGGAAAGGGACATACTGCTCGCCCGCACTATTGAATAGCCCCATCGTAGTCAACGAAATGGAGGATTTACCGCCGGCCAAATCACCCACAAACAGGTGCTCATGGTAGTAAACCGGCAGATGCCCCAAGCGGACCTGACCATAATCGTCCGACTTCAGACCAACAAAGGTGGTTGAGGAGCCCAGTTTGGTGGAAGAGTTACTGGTGTACGTCCCGTTGGCATCAATATTGTTGGTGCCCAGACCCGACCCATCAGGACTGATGGCAGATTCAATCTGCCAGATAGCTTCCAAGCCGTTCCCCAGATCTTCACGCCCTTTAAAGCCCAAGTTGGAAGCGTTATCGGTTACGCGCATCATGGATGGCGTATTCTGCCCACCAATGTTTACCGTACCAAAGGTAGGTGTTGACCCGTTCATCCCTGTAAAAGCAGCAGAATACGTGACTGGCGTACTCGCGCCCTTGGCGCTGATGCTCTCCACCGACATATTGATCTTGCCGTAAATCTCCACATTCTCGCTGTCTGCCAAGACAGACAGGCTGGCGCATGCGCCGAACACTGCCAAAGCAATCTTGCTGTGTTTCATCGTATCTCCTTCGTTATCGGACTGCTTGCCACTAACTGATGTAGGGGTCGATTTGATTCTGCCGAACGCAGGTTCACCAATCAAGCGCTTTGGTAAAAAAAAGTAAATGCTGATTCACGGTGTTGCGGGGCTGCAACCCCATGATTTTACT
The DNA here is from genome assembly GCF_012641365.1 of Leeia aquatica. NCBI lineage: Bacteria > Pseudomonadati > Pseudomonadota > Betaproteobacteria > Neisseriales > Leeiaceae > Leeia > Leeia aquatica. The sequence continues at coordinate 312,935 of NZ_JABAIM010000001.1, forward strand.
TAGCATACAAAGTCATGCAGCACACATGAATGCCAATTCACATATCTGTCATGCAGCCATCATGGCGTGTCGGTATAGTGGGGGAGAAACTGGACCTAAAGGAGGAGTTCCGATGCGTTACTTCGGTATGCTGCTGACCCTGCTGTTCAGCCTGTCTGCATCGGCTGGGGAGTATGTACTGGCGTTGAGCTGGCAGCCCCGTTTCTGTGCTACGCACACCGACAAGCCGGAGTGCCCTGCCACGGCAGCACGTCACCCGCTGACCTTGCACGGGTTGTGGCCGCAGCAGAACGAATACTGCCAGATACCCGCTGAGACCATTGCCAACGATCGCCAGCATCGCTGGGAGGCCCTACCGCAGCCCGCCACACAAACCGATACCCAGGCACAATTAGCGCAGGTGATGCCGGGGGTGCAGTCCTACCTGGACCGCCATGAGTGGGCCCGTCATGGCAGCTGCGCTGGCACGGATGCGGATACCTATTTCCGTCAAGCCATACGGCTGACCGAGCAGGTGCAGCAATCTCGTCTGGCCACCTTGTTGCGGCAGCAGCAAGGGCAAGCCATTCCCTTGCAAAGCTTGCAAAATGCCGCACGTGAACTGAATAGCCAGCGCAACAGCGTAGAGTTTCTGTGCGAGCAGCAGCAACTGACTGAGATCCGATTGCAGCTGCAGGCCGGGCAAGTGCAGCAGCTGCGGCTGGACATGGGCAATCCCCGCCCTTCTCGCCCGGCTCCACGCAAAGCCTTATGCCGCAGCGGGCTGGTGCAGCTGGCCCCCGTTCAGTGATCAGTACGGGCTAAACCAAAACGCCACCTTGCGGTGGCGTTTTGCTTGGGCAGAACCCGTTGCCCAATCAGCGTTTGCTGTTCAAGCGCGAAGCAATGCGCATGCGCAAGGCGTTCAGTTTGATGAAGCCACCTGCGTCGGCCTGATTGTAAGCACCGCCATCGTCATCAAAGGTGGCAATGTTCATGTCAAACAGCGAGTTGCTCTTCGAATCCCGGCTGACCACGATCACATTGCCCTTGTACAGCTTGAGGCGTACCCAGCCATTGACGGTCTGCTGGGTGTGGTCGATCAACACCTGCAGCGCCTTGCGCTCCGGTGCCCACCAGTAGCCGTTGTAAATCAGGCTGGCATAACGCGGCATGAGGTCATCCTTCAGGTGCGCCACTTCACGGTCCAGCGTGATGGATTCGATGGCACGGTGCGCCCGCAGCATGATGGTACCGCCCGGGGTTTCGTAGCACCCGCGGGATTTCATGCCGACATAGCGATTTTCCACCAGGTCCAGACGACCAATACCGTGTTTGCCACCCAGGCGGTTCAATTCGGTCAGCACCTGGGCCGGGCTCATGCGCTGGCCGTTCAGCGCCACGATGTCACCACGCTCGAATTCCACATCCAGATACTCTGCCTCATCCGGTGCCGCTTCCGGACTCACCGTCCAGCGCCACATGGCTTCTTCCGCCTCGGCGCTCGGGTTTTCCAGATGGCGACCTTCAAAGCTGATGTGCAGCAGGTTGGCATCCATTGAGTAGGGTGCGCCACCTTGCTTGTGCTTCATGTCAATCGGAATGCCCGCTTTTTCAGCATAGGTCAGCAGCTTCTCACGGGACAGCAAGTCCCACTCACGCCACGGTGCGACCACTTTCACATCCGGCTTCAAGGCGTAGTAGCCCAGTTCAAAGCGAACCTGGTCGTTGCCCTTGCCGGTGGCACCGTGGGACACCGCATCCGCCCCCACCTGGTTGGCAATCTCGATCTGACGCTTGGCGATCAGCGGACGCGCAATCGAGGTACCCAGCAGGTACTCACCCTCATAAATGGTGTTGGCACGGAACATGGGGAACACAAAATCCCGCACGAACTCTTCACGCAAATCATCAATGAAGATCTGCTTGACACCAAACATCTCCGCCTTCTTGCGGGCAGGCTCCAGCTCTTCACCCTGGCCAATGTCAGCGGTGAAGGTAACCACTTCACACTGATACGTATCCTGCAGCCACTTCAGAATCACCGAGGTATCCAGACCGCCGGAGTACGCCAGTACCACTTTTTTTACGTCAGACATGTTCTACCTTTCGTGCATCAATACCCGGTGGCGCTACGCGCCACCTCAATCATTCACCTGGCCCAGCAGCAGATACTCCATCAGGGCCTTCTGCGTATGCATGCGGTTCTCCGCCTCATCCCACACCACGCTTTGCGGGCCATCCAGCACCTCGGCAGAAACTTCCTCACCACGGTGTGCCGGCAGGCAGTGCATGAAGAGCGCATCCTTACGGGCCAGCGACATCAGCTCTGCTGTCACCTCATACGGCTCGAAGTCCACCTTGCGCTGCAGCGACTCCCGCTCAAACCCCATCGACACACACACATCGGTCGTCACGATGTCGGCACCGGCCACCGCCTCACGCGGGTCGTGCAGCTGTACAAAGTGTTTGTCATCATAGGTAGCGCCATCCACATCCTTGAACATATAGCCCTTGGGGGTGGCAGCGCGCAGCTGGAAGTTGAACAGCTTGGCGGCCTGCCGCCAGGTATAGGAAATATTGTTGGCATCCCCCACCCAAGCCACCACCTTGCCTTCAATCGAGCCACGATGCTCGATATAGGTAAAGATGTCCGCCAGAATCTGGCAGGGGTGGAATTCATTGGTCAATGCATTGATCACCGGCACTTTGGACACCGACGCAAAGCGCTCGACAATACGCTGCTCAAAGGTACGCACCATGACGATGTCCGTCATGCGCGACACCACGCGCGACACATCCTCAATCGGCTCGCCCCGCCCCAGCTGGGAGTCACTATTGGAAAGGAACAAGGCATGCCCGCCCAGCTGTGCCATCCCCGCCTCAAACGCCACCCGGGTACGGGTGGAGTTTTTCTCGAAGATCATGGTCAGCACCTTGCCCAACAGCGGACGATACAGCTCCCCGGCTTTCCAGCGGCGCTTCAGCTCAGCGGTTCGTCGGAACAGGTACTGATGTTCATCCAGAGTGAAATCGCTGAACTGCAAGAAGTGCTTGACCGCCATACCGGCTCCATTTCCCCAGAAACCCCGCTACATCCATAGCGGAAACATTGGCCACATCCGTGGCATGACACAACCGGGACACACGTCCCATGTCGCAAAAATATAAACTATTTCATAAAATGCGACATCAGGGCAAGCTGTGGGCACTACGGAGCGGAGGATGGTGCTAGAGGAATACCCATTCTGGTCTGCTCAACACATCGTTGCACTGCCCCCAACTGCCTATCACGAGACGCTGAGGCAGCTTCTTCACAAGCTTGTTTGATTGTCTGCACACTGGGGATCGCTCCGCGATATGGATGCTCAGGAGTCAAAACCGCCAAAAGCGTCAGTACCGTCGCAACCAGCCCCCCCATAACAAACAGCCAGATAGGTGTGTCATGCTCAGTACTGCCCTGCTCCGCCCTCACTTGGTTGAAGATGCGTAGCCCACCTGCCCACAGTGCACTAAGCCCTCCCCAGATCGCATAAAGCAGAAACAGAAACATGCCTCCAACAAAAACCAGGGATATCAACTTGCCTATGTATTCGCCTCGCACAACAAATACTATCGCCCCGAGTCCCAACACTCCCCAGAGCCCTACACTACGCCAGGTCAGTAACACTCGCCAACCACTTGCATAGGCACGGGGGAAATGGGTATTGATCCAGCGCTCACTCAGGTCTTCATCCAAAGCCACAAACCAACCCACCAGAGCACGATTAAGCCGGATAAACCTTTGGAGCGCGAGTGCTGTAAAAAACCCCGATATAATTGCCAGTATTACATTCGCACTCAGCACGACAGGCAACGGTAGCAGCCCGGCGATACCATGGTTCAGCATCAAACCGTTTGCCAGCCAGAACAACAGGAAAAAACAGATCATGCAGGAGATAGACAAGGACATGACGGGGTTCTGACCCAAGTGAGCATGCTTCTCACGCCAGAACGCTATCCCTCGCTGGTTAAACATATCCTGAAACGGTTTGGGAAACTGCTCGATCTCCTCGATCCGCTCTTCGGCAAACAGCTGGGCCTTGTGGTTCAATGCCCACAGCTTGAGTCGCCATCGAGGAACGGGATAGAACAAGCTCTGCATCACCTGTTGCTGGTGCATTCTTCCCCATGGCAACCTTGTTTTGGCGTGAGCCCGCCAGTCACTGATCAATACTTCATAGTCCGCATTGGACTGTGCCTCCCGTCGCATGCTGTACAGATACTCGATTTGCTGTCGGCTGCTTTTGGGAAGATGCGAAGGGTAGTCCTCCCATCCCATTTTTTCAAAAACTGTATTCAGCACCTCAAGTGACAGTGACGCCTGGAGACACAAGACAGTAGCCACATGCTCCTCAAGCCATTCATATTCCTCGAGCCCACTAGCACACTGGCTCTGTAATATTCTCAAGGCCATTCTGAGTTTGAATGTGCCTTGGTGCAAAGCGCTGGACAGCGTCTCACTCACCTCGCACAGCAGCAATTGCTTGCGTAATACCACCCAAGCCTGATGATGGTACAAAGGCAACTCGGACCGGCCCTCACGCCAGCCGTAATGCGCATCCACAGCCAGCAGCAATGGCAGGCAGGCAGGGTTCTGGGCGCACAGATACAGCAGCGAGCGCTCCCACTCCTGCCCCAGACTGAGTTGCAGGCGCGGGTCGGTCCAGATCTCGTTCAACGCCGACAGCAAGGCCTCCGGCTGCTCCAGCAAGGCAAGCACTTGCTGATACCACTGTCCAAGCGTGGTGGTACTGTCAGCACTGTGCAGCTCAATGCGCTCATCTGCATCGGCGGGCGGGGGGTCCTCTTCTAGTGTGGCCGCAAACTCGTTCCGGATAACGTCTTCGCCAAGCGGGGTTACAGGTGACCCCAAAGGCGCCTCTTGGGTAGCGCTTTCGACAAGCTCAGCCTCACCCTCTTCCTCTTCTTCCAGCATCCAGGCTGCACGTGCCAGCGCCTCATCATGCGCATCGCGCAGGCGCTGGAACGCCTCGGCATCGTCTTCCGGACGGTTGACTTTCAGCAACTTGGCATAGGCACGCTTGATCAGCCGTGTATCCGAGGTCGCCTCAATACCCAGTATCTCCCAGCAGCGGCTCATAGGTAGCTGTCACCCTCCACATCATCCAGTAGCCGTTTCAGGTCACGCCTCGCTTCTGCGACAATACGTTCATCTTGGGTTTCCAGTGCAGCCTGGAAGTTGCGTATCCATTCTCCGATTGCGGCGCGCAGATTGCCTAGCGTCTGCTGGAACAGGCGCTCAGCCCGGTTCAGCAGCACGGTATTCGGCAATTGCTCACGCGGGTGCAGCTTGAGGTCTTTCAGCGCTTCCAGCCGAGCATTGATCTCTTCCTGCGTGAGCAGGCCGGGGTTCTTTTCTACCACCAGCCGGTGCATCTCGCCCGTTGTGGGTACCTTCATCTGCGCTTCCAGCAGACCATCCACATCGTAGGTAAAGCGGATATCCAGGCTCACTTCGCCCGCCGGGCGACGGGGAATCGGCACATCCAGCTCACCCAGGAACACGTTGTCCTGCACCAGACGGGACTCGCCCTGAAAAATGCGGACTGACAGCAGCTCCTGATTGTCGTACATGGAGGAGACTGTTTTCTCCTTGCTGGTCGGCACCACCGCATTACGCTCGATAATGGGCAGGAAGATGCCATGCTGATACCGCCCGTGCGACAACTCTTCCGAAACAGCAATGCCCAGCGTATAGGGGCAAACGTCCGTCATCACCACTTCGTCCAGCGCGGCATCGCGCATCTTCAGCCCGGCCTGTACCGCAGCACCGCGTGCCACGATTTCGTCCGGGTTGAGGTGTACTGCAGGCAGGCGGCCAAACAGGCGCGCTACCAGTTTGCGCACGATGGGCATGCGGGTAGAGCCCCCCGCCAGCACCACCTGATCCAGCTCGGCAGAGCGAATCCGCGCATCGCGCAGGGCGCGCTCCACCGGGCCGCGCAGGCGGGTCAGCAAAGGCTCGGCCAGCACGGTAAACCGTGCTTCATTCACCGTCCAGCTATAGCTTTCGCCTTCCCACTCCAGCAGGAAGGTGGCTTCGTCCTGGCTGGTCAGCAGCCGCTTGACCCGCTCCCCTTCCTTGCGCAGCGCCTGCGCCAGCAGGGGTTGCGTGCCAATGCGGTCGATCAGGGGCTTGGCGGCTTCTTTCAGGAAGGCTTCGATCAGAATCTGCACAAAATCTTCGCCGCCCAGCTGGTTATCCCCGGCGCTGGCGCGAACCTCCATCACCCCGTCAAACAGCTCCAGCACGGAAACGTCAAAGGTGCCGCCGCCCAGGTCGAATACCAGAAACTTGCTCTCGACCGGGCCCAAGTGCAGGCCATAGGCCAGCGAAGCGGCGGTCGGTTCATTGAGCAGGCGCTGCACATTCAGGCCGGCCATCTCACCCGCCACCCGAGTGGCTTTACGCTGAGCATCGCTGAAGTAGGCCGGGACCGTGATGATGGCTTCGCTGACACTCTCACCCAGATACCGTTCGGCATCTTCCTTCAGGGCCTTGAGCACAAAGGCAGACAACTCCTCGGCGCGGAAACTGCGCTTGCCCAGACGGACTTCATGGTTGGTGCCCATATAGCGCTTGAATACCGCGGCTGTGCGCTCCGGGTGAAACAGCAGCCGTTCCTTGGCGGCTTGGCCCACCAGAATGTGATCTTGCTCATCGAGCGCAACCACTGATGGCGTCAACACTTCGCCCAGCACATTGGGTATCAGTTCCGCTTTGCCATCGCGCCAGATGGCGACCAGGCTGTTGGTCGTTCCCAGATCAATGCCGATAATCATGATGCTCAGCTGAAAAAGAAAAGGGCCATTCTAGCAAATGGCCCTGACCGTGATACAGGCATATGCAAAACAGGATTACGCAACCGTCAGAACAAGCTGTCTGTCCGTTGCCCGCGCTTGAGGAAAGGCTTGCCCTTGCGCGCCCGCTTGCCGGTGTACTCGGTAAAGCGTTCACCTTCCAGCGTGACATTTTCTGACCGTCCGGTCCGCAAGGTGATATTGACCTCAAAGCGCGCACTATCGCACCAGTACAGATTGGCCAGGCGGTCGTCCGCATCCAGCGTCGACAGAATCACGCCGCGCCCCTTGGGCAATTGCTTGATCTCCGGCGCAGACACCAGCAGCAGCTTGCCCGCGTCAGACAAGAAGCCAAACCAGCCTGCATCTCGTGCCTCCGGTACTGGCAACGGTGGCAATGGTACTTCGCCGGCTTCCAGCGACATGAACACTTTACCCGCGCGCTGACGGGTCATCAGGTCTGACGCCTTGCAGACAAAGCCATAGCCGCCGCTATTGGCCACCAGCAAGGCTTGTTCAGGAGCCGCGGAGAATACCTGCGCCACCTTGGCTTTGTCCTGCAGCTCTACCAGGGTGCTCAGCGGTACGCCGTCCCCACGCCCAGTGGGCACATCCACCGGGTCGATCTGGTAGCTGCGCCCCTTGCTGTCAATCAGCAGCAGCGGGTGAATGGTGCGGGTTTCCACCATTGCCAGCAGGCTATCGCCTTCCTTGAAGCCCAGATTGGCCGCCTCAATACCATGGCCGCTGCGTGCGCGTAGCCAGCCGTTGCGCGACACAATCAGCGTCACCGGCTCATTCGGTACCACTTTGCTGCTGCCGGCCCGCTCAGCGGCTTCGATATGGGTACGGCGTGCATCGCCAAAGCGCTCGGTATCGGCACGAATCTCGTCGATCACCAGTTGACGGCGAGCGCCTTCGTCCCCCAGCAAGTGTCGCAGGCTGGCCTCTTCTTCGCGCAGTGCGTTCAGCTCGCTCTCGATCTTGAAGCCTTCCAGCCGGGCCAGTTGCCGCAGCCGGATCTCCAGAATGTCCTCCGCCTGAATCTCGGATAGACCAAACGCCGACATCAGTGCCGGTTTCGGCTCATCCGATTCACGGATCACCCGGATCACGTCCTCGATATGCAGAAAGGCGATCATGCGGCCATCCAGAATATGGATGCGCTTTTCCACCTGTTGCAAGCGATGTTGCAAGCGGCGGGTCACGGTATCGCAGCGATACTGGCCCCACTCGGCCAGAATCTGCTTCAGGTTCTTTTGCTGCGGTCGTCCGTCCAGCCCCAGCATCACCAGGTTCAGTGAAGCGGTCCCTTCCAGGCTGGTATGGCTGAGCAAGGCGGCCATGAAAGCCTGCGGGTCCACCGTGCGTGACTTGGGTTCCAGGATCAGCCGCACCGGGTTGTTCTGGTCGGAATCGTCGCGCACTTTGTCCAGCAGCCCCTGCATCAGGGTCTTCAGGGTTTGCTGCTCAGTGGTCAGGCTCTTCTTGCCGGCCTTGACCTGTGGGTTGGTGGCCTCTTCAATCTCCAGCAGTACTTTCTGCGCCGAAGTGCCCGGTGGCAATTCGGTGACGATCACCCGCCACTGCCCACGCGCCAGTTGCTCCACCTCCCAGCGGGCACGCACCCGTATGCTGCCACGGCCACTCTCATAAGCCGACTGCAGCTCGGCATCCGTGCTGATGATCTGCCCGCCTCCCGGGAAATCCGGTGCCGGTACCATGCTGCGCAAGGCCGCCACATCCAGCTCCGGCTGCTCCAGCAGTGCAATGGCCGCAGCGGCCACTTCCTTCAGATTATGCGGCGGGATTTCGGTCGCCATTCCCACCGCAATGCCGGAAGCACCATTGAGCAAGACCATGGGCAAACGAGCGGGCAGCAAGGCCGGCTCCTGGCTAGTACCATCGTAGTTGGGGATGAAATCGACCGTACCCTGATCCAGCTCGGACAGCAGCAGCTCGGCAAACGGCGTCAGCCGGGCTTCGGTATAGCGCATGGCAGCGGCACCATCACCGTCGCGGCTACCAAAATTGCCTTGCCCGTCCACCAGCGGGTAGCGCATCACAAAATCCTGCGCCAGGCGCACCATGGCATCGTAGGCTGCGGTATCACCATGCGGGTGATAATTACCCAGCACCTCACCCACTACCTTGGCACTCTTCACGTGCTTGGCACCCGCCGTAAGCCCCATGCGGCGCATGGCGTACAGGATGCGGCGCTGCACCGGCTTCTGGCCATCGGCCACTTCCGGCAGCGCGCGGCCCTTGACCACGCTCATCGCGTATTCCAGATACGCCCGCTCAGCGTATGCCCCCAGCGACAGTGCATCATCCGGCAAGCCCGCCCCCAGCACAGGAGTGGTCGTTACGGGCGGCGGTGCATCGCTGCCTTCTGCAGTGGGCAGATCATGCAAATCGTTCATTCTTGTTCTTCCTGTACTGCGTCACCGCTTCAGATGTCCACGTCCACTTCGTTGCCATGCCGTTCCATCCATTCGCGACGGCCCGCGGCTTCACCCTTGCCCATCAGCATGCCCATCAAACGCAAGGTCTCCGCCTCCGCGCCATCCTCAATCGACACCCGATACAAGCGGCGGGTATCCGTCGCCATGGTGGTTTCCTTCAGCTGGTCGGCATTCATTTCACCCAGGCCCTTGAAACGGCTGACGGTAATGGCTTCAGCCTTCACGCCCTCATCACGCAGGCGGGCCAGCATGCCATCCCGTTCATCCTCATCCAGCGCATACAGCTTGCGTGCCGGGCGCGCCTTGCCTTGCCCCGCCACATCCACCCGGAACAGCGGCGGCTTGGCGACGTAGAGGTGTCCGGCGGCAATCAGCTGCGGGAAATGGCGGTAGAACAGCGTCAGCAGCAGCACCTGAATATGCGAGCCATCGACATCGGCATCCGACAGAATGATGACTTTGCCGTAACGCAGATTGGCCAGCACGCTGGCAGGTTCGCTCAGATCATGCGGGTCCACGCCGATGGACGCCGCGATATCCGCAATTTCCCGGTTGGCAAACAGCTGGTCACGCGGGGTTTCAAAGGCATTAAGTACCTTGCCGCGCAAGGGCAGTATCGCCTGATACTCCTTGTCGCGTGCCAGTTTGGCGGAGCCCCCGGCAGAGTCCCCTTCCACCAGAAACAGCTCGTTGCGTTCAATATCCTCCGAACCGCAATCGGTCAGCTTGCCGGGCAGGATGGCAATGCCGGAGCTCTTGCGACGTTCGACCTTCTTGCCGGAGCGCAGCCGGTTCATGGCCTGGGCGATAGCCAGCTCAGCCAGCTTGCGGCCCTCGTCCACGTGCTGGTTCAACCACAGCTCAAACGGGGTCTTGACCATGCTGGCGACCAGCTTGAGGGCCTCACGGCTGTTCAGGCGCTCCTTGGTCTGGCCCTGGAACTGTGGGTCCAGCACTTTAGCGGACAACACGTAGCGCACCTTGCTCCACACATCCTCCGCTTGCAGCTTGACCCCACGCGGCAGCAGGTTGTGGTGGTCGATGAACTCGCGTAACGCCTCAAACAGGCCCGTACGCAGGCCCGCCTCATGCGTGCCACCCAATGCAGTCGGGATCAGATTGACATAGGATTCGCCACTACCGGCTTCCGGCGTCCACGCCACCGCCCATGCTGCGCCTTCGCCTTCCGCAAAGGTGTCACTGTCGCCCGGTTTGCCACAGTAGCGTGCATCCGAAAAGATGGGTACCAGCAGCTCGCTCTCGGCACACAGCTCCGCCAGATAGCCGGGCAAACCTTGCGGGTAATTCCAGCTGCGTACCTCCTCAGTGCCATCGTGCTTTTCTACGGTCAAGTTGACGGAAATGCCCGGCAGCAGCACGGCCTTGGCGCGCAGCAGGCGTTCCAGTTCCTGCATGGATACTTTGGGGGACTCGAAGTAACGTGCATCCGGCCACACGCGAACCCGGGTACCGCTACGGCGCTGACCACAGGTACCCGTCACCTGCAACGGCTCCACCACATCACCACCGGCAAACACCAGGCGATGAACCTGCCCTTCGCGCATCACCTCAACTTCCAGCCGAGTAGACAGCGCATTGGTCACAGACACACCAACACCATGCAGACCACCGGAGAAGCTGTAGGCGCCACCATCTTTCTTGTTGAACTTGCCCCCGGCATGCAAGCGGGTGAATACCAGCTCCACCACCGGAACCTGCTCTTCTGGATGCAGGCCGACCGGGATGCCCCGACCATCATCGGCCACCGTGAGCGAACCATCCCGATGCAGGGTGACCTCGATCCGCTTGGCAAAGCCTCCCAGGGCTTCATCCGCTGCGTTATCAATCACTTCCTGACAGATATGGGTCGGGTCCGTGGTGCGGGTATACATCCCCGGCCGTTCTTTCACCGGCTCCAGCCCTTTCAGGACCCGGACCGATGATTCGTCATATACCTTGCTCATCCCCTGCGCCTTGGTTGCTTCGCGGCCCAGACCGCAAACAGAACGATCGTACCATATTGCATATTTCCGCTCAAACGACCACCAAGCGGTGGGTCGTTGTCACAGATAGCGCCATGTCATGTCGGCACGCATTTTGCCATAGCTGGCTGGCGAACTGGGGATGCTGCACAACAGCAATGTGCAGGCGTTTTTTCGTGTGACTTCACAAAATTTCATATTCAGTATATTGTATCCACACAAGGAGAATTCATGCGCCGCCCTACCCCCCAGCAACAGCGTCGCAATGCCCTGCTCAGCCAGATGGAGAGCGGCATTGCCATTATTCCGAATGCCTTCCAGCCTCGCCGTGAGGATGACCCCTCACGCTACACGACCTGGATCTATGGCCTGAGCGTGTTCATGCCGGATAGCGACTTCTGGTACCTGACCGCTTTTCCGGAGCCCGAATCGGTACTGGTGCTGATCGCCGGTGCGCAACCGCAAAGCATCCTGTTCTGTCGGCCTCGGGATGAGGAACAAGAACTATGGTGGGGCAAGCGCATTGGCCCCGAGCAGGCCCAGGAACGGTTTGGCTTTGACGCCTGCTACAGCATGGATGAGCTGGATACTCGCCTGCCCCAGTTGATGCAAGGCCATTCCCGACTGCATTACGCCTTTGGCGCGGATGCAGGCTGGGATCAGCGCGTCTATCAGGCCCTGAACCAGCTGCGCCACCCCAAGGCCAGCCGCGGCGGCAGCGTTTTTCCGACGGAGACGGTCGACATCCGGCGCAACATTCACGCCATGCGCCGCATCAAGGATGCTGCCGAGATCGACATCATGCGCAAGGCGGTGAACATCTCCGTTGCGGCACACCTGCGCGCGATGCGCGCCTGCCAGGCCGGCTTGTATGAGTACCAGCTGGAAGCCGAGCTGCAATATGTGTTCCGTCACCACGGTGCCTGGGGGCCGTCGTACAACAGTATCGTGGCATCCGGCCCAAATGCCTGCTTGCTGCACCATGTCGACAATGACCGCCAGATGCAGTCCGACGAGCTGGTCTTGATTGACGCCGGTGCTCGCTTTGATGGCTATTGTGCGGACCTGACCCGCACACTGCCCGTTTCCGGGCGTTTTACCGGCCCGCAGCGCGATATCTATGATCTGGTGCTCTCGGCCGAAGTCGCAGCCATCGACGCCATTCGGCCTGGCCGCCCCATGAATACCGCTCAGCAAACCCATGTTCGCATCCTGTCGCAAGGACTGCTGGACCTCGGGCTCTGCCAGGGCAGCCTGGATGGTGTGATCGAGCGTGAAGACTACAAGCGCTTCTACATGCATGGCCCGGGCCATTTCCTGGGGATTGATACCCACGATGCCGGGCGTTATCACAATGCTCAGGGTGAATGGCTGAACTATCAGCCCGGCATGACCCTGACAGTTGAGCCGGGTCTGTACATCCGCCCGGCGGACAACATCCCGGAAGCCTTCTGGCACATCGGTGTGCGGGTAGAGGACAACCTGTTGGTTACCGAACATGGTGTCGAAGTCCTGTCTGCAGACTTGCCCAAGTCTGCGACAGACATCGAAGCCATCATGCGGGACGGCGCATTGCATTAATCCGTCCAGCTGTACGCAGCCAGCCCCCCGGCATAGAGGGGGCGGCTTGAGGACTATCGCAGTTTGACAACATTGAGGACGCACCACATGAAACGTACTGCTCTCGCCCTGTGGGCCGGGATGGGCTTGCTCAGCCTGAACGCCTACGCTGCCAAAACCCTGACGGTTTGCACCGAAAACTCACCGCAAGGTTTTGATATTGCCCAGTATGACGCCATTGTCACCATGGATGCCTCCATGGAACCCCTGTACAACCGCCTGGTGGAATTTGAACGCGGCACCACCAAAGTCGTGCCGGGGTTGGCGGACAGCTGGGAGATTTCCCCGGATGGTCTGACCTACACCTTCAAGCTGCACAAAGGGGTGCAATTCCACAGTACGGACTACTTCAAGCCTACACGCCCGATGAATGCAGACGACGTGGTGTTCTCTTTTCAGCGCATGATTGACCCGAATCACCCGTGGCACAAACTGGCCAAGGCGGGCTTCCCCTATGCGGAGTCCATGGAATTTTCCAAGCTGGTGAAGTCGGTAGAAAAGCTGGATGACTACACGGTACGCGTGACGCTGAATCGTCCGGAAGCCCCGATGATTGCAAACCTCGCCATGGGCTTTGCCTCCATCTTCTCCGCGGAGTATGCGGCCCAGCTGCTGAAAGACAACCGTTCAGAAGACCTGAACAGCAAACCGATTGGCACCGGGCCGTTCATCCTCAAGCGTTATGAAAAGGATGCACAGGTACGCTATGTGGCACACCCGACCTACTTCCGTGGTCGCGCCAAGCTGGACAACCTGATCTTCGCCATCACCACCGACCCGATCGTTCGCATGCAGAAGCTCAAGGCCAATGAGTGCCAGATTGCACTGTACCCCAAGCCGACGGAAGTGCCGGTGCTGAAGGAAGACCCGAATCTGCGCGTGGTCAGCATGAATCAGCTGAACATCAGCTACCTGGCCTTCAACGTGGAGCACAAGCCGCTCAACAACAAGCTGGTGCGTCAGGCACTGTCACACGCAGTGGACAAGCAGAGCTATATCAAGGCGCTGTTTGGTGTTGGCAATGCCATCCCGGCCGTCAACCCGTTCCCGCCGTCCATGTGGGGTTACAACAAGTCGACCAAAGACTACGAGTACAACCCGGAAAAAGCCAAGGAACTGCTGGCCAAAGCGGGCTATCCGAATGGCTTTGACCTGACCATCTGGACCCGTATTGGTGGCGCCTCCAACCTGCCCAATGCCAAACTGGCTGCTGAAATGGTGCAGGCCGACTGGAAGAAGATCGGGGTGAATGCCACCATCCAGCAGCTGGAATGGGGCGAAGTGCTCAAGCGTACCCGCAAGGGCGAACATGACACCATGTTCATTGGCTGGACCGGCGACAATGGCGATCCGGACAACTTCATGACACCGATCCTGTCCTGCCAGGCCGCTCAGAGTGGTGACAACCGCGCGCGCTGGTGCAACCAGGAATTTGATACCTTGCTGGACAAGGCCAAAGCCACCTCAAACGTCAAGCAGCGCACCCAGCTGTATGAAACGGCGCAAAAACTGTTCAAGGATGAAGCGCCGTGGTTGACGTTGGTTCACCCGTCCGTGTTCGTAGCGACCCGCAAGAATGTCAGCGGTTATGTGATGAACCCGCTGGGGACCAACAACTACTACAAAGTTACCGTACAGTAAGCTGAACTCTCGCTCTCTCCTCTCTCTGTACGTTAGGGTGGCGCAAGCCACCCGGGTCGCCAGCAGCACGTTGAACACCTTGGCCGGTGTCGGCGTGCCCCCCCCTGTTGGCGACCCCTTTTTTGCTCAGCGCAGCAACAGATCAAGCGGCAAGCGACCCGCTGCCTTGGTCTCGCGCAGGGAAAAGCTGGAGTAAACCTCCTTGACGCCCGGCAAGGCGCGCAGCACCTGCCTGGCAAAATCGCCAAATGACGCGAGATCCGCTGCCACCACGGTCAGCAGAAAATCATAACGTCCGGTGACGTTATGGCAGGACAGAATCTGCGGCACCTCGGCCACGGCGGCCTCAAACTCCTGCCCCAGATCGACGCGGTGGTTCTCCAGCATCACGCTGACAAACGCCGTCACGCCGAAGCCCAGCTTCACCGGGTCCAGCTCTGTGCGGTAGCCCCGGATATAACCCTCATCCTCCAGCCGCTTCACCCGCCGCCAGCAGGGCGAGGGGGTCAATGCCACTTTCTCAGCCAGCTCGGCACTGGACAAGCGCGCCTGCCCTTGCAGCGCTTGCAGGATCCAGACATCGGTGCGGTCCAGCCGGTTTTCACTCATGCCATCACCTCAATCAGCGAGATGAAAAGATCATCCTGCATAACGGCAGTTCAATGCAATATCTTTGCGCAATATTATTTTTATGAACACTAAATCACATCATTTCTGCGCAGGGACAAACGTATCATGGCTTTAATAACACGCTGTGGCGGCGCGTATCCGCCCTCAACCGGAGAGAGACATGACTACCCCCAAGACTGCAGGTTTTGCTACCCGCGCCATCCATCACGGCTACAACCCGGCAGATCATCAGGGTGCACTGGTACCGCCGGTCTACATGACTTCCACCTTTGCGTTCCCGACTGCCGAATATGGCGGGCAGTGTTTTGCCGGTGAAGCGCCGGGTTACATCTACACCCGTATTGCCAACCCGACACTGAATTTGCTGGAGCAACGGCTGGCCGTGCTGGAAGGTGGCGAGGCTGCCGTCGCATTTGCATCCGGTATGGGTGCGGTGACCGCCACCCTGTGGAGCCTGCTGCAACCCGGTGATGAAATCATCGTCGACGAAACCCTGTACGGATGCACCTATGCGTTCCTGCATCACGGCATTGGCCGCTTTGGTGTGCAGGTGCGGCATATAGACCTGACCCGCCCTGAATTGCTGAAAGAGGCCATGGGGCCGCACACCCGAATGGTGTATTTTGAAACCCCAGCCAACCCCAATATGCGCATGGTGGACATTGCGGCCATCAGCCAGATCGCCCATGACGGTCAGGCTTTGGTGGTGGTGGACAACACCTACTGCAGCCCTTACCTGCAGCAGCCCTTGCAACTGGGTGCCGATGTCTCCTTGCACTCCGCCACCAAATACCTGGGTGGGCATGGCGACCTGACGGCCGGGATCGTGATCTGCAATGCTGAGCTGGCGCAGCGGATCCGCCTGGTAGGGCTGAAAGACATGACGGGTGCGGTCATGTCACCGCAAGACGCCTACCTGATCCTGCGTGGCTTGAAGACATTGGCCTTGCGCATGGAGCGCCATTGCGACAATGCGGAGAAAATGGCCGCGCTGCTGGCGGCCCATCCCGCGGTGGAACAGGTGTATTACCCCGGCCTGCCGGGTTTCCCGCAACGCGAGCTGGCGGCACGGCAGATGCGCCGTGCTGGCGGCATGATTGCTTTTGAACTGAAAGGCGGCGAAGCCGCAGGGCGTCGCTTCATCAACGCACTGCAGATGGTGACCTGTGCCGTAAGCCTGGGTGACGCCGAAACGCTGGCCCAGCATCCAGCCAGCATGACCCACTCCACCTATACACCGGAGGAGCGGGCTCAGCACTTCATCAGCGAGGGCTTGATCCGCCTGTCTGCCGGGCTGGAGGACGCCGAAGACATCTTGGCGGACCTTGAACAGGCGCTGGATCAGTTACGCTAAGCATGTGACCCGGCGTGCCCCAGCGGGCACGCCAACCCTCAAGCCGCCAGTGCGCGCTGGCAGGCTGCAATGGCATCCGACAGCTGCGCATGCCGCTGCTGCAAGGCAGCGGGCAGTTTGTTACCCAGCTGTGCCAGCCATGTTTGCTGGCGGCTCAGCTCCTGTGACCAGCGCGCGGCATCCACCCGGGTCAGTTGCTCGAACAACTCCGCCGGGAACTCGGTGCCATTCCAGTCCAGATCCTCATGCCGAGGCACAACGCCCAGCGCAGTCTGGCGACCTTGCGCTTGCCCCTGGCAGCGCTGGATGATCCATTTCAGCACCCGCATATTGTCGCCAAAGCCCGGCCAGACGAAGCGACCTTCCGCATTGGTCTGAAACCAGTTCACGCAGAATATCGGTGGTACCTCGGCAATACCGTCCACCATGCGCAACCAGTGCTGGAAGTAATCACCCATGTGGTAGCCGCAGAACGGCAACATGGCAAACGGGTCGCGTCGCACCACGCCTTGCTCACCCACCGCTGCAGCCGTGGTGGCCGAGCCCAGGGTTGCCGCCAGATAGACACCGGAAGCCCAGTCTGGTGCTTGATACGCCAGTGGTACCGTGTCGGCACGGCGGCCACCAAAGATGAAAGCCGAAATGGGCACCCCGGCCGGATCTTCCCAGGCATCATCAATGGAGGGGCACTGGCTGGCGGGGGCGGTAAAGCGGGCATTCGGGTGCGCCGCCTTGCGGCCACAATCCGGCGTCCATGCCTGTCCGGTCCAGTCTGTCAGGCGTGCGGGTGGCGTCTTGCTCATGCCCTCCCACCAGACATCCCCATCTTCCGTCAACGCCACGTTGGTGAAAATCACATTCTCGCGCAAGGTGGCCATGGCATTGCGGTTGGTGAATTCCGAAGTCCCCGGTGCCACACCAAAATAACCATACTCGGGGTTGATGGCACGCAGGCGGCCATCTGCACCCGGCTTGATCCAGGCAATATCGTCACCGACCGTGGTGACCTTCCAGCCCTCCATCCCCGCGGGCGGGATCAGCATGGCAAAATTGGTTTTGCCACAGGCCGACGGAAAAGCGGCCGCCACATAGTGCTTCTCCCCTTGCGGGCTTTCCACCCCGAGGATCAGCATGTGCTCGGCCAGCCAGCCTTCATCCCTTGCCATGGTGGAGGCGATGCGCAAGGCAAAGCACTTTTTGCCCAGCAAGGCATTGCCGCCATAACCAGAGCCATAGGACCAGATTTCGCGGGTTTCCGGGAAGTGCACAATATATTTGGTCGGGTTGCAAGGCCAGCGCACGTCGGCCTCACCGGCTTGCAGTGGCACACCCACGGTATGCAGGCAGGGAACGAAGTGCCCCTCTTCACCCAATACCTCGTACACCGCCCGCCCCATGCGGGTCATGATGCGCATATTGAGCACCACGTAGGGGCTATCCGACAGTTCCACGCCGATATGAGCAATCGGTGAGCCAAGCGGCCCCATCGAGAACGGGATCACATACAGAGTACGCCCGCGCATGCAGCCTTTGAACAAGCCTTGCAAGGTTTCTCGCATCAGCGCTGGGTCTTGCCAGTTGTTGGTCGGACCGGCATCTTCCTCACGTGCTGAACAAATAAAGGTTCGATCCTCTACTCGCGCCACATCGTTGGGGTCCGAACAGGCCAGATAGGAATTGGGGCGCAGTTCAGGATTCAGGCGGACCAGTTTGCCAGCCACCACCATTTGCTCGGTCAAGGCCGCTTGCTCTTGTGGAGAGCCATCCACCCAGTGTACCTGGGCGGGCTCGGTCAGTTCGACCACCTGCTGCACCCAGGCAATCAGGCGACGATGTTTAACGTAATCCGGAACATTCAAGGGGGGGAGCTGTGACATGGGGGAAGGCCATTGCAGTCATTACAGAGGGACTACAATTTTACCCCCAAACCCATTTTTGGTCGTCAAAAAAAGCGTTTTTTCGACTGTATTTTTGGATTTGACGACATAAAAATGCGCAACACTTCGCCTGAATTACAGTTCAACTACAGAGACCAACGGCCCAGCTCGGCATACGCGGGACCTTGCGCATCCAGCCTGGACTGGACCAGCACAAAATCCCGTACTTCCCAGCTCAAGGCCGGAACAGATTGCGTGGCCATGCGTTGCGGCATACGCCGACGCAGCGTGACATGGGGCTGAAAGGGACGTCGATCCACACTCACACCCAGCTGCTGCACGCCCTGCTGTAGGGCTTCGGCCAGCTGTAGTAACGCAGCCTGCGGCGCCGAGGGTGACAGATGGGCCACACCCGGCGGTGACCAGATGGCGAGCCGATCCAGCTGCAAGACAAATGCCTCACACTGTATGCGGGATGCCATGTCCTGCAGCGCTGGCAGCACCGCCTCCGATACCTCGGACATGAAAGCCAGAGTCAGGTGCACCGTCTCCGCACGCGCAGGCCGCCCGCCATCGAGCAGCTGCGCCGCCTGCAGCATACTCTGCTGCAAGGGCGCATCCGGCCACAAAGCAAAAAACAGGCGCATCTCAGCGGGGACTGCGCTTGCGGCGCTGGCTCGGTGCCTGGGTCTGCTCGCCCTGCAAGGCAAAGTCAATCTTGGTGGTTTCCAGGTCCACCCGCACCACCTGCACCTGCAAACGGTCCCCCAGCTGATAACCCAGCCCGGTTTTCTCCCCACTTAAACGATGGCGTACGGCGTCATAGTGGAAATAGTCCTTGCCCAGTTCGGAGATGTGTACCAGCCCTTCGATATAGATTTCATCGAGCAGCACAAACAAGCCAAAGCTGGTAACCGCCGCAACCGTACCGGCAAACGACTCGCCCACTTTATCCTGCATGAAGTAGCACTTCAGCCAGTTGTCGACATCCCGGGTGGCCTCATCGGCGCGCCGCTCGGTCATCGAGCAGTGCTCACCCAGCTGATGCCAGTCGCCCGGCTTGTACTTCTTGCCCGCCAGCACCGCCTTGATGGCACGGTGCACCAGCAAATCCGGGTAGCGGCGGATCGGCGAGGTAAAGTGCGTGTAGGCCTCGTAACCCAGACCAAAGTGCCCGACATTGTCCGGTGCGTAGCGCGCCTGCATCAGCGAGCGCTGAATGACCGTTTGCAGCAGCTGGGCATCCGGACGAGCACGCACCTTGTCCAGCAGACGGGTGTAGTCAGCCACCGAGGGGGCCTCTCCGCCTTCCAGACTCAAGCCAAAGTCTTTGAGAAAGGCCTGCAGGTTCTCCAGCTTTTCCGGTGACGGTACCTCATGGTTCCGGAACAGGCTGGGCTGCTTGTGCTTGAGCAGGAAATCCGCCGCCGACACATTGGCCGCCAGCATGCATTCTTCAATCAGGCGATGCGCGTCGTTACGCACCACCGGCACAATGCGCTCAATCTTGCTGTTGGCATCGAACAGCATCTGCGTTTCACTACCGGCAAAGTCAATTGCCCCGCGCGCCTCTCGCGCCTTCAGCAAGGCATGAAACACCGCTTCCAGATTTTGCAGCGCGGGCAACAGCTTGCGCAGTGTCTTGTCCTGAACCGCATTCGGTTTGGCCAGTGTTTCCGCCACCTGGGTATAGGTCAGCCGCGCATGGGAATGCATCACCGCCTCATAGAAGCGATAATGTTTGACCTGCCCTTTTTTGCTGATCTCCATGTCACACACCATGCACAGGCGGTCGACCTTGGGGTTCAGCGAACAAATTTCATTGGACAGCGACTCCGGCAGCATCGGGATCACCCGCCGCGGGAAATACACCGAGTTCCCCCGGCTCAGCGCTTCCGCATCCAGTTCCGAGCCTGGCCGGACGTAATAGCTGACATCGGCAATGGCCACCAGCAAGCGCCAGCCCTTGCCTTTGGGCTCGCAGTAGACCGCATCGTCAAAATCGCGCGAGGTTTCACCATCAATGGTGACCAGTGGCAGGCCGGTCAGGTCCTCGCGGTCCTTCCAGTCCTTCTTGCGCACCTTGTCCGGCACCGGCTCTGCCAGCAGCGCCTCGGAGAACACATGCGGCAGGTCATGCTTGCGCAGGGCAATTTCAATTTCCATGCCTGGATCAGCATAGTTGCCCAGCACTTGCTCCACCCGTCCGATCGGGCGGGCATGCTTGCCGGGCTGCTGCAGCAGGTTGACCATCACCACCTGACCATCCTGCAAAGGCTCAGTCAGATGCTGGTGCTCCTCGTGGGGCAGCAGGATTTCATGCTGGATACGCTTGTCTTCCGCCATGGCAAAGGGTACGCCACGGTTCATGAACACGCGACCGACCAACTGCTGCTGAGCCCGCTCCAGTACTTCAACCACGCTGCCTTCGCGCTTGCCGCGGCGCTCTGGGCTGCGTCGGTCCTGCGTTACTTCCCGTACCAGTACGCGGTCACCGTGCATCACCTTCTGCATCTCGCGACTGTTCAAATACAGGTCCGGGCTGCCATCTTCGGGTACGCAAAAACCAAAGCCATCCACATGACCAAACACCTTGCCACGGATCAAATCCAGCTTGTCCGCCACACAGATGTCACCCTTGCGGTTGAACAGCAGCTCGCCATCACGCTCCATGGCGCGTAGCCGACGGCTGAACACACCCTCTTCTGCGGTCTGGATCTCCAGCAGGTTCATAAGCTCAATGGGCGCCACCGGCACCCCTTGTGCGGCCAGGATTTGCAGCACGTACTCACGGCTGGGTAGCGGCGAAGCATAGTTCTGGCGTTCACGCTCCAGCCAGGGGTCTTGCTGGCGCAGGCCAGTCGCAGGAGTAGCAGCGGATTTACGGGTTTTACTACGGCGAGGTGTGGCGGGTGGCGTGGTCGCCGGGGAGGTCACAACTTCGGTGACAGCTGCGGCGGGGGCTCGTTTACGAGAGCGCGTTGCTGGCTTAACTTCTGGGGTAGATGAGGTTGGGATTTCGTTTTGTTTTTTTTGCATCCGATTATTGACACGTGGTTGGAAACCCTTATAATGCGTGCTTCTTCGCTGCTGCGCAACAGAAATCGCGGTTGAGCAGCAAAAGATGGCGGGCCCAGGTGGCGGAATTGGTAGACGCACTAGGTTCAGGTCCTAGCGCCTTCACGGGCGTGGAAGTTCGAGTCTTCTCCTGGGCACCATCGACAACAAAGCGAAGCAAGTCTGGAATCGTGCCCAGGTGGCGGAATTGGTAGACGCACTAGGTTCAGGTCCTAGCGCCTTCACGGGCGTGGAAGTTCGAGTCTTCTCCTGGGCACCACGATTCAAATCACTCCTGCAGTAACCCTTCCTTTTGTTTGATTGCCCCAGCTTTGCGATGACCAGTTCGGTCAGGTAGCATGTTTGCGGTCCACTTCACCTGCAAATACCATGCTGATACCTGCTGATGATATTCATCGTGTGCTGCGACAAGCCCGTAAAGCCGCACTGGCCACGCATTCCGCACGCCACCCAGGTTTTCCGCATGCTTCCTGGTTGCCACTCTGTGTTGCCGCCGCAGGCGACCCCTTGCTGCTGTTGAGCCAGCTGGCCGAGCATACCCAGAATCTGCAGGCCAACCCGCAGGCCAGCCTCTTACTTACCGCAGATGATCACCTCCCCGCGACAGAGCAGCGGCGGCTGACCTTATTGGGTAGCCTGACCCCGGTTGAACTGGAACCAGAAGAACAGGCGCGTTACCTGCGCCTGCAGCCTGATGCAGCACAGTTTCTGGCTTTGGGTGACTTTCGTTTTTATCGCATGCAGGTAGCGCATGCGCGATTGATTGCCGGATTTGGCCGCATGGGCTGGCAAACCGGTGCACAAGCAGCAGGTTTGCCCTGGGATGCCCGGCAAGAACACGCCGTGCTGGCACAACTGGACCACCCTGCCGTATTGGGTATTGATCCCTACGGGCTGGACTATGACAACGCGGGGCAACGCAGCCGCCATGAATGGCCGCATGCTACCTCGGAAATGACGTCATTGCTGGCACAGGCACGCCTATGGTGTGACGCTCACTGAGCGTTCACACCATCAGGTCCAGCTGCTGCACGCTGCGCACCTGCCCGTCATCACCGATCGCAATGCCGCTACGCTGTATCTGCCCTTGCAGCTGATGCCCTGCGCCGTACAGGTCAAAGGGGGTGGCCAGCGAAGCCAGGCTGATGGCACCGACCCCCGCCTGCTTCAGGCTCAACAGCTGATCTTTGCCATCCACGCCACGCGTCCACAGGCAAAGCTGCGCGAATACCGGGTCTGACTCATCAATCCAGCCATTGTGATCGCTGTCTTCCTGCGCCAGATCGGCAAACCCGTTGCCAGACTGGGGGCCAAACAGCTCGCGGCCATCATTGACCTTGCCGTCCTGATTGCGATCCAGCGCCAGAAAACCACTCCCCGGCTGCAGCAGGTGAACCTGCTCTCGCTGCCCGTCTGCGTCCAGATCAAAAGCGACGGTCTGCTCAGACAGGGCTGCCGCATTGCCGGCATAGTTAATGATCAGGGGATCCTTGCGTACGGCATTGCCGATGGTGAGCCGCTCGTGTCGCTCTTCGTGGTATTGCCGGGCCAGCGTGAGCGACAGGTCGAAGCGGATGTGGGCACCATCCTGCGTCACCAGCTCGCCTTGCGCGCTGAACTGGCTGAGCTCCCGCTCATCACGCACCTCATGGTACTCGTACTCGGCACCGAAGCCGGGATCGTTATTGGTCGCTGCGACCGCCTCTGCCGCAGGCTGGGCGCTATCCGCCTCGGCACCAGGCAGTTTGCCCTCAAACAGGTCCAGCTTGCGCCCGGTCAGGATTTCCACCAGTTGCCGCAAGACATCCAGCGGCGAGCCTGACACGGTTCCCCTGCACTCATCCGGCTTGGGCTGCGGCGCTGCTGCGTCCGCCTGCGCCGCCAACCGTCGCGCCTCCTCTCCCAGGGTCACCTGATCGCGGCCCCGCTCTGGCGCATCAGACGGACGCGGCCCGGTCCAAAACCGCAAGTGCTCGCGCACCTCTGTCTGCTCGAGTTTGACATGCGATGCACTCATTTGCAGCGTGGCTGATTCGATCTTCATGGCACACTCCGATAGCCGCCGACCTGTACGGTCTATCGGGTGATTCCAGCATTACTTTAGCCTCAGCAGCTGGACGGCATCACCACCAGCGCCACCCCGGCAGCGGCCAGCCCGATGCCCAGCAGCATCAAGGCGGTCAACGGCTCATCCAGAATCAGTGAGGCCATCACTGCAGTGGTAGGCGGCACCAGATAGAACAGGCTGGACACCTTGCTCGCCTCACCCTGCCGAATCAGCCAGAACAGCAAAAAGATGGCCGCCAGCGACAACACCAGCACCAACCAGGCCATGGCCAGCCCAAATTGCATCGTCCATACGACCGGACGCGTCTCCAGCAGTGACAAGGGCAATAACACCAGCGTCGCTGCCAGATACTGGATCAGGGTCGTGATGCGGAAATCCAGCCCACCGCCAAAGTGCTTTTGGTACAAGGTGCCAACAGACATGCCCAGCATGGCCATGACCGTCAGCGCGAACCCCAGTAACGAAAATTGGCCGCTACCCCACTTGCTGGACAACACCAGCAGCACCCCGGCCAAACCCAGTGCCAAACCCAGCCAGTGCCGTGCAGGCGGACGCTCTTTCAGCAACCCGGCACCAATCAGGTTGACCACCAGCGGTTGCAAACCTGCAACCAGCGCCACCAAGCCAGCGGGGACGTGATGATCTATGGCACTGAACACCCCTCCCAGATAGGTGGCGTGCAGCAAGACCCCCGCTACGGCAACATGCGCAACCACTCTCCAGTCACGCGGCCACGACACGCCCGCCAGCAGAATGAACGGCGTCAGCAACGCTACCACCAGCACAAAGCGGATCACCAGAAAGGTCAGCGGTGGGGCAAACGGCATGCCCAGCTTGGTGAAGATGAAGCCCGTGCTCCACAGCAGTACAAACAGGAACGGCGCCAGACGTGGCAATACGCGTGAAGCAGGCATGCTCAACCCAAAAATAAACCCTGATGTCTGCATGGTGACATACTCGACCGGGCGTGACACGGCACGCGACAGGAGGATTGGACTCGACTGTCTCCGTCAGATCCGGGGCGTTGTACCGGTCCCACTACCATGACAGCAACAAATGAAAAAGCGGCCCGCAGGCCGCTTGGTCTGAGCCGGGTACCGATGGCTTACTTGTCCTGCTTCTCCGGGGGGGTAAAGCCCGGCATGCCAGGAAAACCCAGCCCGCTGAACAGGTTGCGGGTGCGGTCCTGCATCTGCTGCTGCATGTCCACAAACATATTGGTGCTCTGCTCCAGGTAGGTGGACAGCATGCCTTGCATGGCAGGGCCCTGAAACTTGAGGAACTCGTTCCACAAGCCGGAGTTCATCACCGGGTTCTCACCATAGAGCTGCTTGGTCTGCTCCTGCAGGCGGTTTTGCATCTGGGCGAACATTTGCATGTTCTTTTCCAGATACGTGCCCATCATGCCCTGCATCGCATTGCCATAGAAGCGGATGATCTGGGTCAGCACGTCGTAGGAAAACATTGGCATGCCACCGGACTCTTCTTCCAGAATGATCTGCAGCAGCACACTGCGGGTCAGATCATCGCCACTCTTGGCATCCAGCACCTGAATGTCCACATTGTCCAGAACGAGGCGCTTCACATCATCGAGGGTGATATAGCAACTGGTCGCCGTATCGTACAACCGGCGGTTAGGGTATTTCTTGATGATGCGCTTTTCTTGCGTCATGCGTGCCTTCCCTTGTCGGCTTGTTTCTTCGGATTCTATCACCATTTTACGCTGCTGCGACGCGCAAGCACACCCCCTTGAAATATTGTTGCAATGCACAAATATATTTGACATCACGTTGATATCAATAATATTATTCAAATTGTGCACCGCACCAACAACCAAGGAGCAAGACCATGCAAGCGAATGAAGCCCTGAAAGCCTTCAGCCTGAAGCAGCTGGAATCCGCGCTGCAACTGGCGCAAATCTCCCTGCAAAGCACCGAACAACTGATCCGCCTGCAACTGGACGTCGCCAAGAGCACGCTGGAAAGCCAGGCACAGAAGGCCCAAGCCGCTACCGAATTGAAGACCCCGGAGCAGCTGGCCCAATACAACAAGGACAGCATCAAGGCGGGCCTCGAAAGTGTCCTGAGCTACTCCAACTCGCTGTACGAACTGGCCAGCCAGACCCAGAGCGAACTGGGCAAGCTGGGTGAAAGCCAGCTGACCGCGCTGAACAAGGACATCATCAGCACGCTGGACCAGACTGCCAAGCACGCCCCGGCCGGTTCGGAAACCGCGGTTGCCGTCGCCAAGCAAACCGTGCAAGCCACCGCTGCCGCCATTGACAGCCTGACCAAGGCTGCCAAGCAAGTGGCTGACTTTGCCGAAGCCAGCGTCAAGGCTGCTGCAACCGCCACGACGGACGCCGTACGCCAGGCTGCCCGCCTGTAATCCGGTAAACACTGTCAACAAAAAGGCGACCTGATGGTCGCCTTTTTGTTTGCGCGCCCCCGCCTTACGGGCGTTCCACCGCCAGCGCCACACCCATGCCACCGCCAATGCACAGGGTCGCCAGGCCTTTTTGTGCGCCGCTGCGCGCCATTTCATGCAGCAACGTCACCAGTACGCGGCACCCCGAAGCACCGATGGGGTGACCCAGCGCAATCGCCCCCCCATTCACATTCACCTTGCTGGCGTCCCAGCCCAGTTCGCGCCCCACACCCAGCGCCTGCGCGGCAAAGGCTTCGTTAGCTTCAATCAGGTCCACCTCACCCAGTGACCAGCCCGCGCGGGCCAGCACACGTTGCACGGCAGACACCGGCCCCATGCCCATGATGGCCGGCTCAACACCAGAGGAGGCATAGGCCTTGATCCGTGCCAGCGGCTTCAGCCCCAGTTGATCCGCCTTGGCTGCAGACATCATCATCACGGCGGCAGCACCATCGTTGATACCCGATGAACTGCCCGCCGTCACCGTACCGTCCTTCTTGAAGGCAGGGCGCAACTTGGCCAACAGCTCTGCCGTCGCATCGGTGCGGATGAACTCGTCGGTTGCAAACGGCACCGGGTCACCCTTGCGCTGCGGGACCAGCACCGGCACGATCTCATCCTTGAACTTGCCCGCAGCCTGTGCAGCGGTCGCCTTCAGCTGGGAAGACAAGGAGAATGCATCCTGCTCTTCGCGGCTGATGCCGTATTTTTCGGCAATGTTTTCAGCGGTGATGCCCATCGGGTACTGGTTGTATACGTCGGTCAGGCCGTCGTACATCATGCTGTCCACCAGCGTGCCATTCCCCATGCGGATACCGTCACGGCTGTTCATCAGCACGTGCGGGGCCAGGCTCATGCTTTCCTGACCACCGGCAATCACGATCTCATTGTCGCCGCAGGCAATCGACTGTGCGGCGAGGTGAGTGACCTTCAGGCCGGAACCACAGACCTGATTGATGGTCAGTGCTGGCACTTCGACCGGGATACCGGCCTTGATCAGGGCCTGCCGGGCCGGATTCTGGCCCAGACCTGCGGTCAGCACATTGCCCATGATCACTTCACTGATCTGGCTACCTTGCACCCCGGTACGCTCGAGCAAAGCCTTGATGACGGTCGCACCCAGCTCTGGTGCGGACACCTTGGCCAGACCGCCACCAAAATTGCCGATAGCAGTACGAACCGCTGCAACGATGACAACTTCCTGCATGTTTGACTCCTTCATTCCAGACAGAACGGGCACCCAGAGGGGTGCCCGTGATGAGGATTACTCGGCACGCATCTTCACATACCGCCCCGGTGCAGGCTCGATGGCCTTGTATTGTCGGTTGCCCGCTGACTTGGGCGCCTTGACCTTCTCGCCCGAGTGCCCGGCCAGCCAGGCCGAATAATCCGGCCACCAGCTACCCGGCTTGCTCTGCGCGCCTTCCAGCCATAGATCGGCCGAAGCGGGCAATTGATCATTGACCCAGAAATTGCGCTTGTTGGTGGTCACCGGGTTGATGGTGCCGGCAATATGGCCGGACGCACCCAGCACAAAGCGCTGCGGTCCGCTCAGGTACTGCGTGCTCAGGTAGGCCGACTTCCATGGCACGATGTGGTCTTCCTGTGCGGCAAACAGATAGGACGGGATGTCGATCTTGCGCACGTCGACCGGCACGCCGCACAAGGTCATCGCGCCGGGCTTGGTCAGGTTGTTTTCCTGATACATGTTGCGCAGGAAATAGGTGTGCATCGGCAGTGGCAGATTGGTGCCGTCCGAGTTCCAGTACAGCAGGTCAAACGGCGGCGGGGTCTTGCCCTTCAGGTAATTGTTGACCACGTAGTTCCAGATCAGGTCATTGGCGCGCAGGCTGGAGAAGGCGGTTGCCAGCTCCTTGCCCTTGACCAGCCCGCCCTCCGAGGCCCGCGCCTCGCGGAAGCGCAGCATGTTCTCGTCAATGTACACCTTGATCTGGCCCGGATCGGTGTGGTCGATCATCGAGGTCAGATAGGTGGCGGACGTGACACTGTTGTCACCCTTGGCCCGCAGTACGGCCAGCGCGGTGGTCAGGATCACGCCACCAATGCAGAAGCCCAGTGCATTGATGTCTTCGCGACCACTGATGGCCTTGACCACCTCAATCGCCTTGAATGCCCCCCGCTCGAGGTAGTCATTCCAGTCAAAGTGCTTCATGTCTTCCGTGGCACTGCGCCAGGAGACGAGGAAGGTGGTATAGCCTTCGGACACCAGATAGCGCATCAGCGAGTTCTCAGGCTGCATGTCCATCAGGTAGTACTTGTTCACACAAGGCGGGATCACCAGCAGCGGACGCTCGTAGACCTCTGCCGTGGTCGGTGTGTACTGGATCAGCTGGAACAGCTCATTCTCAAACACCACCGTGCCAGGGGTAACCGCCATGTTGCGACCGACTTCGAATTTCGATTCGTCGGTCATAGTGATATAGCCCTTTTGCATGTCCTCCAGCATGTTCTTCATGCCTTCGACCAGGCTTTCACCCTTGGTGTCCACCGCCAGCTTCAACACTTCCGGATTGGTCAGTGCAAAGTTGCTCGGGCTCATGGCGTCGATGAACTGCTTGGTAAAAAAGCGCAGGCGCTCCTTCTGCTCCTCATCGTTCTGCGTTTTGTCCACCATGTCCATCAGCCACTTGGAGGTGTTCAGATAGCTCTGACGCACGTAGCTGAAGAAGGGGTATTGTTCCCACTCGGGCGCCGAAAACCGCTTGTCCTTGAGCGGTACCGCAGCGTCCTGCGTCTGGCCAGAAAGCCCCTGCCAGGCCTGCATCTGCTGCTGGTACAGTTGCTGCTGCAACTGGCCCAGCTGGCTGGCACCTTGCCAGAAGCCCGAGAACAGCTGGGCATAGGGATTGGTGGCTGCGGCATTGGGATCAGCGGCGGCCGTGGTGCTGGCCTTGACCCATTGCTCAACGAACTGCTGATTGGCCCGCGTCATCTGCTCAAAAAACTGGGCAAGGCCGTTACTTTGCTGCGCTTCACTCATGCGGTAAGCTCCCGTGAAACCGCCAAACAGTTAAACCATGTTGCGTTGCAGGAATGTATTCAGGTCGGATGACAATTTGATGACCATGATGCATGCTAGCGGAAAGCCAGATTGCCGACAACGACATTCATCGTCTGTACATGGCCTGTTTGACGCAACGCAACAGAAACCCGTTTACCATGCGCATCATCATTCTCATCGCCTGGCTTTATGTCGTCCTGCTGCTGGCCGCTGGCAGCGGCAATCTGGCCCGGGCCATCAATGTTTTCCTGTTTCTCGGCGTCATCCCGGTCGGCTTGATGCTGTGGGTCAGCCTGCGCAAAGTGCATCAACGGCAGCGTGCGCTGCGTGAAGCACGGGAGCAGGCGGCAGAAGCCGATCAGGCCGAGTGATCCAGCCAGATCAGGCTGGCCATCCGGCCAGTCACCCGGTCTCGCCGGAAGGAAAAGAAACGCGCCTGATCATGCCAGGTGCACAGCCCGCCGCCACTGATGTCAGCCACCCCGACCGCTTGCAGGCGCTGCCGGGCCAGCGCATACAGATCGCACCACCACTTGCCTGCGCCATGCGGCTGAAACGCTAGAGCAGCCGCGGCATTGTGCTGCAGGAAGGCCTCGCGCACCTCATCCCCCACTTCAAATGCTTGCGGGCCAATGGCAGGGCCCAGCCAAGCCAGCACCTCCTGCCCCGGCACCCGCATCGCAGCCAGGGTGTGCTCCAGCACGCCTGCACACAGCCCGCGCCAGCCCGCATGGGCAGCGGCAACCACCGTCCCCTGCCGATCGGTGAACAGAACAGGCAGACAATCCGCCGTTTGCACCACACACACCGCCGCCGGGCTTCGGCTCACCGCCGCATCCGCGTCCGGCTCACACGCCAGACTTTCATCCAGATTGACCACCGTGGTGCCATGCACCTGGTTCAGCCATACCGGTTCTGCGGGGAGCAGTGCGGCCAGACGCTGCCGGTTCTGCGCGACCCGCAAAGGGTCATCCTGCACATGGGTGGCCGTGTTCAGGCTATCAAAGGGCGGCAGGCTTACCCCGCCCTGCCGGGTGGTGACCAGCGCACGCACGTGGGCGGGTGCGGCCCAGTCCGGACGAATCAGGTGTGAGTCAGTCAGCAGCATCTTCAGCCTCCAGCTCGTCGAGCAGGGTTTGCATGTCCTCCGGCAAGCTACTCTCCCATTGCATGGACTGGCCGGTTTGTGGATGCTGCAAGCCCAGCCGCAAGGCATGCAAGGCCTGCCGCGGGAAACGCTGGCAGCTGTTGCCGCCACCGTAGACCGGGTCGCCAAACAAGGGATGGCCGATGGACTGCATGTGAACACGAATCTGATGCGTCCGCCCGGTTTCCAGTCGACACTCCACCAGCGTGGCATGGCGGTACCAGTCCAGCGGTTCGTAGTGGGTCACCGCGGGCTTTGCTCCGGTCGAACCGGCAGGCAGGACACTCATCAGTGTACGCTCGCGCGGGTGGCGTCCCATCGCGGCATCCACCGTCCCGGCTTCGTTCAGGTGTCCACGCACCAAGGCGCAGTACTCCCGCTTGACGGTGCGAGCCTGCAACTGTCGCACCAGTTCGGTTTGCGCCGTCAGGGTCTTGGCGACCACCATCAGACCGCTGGTATCCTTGTCCAGCCGATGCACGATACCGGCACGCGGCACCTGAAACAGGGCCGGGCAGTGCGCCAGCAGGCCATTGAGCAAGGTGCCGGACCAGTTGCCATGCCCAGGATGCACCACCAGCCCAGCCGGTTTGTTGATCACCAGCAGCGCATCATCTTCATGCACGATGGGCAAATCCATCACCTCGGCGCGAAAAGCCAGTTGCTCCGGCGGCAGCTCCGGCAAGACCAGCACGGTCTCACCGCCCCATACCTTGGTCTTGGGCGTCGCCACATCGGCATCCAGCAGCACGCGCTCGGCCTTGACCCACTGCTGCAGGCGGCTGCGCGAATATTGGGGTAGCAAACGGGCCAATGCCTGATCCAGCCGCAGGCCCGCCAGATCAATGGGTACCACAAACTCCAGCGCATCCTGTTCCTCACCGTTCTCAGAAGGAAGGTTTGCGCTATAATCGTCAGACTCGATTTCGGATACGGACATGAAGAAACTTCTTTCTATCACCGTGGTGGCCTTGCTGCTGGCCGGTTGTGGCAGCAACGAGAAAAATGACCCCACGTTGAAGTGGTCGGCCAACAAGCTCTATGCAGAAGCCAAATATGAGCTGGAAGAACGGAATTATAGCCGGTCTATCGAGTACTTTGAAAAGCTGGAAGCCCGTTACCCCTATGGGCAGTATGCGCTGAGTGCCCAGCTGAACGTGGCTTACGCCAATTACAAGGATAATGAGCCGGCTGCAGCCATTGCGGCATGCGACCGCTTCATCAAGCTGCACCCGACGCATCCGAATGTGGATTACGCCTATTACCTGAAGGGGCTGGCTTCGTTCAACGAAGACACTGGCTTCTTTGCCCGCTTCTCCAATCAGGACCAGACCCAGCGCGACCCGCAGGCCGCCCGGGACTCCTTTGAGGCTTTCAAGAAGCTGACCACGCTGTACCCCAACAGCAAGTACACCCCTGATGCCCTGGGTCGCATGCGCTATCTGGTGAACGCGCTGGCTGCCAGTGAAGTGCACGTGGCCCGCTATTACATGAAGCGGGGTGCTTACGTGGCTGCCGTGAACCGGGCCAAGTACGCGATTGAGCACTACCAGCACGCACCTGCCACGGAAGAAGCCATGGTGCTGATGGTGGCCGGTTACGAAAAGCTGGGCATGACCGATCTGCGGGATGATGCCAGACGGGTGCTGGACAAGTCCTTCCCCAACAGCAAGTACCTGAATGGTCCACAAGAAGAAAGCAAGCCTTGGTGGCAGATCTGGTAAGCGCGCATCATGCACCATGAAAAACCGGGCGAGAAGCCCGGTTTTTTTATGGCTGATGTAGCGCGGCTACCGCCGCTTTCGCCTGCATCAGACGCTGCTCACCCTGCCCGGCTACCCGCAGAAACCGACAACCGAAACGCTGCAAGGTGGCCACCGCCTGCGGGCTGCTGAGTTCGCGGCGGTCAGTATGCGCCCGCTGATGATCCTGCTGATAGGCAATATCGGTTTCCAGCAACAGGTAGCAGTCGGCTTTCTCTTGCTGCGCCAAAGCCAGCATGTCGGCCGGTGCGGGACCATGGTAGTGCTCGTACCACATGACAGACGCCAGTGCGTCGGTATCCAGGAACAGCGGCCGCCCCGCTGCCAGCTTGGCCAGTGCCCGGTTGCTGGCCGCTTGTAGCCAGGCCATCCGCTTGGCATCCGCTGCACTGCACTGATTGTCATAGGCATCAAACCAGGTGCGTACCGCCTCGACGCCCGCTACGCCCCCCACGGCATCTGCCAGCGCGCGTGTGAGTGTGGATTTGCCAGTGCAGTCCGCACCAAACAGCACCACCGTCGGTGCCTTGCCCTGCCAGGGCGGCAACCCGGTCGGACCATGATCCAGCGGCAAGAATGGCAGGCGACCAGCCCGCGCACGATCCTGCCAATGGGCAGACAGCCATGCTTCACAGTTTTCTGCGCGGCCCTGATGTACACGATCCGGCCACGCGCCCTGCCCCATCTGCGCATCCGGAAGCATGACCTCATGGGCCAGCTGCCGTGCTACCTCCAGCTGATAGCGATGCTCGGGCCGCTCCAGCGCAAAACAGCCCGCCAGGGCAACCCGCCGATACAGCCTGAGCGCATTCGCCACGGTGGATCAACTGTCGTTACGGTCCAGATACTGCAGCTTGTCTTTGACATTGGCCCAGTCAGCATGGTCTGGCAGCGGATCCTTCTTCTCAATGATCGGGATCCAGTTGGGGTGCTTGGACAGCTCGGCATTCAGCTCGATATATGCTTCCTGGCCGGGTGGCACGTCATCCTCGGCATAGATGGCTTCCACCGGACATTCCGCCACACACAAGGTACAGTCGATGCACTCTTCCGGGTCGATCACCAGAAAATTCGGTCCTTCCCGGAAACAGTCCACCGGACAGACGTCTACACAGTCGGTGTACTTGCAACGGACACAGGCTTCGGTCACTACGTAGGTCATGGCTTCCTCAGATCAACAAACCGCCACTTGGCGCTATGAGCCAATTTTAACAGAGGCCCCGCCCCCACGCCCTGCCGTTTGCTTATGAGAAAAAACCGCCACGCTATATAGCAAGCATGATCAAGTCGCCTGTCAGGCGCGCAACATCCACCGCATGATGCGTGCAAAGCGTGGACCATACGGCGGTTTCATCAGCGCCAGGCCATTCCACCGGCGCTGGGTGTAAACCGGCTTGAGCTTGCTGAAGGTCAGGAAACCTTCATGACCGTGATAATGCCCCATGCCGGAAGGCCCCACACCACCAAAGGGCAGGTCATGCTGGCCGACATGGAGCATGGTGTCATTGAATGTCACGCCCCCGGAACAGGTTTCGACGAGGATGCGCTGCCGGTCTGCAGCGCGATTGCCCAGGAAATACAGGGCCAGCGGTCGTGGCCGGGCGTTCACGAAGGCAATGGCCTCACTCAGATCATCGTAGGGGATCACCGGCAGGATGGGACCAAAAATTTCTTCCTGCATCACCCGCATCTCGTCCGTGACCCCCAGCAGCACGGTCGGTACCAGTTGCCCTGGCGTCAGGCCGTCTTCGTCATGCAAAGGCACGGCACGCGCGCCTTTGGCGAGCGCATCGTCCAGATAGCCTTGCAAACGCTGGTGATGGGCAGCGTTGATGATATGGCTGTAATCCGTATTGCTTGCCAGCACCGGGTACAGGCTGCGCACCGCTTGCTCGGCGGCCTGAGGGAAGCTCGCCAGCCACTTGCGGGGCAGCAGCAGATAGTCCGGTGCCACACAGGTCTGCCCTGCGTTGGCGCACTTGCCAAACATCAACTGCCGGGCCACCGTTTCAACATCGAGATCGTCGCCCGCGATGACCGGTGACTTTCCACCCAGCTCCAGCGTTACGGGCGTGAGGTTGGCGGCGGCCGCCGCCATCACCTTGCGGCCAACGGCGGTCGAGCCGGTAAACAGCAGGTGGTCAAACGGCAGCGATGCAAACGCTGCAGCCAGTCCGGCATCGCCCTCCACCACCCGGACCTGGTCTTCAGGAAAACAATCGGCCAGCACCGTCCGCAGACAGGCATTAAAGGCAGGGGTGAATTCGGAGAGCTTGAGCATCACCCGGTTGCCCGCCGCCAGTGCCGCAGTCAAGGGCCCCACCGAAAGAAACAAGGGGTAATTCCACGGCACGATGATGCCTACCAGCCCCAAAGGCTGTTTATAGACATGGTTGCTGCCCGGCAGGTGCCATAGTCCGGTTGAGCGACGCTCTGGTTGCATCCAGCGCTTGAGGTGTTTCATGGTGTGGCGAATGCCATCCAGCGTGGGGAACAGCTCCAGCAGCTGGGTTTCATGGGGCGAACGCCCGCCAAAATCCTGTGAAATCGCATACTGCAGCCCTTGCTGATGTGCCAGCAAGGCTGCTTCCAGTCGCTTCAGTCCCTGCCGCCGCGCCATCAAATCCGGGGTGGGCTGGCTACGGCTCAATGCGTGCATGTGCTGGAATGGTGCGTGTACATCCAGCAATGGTGCTCCTGACATGCTGTCCACTCTACCTCCTGCACGATGCGGTTGTCCGTTAGACTGCCCTGCGCATACTGCGCAAAATCATTGTTGCGCCTTTATGACTGCCAGTCAATTATTTAGTGAATGTCCATTCTCGGCAGAAACTGGGGAAATCCCCAATGCACGACTGTCCTTTGGATCGGCATACAATGCCGCACCAGACCCTACAATGAGCACGCTGCCGCATAGGCTATGCCTTTACTGGTATCCATCGCACCTGATACAACAAAATTCATCGAGGAGAGCACTGTGGAAAGACGGTCATTTCTGAAGAAAGCAGGCGTTGGCGTTGCAGCAGCGGGCGTTGGCAGCGCCGCAGTTGCAGCAGACGGCCCCAGCATCAAATGGCGGCTGGCTTCCAGCTTCCCCAAGGGACTGGATACCATCTACGGCGGCGCAGAAACCCTGGCTGCCCGTGTCAAGCAATTGACCGGTGGCAAGTTTGAGATCCGCTGTTTTGCCAGCGGCGAGATTGCACCCGGCAATCAGGTGCTGGATGTGGTGCAGCAAGGCACCGTCGAGTGCGGCCATACCTGCAGCTATTACTATCTGGGCAAGAACAAGGCGTTTGCTTTTGATACGGCCATCCCCTTCGGCTTGACCGCGCGCCAGCAAAATGCCTGGATGTACTTTGGCAATGGCCTCTCCTTGATGCGCGAACTGTTCAAGGAATACAACATCATCAACTTCCCGGGCGGCAATACCGGGGTGCAGATGGGCGGCTGGTTCCGCAGTGAGCTGAAAGGGCTGGACAGCCTCAAAGGCCTGAAGATGCGTATTCCGGGCCTGGGTGGCGAGATCATGGGACGACTGGGCGCCGTACCTCAGGCCATTCCGGGGAGCGATATTTACCCGGCGCTGGAGAAAGGCACCATTGATGCCGCCGAATGGGTGGGGCCTTATGATGATGAAAAGCTGGGCTTCTACAAGGTCGCCAAGAACTACTACTACCCGGGCTGGTGGGAGCCGGGCCCGCAGGTGTCGTTCTATGTGAACATCAACGAATGGAACAAACTGCCCAAGGATTATCAGGCAGCCTTTGAAGCAGCCGCTGCAGAGGCCAATGTGTTGATGATGGCAGAATACGATGCCAAAAACCCGCAAGCCTTGGTGCGCCTGATCCAGAACGACGTCAAGGTGCGAGCCTACCCGCACGACATTCTGTCCGCCGCCCAGAAGGAAGCCTTCCAGCTGTATGAGGAAGAAGCCGCCAAAAATCCGAAGTTCAAGAAAATCTACGATGACTGGAAGAAATTCCGCACCCTGCAGCACGGCTGGTTCCGCCTGGCTGAAGGGACGATGGAAGATGTCATGTACAGCAGCAAGAAGTAAGCGGTCACAACCCACAAAAAACCCCGCCAGCGCGGGGTTTTTTGTGGGTCAGCAGGCGAAGGGCTTTACGACTCTCCCAGCTGCTCCCGCAGGGAATCCATCGACCAGTCCAGCTGGAAGTAGGCACTGCCGAGCTCCAGCAGCGGCAGCAGCTCCTTCATCAGCGCCGGCAGAACCACCAGCACCTCGGTGTGGCGGCCATCCCGGATCAATTCCAGCGCCTGCTCCACGTTGTACTGCGCCGGCATGTCCAGCACATCCATGCTGCTGTCTTCCAGGACAGCAGAGGCCGTCGGCGCAGGCATGTTCTCCGGAATGGCCTGCCCTTCGATCCAGTTCCCGCCCTGATCCTGTGCCATGCCCAGCCGGGCTGAGGCCAGCGCCAGCAGGCCTTCAAAATCATGCTCCACCGCCTGGGAACTGCACGCCAGGCCAATGCTGCACGACAGCTTGATCACATCACCCCGGTAGGTGATTTTGGCACCGGCAGTGGCCTGGCAAACCCGCTCAGCGGCAATGATGGCCTGATTCAGGCTGGTGTTTGGCAGTGCAATGGCAAAGTACTGGTCTTCACAGCGTGCCACCACATCCTCGCCACGGAGTTTGGCGGAGAGCATCTTGCCAAACATCTGCAGGATCTTGTTGCAGACCACATCCGGGTAGCGCTGGGTCAACTCGTCAAAACGATCCAGCCCGATGGCCAGCACCGCCACGGGCTCGTCATGCCGACGGGCATAGGCCATGAACTTCTGCCCTTGGCGGATCACATAGTTCTGGGTAAACAGGCCGGTCACCGGATCCGTGGTCGCTGCAAACTCGATGGTTTGCTGGGCCGTGCGCAGCTGTTTCTCGGCTTCGATACGGGACAGGTTCCCCTTGATCCGCGCTAGCAACTCCACCTGATCGGTAGACTTGGTGATGAAGTCATTCGCCCCCAGATCCGCCGCATGTTGCTTGGCGGCATCATCCTCATCACCGGAGATGATGATGATCGGCAAGCTGCGCAAGGCTGGCAGGTCACACGCCCGGATCCGCTGCAGCAAACCGTGACCATCCAGCTTGGGCATGGACACATCGCTGATCATCAGGCGGATGGAGGCATCCTGCTGCAGGCGGGTCCAGGCGGCTTCGCCATCCGCCTCTTCAACCAGATCATAGTGCCCTGTCAGATGCTTGCGCAGCGAAGCGCGCACCATCCGTGAATCGTCCACGATCAGGATGCGTGGCAACTCCGAGGCCAGATTGTCTTCATTCAGCATGAGTAAGGCACCCGTTCCGGTTTAGTACAATGTAATTTTCATTATAGTCCCCCCGCAAAGCCAGCCACAAGGCATCCGCTTACGCCAGATGCTGCAAAGCCAGATATTCGCTGCTTTGCATCTCCTGCAGACGGCTGACAGTACGGACAAACTCGTTGGCAAAACGCCCTTCAGGATAGAGTTGCTCAGCAGGTACCGCCGCCGACATGAACAGCTTTACCCGTTGGTCATAACAGATATCCACCAGCCAGGTAAACCGCCGCGCCGCATTATGCATGTTCTCGCCCATTTGCGGCACACCGGACAGCAGCACGGTATGATAACTGCGCGCCAATTGCAGGTAATCGACCTGTGAGCGATCGGTCTGGCAAAGGGCCGCAAAGTCAAACCACACGACGCCGGGCGCTGCACGTCGGGCCGTCACGGTACGCCCTTCAATGCTCAGCGCCGGTTTGTCATCACGCCCGGTGGCCACATCGTCAAACACCCGGCCCAGCTCGGCATCTGCCGATTCACCCGCCGGGGTCAGGTAGGTGGCAACGCGGGTCAGGCTGCGCATCCGGTAATCCCGGCCACTGTCCACATTGAGGATATCCAGCTGCTGTTTCAGCAGTGCGATGGTGGGCAGGAAATTCTCCCGCTGCAAGCCATTTGGATACAGGCCATCGGGTGGGTAGTTGGAGGTCATCACAAACACCAGCCCGCGCTCGAACAGCGCCTCCAGCAAACGCCCCAACAGCATGGCATCCGCAATATCCGAGACATGGAACTCGTCAAAGCAGATCACCCGGTACTTGCGGGCGATCCGGTCTGCCACCTGCAACAGTACGTCGTCGCTGCCGCGCAGTTCACGCAGCTCAGCATGCAGGTCGAACATGAAGTGATGAAAATGAATGCGTTGCTTGCGCTTGTAGGGCAGGCAGCTGAAGAACGCATCCATCAGGAAACTCTTGCCCCGCCCCACCCCGCCCCACAGATATACACCGCGTGGCACCGCGGGGTCAGGCAGCAGCATGGCCAAGGGCCGGTGCCGTTTTTTCTTGAACACCAGCAAAGCCTGATACAGCTGCTCCAGCCGGTCGATGGCTGCAGCCTGGGCATCATCCGCCTGAAAACCCCGCATCTGCAAGGCTTGCTGGTACCACTCGCGGGGCGACTGATAGGGAGAAGGGGTAAAGGCGTGCTGAGACATACCGGATTTCGTCAGTGGGGCAACAAGGGAAGCAAACGAGGCCAAAGCAGGATATGCACAACCCAGGCAAACAGCATGGCCAGCAGGTCATCCAGCATCACGCCAAAGCCGTTCTTCATGCGCGCGTCCAGCCAGCGGATCGGCCATGGCTTGCTGATGTCAAACAGGCGAAACAGCAGCAAGGCCAGTAGCTGGCTCCACAGGGCAGCGGGCGTCAATGCAAACAGCAGCCAGCAGGCCACCATCTCGTCCCATACGATGGCGCCGTGATCCACTACCCCCAGTGCTTTGCCGGTACGGGCGCAGCAAAACACGCCCAGCACAAACAGCGGCAAGCAGGCCCAGACAATCTGCATGGGCGTCAGCCAGTGTGCCATCAGCAGGTATAAGGGCCAGGACGCCAATGACCCCCAGGTACCCGGCGCAGGTCGCATCAGGCCACTACCCAAGCCCAGGGAGAGAAAATGAGCGGGATGGGATAGCAGCAAGCGCCAGTCCGGTACGCGGCGCAGGGAGGGCTGGACGGACTCAGGCAAAATGGTCAAATCCTTGCAGCTCCCAGTCTACCGGTTGGCCGCCCTCCTGCCATTGCACACCGTTACCGGCCTGCATGTGACCGATCCGGGTCAACGGCAAACCCAGCTGACGGGACAACGCCGACAACGCCTCCCGGTGCTGCGGGGCGGCTGTAAAGCACAACTCATAGTCATCGCCACCCGCCAGCACGCACTGCCAGTACAGCGGGTGGGGGGACAAGACCTGCACCACCTCGGATACCGGCACCGTCGTCACCTCCACCACCGCCTGCAGGCCCGAGCAATGAGCCAGATGGCGCAAGTCACCCGCCAGCCCGTCCGAGACGTCCAGCGCGGCACTGGCCAGCCCGCGCAAAGCGGTACCGAGCGCCAGCCGGGGTTGCGGCTGCTCCAGCCGGAGGCAAAGCATGCTGGCTTCAACCGGGGTCAACCGCACTTTGCCCAGCAGCGATTGCAAGGCAAACGCGGCGTCGCCCAGCGTGCCACTCACCCACAGGTCATCCCCCGCTTGCGCACCATCACGCCGCAGGGCCTGCCCCGGTGGCACCTCTCCCATGATCTGAATGGACAGGTTGAGCGGCCCGCAGGTGGTATCCCCGCCAATGAGGCTGACCGCATGCTGCTCTGCCAGTGCGCGAAACCCTTGGGAGAAGCCACCTAACCAGCCTTCATCCACCTCAGGCAAAGCCAACGACAGCATGGCCCAGCGCGGGGTCGCACCCATGGCGGCCATATCCGACAGATTGACTGCCAGCGCCTTGTGGCCCAAGCGAACCGGGTCAGTATCCGCAAAGAAATGACGCCCCGCCACCAGCATGTCAGCCGACACCACCAGTTGCTGGCCCGGCGAGGGCTGCAGCAAGGCTGCATCATCGCCAACACCCAGCACCGCATTGTGGGCGGGCCAGGTGAAATAACGCCGGATCAGGTCAAACTCACCGCTCATGGCTGGGGGTGCCCACGGTAGGGGTCTCGTCGTATCAGGCGGGGTCGGTCTTGCGCGGCGCGCGGCCAGCGGCAACTTCCGGCGCGCGCAGTTCTGCGGCCAGCTTGTCCAGCACACCGTTGACATATTTGTGACCATCGGTACCGCCAAACGTCTTGGCCAGTTCAATGGCTTCGTTGATCACCACCCGGTAGGGAATTTCTGCCTGATGGCAAAACTCATAGGTTGCCAGCAGCAATACCGCCTTTTCAACCGGGCTGATGTCTTCGTAGGGACGATCCAGATAGCGGGTCACCTGCTGTTGCAGGGTTTCCACCTGATCAATCACCCCGCTCAGCAGGGATTTGAACAGCGGAATGTCGCAACGGTTGAACTCGTCGGTTTCATCGCGCAGGTTCAGCTCGATGTGCATGGCATCGTGCTGGGTCATTTGCCATTGGTAGAGGCCCTGCACCACCAGCTCGCGACTGCGGCGGCGTGCACTTTTCTTTTGGGGTTGGCTCATGGTATCCGCTTTCTTGCCAGCACCCACGGCTGTGGGTGCCACCACCCGCCCGGACGAGCGGGTTCAGGTTATCAGAAGGCTCAGGCGAGTCGCTTGAGCAGGTTCGCCATTTCCACCGCAACGCGAGCGGCATCGCTGCCCTTCTCGGCCATGCGGACTTCGGCTTGTTCATCGGTTTCCGTGGTCAGGATGGCATTGGCCACCGGAATATCGTAGTCCAGCGCCACGCGTGTCACGCCCTGGCCCGACTCGTTGGCCACCAGCTCGAAATGATAGGTTTCACCCCGAATGACCGCACCAAGCGCGATCAGGGCATCAAAGCGAGCGCTTTGTGCCATGCGCTGCAAGACGAGTGGCACTTCCAGCGCGCCCGGTACCGTCGCCAGGGTAATGTGTTCACTGGCCACACCCAGGCGGGTCAGCTCATGGGTACATGCCGACAACAGGCCTTCGCAGACCTCGGTGTTGAAACGGCTCATGACGATGCCGATGCGCAAACCCGCGCCATTCAGCTGCGGCTCCAGTTCCTGGATGGCTGCATTGCGTGCCATGACCATTGCCTCATTTCGTGACGATAATTGGGCATTATACCATGAACCCCACCTCACTCGGCGGCGTCTGGCAGTTTCACCCGCAGGCTGAGGTATACTGGGCAGCTGTTATAGATGAGGGTGACTTCATGCAGACTTACCATGACCTGCTTCGTCATGTCCTGGCCCACGGCCACCGCAAGACCGACCGCACCGGTACCGGCACCTTGTCGGTATTCGGTCACCAGAGTCGCTATGATCTGGCCGCAGGTTTCCCGCTGCTGACCACCAAGAAAGTGCACCTGAAGTCCATCATTCATGAGCTGCTCTGGTTCCTGCAAGGCAGCACCAATGTGCGCTACCTGCAAGAGAACGGCGTCTCCATCTGGGATGAATGGGCGCGTGAAGATGGCGAGCTGGGGCCGGTATATGGCTATCAATGGCGAAGCTGGCCCACCCCGGATGGCCAGCATATTGATCAGATCAGCCAGTTGCTGCAGCAACTGCGCAGCAACCCGGATTCACGCCGCATGATCGTATCCGCCTGGAATGTGGGCCAGATTGATCAGATGGCACTGCCGCCCTGCCATGCCTTCTTCCAGTTCTACGTAGCAGAGGGCCGCCTTTCCTGCCAGCTCTATCAGCGCAGTGCCGATCTGTTCCTGGGGGTGCCTTTCAATATTGCCTCTTACGCCTTGCTGACCCTGATGGTGGCACAGGTGTGCGGGCTGCAAGCCGGTGAGTTCATCCATACCCTGGGCGACGCCCATATTTACCTGAACCACCTGTCGCAGGTGGAGGAACAGCTGGCACGCAGTCCAAAGGCTTTACCGGTGATGCGGCTCAATCCGGAGGTCAACGACCTGTTCGCCTTCCGCTTTGAGGACTTCACGCTCGAGAACTACGACCCGTGGCCCGCCATCAAGGCCCCGGTCGCGGTATAAGCCATCATCCCGCCTGACTGGCGGGATTTTTTCGCTTGCAGTATTAACGAGATTTGTTATCATTACGTCATTGATTCTCAATCAGGCCAGCAATCGCCATGTACGTTTGCATTTGCAAAGCGGTTACCGATCGTCAGATCAGCCAGGCTGTCGCTGACGGTGTCAGCAGCATGCGGGAGCTGCGCATGACATTGGGCGTAGCGTCTTGCTGTGGAAAATGCGCACCTGATGCGCGCGCCTTGCTGCTGGAAGGTCTGGCACGCCGTAAAGAAAGTGAACGACAGGTCATCTGGCTGACGACTGCTGCCTGACGCCTCCTCCCCGCGACCTTGCTTTCAGCAAAGCAAGCGTCTATCCTTTTGCTGATACCTTCCTCAAGGCGTAATCACGCCGTTCAGACAGCAAAGGACACCATCATGAAGGGCGATGCCAAAGTCATCCAGTTTCTCAATCAGGCGCTGAAAAATGAGCTGACCGCCATCAATCAGTATTTCCTGCATGCCCGCATGTGTCGCAACTGGGGCCTGAAAAAACTGGATGAGCACGAGTATCACGAGTCTATCGACGAAATGAAGCACGCCGACAAACTGATCGAGCGCATCCTGTTTCTCGAAGGCCTGCCCAATCTGCAGGAGCTGGGCAAGCTCTATATTGGTGAAAACGTGCCTGAGCTGCTGCAGTGTGACCTCAAGCTGGAGCTGGATGCCATTCCGACGCTGAAGGAAGGCATCGCCTACTGTGAAACGGTGAAAGACTACGTCACCCGGGAATTGTTCGAAGACATCCTCGAAAGCGAAGAAGAGCATGTCGACTGGA
Organism: Leeia aquatica; assembly: GCF_012641365.1. Lineage (NCBI taxonomy): Bacteria > Pseudomonadati > Pseudomonadota > Betaproteobacteria > Neisseriales > Leeiaceae > Leeia > Leeia aquatica. The sequence goes on from NZ_JABAIM010000001.1 coordinate 355,640, forward strand.
TCGAAACCCAACTGGAACTGATCAATCAGGTTGGTCTGCCCAACTACCTGCAGTCCCAGATGTAAAAGCCTTGCCGTAGCGGACTGCGGCAAGGGAACCTTTGCACGGCTGGATACCCTAACAGGGTATTCAGCCGTTTTCAATTGCAGATCACGTCATGGGGGGTACATGGATCGTCGTCAATTCCTGCTCGGGGCCAGCGCCAGTTGGGCCACACTGGCCTATGCTGAGGAAATGGCCATTGCTCATCATGGCCGCCCCATGGTTGGCGATGTTGCGCAGTTTGTCGCCCCCGACCTCCCGCTTCCAGCCGGCCAACCATTACAGTCCTTGCCGCGTCTGCCACTGACTACCGCACCGGATGGCACGCTGCAAGGCCAATTGATCGCTGCCCCTCACACCCGGCAGTTACTAGCCGGAAAGGACACCCTCTTCTGGGCTTACAATGGTCAGCTACCGGGGCCATTGATTGACGTTGCCGCAGGCAGCACCCTAGATCTGCACTTTGAAAACCGCTTGCCGCAGCCCAGCACCATTCACTGGCATGGCCTGCCGGTACCAGCCGATCAGGATGGCTTGCCACAGGATGCTGTTGCTCCCGGTGGTCAGCGTCGTTATCGCTTTACCTTGCCCGCCGATTTCAGCGGCACATGCTGGTACCACCCCCATCCGCATCATCATACCGCCGAGCAGGTGTTTCGCGGCCTGGCTGGCGCCTTCATCATACGCCAACCCAACGACCCACTGGCCCACCTGCCAGAGCATCACTTGTTGATCAGCGACCTGCGGCTGGATGCGGATGCCCGTATCCCGGCCAATACCGCTGCTGACTGGCTGGATGGCCGCGAGGGCCAGTTCGTTCTGGTCAATGGTCAGTTGCGCCCCCAGCTCCATGTTGCACCCGGCAGCCTGCTTCGACTGCGCATCTGGAATGCCACCAGTGCCCGTCAGCTCCGTCTGGCCTTGCCCGGAGCGAGCTGGTATCAAGTCGGCACCGACGGCGGCCTGATTGAGCGCCCGCAGTCGTTGCAGCAGCTACATCTGGCCCCGGCAGAGCGGGCCGAGGTGGTCGTTCGCCTTCCCGCCACCCCCAGTTCTCCTTATACTCTGCAAGCGCTGCCGTATGCCCGCGGCAAGATGGTCGGCCGTGAACAGACCCAATCCTTGCCGCTGATGCAGCTGGTTCCACATGGCCAGGCAGTTGTTACGCCCGCACTGCCCGAGCTGCTACGCCAGATCTCCCCCCTGCCCGCACCGGTACGGGAACAGCGCGTATTGATGGCAGAAAAGGCCGCAGATGGCCCTGTTCCGGTCCAGTTTCTGATCAATGGGCGCAGCCATGACCCCGAGCGCATAGACCTCTACAGCGTGCAGGGTGAAACCGAGCAGTGGGAAATCATCAATGGCAGTGACATGGACCACCCCTTCCATATCCACGGCGCACAGTTTCAGCTGGTTTCCAGAATCCGTGATGGTGAGGAAACGCCGGAGCCCTGGCTGGCTTGGCGCGATACCGTTAACCTGACCCACGCAGAACGGGTCAAGCTACGCATTCGTCAGGACTTGCCTGGCCTGCGCATGTTCCACTGCCACATTCTGGAGCATGAAACCCTGGGCATGATGGGCAACCTGATGGTCAAAGCCGCCGGGTAAATGAAAAACAGGCTGCCCAGGCAGCCTGTTTTTCCGGAAAACGCCGCTTTACAGACCCAGCGACTTTTTCACCGCAGGCAAGCCTTCCTTGCCATCCAGTGTGGTCACACCGGCCAGCCACTTGTCCAGTACCGACGGGTTCTTGCGCAACCATTCCTTGGCGGCTGCATTTGGCTTGGTTTTGTTCATGATGGAACCCATCACCATGTTTTCCATCGGCAGCGTGAACTGCAGGTTGCTCAGCAGCTTGCCGACATTCGGGCAGCGGGTACTGTAATCGTTGGCAGTCACCGTGTAGACCTTGGCTTCGCCCAGGTTAGGGCCAAAATACTTGTCGCCGCCGGTCAGGTAGGTCATCTTGAACTTGACGTTCATCGGATGCGGTTCCCAACCCAGGAACACAACCCACTTGTTCTGCGCCACCGCGCGCTCCACTTCAGCCAGCATGCCGGCCTCACTGGATTCAACGACCTTGAAATCCTTCATGCCGAACTCGTTGGCCTTGATCATGTCCATGACCAGCTTGTTGCCATCGTTGCCCGGCTCAATACCGTAAATCTTGCCACCCAGTTTGTCCTTGAATTTGCCGATATCGGCAAAACTCTTCAGACCACCCGCGGCTACATAGCTGGGCACGGCCAGCGTGTACTTGGCCCCCACCAGATTCGGTGCAGGCAGAACCACCAGCTGCTTACCCTTGATGAACGGCTCGATCATCGGGGTCTGGCTTGGATTCCAGTAGCCCAGGTACACATCGAGTTGCTTGTGCTGCAAACCCGCAAACGTCACCGGCACAGAAGAAATGGTAGTAGAGGTTTTGTAGCCCAGGCCTTCCAGCACCGTCGAGGCCAGCCCGGTCGTCGCGGCAATGTCGGTCCAGCCCACATCGGCAAACCGGACTTTCTCACAGCTCGCAGGATCGGCGGCCATGACCATGGGACTACATGCTGCAAGACTGAGAACCACAAACATCTGACGTGCTTTGCTCATCTTCCACTCTCCTGTGAGGTGCTTAACCTGAATTCAGCAAGATATTGTTGTCGTGCATGGCGTTCCACCCAACCGTCTGGAGACGGCGCAGGCTGGATCAGTACAACCGCACCGAACTGCGGTCGGTTACGGCCATCTGCGAGGGATAGCGTGACATGCCGGTGCACCTTGACTTGTATCAAGGCGACCGTGATTTGCCCACAGTCGCCGATGCAGCTACACCGGCGCCCGGCCTGCGGGGACTACTGCCCCAGCGAGGCCGTGACCGCAGCCAGCCCGTCCTTGCCGTCCAGGGTGGTCACACCATTGAGCCAGGTTTTCAGCACATCCGGATTTTTGGCCAGCCAGGCCTTGGCCGCAGCATCAGGCTTGACCTTGTCCATCAAGGCCCCCATGACTTCGTTTTCCATCTTCAGGCTAAATTGCAGGTTATTCAGCAGCTTGGCCACATTGCTGCAGCGCTGCATGTAGTCGGGAGCCACCACAGTGTAGACCTTGGCCTCGCCAAAGTTGGGGCCGAATACCTTGTCACCACCCGACAGATAAGTGAGCTTGTAGTTGACGTTCATCGGGTGGGGTTCCCATGCCAGGAACACGATCCAGCGCTTCTGGCCGACGGCACGCTGCACTTCAGACAACATGCCCTTCTCCCCCCATTCCACCAGCAGGAAATCCTTGAGGTTGAAAGTATTCTTGTCGATCATGTCCCTGATCAGGCGGTTACCGTCATTACCCGGCTCAATGCCATAAATGTTGTAACCCAGCTTTTCCTTGAACTTGACCAGATCGGCAAAGGCTTTCAGGCCGCCTTCTGCAGCATAGCTCGGCACCGCCAGGGTGTACTTGGCACCCGTCAGGTTAGGCGTTGGCAAGACCTTGACATCCCCGCTCTTCACAAAGGGTGCGATATCCGCATCCATGCTGGGCTTCCAGTAGCCCAGAAAGAAGTCATACTTCTTGCTCTTGAGGCCATTGAACGTGGCTTGCACCGTTCCGACCACCGGCAGCACCTTGTATCCCAGCCCGCGAAGTACCGTTGTCGTCAATGCGGTCGTCGCTGTGATGTCCGTCCAGTCCACCTCGGCAATACGCACCGAGGCGCATTGCTCCGACTCAGCCGCGCCAGCGGGCAAAGTGACCAACACACTGGCTGCAGACAGCAAGCTCAGACCAAGGGGTTTTGCACGTAAAGCAAACTGCATCGACACTCTCCAGTTCAATTGGAACAACGATGGCAGCCAGCCTGAATCACCGGCATGACAAACAGATTACATCACAGAATGGTGGGTTTCTGGCTGCCTTTCCTTGCTGGGCGGATAGCCGAACACCCCCCGGTAAGACTTGCTGAAATGCGAAGAGGACTGGAAGCCACAGGCGACCGTCACCTCCATCACCGACATACTGGTTTGCAGTAACAGCTCACGCGCCCGCCGCAAGCGTAAATCGAGGTAATACTGTGCCGGGGTGGTACCCAGGTAGCGTTTGAACAAACGTTCCAGATGTCGTAATGACAAACCCAGGTCCTCCGCCAGCTTTTCCAGCGAGACCGGATTCTCGATATTGTTTTCCATGGCAATGGCGGCTTCGAGCAGGGACTCGTGACCCGACCCAATACGCGCCACCAGCGGAATATGCTGCAGGTCCTTCTCATCGCGAATGCGCTCGACAATGAATTGCTCGGACACATCCGCCGCCAGACTCTTGCCGCCTTTCTGGCGAATGATGTTCAGCATGAGATCGAGCGGCGCAGTGCCGCCACTACAGGTAAAGCGGTCACGGTCCATCACAAACAGCTCACTGCTGAAATGAATGGCCGGGAACTCCTCGCGAATGGCAGACAGGTTCTCCCAGTGGATGGAGCAGCGATAACCGTTCAGCACCCCCGCCTTGGCCAGCGCAAAGGTACCCGTGCACAAGGCACCCAACGGCACCCCAGCTTGCGCATAACGGCGCAGCGTGCTGATCACCCGCTCGTCCACCACCTCACGGATGCCGGTACCACCACAGACAAACAACACATCAGGCTGCGGTACCTCTTCCGGCTTACAGGTAGGGGCCAGGGTCAAACCATTGCTGGCGGCCACCGGCGCATCGTGACAGCTGATCACCGACCAGCGGTACAACTTCTTGCGGCTCAGGTAATTGGCCATCCGCAAGGGCTCCACCGCATTGGTGAACGCGATCATGGAAAAATTCGGCAACACCAGAAACCCGATATGGGCAATGTTGGCGATCTGTTGCGGTGACATGGCTTACTCCTTGTTGCGCGGTACGCGGAAACGACGGAGGGGCATCGTGCGATGCCCCGTTTCCGGACCCAATGCCTGTTGGACCTCAGCTCATGGCTTGCTGCTTGCCACGGCCATTGCCAAAGGTCTCGGTAATACGATCCAGTATCACCGCCAACAAGACCACTGACAAGCCCCCCTCTGCGCCTGGGCCGATCTGGACATTCGCCATCCCGCGCATGACAGGCTCCCCCAAACCACCCGCCCCCACAAATGAAGCAATAATGATCATGGAGAGTACAAGCATAATGGTCTGATTCACCCCGGCCATGATGGAAGGCAATGCCGCGGGGATTTGTACCTTCAGCAGCAACTGCGTGCTCGTACAGCCAAAAGCATGACCTGCCTCCACCAATTCTTTGTTCACTTGGCGTAATCCCAGTGAGGTCATGCGCACAGAAGCGGGCATTGCAAAAATCATGGCCGCCAGCAGCGCAGGCACCAGTCCCAGCCCAAACAAGCTCACCGCAGGAATCAGGTACACAAAAGCCGGCATGGTCTGCATAAAATCCATTACAGGTCGCAACAAGGCTTCAACCGTCTTGTTGCGGGCGGCCCAGATGCCTAGCGGAATACCGCAAGCCAGACTGAGAATGCTGCTACTTAGCACCAAGGCCAAGGTCTTCATTGTGTCTTCCCACATGCCGATCACAATGATAAAGCTCAAAGAGGCCAACACGAACAGCGCAAATCGCCATCCTCGCCGCCAATACCCCAAAGCGATAAAAATCAGAATTATCAGCCAACTTGGAGCATTGACTAGAACACTCTCAAAGGCAGTGGCCATAGACAGCACCTTCCCGCCGATGACATCCAGCACCTTCCCAAAGTGTTCAATGACATATTTGACCCCTGTTTCCGCCCCATCACCAACCGGCAAATTCTCATGGTGCCGTTCAAGCAGTTGACGCAATGCATCTTCAGACATGGAGGCCTCGCTGTGCAATTTTGGAAAGGACGCTACCCGCCGTGATCACACCCAGGTAGTGGCCGTGATCATCCATCACCGGTACCGGCAAGCTTTGCCCGGTGACACGGGGCAGGATGGCCTGCAGCGCAGCCTGATGGCTGATGGGCTCGACCTTGATCAAATCATCCTGCGACAGAGAATTCCCTGCCTGCAAGCGGAGGCGCTCAGCGCTGACCAGCCCGAGGCAACGCTGGTCAGCGGAGAGACAGGCGCACCATGGGTGGCCGTTGACGCGCTGAATGTCCGGGGTTTGCCCCAGCTGCACCTGATGGGCCGCATGCTCGTCCAGCAGATCCTTGGCCAGCAGATAGCGCGAGGTATCTACGCTCTTGAAGAATTCACGCACATACTCATCCGCCGGGTTCTCGATGATGTCTTGCGGGGTGCCCACCTGTACCAGACGACCGCCCTCCATGATGGCGATGCGGGTACCGATGCGAAGCGCCTCTTCCAGATCGTGTGACACAAAGAAAATGGTGCGTTGATGCTCGCGCTGCAGGTTGAGCAGCACATCCTGCATTTCGTGCCGCTTGAGCGGGTCCAGCGCCGAGAATGCTTCGTCCATCAGCATCAGGGACGGATTGACCGTCAGCGCACGGGCGAGACCCACCCGCTGCTGCATGCCACCGGAGAGCTGATGCGGATACTTGTCCGTGACCTGCCCCAGCCCCACCTGCTGCAATACCTCAAAGGCCTTTTTCTCGCGCTCCTTGCGCCCGACCCCAGCCACTTCCAGACCAAATGCGGCATTGGCCAGTACCGTACGGTGCGGCATCAGGGCAAAGCTCTGAAACACCATGCTCATGTCGGTGCGACGCAGTTTGACCAACTGCTTTGGTGACATTTTGGCGACGTCCTGACCATCGATGATGATCTTGCCATCGGTGGGCTCGACCAGCCGGTTGATCAGACGGATCAAGGTGGATTTGCCGGAGCCGGACAGGCCCATCAGCACGAAGATTTCCCCCGGATTCACCTTGAACGAAACATTATTGACACCAATCACTTGCCCGGTCTGCGAAAGAATATCCTCTTTCTTCTTACCTTGACGGAGCAGGTCGAGTGCCACTTTGGGCTGGTCGCCAAACACCTTGACCAGATTTTCGACAACGATCTTTGCTTCTGGCATATCTCCCCCGTTGTCGATAGTGCGCGCACGGTCGCCCTATCGTTTCCTGATGTGAGGTCTCTTTTCTTGCCAGCCTTGGGACGTCGGCCTCATGCCATCGTCGGCTGTTTTTTGATCTGGATCAAGTACTACGATATAAGGCTGGGCGCTGCATGGGTAACGGGATGGCGACAGGAACATGACGCGATCCGACATGCCATCAACATGGTGAAACCGCATGAAAAAAGCGGATGTTCATCACAAACATCCGCTTCCTCTGCTGTTACCGATCCAGCACCACGTCTGACAATGGCACGCTGCAACAGGGTAAGATGAAGCCCTGATCAATTTCCCGCTGTCGAATTCCCCCTGCATGCTTCATGTCTACCTGCCCGGACAGCATTTTGGTCTTGCAGGTACCGCACAACCCTTGGGTACAGGACGAGGCCAAGCGCATGCCTGTGGCCTTGGCGGCCGCCAGAATGGTTTGCGGCGGTGCGCAGCGCACTTCATCGCCACTCTTGGCAAAACGGATGGTGTAACCCTCTCCCGCAGCCGCAGCAGGCGGCTGCGCCTCTTCCGCCCCGCCCATCAGGGTTTCAAAGGCAAAACTTTCCTCATGGTACTGCTGCATGTTGAAACCAGCCGCTTCCAGTATCTTGCGCACCGCTGCCATATAAGGCGCGGGACCACAGGTAAACACTTCCCGTTCACGGAAATCCGGTGCGATGTTGCTCAGCGTCGCCAGCGACAGGAAGCCTTGATAACCCGCATAGTCACGGTCTGCACCAGCACGCTCGCAGATGACCGCGTGACGGAAGCTCGGGTTATTGCGGGCCAGTGCCTGCTGCTCACGGGCAAAGATCACGTCAGCCGGAGAGCGGGCACTGTGGACAAACACCACGTCCCGATCCAGCACCAGATCGGTCAATGCGCGAGACATCGACATCAGCGGCGTAATCCCGCTACCGGCAGACAGAAACAGATACTTCGGCCGGTCATGCAAAAAGCAGCTGAATTCGCCAGAAGGCCCCAGCACCTTGACCGTCTGGCCGACCTGCATATGGTCATGCAGCCAGTTGGACACCGGCCCATTCGGTACCCGCTTCACCGTAATCGAGACGGTATCCGGCCGGGTGGGTGTGCTGGAGAGCGTATAGCAGCGGTTGATGGCTGCCCCGTTGATCTCCAGCTCCAGGGTAATGAATTGCCCCGGCAGATAGCGAAAGCGCCGTGGCTGCTGGCTGCGAAACACAAAGGTTTTCACATCATGGGTTTCGTCCCGCACCAGCACGCACTCCAGCGTGTCGTCCGTGCCGGGCTGCCACAGGGCAGGCTCCGCCATGTTGAAGTCGGGCAAAGGTGCAGCAGCCATGCACGGAACTCCCTTACTTGATGTAGGCCGACAGGCGGTTGATGTACCAGTTGCTGAACTTTTCGACCAGCGTCTCAGTATAGGGGGAGTACGGGCCAGGGCGATAGGCCGGGCTCTTCACCCCCAGATGAGACTCTTCAACCAGACGGCGGTCCTGTGCATTGGTGGCGTCCCAAACAGCCGTCATGTTGTCGATCTGGTAATCCACGCCTTCCACGGCATCCTTGTGCACGAGCCACTTGGTGCGCACCAGTGTACGGTCTTGATCCAGCGGCATCACCATGAAGGTCACAATATGATCCCCCATGAAATGGTGCCAGCTATTCGGCTGGGTCCAGAACGACAGGCCTCCGATTGCGCCATCTTCAAAATTCGCCAGCAAGCGATTACAGGCGCGGCGGGTATTGAGGGTCTGTGATTCGCCAGTCTTGTCCAGCGGCATGCGCTGGGTGCGGAAGCCAGAGATCATGCTGTCCAGACGGTCTACCTCCGCCGACGGCAAGCCCATGGACTCCCACTTGGCGTGGCGTTCTGCCACCATGGCATCATAGCGACGCACACCTTCATCGGTTTCCGGCGTAGGCGCGAAACCATAGCTGTAGGCATACAGGGAAATGGTCAGCTCGGGATGGTTGCCGGTGCAGTGGTAGCACTCCCGGTTGTTTTCCATCGTCAGCTTCCAGTTGCCCTGCTCGATGATGTCGATCTGCTTGGCAATCTTGGTATTCGCCACCTGGTGCGGGGCGATATACGGCGTCATGGTGGCGGCCAGTTCTTCGAAATCTGCAGGCGGCTCATCCGCCAGACAGATGAACAGCAGGCCTGCCACATTCTTCAGGTGCACCGTACCAAGGCGGTGTTTGGACGGATCAAAATCCGCGCCCATATGCTCAGCAAACAGCAACTGGCCTTGCAGGTTATACGTCCACTGGTGATAAGGACAGACCAGATTGCCCACCGCACCACGCTCATCGGCGCACAGACGCGAGCCCCGGTGACGGCACACATTGTGGAAAGCGCGAATTTCACCGTCATCATCACGGACAATCAGGATCGGTTTTTCACCGACCTGAACGGTCACATAGTCGCCCGGCTCAGGCACATCCGGCTCCACACCGACATAAATCCAGTGCTTGCCGAAGATATGCTCCATGTCGGCGTCAAAGACTTCGCGGCTGGTATAGAACGGCGCTTCCAGACTGTAGCCTTGCTGACGACGGGCCAGCATGTCAGCGAGGTTCAGCGGTTTGCCATGCAGGTGAATCGGGCTGGACGACATGTGTTCTGCACTCCCCTGTTAGATGTGTGCTCAGAAGTCGATGAGGCGATGTTCGCGCAGGTAGTCCAGAACAACTTGCGCTTTTTCGACCACCGTACCCTGTTTCACGACTTGACCAGCACGTCCGCCTTCATCGCTGGCGATGGCGCCTTGCATGCGGGCATGGCCTGAGAGCTTGAGTTGCGCCTTCAGTGGCCGGGCCCGACGGTTCGCAGGCTCCACCTGCCAGCACTGTTCTGAAACCGACACGACAAAACCATGGCACTGCACCACGCGCCCGGCACGTGCCAAGGCGTAGGCATAGCGGGTCGTGCCATGTGCACGGGGATGCAGGGTGATCAGTGCCGGCAAATCCACCTCCAGCTCACGTCGCAAGCCTTTGGGCAGAAACTGCACCACGCGGGCGGTACGCCCTCGCAAACTGACCTGCAAGACATCCTGAATCACCGGCATGCCAAGCGCTGCAGCCAGCTGAAACGGCAACATGCCGCTCGACAGCCCCCCATCCGCGCGACTGCCCATCAGCACCAGCTCCTGCCCCGCCAGCGCAGCCTGCAAGGTTTCGGCAACACGTTCGTCTGCTGTGGGAATCCACTCCAGCTCTGCCACCCCCAGACCCAGATAAGCGTCCAGATCAGCCGTTTTCCCCTGGCCCGCACTCATGACCCGTAGCTGCGTACCGGGCAGTTCACGCGCCTGACACAGGGCCGCAGCGTCAGCAGGCGAGACACGCGCCCGCCCGCTTACCGGGTGTCTGCCTGGCGAAACCAGCACCGTCAGTTTGACCCCACTCATGCTGCTTTCTCCTGTTTGGCCCGTGCAGCCTTGAGCAAGTCCGCCAACGCGGCCATGAAGTCGGTGCTGTCAGCAATCACCGACAGACTGGCGCGCTTCACGATCGGCGCACTCTCATCCAGGTTGATGGCCACCACATGGCGACATTCCTTGATCCCCTGCAGATGCTGTACCGCGCCGGAAATACCGATCGCCATGTACAAGCTGGACTGCACGGTCTTGCCAGTGGCACCCACCTGTTTGCTGCGGGGGAAGCGTCCATCATCAACGGCCACACGAGATGCACCGGTTGCCGCTCCCAGCAGGCTGGCCAGTTGCTGGAACCCCGCCATGTCACGCATGCCGTTGCCTGCGGAAAGGATGGCGTCCGCCTCCTCCAGGTCAAGGTTCTCGGGTGCGCTGCTGCTCACGCCCAGGTCACGAATCCGTTCTGGCGGGCTCGTGAATGCGGGCAGCGATTGCACCTCGCCTTGTCCACGCCACGGCAACCGGGTTTCCACTGCGTTGCGCGCCAGCATCAGGACAAACGGCATGGCGGCCACTGCAAAGCGCGCACCCGGCAACAGGCGACGAACCAGCCCTTCGGCCACCTCGACCACATCGGTGGCGACCGACCAGCGCTGTCGCGTTGCCAGCAGTCGGCCCAGTTCTGCATCTGCCCCCCGGTCCGGCATCACCAGTTGCACCGGCGCATACTGCGTCACCACCGCTTGAATCAAGGCCAAACGCCCTTCCGGCGCAAAGTGTTGCGGATCAAACGCTGGTGCACTCAACACCACATCGGCGCCTACGACAGAGAGTTCATCCTGGCAACTGCCCAGCACCAGAACAAGCACAGCAGTCTTGCTGTCCGCCAGCAGGGCTGCTGCGGCAATGGCTTGCCGCCCGGCTTCATCGACTGCTCCGCGATCACTGTGCAAGACCACCAGGCTATAGCGCTCGGCAGCACCCTGCAGGCGCAGTGGCAATACCTGCGCACCATGGCTTGTCTCTGGTGCCAGCTGCCCCCGCTCTCCGGTTTCCGCCCCCAGCACAATGCGCTTGAGGCCAGATGGTCCGACTACCCAAGGCCGCCGTGGATCAATCCGCGGGATGGTTCCATGACTCATGTTTGCCCCCTCAATCTGCCAGCCGGGCCGCGACCAGCTCGGCCAGTTCGATGACCTCGGGGCGATCCCCCACCACGCCTTCCAGCATTGCCGTGCAATTCGGGCAGGCTACCGCCACTTGCGAGCTACCACTCTCGCGGACATCCTGCATGCGCATGTCCGGAATACGCCGCTCGCCGGGGATATCGGTAAAGGATGCTCCGCCACCCCAGCCACAACAGCGGGAAGTCATGCCAGAGCGGCCCATCTCGACCACCTTGATGCCGATGCCCTTGAGCACAGCACGCGGCGCCGTGGTTTCACCGTTGTAGCGCCCCAGATAGCAGGGGTCGTGGAAGGTGAGGCTGGCGTCTGGCAAAACTTCCTTCAGGCGCAAGCGCTGCTGCTGCAACAGCTCGGCAATCAGCTGGCTGTGATGCAGTACCTGAAACTCGCCACCGAAAGCCGGGTATTCATTCTTCACACAGTGGAACACATGTGGGTCCGGTGTGATGATGTGGCGGAACTGCAGCGTCTTCCATTGCGCAATATTCTCCTTGGCCAGACGCTGGAACGTCGCCTCGTCACCCAACCGTCGTGCCAGGTCACCACAGTCACGTTCTTCACTGCCCAGCACGGCAAAGGAGAGGCCGGCGTGCTTGAGGATCAAGACCAGCGCTCGCAGTGCGCGCTGATAACGCATGTCAAACGCACCCTCACCCGCCAGCAGCAGGTAATCCACCTGCTGCCCGGCTTGCAGCACCGGCACATTCAGGTCGATCGCCCAGTTGTAACGCACAGCAACCGGAAAACCACCCACCGTATCGGTCTGCTGCAGGTTGTCCAGCGCCTCGCCCCCTTTATTGGGCACCTCGCCACGAGTGAGGGTGACATGACGGCGCAGGTCGACCACCGCATCCACATGCTCGATCAGCATCGGACATTCCTGTACACAGGCACGGCACGTGGTACAGGACCACAGCGTATCTGCGTCGATCAACTGACCCACGATCGGCTGATCCGGTGCGCCATGATGCTGGCCCAGTGGCTTGCCCGGGTAAGGACTACCGGCAAACTGCGCGTCCGAGCCGCCAGCCATGCCCACCACCATGTCCTGAATCAGTTTCTTCGGATTCAGCGGCTGGCCCGCAGCAAACGCCGGGCAGGCGGCCTCACACTTGCCGCATTGCACGCAGGCATCGAAGGACAGCAGGCGGTTCCAGGCAAAGTCGGCCGGCTTGCCGACACCGTAGTCCCCGGCATCCAGATCCAGTGGCCGCAATCCCGTGGAACGCTCGCCGGAGAAACGCTCGGCACGCGGGTGAAACGCCAGATGCAGCAACCCGGCCACCGCATGCTTCATCGGCCCGCCCAGGCCAATGCCCAGCACCAGCTCAGCGGTACCCACCACCAGCAGCAGCAAGGCCAGGGCGGCGATCAATTGCGCCACCGGCTGGGCTGGCAGCAGCATCAGCAGCAACATGGCGGCCGCAAACGCCAGCAGGCTATACGGCAAGCGGTTCCACGCCCCTTGTGACAAGCGTGCAGGTGGGTTTTGCCGCCGCTGGCGAATCAGCAAGGCACCTGCAAACATCAACGCGGCAAACAGCACGATACCCCAGTCCAGCCAGCGCCAGTACAACGTCAGCCCGTAGTTGAGCGCCACCAGCAGCAGCACGGCCACCGCACCGCCCGCCACCGCCACGTGGGCGCGGGCAATAAAGGGATCACGCGCCACCACATGGTGCAGGTCGACAAAATAGCGCTTGGGTATCGCCAGCAGGCTGGGCCAATCCACCGCAGCCGGACGGCCCTGCCGCCACAGCACACTGCGCCGCAGCAGCCCGGCGACCAGCAGCAAGGCGGCCAGCCAGAACAGCCCGGTCAAGGCATGGGCAATCGAGGCAGTCATGTCAGAAATCCTTGCTCAGCCGCAGGGCATCGTAAATCGCACCGTGGATGTTGTGCATGGAGACACAGTCACCCACCCGATACAGCAGGAACTGGCCCGCAGCCAGATTCTCTGCCAGTGCCGGTTGTGGCTGCGACGCGAACAGCGCGTGAATATCGGTCTGACCCCGGTTATGCGATCTGTCCTTCAAGGTCCAGTACAGCTCGTCATTTGGTGTGATGCCGTTTTCGATCACCACCTGGTCTACCGCACGCTCTTCCTGCGCCTCGGTATACTCATTGCGCAGCACGGCAATCAGCTTGTCGCCCTCCTGGTAGACCTTATCCAGCCAGTAGTTCGGCGTCGGGATCACCCCTTGCGCATACAGGCGACGGTAGAAGATCGGGAAAGTGGTTCCCCCCACGTCGTCTGACACCTTGACGTCCGGCGTCACCACTTCCACCGTACAGCCACGACTGGCAAGAAAGTCTGCTGCGCCAAAACCCGCATGGGTACTCACCGCGTCATACACCAGCACATTGGTCTTGGGGGCCACCTTGCCGGAAAGGATGTCCCAACTGCTGACGGCCAATCCTTCCGCCACACCCCAGTCCAGTACCTGGTCGGTAAACGAACGCCCGCCGGTGGCCAGCACCACGATATCCGGCTGTTCGGCCAGAATCATCTCTGGCGTCGCTGCGACACCCAGGCGACGGTCCACGCCCAGTCGGCGGGTTTCCATGTCGAACCAGCGCACAATGCCAGCCATCTGCTCGCGCTGTGGGGCCTTGGCCGCCAGATTGATCTGACCGCCAACCTGCTCCTGCTTCTCGAACAGCACGACATCGTGACCACGCTCACGCGACACCCGCGCGGCCTCCAGACCGGCAGGCCCGGCACCAACCACCACCACCTTGCGCTTGCGAGCAGCTTTTTCGATGATGTGCGGCATGGTGGCTTCACGGCTGGTGGCGGCGTTCTGCACGCACAGCACATCCTGACCATGGTACTGCCGGTCGATACAGTAATTGGCACCCACGCATTGCTTGATCTGGTCTTCGCGACCATCACGGATCTTCATCACCAGATAGGGGTCGGCAATATGGGCGCGGGTCATGCCCACCATGTCCACCAGACCGCTGGCCAGAATCCGCTCGGCCTGTACAGGGTCACGAATGCTTTGCGCGTGCATCACCGGCACCTTGGAGACCGACTTGATGCCTGCAGCAAGATGCACAAACGGCTCCGGCGGCAATGCCATCGGCGGCATGCAGTTGGCCAGCGTATTGTGGGTGTCCGCCCCGGAGCCGACCACCGAGAGATAATCAATCAAGCCGGTTTCCGACATCGCCTGTGCAATGTCCTTCAGCATGTCGTGGCTGAGGCCATCCTCATGGAACTCATCGCCACACATGCGCAGGCCGACACAGAAGTCCGGCCCGACCGCTTCTCGCACCGCCATCAGCACTTCCTTGCCAAAGCGCATGCGGTTTTCCAGGCTGCCGCCCCATTCATCCGTGCGGAAATTGGTGCGTGGGCTCCAGAATTGGTCGATCAGGTGCTGGTGGGCCGCCGAAATCTCGATGCCATCCATCCCTGCTGCCTTGACCCGTTTGGCGGCCGCCGCAAAATCCGCGATGATGCGGCGGATCTCTTCCACCTCGATGATCTTGGCGTTACCCCGGTGTACCGGTTCGCGAATACCGGACGGGCTGACCAGGTGCGGCCAGTGCTCACCATAGTAACTGGAGCGGCGACCCATATGGGTGGCCTGGATCATGATTTTGGCACCGTGGCGATGCATGGCCTCGGCCAGACGGTTCAGGGGCTCGATCACCTTGTCGGTGGTCAGATTGACCGATTTCCACCAGCTTTGCGGACTGTCGATCGACACCGGGCTGGAGCCCCCGCAGATCGCCAGGCCAAGGCCACCCTTGGCCTTTTCTTCGTAGTAGCGGATATAGCGGTCACCCGGCAAACCACCCGGCTCGGCATACACTTCGGCGTGGGCGGTGCTGACCACACGGTTGCGCAGGGTCAGCTGGTTGAGGGTAATCGGGGCAAACAGGTTCGGATAACGCATGGAGAAACCTCGTTATTTCGGCTCAACCGTGAAGATGCAGTGATCGTGGCCTTCACCGGCGCACTGGGTTTCATCGCTGGTGGTGCGGTACTGGTAGCCACAATTCTCACCCACCCAGTCCATGGCACCGGCAAACCAGCCTGCAAACATGTAACAGGCCTTGCCTTCACTCTGCGGCACCCCAGCCACCCCTTGTGCCAGCACAAAGGCAGAGTTATCCAGACGGATGCGGGCATGGCCGGTTTCGGCGTTGGCTTCCACCACCGAAAATTGCCCCCAGCCACGTTGCGACAGGCGCATAAGATAGTGGTTGAACACATCCATGCCCTTCATCTGATGCGTTCTGGCTTCGCTGTCGCACCAGAAGTAGGCGGAACGATAGCCTGCATCGTAGAGAATGGAGCTGTACTCCGGCTTGCCCATCACCAGTTCGACCGCGCGGTGGTTGTTGACGAAAAAATGGCGCGGCACATACAGCATCGGCAGACCGTTGGTCGACCAGACGCCGGTTTGCGGATCCACATCAATCGGTACTTGGGGTTGCATGGCGCTCTCCAGTAGGCACTGCACAACGGGGGATCACGGCCCGGATGGCACCGTATCCAGCATGCAGGCATACTGCCGCAGCCACTGTGGGTGGAATACCGCGTGACCGACAAGTTTTTGCAGGGAGCCGACCAGCGCAGGTCGGAAAACCGCGGACGCGGTGAAATACGGCGGCTTTAGCAGACAGGCTGCAGCAATTGCCCGGGCAAATCATCCATCAATTGCTCATACATCTGCCAATCGTCCAGGCAGCGGCACAGCAAGCGGGTGCCCTCGATCCGGCTGATCGCATCCACCGCCCGCTGCCGGGCGCATTCAGCGCTGAAGCCCTCATCTTGCAGCACGGTTTGCAAGGCAGCGATCCAGCGTCTGCTTGCCTCTCCCATGTGATGACCAAACCGTTCGCGAGCCTCGCCCATGGTATAGACATCAAGCGTACTGGCTTCCTGCCGACGCGCAGGATCCAGTCGCAACCGCTGAATGAAGCCTTGCAGGCGCTCCAGCGGGGTTCCGGCCTCCTGCAAGGCCTGCAGGCCATGATAGAAGTAATCTCCTTCAGCGGAGAGCACCACTGCGGCCATCTCGTCTTTTCCACCCGGGAATTGAAGGTAGAGGCTGCCCTTCCCCAAACCGGTTTCAGCACTGATACGACTCAGCGTGGTGCCGTCATAGCCGTAGGTATGAAATACCCTTCGCAATTGCGCGATCAGGGCGGCACGATCAACAGCCACGCGATAACCTCTTAGCCGGAAGAAGTGAGCAGTGTAGCGCAGTCGTCCTGCTTCTGCCCGCCAGACGGCAGCTGACCCAGAAAGTGCTGTATCGCTACCGCAGCCGCCTCCGGGCAGGTCTGCAGCAAAAAGTGTGGCCCGGCGATCTGCACATGTATCGCCTGTGGCAGGCTTGCACGCAAGCACTGTGTCGTCTTGCGCGGCAGCAGTCGATCAGCGGCAGGATGCAGGCATAGTATGGGTAGCGTCGGTGGCACAGGCGCCGCGCCTTCCCGCTCAACACTGATTGCCCGCAAGCGCTGCAAAATGTGCGCTCTCGGCTGCACGGACCAAGCCGCCTGCAGCCTTTGCCAATACACGCTGGGCAAGCGCCAGGGTGTCGTCAGGAAAAAACGCCCCCAGCGCAAAGGCACACGCTGCAGCGGCAGGCGTGACAGCAAGGGCAGCAGATAGCGCAGGAGTGGCCGGGGTGAGCGGACAAAGGTGGCGCACAGCACCAGTCCCTGCATCCCTGGTGGCGGTTGGCGTGCAATACGCAAGGCCACCGGGCCGGAGAACGATTCCGCCAGCAGCACAAAGGCTTGATCGGGTAGCTGCGTCCGAACCCATGCCGCCAGGGTGTCATAGTCCCCGGCCAGCTGGGCCGGGTAAGCCAGCACCTGCACAGACAGCGATCCGCCCAGCGCACGCAGCAAGGGCTCAAACAGCAAACCGCTGCCATCCAGACCCGGCAATAACACCAATACCACGCCGCCCCCTTCCGCTGCGGAGGAAACCCTCCCTTGACACCCTCTTGCCATGCAAGGACGATGTCATGATCAATATGCCCGAATGTCATACAGCATGAGCCTGATTTCCCGCCTGTTCAAGCGCACGCCCCCAGACTTTGCCGTCGGCCAGGTCTGGACTTACCGACACCGTGCCGGAGAGCCCGGCTCGACCCTGCAAATCTGCCAGATCGACCAGGATGCACGGTTGGGGCGTATTTTCCATATCGGGGTACAGCGCGTACGCATCCCCACACCGGGTGGTGGTCTATGCGAAAACATGCCTCACCTGCCCGTATCGCTGGAAACCCTGCAACAGAGTGTCACAGCCTGGCAGCGGGATGCCCCAGTGCCGGATGACTACCGTGAAGGCTATCAAATCTGGCGCGACGCCTTTGATCGGGGTGAGGCGGGCATTTTCACGATTCCGGTCGCTGACATTCTGGATGTTACGGCCCGCATGGCTGAGCAAGGTCAACCCGCGTGAAGCCGATCCTGCTGCTGGCCCTGCTGACGCTGGCCGGTACGGCAGCACGAGCCCATCCACAGTTCGGTCTGGCTGCGCTGTCCCCGGATGGCAGCTGCGCCGCCTTTGCCACGCCCTTGCCGCCGCAGGTCAAGCGCTTGCGCATGACACAATTGGATACAGCACATCGCCGCCAGTCGCAATGGGTCAGGCTGGGGCCCATGACAGATCAGCCCTGCCCTGCTGCGCAGGCGGCCATGCTGGAAGGTGCGGCTTATTATCCGCTGCAGCTGCCCAAGGCCGTACAGGCACTGAACTATCAGGTGGTCTATACCGATACGCCGTCTTCCATGCCCCACGTACGCGTTTGCAGCAGCCAGGAAGGCCTCTGGTTCTCGGCTTGGTCGGCAAAAGGCCGTAACCGGCTCTGGCATGCCTATGCCTATTTGGGCTATGACGTACAGCCGAACTGCACGGTTGAGGAAACCGAATGATGCGCCGCTCGTTGCTGGCCGCCTTGCTGTTGCTCACCAGCCTGGGCAGTCTGGCGCATAGCCCATGCCCGCCCCCCACCCTCTTTCAACCACAGGTCAAGCAACACTTTGAGCAGGGGCAGCTCACTGCCCTGCTGGATCGTGCACAGCCGGTCACCGTTGTGCTGGACAATGAATATGATGAGCAGACACCCCGTCGTCGCCTGCACTTTTCCCCTGCCGAGGCACGCCGCTGGCTGGATGCGCAACTGAGCGGCAGTGAAACCCGACTTGTCCCTGAGCCGGTGCATTGCAATCAGCGCGGGTGCCGCTATACCGCGCCCGAACTGACGGTACACCACGCGGTGTATCTACTGGGCTGGCAATACACGGCAGGGCGTTGTCCCCGCCTGAATCTGGTGCACCTTATGCTGGGATGAACAAAAATTGCGCTTGCAATTTATTGAACGTCGTATAAAAATGCACACCGTTCAATTTAAAGGTGTGCAGCATGGATGCGCCAGGTCGTCGGGAACGCAAGCAGCAAGAATCCGCTCAGCATATTGCGGAAGTCGCCATGACCCTCTTCGGGCAACATGGCTATGACGCGGTCAGCATGGAGGATATTGCCCGTGAAGCGGATGTCGCCAAAGGCACCTTGTACAAGCGCTTTCCGGTCAAGGAGGCCATCCTGGCCCATCATTTCCAGCAAGACCTGCAACAGCTGCAACCCCTGATTCAGCAGAGCCTGCGAAACGAGCCGGACTGCCCAAGCCGCCTTCGCGCCTATTTCCGCCAGGCAGCCCTGTGGAGCCAGCGCCACCGCGCTTACCTGCGCCCCTGGCTGGCCTATCGCTATGCACGTGCGTTTGATCCCGACGTCCCCAGAAGCGGCGCCGGTCAGGCTCTGGCGGCCTTGCTGGCCGAAGGCGTACGCTGTGGCGAGATCCGTAACGATATTCCGCTGGAAGAGTTGCTGCTGGGTCTGGAGTATCTGCACTCCAGCGCCCTAATGCGCTGGCTGTCCAATGAGCAGGTGGACCTGGGCCAAAGCCTGGACCATATGCTGACCCTGTTTCTGCAAGGCTCGGAGCACCCATCATGCTGATCGACTGGCCCGAGACGTTCACACGTGGTCCTGCCGAAACCGGCGGTAAGGCCTGGCAACTTTCGCGCCTGCACCGCTACGGCTTTCCGGTGACCGAAGGTCGGGTCCTCCCCGCCCAAGCCTATCGTGACTGGGTTGCCGCAGGCCGCCCCGCCTTGCGCGACCACCCCGCTGCGTGGGACTGGCTATGGCAGCTGCCTGCCCACTGGCGGCAGCGCTCCCTGGCTATCCGCTCATCCGCGCTGGCTGAAGATGGGCCGGAGCATTCTTTTGCCGGCATTCACCACACCACGCTGGGCGCGGTCGGCATTGAGGCGATCCTGAGCGGCATCGAGGCGGTCTTCCGTTCGGTGGATAGTCCGCAGGCCGTAGCCTACCGTGAGCACTTCCAGATTGATGCCGCATCGGTCGCCATGGCTGTGGTCATCATGCCTTTGCTGACGGCTAACAGCGCAGGGGTCTGCTTTACCTGCAACCCACAGCAGGGGCGCCGCGATCAGGTGCTGATCCAGGCCACGCTGGGCCTCGGTGAAGCACTGGTATCGGGTGCAACGGAACCAGACGAAGCCTTGCTGACCTATGACAGTAACCAGCAGCTGCAGCAGGATTACTACCGCATTGGTCGCAAGCAAGTGCAAACCCACAGCTCGCTGCATGGCCCGGTAGAGACCCGCAGCAGCGAGCAGGCTGCCTCCATGCGTGCGCTATCAGAGCAACAGGTGCAGCAGCTGGCGGCTTGCTGCATTGAAGCGGCTTATGCGCTGGACGATACCCAGACCGCCTGGGACATTGAGTGGGCCTGGCAAGCCAACCAGCTCTACCTGCTGCAGGCACGGCCCGTCACCCGTTTGGGCGAAGCGCTACCGGCCGCGCTGGCTAATCAGACGGGATTCTGGTCCAACGCCAATACCAAGGATGTCATCCCGCACCAGCTGAGCCCGCTCGATAGCAGTGTCATGGGCATCATGGTCAATCGCATGCTCACCGTAACCGGCAAACTGTTGCAATACCCCTTCCACCCGGGAGCGGTGCGTACTCGCCTGCTTAATGGCCGTGCCTATCTGCACCTCAGCCTGCTGCAATGGGAGTTCCACGATGGCTTTGGCTTTGCGCCAGCCTCCACCAATCAGCTGGCCGGTGGGACCCAGCCTGAAATTACGGTGCCGCCACTCAGTAAGCAGCACAAGCGACTCGTGCTACGCCGCATGCTGCGCATTACGCCTTCGATGATGCGCTTGCGTCGCAAGGCCAACAAACTGCATGCCGATGCGCTGGAAGAAGCACGCAACTGGCTCCCCGCTGGATGGGCGCAATGGGAAAACCAGCAACTCGCGCAGGAGATTGACCGACTATACCGCCATGTCTGGCAGCAGGAGGAGCTGCAGCGACTACAGACCGGCAGCGGCGTGACCTATACCCTGCTGCTGGGCAAGCTGTCCCAACGCATGCCGAGGGCTGAAGCACAGCAACTGTTGAGTGGTTTGCTGGCGGACCAGCCTTCCAGCATCACCATGCAGCAGAACCTGCAACTGATGGACGTTGCCCGGCTGGCCCGACAGCACGCTGACGTTGTGAGCTGGCTGCGTAGCCCGGAGCGGGATCAGCAGCCATGGGACACCACCTGGGCAGCTGACCATCCTTTCCGCATGGCCTTTGCCGATTTCCTCAAGACCTATGGCCATCGCGCCATCTATGAGTCGGACAGCACCCAGCCGCGCTGGGCAGAAAACCCGGCTTATTTGCTGGACTGTCTGGCGGGCTGGCTGGATGTGGACTTTGACACCCTCGCGGTCCATCGCAAACAGCGGGCTGAAGCGGCCCGGCGCGCCCTGCGCAGCAAGCTGCCCTGGTATCGCCGCCTGCTGCTGCCGGGCATGCTCAAGCAAAGCGCGCTCGAATTCTCACAGCGCGAGCAAGCCCGCAGCTCACTGGTCAGCTATATCCTGCCGCAACGGCGCATGCTGCTCGAAGCGGGGCGTCGCCTGCAGCAGGCGGGCGAGCTGGCTGCGCCAGAGCACATTTTCTGGCTGGTGCGAGAAGAGATCCCGCTCGCCTTATCTGGCGCACGCGCAGGACGCTGGGCAGCACTGGTGGCCGACCGGCAATTGCAACGCCAGCACTGGGAGCATAATCCGGCGCCGGATGTGGTGTTCTATGGCACCACGCAGCCGGTCAGCACGCCAGCAGCGACTGAGGTGGCACCTTCGGACGTTCTCAAGGGGCTGCCCGTCTCCAATGGCCGGGTGCAAGGCAAGGTGCGACGCTTGCGCCACCCCAGCGAAGGCACCCGCCTGGCCACGGGTGAAATCCTGCTCGCGCCCTCGACAGACCCTGGCTGGACACCGCTGTTCCTCAAGGCAGCCGGGCTGATTCTGGAAACCGGTGGCTATCTGTCGCACGGTGCCATCGTGGCGCGCGAGTTTGGCCTGCCCGCTGTGGTCAACATCACCCACGCCATGACCTTGCTGCAGGACGGGGATGAGGTCGAGCTTTGTGGTGATACCGGGGAGGTGCGCCGCCTCGCTCCGCAAGCCTGACCGCTGCCCATGCACCGCCCACCGAGGGTCGCCACCTGCGGCTTGCCCTCGGCGCGGCTTTCGGTCAGAATAGCTGCTGTCCCAATGTTGAGCTTCTGAACGCTCCATCATGACTTTCAATACCCTGAAACCGGATTGGCGATGGCGTCGCGCGTAAGCGCCCGCCCGGCTTTTTGCAGCTTCCGTTTTCAGGAGTTCCGGCATGTTTGCCCTCCCCGCTTCGCCCCGTATCATCGTGTTTCACCCTGTCCCCGCTGTGGGGGCATGGCCCTGGCGCCCCGCGCCTTAACGACCCTCTTCCCCTTTGCCGCCGGGCCTTCCTGCAGGAATTGGCCCGCCCCCGGATACCCCGTGGCGCCCGGATTGCGCCATGCTGAAATGACTAAGGATACCTTCCAACATGCTGGTCCTGATTGATAACTACGACAGCTTTACCTATAACCTGGCGCAGTACTTTGGCGAGTTGAACCAAGAGGTCAGGGTCTACCGCAACGATGAAATCAGCGTTGCCGACATTGAGGCCATGAAGCCAGATCATCTGGTGGTCTCCCCCGGCCCGTGCACCCCAAACGAAGCCGGTATCTCGGTGGCAGCCATTCTGCACTTTGCGGGCAAGCTGCCGATCCTCGGCGTCTGCCTCGGGCACCAGTCCATCGGGCAGGCATTTGGCGGCAAGATCGTCCACGCCCAACAACTGATGCACGGCAAGACCTCACCGGTACACCATCGCGGCACCAGCTGCTTTACCGGCCTGCCCAATCCGGTCACCTGCACCCGTTACCACTCACTGGTGATTGAGCGTGCCAGCCTGCCGGATTGCCTGGAGGTCACCGCCTGGACCGAGGATCAGGAAATCATGGGGGTACGCCACCGCAGCCTGCCGATCCACGGCGTGCAGTTCCATCCGGAATCCATCCTCACCGAGCATGGCCACGCCATGCTGCAAAACTTCCTGACGGGGGCCGCATGAACGCCCCGCTGACCCCATCGCTTACTGGAGATACCGGCATGATTACCCCGCAAGAAGCCCTGGTGCGTGTCATCGAGCACCGCGAAATCTTCCATGACGAAATGCTGCACCTGATGCGCATGATCATGCGCGGTGAAATGAGCCCGGTACAAATGGCCGGGCTCATCATTGGCCTGCGCGTGAAAAAAGAGACCGTGGGTGAGATCACCGCCGCGGCCCAGGTGATGCGCGAGTTTGCCACCAAGGTGGAGCTGGATGACCACACCCATCTGGTCGACATCGTCGGCACCGGTGGTGACGCCTCGCATACCTTCAACATCTCCACCACCAGCATGTTTGTCGCCGCCGCCGCTGGCGCGCGCGTCGCCAAGCATGGTGGCCGCTCGGTATCCAGCAGTTCAGGCAGCGCCGATGTGCTGGAATCGCTGGGTGCCAACATCAATCTCCCCCCTGCCAAGGTGGCCGAGTGCATCCGTGAAACCGGCATCGGCTTCATGTTCGCCCCCAACCACCACAGCGCCATGAAACACGCAGCGCCGGTGCGCAAGGAACTGGGCGTGCGTACCCTGTTCAACATCCTCGGGCCACTCACCAACCCGGCTGGTGCCAAGAACCAGCTGATGGGCGTGTTCCATCCGGACCTGGTCGGCATCCAGGTTCGCGTGTTGCAGCGGCTGGGCAGCGAGCATGTGCTGGTGGTGTACGGCATGAACGGCATGGATGAGCTCTCGCTCTCCGGCGAAAGCATGGTGGGCGAACTGGTGAATGGCCAGATTCGCGAGTATGTGGTCCACCCGGCGGATTTCGGCATGCCGGTCTATGACAGCCGCGTGCTACGGGTGGCCGACGTGGATGCCTCCAAGGCCAAGGTATACGAGGCGCTGGACAATGCAGAAGGCCCGGTACGCGATATCGTGCTGCTCAATGCCGGCGCCGCCCTCTACGCGGCGCAAGTATGCGGCAACATCAGCGAAGGCGTAACGCTCGCCCGTGTGGCGGTTGCCAGCGGTGCCGCCCGCGCCAAGCTGGAGCAATTCGTCCGCGTCACCCAGCAGCTAGCCCAATAACCCCCCGCCCCTGCGGGGGCGCTTGACCCTGCGAGCCGTACACCATGTCTGACATTCTGCAACGCATCCTCAGCGTGAAGGCGGAGGAAGTCGCCGCTGCCCGCCAGCACACCAGCCAGGCCATGCTGGAAGCCCAGATCGCCCAACAAGGCCCAACGCGGGATTTTGTCGGCGCCATCCGCGCCCGGCATGCCCGGCAGCACCCGGCCATCATCGCCGAGATCAAAAAGGCCAGCCCCAGCAAAGGCGTGATCCGCGAGGATTTCGAGCCCGCCAGCATCGCCGCTTCTTATGCCAGCGCAGGCGCAGCCTGCCTGTCGGTGCTCACCGATGCCCCCTTCTTCCAGGGCTCACCGGACTACCTGAAAGCCGCCCGTCAGGCGTGCGATCTGCCCGTCTTGCGCAAAGACTTCCTGGTCGATGCTTACCAAGTCTACGAAGCACGGGCGATGGGTGCAGACTGCATCCTGCTGATCGCCGCCGCGCTGAGCCTGGCACAGATGCAGGACATGGAGCGTCTGGCCCATCAACTGGGCATGGCGGTGCTAGTGGAAGTGCACAATGGCGACGAACTGACCGCCGCCCTGCAACTGAGCACCCCGCTGATCGGCATCAACAACCGTAACCTGCGCACCTTTGAGGTCAGCCTCGATACTACGCTGGACCTGCTGGCCCGCATCCCCGCCGACCGTATCGTGGTCACCGAAAGCGGCATCCTGCAAGCGGCGGATGTCGCGCTGATGCAGCAACATCAGGTACACACCTATCTGGTGGGCGAAGCCTTCATGCGCCAGCCCGATCCCGGCGTAGCCTTGCAGGCATTGTTCGGCAACTTCAACGCCTGACAGATTCACCCGCCACCACCGACTGATGATCAGGACTCAGCACGGAGAACATCATGACACAGGAAATCGCAACCCTCGGTGGTGGCTGCTTTTGGTGCCTGGAAGCCATTTTCCAGCAACTGCGTGGCGTGGAGAAGGTGGTATCCGGCTACAGTGGCGGGCATGTGCTCAATCCGGATTACAAGCAGGTGTGCCAGGGCACCACGGGCCATGCTGAAGTGGTGCAGGTCACATTTGATCCAGCGCAGATCGGCTATACGGACCTGCTGACGGTGTTCTTTACCATGCACGACCCGACCACGCTCAACCGGCAAGGGCATGATGTGGGCACCCAGTACCGCTCGGTGATTTTCAGCCATGATGACCATCAGGCGCGTATCGCCCGCGAGCTGATGCAGCAGCTGGCTCCCGAGTTTGACCAGCCTATCGTCACCGAGATCCGCCCGCTGGAGGTCTTCTACCCGGCGGAAGACTACCATCAGGACTACTACCAGCAACACCGCCAGCAGCCCTACTGCATGGCGGTGATCAGCCCCAAGCTCAGCGCGCTGCGCCGCAAGTTCGCGGCTCAAACCAAGCCAAGTTAATCCTCTGGCAGTGGCACCCGTAGCGCCAGGTCACGGTGGCAGGGCATGCTGTCGCCCACGCCGGGGCAGCCGAGCTGGTGCCATTCCCGCTGCGACAGCAGCAAGACCCAGTGTTGCCCGCTCTCTTCGACCTGAAGCTCGATCTGGCCGCCCAGCCGCTGTAATTGCCGAATGCAGGCATTGGCCGGGCCGTTGAAGCTGAACGCGTGCTCCGGCCACAGTCCGTCTGCATCCAGATTGCGGTGACCGAGGAAACGGGCTGCCCAGCGGCTGCCCGGCTGGTGGTAAAGCTGGTGCGCCGGGGCGCAGTGAATCAGCCGGCCTTGCCGGATCAATGCAATGCGGTCGCCCAGCTGGAAGGCTTCGCGCTGATCGTGGGTGACCAGCAGGCAGGGGATCGCCGCCTCACACAGCACCTCGCGCAGCATGGCTTGCAGCTCGCCACGCAGCGATTCGTCCAGGTTGGAGAAGGGTTCATCCAGCAGCAGCAGCCGGGGGGCGGCTGCCAGTGCACGTGCCACCGCCACCCGTTGCTGCTGCCCGCCAGACAAGGTCCACACCGGTCTGCCTGCCAGCGCTTCGAGCTGCAGGCGCTGCATCCAGTGATCAACCCGCTCAGTACGCTGGCGGGCATCGGTTTTCTGCACGGTAGGCGCAAAGGCGACGTTGTTCACCACGCTCAGGTGCGGGAACAGTGCGTAGTCCTGAAACACCATGGCGAACTGCCGCTGCTCGGCAGGCACTTCGGCCAGATCCTGCCCTTGCCAGCACACCCGCCCCTGATCCGGGCGCTCCAGCCCGGCCACCAGCTTCAGCAAGGTGCTTTTGCCGCAGCCAGACGGCCCCAGCAGGACCAGTGTTTCGGTGCCCTGCAGTTGCAGGCTGATCTGGTTCACCGCCAGTTGTGCGGCGCCGGGGTAGTGTCGGCACACCCCTTGCAGTTCAAGCACGCTGCCGCCCTCCCATGATCAAGGCAAAGACACCGCTGGCCAGCAACAGCAACTGGCAGGCCGCGGCTTGCGCCTGTAGCAAGTTGGTCCTGCCCGGGCGGCCCAGATGTTCATAAATCAGGGTGGTCACCGTGGCCCATTCCGGACGTTGCAGAAACAGGGTCACGGCAAACTCGCCCAGCATGCTGGCGGCAGCAAAGGCCAGCCCCACCCGCAGGCCGGGCAGCAATTGGGGCCAGACCACACGCCAGCCCGTCTGCCAGATGTTTGCCCCCAGGTTGCGCGCCGCCTGCGCCTGCTGCGGCGGTAGTTGCCGCCAGGCCAGCGTGAGGTTGCGGGTGACAAAGGGATACGCCAGCAGCACGTAGCCCGCGATCAACAAAGCCAGGCTGCCTGCCCACGCCGGATAGCTGATCAGCAAACCCAGCGACAATACGGAGGCGGACACCAGATACGGCGCGTAGCCCGCCAGTGCCCCCAGGCGCGGCCAACGCAACAGCACGCGGGCGAGCACCGCCCCCAGTACCGCCGCCAGCGGCAACGTCAACAAGGCAAAGCGCAGGGTATTGCCCACCGCAGGCCACCAGCTTTCGTCCTGCCACAGCAGACGGTAGCCCGCCCCGCCCTGTGCCAGGCTTTGCCACAGCAAAGCCAGTAAGGGTGCCAGTACCAGCGCACTGACCAGCAGCATCAGCAGGCTGGCCAGCAGTTTATGCAGGCGGGTCAAAGGCCAGTGCATCGGGAGGCCGCTTTGCGGCAGGGGCAGCACGCGCTCCTGCCGTGCATACAAGCCCACCAGCAGCGCACACCAGAGACATTGCAGCAGGGCCAGCACGCTGGCGGTGCCGAGGTCCAGCTGCATGGTGGTGAGACTGTAGATTTCCACTTCCAGCGTGGACCAGAAACGCCCGCCCAGCATCAGGGCTACGCCAAAGCTGGTGGAGCAGAACAGGAAGGTCAGCAGCAAGGCGGCCAGCACGCCGGGGCGAATCACCGGCCACACCACGCGGCGCAAAATCTGCGCGGGTGATGCGCCCAGCGTGCGGGCGGCCATGATGCTGGAAGCCGGTACTCGCCCCAGCGCGGTGTAACTCATCCACACCACCAGACCGAGGTTATAGAACAGATAACCCCACATCAGCAGCGGGAAGCCCTCCTCCAGCGACCACGGCAACACGCCGGTATGGCCTACCAGCGACAGCACCGCAAGCGCAGCAACTACCGTAGGTACCAGAAAGGGCAACAGCAAGGCCCGCAACCACCAGCGATGCCCAGGAAAGCGCCAGGTAAAACAATACCAGGCCACTGGCACGCCCAGCACACCACATAGCAGGGCTGCCAACGCCCCTTGCAGTACCGTGAGTCCGATCCGCTTCCAGTAATACCCGTCACCAAGTACCAGCACGCTGGACGCCCCGCCGCTCGCCAGCATGTGGCAGAAGGGCCAGACCACCACCACAAGCAGGTAGGCCAGCGTCAGCCCCCCCAGCGCGCCCAGTAACAGGCGTGGCAAACGGTCAGCGTGCCGGGTGGTCATGATGTGCGTACGTCAGCTCAAGGCCGCATGATGCGGGTCCAGCGCGCCACCCAGTCTTGCAACTGCTGTGCATTCTGGCTGACCACCGGTTGCTCATTCTTGTTGCTGCCCTGCGGCGCCTGGGCGAAACGATAGCTGTCATCCAGCTTCACCGTTTGCAGCACCGGGAACATCCACATGGAGGTGGGCAGCTCCTGCTGCACGCCTTCCGATTGCAGGAAAGCAATGAAAGCCTTGCCCAGTGCGGCTTCCTTGCCCCCCTTGACCAAGGCGACGCCTTCTACCTGCATGAAGCGGCTGCCCGGCAGATACAGATTATCGGTGGGCGGCTCTTTCAGCTTGCCTTCGCTGTAGAACAGCTCCGCAGCGGGTGAGGTCTGGTAGCTGACCACAAAGGGGCGCTTGCCGCCATTGCGGGAGAATTCCTTCTCATAGGCTTCGGTCCAGCCCTGAGTGATCTTCAGGTCGTTGTCACGCAGTTTTTCCCAGAACGCCCAGGCTTTCTGCTCGCCAAAGTGGTTGACGGTGGCCGCCAGAAACGCAAGGCCGGTACTGCTGGTTGCCGGGTTTTCCACCACCAGCATGCCTTTGTAAGCAGGCTGGGTGAGGTCTTCCAGCGTCTTGGGCAGCGCCAGCTTGTGTTGCGCGACATAGGCTTTGTCGACATTCAGCATCACCCAGCCGTAGTCCACCGGGGTCAAGGCATCACCCAGCTTGAAGCTCCGCACGTTGGCGCTGGTCGGGGCCGTGTAACGCTCCAGCACGCCAGCGGATTGCGCTTTGGCCAGCAGCAGGTTGTCAATGCCGTACACCACATCGGCAATCGGTGCCGACTTGGTGAGGATCAGCTTGTTCAGCATCTCTCCCGCATCGCCCGCCTTGATGATGCTGACCTTGACGCCATTCTTCTGCTCGAATTCGGCCAGTTTTTGTTTATTCACCGAGAATGAGCTGTGTGACAGTACACGCAACTCGGCAGCTTGCAGGGCAGACGCAGCCAGAACGGCCACAGCGGAAACAACCAGACGACGCAACAACATGAACATCCCCTTTTACGGACGAAAAGGAGAAAGCGCTAGAACACGCTCCCTCCGCTGGCATGACCCAGATCAGGTGTTAGGGTATCTCTCAGCCCGGCACGCGGGCACCCCTGGTGTGCAAGGCCGCGATTATACACAGCCCACCCGGGCTCGCCCAGTGACGTTCATCGCCCTGTAATGAATGCAGCCTTTGTCCGACTGAAGATTACCGGCCACCATTCGGCTGGCTCTGGTGAACTCACCCAACACTCAGGAGACACAACATGAATCTACCCCTTCGTAACTCGGGCGCCGTACTGGCTTTGGCGGCAGCCGCATTGCTGGCCGGTTGCAGCAGCATGGGCAATGCAGACAAGATGAGCAGTGCCGACAAGGTGATGTGCAGCGGCGTCAACAGCTGCAAGGGTACGTCGGAATGCAAGACCGCCAGCAGCGCCTGCAAGGGTCAGAACAGCTGCAAGGGGCAAGGCTGGCTGTCAATGAGCGCCGCAGAATGCAGCAAGGCCGGTGGCAAGGCGATGTAATTCCGCCCGCGCCAAAAGCAACAGGGCGGGAAATCCCGCCCTGTGTCCTCTTCATCCTCCCACCGGCCTTTCGGCCCTTCACGCAGTTCACGCTGTAATTGTTGCCGCGCTTGCTGCCGCTTGGCTTTCTCGCTGTTGCCATGCGCCCCGGCATGACGCTGCCGGGCTGCCAGTGCCAGCGCATTGCGTGGCACCAGGGTTTTTCCTCTTTGCTTCATGATGACGGCTCCTTGATTCAAATCTTGATTTGAGATTGGGGGGAGCCTCCGCTCCCCCGCAGGCGGTTCAGCCCTTGATGCACAGCACTTGTTTCAGGGTATGGACCACTTCCACCAGATCGGTCTGGTGTGACATCACCTGGTCGATATCCTTGTACGCACCGGGAATCTCGTCCAGCACGCCACGGTCCTTGCGGCACTCCACACCGGCGGTTTGCAGCTCCAGGTCATGCCGGGTAAAACGTCGCCGCGCGTCCGTCCGGCTCATCACGCGGCCCGCGCCATGCGAGCAGGAGCAGAATGATTGCGCATTGCCCAGCCCACGCACGATGAAACTGCGCGCCCCCATGCTGCCGGGGATAATGCCCAGCTCTCCCTGCCCGGCGCGAATAGCACCTTTGCGGGTGATGTACAGCGATTGCCCGAAGTGTGTTTCTTCCTGCACATAGTTGTGGTGGCAGTTGATGGCCTCGCCATCCAGCCCAAAGGCGGGCAGCAAGGGCCGTATGGCGGACACCACCAGCTCCATCATGGTGCGCCGGTTGAGCAAGGCGTAATCCTGTGCCCAGTTCAGCGCCTCCACATAGTCATCAAACCACTCACTGCCTTCTTGCAGATAGGCGAGGTCGATGTCTGGCAGATGAATCTGATGGCGACGCATTTCCTTGCGGGCCGCGTCGATGAAATAGCGCCCCATGACATTACCGATGCCCCGGCTGCCTGAGTGCAGCATCACCCACACCCGTTGTTCTTCGTCCAGGCACAGCTCGATGAAGTGGTTGCCACCGCCCAGCGTGCCCATCTGGCAACGCCAGGTCTGGGCAAACTTGCGCTGCATCTTCATCAGCCCCGGATGCTTGCCGACAATGACATCCAGCCGCGCATCCAGCGGACGGCTGATACGGGCAAACGCGCTGCCGCGTACTTTGCTGGCTTCGTGCTGGTTGAACCCCACCGGCACACTGGCTTCGATACTGCTGCGCAAGCGGAGCAGATTGTCAGGCAGGTCTGACGCCGTCAGCGTGGTACGAATGGCGTTCATGCCGCAACCGATATCCACCCCGACAGCCGCCGGAATGATGGCGCCCTTGGTGGGAATCACACTGCCCACGGTGGCGCCGATACCAGCATGGACATCCGGCATGGCCGCGATATGGCCATGTACGATGGGGAGTTGTGCCACATTGACCAGCTGCTGCATGGCCTGTGGCTCGATCTGGTCCGTCCAGATCTTGACCGGAACCCGGCCTTTATTGAGGGTAAGCAAAATGCCCATGTTGAATCTTCCAATGCAAAACGCCCCGGGTAAGCCGGGGCGTGCAAGGAAGCGCGTCGTCTACCTGGCCTCGGCGGATCATGAACAAACCGATCCAACCCGGGGCGAAGACTGGGAGATCGGTTACTGGGTCAAGCCTTTCTGCGTCGTCATCGATACTCTCCTTTCTGGGTTGACGTACTACACATCCAACAATGCGGCGCAGTCTGCCGCAGTCGACTGGGCAGCGTCAATGGTGTGCGCTAAGCAAAGTGCAACCATTACGCAACAGTGTATCTTTATGGCAACAAATCATTCCTTGACCCCGGCTTGATACCCTCGTCAAAAAGGCGGAGAATGCGCTGCAAGTCGGCTTGCATGTGGGGAATCCACAGCATGGTGCAAGCCGATGACGCCAACCCGTTTTTTGCCGTACGCCACAGAGCTGCGTACCGCCCTCATGCCTGCTGGAGGAATTCCCATGGCCAAGTCTGTCGTTACCCTCGCCCACTATTACACCACCCCGGAAATCCAGCAGATGGCCGACAAGGTCGGTGATAGCCTGGAGCTTTCGCTGTTTGCGCGCGACGCCCAGGCCGACATCATCGTGTTTGCCGGTGTGCGTTTCATGGCGGAAACCGCCAAGATCCTGAATCCGAACGCAACGGTCGTCCTGCCGGATCGCGGGTCGACCTGTTCGCTGGTCGAACAGACCGATGTGGCTGCGCTGAAAGCATGGCGCGAAGCCCACCCGGACCATGTGCATGTGTCCTACATCAATTCGTCCGCCCAGCACAAAGCCTTGTCGGACTGGATCGTGACCAGCCGCAATGTGGACGACATCATTGCCCACCTGTATGCCGAGGGCAAGAAAGTGATCTTCTCGCCCGACCGCAATATGGGTGCCTATCTGAATTTCCAGTATGGCTACGACATGCCCTTGTGGTCCGCCGTCTGTGAAGTGCATGACAAATTCAACCAGGCGGCCCTGGATGAAGCGTTTGCCAGTGTTGGCGGACTGCCGCATGCCCTGATCGCCCACCCTGAGAGCCCGTTGCCGGTGTTGCAGCAGGCCGATTACGTGGGATCGACCAGCGGCATGCTGAACTGGGTCAAGCAGTATCAGGGCGCGGCCAATGGCGTGATCTTTGTCGCAACCGAGGATGGCATTCTCTACAACATGAAGCTGGCCCGTCCGGAACTGGACATCCGCCAGGCGCCGATTTATGCCGGTTGCCAGTGCAACCAGTGTCCATACATGAAGCTGAATACCATTGAGGCCGTCAAACGCGCGCAACAAGGCGAAGGTATCGTGATTGATTACCTGAGTGAGGCCGATATGGATGCGGCCCGTTTGCCGATTGAGCGCATGCTGGAATTTTCCAGTCAGTATTATCGTTGAGGGGCGGCGCGGTGAAACTGGACTACCTGATCTACATTGGCCGCTTCCAGCCGCTGCACCATGGCCATCTGGCCACGGTACAAAAGGCGCTGGAGCTGGCGGAAAAAGTCATCATCATCTGCGGCTCCGCCCGCCGTGCCAAGAGCTATGAGTTGCCCTGGTCGGTCGAAGAGCGTGAGCAGATGCTGCGTGCCTGCCTGAGTCCGGAGCAGCAAAACCGGGTGTACTGCGTCGGGGTATCTGATCGCATGTACAACGACCAGCAGTGGGTCACCGAGGTGCAGAATGCGGTGGACAAGGTGATCGCGGTGGATACCGTCAATCTGGCCAGCCGCCCGGCCAGCTATCGCATCGGCACCATTGGCTCCAAGCTGGGCTTTGATACCTACTATCTGGACTTTTTCCCACAATGGCAGCGTATCGAAGTCGAAGAGGTACCGGGGCCTAACGCCAGCGCCATCCGCCACGCCTACTTTGAGAGCCCGGAAGCATTTGAGCCGTTTGAAGCCCTGCTGCCGGAACCCGTACGTACCTGTCTGCTGGAATTCCGCCGCAGCAGCGAGTACGCCAATCTGGCATCCGAATATCGCTTTGTGCAGCAATACAAGGCGGCCTGGCGCGCTGCCCCCTACCCGCCCACCTTTGTGACCGTAGACGCGGTGGTCATTCACTCTGGCCACATCCTGCTGGTGCGCCGCCGCGCCCAACCGGGCAAAGGACAATGGGCTTTGCCGGGAGGGTTTGTGGAGCAGAACGAGCGGCTGAAGGATGCCGCCATCCGCGAGCTGCGTGAAGAAACCCGTCTGAAAGTACCGGTGCCGGTGCTGGCGGGCTCGATTCGGGGCAGCAAGGTGTTTGACCATCCTGGTCGCAGCCTGCGCGGCCGCACCATCAGCCATGCCTTCCTGTTCGAACTGGTCCCCACCCAGGAAGGCTTGCCGCGGGTGAAGGCCGCAGATGATGCCGACAAGGTACGCTGGGTACCGCTCTCACAGTTTTCCCGCATGGAGAGCGAGTTGTTCGAGGACCACTTCTATATGGTGAACTGGTTCCTCGGCCAGATTTGATCCGTATCATTGCAGTGCGCATTCCGGGTTAACCCTGATGGAGAGGACGCCGGATTGGTGTAGACTGAAACCCGGATGTCACATTTGATTGGAATAGCGCGAGTCCGTATGGGGACCAGGAAAACCCTCCGCTTACGAAGCCTCTGCTGCAAGCAGCAGCTCAGGTCCGTGATGTGCAGCCTGAGCATCCTGCTTGCCGGAAGCGCCATGGCAGACCATCACTGTACCCGGCTTCGGGTGTCCGGCAATGCCGAGTACCCCCCTTTCCTGTGGGTAGATCCCGTGCATGCCGAGCAGCTGGTCGGTGCCAATGCCGAGCTGATGTCCATGCTGTCCAAAGAAATCGGCATTCCGGTACAGATGGTATATAGCGGCCCATGGGGGCGCACTCAAGCCATGACGAAAGCCGGTCTGGTTGACATGATCGCGGGGGCATTTGATACCCATGAACGCCGCGGCTACATGAGCTACATCAGCACGCCGATCTATCTGACACGCAGCGTGATCTGGATCCGGGATGACAAGCCCATTGCCCCGAAGAATTGGGAAGAACTGGCGAATTTCTCAGGCATCACGGTCATCAACAACAGCTTTGGCAATAATTTCGACATGTTTGCCGAGCGCATGCTTCATATTCAGAAAGTCGGCAGCCTTGAGGTTGCCTTGCGCATGCTGCAAGCGGGCCGTGCCGACTATCTGGTCTATGAAGATCAGCCTGCCCAGGCCTACATCCAGAAGCTGGGACTCAAGCGACTCAGCATCCTGCCCCTGCCCATCAGCCAGGAAGCACTGTATCTGACACTGTCGCTCAAATCACCTTGCTATAGTCCGGAGCTGGTCAGTCGGCTGGAAGCCGCGATGAAAAAGCTGAACAGCCAGGGCGTCATGTCGGGTCTTTTGGAAAAGTATCAGCAGGCATGGGGCGCACCAGCAATCAATACACCGCGTGCACCCTTATTCTGACGGCGACGGGAAAAGCAGAGCTGGAGGAATGATACTGGCGTCCCCACGGGGATTCGAACCCCGGTTATCGCCGTGAAAGGGCGGTGTCCTAGGCCTCTAGACGATGGGGACATCGGGACTACTGGAGCAGCTTGTCCAGCAGCGAGGCATTGCGAGGGCTGAACTATAGAGAAAGCCGCCACACCTGTCAAGTCCGCACACTTTCTGTGCAGCAATACAGCCACATGCCTTCTGGCAGTGCATACATCACGCCAAACATGGCAAAGGCTGGCATTTTTTACATGGCATGAGCCTTGCTGATCAAGTCATGCCCCGGGCGATCCCTGGGGCTTCTGATTATTTGCCTCACAAGGAAAGACCATGCCTGACCATAGCATGATGCAACTGACGACCCCGGACGCCATTAAAAGCCGTCTGCCCGAACTCTGTCATTTACTGCGGGATGCAGTAGAGGGCGGTGCCTCAGTGGGTTTTACCCTGCCCCTGAGTGAAGAAGCGCTGCAAGCCTACTGGCACGCCGTAGCATCGCAACTGGATGATGGCTTGCTGCTCTGGGTATTGTACGAAGACGATACGCTGGCGGGCAGTGTCCAGCTCAGCCTGTGCGGCAAGAGCAACGGCCGCCACCGTGCGGAGGTACAAAAGCTGTTTGTTCTGCAGGCCTGCCGTCGCCGCGGTTACGCCCAGCAATTGATGGCAGTGGTAGAAGAAGCTGCACAGGCGCATGGACGCCACCTGCTGGTGCTGGATACCGAATCGGGCAAACCTGCTGTACAACTCTATCGTAGTCTGGGTTATCAGTTCGGGGGCAGCATTCCGGACTATGCCTATAGCCCGGATGGCGAGCTGCACCCGACCGAGTACTACTACAAGTTACTGGCCTGAGCCCACCCCGCCCTGCCCCAGGGCGGGTAAATCACGCAGCGCCAGCCGCAATGGCATTGGCAAGGCGCACCACACTCATGGCGTACAGCGTGCTCTTGTTATAGCGGGTAATCACAAAGAAATTGGGCAGACCCAGCCAGTGCTCTACCACACCAGGCGAGGTTTCCAGCGGGAACAGAATGGCTTTATCCTGCAGGTTGACCTCGCCCATCGGCTTGACGCCGAACTTGGCCATCTCGGCCACCGTCCAGTTCAGGTTGAAACGCTCGGCCACCAGGGTCGGGTAGCTTTCACCGCTGACCATGGCCTGTACCGTCAGGTCGCCACCTTTCTGCCAGCCATAGGACTGCAAATAGTTGGCAATGCTGTAGATGGCATCGGTCTGATTGTTCCAGATGTCCTTGTGGCCATCACCATCGCCATCCACTGCATACTTGTTAAAGGTAGAGGGCATGAATTGTGGCAAGCCCATCGCACCAGCGTAGGAGCCCTTGTAAGTGAGCGGGTCGCCCCCTTCTGCCCGCGCCAGGAGCAGGAAGGCTTCCAGTTCTCCCTGGAAGTACTCGGCACGACGCGGATAATCAAAGCCGATGGTGCTGAGCACGTCGACCAGCCGGAAGCTGCCCGCATTACGACCGTAATCGGTTTCAACGCCGAGGATGGCCACGATGATCTCTGCCGGCACGCCATATTTGGCGCTGGCGGCTTCCAGCGTCGCCCGGTTCTGCTTGTAGTACGCCACGCCCCGGGCAATGCGGGTGCTGTTGACAAAGTTGGGCTGGTACTTGTACCAGGGTTGCGCCGTACCCGGGCGATCGAGAATCTCCAGCACCCTGGGCTTTTCCACCACCTGGTCAAACAGACGATAGAGCGATTCTTTCTCAAACTGGTGCTGTTTCACCATCTTGTCGATGAAGGCGGCCACCTCTGGCTTGGCAGCCAGATCCGAGGCCTGTGCCGATATACCCAGCATGATGCTGCTTGCCACTACGGCAAGTTGTCGTAAAACAGCCATGAGTCAAACAATCCCTGTGTAGGTTGATGTTGTATCGTTCATGTGCACGCCGCTCAGGGGTGGATCACTACCAGCACGGCTCGTGCGGGTAGTGCATGGCGGTTGTGGATGGCGTGCTCGCAATCCGCACCATAGCGGGCGGTTTCGCCGGATTGCAAGACATGCCGCTCATCCTGCACACACACTTCCAGCTCTCCCTCGAGCACCGTCAGGTGTTCACGTGCGCCCGGGTCATGTCCGGCAGACACCAGCTCACCATGCGGCGCCAGTGTCAGCTCATACCACTCAAAGCGCCCTGCCAGCTCCATCGGCCCCAGAATGCGAAGCTGATAGCGTTGTTCCGGGCCACTCAACGCCGGTGTCTCGTGCCGACGTACGACATGAATATGATTGGGTTGTTCCCGCTCAGTCGTAAAAAGCTGTGCCAGCTCCAGCCCGAAAGCATTGGCCAGTCGCCAGGTCACGGCGATGGTCGGGTTGGCCTTGTCCCGCTCAATCTCGGACAGCATGGACTTGGACACCCCGGCAATGCGGGACAGGTCGTCCAGCGTCATGCCACGCTCAGCGCGCAATGCCTGTATCAGGCTGCCGATGCGTGGCGGGGACTGGGGAATATTGGGGACATCAGACACGTGGTTTCCAATCAGGGGTCGAAACACAGTTCGATATATCGAACTTTAATCTTTTATTTCGATCATGTTCAGGATAGACTGAAGACATACTAACAAAATACCCGGCGACGGGCTGCTAAACTGAATGCAGCAATCGCCCTTCCCCACCCTCCCCCAAGGACGGACCCATGCGTGACGCTTTCTTGCAGCACCTGCAAACTACCCTGCAGCAGATTCGTGATGATGGCTTCTACAAACAGGAACGCCTGATCCAGAGCCCGCAACATGCTGGCATTACCCTAAAAGGTGGTCAGCAGGTACTGAATTTCTGCGCCAACAATTACCTGGGGCTGGCGGACGATGCCCGCCTGATCGCAGCCGCCAAGCAAGGTCTGGACGAGTTTGGCTTCGGCATGGCCTCGGTTCGCTTTATCTGTGGCACGCAGACCTTGCACACCCGGCTGGAAGCGGCGCTGTCAGCCTTTCTGGGCACCGACGACACCATCCTGTACGGCAGCTGCTTTGATGCCAATGGTGGCCTGTTTGAAACCCTGCTGTCCGAGGACGATGCCATCATCAGCGATGAGCTGAACCACGCATCCATCATTGATGGTGTGCGCCTGTGCAAAGCCAAGCGCTTCCGCTACAAAAACAACGACATGGCTGATCTGGAAGCCCAGTTACAAGCCGCCGATGCCGCAGGGGCCCGCTTCAAGCTGATCGCCACCGATGGTGTGTTCTCGATGGATGGCATCATTGCTGATCTGAAGTCGGTGTGTGATCTGGCCGACCGTTATGGTGCACTGGTGATGGTGGATGATTCCCACGCGGTCGGTTTCATTGGTGAACACGGTCGCGGCACTCCGGAGCTGTGTGGGGTGGAAAGCCGCATCGACATTTATACCGGCACGCTGGGCAAGGCACTAGGTGGCGCATCCGGCGGCTACACCTCAGGTCGCAAGGCCATCATTGACCTGCTGCGCCAGCGCTCACGTCCCTACCTGTTCTCCAATAGCCTGGCCCCGACCATCGCCGCCGCCTCGCTGACAGTACTGGAATTGCTGCAAAGTGAGGAAGGCGCGCAGTTGCGCCGGCAGGTACGTGCCAATGGCGAACTCTTCCGTCGTGAAATGAGTGCGCTGGGCTTCAATCTGGTTCCCGGCCAACATCCGATCATCCCGGTGATGCTGGGCGATGCGGCCTTGGCCAGCCGGTTGGCGGATGCCTTGCTGCAGGAAGGCGTGTATGTGATCGGCTTCTCTTACCCGGTGGTACCGAAAGGCAAGGCACGCATCCGTACCCAGATGAGTGCGGCCCACACAACAGCGCAGATTGAGCAAGCGGTAGCCGCCTTTGCCAAGGCCGGTAAAGCCGTCGGTGCCATCTGAGGAGCATGACCATGAAAGCACTGGCCAAACTGAGCCCGGAACCGGGCCTGACGCTGACCCGGGTAAAAAAACCCGAGGTCGGGCATAACGATGTCCTGATCAAGATCCGCAAAACCGCCATTTGTGGCACCGACATTCACATCTGGAAGTGGGACGAGTGGGCGCAAAAGACCATCCCGGTACCGATGCATGTCGGCCACGAGTATGTGGGGGAGATCGTCGAGATGGGACAGGAAGTGCGCGGCTTCCAGATTGGGGATCGCGTCTCGGGAGAGGGCCACATCACCTGTGGCTTCTGCCGCAACTGTCGCGCCGGTCGCCGTCACCTGTGCCGCAATACCACCGGCGTGGGGGTGAATCGCGAAGGCGCGTTTGCCGAGTATCTGGTGATTCCCGCCTTCAATGCCTTCAAGATTCCGGATGATATTTCCGACGATCTGGCCGCCATCTTCGACCCCTTTGGCAATGCCACCCATACCGCGCTGAGCTTCAATCTGGTGGGTGAGGATGTACTGATCACCGGCGCCGGGCCGATTGGCATCATGGCCGTCGCCATTGCACGCCATGTCGGCGCACGCCACATCGTGATCACCGATGTGAATGACTACCGGCTGGAACTCGCCCGCAAAATGGGTGCGACCCGCGCGGTCAATGTCAGTCGGGAAAACCTGCAGGACGTGATGGACGAACTGCGGATGACGGAAGGCTTTGACGTTGGTCTGGAAATGTCCGGCGTACCTTCGGCCTTCTCCAGCATGCTCACGCACATGAACCACGGCGGCAAGATCGCCCTGCTCGGCATCCCGCCCAGCAATACTGCCATTGACTGGAATCAGGTGATCTTCAAGGGGCTGGAGATCAAGGGGATTTATGGCCGGGAAATGTTCGAGACCTGGTACAAGATGGTCTCCATGCTGCAAAGCGGCCTGGACCTGAGCCCCATCATTACCCACCACTACACGGTGGATGACTACCAGGCTGGCTTTGAGGCCATGCTCTCCGGCCAGAGCGGCAAGGTCATCCTCGACTGGACCCGTTAGCCCCTACTGAGTTGTGGCTGAATTGCCAACCTGTACAAAAGGACAGGTTGGCAGCACTCTCAAGTGCCACAATCCGCACGGCATGCCACAGATGGGGTAAAGTGAAGCCAGACTCAGCGCACAGATGGGCAAGCGACACCCCGTCTGGAGTTGGAACCATTCAGAAGATGGGGTGAATGCGTGTCATGCAGCGTACATGATAAGCATTTACGATCCGCACTACTGCACCATGCTTCATGAATGGATGGTCGGGTCAGACTTCTAGCGGGGAAAATGATGAACACTTCTGGACTGGAATCCATTCAACCCATGCTGTCCAGCATGTCGTCCCAACAAATGCAAAAGGTGCTCTCCTGGCTGCTGGAAATCAGCCAGATTCAGGATCAAGCCCACTTGATCCGCTTCTGCCAGAATTTGCATGATGATTTGCCCATCCGCAGCATGGCCATCGCATTCGGCAAGATCAACCAGCGGCAGGAAGTCAGCGAGATTGATCAGCTGATCAATATCAGCTACGCCCAACAATGGTTCAACTGCTATCAGGAGAATGGCCTGGCCAAGAGCGACCCCGTGCTGAACACTTTGCCCAAGTCGCCACAAGCCAAGGTCTGGTCTGACATTTATGCACAGGTCAGCACGCCGGAGCAGAAGACGTTTGTCACCGCGGCGCGTGATTTTGGACTGGAACAAGGCATGAGTTTTGGCCACTTTGCGCCGCGCGAAGGCCAAGCCAGTTTTCTGTCGATCGCCACCACCCCCAAACTGACGCCTGACATTGCCGCAATCTTGATGAGCCTGGCCCCTCACCTCAATCTGGCGGCCTTGCGCTCGCGTGAACCGAATGACCCCGTTCAGGCCGGTGCGCTCAGCAGCCGGGAAAGCGACATCCTGCAATGGATGAAGTTCGGCAAAACCAATTGGGAAATCGCCATGATCCTGGGCATTTCCGAGCGCACCGTGAAGTTTCATGTCAGCAACGTGATCAAGAAACTGTCGGCAAACAATCGCGCTCACGCGATTGCATTATCAATGCGTCAGGTGCGATCCGGGCATGGCGTAGCCAGCGCCTGAAACGCTCCCCCATATTGGGCCAATCCAGAAACCCGGCGATGGACAGCACGCCGCCGTCCATCACTCGGGGCTCGCCTGCCGCCGTACCCGGCAAGCCCGCCTGGCAGGCCCGCAGAAAGTAGTTGTACTCCGTCACAAAGTAGGTTCGCTCTACGCCGCGTTGCCGGGCCCAGCAGTACATGCCGATATACAGCAACTTGCTGACTTCCGGCAGGCGGTTGCCTTGCGCATTGCGCACTACACCCATGCGGGTGACTTCAGCAGTCCGGGCTGTTTTCTCTATATCGCGGGCGCTCGGCATCAGGCACAGGAATTCATGCTCCAACATGAAAGGCTCGTCGCTAGGGGTAAGCCGCATGCACCCAACTGGGCGTTCCGCACCATCCAGAACCAGAAAATTATCTGACCACAGGTCGTAACGGTCATCATCCAGCCCATCCTCACGAGCAGGCAGCCAGCCCAGCTCATCATGGAAAATCTGGTGGCGCAACTCATACTGCGTGCGCAAGTCACGTGCATTGTCGATCTGAATCAGCCGGTACTCACCCAGTTGCAGCGGGAAATCCTGAAACATTGCCATTCTCCAGTTGTGGTGCGGATCCGGACGGATGCGCAGGGCCACTGTAAGGCGAACCGGAAAACGGCGGAGCTGCTCTTTGTAGCAGTTGTGAAATGTTGAATCGTGGCTATGATTGAATATTACGCTCAGTAAAAATGAACAAGTACTCACCCATCAGCGGGATCAAGCCTGTACTTGCACCCGGTTTCCACGCGGGTTTGGCTCCGGCAGATAAAAGCGGTTGATCTCTTCGGCGGTCAGTACCCTGCCATTGCCGGATACCGGGGGTGAGCTGGCGGCCTGATACTGCTCACGCCGGGCCTCGGCCTCCAGCTGGCTCGCCGCGGCTGCGACGGCACGATCCTGCGGTGAGGGATCGGCAGGCGCCAGTGCGGCAGCACGGGCGGCCCGTGCAATCGACAAGGTTTCTTCCGGTGAACGCCCTTTACTCAGGCGGATGGATACTTCACCGCTAACGGCGTAGCTCTGCCCATCTGGCCCACGGGTAAAGCCATAGCTGGCACCACCGATGGCCAGACCGCCGCTGGCCGCAATATGGGCTTGCTCATGACGGCGCACCGCCTGATCCTGCTGCTTCAGGTCTGCCACCTCAGCCTGTTCTGATTCCGTGAGTGCGGTGGCTTGCCCACTCGCCTCTTCGGCCGCTGGCGCCCCCTCTTCCGGGGAGGTGGCTGACCTGGCCAAGCCTTCCGACGACAGCGTCACCTTGCTGCCCAGGCAGCCTTCGCAGCCACATCCTGATGAGCACGTCGCGGTGGTGCCGTTAGTTGCGATCTGCCTTGCTGGGGTCGACACCTGCAAGGCAAGCGCAGTGGTAATGGAGCCCAGTTCCATGGGCAATCACCTTCGCCAGGATGATGATGACAGTATGCGCTTTTCACATGCTGAAACAAAGTCTTGCGGCCAGACGGTCGTCCTGCGGCGCCGTTTCAGGCATACTTGTGGCATAAGCTTATTCCGGAGTTGCCATGAGTCACCGCCGTTGGGTTCAGGATGCCATCCGCAAGATTGAAGCGGACTTTAATCGCTCCGCCGACACCCACCTGATCACCCTGCCCCTGCCGGGTTTTCCGGGCATTGATGTCTACCTGAAGGACGAATCCAGCCATCCTACCGGCAGTCTGAAGCACCGTCTGGCCCGCTCACTGTTCCTGTATTCGCTGTGTAATGGCTGGCTGCATGCCGGTAGTACGGTGGTAGAAGCCTCCAGTGGCTCGACGGCCATTTCGGAAGCCTATTTTGCACGTTTGCTGGGCCTGCCATTCATTGCCGTGATGCCGGCCACCACGTCGCCCGACAAGATTGCCGCCATCGAATTCCAGGGGGGCCGTTGCCATCTGGTGCAGGACCCGACCGCCATCTACAGTGAATCCGAGCGCTTGGCCCGCGAGAACAATGGCCACTTCATGGACCAGTTCACCTACGCCGAGCGCGCGACGGACTGGCGCGCCAACAACAATATTGCGGAGTCCATGTTCCAGCAGATGAAGAAGGAACCACATCCGGTTCCGCAGTGGATCGTCACCAGCCCGGGGACTGGCGGTACCACGGCGACGGTCGGGCGCTATGTCCGCTATCAGCAGCTGAATACCCGCGTGCTGTGTGCCGATGCGGAGCAGTCGGTGTTCTTTGACCACTATGTCAGTCGCGATCCGGACCTGAAACTGGAGTGCGGCTCACGCATTGAAGGTATTGGCCGCCCACGGGTGGAAGCCTCATTCATTCCGGACGTGATCGACGCCATGGTGAAAGTACCCGATACCGCCTCACTGGCTGCGATGCACTACCTCGCCAAGCGTCTGGGGCGCAGGGTCGGCGGGTCGACTGGCACCAACTTCATCGGCGTGCTGCTGGCTGCACAGGCCATGCGCCAGGCAGGTGAGACCGGCTCGATCGCCACCATTCTGTGTGATGGCGGTGAGCGTTACTCCTGCAGCTACTACAATCCGGAATGGCTGCAGCAGCGCGGCTGGGACCTCAGCGATGCGCAGTCCACCATCCAGGCCTGTGCAGAACAGGGTACCACTCTGCCGTGGGACATCCGCAGCAGCGGTTTGTAAGCAGAGTTTGATCCGCCCGCGCCGATGGTCGTGCCATGAGGCGGGCGAGTCTGAAAAAAATGTCATCCGGCGCGCACCGTTTTGCGATCAAGCAGCCTCTTTGCAGATGAGGATGTCCTCTCCCCATCATGTTCAAGGAGGTTGCCATGTTTTATGCAAAGAATTTACCCCATTGGGAGCGCGTACTTCGCGTGCTGGTAGCGGTCGCCGCCACCGGTTATACCGTTGTGAACTGGAGCCACTCGGTATGGGCGGTTGCAGCAGGCTTGAGCGCCATCACACTGGCCTTGACTGGACTGGTCGGCTTTTGCCCGATGTGTGCCGTGGCCGGGCGTAAACCCGTCCACAAGGGATAAGCCATGATCACAGGCGTGATGGAGCGTGACCTGCTGGTTCGGGCCGCACAAACGGGTGACCCGGCCGCGATTTCACAGCTGCTGGCACAATGCCAGCCCGATGTGAGGCGTTATGCCCGGCGCCATTGTCACGCCAGCGATGTGGATGATGCGGTACAGGAATCACTGCTGACCCTGTCCCGCAAGCTGGGTGGGCTGAAGGCAGCGATTGCCTTCACCGCCTGGCTGTCTACGATCAT
This sequence comes from Leeia aquatica, assembly GCF_012641365.1. NCBI lineage: Bacteria > Pseudomonadati > Pseudomonadota > Betaproteobacteria > Neisseriales > Leeiaceae > Leeia > Leeia aquatica. Next base: position 399,458 of record NZ_JABAIM010000001.1, read on the forward strand.
CAAGCGCCATTGCATGAAGTTGGCGCGCATCACGCTCCGGCTGGATCCGCTGGATGAAGAGGCCATAGCGCAACAACTGACCAGCCGCACGGACATTTCACTGCGCATCGACCTGACACACGCGCTGGAGTCCCTGCCCGAGCATTATCGAGAAGTCATCCTGCTGCGGGACTTTGAAGCATTGACCATTGCGGAAATGGCCGCGCAACTGCGCGAATCGCCTGGCGCCATCAAAAGCCGCTTGCACCGCGCCCGCGAACTGATTCGCGAGTACCTGCTCAGCGAGAGCACATCGCACGCGGGCTGACCATCCGCATGCGCCATGTATCAAAGTGCACTTATGCTTGCTCGGCCGGCTGCGGTGCAAAGCGCTGTTGCATCATGTGCAGGTAACCCGCTTCACCAAGTTGCTCGCGCGCAGCCAGCAGCGCTAGCGCATCTGCCCCCACCACATAGCGGACCCGCTGTCGTTCACCATCCGTCACCGCCGTGTAGATCACATCCGCCACCGCCTCTGGCGTGGAATAGTACCCTTGCCGCTGTGAAAATGCCTGCCGCACCTGAGTGACATATTCATGATAGGGGTGATCGTCCCCCTGATAGGTCAAACTCAGCGAGCGACCTGCAAAGTCGGTTGCCACCCCGCCCGGCGCCACGAATTTGCTCTGGATGCCCCAGGGCGCCAGCTCATAGTGCAGGGCCTCACTCAAGCCCACCACGGCATATTTGGTAGCATGGTAGACGGCATTGAGCGGCATGGTCACCAAACCGCCGATGGAGGCGATGTTGACGATCACCCCTTGTTGCTGGGCACGCATGGCAGGCAACACGGCACGGATGGTCGCCATGACACCCTGTACGTTGGTTTGCCACTGCCTTTCCAGCAAGGTTTCACTGGCGGTTTCCAAGGGGCCGAATGCACCAAATCCGGCATTGTTGACCAGCGCATCAATGCGACCAAAGCGCTGCAGGGTTTCCGCCATTACAGCAGCAATCTGCGTGGGCTGAGTCACATCCATTGCCATGACGGCAATCGTGTCCGGCAGAGGATGCGCTTCTGGCTGTCTCATGGTCGCCACCACCTGCCAGCCTTTGCTGGCAAACAATACTGCTGCAGCCCGGCCAATCCCGCTGGAACAACCGGTTATCACAATCACAGGTTTCATTATCGAATTTCCATTCGTTTAAAAGGCAAAAAAATCAGGCGCAGAGTGCATCCCAGCAAAGGGAAAACGCCGCCTGACGGAGGTCGGGTCCATCTGACAGTACACCATCCTGAATCAAACGGCTGAGGTCGCGTACCGAAGACTGCACAGACGCCATCAACAAAGGCAGCGGCAGTGGCTTCAGTTGTTCGCTTTGCTGACCCGCCAGCAGCAGCTCGGCAAAGAAATGCTGCATATTGCTGCTTAGCTCACGACTGCTCGCACTGAGGAAGGCCGAGCTGTGGTACTGCTCCATGAACACCAGCTCCTGCGGGTACTGCAAGCGGTTGTCCACCATATTGTGCCAGATGGTGCGGATGCGCGCTTTCAGCGGCTTGCCAGGGTCATCCTGTGCAATCAAGCGCTGAAAACTGCGGCTTTTGGCCTGCTGGTAGAGGCTGTCCAGCAGGTCTTGCTTGGAGGGGTAATACACATACAGGGTGCTGGCAGCCAGGCCTGCGGCACGGGCGATATCCGCCATTTTCAGCCGCAGCAGCCCCTGCTCCTGTACCAGCTGGTAGGTGGCCTGTTCGATGGCGGTTTGCTTGAGATCGTCCTTGGGTCGCATGAACGGCACTATAACCGAATTTAAATTCGCTTTAAATACCGTTCATCCTTTTACATGCCTTAGCCTTGCAGCAGGGACCATGCGTACTCGTCACCCCGGTTCGCCGCCAAACCGACCAACAGCGTGAAAATCCGTTGTGGATCATCCTTGATCCATTGCTGCAGTTCGCCCATGCGCTGCTGCGCAGGATGCTCCGGGCTCACCGCGCCCACAGCTGCGGCTTGCTGCTCCAGCTGGTTGATGTCACGCAGCGGCAGCTCTGGATAATGCTTGAGGATGGCCTCAAAGATAACCAGGCGATACGCCGGGGGCAACAGCTGCGCGTCCAGCAGCATGGCGGTACGAATGATCTCGCCCACCACCGCCGACTTGACGGAGAGGACTGGCTGCTGCTTCTTGCTGACTTTCTTTTGCCGGAAAATGGCCATGATTGCTGTCTTTCAGTGATTGCTGGCGCGATGATACCTGAAGCTCAGCGCACCTGGGCTTCATGCAGGCTGCAATGATGCTGCACCGCCCCCTGCTCCACCTGCAAGGTGCAATGCTGGATGCGATAGCGGCTACGCAACATTTCGGCCATCTGCTCCAGCATGGCATCGCTGGCCCCCTGAGGCATGACCAAGTGCGCGGTCAACGCCGTCTCCGACGTACTCATCCCCCAGATATGCACATCGTGCACCCCGGTCACCCCCGGTAGCGCACCCAGGGTGTCGATCACCTCTTGCGGCTGGATGTGCTCTGGCACGGCATTAAGGGCCAGCCGCACCGAATCCCGCAGCAATCCCCAGGTACCCCACACAATCACCCCCATGATTACGAGACTGATCACCGGATCGATCCAGTACCAGCCGGTCCACCACATCAGCACCCCGGCCACCACCACACCCGCCGACACCGCCGCATCGGCCGTCAGATGCAGGTAGGCGCCCCGCTGGTTCAGGTCACCCTTGCTGCCCTTGATGAACAGCATGGCCGACAGGCCATTGATGACGATACCGATCAAGGCCACCACCGTCACGGTCATGCCGGCGACCTGCGGTGGCTCACCCAAGCGGCGCATGGCCTCCCAGGCAATCCCGCCACACGCCAGCAGCAGCATCAATGCATTGGCCAGCGCCGCCAGAATGGAACTGCTACGTAAGCCATAGGTGAAACGGCTGGACGGAGTACGCCGCCCCATCCAGGCGGCAGCCCACGCCAGCAGCAAGCCCATCACGTCCGACAGGTTATGCCCGGCATCTGCCAGCAAGGCGGTGGAATTGGCAAGCACCCCATAGACAAACTCTACGGTCACGAACACGGCATTCAGGCCCACGGCCAGTGCAAACAGGCGGTTCACTTCTGCGGGCTGTGGCAAACCATGGTGATGACCATGGTGCCCATGCCCATGCCCGTGGTCGTGGTCGTGGTCGTGGTCGTGCGGATGAGCATGCCCATGCTGGCAGCCCGCGTGGGAAGCGGTTTCATGGCGACGGTAGCTCATGCCAACTCCCCTTCCCCATCCGGCTCGGCCAGATGCTCCAGCAGATCGCTGATCATGCCGCTGATGTGCTGGTCAGCCGCCATGTAAAACACCTGCTTGCCTTGCCGCTCAGCGCGCACAATGCGCGCGGCCTTCAGCAAGCGCAAATGGTGGGACACCAGCGAGCTGCTCAAGCCCAAGCGCTCGGCCATGGCCGTCACCGGCACCGGCTCCTCCAGGCAGCTCATGACCACGCGCAAGCGGGTGGGGTCTCCCAGCAAGCGAAACAGATCGGCCAGTTCGGCTACATCGACATCATGGATTGGCATGCGCTCACCGCAAACAATTAAACATATATTCAAATGTTACATGTTATTCATCCCTCCATCAAGCCCGCCCGCATGGCCATCCGGACAGGGCACGACTGGTGGATCAGGCCAACATCCTTTATCGTTCCGGGGCATGGATGATTTTGAACTGTCACGCTATCTGCAAGCGTCGCCGGATGCCACCCAGCGCGGCCCGCTGGAGACGGTGCTGGCCTATATTGCGGCATTCCAGGCCTGGTCACGTGACTGTCATCACTGGGCGCGCCACCATCGAGAACGGGTTGCCGAGCTGCAAAGCGGCCCCGCCCGTGACGCTTTGCGCCAGATTCAGCAGGTGTACTGCACACTAAAGCATCGCCCCTTCCAGCGGGACAGCAGCGGCTATTACTTCTATGGGGGAACAGCAGATGCCAATCCGGATGGGGCACAGTTGACGCAACAGGACAAGCGCTCCGCCACAGTCCAGACCCTGCGCCGTCCCCCGCATGCACCGGCGTTCCGCTTCAGCCTGAAAAAGCAAGGTCAAGTCTGGCGTATCTGCAGCCTGGAGCGCCTGAACGGATGCGGAACATGGGAAGCGGATCGACTGTAGCCCTAGCCTCGGCGGGCAGGCAGCAACCCCGCAGTGGACAGTCGGGACAGCACGTCTGCACAGCGCTCCGTCAGAAATTGCCGCAAGGTCTGCACCAGCGGGCTTACTTGCCTGCGCCCGGCACAGAGCAGATTCAGCGGCACCGGCTCCCCAGCCCAGTCAGGGCATAGGGCAACCAGGCGGCCTGCCAGCAGGTCTTCGGCCACATCCAGCGCCGACTTGTAGGCGATACCCTGCCCATCCAGCGCCCAGCGGCGTACCGCATCGCCATCATCCGTACTGCGATTGCCGGTGACCTGGAACGACACTTCACGGCCCTGCGGGAAAAACCGCCAACGGTCATAGACCACATCGCCGTGCTGGTACGTCAAACAGTTATGCGCGACCAGCGCAGCCGGTGTGGCAGGTTGACCATGCCGTGCAATATAAGTGGGCGCTGCACACAGCACCCGTCGATTATCAGATGCCACGGGCAAGGCCACCAGCGAGGAGTCCGGCAAAGTGCCATAGCGCAGGGCCAGGTCTACCGGCTGCCGGTAGACATCCGCCAGCCGGTCTGTCACCAGCAGCCGTAACTGCAGCTCCGGATGCTGCTCTTGAAACTGGTCCAGCCAGGGCAACACCACATTACGCCCCAGATCGGACGGCAGGGAGAGCTGCAATAACCCTCGCAATGCCCGGATGCCGGTCAACGCGGCCTCACGCCCGTCGGCCAGCAACTGCAATGCCTGTCTGCAGTGATCCAGGTATATCCGGCCCTCGGTGGTCAGGCGCAGGCTGCGGGTCGACCGCAAGAACACCGCCACCCCCAGCTCAGCTTCCAGTCGCTTGATCGCCATGCTGACAGCAGCGGGCGTCATGTTCAGTCGTCGTGCCGCGGATGAGAGGCTGCCCAGGTCCGCAGCCAGTTGAAAGATTTCCAGATCGCGCAAGGTTTGCATGCCGGGATGATAAGCCCGCCCCACGTCATTTTCAAATAGTGATTACAAGTCAATCAATCATCAGTGTGTTTTTTTAAAAATTAACTTGCCGCATGATGCTCCCGAAACGTGACCCGCCCAACCGACTACCCGGCAAGTGGGGTCCGCATCAGCCAAAGGATCATCATGCCCCTGAGTATCATCGCCACAATTGTGGCTCATCCAGAACACCGTGAAGCCGTCGGCACCGCGCTGCGTGACATGCTGGCGCCCACCCGGGTCGAACCCGGCTGTCAGCAATATGACCTGCATGTGGATCAAGCCGACCCACTGTGCTGGGTCATGATTGAACGCTGGGCAGATGCCGCTGAGCTGGAAGCACACCTGCACAGCCCGCACATGGCTCGTTTGCAATCCGCCATTGCAGGCAAGGCCGCTGGCATCGACATCCAGCGCCTTGACCTTATTGCCTGAACCTACCTTTAAAGGAGTATCACCATGAAAGCCATTGCTTACCAGAAGAACCTGCCCATTACCGACCCTGCCTCGCTGCAGGACATTCAACTGCCCGAACCGGTGGTCACCGGCAGCGACCTGCTGGTCGAAGTCAAAGCCATTTCCGTCAACCCCGTGGATTACAAAATCCGGGTCGGACGCCCGGTAGGGGAAGGACAATGGGGCGTACTGGGCTGGGACGCGGCCGGTATTGTCCGTGCAGCAGGGCCTGATGCCGTGCTGTTCAAGCCGGGTGACCGGGTCTGGTACGCGGGCGACATCGCCCGCCCCGGCAGCAATGCCGAGTTGCAGCTGGTGGATGAGCGCATAGTCGGCCACATGCCGGAGCGTCTTGGCTTTGCCGAAGCGGCGGCCCTGCCGTTGACGGCCATCACTGCCTGGGAACTGTTGTTTGACCGCCTGGGCGTCGTACCCGGCAAAAGCCCGTCCCAGCAATCGCTGTTGATTGTGGGTGCTGCAGGCGGGGTGGGCTCCATCCTGACGCAGCTGGCACGTCGTCTGACCTCGCTGAATGTCATTGGCACTGCTTCACGCCCGGAAACCCAGGCCTGGGTTCGTGAACTGGGCGCGCACCATGTCATTGACCATCAACGTCCTTTTGCCGAAGAGCTGCAACGTATTGGCCTGAAAAACGTCACCATGGTGGCCAGCCTCAACCACAGCGACGATCACTTCGCCCAAATCGCCGACATCATCGCTCCGCAAGGCCGCTTTGCACTCATTGACGATCCCAAGTCCCCTTTGGACATCATGAAGCTCAAAGCCAAGAGTATTTCCCTGCACTGGGAGCTGATGTTTACCCGCTCGCTGTTCAAGACAGAAGATATGATTACCCAGCACCGCCTGCTGGATGAAGTGGCCGCACTGGTCGACGCCGGCGTGATCCAGACCACGGTCGCCGAGCACTTTGGCACCATCAATGCCACCAACCTGAAGCGCGCCCACACCATGCTGGAAAGTGGCAAGGCTCGCGGCAAGATTGTGCTTGAAGGCTTCTGAACCCACCCGCTTCTTTGGAGGACTTGATGAAATTACTGTTTGCCACACTGACCATGAGCTTTTCCCTGTCTGCCCATGCCGCTGACTTCACCCTGAGCAGCACGCAAATTGCACCGGGCGCGGCCATCCCTGCAGCGCAGTACGCCAACGCTTTCGGCTGCACCGGTAACAGTGTCATGCCGGACCTGCAGTGGCGCAATGCCCCGGCAGGCACCAAGAGCTTTGCCGTGACCTTCTACGATCAGGACGCCCCCACGGGCAGTGGCTTCTGGCACTGGGTAGCCTATGACATCCCGGCCACGACACAGTCTCTGCCCGGTGGGGTCAACGCGGGCCCTCTGCCTGCAGGGACCATTGAAGGCAATACGGATGTGGGCCAACCAGGCTTCTTTGGCCCCTGCCCGCCCGCAGGCCGCCTCCATCATTACACCTACACGGTACACGCGCTGAAGGTCGACAAATTGCCCGTCGGCAAAGGGGCCACCGCAGCGCTCGTGGGTTTCTTCCTCTGGCAGCACAGCCTCGGCAAAGCCAGCTTCACCGTAACCGCCGGTCCGCGCTGAGCGCCACCAGCAGGGCCACATGCCGTGGCCCTGCCCCCTCCCCAAGCCCTGCCTCCTCACTGCAAACTACCACCCCGTCCCACCAGCATCACACGCCTTGCCCTGTCTGACGGGTGAAGCCCGCACAGACATCAGGTAAACTGCATGCCGCGCACCGTCTGTCGTGGCGGGCGTCTATAGTACATATTGCATACCCGTTTTCCCCAGGAGTACACATGCCCTCTTTTGACGTTGTTTCGGAAGTCAATCTGGTTGAAGTCCGCAATGCGGTTGACCAAACCCAGAAAGAAGTCGGCACCCGATACGACTTCAAGGGCACCGACGCCCGCGTGGAGCAAAGCGAGAAGGTGCTGACCCTCTATGCCGATGCAGAATTTCAGCTCGATCAGGTGAAAGACATCCTGCTGCAGAAACTGGCCAAGCGTCAGGTAGATGTGCGCTGCCTCGACCACGGCAAGATCGAGAAAGTCAGTGGTAACAAGGTCAAGCAGAGCATTACCGTCAAGGAAGGCATCGACAGTGAGCTGGCGAAAAAGATCGTTCGCCTGATCAAGGATTCCAAGATGAAGGTGCAAGCCGCCATCCAGGGCGATGCGGTGCGCGTGACCGGCGCCAAGCGGGACAATCTGCAGGAGGCTATCGCGCTGATCCGCAAGGAAGTCACCGATTTCCCGCTGCAGTATCAGAATTTCCGCGATTGATGCCATGAGTGCGCTGCCCATTCTGGTGGTGGAGGACGATGCGGCCTTGCGCGAGGCCATTGTCGATACGCTGGAGCTGGCGGGCTTTGGCACCGTTACCGCCAGCGATGGCCGCGCGGCGCTGCAACTGCTGGCACAGCAGCCCGTCGGCATGGTTGTGTCCGATGTTGCCATGCAGCCGATGGATGGCAACCAGCTGCTGCGTGAGGTCAAGGTGCAGTGGCCGCACCTGCCAGTGTTGCTGATGACGGCTTATGGGGTGATTGAACATGCCGTTGCCTCGCTGCAGGCCGGCGCTTGTCACTATCTGCCCAAGCCGTTTGCGCCGGATGCGCTGGTCAGCCAGGTCACCCGCTTTGCCCTGGCCCAGTCGCCGGGTGAAGGCAGCGACATGCTGGCGCACGACCCTGCCACCCTGCAGCTGCGGCAATTGGCCGAGCGGGTGGCTCAGAGTGATGCCACCGTGCTGATCAGCGGCGAATCCGGCACCGGCAAGGAAGTGCTGGCCCGCTTCATCCACCAGCACAGCGCGCGTCGCAACAAGCCGTTTATCGCCATCAACTGCGCCGCCATTCCGGAAAGCCTGCTGGAATCGACCCTGTTTGGTCACGAAAAAGGGGCGTTTACCGGCGCAGCGCAAAGCCATGCCGGCAAGTTTGAGCAGGCCCAGGGCGGCACCCTGCTGCTGGATGAAGTCTCAGAAATGCCGCTACCTTTGCAGGCCAAGCTGCTGCGCGTCCTGCAGGAGCGTGAAGTCGAGCGAGTGGGCGGCAGCAAGCCGATTGCGCTGGACATCCGGGTGTTGGCGACCAGCAACCGGGATATGGCGAGCTGGGTCAAGGAGGGCAAGTTCCGTGAGGACTTATTCTACCGTCTGAACGTATTCCCCTTGCCCTTACCCAGCCTGCGCGAGCGGCCGGGCGACATCGTGCCGCTGGCGAAGCAAACCCTGCAACGGCTGGCGAGTGGTCAGGGCCGCCGGTTTACTGCAGCTGCGGAGGCGGCCTTGCGGGCTTATGCCTTCCCCGGCAATGTGCGCGAACTGGAAAACGTGGTGCAACGGGCGCTGATTCTGGCGCCGAATCCGGATATTGATGCCGCCGACTTGATGCTGCCGGGCGGTGTAGCCGCTGTGTTGACCGAACCTGCCGCAGAGGGCAACAAAGGCGAGATACCCAGCAATATGCGGGATCTGGAGCGCCAGCACATTCTAGACACGCTGGCCGCTTGCCATGGCGTACGGCGACTGGCGGCCGAGAAGCTGGGCATGAGTGAGCGCACGCTGCGCTACAAGCTGGCGCAGTTTCGTGATGAGGGCTGGGTCGAGGCAGAATGAGGGCGGAGCCCCGCCCTCACCTGTCGACCCTCAGTAGCCCGCCTCTACCAGCTCTTCCCGCGTCAGCAGAAAGACAAACTGGTCCCCGCTGGCGGTATCCAGCCAGGTGAACGGCAGCTCCGGGTAATCGCCCTCCAGCACGTCGCGGTTATGCCCAATCTCCACCACCAGCACACCACCGGGGATGAGGAAGCGGCTGGCTTCGGCAATGATCTTGCGCGTCGCATCCAGTCCGTCGTCCCCACTGCCCAAGGCGAGCTCAGGCTCGTGCAGGTATTCCTGCGGAAGCTCAGCCACCGATTCGGCATTAACATAGGGGGGGTTGCTGATGATCAGGTCGTACTGCTTTTCCGGCAGATTGCTGAACAGGTCAGAACACATCAGGTTGATGCGCTCGCCCAGGTCATAGTCGCTGACATTGTGCTCCGCCACCGCCAGCGCATCCGGCGACAGATCAACGGCATCAACCTCCGCATTCGGGAAAGCCTCTGCCAGCAAAATGGCGAGGCAGCCCGAGCCCGTACACATGTCCAGCGCGCTGACCACTTCTTCAGGCTCATTCACCCACGGGGCCAGTTGCTCACGCAGCAGCTCGGCGATGAAAGAGCGCGGCACAATCACCCGCTCATCCACATAGAAGCGGTACTCACCCAGCCAGGCCTCGCGGGTCAGGTAGGCTGCCGGCACCCGTTCATCCACCCGACGATACAGCAGGTGCAGCACCGATTGCAGCTCCCCCGGTGTCAGCCGGGCATCCAGAAACGGCTCCAGCTGGTCGAGCGGCAGATGCAGGCTGTGCAGAATCAGATACGCCGCTTCGTCATGTGCATTGGTCGAGCCATGACCAAACACCAGCCCGGCTTCATGAAAGCGGCTGATGGCAAAGCGCAAGACATCGCGCACGGTATGCAGGCTTTGCCTAGCTTCGTTGAACAGGGAAACACTCATGATGAACTCTTCAGATGAAATCAGCCACGCAGGCCCGGCAACAGGGTCAGCAAGCCTTCGGCAATAAATTCGACCGCCAGCGCGGCCAGGATCAGGCCCATCAGGCGCGTGGCCACGTTGATGCCCGTACGGCCTACCACACGGGTAATCGGGGTAGCCAGCTTGAAGGCCACCCAGGTCAATATCCCGATGGCCACACCCGAGCCGATCAAGCCCAGGTACTCGTACCAGTGGTCTGCCTTCTGGGCATAGACGATCACCGTCGAAATCGTTCCCGGACCGGTCAGCAAGGGAATCGCCAGCGGTACCACGGCAATACTGTGCCGTAATTCAGCCTCCGAGGTTTCCTCGGGCGTGGTCCGGCTACCGCCCATTTGCGCATTGAGCATGCTGATCGACATCAGCAGCATGATCAGGCCACCCCCCACCTGGAAGCTGGCGACCGAGATGCCAAAGAACGCAATAATGCTGCGCCCAAGCAAGGCCGACACGATGATCACCATCGCCACCGTCACGGCGGCAATCTTGATGGTCCGGCGCTTTTCGCGTTCATTTTGCTGCGTGGTCAGGCTGACAAAAAACGGAATCGCGCCAAAGGGATTGACCAGTGCCAGCAGGGCAACAAAAGTCTTCAGGCTATCGAGCACAAAGACATAAGCATGCGGGTTGAATCGGTTCATGCTGGCTTTCAGCCGAGCAAACGGCACAGGGTTTGATAATAAATCCCGGAGAGGCGTGGCAAATCGTCCACCGCCACACACTCATTCACCTTATGAATGGTAGCGTTGATCGGCCCGAATTCCACCACTTGTTTGCAGATACGGGCAATGAAGCGGCCATCCGAGGTACCACCAGTGGTGGACAGTTGCGCCTGTACCCCGGTTTCGGTTTCAATCGCCGCCTGCAGGGCACGGGAAAGCTCGCCCGGTGCGGTAAAGAACGGATTACCCGAGAGGTTCCATTGCAGATCGTATTCCAGCCCATGCTGGTCCAGCACGGCATGCACCCGCTGCTTGAGGCCATCCGCCGTTTGCTCGGTGGAGAAACGGAAATTGAACTGCACGTTCACCGAGCCCGGAATGATGTTGGTCGCCCCTGCTCCGCCGTGGATGTTGGACACCTGCCAGCTGGTCGGCGGGAAGTAGTCGTTGCCACGATCCCACTCCATCCCGGCCAGCTCTGCCAGCGCCGGGGCCAACTGATGGATCGGGTTACGCGCCAGGTGCGGGTACGCGATATGCCCCTGGATACCCTTGACGGTCAGGTTGCCGGAGAGCGACCCACGCCGGCCATTCTTGATGGTGTCGCCAAAGCGGCGGTCCGACGTCGGCTCACCAACAATGCAGTAGTCAATCGACTCACCCCGCGCCTGCAGCAGGTCCACTACCTTGACCGTGCCATCGGTGGCCACCCCCTCTTCGTCCGAGGTAATCAGCAGGGCAATTGACCCCTTATGATCCGGGCACTCCGCCACAAAGCGCTCAATGGCGGTCACAAACGCCGCGAGCGAGGCTTTCATGTCTGCCGCGCCGCGACCATGCAGCATGCCCTCTTGTACCGTCGGCACAAAGGGATCGGTGGTCCAGTCATGCAAGGGGCCGGTCGGCACCACATCCGTATGCCCGGCAAAACACAACACCGGGCCATCCGTACCACGACGCGCCCAGAAGTTATCCACCCCATTGCTGTGCAACTTCTCCACCACAAAGCCCAGCGGCAACAGGCGGCTCAGCATCAGGTCCTGACAGCCGCCATCCACGGGGGTCACCGAGTGACAAGCAATCAATTGTTCGGTCAGGGCCTGCGTCGGGTTCATGGTGGTTTTCCAGATCAAAATAAGGGAAGGCTCAGGCAAACAGGCTGGTGTAGGTATCCGGGTCAAACCCCAGCGTCACGCGGCCGTCTTTGACCAAAACCGGTCGCTTGATCACAGAGGGCTTATCCAGCATCAGGGCTATCGCCTGCTCGGCGCCCGTGATGGCGGCCTTGGCTTCATCCGGCAGCTGCCGCCAGGTGGTCCCGGCACGGTTGACTAGTTTTTCCCAGGGTTGCTGCTGCAGCCATTCGCGCAGCAGGGCTTCTGTCACGCCCTGCTTCTTGAAATCATGAAACGGTACCGCATGACCTTGTGCCGACAGCCAGTCGCGGGCCTTTTTGACCGTGTTACAGTTGGGAATACCGTAGAGCATCATGGGATATCGTCCAGATCATACAGGGTTGCAGGATGGCAAGCGGGCGGCCACTGGCCGCCCGCAATGAAACCCGCCCTCCGGCTTCATGTCAACCGGAAAAGCTCATTCATCCACTTTCAGGTCGAAATCAAAGCTGACATCGCCCTCATCCTTGGGGGCTGCAACCGGGCGAGCAGGCGCACCCGCAATCTGTTGTGCCTCTTCCACCTTGGCATGGGCCTTGCCGTCGTTATTGATCTTCCAGGCCAGGTTGGTCGGGCTGTCGGCGTTGGCCAATGCTTCCTGCAAGGTGATCCGGCCTTCCTTGTAAAGAATGAACAGCGACTGCTCAAAGGTTTGCGAACCCTCAGACACGCTGTTTTCCATCGCCTCACGGATCAGGTCGATCTGACCGGTGCGGATCAACTCTGCCACGCGCTGCGAGTTGAGTAGCACTTCCACGGCAGGCACCAGTTTACCGTCCACCCCCTTGACCAGCCGCTGCGAAATCACCGCCTTCAACGACACCGACAAGTCCAGCAGCAAGCTGGGGCGCGCCTCGTGCGGGAAGAAGTTGATGATGCGGTTCATCACATGGTAGCTGTTGTTGGCATGCAGGGTGGAGAGGATCAAATGCCCGGCCTGGGCATAGGTCAGCGCGTGCTGCATCGCCTCCCGGTCGCGGATTTCACCAATCATCAGCACATCCGGCGCCTCCCGCATGGCGTTCTTCAGCGCATGGGAGTAGGTCTGGGTATCAATGCCGACTTCGCGCTGGTTGACGATGGACTTGCGGTGTTCAAACACGAATTCGATCGGATCTTCCACCGTCAAAATGTGGCCGCTCTTGCTGCGGTTACGGTGCTCCAGCATGGCGCTGAGCGAGGTGGACTTGCCGCTGCCGGTCGAGCCCACCACCAGGATCAGGCCCAGCTTGCCCATGATCAGCTCTTCCAGTACCGGCGGCAGGTTCAGCTCGGCAATGGTCGGCGCGTGGGAGCGGATGTAGCGGATCACAATGCCGATTTCACCGCGCTGTTTGAAGATGTTGACCCGAAAATTACCGACATCCAGTACCGGGTAGCCGAAATTCATCTCCCATTCGCTCTCAAAGCGGGCAATCTGGGTGGAATCCATCAGCTGATAGGCGATACGCTTGATCTGGTCGCCATTGAACACTTGCTGATTGACGGGATGAATCACCCCTTCAATCTTGATCTGGGCTGCCGCGCCTGCCGTAAAGAACAGGTCGGATGCACGGCGGTCAGCCATCAGTTTCAGCAGTGGCGTAATGTCCATGATGCTCCCTAACACGCACTAAAGCACGGTTTTATACATTGGCTGAGACTTTACCACAGTATAACGTCATGTGGAGGGCAGCCCGCTCCAGACTGAATCATCATGTTTTGCTGGACTAAAAATCATGGCATGATCGCGGCATCCCACAACCCGCCAGCCCCCGCCATGACCAACCCGCTTTTATTCAACATCCCGACAAGCCTCCATACCGAGCGGCTCACCCTGCGCTGCCCGCAGGCGGGGGACGGACCGCTGCATCTGGATGCCGTACAGACCTCACTCGCCGAGCTGCGATCCTTGCCGACTTCCTTTCCCTGGAGCCTAGCAGAACCCAGTCTGGACAACTCCGAGCTGTATTGCCGTGAACACCACGCCAAATTCATCCGGCGTGAACGGCTGCTGATGCTGATGATTGAGCGGGATTCGGGGTTATGTGTCGGCTGTTGCGGCCTGCAGAACATGGACTGGGAGCATCCACAGTTCGAGCTGGGCATCTGGTGCCGCAGTAGCCATCACGGCAAGGGATTGGCGCGGGAAGCGCTGCAGGCGGCCATCCAGCTGGCAACATCAACCTTGCATGCTCGCCGTCTGCACGGCCTGATCGAAGCCAATAATCTTTCCAGCCGCAAGCTGATGGACCGCCTGGGTTTTCAGCTGGAAGGTATGCATCCAGAGTTTGCCAAAGCACCGGATGGCACCCTGGTGGACTACTGCAGCTATGCAAAGCGCTACTGAAAGCGCGGCGCCCGTCCCATCAGGTATAATCAGGTTTTATCTGTCTGGACATCCTCATGGGCCATCGGCTTTCCCGCATTACCACCCGCACCGGCGATGACGGCAGCACCGGGCTGGGCGATGGCAGCCGGGTGGCCAAGACGCACCCGCGCATTGCTGCACTCGGCGATACCGACGAGCTGAACAGCCAGCTTGGCGTGCTGCTGTGTGAAGACCTGCCACCCCGCATTCGAGACTTGCTGTCCGCCATTCAGCACGACCTGTTTGACCTGGGTGGCGAGCTGGCGGTGCCCGGCTGGCATTCCTTGCAGGAATCTCACCTGCTGCAGCTGGATCAGGCGCTGGCGGACTTCAATGCTGAGCTGCCTCCGCTCAAGGAATTCATCCTGCCGGGTGGCAGCAAGGCAGCCGCACAATGCCATGTGGCACGCGCTGTCAGCCGCCGTGCCGAGCGCCAGTTGCTGGCCATCGAAGAGGCAGGCATGGCTGGTTCGCTCGCGGCCCGTTACCTGAACCGCCTGTCCGACCTGCTGTTTGTGCTGGCGCGGGTACTCAATCGCCATCATCAGGTACCGGATGTGCTGTGGCAGCCGGGTCGGCATGATGCAGGCAAGGCCTGATGTCCCCTTACGACTTTCACTGCCACTCCACCGTCTCGGACGGCATGCTGAGCCCCACGGCCGTGGTGGAGCGAGCGGCTGCGCGCGGTGTACGGGTGCTGGCGCTCACGGATCACGATGAACTGAGCGGCCTGGCAGAAGCCGCCACTGCTGCCCGACAGTGTGGCATTCACCTCGTCAACGGTGTGGAAATCTCGGTCAACTGGGGCAAGCACACCCTGCACATCGTCGGCTTGGGCATCGACCCCGAGCATGCGGTTTTACGCGATGGCTTGCAGCGCATTCGCAGTGGCCGTACCGAACGGGCCCAGCAGATGGCCGCCGGGCTGGCCAAAGTGGGCATCGAGGGCGCCTTTGAGGGCGCCATGCGCTTTGCTGACAACCCGGACATGATCGGTCGCGCCCATTTTGCCCGCTTTCTGGTCGAGCAAGGACGTGCTCGCAATCTGCAAGCCGTCTTCAAGAAATACCTGACCCCCGGCAAACCCGGCTATGTGCCACATCTGTGGGCCACCCTGCCGGAAGCCATCGAATGGCTGCATGCTGCAGGCGGGCTGGCCATCCTCGCTCATCCCGGCCGTTACGACATGGGCAAAAAGACCATGAACGAACTGGTGGAGATTTTCACCCGTTTTGGCGGCGATGGCATCGAAGTCGGCACCGCCAACCATACGCCAGACTTGGTCGCCCGTTTTGCCCGGCTGGCGGAATCTTTCGACCTGTGGGCCTCGGTGGGCTCAGATTTCCACGGACAGGGCCACTATGGCGATCTGGGCCAGTTCCCGCCGCTCCCTGACTATTGCAAGCCGGTCTGGCAAGCGCTGGGGGTCACCCTGCCTGCCGAAGTACCGGCCACCCTGCCCTGATACGGACCCGCTACCCTCATGTCACAGTTCTTTCAGATTCACCCGGAAAACCCGCAGCCTCGCCTTATTCGCCAGGCAGCGCAGATCGTGCAGGAAGGCGGCGTCATCGTCTACCCGACCGACTCCTGTTATGCGCTCGGTTGCCATATGGGTGACAAGGCGGCACTGGAGCGCATCCGCCAGATTCGCCAGCTGGATGACAAGCACCACTTCACCCTGGTGTGCAATGACCTCTCCGCCATCGCCACCTACGCCAAGGTGGATAACCAGCAATACCGGCGGCTCAAGGCCATTACGCCAGGTAGTTACACGGTGATCCTGCAAGCCACCAAAGAAGTCCCCAAGCGGCTGCTGCACCCGAAGAAGAGCACCATTGGCCTGCGCATTCCTGATCATCCGGTCGCGCTGGCGCTGGTGGAAGAACTGGGCGAGCCCTTGCTCTCAGTGACCTTGCTGCTGCCGGGTGAAGAACAAGCGCCGTTTGACCCCTATGAGATTCGCTCGCAGCTGGAGCGGCAGGTGGATCTGGTGATCGACGGCGGTTACTGCGGCATGGAGCCCACCACGGTGGTCGACCTCACCGACGATGAGCCAGTGCTGATCCGGGCTGGCAAAGGTAGCCTGGCTGCCTTGGGTCTGGAGGAATAAGGTCATGGACTTTCAATTCAAGGACATTTTGCTGTACGCGGTACCTATCCTCTTGGCGATTACCCTGCATGAAGCCGCGCACGCCTATGCGGCATTACGGCTGGGCGACAAGACGGCCTGGATGCTGGGCCGGGTCTCCATGAACCCGATCAAGCATATTGACCCGATCGGCACCATCCTGCTGCCCATTCTGTGTCTGATCGCGGGGGGCTTCCTGTTTGGCTGGGCCAAGCCGGTGCCCGTCAACGCCAACAATCTGCGCAATCCCAAGCGGGACATGTTCTGGGTATCGCTGGCCGGGCCGGGCATCAACATCATCATGGCGGTGTTCTGGGGCTTGGTACTGAAGTATCTGGCACCGGACATGGGCGATCTGGCCCAGCCCATGCATCAAATGGCGTGGATGGGGCTCAGTATCAATGCCATGCTGGCGGCACTCAATCTGCTGCCGATCCCGCCGCTGGATGGTGGCAGAATGCTGATCAGCCTGCTGCCGCGCCCATGGGATCAGATGCTGGAGAAAGTTGTCCCTTACGGCATGTTCATTGTCATTGGCCTGATCCTTACCAAGACCCTGAACATCGCACTGGCCCCTATGCTGTATGTCATCGACCTGATATTGTCGGTGCTGTAATCCAAGCTGTCCGATTGAACTTCACGAAAGAAAGCCTGTTTTCATGTTTGCTGATCGCGTCCTCTCCGGCATGCGCCCCACTGGCGCCCTGCACCTCGGCCACTATCATGGTGTGCTGAAGAACTGGGCCAAGCTGCAGAGCGAGTACGACTGTTACTTTATGGTGGCGGACTGGCATGCGCTGACCACCAATTACGACAATGTGCAGATCATTGAAAACAGCGTCTGGGAAATGGTGATTGACTGGCTGGCGGCCGGTGTCGACCCGAACCAGGCCACCCTGTTCATCCAGAGCCGGGTGCCGGAGCACGCCGAGCTGCACCTGCTGCTGTCAATGGTTACCCCCAATGGCTGGCTGGAACGGATGCCCACCTACAAGGACCAGCAGCAGCAACTGAGCCAGAAAGACCTGAATACTTACGGCTTTCTTGGCTACCCGCTGCTGCAGGCGGCAGACATCCTGATCTACCGGGGCAATATGGTGCCAGTGGGTGAAGATCAGGTGCCGCACGTGGAATTCACCCGCGAGATTGCGCGCCGCTTCAATCACTTGTTTGGCAAGGAACCGGATTACCAGCAGAAAGCCGAAGCCGCCATCAAGAAACTGGGCGGCAAGAAGGGCAAGCTGTATGACGAGCTGCGTACCCGCTACCAGCAAGAAGGCGATGGTGAAGCGCTGGAAGCAGGCCGCGCCCTGCTGGAAGACGCGCAAAACCTGAGCCTGGGCGACCGTGAGCGGCTGTATGGCTACCTGGAAGGCGGCGGCAAGATGATCCTGCCGGAGTCACAACCGCTGCTGACCGCCGCCTCCAAGATGCCGGGGCTGGATGGCCGCAAGATGTCCAAGTCCTATCAGAATACCGTCACCCTGCGCGATACACCGGAGACGGTGGCGAAAAAGGTCAAGCAGATGCCGACCGATCCGTCACGCGTGCGCCGTACCGACCCCGGCAACCCGGAGAAATGCCCGGTGTGGCAGCTGCATCAGGTCTACAGCGACGATCAGGTGAAGAACTGGGTGCAGCAAGGCTGTACCAGCGCCGGTATCGGCTGTATCGAATGCAAGCAGCCGGTGATCGACAGCATGGTGGCGGAGCAGAAGCCGATGCAGGAACGGGCACAAATGTACCAGGATGACCCGACGCTGGTACGCAACATCATCGCCGATGGTTGCGAGCGCGCACGCAAGGTAGCACAGGAAACCATGCGTGACGTGCGCGAGGCGATGGGCCTGCTGTACAGCTAACGGTCCACCGTGAATCAGCTCGCCTTCCCGACGCCCGTGGCCGAGCCGCTGGCGCAAGTGCGCGGCGAGCCGTTTCACGACATACCGCTGGACCTGTTCATTCCGCCGGATGCCCTGCGGGTATTTCTGGAGGCCTTTGAAGGCCCGCTCGATTTGTTGCTGTACCTGATTCGTCGCCAGAATGTTGATGTACTCGACATTCCGATGGCCAGCCTCACGGCACAGTACATGGAATACGTCGAAGCGATGAAGGTGCAGCAGCTGGAGCTGGCGGCAGAATACCTGCTGATGGCGGCGGTACTGATCGAGATCAAGTCCCGCCTGCTGTTGCCGCGCCCCGCCGTGCTGACGGAAGATGGCATCGAGGAAGACCCGCGTGCGGCGCTGGTACGCCGCCTGCTGGAGTATGAGCAGATCAAGGCAGCAGCCTTTCGACTGGATCAATTGCCACAGGCCGAGCGGGATTTTCAGTGGGTGGAGGTGTGGCTGCAGCGTACCGCCGTGATCCAGCTGCCGGATGTTCACCCGGCAGACCTGCTGGAAGCCTGGCAGTATATTGCGCGCCGTGCCCGCCTGAACCGCCACCATCAGGTGTCGAAAGAGGGCCTGTCGGTACGGCAGCGGATGAGTGAACTGCTCAAACGCCTGCAGCGTGAACTGTACACCCCGTTTGTGGACCTGTTCGATACCGCAGCCGGGGTGGCCGATCTGGTGGTCAGTTTTCTGGCCTTGCTGGAGTTGTGCAAAGAGCGCCTAGTACAGATCGCACAAAGCGAGCCGTATCAACCAATCTACGCTAAGCTGGTATAGTGCCGCACCGATGGATAGTCTCAACCACGCCCGCCTGATTCTGGAGACTGTGCTGCTGTCCAGCGCACAGCCGCTGACGCTGGCACAACTGAAGCAGGTGCTGGGCGACGGTCTGGAGCAGGCGGTCATCCGCAGGTTGCTGACCGATTTGCAGCAGGCCTGGCAAGGCCGGGGCGTGGAGCTGGTACAACTGGCCGAGGGCTGGCGTTTTCGCACCCGGCCGGAGTTCCAGCCGTATCTGGACCGGCTGAACCCGGAAAAGCCGCCCCGCTACTCGCGGGCCGTGCTGGAGACGCTGGCGGTGATCGCCTATCGGCAACCGGTAACCCGTGGCGATATCGAAGCGATACGCGGGGTGTCGGTCGCCAGCACCATCATCCAGTCGCTGCAAGCGCGCGGCTGGATTGAAACCGTTGGACATCGTGATGTACCGGGGCGGCCTGCCTTGCTGGCGACCACCCCACAGTTTTTGAGTGATCTGAATTTACGCAGTTTGAGTGAGCTTCCCCCGCTGGATGACCTCGAGCAGCTCACCCATCAGGAAAGTTTGCCTCATGTCTAAGTCTTCGCGTCCGGCTGCGGCCCGACAACCCGTCCGTCAGGCTGGCAGCCGTCAGCAGCGTCGGCCAGCTGCCAACAGCGGTCAGGCCCCGGCCGACACGTCCACGCCACGCGCACGCGGCGGCCAAGCCGCTGCCAGCAAGGCCAGCTACGGCACCCCGACCGGCGGCTACGGCCAGCGCAGTGACCGCCGTAGCCAGCCCACCCCACGCCCCGCCACCACCGAGGAAGAGGGCCAGCGCCCACGCAAACCGGCAGTGGTGGAGGTGGGCGACGCACCGGCCCTCAAGCGGGGCGGTCGCCGCCCACCGCGCAGTGCCGACATCGAGATCATCGGCAAGCGCGCCCCGGCCCAATTACGCACCGGCAGCAGCAAGAGCAGCACCCCGGACAAGGCACGCCGGGTCACCCTGGTGCGGCGCAGTGAGAAAGACCTGCAACAGCCCAAGCAGAAAGTGCAGCTGGACCAGGAACCGGTACGCTTGCAAAAAGCGCTGGCGCAGGCGGGCCTTGGCTCACGCCGGGACATGGATGCCTTGGTCGAGGCTGGTCGGGTGACCGTCAACGGGCAGCCTGCCACGCCAGGCACCCGGGTCACGCCGGAAGACATGGTACGGGTGGATGGCAAAGCGGTTCGCCTACGAGCACAAAACCGCTTGCCGCGTATCCTGATGTACCACAAGCAGGAAGGCGAGCTGGTCACCCGCGATGACCCGGAAGGCCGCGTGACGGTGTTTTCGCGCCTGCCACGGGTACAGGGCAGTTTCTGGACCGTGGTCGGTCGGCTGGACTACAACACCAGCGGTCTGCTGCTGTTTACTACCTCGGGCGATCTGGCCAACCGCCTCACCCACCCGCGCTTTGAAGTCGAGCGCGAGTATGCGGTACGGGTGTTTGGTGAGCTCACCGACGAACAGAAAAAGGCGCTGACCACCGGCGTACAGCTGGAAGACGGCCCAGCCCGGTTTGATGTGCTGGTGGATCAGGGGGGCGAAGGGCTGAACCACTGGTACAAGGTGATTCTCAAGGAAGGCCGCAACCGCGAAGTGCGCCGCATGTTCGAGCATTTCGGCCTGACGGTCAGCCGCCTGATGCGGGTGCGCTTTGGCCCGCTGGGTCTGCCGCCACGGCTAAAGCGCGGTACCTGGGCCGAACTGGACGACGACCAGGTGCTGGCCATCATGCGCTGGGCCAAGCTGGTCGACTGAGCCCATGGATCAGCCGGCGCTGACCCCAGCCGAGCTGCAGCAGGCGTTCGCGCTCTTCAATGCAACGTCGGTACAGCTGACCCAGCAGTTTGAAACCTTGCAGCAGCAAGTCAGCCACCTGAGTGAAGAGCTGGCGGCCAGCAACCAGGCCTTGCAGCAGCAGCTGGTAGAAAAGGATGCGCTGGCCCGTCGCGTCTCCTCGCTGCTGGCGGCGCTGCCTGCCGGAGTGCTGGAGCTGGATGCCGAGGGCGTGATTACCGCGGCCAACTGGGCGGCCGAGCAATGGTTCGGGCCGAACCTGCCCAGCCAGCGCTGGCTGGATGTGGCGGTCAAGCACCTGCGCCCCACCCTCTCTCCCGAAGAATGGGAATTGCTGGATGGGCTGGGGCAGCACCGCGCCCGCCTCGCCATCCAGACCACCGCAGGCGCGAATGGTGAAGGGCAGATACTGCTGATCACCGACCTGACCGGCCACTACCTGCTGCAACAGCAACTGGAGCAGCACAAGAAGCTCGCCGCGATGGGGGAAATGGCGGCAGGCCTGGCCCACCAGCTGCGCACACCGCTGGCCACCGCCCTGCTCTATGTAAGCCACCTGGGTAATCCACAACTGCCGGATGCGCAGCGGCAGAAGTTTACCGAGAAAACCACCGCCCGCCTGCACGATCTGGAAGGCCTGATTGCCGACATGCTGTTGTTTGTGCGCGGCAGTAATCACGAGCAGGAGGCCTTTGATGCTGGCCCGGTGCTGCAGGATGCCCTCGCCACCGTGCTGCCTCACGCCCAGGCACGCCAATGCCAGCTCGACAGCCCGGCAGCCCTGCCACCGATACCCCTGACCGGCAGCCGCACCGCCTTGCAAGGTGCGGTCATCAACCTGCTGGAAAACGCCGTCAGCTTTGCGCAGCACGCCGTCACCCTGGAAGTCAGGTTACTCAATGGCTGGTTGTACCTGCACATCAGCGACGACGGCCCCGGCATCCCGCCCGAGCAACAATCCCGTGTCTTTGAACCCTTCTTTACCACCCGCAACGAAGGCACCGGCCTTGGGCTCGCCATCGTCAAACGGGTGGCGGAAGACCATGGTGGTGCCGTCAGCCTCCACAGCACACCGAATCAGGGTTGCCGCTTCGAAGTCGTATTGCCACTGCGAGCCTAGTCTCGCAATCGCGCAATAGACCTATGCCCAGAAGCCATACGCCATGGCCAGTGCCATGCCCAGAATGACCACCGCTGACAACTTATGCAGCACAGCCTGATAGCGGTTGAAACGTGCCACCACCCTTGGCCGGGTAAACAGCCAGACCACGCAGGCATCCCAAGCCAGCACCAGGCTGGGCATCCAGATGGCTGCCGTCAGCTGCACCGCATCACTGGCATGATGGGTGTGCAGGGCCGCGAACAGTGCGGCATAGAACAGGCCATTCTTCGGGTTGAGCATGCCGGAGCTGAAACCCAGCAGAAAGGCGCGGCGTTCCCCGCCAGACATCACCCCCTTCACCCCCACCACCACCGGCTGCAAACCGGCGGTCAGGAAAGCATGTGACAGCCATAGCAGGTAGACCACCCCACCCCAGTACAACAGCACATAGGCCACCGTGTGGCTCTCCAGCCCACGAACACCCAGCGCCGCCATCGCGACATACATCGCATTGGCGAGCGTGATGCCGAGCGTGGTCCATAACCCGGCACGGACACCCCGACTCGTCGCCGTGTTCAGCAGCAGGAAGAAATCTGGCCCCGGGCTGAGCAAGGCCAGGAAATGTGTCCCCACTGCCAGCAAAAACAATTGCCATTCCATACAGACCTCCTCGCAAGAAAGCCTGATGATAGAAAGGGCAGGCTGATGATTCTTGCAAAAAAGTCCGGCGCAGTCGCCTGCTCAGCAGGCGTTGGCGTAGACCTGCTGGTAATGCTCGACAGTCGGGAACGGGTTGTAGAAGTGATGCAGCAAGGCCCGCCACTGCTGGTACTGGGGCGAACCACGAAAACCGATCGTATGATCTTCCAGCGTATCCCACCCCACCAGCAAAATGTATTGCGAAGGCTGCTCCATACAGCGCTGCAATTGGTGGTGCCGATAGCCGGGCATGCTGGCGATCAGGGTGGAGGCTTGGGCAAAGGCTTGTTCAAATGCCGTCTCTTGACCGGGAATGACCTTGAGGATGGCGACTTCCAGAATCATGGTGGTCCTTGTCTAGCGATGCAGCAGCCGTGTGTACTGTTGCGGGGTGACGGCGACCCGCCCCTTGAAGGCGTTGCTGAAATGGCTTTGATCGGTAAACCCCGTTTCCAGTGCCACCGATACCACCGCCTGCTGCTGCGCCAGCAGCTGCTTGGCCTGATTCAGACGCAGGTCGATGATGGCCTGGTGCGGTGTGGAGCCGTAATGTTGCCCATAGGCGGCCAGCAGACTGCTGCGACTTTTGCCGCTCAGCGCAGCCAATTGCGCCAGGCTCAGCCCTTGTGGCATGGCGGACTGTAGCGTCAGATTGAGTGTTTGCAGCCAGAGCGGGATCGTCGCCCGCTCGGATGGCGCATGCGGCAGTTGTGCCAGCAGTGCAAGCAAGGTTGCCTGTTTCTGTGCTGCCGTGGTCACCGTACTGAGTTGGTCGAAAGCTTCATCCACCCGAGTAGCCAGACCTGGACGGTCGTGAGGCTGACACACCGAAAAGGGCAACTCAGCCTGCTCAAGCGATACCGGCCCGGCGACGGCCAACAAGGCGGGCACATCCAGATACAACATGCGGTAACCCCAGAACTGGTCTGGCCTGGGGTTGCACGAATGCAGCAGGTAGGCCGGGATCACCACCACATCACCTGCGCCAAGTGCAATCTCCCGCTGCCCCTTGACCCGCAGGCGGGATTGCCCGGCATCCACTTTGCCTATCGACAATACCGGATGCGAGTGCGCGCGATAGCAGGCCCGGCTGTTGATGGCCTGCCGCAATTCGTAACAGGGTAGCGCCGGATCGCGCCAGAAGCGGACAGACTCCATACCCGTCAACCTGGCTCTTTACCCCGCAGCGCCGGGTCTTTGCGACACTGTTGCAAGGGCTTGGCCTGGGTGCTGAGAATGCGCGCAATATCATGACTGCCGGGGATGGCGATCACGCGCATGCAGGCGCAGCCATGCCCATGGCTACCGTTGGTCGCCACCCATTGCCGCCCACTGAGAGACGGCCAGTCCCCCTCAGCCTGATGCCCCCCCTGCTCGCTGATCGTCCACTCACCATCGCGGTCGATCAGCCAGGCATTGTTTGGCGTCGGGTTATCAAACCAGCCGCAACGCAACACACCTTGACCGGCGGCTGATGCTGTCACTGTGAGCATGCCCAGCAGCATCGTCAACACCCATACTTTCTTACCCGGCATACCCTGCTCTCCTGATCACCCAACAGTCATCCTGCATCGGCGCTTCTTCACTCCACTGCTGCCGCGCGAACCTCGACCAGACAGTCATAGAAGGTGGGGGCCGCTCCCAGGTCGGTCAGGGCTTGGCTGGTGAGTTCGTTAGCATTCTTGCCATCCTTGGCATGCTTGCGCCACCAGATGGACGGAATCACCACCACGCCGGGCCGCACCCGCTCGCTCACTTCCAGCCGCAATTGCAGGCAGCCCCGGTCGTTGACCACTTCCACCCATTGCTCATGCTGCAATGCGCGGGCGGCAGCATCGTCCGGGTGCATTTCCACGCTGGGCTCACCTCGCTTGGGCCACAGTCCCGGCTGGTTGGCAAAGGTGGTGTTGAGGAAGTGGCGTGAGGGGGGGGAGATCATCTGCAAGGGGTAACGTGCAGCCAGCTCCGGCGTACGCTGCGGGGATTCGTGCGGTGGCTCAAAACCGGGCAGCGGATCCAGCCCTTCGGCAGCCAGCGCTTCCGCGTAGAACTGGCACTTGCCACTGCGGGTAGGAAACCCGCCCTGTGCAAAGGGTGCATCAGGCAGGTTCAGCTTTTGCCAGCCCTGCGCGCGCAGGCTGGACCACTGGATACCCTCGGTCCAGGCGTGCGGTTGCAGGGCCTGGGCTGCCAGGGCATCATCGGCGTCCTGAAAACAGGCGTCCTGCCAGCCGCAGTACTGCGCCAGCTGGCGGAAGATGTCGCTATTGCTGCGGGCTTCACCCGGCGGCGTGACTGCAGGCAGATTGGCCAGCAGCCAGCTGTGCCCATAAGACTTGTGCAGGTCAACATGCTCCATCTGCATGGTGGCGGGCAGCAGGATGTCGGCGTAATCCGCGGTATCGGTCTGGAAGTGCTCCAGCACCACGGTAAACAGGTCTTCCCGGGCGAAGCCAGCCACCACCTTGCCGGATTCCGGTGCCACCGCCACCGGGTTGCTGTTGTAGACCACCACCGCGTCCACCCGGGGGCCAAAGTCGCCCCCGCCCGGATGGGTCAAGGCGTCACCGATGGTGCTCATATTGATGGTGCGCGGTTGCGGATCCGGCATCAGGTCCGGGCGTTGCAGGGCGGCGTTGTCGATCGGGAAAAACCCCGAGGTGGACATCAGCATGCCCCCGGCGCGCTGCCGCCATGCCCCGACCAAACTGGGCAGACAGGCTACGGCACGGGTGGCCTGTCCACCGCCCCGGGTACGCTGCATGCCATAGTTGAGGCGAATGGCCACCGGCTGCTGCTGCCGCACTGCAAGCTCACCATACTCCCGTGCCAGCCGCTCCACTTGCGCCTGCGGGATGCCACACAGTGCGGCCACCCGCGCCGGCGGGTAGTCCAGAGCCCGCTCACGCAAGGCCTCAAAGCCCTCGGTGTACTGCCGGATATAGTCATGGTCCAGCAGGTCTTCACGGATCAGCACATGCATGATGCCGAGCGCCAGTGCGGCATCGGTGCCGGGCAGCAAGGCGACGTGCTCGTCACATTTGTCAGCCGTCAGCGTCCGGTAGGGATCAATCGCCACCACCCGTGCGCCGCGCCGCTTGGCTTCTTGCACCCGCGTCCAGTAATGCAGGTTGGACGTGATGGAGTTGGTGCCCCACAGCCAGATCAGCCGTGCCTCCTGCACAAAGCTCATGTCCATGCCGACACTGGCCCCGTAGGTATGCTTGAGGCCCGCAGCGCCTGCGGAGGCACAGATAGTGCGGTCCAGCTGGGAGGCACCCAGCTTGTGAAAGAAGCGGGCGGACATGCTGTTACCCTGCACCAGCCCCATGGTGCCGGCGTAACTGTAGGGTAGAATGCGCTGCGGGTTATCCGCCGCAATCGCCAGCAGGCGTTGGGAGATGGTGGTCAGTGCCTCGTCCCAGCTGATCCGCTCGAAGCGCCCTTCCCCTTTGCGCCCCACCCGCTTCATCGGGTAGAGCAGGCGATCCGGATGATACAAACGCTCGGCGTAGCGCGACACCTTGGTACACAGTGCACCCTGGGTCGGTGGATGGTCTGGGTCGCCCGCCACCCGCACCACCTTGCCTTCTTCCACCGTAATGCGCATGGCACAGGTATCGGGGCAATCATGCGGGCAGGCGGCTTGGACAATGGTCTGGCTCATGCAGCAACTCTCAAGGACGGCGAGGGCAACACCGCATTATTCCGCTTCGGACTACTCGCTGACAAGTCAACCGCTCGCCTTGCCGGCACTATGACGATAACATGGTTAATTGACTAGCATAAAGGAGCTCCCATGCGACACCTGCTGACTGCCTTGCTCACCCTGATGGCTTTGTCGAGCCAAGCTGCCCCGCTTGAAGTCACGCTCAAAGATGGCGAGCGCGTCCGGATCGGAGAACATGGCCCGCTGCTGCAAGCCATGGTATTGGAGGATTCACGCTGCCCGGTGGACGTGCAATGTATTCAGGCCGGGCAGGTATTGTTGATGCTGGCGGTCAGCCCTGCAGAAGGCACGCCACCCACCATGGTGGCAGTGAGCTGGCCAGACCACAGCCAGCCCAAATGGCGGGCGCGCTACACCCATCCGGACTATCGCTTTGAGCTGCTGTCACTGGAGCCGAGAGCCTGCACCTCCTGCAAGCTCATGCCCGGCCACACTATCCGCTTGCGCATCACGCCCAGAAAGAAACCGTAGCGCAGCGACTCAAGGTTTCTCGAAGGTGTAGGCGCGACGGATCACCCCGTCTTCCACTTCCCAGATCACCACCATAATGATCGGTTCGTCATTGATGCCGACAATACGCTCGTGATCAATCACCTTGCTGCCACAGACAATGCGTTGCAACAGCTCGGCGTGCAGCTCAGGCTTGTTGAAGCGCTGGCTGGCATAGAAGTCCGCCACCGCTTGCTTGCCGCTCAAGCGGACCGTGCCGGACGGCAGCAGGATCATTTCGATATCGTCGTGGAAATTGACGATGAAGGCTTGCAGGTCTTTGGCGTTATACGCCTCCAGCTGACGCTGGGCAGGCAGTTCGATGTGATTCAATGTTCTTCTCCATCCGGCAGCACATAGCCGGTAATTTCCAGACCAAAGCCGGTCATGCTGGCAATGCGCATCGGCTGCGCCATCACCTTCATTTTACCGACACCCAGGGCGCGCAAAATCTGCGCACCAATACCAAACGTCTTGGCATCCCATTTACCACTGCGTCGCTCACTCTCCGGTGCGACCCGCGCCAGCAGCTCGTCACCGCTTTCCGGACGATGCAGCAGCAGGGCCACACCACAGCCTTCTTGCTGGATGCGGCGCAAGGCCGGGTAGATGCCCCAGGAGTGGCCACTGGGCGCGCACTCCAGCAAATCCATGACAGACAGCGGCTCATGCACCCGCACCAGCACCTCCTGCTCGGGCGAGGGTTGTCCGGACACCAAGGCCAGATGGGTACGCGCAGCCAAGCGGTCACGGAACGCCACCAGGCGGAAGCGCCCGGCTGGCGTATCGATCTCACGGTCGGCCACCTGCTCCACCAGCGTTTCCGTCTGATGGCGGTAATGAATCAGATCGGCAATGGTACCTACCTTCAGATTGTGGGTGCGGGCAAAAGCCAGCAGCTCCGGCAGACGGGCCATGGTGCCATCGTCGTTCATGATCTCGCAGATCACCGCTGCCGGCGCGGCCCCAGCCAGCCGGGCCAGGTCACAGCCCGCTTCGGTATGACCGGCGCGAACCAGCACGCCACCAGGCTGAGCCTTGAGCGGGAACACATGGCCAGGCTGGACAATGTCGCTCGGTTTGCAGTCCCGCGACACTGCGGTCTTGATGGTATGCGCCCGGTCTGCGGCAGAGATGCCGGTGGTCACGCCCTCGGCGGCCTCAATGGACACGGTAAAGGCGGTGCCGAACTGGGTGCCATTGCGCTGTGCCATCATCGGCAGACCGAGGAACTGGCAGCGCTCTTCGGTCAGGGTCAGGCAGATCAGGCCACGGCCATGCTTGGCCATGAAATTGATGGCTTCCGGCGTCACAAACTCTGCCGCCAGCACCAGATCGCCTTCGTTTTCGCGGTCTTCTTCATCGACCAGGATCACCATGCGCCCAGCGCGCATATCGCTGATGATGTCCTGAATGGGGGCTATTTCACTCACGGTCGCTATCCATTTGTCTACGCGGCCAATGGCCAATCCGGCTACCATGCCAGAGACTGGCGACGCCAGCAAGCGTAAATCCGACCCGCTTCACCCCTTGGCAGACGCCTTGACCAGGCGCGCCAGCAGTGCCACATGCTCATCCATCCGCGTGACCGGCACCTGGGCATAGCCCAGAATGAAACCGTTGGTTTTTGGCCCTTCTGCCGTCATGGCATAGCTGCTCAAAGAGTGCAGCACCAAGCCCTGACTGATGGCTCGATCCGCAATCTGCTGATCTGGAAATGCATCCGGCAGGCGAATGGACAGATGCATGCCCGCCGCGCCACCGGTACGTTGCGCCAGCCCTCCAAGGTGTTGCTCCAGCGATGCATTCAGGGCATCACGACGTTCCCCGTACAAGCGGCGCATGCGTCGCAAGTGGCGGGCAAATTCCCCTTCGCGGATAAAGTGGGCCAGTGCCAGCTGCTCTACCTGCCGCCCCCAGGGACGACAACGGCTCAGCCAGTTCTGCACCCGGCCCAGCAATGCCAAGGGGACAATCATGTAAGCCAGCCGCAGTGCCGGAAACAGGGTTTTGCTGAAGGTGCCCAGATACACCACCGGTGCATCCGGTTGCAGGCCCTGCATGGCAGGCAAAGGCGGGCCATCTCGGCGAAACTCGCTGTCGTAATCATCCTCGATCAGCAGACTGCCGTGGCGCTTGGCCTGCTCCAGCAGCGCCAGCCGCCGCTGCAGGCTCATCACGTTGCCCAAGGGAAACTGGTGCGATGGCGTAACATAAATCAGCTGCGGCGGATGCTGCCAGTCCGTCGGTGTGGGGGCCAACCCTTCCGCATCCAGCGGGATGCCGCGTACCTGCAGGCCAGCATTCCCCATTGCCCAGCGCGCACCCGGATAGCCGGGATCCTCGATCCAGGCCAGACTGCCCGCATCGGCAAACCACTGCGCGCACAGGCTCAGGCTATGCTGTGTTCCTTCGGTAATGATCACCTGATGCGGGTCACAACGCACGCCACGGCTCATGCGCACATGCGCGGCCACCGCCTCACGTAACTGCGGCTCCCCGGCACTCTCCCCATAGTTCAGCTGTTCAACGCACGCCTGCTGCCACTGCCGGGTCAGCACCCGTTGCCAGCGCGCCATCGGAAACTCCCGCAGCGCAGGTACTCCCGGGGTAAACGCATCCAGGGTATCGGGTTCACTGCGTGATCCGGCAAAGGGCTGACTGCGTTGCGACAATGGCGACACGGCTTGTGGACGCATCACCGGCTGTTCCATAGACAGCACCGCGGCGACGCATGATCCTCTGCGGCTGGCGTGCAATAGCCCCTCGCCCCCCAACTGTTCATAGGCGAACAGCACAGAGTTGCGGGCCACCTGCAAGTCTGCCGCCAATTGCCGCGAGCCCGGCAGGCGACTGCCGGGGGCCAGCTCGCCCTGCAATATCATTTGCCGCAGTTGCTGATAGAGGCGCTGCTGTTGTGGTGCACGGTCGTCTTGCTGCTGCATGCGACTGACCAACAAGGCAAGGTCCATCACTGGCTCCAGAAAACAGGGTGTTTATGGCTCTAATAAAGGGCCACATCATGCGCTTATGCTGTGTACTGTTCAAGAACTGCTGGATCGCCCCTCATGCGCAAGACCGCCCCAACACCCCGTACCCGCATTCGCCGCTCGCCCGAATATGCCCACTACGACACTCGGCAGCTGTATGACATCATTGATGCTGCCCACCTCTGCCATATTGCCTTTCATGATGGCAATAGCGTGCACAGTCTGCCGATGGCCTGCTGGCGGGTGGGGGATCATCTGCACATTCATGGCTCCACTGGCAGCCGCCTGATGCAAAGCCTGTGCATTGGCATGGAAGTCTCCATCTCCATCTGCCATTTTGACGGGCTGGTCCTGGCACGCTCAGCCTTCAATCACAGCATGAACTACCGCTCGGCGGTCATTTATGGCTGTTTTACCCCCATTAATGATGAAACCGCCAAGCTTGAGGTGCTGGATCACTTCATGGAGCGGCTGGCCCCTGGCCGGGTCCGTGACATTCGAAATGGCAATCGCAAGGAGCTGGGCGCAACCATCGTACTGCGCCTGCCGCTGACCGAAGCTGCCGTCAAAATCCGGGCCGGCGGGCCCATCGACGATGAGAAAGACCTGGACCTACCGGTCTGGGCCGGGGTCTTGCCGGTCGCACTGGTCAAACTGCCCGCCATCGCCGAGCCCGGACAGCAGATTGCCACTCCGGACTATGTCAGCAGCTGGACGGCGGACGCTCATAAGCCTGTCTGACAACCGCAAGCCATCCCTGCCCTATCAATTCAGGTGACATCGGGCAGCAAATCACCGAAAATTGGCGGTCCTGCCCGTGCAGCCATGCCCGGCAGGACCGTTCAACTATTCGGACCCTAGTCATGCTTGATATCCAACACCTTCGCAATGATCTGGATGCCGTGGCCGCCCAATTGGCGCGCCGTGGGTTTACGCTGGATACCGCCAGCTTCCGCAAACTGGAAGACGAGCGCAAATCCGTGCAGGTACGCACGCAAGAGCTGCAATCCCAGCGCAACAGTGCATCCAAGCAGATCGGCATTGCCAAGAGCAAGGGTGAGGATGTCTCTGCCATCATGGCGCAAGTGGCCAATCTAGGCGACGAGCTGAAGGCGGCGGAGACCCGTCTTGCAGCTATTCAGGAAGAACTGCACGACCTGCTGGCCCAGGTGCCGAATGTGCCGCATGAGTCGGTACCTGATGGCAAGAACGAGCACGACAATGTCGAGCTGCACCGCGTCGGCACGCCACGCAGCTTTGATTTTCCGGTCAAGGACCATGTGGATGTCGGCACCCCGCTGGGGCTGGACTTTGAAACCGGCGCCAAGCTCTCCGGTGCCCGCTTCACCGTCCTGCGTGGCCAGATTGCCCAGCTGCACCGGGCACTGGCGCAGTTCATGCTCAACACCCATACCGAACGTCACGGTTACAGCGAAACCTACACCCCGTATGTGGTCAATGCTGAAGTGCTGTACGGTACCGGCCAGCTGCCCAAGTTTGCCGAGGACATGTTCCGGGTGGAGCGTGGTGGTGAAGCCACCGAGCAGGCCCAGTACCTGATTTCCACCTCGGAAATCTCGCTGACCAACACGGTGCGCGATACGCTGTTGAAAACCGAAGCGCTGCCGGTGAAGCTGACCGCCCATTCGCCCTGCTTCCGTTCGGAGGCGGGCTCGTATGGCCGTGACACTCGCGGCATGATCCGCCAGCATCAGTTCGACAAAGTGGAAATGGTGCAGATTGTTCACCCGGAGCAGTCGTTTGCCGCGCTGGAGGAGATGCGTGGTCACGCCGAGTACATCCTGCAGCAACTGGGCCTGCCCTACCGGGTGGTGACCCTGTGCGCCGGAGACATGGGCTTTACCGCTACCAAGACCTACGATCTGGAAGTATGGCTGCCGGCACAGAACACCTACCGGGAGATTTCCAGCGTCTCCAACTGTGTCGCCTTTCAGGCACGCCGCATGCAGACCCGTTTCAAGGGTGAAACGAAAAACAACGAGTTCGTACACACGCTGAACGGCTCTGGTCTGGCGGTGGGTCGCGCGCTGGTGGCCGTGCTGGAGAACTACCAGAACGCCGATGGCAGTGTCACGGTACCGGAAGTGCTGCGTCCCTATATGGGGGGGAAGGATCTGCTGAAGCCTTGAACGGTTCAGCAGTCAACCATAGCGGCCCCGCATCGCGGGGCCGTTCTTCATGGTGCAGCGGCAGGCGCAGTTGACGTGGCCAGCAAGGGTAACTCCAGCGCAGGCTCAAGGCGGCTGAGAATGTCGTAATAGGTACGCACATTCTCGACAAAAATCACTGTTTCTCCGCCCCGCGCATAGCCATAGCGGGTCTTGGGCACCCACTTGGGATTACGCAACTGCACCAGGGTGGTCTTCAGATCGGTCCATGCATTCTGGTCCAGCTTCTGCATGCGGGCCAGCATGCGCGCATCGGCCAGATGGCCAATGCCGATGTTGTAAGCCGCCAGCGCCATCCAGCTGCGGTCCGGCTCGCCAATCTGCGGGGGCAAATCGTCGTGCAGCATCTGCAAATAGCGTGCTCCGGCCATGATGTTCTGCTTGGAATCCGATCGGTCAGTGACCCCCATGCGGTCTGCTGTCTCCCCGGTCAGCATCATCAGGCCACGCACCCCCATCGGCGACACGGCAAACGGGTTCCAGTGCGACTCCTGATAGCCCAGTGAGGCCAGCAAGCGCCAGTCCACTCCGGTCAGCACCTGTGCATCCTGAAACCATTTGCGGTACTTGGGTAGCACTGTCAGCCGCTGCTGCAGGAAGGCCTCGACGTCCACCGGCTGCAAGCGATGCAAATGCCCGTAATAACGATCCAGCAGGCGCTTGAGCGTGCCATTTTGCTCAATGCGCTGAAAAAATTGCGCCACCTGCTTCTGAAACGCAGACGACGCATCCGGACGATAAGCCCAGGCCAGCTCAATCGGCTTGGGCAGCACCATGCCCTGCTGCAATTCCGGGTAAAAACGTCGCATCCCTGCCAGCAGGTGAGATTCCGTCACCACCGCTCCGGTGTGGCCATCCGCCAGCGATTCCAGCAGTTCCTCTGCGCTTTGTTCCTCAATGGCGGTCCAGGCCAGCTGCGGGTTGGCTTGCTTCAAAGACAGTAAGACCCCCTCTGCCGCACTTCCGGCAATCACCCGCGGTGGCTGGGTTTGCAAATCGCTGAGCGACTGCACGGGCGGCATCTCACCCGCATAGGCCACCACCGGCGTCACCCGCTGGTAGACCGGGCCAAAACGCAGCTGCTCCACCCCCGGCATCTGCCGTGCCATCCCCACCGCCAGCTGTGCCTTGCCTTTGAGCAAACCCTCCTGCACCTCGCTCATGCGTTGCACCACCTGCCAGCGAACCGCCACCCCGGTTTCCTCGGCAAACAGCGTGACCAGGTCGTACTCCAGCCCGGCAGGCTGGCCGTTGGTATCCAGGTAGTAGGTGGTCGCATCATTGCGGGTCAGCACCACCAACTCCTTTACCGGAGCAGGCGCCGATGCCACGGGTACTTTAGATGCCGGCTCGCAGCCTGTCAGTAGCAAGCCCAGCAGTATCGCCCCGGGAAAGGCTATCCAGCGTGTTGTTTTCAGCAATTAGGCTTGTCTCTTCAGCGTGGAGTCGCTTATAATAGCCGACTCCACTGGAAAGGTGGCAGAGAGGTCGAATGCGCCGGACTCGAAATCCGGTTTACAGTTATGCTGTAACGTGGGTTCGAATCCCACCCTTTCCGCCAGATTGCCGGGCCGGTATCGAAAGATACCGGCCCGTTTGCATTTCAGCCCTCCCATACCATGTTGTATGATCCATACAACACCTGCAGTGTAGGCTCGCATCAGCTTCTGCACATTTTGTGCAATGTTCTGCACAGGTCGTACCCGGTTCTTGCAGCGGGTCTTGCATAATTAACCGACTCAGAATGGCCCTGCCCCCGTACAGCCAACCCCAAAGGAGGCAACATGACGATCAGACGAATGGATAACGTGTCCATTGTGGTGGAAGACCTCGACCGCTGCATTGCGTTCTTTGTTGAGCTGGGTTTAAGTCTGGAAGGACGAATGCCCATTGAGGAGGAATGGGCTGGCCGAGTTACCGGCGTGAGGGGACAGCGCGTCGAGATCGCCATGTTGCGAACGCCCGACGGGCATAGCCGCATTGAGCTCTCACGCTTTGATGCCCCTGCCATTGCTTCAGACCACCGGATGGCACCGGTCAACGCGCTGGGGTATCTGCGCGTGATGTTTACCGTTGAAGATATTGACGACACCCTGCAGCGCCTCAGCCAGCTGGGGGCCCAGCTCGTGGATGAAGTGGTCAATTACCGCGATATCTACCGGCTCTGCTACATTCGCGGACCAGAGGGTATCCTCATCGGGCTGGCACAGCAGCTCACTCCTTAATGCACTGAATAAGCCAGCTTGCCACTTACCTCGCTACACGCTTAGCGGACCGCCGTGCGCCCATCCCCCACATGATAAAGTGAACTTGCATTTGATTTTCGTCATGTCAGCTTCACGTTGTTCCGCTATTATGCTGCAATGCAATATAACCGTGAGGGCAGCATGATGCAGTTACAAGGCAAGGCAGCGTTGGTGGTGGGTGTCGCCAATGAGCACAGTCTGGCGTGGGGGTGTGCGCAGGCATTTCATGAGGCAGGGGCACAACTGGTGTTGACCTACCTGAATGAAAAGGCGCTGCCCTTCGTCGGCCCGCTGGCAGACCGTATCGGTGCAGACTTGCTGCCGCTGAACGTGGAAACCCCGGGTGAACTG
The DNA here is from genome assembly GCF_012641365.1 of Leeia aquatica. Taxonomy (NCBI): domain Bacteria; kingdom Pseudomonadati; phylum Pseudomonadota; class Betaproteobacteria; order Neisseriales; family Leeiaceae; genus Leeia; species Leeia aquatica. The sequence goes on from NZ_JABAIM010000001.1 coordinate 434,230, forward strand.
GAGGCTGTGTTTGGTCATATTGAGCGCCGCTGGGGCAAGCTGGATGTGCTGCTGCATTCAATCGCCTTCGCCAACAAGGAAGACCTGCATGGCCGCCTGGTCGATTGCTCTGCAGAAGGCTTTGCCCGCGCCATGGATGTCTCCTGCCACTCGCTGATCCGCATGAGCCGTCTGGCCGAGCCGCTGATGCGTGAGGGCGGCAGCATTTTGACCATGAGCTACTATGGCGCCGAAAAGGTGGTGCAGAATTACAATATGATGGGGCCAGTCAAAGCCGCGCTGGAGGCCTCGGTGCGTTACCTGGCCAGCAATTTGGGGGAGAAGCGGATCCGTGTCAATGCCATCTCTCCCGGCCCGGTGCGTACCCGTGCCGCCAGCGGCTTGCCACACTTTGACCAGCTGATCGAAGAGGCCTTGCAAGGTGCGCCGGAACACCGGCTGGTCACGCTGGAGGAAGTGGGTGCACTGGCAGCCTTCCTTGCCTCGGATGCCGCACGCGGCATCACTGGCAACACCGAGTACATCGACGCGGGTTATCACATCAAAGGCTGAGCCATGAACGCTGAAGATCAACACTATAGCGAAACCTCGCCACGCTACTTGGCCTTGATGAACAATGCCAAAGCACACCCCTCGCTGATTACCGCCGTGGTCCACCCCTGCGACGATGTGTCGCTGGGCGGCGCACTGGAGGCGATGCAGGCCGGGCTGATCGCCCCGATTCTGGTGGGGCCGGAAGCCCGCATTCGGGCCACCGCCAAGCAACACGGGCTGGATATCAGCCGCTTCACCCTCTACCGCGATGGCCTGCCGCAAGCCAATCTGCCGCATGCGGTGCCGCCTTTCAGCATCGTCAATACCACTCATAGCCATCAGTCGGCAGAAGTGGCTGTGCTGCTGGTCAGGCAAGGGCAGGCCCATGCGCTGATGAAGGGGAGCCTGCATACCGATGAGCTGCTGAAAGCCATCCTCGACAAGCACAATGGTTTGCGTACCGGCCGCCGCCTGTCGCATGTATTCGTGATGGACGTGCCCAACTACCACAAGCCACTGCTGCTGACCGATGGCGCGGTCAATATTGAGCCTGACTTGCTGGGCAAGGCCGACATCGTACAGAACGCCATTGAGCTGGCCCATGCGCTGGGCATTGCTGAGCCCAAGGTCGCCATCCTGTCCGCGGTGGAAACCATCAACCCGGCCCTGCCCTCCACGCTGGATGCGGCCGCGCTGTGCAAGATGGCCGACCGCAAGCAAATCAAGGGCGGCATTCTGGATGGTCCGCTGGCGTTCGACAATGCCATCTCTGCTGAGGCCGCCCACAACAAGGGCATTACCTCTGCAGTATCGGGCGATGCCGACATTCTGCTGGCACCCAATCTGGAAGCGGGCAATATGCTGGCTAAGCAACTCACCTATCTGGCCGGTGCCCACTCCGCTGGTATCGTGCTGGGTGCGCGGGTGCCGGTGATGCTGACCAGCCGCGCGGACAATGAGCTATCGCGCCTGGCCTCTGCAGCGGTTGCCGTACTGCTGGCCGCCCACCACGGAGCCTCTCGCTGATGCTGCTGGTACTGAATGCCGGGTCTTCCAGCCTCAAGTTTGCGCTCTACCCGCAGCAAGTCGCCGCAGCGCCCTTGGCCGATGGCCTGCTGGAGTGGCGGGATGGTCAGCTCAGCGGTGTTCTGCGGCAAGACGGCGAAGCCGACTGCCACTGGCAGGATGAGGCCGGAGCGCAGCCGCACGCTCGCATGCTGGGCTGGCTGCTGCACACCCTGACAGCGCGGCAACTGCCGGTTCAAGCCGCCGTACACCGCGTGGTACACGGCGGCAGCCATTTCACCCAGGCCCTGCGGCTGGATGCCCGCATCCTCGCCGAACTGGAGGCCCTGACGCCGCTGGCCCCGCTGCACCAGCCCCACAATCTGGCCGCCGTCGCACAGCTGGCGCAGCTGCAGCCGGATCTGCCACAGTTTGCCTGTTTTGATACCGCTTTCCATAGTAGTCAGCCGGAACTGGCGCAGTGGTTTGCCTTGCCGCGTAGCTGGTTTGAACAAGGCGTACGTCGCTATGGCTTTCACGGCTTGTCCTATGCCTGGGTTGCCCACCGCCTGCCCGAGCTTCACCCGCAAGCAGGGGACGCCAAAGTAGTTGCCCTGCATCTGGGGAACGGTGCCAGCGCCTGCGCCATGCAAGGCATGCGCAGTGTGGCGAGCAGCATGGGCTTTACCGCGCTGGATGGTCTGATGATGGGCAGTCGCTGCGGGCAGATTGACCCTGGCGTATTACTCTACGCGCAGCAGCATCTGGGCATGGATGTGGGTGCGGTCGAGAAGCTGCTGTATCGTCAATCCGGCCTGCTGGGGGTGTCTGGCCTCTCCTCCGACATGCGCACCCTGCTGGCGAGTGATGCTCCCGCTGCCCGCTTTGCGGTTGAACTGTTCTGCTACCGCGCTGCCTGCGAAGTGGGCGCGCTGGCAACTGCGCTGGGCGGGCTGGATGTACTGGTGTTTACCGGTGGCATTGGCGAACATGCAGCGCCAGTGCGGGCCATGATCTGCGAACGGCTGGCATGGCTGGGCCTGGCGCTGGATGACCGCGCCAACCGGGATCACGCCACCCGGCTCCATGCCACGGCCAGCCGGATCAGCGTCTACCGCATCGAGGCCGATGAAGCACGGCAGATGGTGCGGGAAGTACAGCCGCTGCTCAACCGCTAAGCCCGCCCCATCCACCCTGACCGGGCCTCAGCCACGTGGCCCGGTCATTTCTTCCGGCTTCACCCAGGCTTCGAACTGGGCTTCCGTCACATGACCTAGCTCCAGTGCAGCAGCTCTCAGCGTCAGCCCCTGCTTGTGAGCATGCTTGGCAATCTGGGCTGCCTTGTCATAGCCAATATGCGGGTTCAGTGCCGTCACCAGCATCAGCGATTCATTCAGCAACTGCGCAATCCGCTTGCGGTTGGGCTCAATACCACGTGCGCAGTGCTCCTCAAAGCTGCGCGCCCCATCGGCCAGCAGCCGCACACTTTGCAGGAAATTGTGAATGATCATCGGGCGATACACGTTCAGCTCAAAGTTGCCAGAGGCCCCACCGATATTGATCGCCACATCATTGCCCATCACCTGCGCGCAGGCCATGGTCAGCGCCTCGGCCTGAGTGGGGTTCACCTTGCCCGGCATGATCGAGCTGCCCGGTTCATTTTCCGGAATGGACAGCTCCCCCACGCCGCAGCGCGGACCGCTGGCCAGCCAGCGGATATCGTTGGCAATCTTCATCAGGCTGGCGGCCAGCGTTTTCAGCGCACCGTGGGCATGCACCAGCGCATCTGCCGCAGCCATCACCTCAAACTTGTTGCTGGCGGTCACAAACGGTTGACCGGTGCGCCCGGCCAGTGCCTGCGCCACCGCGACCGCATAGTCCGGGTGGGCATTCAGGCCGGTACCGACCGCCGTCCCCCCCAAGGCCAGCTCATACAGGTGCGGCAGGCTGGCCTGCACATGGCGCATGCCCTGCGCCAGTTGCGCCACATAGCCGGAAAACTCCTGCCCCAGCGTCAGCGGGGTAGCGTCCTGCAAATGGGTACGGCCAATCTTGACGATGTCGGCAAACGCGTCCGCCTTCGCCTGCAGGGTGGCTTGCAACTGTGCCACTGCAGGCAGCAGGCTCTCCTGCAAGGCCAGTACCGCTGCCACGTGCATGGCGGTGGGGAATACATCGTTGGAGGACTGGCCCTTGTTCACATCGTCATTCGGGTGAACCTGGCGCAGCTCACCGCGCACCCCGCCCAGCAGCTCGCTGGCGCGGTTGGCCAGCACCTCGTTCATGTTCATATTGGTCTGGGTACCAGAACCGGTCTGCCACACCGACAGCGGAAATTCATTCGCCAGCTTGCCCTGCAACACTTCATCGGCAGCACGCTGGATGGCAGCGGCTTTCTGTGCATCCAGCAAGCCCAGCTGCTGGTTCACCGTAGCGGAGGCGTGCTTGATCTGCGCCAGCGCCGCAATCAGCTCGCGCGGCATCTGTTCAGAGGAGATACGGAAGAAATGCAGCGAGCGCTGGGTCTGCGCCCCCCAGTAGTGTTCATTTGGCACACCGATTTCACCAAAGGTATCCCGCTCCATGCGCACAGTCATCGTCTCGCTCCAGCCAAGGGAAAACCGCATCTTATTGCAAAGCAGCAAGGGCTGCCATTTCAGCGTAAAATATGCGGCTGACCGTCAACACGATCACGCAGGGATTCCACATGACCACCATCCGCCAGCAGGATTTCATCGACAGCATCGCTGACAGCCTGCAATTCATCTCCTGTTATCACCCGCTCGATTACATCCAGTCGCTGGCTCGCGCCTGGGAGCTGGAGCAAAGCCCGGCCGCCAAGGATGCCATTGCGCAGATCCTGACCAACAGCCGCATGTGCGCCGAAGGACGCCGTCCCATCTGCCAGGATACCGGCATCGTCTGTGCCTTCATCAAGGTGGGCATGAATGTACGCTGGGACGACGCCACCATGAGCATTCAGGAGATGGTGAACGAAGGCGTTCGCCGCGCCTACAATGACCCGGAAAACAAGCTGCGCGCCTCAGTGCTGTCCGATCCGGCAGGCGCCCGCAAAAATACCCGTGACAATGCCCCGGCGGTGGTCCACTTCGAACTGGTGCCGGGTGACACGGTTGAGGTGAAGATTGCCGCCAAGGGTGGTGGCTCGGAGAACAAATCCAAGTTCGTGATGCTGAACCCGTCAGACTCCATTGTAGACTGGGTGCTGAAAACCGTGCCGCTGATGGGCGCGGGCTGGTGCCCGCCGGGCATGCTGGGTATCGGTATTGGCGGTACCGCAGAAAAAGCCATGCTGATGGCCAAGGAAGCCCTGATGGAGCATATCGACATTCAGGAACTGATCGCGCGAGGCCCGCAAAACCGTATTGAAGAACTGCGGCTGGAGTTGTATGAAAAAGTGAACGCGCTCGGCATTGGCGCGCAAGGTCTGGGCGGGCTGGCCACGGTGCTGGACGTGAAAATCCTGGACTACCCCACCCACGCTGCCAGCCTGCCGGTGGCGATGATCCCGAACTGCGCCGCCACTCGCCATACCCATTTCACGCTGGATGGCAGCGGCCCGGCCCTGCTGACCCCGCCGAGCCTGGAAGACTGGCCGGATGTCTCCTGGACCCCGTCTGCCGAAGCACGCCGCGTCAACCTGGACCAGATCACCCGCGAAGAAGTCGCCAGCTGGCAACCGGGTGACACCCTGCTGCTGAATGGCAAGTTGCTGACTGGCCGCGACGCCGCCCACAAGCGCATGGTGGATATGTTGAACAAGGGTGAAACCCTGCCGGTGGATTTCACTAACCGCTTCATCTACTACGTCGGCCCGGTGGATCCGGTGCGTGACGAAGTGGTCGGCCCGGCCGGCCCGACCACCGCCACCCGCATGGACAAATTCACCCGCCAGATGCTGGAACAGACGGGCCTGCTGGGCATGGTGGGCAAGGCCGAGCGTGGCCCGGTCGCCATCGACGCCATCCGCGATAATCAGGCGGTGTATCTGATGGCGGTCGGCGGCGCCGCCTATCTGGTGTCGAAAGCCATCAAGGGCTCGCAAGTGGTGGCGTTTGCCGATCTGGGCATGGAAGCCATCTACGAGTTTGAAGTGGTCGACATGCCGGTCACCGTGGCGGTAGACCATCTGGGTAGCTCGGTACATCAGAGCGGCCCGAAGGAATGGCAGGCGCGTATCGGCAAGATTCCGGTGGTCAGCTGACCTGCAAGTCAGGCGACGAAAGGGCGGCCTTGTGCCGCCCTTTTTGCTGGCAGGCGCGCTGTGTCCAGCCTAGGATGGAAACGTAAGCAGCACCAAAAAAGGATACGGCCATGGAAATCGTCATCGTCGATGATTCACGCATCAACCTGGTATTGATGGGCCATCACATGCAAACACTGGAAGGGGCAAATTGTCAGTTGTTTGACTACCCGAGCACTGCTTTACACTGGTGCGCAGAACACCCTTATGATTTGCTGATTCTGGATTACCACATGCCGGACCTGGATGGTCTTTCTTTCCTGCTTGCACTCAATCGGCACCACCCAAACGGCTTGCGTATCCCCACTTTGCTGTTGATACCTCACCGGGAGCTGTCAGTTCGCCAGCAAGCTCGACGTCAGGGTTTGATCGACTTTGTAGACAAACCCGTGAACAAGGATGATTTGTTGCACCGCGCACGCAATCTAATGCTGCTGCGCCAACATTCAGACACAACGGTGCACTGATCACTCAGTGCGGGGGAGCTCCGGCAGGACTGAAGCGGGCAAGGCATCCGGCATGCCGCCATGCTCCAGCATGTAGATGAAGGCCAGTACCTCAGCCACCGCACGATACAGCTCCGGGGGGATATCCCGGTCGAGGTCCACTTGCATCAGCAAGGACACCAGCTCCGGCGATTCGTGGACATACACCCCGGCTTCCTTGGCCTTCTCAATGATCGCCTGGGCCATCAGCCCTCTTCCTTTGGCAACCACTTGCGGGGTATTGCGCCCCCCGGCCAGGTAGGACAAAGCCACCGCCAGTTGTTTGCCATCCGGCAAGCTGCCCGCTTCAGGGTGGATCAGCGCGTCATCGGTCATGCGCAGCGACCCGTGCTTCGGTCAGGTTCAACCCGGCGGCGCCAAACTGCTCCTGCAAGCGGCTCTGTGCCGACTCGATCTGGCTGGCCGTCTCTTCACGATCCGTCAGGAACCGCAAACGCACACCTTGGGCATCCAGCCGGACATTGACTTGCAGCGGCCCCAGCTGTGGCAAGTTCAGGGTCAGGCGAGAAGACCAGCTGCGCCCTTCATCCTCGCCACCGCCGCCCCCCTGCCGCTCATCACGGATCAACCACTCCATCGGCTGCTGCGGCCATACCTGGCCTTGCCACAGCAGCTGCCGTTCGTCCAGCGCCCGCAGCTGCTGCTGCACCAGTTGCTGCAAGGCGGTCCCATCCTGTGCGCCCAGCGCATGGGTCTGGTTCAGCACGCTGCTGACCGGTGCCGGATTGTCGCCCCCTCCATTGGGCAACTGCTGGGTCATGCTGGCTTGCGGCTCCTGCCGCAAGGCGGTCAAGGATCGCTGCCCAGCCAGCCACTCTTTCTGGTGGGACTCATAGAACACGCCGCTTTTCTCGACGGATTGGTGCAGCTGCCGGCTCAGGTCACGGGTATCCAGCCGGGCGGCTTCCCCCTCCAGCAGACTGGGTTGTACCTGACGGTTGGCCAGCAGGGCCGGTTGGCTATCGGCATGGGGGTCCAGCAGGCTGCTGACCAGCTTGGCAGAGGCCGAGAGCTGCACCGAGGGTGCCTCTTCCGGCAGCGTCGCCGGTGGCGCGGCCGGGGTGGCCCGGTCACTGGCAAAGGTCAGCACCAGCTTGCCCTTGCTTTCCACCACCTGCAATTCCAGCTCATCACCTGGCTGGGTATTGCGCGGCAGGTTCAGGTCCAGCAACTGGTTCTGGATCGACACCTGAAAACGCCCATTGGGCAGCTGCGCCAGCACATGCGCCTGCACCAATTGCCCAGGCACCAGCTTGGCCGACTCCAGCGGAGCATCGTGAACTTCAATCAGTGGCTTGTTGTAGGTACGAACCAGCGCCTGCAGAGAAGCCACCGCATCATTGCCGATCATGAAGGCCCCCTTTCAGCAGCTCAGCGCGCACGGGTTCGGTACAAGGAAATGATCAGCTCGGCCTCGCCACGCGAGATGCCGCAGTGCAAAGCCAGCTCGTCCGGCGCATAGCCTTCGTGCGCCAGCTGGATGGCCAGCGCATAGGGAGATTGCTGGCTGACAGGCGTCGGCTCAGGTAAGGGCGTCTCGCTCTCCAGCGTGACCAGCCGCTGCCGATGGCGCTCCAGCTCATGCTCCAGCGCTTCCAGCCGCAACAGCATGCGCTGGCTACGCCGCCACAGCCAGACAGCTGTCCATGCCGACAATAACGCCAGCAGTGCAAGGCCGCCTGCAAGCCCTGTCAACCCGTCCATTACGCTCCGCCTCAGCCCACTGATACCATACCCTGATGGTAGGCAGAATGCGGGGGACAGTCAAACCTGCCGTGGGCCTGACTGACCAAAGGACACGTCCTCAGCCATCAACGGCCAGATCAAACACCAGCACTTGCTGCAGGGCAGGCTTGACCTGCTCCACAAAGGCCAGATGGGCCGGGTGAATCAGGTAAGCCGCCAGATCCTCCGCTTGATCAAACTGCAACAGAAAAGCATGGGTATAACCCTGCTCCAGTTGCTCGGTGCTGATACTGGTACCCGCCTCAAAACGGCGGATCAGTGCAATCTGCTGCGGTAAAGCCGCAAATGCTGCACACAGGGCCGACACCGGCGCATCATCTTGAAAAGCAAACAGCACGATATGGCGTATCATCCCATCCCTTTCAGCGCAGCAGGAAGCCGCGGCCAATGTCATCCCCTTCTTCCAGCCAGAAGGTCGCCTCTCCACTGTAGTATGCCCGACCGCTGACACGAACGGTGACCGCCGTACGATCACCACAGCGGGTCTCGCCACGGACCTCCGCATCAAAGCAGGCCCCGGTAATACTCTGAAAGCGAGCAGACTGGTTCAAGCCCACCTTGCCTTGCTGATACCAGGCCGCCATCCGGGCCGTCACCCCCGAGCCGGTCGGGCTGCGGTCCACCTCGGCATCCGCAAACACGCAGACGTTGCGGCTGGCACGCTCAGGATCCGGAGCCTGGCTATCGGTCAGGATGCTGCCATACAGGAAGCCAAGGTCAGGGTGTTCCGGATGCTGCGGCGGGCAGATGGCCTTCACCCTGTTAGACAAGGCTGTGGCCGCATCCACGATATCCCGCACCCGTGCGGTCTGCAGGTCCAGCCCAAACTGCCGCGCTTCGGCCAGCGCATAGAACGCGCCACCATAGCTCACATCACAACAGATCATGCCGTAGCCGGGTACCTCCACCTGCAGCTGAAGTTGAAACAGGAAGGCAGGCACACTGTCGAACGACACCCGCCCGCTCTGCCCGTTCTGCACCTCCACCCAGGCCGTCACCAGTCCGCACGGGCACTCAATATTGACCTGGGTCAGTGGCTCGGTGACCGGCACCAGCCCGTAATCCACCGCATAACGACCCAAGGCGATGACAGCATGGCCGCACATGGTGCTATAGCCTTCATTATGCAGGAACAGCACGGCCAGATCCGCCCCCGGCAGCGAGGGCTCAACCAGCAGGGCACCGTACATGTCGTAGTGACCACGCGGTTCAAACATCAGCAAGCGGCGCAGATGATCCTGCTCCGCCTGTACCTGGCGCCGTTTGTCGAGAATGCTGCCCCCTTTCGGCAGCGGGAAACCGGAACGGATGATGCGAACCGGCTCGCCACCGGTGTGCATGTCCAGCACCGAGATACGCGGGAAATCACTCATGTCAGGCCCGTTTCCATGCGCAAGCAAAGCACGCATGTCATCATGTCAGGCACATGTTGTGCAAGTTTAATAAAATTGTATACAATATACCCAATTGCTGCACCCGATCCGGAAAGCCTCTCCCCCATATGCTGCATCTGACCGCTGCCCAAGTCCGCCAGTCCTTGCCCATGCCTGCCCTGATTGAGGCGCTGGCCACGCGCTTTCGTGAAGGCTGTCAGGCGCCGTTACGTCACCATCATCACGTTTCGCTGCCGGATGGGCGCGAGAATGTGCTCCTGCTGATGCCCGCCTGGACCGAGCACTTCCTGGGGGTCAAGCAGGTGATGGTCAGCCCCGATAATGGCACGCGCGGTCTGCCCGCCATCCACGGACAATACCAGCTGAGCGATACCCTGACCGGCCAGCCCCTGGCGATGATGGATGGTGTGGAACTCACCGCCTTGCGGACGGTGGCCACCTCAGCCCTGGCGGCCCGCTATCTGGCGCGCCAGAATGCGGCCACCTTGCTGCTGGTCGGAACCGGCCGGCTGGCCCATGAGCTGGCCGCCGCCCATCGCAGCGTGCGCCCCATCCAGCGGGTGCTGGTGTGGGGGCGTGACACGCACAAGGCCAGCGAGCTGGCACGCGAACTGGCTGAGCAGGGTTTCACTGCCCACGCTGTCAGTGACTTGCCACGTGCCTGCGCCGAGGCGGACATCATCAGCTGTGCCACCTTGAGCCGCGAGCCTCTGCTGCGCGGCGAATGGCTGCAACCAGGCTGCCATCTGGACCTGATGGGGGCGTACACGCCGGACCGGCGCGAGGCCGATACCGCCTGCGTGCTGCGCAGCCAGCTGTTTGTTGATAGCCGTATCGGCGCATTGCATGAAGCCGGGGATTTGGCGATCCCGCTGGCGGAAGGGGTGATCCAGCCTGAACAGGTTCAGGCTGATCTGGCGGAGCTATGCCGGGGCGTGCACCCGGGCCGCAAGGGTGACCATGAGATCACCTTGTTCAAATCTGTGGGTCTGGCGCTGGAGGATCTGGCTGCTGCCATTCTGGTTTACCAGCAAGCCAGCGGCCATGCGCCCGCCCCCTAGAGCCTGTTGATCGTCTTGCCTACGCGTAAGGCAAGCGATGAACCAGCTCTGTACCGTGTTGCGGTTTTTGTCCCGTAGTGATCATACGGAACAGGAGCGGTGACTATCTCTCTTCACAGGGACTTGACCCGGCTTGTGCCGGGTCTTTTTTTGTCTGTAGCACCTAACTGGCTTCGCTCACCACGCACAGCAGTGCATCCGCTTCCACAATCGCGTCCGCCGCAAAACGAACCGACTCCAGCACACCATCACGTGGTGACACAATGGTGTGCTCCATCTTCATGGCTTCCAGAATCAGCAGCGGCTGCCCTTTCTTTACCGGGCTGCCCACCTCGGCCAGAATGCGTACCACCCTGCCCGGCATCGGCGCAGTCAGGCCCCCTTCCGCGCCTTCGTCGCTCAGCTTGACGGCATACGGATCAAACAGCTGGAACTCATACCCGCCCTCCGGCAGCATCACACACAGCTGCGAGCCATGCCGCAGTACCGTCAACCGGCATTGCCGATCCGCCAACTGCAGCGACAGCTGGTCACCCTCCAGCGCCATGCGCAACACCGCCATCACCTCACCGGATGGGGTGTGGCAGCTCCAGCCCTTCGCCACCGGCTTCAGGCGGGTCTGCACGATCGCTTCACCCTGCTGCCAGTGCTGGGTGCGGGCATGATCGGCATTCAGGCGCCAGCCATCGTGCTGATGCCACGGAGCATTGGGATCGTTGCTGGCACTGGCCTGCTGCTGGCGCGCCTGCTGTTCGTCCAGCCAGACGCGGGCGCTTGTAGCCAGCCAGGCCAGCGCCGGTACCGGTCGGGCGGCATGCAGCTGGGCCGCGTGGGTCGCTACAAAACCGGTGTCGGTATCGCCTGCCAGAAAAGCAGGGTGTGCAGCAACCTTGCCGAGGAAGTCCAGATTGGTCACCACCCCCAGGACACCCGTTTGCGCCAGCATCTGTTGCAGGCGCAGGATGGCTTGCGGTCTATCCTCACCCCAGACAATCAGCTTGGCCAGCATCGGGTCGTAAAACACCCCGACAGCGTCCCCCACCCGTACCCCGCTATCCACCCGCATATGCGCCTGTTCAACAGGAAAGGCCAGTGCTGTGAGGGTGCCAGTTTCCGGCAGGAACGCATTGTCCGGGTTTTCGGCGTACAGGCGCACTTCGATGGCATGCCCTCGCTGCTGCAGTTCCGCTTGCTGCCGTGGCAAGGGTAAGCCCGCTGCCACCTGCAACTGCCATGCCACCAGATCCTGCCCGCTGACCAGCTCGGTAACCGGGTGCTCCACCTGCAGGCGGGTGTTCATTTCCATGAAGTAGAACTGGCGGTCGTCACCAACGATGAACTCAATGGTCCCCGCGCCGACGTAGCCAATGGCCAGTGCCGCCTTCACCGCCGCCTCGCCCATCGCCGCCCGCAATTCTGGCGTCATCAAGGGCGAGGGGGACTCTTCGAGGATTTTCTGGTGGCGGCGCTGGATGGAGCACTCACGCTCGAACAGGTGTACCGCCTGCCCATGCTGATCGCCAAAGACCTGGAATTCGATATGGTGCGGGTTGAGCACATAACGCTCCAGCAGCACCGTGGCGTCGCCAAAGGCATTCTGCGCTTCACGCTGTGCGGCTTCCAGCTGGGACAGGAACTCGTCGGCGCTATCCACCCGACGCATGCCCTTGCCACCGCCACCGGCGATCGCCTTGATCAGCAGCGGAAACCCGATGCGCTGTGCCTCTGCCAGCAAGAAGGCACTGTCCTGCTGCTCGCCATGGTAGCCGGGGACAATCGGCACACCTGCGCGCTCCATGATGGCCTTGGCTGCACTTTTGGAGCCCATGGCATCAATCGCCTCGGGGGTCGGGCCGATGAACACCACTCCGGCCTCGCGGCAAGCACGGGCAAAGTCTGCATTTTCAGACAGAAAACCATAGCCTGGATGAATGGCCTCCGCCCCGGTTTGCCGTGCCACCTGCAAGATGACATCGCCCCGCAGATAGGAATCCACCGGGCGTGGCCCGCCAATACGCCAGGCTTCATCCGCCAGCTCGACATGCAGGCTGTTGGCATCCGCGTCCGAGTACACGGCAACGGTCTGCACCCCCAGCAGGCGGCAGGTCTGGATCACCCGACAGGCGATCTCACCGCGGTTGGCAATCAGGATCTTGCGGAACATGCTTTTCCTCGTCTAGCGATCAGGTAATTACAGCTGCCACTTCGGCTTGCGCTTCTCCAGAAAGGCCGACAGGCCTTCCTGCCCTTCTTCCGACACCCGCAACTGGGCAATCAGCTTGGTGGTATCGTCGATCAGGCGGCCATCGCGCAGCTGGCAGTCCGCACTGATACGTGCAATCAGCCGCTTGCTGGCACTCACCGCCTGCGGCCCGGCGCGCAGGATGGCGCGGATCCAGCCGTCCACTACATCGTCCAGCATGTCTTCAGCGGCCACCTCATGCACCAGCCCGATGCTTTCCGCCACACTGGCCGACATCGCTTCCGCAGTGAGGAACCAGCGCCGCGCCTGCCGCTCGCCAATGGCCGTAATCACATACGGCGAGATCACCGCCGGCACCAGCCCCAGTTTGACTTCTGTGAGCGCAAAGCTGGCACCCTCCAGCGCCACCGCCATGTCGCAACACGCCACCAGGCCGACACCACCGCCATAAGCCGCACCGTTGACGCGGGCAATGGTCGGCTTGGGGAGATTCGCCAGGGTATCCATCAGGGTCGCCAGCCGGGTTGCATCGGCATGGTTGGTGGCTTCATCGTAGCCCACCATCGCCCGCATCCAGTTGAGGTCCGCTCCAGCGCAGAAGCTGTGGCCTTCACCGGTCAACACCACTACCCGCACCGCAGGGTCTTGTCCCAGCTGCTCCAGGGTCTGGGTCAGCTGTTCAATCAGCACATCATTGAAGGCATTGTGGACTTCAGGCCGGTTCAGGATGATGCGGGCTACCCCTTGGGCGCTCTGTTCCAGCTTCAACAATCGGGTCATCGTGGTTCTCCTGCTGCGGTTTACATCCGGAACACCCCGTAACGGGTGTCCTCCGCGGGCGCGTTTTGCACTGCTGACAGGGCCAGACCCAGCACCATGCGGGTATCTTGCGGGTCGATGATGCCATCGTCCCACAGGCGCGCACTGGCATACCAGGCATGGCCCTTGGCCTCGTACTCATCACGGATCGGCTGCTTGAAGGCTTCTTCTTCCTCGGCGGACCAGTTCGTTCCGCGCGATTCATGCTGCTCGCGCTTGACGGTCGCCAACACCCCGGCGGCCTGCTCTCCCCCCATCACCGAGATACGTGCATTCGGCCACATCCACAGGAAACGCGGGTTGTAGGCGCGGCCGCACATGCCGTAGTTACCGGCACCAAACGAACCGCCAACAATCACCGTCAGTTTCGGCACTTTGGCGCAGGCCACTGCAGTCACCAGCTTGGCGCCATCCTTGGCAATGCCACCCTGCTCGTACTTCTTGCCCACCATGAAACCGGTAATGTTTTGCAGGAACAGCAAGGGAATACCCCGCTGGTTGCACAGCTCGACAAAGTGCGCACCCTTGAGCGCACTCTCTGAGAACAGGATGCCATTATTGGCGATGATGCCGACCGGATAACCGTGGATATGGGCAAAACCACACACCAGCGTGGTGCCATACAGTGGCTTGAATTCCTGCAGCTCGGAGTCATCCACCACCCGGGCGATGACCTCGCGGATGTCGAAGGGCTGGCGGGTATCGGTCGGGATGACGCCGTACAATTCTTCCTGGCTGTAACGCGGTGCACGCACCGGCTGGATGGCCGCACGGACCTGCTTTTGCCGATTGAGGAAACGCACCACATCGCGGGCAATCGCCAGCGCATGGTGGTCGTCCTGTGCCAAGTGATCGGTCACGCCCGAGATCTTGCTGTGCACCTCGCCGCCGCCCAGCTCTTCTGCAGTCACAATCTCGCCGGTAGCGGCACGCACCAGCGGCGGGCCACCAAGGAAAATGGTGCCTTGGTTACGGACGATGATGGATTCATCACACATGGCCGGCACATAAGCGCCACCGGCAGTACATGAGCCCATCACCACGGCGATCTGCGGAATACCCGCTGCCGACATATTGGCCTGATTGTAGAAAATGCGGCCGAAGTGCTCCTTGTCCGGAAACACTTCGTCCTGCAAGGGCAGGAATGCACCGCCCGAGTCGACCAGATACAGGCACGGCAGATGGTTCTGCGCAGCGATCTCCTGCGCGCGCAGGTGCTTCTTGACCGTCATCGGGTAGTAGGTGCCACCTTTGACGGTGGCATCATTGGCCACGATCATGCATTCCAGCCCCGCTACCCGGCCAATGCCGGTGACCACTCCGGCTCCCGGTGCCTGGCCATCGTACATGTCCCACGCAGCCAACTGGGATAGCTCCAGAAACGGTGAGCCCGGATCCAGCAACACCTCAATGCGCTCGCGTGGCAGCAGCTTGCCACGGGCCTTGTGCCGCCTGGCGGCCTCTTCCCCGCCACCCTGTGCCACCGCGGCCACATCCTGCTGCAGGCGCTCTACCAAGGCCTGCATCTGGGCCGCATTGCGCTGGAAAGCTTCGCTACGGGTATCAAGCTTGCTCTGGATGACCGGCATGCACGGTGTCCTTCAGTCCTGTTCCGCCCGGTGGCGGCTTACATCGGCTACCGCGGCCCGCCACCAACGTGACGGTGCCCGCGGTGAAGCCCCTCATCATCATTCGACTTACTTGTCTTCAAACAGCTCACGGCCAATCAGCATGCGGCGAATCTCATTGGTTCCCGCGCCGATGTCGTACAGCTTGGCATCACGCAACAGACGCCCGGTGGGGAACTCATTGATATAGCCGTTGCCGCCCAGTGCCTGAATCGCTTCCAGCGCCACCTTCACCGCCGACTCGGAGGCGTACAGGATGGCCGCCGCGGCATCCTTGCGTTGCGAGCGACCCGCATCGCATGCCGCAGCCACCCGGTAGACAAAGGCACGCGAGCTTTGCAGGGCCACATACATGTCGGCCACCTTGCCCTGCATCAGACCAAAAGTACCAATGGGCGCATCGAACTGCTTGCGTTCCCGCACGTAGGGCAGCGTGATGTCCATCGCGGCCTGCATGATGCCGATCGGACCTGCGGCCAGCACCACGCGCTCGTAGTCGAGGCCGCGCATCAGCACCTTGACGCCCTGGTTGACCTCACCCACCACATTGGCCTGCGGAATACGGCAGTTTTCAAACACCAGCTCGCAGGTGTTGGAGCCGCGCATGCCCAGTTTGTCCAGCTTCTGGGCCGAGCTGAAGCCTGCCATGCCTTTTTCGATGATGAACGCCGTCATGGTACGCGAGCCGTTTTCCTTGCCCGCCGTACGCATGTAGACCAGCAGCACATCGGCATCCGGCCCGTTGGTAATCCACATCTTGTTGCCATTGGCGATCCAGCTGTCACCCTCCTGCACGGCGCGGCAGCTCATCGAGCCGACCACATCCGAACCGGCACCCGGCTCAGACATCGCCAGCGCGCCCACATGCTCACCACTGATCAGCTTGGGCAGGTAGCGCTGGCGCTGCGCTTCATTACCGTTCAGGTAGATGTTGTTGACGCACAAATTGGAGTGCGCCCCGTACGAGAGCGCCACCGAGGCCGACGCACGCGACAGCTCTTCCATCACCACGCAGTGCGCCAGGTAGCCCATACCCATGCCGCCGTAGGCTTCCGGAATGGTCAGCCCCAGCAGCCCCATGTCGCCCATTTTGCGCCACAGGTCCATCGGGAAGGCGTTGTCGCGGTCGATTGCTTCTGCCCGAGGGGCAATTTCCACCTCGGCAAAACGCCGTACCGCATCACGCAATTCATCCAGTTCGGGGCTCAGTTGAACGTCGAAAGACATGCTGTTTTCCTTGTAGGCAGAGAGGAGACTAAGGGCTCAGTCGCCCTTTTCTTCCAGAATGCGCTGACACTGGCGCTCAAAGGTGTCGATTTCCTTCAGCACCGCTTCAATATCCTGCCGCTGTTGCTCCAGCAGTGCACGGCGCTGGTTCAGTATCTTCAGGTACTGCTGCAGTTGCGAGGTTTCATCACGCGAGGAGTCATAGATGTCAAACAGCTCCTTGACCTCGCCCAGCGAAAACCCCAGCCGCTTGCCACGCAGGATCAGCATCAGCCGCACCCGCTCCCGGCTGCCATACACCCGGTTGCGCCCTACCCGTTCGGGCAGCAGCAGGCCCTCATCTTCATAGAAGCGGATGGCTCGGGTAGTGACGTCAAATTCACGTGCCAGATCGGTAATGGTGTAACTGCGCTTGTTGGCAGAGGCGAGGTCGGCATGACTCATGACTGCACCTGTTTGAAAAGTTCGATTCACTATAAATTACGTTTACGTAAACGTCAATCAAGACCCGATCTTTGCAAACAATTGTCGCAACCGCCGAACGGCTGCTGCCAAATACCCGGACTACTGCTAAAACGAAGAAAAGCACGAAAAAATGAATCACCCGATACGATCTGGCATTAAAAATGGGGCACTATGGCTAGCAAACCTTTCAAACGCGCACGAGACGCCGAATCCAAGCATGAGCGTCGACGGTCCATTCTGGACGCTGCGTTGCAACTCTTTCAAGGTGGTAATCTGTTACCCAGAGTGGATGACATCGCCCTGGCTTCAAAACTGGCCAAAGGGACGGTCTATCTCTACTTTGAATCTCGTGAGGAAATTTACCTGACCTTGGTGGAGGAACACTTCACCGCACAGTTACAAGCGCTGGAAGCTTATCTGGCCCAAACCCAGCGAATCACCGCAGACGAGCTGTCCGAGTGGATCCTGGCCTATCAACTGGAACACCCGGCCTTCCTGCCGATGGCCTGTATCGTCTCCAGCGTACTGGAACAAAACGTTGGCTCACCCGCTGCCGCTCGTTTCAAGCGCATGCTGGCGGAAAAACTGGTGACCTGTGGACGCTTGCTGGATCAGCATCTGGCAGATTTACCCAAGGATGAGGGCTATCACCTGCTGATGGCCATCTATAGCCTGCTGATGGGCTTGTGGCAGAATGCACACCCACCCAAAGCGCTGCGCGACCTGCTGGAGTTGCTGGACCTGCAAGCCCTGCTACTGGACTTCCAAGCCGAAGCGCGCCGCAGCCTGCTGGCGCTGTGCCGCGGCTACACCCTGAGCCGGTAAACCAACCGGCCCCTCGACTCAGCCCTTGCTGGACAGCACCAGTTTGATCTGATCACCCGGCTGCAAGCGGCGCAGGTTGGCATTCCATTTTTTCAGGTCCACCTGCGCCACCTTGTATTGCCGGGCGATGCTGTACAAGGTGTCACCCTTTTTCACGGTATAAATCGTGGGGCGAGCCTCTTCGCTCCCCTTCTTGCCGTGACGGCTCTCCGGTTCAGCCTTGGCCTGCTTGCTACTTCCCTGCGGCTCCACCAGGTTCAGCACTTGGCCTGCATGCAAGGCCGGGCTTTTCAGCTGGTTGTAGCTCAGCAGCTGTTGGGTCGTCAGCCCATAGCGGCGGGCAATGCTGAACGCGGTATCACCG
Source organism: Leeia aquatica (assembly GCF_012641365.1). Taxonomy (NCBI): domain Bacteria; kingdom Pseudomonadati; phylum Pseudomonadota; class Betaproteobacteria; order Neisseriales; family Leeiaceae; genus Leeia; species Leeia aquatica. The sequence continues at coordinate 452,271 of NZ_JABAIM010000001.1, forward strand.
GTGACTACTTTGTGATGGGTCGCTGTCGCAGCCTTGCCTTCCGGCTGGCTCACGGTCTCGGCCAGCTTCAATGTCACCGGCTCCGGCTTGCTGCTGGAGGCAGGCGTTTCCACTGCCACCACTGGCGCCGGCCGTGGATTGGCCTGAACGGTAAACGATGCGGTTTGCAGTCCTGTCGTCACCGGTGCCGGGCTGACTGCAGCAGGAGTCTCTGCGGTCCGCTCCGGCACAACCGGCTCAGCAGGGGCCGTCGCCACGACTGTCACTGGAGCAGGCTTGCTGGCAGGCTTGCTCGCGCTGGCGATCTTGCTGCCACGCCGCACCACCACGGGTGCAGGCTCGGCCACCTTGGCCTCGCCAGCAGCCAGAATCGGGTGATCTTCCGAAGCCTTGAGCGGCACCAGCAGGATCTCGCCCGATGCGACACGGGCACGGGTATTCAGGCGGTTCAGCCGCTTCAACTCATCCAGCGATATGCCATAGCGGTCTGCCACGTCGCTCAGGCTCTCCCCCCGCTGCGAGGCATACGCCTGCCAGGTCAGTGTGGGCTTGTCGTAGCTGGAGAGGCGGGTGAGGAACGAGTCTGCCTTGTCCACCGGCAGCAAGATGCGGCGATTATCCTTGCTCGCCACCACCGGGCGGGTATAGGCCGGGTTCAGCTTGGCGAAATCCGCCACACTCATATCCGCCAGCTGCGCAGCCAGCGTGGTGTCAATGTGACGATTCGGCGCCACCGTGACAAAGTAGGGACGATTCGGAATCGGGGTCAGGCTGATGCCGTAAGCTTCCGGATTGCTGACAATATTCTTCAGTGCCATCAACTTCGGCACATAGGAGCGGGTTTCGTTAGGCATGTGCAGGCTGACGAAATCGGTCTCCAGCCCTTTGAGGCGGTTCTTCTGTACCGCCCGCTGTACGGAACCCTCGCCCCAGTTGTACGAAGCCAGCACCAGATTCCAGTCACCGAACATGCTGTAGAGGTAATCGAAATAATTGATGGCAGCATCCGTGGCCGCCACCACATCCCGGCGGCCGTCATACCACCAGGTCTGCTCCAGACCATAGGTCTTGCCGGTGGAGGGAATGAATTGCCACAAACCGGAGGCATGCGCGCGGGAATAGGCATCCGGCACAAACGCGCTCTCCACGATCGGCAGCAAGGCGAGCTCGGTGGGCATGCCACGCTTTTCCAGCTCGGTGACGATATGGTAGAGGTAGCGGCTGCCACGCTCGGTCACCCGGCGCAAATAGTCCGGGTGTTTGAGGATCCAGTTTTCCTGATCACGCACCATCTGGTGGTCCAGCGGCGTCATCTGGAAACCCGCACGAATGCGTGCCCACAGGTCATCCTGCAGGACATCGTTCAGCGGGTTGACAGGCGCACGGCTGGTCAGGGGGGAAGTACGGACTTCAACCGGGGCAGGTGGCTGCGAATCAGGGACTGACTGCTCTTCGGCCAGCACGAGCGGGCTGGAGGTTGCGGCACACAGGGTGAGCGAGGAAAGCAGGAGTCGTTTGATCATGCAGTGGCCTGCCCATTGGCATATTTCAGGAATGAGCGGATGGTACTGCCCCCTGTCTGCAGCGTCAAGGATGAACGGTCAATCAACCTGGACGGACGGATTCAGCCATCACCCGTTGCCGCCGGGATTCTGCCAGCACCATGCCGGTGGCGACCGAGACATTGAAGCTTTCCACTTGCCCGAACATCGGAATACTGACCAGTTCGTCGCACAGCTCACGCGTCAGGCGACGCAAGCCCTGCCCTTCATTGCCCAGCACCCAGGCCAGACCACCTTCATGATGGAACTGGAACAGATCGGTATCCGCTTCACCCGCAGTACCGGCCAGCCAGATGCCTTCCTGCTTGATCTCGCGCAAGGTGCGCGCCAGATTGGTCACCGTCAGGTACGGTACAGTTTCCGCCGCACCACAGGCCACTTTCGCTGCGGTCGCGTTCAGTCCCACCGCGCGGTCCTTGGGCGCAATCACAGCATGCACGCCCATGCCGTCCGCAGTACGCAGGCACGCCCCCAGGTTGTGCGGGTCTTGCACACCATCCAGCACCAGCAACAGCGGCGGCTCCTTCAACTCTGCCAGCACATCGTCCAGATGCTTGGCCAGCGCTGCGCGCTCCACGCGCGCCACCACCCCCTGATGACGCACATCGCCCACCTTGTCCTGCAATTGCGCCAGACTGACCCGCCGCAGCGGAATATTCTGCTGCTCGGCCAAGGCCAGCACCGTGGCCATGCGTGGGTCCGCCCGCCCTTCCAGGCAGTACAGCTCGAAAAACCGGTGACGGGACTGGCGCAGCGCAGCGGTGACCGCGTGCAAGCCGTAGAGATAGGATGAGGACATGCGAAATACCTGATGCACAGATTCAAGCCTGACAGGGTATCAGAGCCGGGCCCGCACGTCAGCCTGCCATGGCACGGCCACCCTCATCCAGCCTATAATGTCGTATGCCTGCGTCCTGCCCTCTCCTTCCTGCATGAAGCTCCACCGGCTTGCCCCGGCTTTGGCCCCTATCGGTCTGGGTCTGCTGCTGGCCATTGTGATCGGGCTGCACCCACTGGGAGAAGCCGCCTCACAATATCTGCTGCTGCTGTTGATTTTGCCGTGGTTACTGTGGGGAATTCGGCGCGGTGGCAAGCGGCAGATCCTCATCGCCACCAGCCTTGGCATGGCGGCCAGCCTGCTGGCCTTGATGCGCCAACCCCAGCAAAGCATTCAGGATGCCTTGCTGGCCTTGGTCACCTTGAGCTGCTGTGGCGCGCTGTCACTCCAGGCCCGTATCTGGCGACAGCGTCACCAGCGATCCGAGAAAGTGCGCCTGTCCCAGCAGGATTTGCTGGAGAACCTGATCCGTCACGCCCCTGCGCTGCTCTACATCAAGGACGTGAACAGCCGCTACCTGCTGGCCAGCGAGAGTTATAACCGGCTGCTGGGTCAGCCGGATGGTCTGGCCGGAAAAACCCTGGAGTCACTGTTTCCGCCGGATGAGGCCGCCCTGATTCGCCATAATGACCAGCTGGCCCTGAATCGGGGGGAGAGCCTCACTGTAGAAGAAACCATACACCTTGACGGCGAAGCCCGAACCTTTCTGGCGATCAAGGCCCCGTTCCAGGACGACAGCGGGCACTGGGCCGGGCTCGCGTGCAGCTCAGTCGACATCACCGAGCGCAAAGCGGCCGAGCAGGCACTGAAGGAAACCGAGAGCAAATTCCAGGCCTTGGCCAACCTGCCTTTGCTGGGCATCTTCATTGTGCAGGACGGACAGCTGGTCTACCTGAACGAGCAAATGGTCAGCATGACGGGTTACAGCGCTCCGGAGCTACTGGTTCCACTGGATCAATTACCCTTCCTGCCGGCCGAAGAGGGTCGCCGTCTGCAGCGGGTAATTGAAAGCCGCCTGCGCGGCGATGAGCCGGGATATACCCAGTTCCGCTGCCATGACAAACAAGGGCAAGTGCTGGATGCTCTGGCTCAGTCCGTTCATTTCAGCCATCGCGGTCGCCCAGCCGTGATCGGCATTCTGCTGGACATGACGGAAAAGAACCGGGCACTGGAGCAATTGCGCCTGACGGCCAAGGTATTTGAGAATGCCAGCGAGGGCATCGTCATCACCGATGCCGAAGGACGCATCACCGCCGTCAATGACGCTTTCAGTCGTGTGACCGGCTACACCGAGCAGCAGGCCATCGGCAAGCGTTCGCGTATCTTCAGCCGCAACCGGGCCGTCGGTGGTCTTGGCGAGGATGCCCTGCAGCAACTGCAGCAGCATGGCTACTGGCAAGGTGATGTTCAGGACAAACACCGGCAGGGCCATACTTACCCGGTGTGGCTCAGCATCAGTGCGGTGCATGACGAGCATGGTCAGCTCAGCCATCACGTTGCGGTCTTTTCCGACATTACCGCCCGCAAGGAGGCGGAGACTCGCCTGCACTATCTGGCCAACCATGACCCGCTGACCGGACTCCCCAACCGCACGCTGCTGCATGAGACGTTGCAGCATGCGATGCAGGCGGCCCGCCTGCATGAAGAATCCCTGGCCCTGTTCTTTATTGACCTGGACCGCTTCAAGATCGTGAACGACAGTCTGGGCCATGATGCGGGCGATCAATTGCTACAGGCCGCCACCCGTCGCCTGGCAGAAGTCATCGGCCAGCAAGCCTTGCTCGCCCGTATTGGCGGGGATGAGTTCGTGGTACTGCTGGAGCGCTGTCACGAGATCCCGGTTGCCGCGCAATGGGCCGAGCGCTTTCTGCAGGCCATGGCCCAGCCGTTCAGCATCCTCGGGCGGGAGTTCTATCTGGGCTGCAGCATCGGCATCAGCCTGTTTCCGCATGATGGCTCGGACGGCCATACCCTGCTCAAGAATGCAGACCTCGCCATGTATCGGGCCAAAGAGGCAGGCAAGAACACCTACCAGTTCTTTGCACCGGAGATGAATACCCGCGCCTTCGAGTTTCTGATGATTGAGCATAGCCTGCGTCAGGCCATGGCTCATGAGCAGCTGGAGCTGCACTATCAGCCCCAGGTGCGCCTGCAGGATCAGCATATGGTCGGCGTTGAAGCGCTGCTGCGCTGGCAGCACCCGGAGCTGGGCCAGGTTCCGCCCTCCCGCTTCATTCCACTGGCCGAGGAAACCGGCCTGATTGTCAGCCTGGGGGCCTGGCTATTGCAGCAATCCTGCCTGCAGTTGAAGCAATGGCATCAGGAGGGCAGGCAGGGATTGCGGCTATCGGTCAACCTTTCGCCCCGTCAGTTCAACCATGGCTCGCTACTGCCAACCGTACAGGCCGCCTTACAGGACAGCGGTATTGATCCGGGCTGCCTGGAGCTGGAGATCACCGAGGGGATGATCATGCAGCAGCCCGACGAAGCCCGCCGCATCATGGCCGATCTGCGTCGTCTGGGGGTACGGCTGGCGATTGACGATTTTGGTACCGGCTACTCATCACTGGCCAACCTCAAGCTGTTTCCGATCCAGACGCTGAAAATCGACCGGGCCTTCATCACGAGTCTGGCGGATTCCAGCAGTGACCGCGCCATTGCCACCACCATCATTCAGCTGGGCAAACTGCTGGGTATGACCGTGATTGCAGAAGGCGTGGAAAACCAGCAGCAACTGGCCTTTCTGAATGAACATGGCTGCGATATTGCCCAAGGCTACTGGTTTGGCGCAGCCAGCCGGGCAGCCTCGCTACCCTCTTCCCCCGTCCGCTCAGGAGCTCACCCTGCATGAACGCCCCCAGCACTGAGGTACGTCAGCAAGCCATCCGACGCCTGTTGATCGGCATTGCCCTGATTCTGGTCGCCATTGTCGTGCTCAATGCCCTGTCCCGGCTGAAAGAAAGCCAGCGGCGTGAGTTACTGGCCTCCGCGCCAACCGTCGCCTCGCTGGCGGTGGAAGAACCGGTGGCCAGCCAGCCAGCCCCCGCAGCCAGCACCGCCCTGCCCGCCTCCGCCGCCAGCGAACCCTTGTCGGCGGCCAGTCAAGCGCAGACTGCCAGTGCACCGGTAGCGGCGTCCGTTGCCCCCAAACCGCAACCGCCGGTTGTCCTTAACCATACCGGCCTGCCACCGGTTGCCACCACGCCAGCGGCAACAACGGCACCGCCCGTCAAACCACAAGCCGCACCCGCGGCAACGCCGCCCAAGCCAAGTCAAGCTTCCGGCGCGGCGACTGCTCCCACAAGCCAGCCCAAGCTCACGACAAAACCGCAGGCAGCCCCCTCTGCCAGCCCCGCCCAACCGGCAACCCCACCTGCCGCCCCCCCCACCCCTCAAGCCCTCCCGCTCCCTGTCAAATTAACCGGTGCCGCCGAGGGTCAATATCAGGTGCAGCTGGGGCTGTTCAGCCACCCGGACAACGCCACGGCCCTGTTGCGACGCTTGCAGGAAAACGGGGTGGCTGCCCATCTGGAAAGCCGGGTGGTACTGGGCCCCTTCAAGGACAAAGCCAGCGCCAAGGCGGCTGTCGCCCAGCTACGCGCGCTGGGCGTACAGCCTATCGTGGTGGGCGGGGGCGAGTAAATCCGGCCAGACCAGCAGCCTCAGTCTGGCCGCCACACCACCTCCAGGCCAGGCATATCAGCCGCCCCCTGCAGCGTGTGATCATGGCCGAGTCCCGGCACCCACACCAAGTGACCTTCCGCATGAAACAGCGGCGTCCGCTCCCGCTGCCAGGGCGGCACTCCTGCCGCCTGCCATAGCTTGACCAAGGTCTGGCGAGGCTGTTTGGCGTGCCGCTTCAGCACTTCCCCACCCTGCCTCGGTGCAATGCGCAGGGTCTGCCCCAGCCAGGCCACTGGCCAGCCACCCTGCTCGGTGGCGCGCACCTGCACCCGGCCTCCCCAGCCGGGCAAGGCGGTGTCACCGTACTGCACCACCCAGTCGCACGCTTCACGCGGCGGGGTAAAGTCGGCCACCCAGTACAGCACACCGCGATACACCCGCACGCTGCCCGCCGCGCCTGGCAGCGAGACTTGCAAGAGGGCATCTGGCCGCACCGCCTGCAAGGCTTCGCGCAGCGCCTCCAGCCAGCGCCAGGAAGGCGGGCGCTGCTGATGCCGCACACACAGCTGATGGCGCAGCAGGTTACGCTGCCGGTGTGCGGGCAAGGCCAGCAAGGCGGCAACCGACAGACCCTCGCCCTCAGCCACCGTTACCCTGTCCTGCTCCGCCAGCTCGGCAAGGCAGGCTGCTGCATCCTGTTGCACCCACTGGCTGCGGGTCAAGGTCTGCCGGTAGGCGGGGTAGCGCTGCGCCAGTTGCGGCAGCAGCTGCTGCCGCCAGAAATTGCGGTCAAAGCGGGTATCCTGATTGCTCGGGTCCTCCACCCATGGCAGCTGATGCTGCTGAGCATACGTCTCCAGCGTTTGACGCGGCAGTGCCAGCCAGGGACGCAATTGACGCAACGTACCCACCGCCTGCTCGCTGGCCATGCCTTGCAGACCCTCCGGCCCCGCCCCGCGCAGCAGCTGCATGAACAGGGTTTCCATCTGGTCGTCCTGATGCTGAGCCAGCAACAGCACGTCCTCAGCGGTCTGGTACAAGGCCTGATAGCGATGACGCCGCGCCACCGCCTCCAGACTCTCGCCACCTTTTCGTGCCACTTGGCAGCGCTGCACTGTCAGGGGAATCTGCCAGCGGCTGCACAGCTGCTCACAAAACGTGACCCATTCCTCTGCCACGGCCTGCAGACCATGGTGGACATGGCAGGCGGCCAGCGGTACGGCATGCGCTTTGGCCCAATGCTGTGCGGCATGCAGCAGGCACACCGAGTCCAGTCCGCCCGACAAAGCCACCCACAGCTGGCGTGGCGGCTCTGCCAGACGGGATAACGCTTCATCCAGCGCGTGATAGGGACTTGCTTGCATATGCAGGCCTCCAAAACAAAACGGCGTCTTGCGACGCCGTTTGATCCAGCCGGGGCAGCCTCACGATCAGGCGGCCTCTTCCTTGAACTTGCCGTAAGCCATCAGCCGATCGTAACGCTGATCCAGCAGGGTATCCACCGGCAGGGTCTGCAAGCCTTTCAGTGCTTCCTGCAAGGCTTTCTTCAGCGAAGCGGTCATGGCGCGCGGGTCACGATGTGCACCACCAACGGGTTCATTGACCACCTTGTCGATCAGACCCAGGGTCTTCAGACGGCTGGCGGTAATACCCAGCGCCTCTGCAGCATCCGGCGCACGCTCGGCGGTTTTCCACAGAATGGACGCACACCCTTCCGGCGAAATCACCGAGTAGGTGGCGTATTGCAGCATGAGGGTGACGTCCCCCACCGCAATGGCCAATGCCCCACCGGAACCTCCTTCACCAATCACCGTGCAGACCACCGGCACGCGCAGACGGGCCATTTCAAACAGGTTGCGGCCAATCGCCTCAGACTGGCCACGCTCTTCCGCGCCGATCCCGGGATACGCACCCATGGTATCAACAAAGGTCAGCACCGGGATGCCAAACTTCTCGGCCAGCTTCATCAGGCGCAAGGCCTTACGATAGCCTTCCGGTTTGGGCATGCCGAAGTTGCGCAACACCTTTTCTTTCGAGTCGCGCCCCTTCTGGTGGCCAATCACCATCACCGTTTGACCATTGAAGCGTGCCATGCCACCGACAATCGCCTTGTCATCGGCAAACGCACGGTCGCCATGCAGTTCCTGAAAGTCGGTAAACAGGCCCGCCACATAGTCCAGCAACTGCGGGCGCTGCGGATGGCGTGCCACCTGCGAAATCTGCACTGCCGTCAGCTTGCTGTAGATGCTCTTGGTCAATTCCTGACTTTTCTTCTGCAGCCGCTCGATCTCTTCCGAGATGTCTACGGCAGAATCATCCTGCACATAGCGCAGCTCTTCAATTTTGGCTTCCAGTTCGGCAATTGGTTGCTCGAACTCAAGAAAGGTGGTTTTCATCCGGTTCGGATTCCACTGGAAAAACGGCGCCTATCATACTACCGTCCAGGTCAATTCACCAAACCATCAATCCAGACTGTTTGCACCAGCGCTCATGCAACTTCGTCAAAAAGCAGTGAACATCCGCCAAATGGCGCGTCAAACATTTTTGAACACCAGTTCACAACGTGTTGCCGGTTTTTGATAGCCGCGCCGCTTCTCCAGATTGAGCAAGATCGGGTACTTGACTTTCGGCTCCACCGCCCGCGTTTCCGGATTCCGGCCCAGCAACATCAGGATGGCAATCTGCTCGGCTTGCTGGCAATCCAGCAAGGCGCATTCTTCATCCGTCAAGGTCAGCTCATAGCTCACCCCGAACAGAGAGGGATCGACCACGCTGAAGGTGATCTCCGGCTGGTCCAGCGATTGCAGCCAGCGTACCTGTGGCTGGGCACTGCCTTCGTCGTACAGCAGCTGGAAGCGGGTACACTGCTCCAGCCCCGGCAACCCGGCAGGAAAGGTCAGCACGGTTTCCGGGTCCACATCCAGGGGGCCAAACCATTCGGTCATCACTTGCATGCGGTGCTCCTGTTGTGTGTTTGTGTATTCTCCCAGCATAGCGCCCCAAGCCAGAAAGTACCAGCGCTTGGCAAAGCGACGGGGGTGGCATAGCATAGCGCCGGTACACCGTGCAGTGTTTTCAATTCAAGGACCCCACATGCATTTCTCCCCTGTGAGCTTCTGGCTGATTTGCGGACTGGTGCTGGTCGGTCTGGAATTGCTGACTGGCACGTTCTATCTGCTGATCATCGGTGTTGGCACGCTGCTGGCTGCGGCTGCGGCCTGGCTCGGTCAAGGCCCGGTCATCCAGCTGCTGGCGGCCAGCATCGGCAGCCTGCTGGGTGTGTTGCTGTTGTGGCAGCGACGCAAAGCCGATACCGGTCTGGCAGCCGCCTCGCCCAGTCTGGACATTGGTCAACAGGTGGAGCGCATCTCAAACCCGCAAGACCGTTTGCAAGTTCGCTACCGAGGTACGGTGTGGCAGGCCGAGTGGCTTAATGCGCCGGCCGCCGAAGGGGTGCCGCTGTATATTCATGCCATGCGTCAAAATGTGCTGATCATCAGCGATCAGCCGGTGCAGCAAACCTGATTCCCATCCGAGGAGATCATCGTGTCTTCCCTGTCGAACCTGCTGGAGTTGTATATGCAGAACGTTGCCCTGATCCTGTTGGTGGTCGCCGTCATTCTGGTATTCATGTCGATCCGCGTGGTGCCACAGCAAAGCGCGCTGATTGTGGAGCGACTGGGGCGCTTTCGCGCGGTGCTGGAACCTGGCCTCAATGTGGTGTTGCCGATGATTGACCGGGTGGCCTACAAGCATAGTTTGAAAGAAATCCCGCTGGACGTCCCCAGTCAGATTTGCATTACCAAGGACAATACCCAGCTGCAGGTGGATGGCATTCTGTATTTTCAGGTAACCGACCCCAAGCTGGCCTCCTACGGCACCAGTGATTACATCCTGGCCATTACCCAACTGGCGCAGACCACCTTGCGCTCGGTGGTGGGCAAGATGGAGCTGGACAAAACCTTTGAGGAGCGCGACGAGATCAACCACACAGTAGTGATGGCACTGGATGAGGCGGCCGTCAACTGGGGGGTGAAGGTGCTGCGTTATGAAATCAAGGATTTGACGCCGCCCAAGGACATCCTGCACGCCATGCAGGCACAGATCACCGCCGAGCGCGAAAAGCGTGCGCTGATTGCTGCCTCCGAAGGCCGCAAGCAGGAGCAGGTCAATATCGCCACAGGTGAACGTGAAGCCGCCATCCAGCGCTCAGAGGGCGACATGCAGGCGGCGATCAACCAGTCGGAAGGGGAAAAGCAGGCCGCCATCAACAAGGCGCAAGGCGAATCTGAAGCCATTCGGCTGGTGGCGCGTGCGACCGCCGAGGCTATTCATATGGTGGCGCAAACCATCAAGCAGCCGGGCGGACTGGAAGCCGTCAACCTGAAAGTGGCCGAACAATATGTCGAGGCGTTTGCCAAGCTGGCCAAGACCGGCAACACCCTGATCGTGCCGAGCAATCTGTCCGATGTCAGTAGCTTGGTCAGCAGCGCCATGCAAGTGGTCAAGAACAGCGGGACCAGCAGCCAAGGCTGAACGGAACAACAGCATTACCACAGGCCATGCCTCGCATGGCCTGTTTGCATTCTGGAGCTCGCATGACCCCACCCCGACACTGGGACTTGTTCTGCGCTGTCATCGACAACTTTGGCGATATCGGCGTCTGCTGGCGGCTGGCACGCCAGCTGCAGCACGAGTATCAACAGCCCGTGCGGCTGTGGGTGGATGATCTGACCGTGTTCCGCCAGCTCTGCCCGAGCGTGGACCCGACACAAGCACAGCAATGGGTTGAGGGCATTGAGATCGTGCACTGGCTGCCGGACAGGTCCCTCGATCATCTCCAGCCCGGCGAGGTGGTCATCGAGGCCTTCGCCTGCAACCCGCCGGAGGCCTTTCTCACGGCCATGGCCCGGCAAGCCGTGAAGCCACTATGGCTGAATCTGGAGTACCTGAGTGCGGAGGACTGGGTGCCGGGCTGTCACCTGCTGCCCTCGCCCCACCCTCGTCTGCCCCTCCGCAAATATTTTTTCTTCCCTGGCTTTGTACCGGGTACCGGCGGCCTGTTACGCGAAGATGGGCTACTGGCCCAAGTGGCAGCAGATCGCCAGCAGCGTGCGCTGTTCTGGCAGTCATTGGGGCTGGCGATTCCGGAAGCAGCCTTGTGTGTCTCCCTGTTTGCCTACGAGAACCCCTGCCTGACCGAGTTGCTGCAGGCCTGGCAGCACAGTCCGGTGCCCATTCATTGCCTGATGCCGCCGGGTCGGGTCGTTCCTGATCTGCTGAAAGCCTTGCAGTGGTCCGAGCTGCCTGTTGGCCGCAGCGGCAGCCGGGGTGCGTTGACCGTACACGCCCTGCCCTTTCTGTCACCCCGCCACTACGATCAACTGCTGGCCTGCTGTGACCTGAACTTTGTTCGCGGCGAAGATTCCTTCGTGCGGGCACAATGGGCTGCACAAGCCATGGTGTGGCACATCTACCCTCAGGCGGAGGACGCCCATGTGCCCAAGCTGGAGGCCTTCCTCGATGGCTATCTGAGCTCTGCGGACAAGACACTGGCCACTCCGCTACGCCAGCTGTGGCATGCATGGAACGGCTTGGGTCCACTGGCGGACAGCTGGTCCGCCCTCATGGCGCAATGGCCGCGCTGGCAGCAACACGCCCGCCAATGGCAGCAGCAACAGGCGCAGCAGCCCTCGCTGGCAGACAATCTGGTCGAATGGGCCAAAACACGTTAGAATAAGCTGTTTTGGCGCAGCGTTTTCCGGATTGCGCCTTGGTCAAACTGTACAGGACGTAACGATGAAAACCGCTCAGGAACTCCGCTCTGGCAACGTGTTCATGGTTGGCAGCGACCCGATGGTCGTGCAGAAAACCGAATTCTCCAAGTCTGGCCGTAACGCCTCGGTCGTGAAGATGAAGATGAAGAACCTGCTGACCGGCGCTGCTTCGGAAGCCGTTTACAAGGCCGATGAAAAATTCGACGTGGTGGTGCTGGAAAAGCGTGAATGCACCTACTCCTACTTTGCCGACCCGATGTATGTGTTCATGGACGCCGAGTACAACCAGTACGAAGTGGAAAAGGACAACCTGGGTGACGTGCTGAACTTCCTGGAAGACGGCATGGAAGACCAGTGCGAAGTGGTGTTCTACGATGGCAAGGCCATCTCGGTTGAACTGCCGACCACCATCGTGCGCGAAGTGGCTTACACCGAGCCGGTCGCCCGTGGCGACACTTCTGGCAAGGTGATGAAGGCTGCGCGTCTGGCCAGCGGCTTCGAGCTGCAAGTAGCTGCCTTCATCGAAATCGGTGAAAAGATCGAAATCGATTCCCGCACCGGTGAATTCAAGCGCCGCGCCTGATTCTCAGACTGCACGCAATCAAAAAGCCCCTTGCTTGCAAGGGGCTTTTTGTTGTCCCATTACCAGCGGCTTAACGTCCCATCGCCAGATATTCAAAGCCTTGGGCGCGTACCAGTGCCGGATCGTACAGGTTCCGCCCGTCAAAGATGACCGGCGTTTTCAGCGCTTGCTTTAACCACTCGAAGTCCGGGCTACGGAATGGCTTCCACTCGGTAGCGATCAGCAAGGCATCGGCTTGCGCCACCGCTGCATTGGCCGATTCAGCAAACTGCACGCGATCCAGCGCGATACCGGCAGCCTGCATCGCCACCCGTCCGGTCTCCATGGCAATCGGGTCAAACACCGCCACCGTCGCACCGCGCTGCAACAGCCCTTGCAGGATGGTCAGGCTGGGCGCTTCACGCATGTCGTCGGTATTGGGCTTGAATGCCAGTCCCCACAGGGCAAAATGCCGCCCGACCAGGTCCTCACCAAAGCGTTGCACCACCTTATCCACCAGTCGCTGCTTCTGCTGCTCATTGGCATGCTCTACCGCTGCCAGCACCGCCAGTTCGACGCCCGAAGCCTGCGCAGTGCGCTGCAGGGCCTGCACGTCCTTAGGGAAGCAGGAGCCACCATAACCAATGCCCGGATAGAGAAAATGATAGCCAATGCGCGGGTCAGAGCCGATGCCTTGGCGGACCAGCTCAATGTCCGCGCCCAGGCGTTCGGCCAGATTGGCCAGTTCGTTCATGAAGGAAATCCGCGTCGCCAGCATGGCATTCGCTGCATACTTGGTCAGCTCGGCAGAGCGCACGTCCATCCACACCATGCGGTCATGATTACGCTGGAACGGCGCATACAGCTCACGCATCAGTTTGCGTGCCGTCTCATCCTCACACCCGACCACGATGCGGTCGGGGCGCATGAAATCTTCAATGGCCGCCCCTTCCTTCAGGAACTCCGGATTGGATACCACGCTGAACGGGATATCCACACCCCGCGCCTGCAGCTCCTGCTGTACCGCCTGCCGTACCTGATCGGCGGTACCCACCGGTACCGTGGACTTGTCCACGATCACACGGTATTCCGTCATATGGCGCGCCAACTGTCGGGCCGCCGCCAGTACATACTGCAGATCCGCCGAGCCATCCTCACCCGGCGGCGTCCCCACCGCGATGAACTGCACGGTGCCAAAGGCAGCCGCCTCAGCTGCATCGGTGGTAAACGACAGGCGGCCTGCCGCCACATTACGGCGGATCACTTCATCCAGCCCCGGCTCATGGATCGGCACTTCGCCCTGCTGCAGGCGGGCGACCTTGCGGGCATCCACATCCAGACACAGCACCATATTGCCCACATCGGCCAGACAAGCGCCACTGACCAGCCCGACATAACCGGAACCGACTACGGTAATCTTCAAACCACTTCTCCAATCTCCTGCCGGATGGCGTGCAAGGCCGCCAACGGATCTTCTGCTCGGGTAATGGGCCGCCCCACCACCAGATAGTCACTGCCAATGGCGATGGCTTCAGCCGGGGTCAGGATGCGCGCCTGATCGTCCGCTGCCGCGCTGGCCGGGCGAATCCCCGGGGTGACGGTCAGGAATCCGGCACCGCACGCTTGCTTGATCGGCTGCACTTCCTGCGCAGAACTCACCACCCCATCAAAACCGCTGCTGCGGGTCAGCGCAGCCAGCCGCAGCACATGCTGCTCCAGCGTGCCCTGTACACCCAGCTCGGCCAGCTCGTCCTGCTGCATGCTGGTCAGTACGGTGACAGCGATCAACAGCGGGCGATGTGACAAGCCCTCAACCCGCTCGCGCGTGGTTTCCATCATGCGGCGACCGCCGGAGGCATGGACATTGACCATCCACACCCCCAGCTCTGCGGCCGCTCGTACCGCTTGCGCCACCGTATTCGGAATATCATGAAACTTGAGGTCAAGAAACAGGCTGAACCCCAGCGCCTGCAGCTGCTCCACGATCGCTGGGCCTGCACAGGTGAACAGCTCTTTGCCCACTTTCAGGCGGCAGGCCTTGGGGTCCAGCTGTCGGGCCAAGGCTAGGGCGGAGGCGGCATCGGCATAATCCAGTGCCACCACAATGCGGGGCGAATGAAGCAAAGTCATCAGGGCCATCCTCTACGGCAAACTGGCTTGCCCGCGCAGGGCGCTATAGCTTTCCCACTCGGCGCAGCCCGGGCAATGCCAGAAATACTGGCGGGCACGGAAGCCGCAATGGCGGCAGCTGTGCATATTGTGCTTGTCGGCATGCTGGTGGACCAGGTTACGCACCTGCTCGAGGTCAGCACGGCGCTCCGGTGGCGCCACCAGCAGCTGCACCTGCAGCAGTCGGTCCAGACCGAGCAGCGAGGGCTGACGGCGCACTTCATCGCGCAGCAGCTCGTAACTGTCCTGCAGTTTTCCGGCCTGCTGCAACGCCAGATTAAGGGGCTCCAGCAAATCCAGGCTCGGGTAGCGCTGATACAAACCACGCAACAGCGTCAGCCCTTCATCCTGCCGTCCTTCATCCTGATAGATGCGCAGCACCTTCTCGGCCACCATGTGCAAGTAGTCCGGGTTCTGCTGCTCGATGCGCAGCCACGCTTGCCGCGCGGCATCGGGCTGGCCTTGCATCAAGGCCAGATCACCTTGCAGCAGGGTGGCACGTACGCATTTACGGTGCACTTCCAGTGCGGATTGCAAATACGGCCCCGCCACCTCCCACTGTGAAGCGCTCATCGCCCGCTGGGCCAGCTCACAGTAGAACTGTGCCACTTCATGCTGGTGGGCATGCGCAGCATCCGGCAGTTGGCTGGCCATGTCGATGGCCTTCTGCCACTCCCGCTCCTGCTGATAGATGTTCAGCAGCGCCATGCGGGCCTCGGTGGCCTGGCCGTTATCCAGCAACTGGCGGTAACTGTCTTCCGCCCGGTCCAGCAGGCCTGCTCGCTGGTAATCCTCACCCAGCGCCTGCAGGGCTTGTGAGCGCACATCGGGGCTCAGATCGGGACGTTGCAGAATGGATTGATGCAGCTTGATGGCACGGTCAAGCTCGCCCCGTTTGCGGAACAGGCTGCCCAAGGCAAACTGTAGCTCCACCGCATCCGGGTGGTGATGCGCCACGCTGACCAGCGCGCCCAATGCCCGGTCCGGTTGCTCATTGAGCAGAAAATTCAATCCTTCAAAATAGGCCTTGGGCACCGCCCGCGAATCGCGCAGCAATTGCCGGATGTCGATACGGGCCGCCAGCCAGCCCAGCCCAAAGAACACCGGCAGCAGCAACAACCAGAGGTAATCAAATTCCACAGTGGATCCGTCAGATCAGAGAACGGCGTCGGATGCCGGTTGGGTCAGCGGGCTGGCAGCAGCATTGCGGTTGCGCAACTCCCGTTTGAGGGCGAGCAACTCACGACGCACGCGCATCACGAACACCATGCTGGCCAGCAGGCCAAACAGGGTGCCCACGGCAAAGAACACCAGCAGCAACACCACCAGCGGCGTCTGCCAGGCATGACCCTGAAACAGGTTCAGACTGACCGTCTGGCCGTTTTTCATGGCAAACGCCAGCAGCAGGATGAACAGGGTGATTTTCAGCAGCAGGAACACATAGCGCATCGCGGCACCTCTCCAAGCATAACCCCGCATTGTACCGGAGAAGCGCCCTCACGGACAGGCGCACCCCGGTGCGTCCAGCGCGCCTTACGCCAGACGGGCCAGCCCCCGTGCCAGGTCCGCTTGCAGATCCTGTACTGACTCCAGCCCGACCGACACCCGCAGCAGCCCCTCACCAATACCCGCCAGCTCACGGGCCTCCGGGCTGATGCGGAAGTGGGTGGTGGTGGCCGGGTGGGTGATGGTGCTGCGCGAATCCCCCAAATTGCCGGTGATGGAAATCAGCTGGCAGGCATCAATCACCTGCCATGCGGCCTCACGCCCGCCCACCACCACAAAAGACAGCATGCCACCCGGCAGTGCCAGTTGCGCGCTGGCCAGCTCATGCTGCGGGTGGTCAGGCAAACCGGGATAGAACACCCGCTTGACCGCCGACTGCGCTTGCAGCCAGGCGGCCAGTTCGGCAGCGTTGCGGCAGTGCCGCTCCATGCGCAGCGGCAAGGTTTCCAGTGCCTTCAACAGCACCCAGGCATTGAAGGCAGACAGCGTCGGCCCGGCGGTGCGCAGGTAGAGGAATACTTGCTGCATCAGGTCCGCCTTGCCCAGCACCGCGCCACCCAGCACGCGACCCTGTCCATCCAGATATTTGGTGGCCGAATGCACCACCAGATCCGCCCCCATCTGCAAAGGCTTCTGCAGGATCGGGGTCGCAAAACAGTTGTCGACCGCCAGCAGTGCACCCGCCTGGTGCGCAATTTCCGCCACGGCGCGGATATCGCCCACTTCGGTCAGCGGGTTGGACGGTGTTTCCATGAAGAACAGGCGGGTATTTGGCTGCACCGCATCGCGCCAAGCGGCTGTCTCCGACAGCGGCACATAGCTGACACTGATGCCGAAGCGGGAGAGGATGTTGTTGAACAGGCCAATGGTGGAGCCAAACAGGCTTTGCGAGGCGACGATGTGGTCACCCTGCTTCAGCAAGGCCATGCACAGCGCATTGATGGCCGACATGCCGCTGGCAGTGGCCACACAGCGCTCTGCCCCTTCCAGCGCCGCCAGCCGGTTTTCAAACATGGTGACAGAGGGATTGGTAAAGCGCGAGTAGGTATAACCCGGCTCCACCTCGGCAAAGCGGGCAGCCGCTTCAGCAGCGGAAGTGAACACATAGCTCGAGGTGGGATACATCGCCTCGCTGTGCTCGCCAAAGGGTGAGCGTTCCGTGCCGGCGCGGATGGCCAGCGTCTCATCATCCCAGTCCGGTGTACCGGCTCCCTGCTGCTGCATGTGTTTACTCTCCGTAACGCAAGGCTTGCTCGGCCACGCCCAGATTCAGGTCCAGATTGCGGGTCTGGCCATCATCCGCCGCATCCGCCGAACCATCACTATGGCGATTCTCGATACCGGCCAGATAGGCTTCGGTGATGTCGCCCGTGGTATAGCAACCATCAAAGCAGGAGGCATCGAACGAGGTATTGGCCGGATTGGCCGCCCGTACTGCGGCTTTCAGCGTGTCGAGGTCCTGGTAGATCACCGCATCAGCACCGATTTCAGCGGCAATCTGCTCATGGCTACGACCATTGGCCAGCAGCTCGCTGCGGCTGGGCATGTCAATACCGTAGACGTAGGGGAAACGCACCGGCGGCGCAGCCGAGGCGAAGAATACCTTGGTCGCCCCGGCATCGCGCGCCATCTGCACGATTTCACGGCTGGTGGTGCCGCGCACGATGGAGTCATCCACCAGCAACACATTCTTGCCTTTGAACTCCATGCCGATGGCGTTCAGTTTCTGCCGTACCGACTTCTTGCGCATGGCCTGGCCCGGCATGATGAAGGTGCGACCAATGTAGCGGTTCTTGATGAAACCATCGCGGTACGGCAGGTTCAGCTTGTTGGCCAGCTGCAGTGCGCTGGGGCGGCTGGAGTCCGGAATCGGGATCACCACGTCAATCTGCTCGCCGTTCAGCTCATGGCGCACCTTGTCGGCCAGACCGCTGCCCATGTTGAGGCGGGTTTCATGCACCGATGCGCCGTCGATCACCGAATCCGGTCGCGCCAGATACACAAACTCAAAGATGCAGGTGTTGAGGCTGGGGTTCTCGGCACACTGGCGGTTGTGGAAAGTACCATCAAACTCGATATACAGTGCCTCACCCGGCGCCACATCCCGCACCATGTGAAAACCGAGCGAATCCAGCGCCACCGACTCGGACGCCACCAGATATTCCTTGCCCAGTGCCGTATCAGCCTCACCATACACCAGCGGGCGAATGCCGTAAGGGTCGCGGAAAGCCACCAAACCATGCCCTGCGATCATGGCGACTACCGCATAAGCACCACGACAGCGGCGATGTACGGCGGAAATGGCAGCAAACACGCCATCTGCATCCAGCCGGGTACCCTTGCTCTGCTTTTGCAGCTCATGTGCCAGCACATTGAGCAACACTTCGGAATCGGAGTGGGTGTTGATATGCCGCAGGTCGAGCTGGAACATTTCCTGTTTCAGCTGTTCGGCGTTGGTCAGATTGCCGTTGTGTGCCAGCACCACACCAAACGGTGAGTTGACATAGAACGGCTGCGACTCTGCCACCGAGGAGGAGCCCGCAGTCGGATAGCGCACATGGGCAATCCCGGCATGACCCATCAGCGAGCGCATATTACGGGTGCGGAACACATCACGCACCAGGCCATTGCCCTTGTGCATGTGGAAGGAATTGCCATTGGCGGTCACGATGCCTGCGGCATCCTGCCCACGGTGCTGAAGAACCAGCAGACCGTCGTACAACAACTGGTTGACCGGTTGCTGGCCAACGGTGCCCAAAATACCACACATAACGACTTGCCTCTTTCTGTCAGGGGGGTACCCGCAACGGCAATGATTACGGGCTGCTCATCCCCTCGCCTTCCGGCGCGGGGTCAAAACGGATGCTCTTGGCCAGGCCTTCCGGCAGCCAGGGTTTGCTTTGCAAGACCAGCGCCTCCATCGGCGCACTGAAAGCAGCATTACGCCAGAAATCGCTCTGCGGCAAGCGGGTCAGCCCGCCCAGCATCACCATCACCAGCGCCACCAGCAAGCCACGCAGCAAGCCAAACACGCCGCCCAGCGCCCGGTCCAGCGGCTGCAAGCCACTGCCTTTGATCAGCTCATGCAAGGTGATGCTGAGCAAACTCATCAGCAACCAGCCAGCCATCATCAGGATGGCGAAGGCCACCAGCATTTTCAGGGCCAGATTCGGTATGTCTGCCGGCAAGTACGGAATCAGATCCATATAAAAGGTCTGCGCCAGCGCGTAAGCCACCAGCCAGGTCAGCAGTGCCAGCAGTTCGCGCACCAGGCCGCGCATGACCGCCAACACCACCGAGGCCCCTACTACGGCCAACAGCATGTAGTCAAAGCTGGTCAAACAGACGCCTCCCGGCGGTGAAGATCAATCGACATCACCTGCCCGCCACCACAATGGCCTGCAAACCGGCTGCCTCGGCTTTCTGCCGGGCTTGATCGGCTTCATCCTTGCTGCCGTATGGCCCGGCACGCACCTTGCTGACTTCGCCATTCGGGGTATGAATGGTCACCACATAGGCCTTGAAACCCTGTCCGGACAGGGTTTTCAGCAAGGCCTTGGCTTTGCTGGCATCATTCAGCGCCGCAAACTGTACCGACCATTTGCCCGCTGCGGCCGCCGGACGCTCAGTGCTGGCTTGCTGCTCGCGCGCACTCACCAAGGCATTGAGTGGATCATCCTCAGCAGGCTTGGTCGCAGTCGGCTTGGTGGGCTTGCTGGTATTATCCGCTGCAGGCTTGGCACCCTCAGTTGGCTTTTCAGGTTTGGTGGTGGGCTTGGGCGTCGTCGCCTCCGGCTTGGTGGTGGCCGTCGCAGGCTTGGACACGGAAGCAGGCGTCTCCGTCGGCTGCGTCACCACAGCGGGGGGCTGAGGCGTATCCGCTGCGGAAGCGGTGCCGGGTTTCAGTGGCGGTGTCGAGCCATCCGGTTCGGGGATGTCGATCGGGATATCCTGCTCCACCGCACGCGGTTTCTGATCCAGCACCATCGGCAGGAAAATCACCATCAGCAGGACCAGCGCCAGGGCACCGACCAGACGGCGGCGTGCACGACGCTTCAGTTGTTGCTGCTCATCACTCAGACTCTGAATCCGCGACACCTTGTCAGCCATCCTTGTTTATCCCTACCCGAGCGCCCATGATTGCCCCGCGCCGCTCTGGCAGTATCATCAGCCCTTGCGGACCGATGGTGAGTCAATTTTCCGTCGTCACACCCTGCAGCATCTGGTGTAACGCCCTATTCTGGTGCCTGCCCTTGGCAGCCGTTCATGACCTAGCGGCCAGATGCCTCGCTGGGCGGCAGGGATGCAGCATGTTGCACCGGGGTGGCCGCTGCCTGCGGCTTCCTGGGCCGGTGAACCGGAAACAGCGTAATCAATAACACCGCCAGTAAAGCCACGCCGTAGAGCACATGCCCCCAGCGCTTGCGCTGGGCCGTTCGCGCCTGCCATCGCTGCCATGCGGTGGACGGCACCTCGGGCTTGTCCGCGTCCACTTTCAATGCGCCCCTGCCTTATCCCGCGCCTGCAATACCGCACCTACCGTCACAAAGGAACCAAACACCACAATCCGGTCCCGCTCCCCCGCCTCTCGCTGGGCAAACTGCCATGCGGCTTCCGGGGAGGCAAATACACTGGCCTTGCCTGCACTCTGACTCGCCAGCGCCTGCAAGGTTTCCGCTTTGGCACCCCGTGGCGGCGGCAGATCACAAAACAGCCAGTGATCCACTTGCGGCTGCATCGCCTGCAGCACCGCCAGCTGATCCTTGTCCTGCATCATGCCGCAAATGGCAAAGGTACGCTCGAAATAGCCCATCTGCGACAGATTCTGCACCAAGGCCCGCGCAGCATGCGGATTATGCCCGACATCGAGCACCACCGCCGGACGACCCGGCAACACCTGAAACCGCCCCGGCAACTCCACTTCCAGCAGGCCACGACGCACCGCCCCCATGCTGACCGGCAGACGTGCATTGAGCTGCGTAATGGCTGCCAGTGCCGCTGCGGCATTGGCGAGCTGATAACTGCCGCGCAGCGCCGGGATGGGCAAGGAATGGAAGGCTCGCCCCTCGCACCAGCACTCCCACTGGTTTTCCATGCGGCGGTAGCCGAAACCATCGCCGCTGGAATCCCGCTGCAGTGGTAACCAGTGAGCGCCAATCGAGCGCGCATGCGCCACGATGGATGCCGGGATCTCCGGGTCGGTACAGATGGCAGGTTTGCCACTGCGATAAATCCCGGCTTTCTCAAAACCGATCAGCTCGCGGGTATCGCCCAGCAAGGCCTGATGATCAAGGTCAATGCTGGTGATGATGGAGGCATCCGGCTCAAAGGCATTGACCGCGTCCAGCCGCCCACCCAGCCCGACTTCCAGAATCATGACATCGACCGCTGCAGCCATGAACGCCGCTACCGCGGCCAGCGTGCCAAACTCGAAATAGGTCAGCGCCACCAGACCGCGCCCTTGCTCGACAGCCGCAAAGGAAGCGCACAGTGCCGCATCATCTATCGGCTGCACATTCAGACGGACCCGCTCGTGGTAGCGCAGCAAGTGCGGTGAGCTGTAGACGCCCACCTTGTAGCCCGCAGCACTGTAGATGCGCTCCAGCATGGCGCAAGTCGAACCCTTGCCATTGGTGCCCGCCACCATGATGACCGGACAGGTTGGCTTGAGCGCCATCTGCTGGATTACCCCTTGCACGCGGGCCAAGCCCAGCTCGATCACATCCGCGTGCAGGGCTTCCAGGTGAGCCAGCCAGCCGCTCACATCCTGCGGCAAGGCATTAGCCTCTCCGTGCTGCGTGGTCGCCAGTGGCATCAGGCGTCCAACGGCGGGTTGTTCTGCAGCAGGGTCAGCAGCTCGGCAATACGACGACGCAAGTCACGACGATCCACAATCATGTCGATGGCGCCATGCTCCAGCAGGAATTCGGAACGCTGGAAGCCTTCCGGCAGGGTTTCGCGCACCGTCTGCTCAATCACGCGGGAACCGGCAAAGCCGATTTCGGCCCCCGGCTCGGCCATCACGACGTCACCGAGGAAGGCAAAACTGGCGGACACGCCACCCATGGTCG
Source organism: Leeia aquatica (assembly GCF_012641365.1). NCBI lineage: Bacteria > Pseudomonadati > Pseudomonadota > Betaproteobacteria > Neisseriales > Leeiaceae > Leeia > Leeia aquatica. The sequence goes on from NZ_JABAIM010000001.1 coordinate 474,380, forward strand.
GATCCGTCAGCAAGGAGATATATGGCAGCTTGCGATCGGCCAGCCGGGTGAGCGCGGCGCTGGTTTTGGCCATCTGCATCAGGGAATTCATCCCCTCCTGCATGCGGGCGCCACCGGAAGCGGCAATACTGATGAAAGGCACGTTCTGTTCCAGTGCGGCGTTGACCCCCCGCACAAAGCGCTCGCCCACCACCGAGCCCATCGAACCGCCGATAAACTTGAACTCAAAGGCCGCCGCCACCACCGGCTGACGCAGGATGGCACCTTGCATCACCAGCAGGGCATCGGTCTCGCCGGTTGCCGCTTCAGCCGCTTCCAGACGATCGACATAGCGCTTGCTGTCCTTGAAACGCAGGATGTCGATCGGCTTGACCTCGGAGGCCAGCTCGAAACGACCTTCCGGATCCAGCAGCATTTCCAGCCGGGCCCGCGCGCCCAGCGGGTTGTGGTGATTGCACTTCGGGCAGACGAACTGGTTATTTTCCAGGTCAGTCCGGTACAGCACAGCTTCACAAGCAGAGCACTTGCTCCACAGGCCTTCCGGCACCACGGTCTTGCCACCTGCCGGTTTGCTTTTGATTTTGGGCGGCAGCAGTTTTTGTAACCAGCTCATGGTTTATCCTCACATCCAATTACGCACCTCCCGTCACCGGGAGCACTGCCCATCACGCAGCGGTAGCCGCATCCATGGCAGCACGCAGCTCGGCCACCAGCCGCTGCAGGTTCCCTGCCAGCGTGTCAGCCGTGCTGCTTTCAATTTCCTTCACCAGCCGCGAGCCTATGATGACGGCGTCCGCCACCTTGGCCACGGCTGCGGCTCCAGCACCATCGCTGATGCCAAAGCCGACCCCGATTGGCAAGTGAATGTGCTTGCGCAGCTCAGGCATGCGCGCACCCACTGCACTGTAATCCACGTGACTGGCCCCGGTCACCCCCTTGAGGGAGACATAGTAGACATAGCCCTGTGCCCGCTCGGCAATCGCCTTGATCCGGGCTTCCGGCGTGGTCGGTGCCAGCAGGTAGATCGGGGCGATCTGCTGCGCCTTCAGGGCTGTCAGCAGCTCATCACTCTCTTCCGGCGGCACATCCACCGTCAGCAGACCGTCAACGCCCGCCATTTTCGCACGATTTGCGAACACCTCATAACCCATTCGCGCGACCGGGTTGGCATAGCCCATCAACACCACCGGCGTCTGGCTATCGGTCTTGCGGAATTCGGCCACCATGTCGAGCACCTGCCCGAGTCCGACACCGTGTTTCAAGGCACGCTCGCTGGCACGCTGGATCACCGGGCCATCGGCCATCGGGTCGGAAAACGGCACACCGAGTTCGATCAGGTTGGCGCCACCGGCGACCAGCGCGTGCATCAGGCTGACGGTTTGTCCGGGGTGTGGATCCCCGGCGGTGATGAAAGGGATCAGCGCTTTGCGGCCACGCTGTTGCAAGTCGGAAAACAGGGCGTCGATACGGGACATGATGCTTTCAGTATTCGGGTTGCGGAGCGGCGCTTACAGGGTAATGCCCATGCGCTTGGCGACGGTATTGATATCTTTGTCGCCACGGCCAGACAGGCAGACAAGGATCGACTGGTCGCGCGACAAGGTCGGGGCGATACGCCGGGCATGCGCCAGGGCATGGCTGCTCTCCAGCGCCGGGATGATCCCTTCAAAACGGCACAGGTCGTTGAACGCCTGCATGGCCTCATCATCGGTCACCGCCGTATATTCGGCGCGACCCACATCCTTGAGCCAGCTGTGCTCTGGCCCCACGCCTGGATAATCCAGCCCGGCAGAGATGGAGTGGGTTTCAATGACCTGCCCGTTTTCATCCTGCATCAGGTAAGAACGCGCACCATGCAAAATGCCCGGTTGTCCGGCGGACAAGGGGGCGGCATGCTTGCCGCTGTCCAGACCATGCCCACCCGCCTCGACGCCAACCAGCTTCACCGCCTCATCCTGCAGGAAACCGTGGAACATGCCGATGGCGTTGGAACCGCCGCCCACGCAGGCCACCACCTGGTCCGGCAGGCGCCCGGTCAGCTCCAGAATCTGCGCCCGTGCTTCGCGGCCGATCACCGACAGGAAATCCCGCACCATCATCGGGTAGGGGTGCGGGCCCGCTGCGGTGCCGAGAATGTAGAAGGTGTGGTCCACATTGGTCACCCAGTCGCGCATCGCTTCGTTCAGCGCATCCTTCAGGGTGCGTGAGCCACTGGACACGGGCACCACGGTGGCCCCCAGCAGTTTCATGCGGAATACATTAGGGGCCTGACGCTGTACGTCTTCCTCGCCCATGTACACCACGCACTCCATACCATAGCGCGCGGCAACGGTCGCGCTGGCCACGCCATGCTGACCCGCACCAGTCTCGGCAATCACCCGGCGCTTGCCCATGCGGCGCGCCAGCAACGCTTGCCCCATGGCGTTGGAAATCTTGTGTGCGCCGGTATGGTTCAGGTCTTCGCGCTTCAGATAGATTTGCGCACCACCCAGCTGTTCGGACCAGCGCGCGGCGTGATACACCGGGTTGGGGCGGCCCACAAAGTGCTTCAGTTCGTATTCAAACTCACGACGAAAGGCGTCATCTTGCTTGAAGTGCTCGTACTGTTGCCGCAGCTCATCCAGTGCCGACATCAGGGTTTCAGCGACATAGACGCCACCATAAGGGCCAAAATGACCACGGGCATCCGGCACACTGCGGAAATCGACCTGCTTCATTGCTTACCCCACATAGGTTGTTGCCACTGCACGCATGAACGCTTCGATGCGCGCCGGGTCCTTGACCCCTTTTTCCCGCTCTACCCCGCCGGACACGTCAACGGCCCAAGGTTTGACACGGCCAATGGCCTCGGCCACGTTGTCCGGGTCCAGCCCACCTGCCAGAATCAACGGCAAAGGCAAATCCGCCGGGATCAGCGACCAGTCAAACGACTGCCCCGTCCCGCCCGGCACCCCGGCCACCCAAGCATCCAGCAACAAACCGGCCGCATCGGCGTAGTTTTCGGCATATTGTAGCAAATCCAGCCCCGGTTTGACCCGCACTGCTTTCAGGTAAGGACGACCGAAGCTGCGGCAGAACGACGGCGATTCATCGCCATGAAACTGCAGCACATCCAGCGGGCATTGGGCCAGCACTTGCCGCACCTCGGCCTCAGTGGGATCGACAAACAAGCCCACTGTGGAGACAAAGGCAGGTACATGGCGGAGCAAGCCTGCGGCTTGCGCAATGCTCACACCACGGGGGCTGGGCGGATAAAACACCAGTCCAATGGCGTCTGCTCCGGCTTGGGCCGCCGCCGCCACATCCTCTGGACGGCTCAGGCCGCATATCTTGACGCGGGTACGCATGGGGAAACTCGATGAAATATGAAAGGACCTGCAGCGCAGCCTACCTTACCAGAACAGGCGGCCTTCGTCATGCCAGGTTGGCAGCTGATATACCTCCGGGTACTCGACACCGGCCAGATACAAACCCTCAGCCGCAAACATCGGCGCCCCCTTGCTGCGGTCACGACTGGCCAGCAGATCGGCCATCCAGCTGACCGGGGCCCGTCCGGTCCCCACGTGCACCAAGGCCCCGACCATATTGCGCACCATGTGATGCAGGAAGGCATTGGCGGTAAAACGCAGCTCGATCAGCTCGCCCTGCCGGCCCGGTGCATCATGGGTATGCAAGCTCAGCTGTTGCAAATGCTTGATGGGCGATTTGGCCTGACATTCGCTGGAGCGAAACGCACTGAAGTCATGCTCCCCCAGCAGGCAGCTGGCGGCCTCCTGCATGCTTTGCAGGCTCAGCTTGTGATGCAGCCAGCCCACGCGGGTCGCCAGCAGGCCGGGCCGTACCGGGTGGCTGTACAGGAAATAACGGTAACGTCGCCGCATGGCGGAAAACCGGGCATGAAAGGGTGCCTCAACCGGGCGCGCCCATAACACGGCCATATCATCCGGCAAGTGACTATTGACCCCACGCACCCAGGCCTGCTCCAGCCGGTGTACCTCGGTATCAAAATGCACCACCTGCATGCTGGCATGCACGCCGCGATCCGTACGCCCTGCAGCATGCACGGTGCTGAATTGCCCGGCGATGGTTTCAATCGCCGCCTCCAGCCGGGCTTGCAGGGTATCTACCTGCGGCTGGCGCTGCCAGCCCGCAAAGGCGGTGCCCCGATATTCCAGCCCCAACACCCAACGCATGCCATTTCCTTGTATTTGAACAGGCATGGGTTATACCACTGCCCCTCCCAAATGGACACCCCAAAATGCATACAGCAACCTCAATGAGGTTGCTGTATGCATGGTCTTGCGCACAGGCAAAGGCAGGTCATCTGACCTGCCCTGTAGCTTACTTCAGCTGATCCAGCAAGCGCCGGGCTTCGGATTGCTGCTCACCACTGCCCTCCTGCTCCACTTCGCCCAAGATCTCGCGCGCACCTTCCTGGTCACCCATTTCGATATAGGCTTTGGCCAGATCCAGCTTGGTGGCCACCGGATCGTCGCCCTCATCCATCGAGAACTCACCCACCTCGCCGGCGGACGATTCGCCGAGGTCCAAGCTGATGTCGCCAAGATCCATGTCGAGGCCATCGTCTGCAGCCGGGGCAGCACTTGGTGCCGCAGCCTTGGGCGCATCCAGGTCAAAGTTGAAGTCCAGCATGGCAGCTTCGTCAGCTGCGGCTTCAGCTGCTGGCGCAGCAGCCGGGGCATCCATCTCCAGCTCCGGCATATCAAGCGACATGTCCAGATCCAGCGACGGCGCTTCCTCCGCAGCGCTGGCAGCCGGTGCATCTGGCGCGCTCAGGTTCATGTCGCCCAGATCGAAGTCCAGCAATACCGGTGTTTCATCGGCAGCGGCCTCCGGTTCTGCAGTCACAGCAGCCTCAGCCGGGGTTCCGAGATCGAAGTCCAGATCCAGTTTCTGAGTCTGGTCCATGGCAGGCGCGGACGCCGCCGCCGGCTCATCACCCGGCAGGCCAAGGTCGAAGTCCAGATCGGTTGCCGCCGGAGCTGCAGCCGCGGCAGCGGCCACCGGGGCGGCTGCTTCAACCGCAGGCATGCTGGCCGTCTTGCTCATCGCCTCTTGCTGGCTGCCACCATAGAGCGGGTTTTGCGGATCGACCTGGCGGCCCATCTCGGCAGCCTTGCTCCACTGCGGCCCCATCCCCTGGGTATGCTTGTGCAGTTCGGCGGCTTGCGCGTTGAACGCTGTCACATCCTTGCGATTGGCGTAAATCTCCATCAACTTGACCCGCACTTCGTGGCGGGTGCCATCCTTGTGCAGGGCATCCCTCAGGATTTCTTCTGCCTGCGGATCGCGGCCATAAGCGAGGTAAACCTCTGCTTCAGCAATCGGATCGACCTCATCGGTATCGATCTGCCCCAGGCCTTCGCGGCTGAAATCGGTCAGGAAGGAGTTTTCCGTCGCGCCGGTATTGATGATGGCGCCACCGGTATTGCCAATATTGGTATTGGCGCGCAGGTCACTGCCCGTGATGATGCTGTCGTCAAAGCGGCCACGACGACGGCGGCGCATCACCAGCAACCCGCCAATCAGCGCCACAGCACCGACTGCGCCACCAATGATGGGCAAGTTCTCCATCACCACATCGGTCCATTCCGGCTCAGGGGCAGGTGCCTCCTGAACAGGTGCAACACGGCGCGGTTTGGCGGCAGGCTTGGAAGCCTCCTGCTCGGCACTCGCCACTTGCGGTTTGGCTTCACTGCTGGCGGTTTCCACAGCAGCACTGGCCACCGGCGCTGCCGAAGCCGCAGCGACCGGCAGCGGTTCGGAGGCTACTGCAGGTTTGGTGGGTTCTGCGGGCTTGACCGGCTCAGCAGGTTTGGTCGGTTCTGCAGGCTTGACCGGCTCAGTCGGTTTGCCGCTCTGCCCTGCTTTGGCCTGATCCTGAAGGCGCTTCATTTCCGCGTCCTTCAGCTTTAGCAAATCGCTCAGCTTCTTGTTCAGCGCTTCCTGCTCAGCCACCCGGTCCTGCAGTTCCTTCAGCTTCTTGTCTCGCGCCAGTGCTTCTGCTTCCAGCGCCTGCACCTTGTCCTTGGCTGCCTTGTTGCTGGTGGCATCGCTATTGGCGCTGGCCTTGCCGATCTGGCCCTGGGTCACCTTGACGGTACCCTTGTCGCCGTTGGCGGCAGCGGCACCCTTGTCCACCACCTTGGTTTCAATCTTGCCGCTGCTGGACTGGCCAGACTCACTGCTGCCGGAGGCGGGCTGCTGTGCCGCATTGCTGGCCACCTGCTGGCGATAACCGCTCCAGTTGGACGCATGCAGGCGGATCTCCTTGCGGGCTTCCGTCTGCGAAATGGCCTGAACCGCAGCCTGGTCGGGCACCTTGATGATGCTGCCAACCTTCATGCGGTTCATGTTGTTACGCTCGAAAGCATCGGGGTTGGCTTGATACAGCCCAACCAGCATTTGCTCCAGCGAAACATCATCATATTTGTTGCGACCCGCGATGCTGGCCAGTGTGTCGCCCCGCTTCACGGTGTAATCACCGCTGGCAGGCTCAGCTGCTGGCTCGGTTTTGGCGGGCTTGGCAGGTTTGGCTGGCTTGTCGGCCGCAGGCTGACCATTGGCCAGCAGCTGCTGATCCAGCGGAATGCTGGAGCGGAAGTTCTGTTTCTTGCTGCCTTTGCTGCCTTTGGTCGTGGGCAGGTTGACCGTTGGCGCATTGCCGGTGGGCTTGGCCGTCATCTTGTAGTCGGCGGGGTCGAGCAGCGCGGTGAACTCTTTCACCACCTTGCCAGACGACCAGGACAGCTCGACCAGCACATCGACAAACGGCTCATTGACGGGCTGTCCCGTCACCATGCGCACGTACGACGAGCCATTGCTTCGTCGCTCAATCGTGAAGCGCGCCCCGGCCAGCTGCGACGGAAAATCAATCCGCGCATCCCGATAGGCATCTTGCGAAGCCATGCGGATGATGAAGTTGGAGGGGTCTTCGTTAGCCCCGGTCACCAGCTCGATTTCTGCATGCAGGGGTTGCCCCAGTCCGGACAGGACGGTCAGCTTTCCCAAACCCGCAGCGCCGGCAACCATCGGGAACGCCAACAAGGCGGAAGCCACCAGCCTTGCTGTTGTTTTAGTGTAGATGCCCACGATGCCTCTCCTTGCCCTTGCCATATTATTGAATGTCATATTTTAAAATAACATCATGCAGTTAGCGTTGCAAGCTAAATACAAGCATAAAGTTGCCTACGTAAAAAGCTCATTTAAATGAAGAATTTACGAACAATGCGGCGTGACAAAATTACAACAGCATGTCATGCCTGTACCCAATTCGCTACGCATTGCACCACTGCTGTTGCATTCAGGCACATCGGGTCCGCACACAGCCAAAACCCCACACGCCGAGGGCTGATTTGCCGCAGCCGACTCACAAAAACATCGGCCTTGCCAATCACATCAATGGGCGTCATATAGCCCCCCGCCTTGGCCTCATCCCGCAGCAAGACCGTCTGGGCCGTATCCAGCCGGGTTCTGACTGCTTCTTCTGAGGCTTCATGATCCAGCTCCAGCGTTACGGAAGCTGCCAACCCATAAAACACCGGGGCCTGCACCGCCGTCACACTGACCAGCAGATCATCCCGCTGCAACAAGCCGGGTAACTGTTCCGCAACCCGCTGCTCCGTGCGGGTATGCTGTGCATCAATGAAGGCACCCACTTGCGGTATAGCATTAAATGCACTGCGCACCGGAAAACTTGCCAGTTCCACATCCTGATTATTGAAGAGCGCCACCGTTTGCTGGGCCAGTTCCTCTACAGCATCCCGCCCGCGTGACGCAGCCGGATACAGGGCGGTGACGTGAACCGCCGCCACGCCCCACTCTTCTTCGAAGCTGGGCAACACCCGCGCCAGCATGTGCGCCAAAGGCTCAGCCACCACCATGCTGGACGAAGTAATATCCCCCTCCAGCACCATCAGGCTGGCACCCGGCAAGCCACCCGAGAGATCCAACACCATGCAGCCGCTGGCTTGTGCTCGCGCTGCATGCCGCTGTACCACACGCTCACTGGCTGCGAAGACCACAATATCCGCTTGAGAGAAGTCAAAATCATCCACAGCCGACACCCGCAGGGATTTGCCCTGCCATTCGATGGTGTCACCAGACGAATCCGTGCTGGCCAGCGGGTACAAGGTAGTCACCGGCACCGCCTGGCTGTCCAGTTGCTCCAGTACCATTTCCCCCATGGCCCCGGTAGCACCCACCAAAGCCAGCCGACAAGGTTTACTCATGTTTCTTTCCATCCGTTCCTGCTACCAAAACAAAAGGGCGCGCCGCGCCCTGCATCGGGGAATCCCCCATGGCTACCCGCTTGCCGCGTCAGCCCTGCACCTTGCAGCGTTCACCCAGCACACTCTCTGCATCCGGCCCCAGCCGCCATACTTCGCTGCCCTCACCCGCCGCGCCTTGACTGTACTCAAAGCTGACGTACATGGGCTTGCGCCCTTTGTCGGCCACCTTGAAGAAGCGGAACTGATACGTTGCACTGTCTTCATCACACGACGTGCGCAAGGCCTGTACAGGCTCACCTTGCAGCATGGCCATGCCCTGCGCACGCCGGGCATCCAGCTGAAGTTCAGCCACCGCCACATACAGTCGGGCGCCTTTCAGCTCAATCCAGGCCGGCACACTCCCCTTGGCCAAGGGCAGCATGATTTTGCCTTGCAGGGTGTAGCCATGATCGCTGATTTGCTGGCGCGACCACTTCCAGACGGTCTGCGGCAATTTTTCTGCATCCTGCCACGCCACATTCGTCTGGGTGGTATCGGCAGGTACCGACAAGGCGCGCAATACCGGCGACAAGGGTGCGGCGTGCAACATCGGCACCACGAACAGCATCATCAGCCCAGCCCGGTGTTTACGCATCGGCATGCCTTGCTCAGTTCATAAAATAAACAGGGTTCATGATGATATCATGAACCCTGTCTCACTCCTACGCTACCGGCTGATTTACAAACGAGTCAGCGCTCCAGCAAGATACGCAGCATGCGGCGCAACGGCTCCGCCGCACCCCACAGCAGCTGGTCACCCACCGTGAAGGCACCCAGGTAATCCGGCCCCATATTGAGCTTGCGCAGGCGGCCCACCGGCACCGACAAGGTACCCGTCACCGCCGTCGGGGTCAGTTCACGTGCGCTGATTTCACGCTCATTCGGCACCACCTTCACCCAGTCATTGGCCTGGCCGATCATGTCCACCAACTCATCCAGTGGCACATCGCGCTTGAGTTTGATGGTCAGTGCCTGGCTGTGGCAACGCATCGCACCAATACGCACGCAGATGCCGTCCACCGGAATCGGGTTGGCTTCGCGGCCCAGGATCTTGTTGGTTTCCGCCTGCCCCTTCCACTCCTCCTTGCTCTGACCGCTTTCCAGTTGCTTGTCGATCCACGGAATCAGGCTGCCTGCCAGCGGCACGCCGAACTGGTCGGTCGGGAAGTCGCTGCTGCGCATGGTCGCCGCCACCTTGGCGTCGATATCCAGAATGGCGGAAGCCGGGTCGGCCAGCAGATCAGACACCCCGGCATGGATGCTGCCCATCTGGCGAATCAGCTCGCGCATGTTCTGCGCACCAGCACCTGACGCCGCCTGATAGGTCATGGCACTCATCCACTCGACCAGATTGTTCTGGTAGAGACCGCCCAGCGCCATCAGCATCAGGCTGACGGTGCAATTGCCGCCAATATAGTTCTTGACGCCACGCTTGAGGCCGTCGCGGATCACATCCAGGTTGACCGGATCAAGAATGATGATGCTGTCTTTGTCCTGACGCAGCGTGGAGGCGGCATCAATCCAGTAGCCTTGCCAGCCCGCCGCACGCAGCTGCGGAAAAACTTCACTGGTATAGTCGCCACCCTGGCAGGAAATGATGACATCCAGCGCTTTCAGGGCGTCAATCGAGCGGGCATCCTGCAATGCCGGACTGTCCTTGCCCACATTCGGGGCCGCACCGCCCACATTGGAGGTGGTGAAGAACACCGGCTCGATCAGGTCGAAATCGCGTTCTTCACGCATACGCTGCATCAGCACGGAACCCACCATGCCGCGCCAGCCAACAAACCCTACACGCATTTCCATTTTCCTCAAGCTGGTAGCGCCCCGCTTTTCCCCTCGTCCCACCGCTTGCGGGACGAAAGCGGAGGAGGTGTGAACTAGCCCTTCATCACGGTTTTGGTGATGATGGTGGTGGTGCGTTTGATGGACGCAATGCGGCCAGCCGGGGTCAGCTTGCCCGGCTGTTGCTTGCTGTTGATCAAACGCACACTGCTCATGTTCTTCCTGTTCCGCTCAGCGACAGATACGCTTACAGGGCTGCCAGTACGGCATCGCCCATCTGCGTGGTGGAGATCTTCTCGGTACCGGCCTCAAAGATGTCTGCAGTACGCAGACCCTGGGCCAGCACGGATTTAACTGCTGCTTCAATACGTTGCGCAGCGTCTTCCTTGGCAAAACTGTACCGCAACATCATGGCTACTGACAATATGGTTGCCAGCGGATTGGCCAGATTCTTCCCGGCGATGTCCGGTGCCGACCCATGACAAGGCTCGTACAAGCCCTTGTTGTTGGCGTCCAGCGAGGCTGATGGCAGCATACCGATGGAGCCGGTCAGCATCGAGGCCTCATCCGAGAGGATGTCGCCAAACATGTTGCCGGTCACCATCACGTCAAACTGCTTCGGGTTGCGCACCAGCTGCATGGCGGCGTTATCTACCAGCATGTGGCTCAGCTCCACTTGCGGGTAGTCCTTGCCCACTTCGGTCACCACGTCGCGCCACAGCTGGGTGGCTTCCAGCACGTTCATCTTGTCCACCGAGCACAGCTTGCGGTTGCGGCGCATGGCCGTCTCGAAGGCCACCTTGGCAATGCGGCGAATCTCCGACTCGCTGTACACCATGGTGTTGTAACCCACGCGCTCGCCATTGCGGGTTTCAATGCCACGCGGCTCGCCAAAGTAAATATCACCCACCAGCTCCCGGATGATCATGATGTCCAGCCCGGACACCACTTCCGGCTTCAGGGTAGAGGCATTGGCCAGTTCCGGGTAGAGCACGGCCGGGCGCAGGTTGGCAAATACACCCAGCTGCTTGCGGATGCCGAGCAGACCACGTTCCGGGCGTTGCTCACGCGGCAGGTTATCCCACTGCGGGCCACCGACGGCACCCAGCAGGATGGCATCGGCCGCTTGTGCCAGCTTTTGCGTTGCTTCCGGATAGGGGCTGCCGGTGGCATCCACCGCCCCACCACCCAGCACGCCGTATTCATACTCGATCGGCAAGCCATCGCTGCGCAGGGCATCCAGCACCCGCACGGCTTGCGCCACAATTTCCGGACCGATGCCGTCACCCGGCAGAATGGCAATCTTCATGTCTCAAACTCTCAACTCAGAAAAACAAATCGCCCCGAAGCGGGGCGATCCAGATCACTCAGGCAAACAACCATGGCTGCTGCTGGCGGCGCGTCGCCTCATAGGCACGGATCTCGTCCGCGTGCTCCAGCGTCAGCCCAATTTCATCCAGCCCATTGAGCAAGCAATGCTTGCGATGCGCTGTAATCTCAAAACCATAGCGCTGCCCATCCGGCGCTACCACCACCTGCGCTGCCAGATCAATGGTCAGGCGATAGCCAGCACCCGCCTCGCACTGGGCAAACAGGCGGTCCATCACTTCTGCCGGCAGCACGATCGGCAGCAGGCCGATCTTGAAGCAGTTGTTAAAGAAAATATCTGCAAAGCTCGGTGCCAGCACGGCGCGGAAGCCATAGTCTTCCAGCGCCCACGGTGCATGCTCACGGCTGGAGCCACAGCCGAAGTTCTCACGGCACAGCAGAATCTGTGCGCCTTGATAGCGCGGCTGGTTCAGCACGAATTCCGTATTGAGCGGGCGCGTGCTGTTGTCCATACCCGGCTCACCATGGTCCAGGTAGCGCCACTCATCAAACAGGTTGGGGCCAAAGCCGGCCCGCTTGATGGACTTGAGAAACTGCTTGGGAATGATGGCGTCGGTATCGACATTGGCCCGGTCCAGCGGACACACCAAACCATCAAGGGTCTGAAAAGCCTTCATGCTCAGCTCGCTGCTTTCTGGATGGCCTCGCCACCCTTCTCGATATCCTTGCCCACGCCCTTGACGGTATTGCAACCAGCCAGCCCCAGCAGGACAGACAACAGACCCAGCATCATGATCTTGCGCATGTGATTGACTCCTTGTTTAACAGTGCTTACTGGCGTTTCCAGTTGCGCACGTCCACAAACCGGCCCTCAATGGCTGCCGCAGCGGCCATGGCCGGGCTGACCAGATGGGTGCGGCCACCCTGCCCCTGGCGTCCCTCAAAATTACGATTGCTGGTGGAGGCGCAGCGCTCACCCGGTTGCAGCCGGTCCGCGTTCATGGCCAGACACATGGAGCAGCCGGGCTCACGCCACTCGAAGCCTGCCGCCACGAACACCTTGTCCAGCCCTTCGGCCTCAGCCTGGGCCTTGACCAGGCCACTACCCGGCACCACCAGCACAGCCTTGACGTTCGCCGCCTTTTGATAACCCTTGGCCACCGCCGCGGCCTCGCGCAGGTCTTCAATACGGGAGTTGGTACAGGAGCCAATGAACACGATATCGACCGGAATCTCGGTCATCGGTGTACCGGCCTGCAGACCCATATAGGCCAGCGCACGGGTCATGCCTTCCTTGCGGACGGCACTGGCTTCTGCCGCCGGGTCCGGCACACGGTCATCCACCGTCACCACCATTTCCGGGGAAGTGCCCCAGGTCACTTGCGGGCGCAGCTGGCTGGCGTCGAGCTCAACCACCGCGTCAAATGCCGCACCTTCATCCGATACCAGCGTGCGCCAGAAGTTCACTGCCGTATCCCACTGCTCGGCCTTCGGTGCAAACGGACGTCCTTTGACATAGTCGATGGTGATCTGATCCACCGCCACCATGCCCGCACGTGCACCGGCCTCGATGGCCATATTGCACAGGGTCATGCGGCCTTCCATGGAGAGGCTGCGTACCGTGCTGCCGCCAAATTCGATGGCGTAGCCGGTGCCACCCGCCGTTCCGATCTTGCCGATCACGGCCAGGGCCACATCCTTGGCGGTCACGCCAAAAGGCAGCGCCCCATCCACCTTGACCAGCATGTTTTTGGACTTCTTGGCGACCAGCGTCTGCGTCGCCAGCACATGCTCCACTTCCGAAGTGCCAATGCCATGCGCCAGGCAACCAAAAGCACCGTGGGTGGAGGTATGGCTGTCGCCACACACCACCGTCATGCCCGGCAGGGTCACCCCTTGCTCCGGCCCCACCACGTGCACAATGCCTTGCCCGTGATCACGGAACGGGAAATAAGCCAGCGAACCCACTTCACGGATGTTGGCATCCAGGGTTTCAACCTGCTGACGGGAGGTGGGGTCTTCAATGCCCTTGTCCCAGTCCTTGGTTGGGGTATTGTGATCCGCGGTTGCCACAATGGAGCTGGTGCGCCATACTTTGCGCCCCGCCAGCTTCAGGCCTTCGAACGCCTGCGGGCTGGTGACTTCATGGACCAGATGGCGGTCGATATACAGCAGCGCTGTACCATCCGCCTCTTCACGTACTACGTGGTTCTGCCAAAGCTTGTCGTATAAGGTTTGCGCGGCCATTGTCTGTCACTGGGAGGTGGGAAACAGCCTTTGATTATTACATACGGGGGCAGACACGCAATAGAGGAAAAGTACGCGATGGCAATATTTTTTACTGCCATCAAAAATTGCTTCAGGCGAAGGTATCCACCCCGCCCAGCTTGCCATGCCGTACCCACACTTGCGAACCTGAGCCAGCATGGCCACTGACGCCAGACACCCCCGCCATTGCCTCGCCTTGCTGCCAGCCACGACGCTCGCCTCGCTCCTGTGACTGACCTTGCTGCGTCATGCTTTGCGCCCAGGCGGCTTGCTGCTGGCTATCTGCACCGACATTGACATTGCCCAGAGACAAGCCGCTACCTGCAAACATTTCAATCAGTCGCGGGCTGGCGGACTGAATGGCCTCACGCACCGCCGCGTGTGGCGAGACAAAGTTCAGCGTGGCTTCCTGGTTCTGAATGGTCAACCGCACTTCCAGCGGACCCAGATGGGGCGGGTTCAATTGCAGCTCGGCGGACTGCATGTTCTGGCTCGCCATGAAAACGGCTCGCTGTGACAAGGCTTCACGCCAGCGCTCATCCCCCACCGGCACCGGAATGTGCAGGGTGGCAGGGCGAGCTGGCTCGGGATTTTGCGGTTGGGACACGGCAGGGGTGCTGACTGCTTTATGCGGGAGCTCCGGTTTTTCAGCGGGCTGGCGCAGGCTATCCATCACCTCGGCAAACTCGCCGCCCTTGCGCTTTTTGCCTCCTTCCAGCGGAGAAACCCCTTCCTCTGCTGCCAGGCTGGCCGTTTTTGCCGGGTCTGCGGCAAGGTTTGCCGATAAGCCATCCAGCTTGCCCGCCTTGCCGCCCGCCCCCTCTTCCGCCGTCGCACGGGGCGCTTGCTTCACGGTGGCGTTCCCCGGCATCACGGGCTGCGCCAAGGCCAGCCCCCACTGCTGCAGTAGCTGCTCCAGCGGCAGCGTGCCTTCGGCTTGCTCGTCTTTCTCCGGCAGCGGCTTGCTGTCTGCGCTCAGTTGCGGGACCGCTGTAGGCAGGTGGTTTTGCAGCATGGCCAGAAAATCGCCACCCTGCTCCGCCGGGGCTGCATCTGGCGCGGCGGAGGGGGTTGAAGCTGGGCTTTGCGTGGCCGTTACTACAATCATGGTCGGTCTCCCGGCATTATCTCGGACTGAGCCGACCCATGCAGGAACCATGCCACCTCAATGCCGCGACACACTCCCCTTGCGGCTGGCGAATTCATCCGTCTGCTTTTGTTCGCGCCGCGCCTCTTTACGCAGTTCGGTCTGGTCATGACGCTGCTGCAGTGCCTCAAAAGCCTGAACCTTCTGCTCACGCTCAAGCCATTGCTCCCGCGCCGCATCCCGCAACTGCTCACAGCGCTCGCATTCCTGCTGCTGCTGGGCAATCGCGGTATCCAGCTTGCCCAGAAACAGCAGGTAATCACGCCACTGCGTGACGGCCATGCCCTGCTGCTGCTGCCCGCCCAACCGCTGCTGATAGTCCTGCCGATACTGCTGCAACATGGCCAACTGCTGCTCAGCCGCCTGCACACGTGCCTGGGAGGCCTGCAAACCGCGAGCAGCCTCCTCACGCTGCTCTCGTGCCAGCTCCAGCAAACGCAGAAAAGGAAATTCCGCCATCAAACCGCCATCAGAAGACTCATCGCTTCAGTGTAGCAAGCCCGCAGGTGCTGCGGAATGACAAACCGCGCCATCAGGCGCGGTTTGTCATTTCAGGCTGCAAATCATTACTGGCTGGCCGCGCCCTCCCTGGCCAACGCTTCCAGCGCAGCCGCGCCATCATCCTGCGGCGCCTCACTGGCGGGCGTATTGCCTTGCGCGGCGGGTGCTTCCGGCTGCTGCAGGTTCATCAGCACATCCCCTGCTTTCTCGGTCGACAAGGTCTCCGGCCCTTTCTCCTTGTTACCGATGGCCATGCCAGGGAAAGCCAGCACCAGTGCAATCATCAATATCTGAATGCCGACAAACGGCACGGCCCCCCAGTAAATGTCACTGGTCTTGACCTCCTTGGGCGCCACGCTGCGCAGGTAGAACAAGGCAAACCCAAAGGGTGGATGCATGAAGGAGGTCTGCATGTTCACCGCCAGCAGCACCCCGAACCAGATCGGGTCCACCCCCAGTTTGTGCGCCACCGGCATCAGCAAGGGCACCAAAATGAAGGAGATCTCGAAGAAGTCGAGGAAGAAGGCGATCACGAATACCAGCACCATCACCGTGATCAGGAAGCCCGTCGCGCCGCCCGGCAGGCTCAGCAGCAGATGCTCTACCCACAGATTGCCATCCACGGCGAGGAAGGCAATGCGGAACACCCGCGCCCCGATCAGGATGAACACAACAAAGGTGGTCAGCTTGAGGGTGCTGCGTACCGCCTGGCGCACCATGTCGACGGTGAGCTTGCGTTTCATCAGCGCCAGCAGCATGGCCCCGGTGGCCCCCATCGCGCCGCCATCGGTCGGGGTCGCCACCCCCATAAAGATCAGACCCAGCACCAGGAAAATCAGCAGGAGCGGCGGCATCAGCACCGTAGACACCCGTTCGGCCACCTGACCGAACAGCCGCAGGCGCAGCCCTTTGTTGAGGTAGACCAGCACAAAGCTGCCCATCATGCCTACCAGCCCGCTGGCAACAATGCGGGTATCCAGTGCTTCGGTCGGCACCGCGCCGTAGTACATGCTGTTGAAGGCAACCGAAATGCCCGCCCCCATACCTACCAGCAGCAGCAGGGAGGGCAAGCCGGTGCTGCCATTCGGCTCGCGCAGGGTACGCGCCTCCGGCGGCAAAGCCGGCACCATCGCAGGCTTCACGATACTGACAATCAACACATAGAGCGCATACAGGCCTGTCAATACCAGCCCCGGAATCAGCGCGCCCTTGTACATGGCGGCAATGTCCACCTGCATCTGGTCCGCCAGCACAATCAGCACCAGCGAGGGCGGGATGATCTGCGCCAGCGTACCGGACGCGGCAATCACCCCGGAGGCCAGCCGCTTGTCGTAGCCATAGCGCAGCATGATGGGCAAGGCGATCAACCCCATGGAGATCACCGAGGCCGCCACCACGCCGGTGGTTGCTGCCAGCAAAGCCCCCACGAAAATCACCGCATAGGCCAAGCCGCCGCGTATCCCGCCAAACAACTGGCCAATGGTGTCCAGCATGGCCTCAGCCATGCCGCTTTTCTCCAGGATCAAGCCCATGAAGGTAAAGAACGGGATGGCCAGCATCACCTCGTTCTTCATGATGTCGAACACCTGCACCGGCAGTGCCTGGAGGAACTGGAATTCGATCAGACCCAGGTTCATCGCGATGGCACTGAATACCAGACCGACCGCTGCGAGTGAGAAAGCCACCGGATAGCCGATCAACAGCATGATGATCAGCGAGCCGAACATGATCGGCGCCAACAGTTCTGTACTCATGCGGACGCTCCTGTTGACGGATCGGCTTCATGCCTGGGGGCGTCATCCGGCAGTTTTCCGCTCAGTCGCGCCAGCGATTTGATGATTTCGGACACTCCCTGCAGGCTCAGCAGCACAAAACCCAAGGGGATCAGGCCCTTCACCGGCCAGCGCACCAGGCTGCCGGCATCGCCGCCGTTCTCACCAGAAACCCAGTAACGCACGAAATCCGGCCAGGAAAAGTACACCAGCAACAAGGTCATCGGCAGCAGGAACAACACCCCGCCCAACAGGTTGATCACATGCTGCATGCGGCGAGACAGGTTGCCGAACAGGATGTCGATGCGCACATGCTCGTTCTCCAGCAAGGTATAGGCGCCACCCAGCATGAAGATGGCCGCAAACAGATACCACGACGACTCGGATACCGAGAGGGAGAGCTGGTGAAACAATTCGGACTTGTTGAAGAATTTGCGCACCAGCGCATGCAGGGTGGTCAACAGGGTGACGGCCAGCACCAGCCAGGCGGCACTCTGCCCGATCCAGCGATTGATGCCATCCACACAGCGCGAAAACCGCAGCGGCGCCATCACCACCAGCCCCAGCAGAACCGCCAGCACAGCAAACACCCACCAGGGCAAGCCTGGTGGTTTCAACCAGGCGGCCAGCGCCCAGATCACCACAGTTGCAAGGTATGGCACGGTATCCCCTCTCTTGGTCTTGTCTGTCTCCGTCACGGAATACGGAGTGCTGACAAGCCTAAACCGGGTGATAGCCCGCTTGCAGTGGGGGAAATCCCTGATGCACGGCTACAAATGCACAGGGCATCCGAAGATGCCCTGTGGTAGTGCCTGCTTCAGGCAGGCTTAGCCGATGCGCCCCGGAATGCGCGGGGTGGGCACCGATACGTCCGCATTCTGCGCGCGGTGGCGCAAGGCATGGTCCATCAGCACCAGTGCCAGCATGGCTTCAGCAATCGGCGTGGCACGGATGCCTACGCAGGGATCATGCCGTCCGGTGGTCTGCATCATGACGGCCTGACCGTGCAGGTCAATCGACCGGCGCTCCTGCGGGATGCTGGAAGTAGGCTTGATGGCGATGCTGACCCGGATATCCTGCCCGGTGGAAACCCCACCCAGCACACCGCCAGCGTGGTTGCTGGCGAAACCTTGCGGCGTCAACTCGTCGCAGTGTTCGGAGCCACGCTGTGCCACCGAGGCAAAGCCCGCACCGATCTCGACGCCCTTCACCGCGTTGATGCCCATCATGGCGTGAGCAATATCGGCATCCAGCCGGTCATACACCGGCTCGCCCCAGCCCACCGGCACCTGCTCGGCCACTACTTCGATGCGCGCACCGATGGAATCGCGGGCGGCACGAATTTCGTCCATATAGGCTTCCAGCTGCGGCACCACACTGGCATTGGGGGCAAAGAAGGGGTTGTTGGCCACTTCGTCCCAAGACTCAAAAGGAATGCTCACCGTGCCGAGCTGACTCATATAACCGCGGATGCGGATACCAAAGCGCTCTGTCAGCCACTTGCGGGCAATTGCCCCAGCCGCCACACGCACTGCCGTTTCGCGTGCGCTGGAGCGGCCACCACCCCGGTAATCCCGCACCCCATACTTGTGCCACCAGCTGTAATCCGCATGGCCGGGCCGGAAGGTGTTGGCGATCTTGCTGTAATCCTGACTGCGCTGATCCTGGTTCCGAATCAGCAGCGCAATCGGCGTACCGGTGGTACGCCCCTCGAACACGCCGGAGAGAATCTCCACCGTATCCGGCTCCTTGCGCTGAGTCACATGGCGGGAGGTGCCCGGCTTGCGACGGTCCAGCTCGGCCTGGATATCCGCTTCGGTCAGCGCCAGTCCGGGCGGGCAGCCGTCCACAATGCAGCCAATACCGGGACCGTGGCTTTCGCCAAATGAGGTGACACAGAACAGATGGCCAAACGTATTACCCGACATGATGCGACACCGACCCTGGCTAATTCGGAAAAGAGTTTGAGTGTAACACAGGCCACCCAGCCCTCGTCCCCGCCACACTCATAAGGTTAGATGCATTCGCTATTTCCATATGGCGGGCGATTCCACTATGCTGTGACCAGACCAAATACCGCCTTGCTGCGGCAACATGACGAGGACCTCCCCCATGCGTATCGCTCAAAACGTGACGGAACTGATCGGCAACACCCCGCTGGTCAAGCTCAACCGGGTCAACGCGGCCCAGAACGCCACCATCGCCGCCAAGCTGGAATTTTTCAACCCGGCGCACAGCGTGAAAGACCGCATCGGGGCGGCGATGATTGACGCTGCAGAAGCGGCAGGCCTGATCAAACCAGATACCGTCATCGTCGAGCCCACCTCTGGCAATACCGGCATTGCCATTGCCATGGTGTGTGCAGCGCGGGGGTACAAGTGCGTGCTGACCATGCCGGAGAGCATGAGCAAGGAGCGCCGCATGCTGCTACGTGCCTACGGTGCCGAGCTGATCCTGACTCCGGCGGCTGAAGGCATGGGCGGCGCCATCAAGAAGGCCGAGGAGCTGGCAGCCAGCGACCATCGTTATCTGATCCTGCAGCAATTTGCCAACCCGGCCAACCCGGAGATTCATCGCCGCACCACGGCAGAAGAAATCTGGCGCGATACCGATGGGCAGGTGGACATCATCGTTTCCGGTGTTGGCACCGGCGGCACCATCACCGGGGTGGGTGAAGTCCTGAAGGAGCGCAAGCCCGGCCTGCAGGTGTTTGCCGTGGAGCCGGACGCTTCCCCCGTGCTGTCCGGCGGCCAGAAAGGCCCGCACCCGATCCAGGGCATTGGTGCCGGTTTTGTACCAGCTGTACTGAATACCGGGGTTTACGACGGCATCGTGCGCGTCAAGAATGACGATGCCTTCAGCACCGCACGCCGCATGGCGGCAGAAGAAGGCCTGCTGGTGGGCATCTCCAGCGGTGCGGCAGTATGGGCCGCCACCGAGCTGGCCAACCAGCCGGAGAACAAGGGCAAGCTGATCGTGGTGGTGATCCCGTCGTTCGGCGAACGCTACCTGTCCACCGCGCTGTTTGAACACCTGGCCGGTTAAACCTCGACACCATCGCCAGGGGCGCAGAGCCTGCGCCCCTCGCTGTCCTCATGGACGCCCCAGCCGAGGTGGCGTGCCAATTGGCAAGCCAGTGCCTCCGCATCCACAGCGGGCGCATGGCTGCTACAGATAAACTCGATCACATTGATTCTGTCCGGCAGGGCTGCACCGGTGTGGTAGTTACCCTGCGCATCCGCCTGCGCCAGCACCACCTCCAGCCACGGCAACCCTTCAGCGGCCATAAACGACTGCGGCCCGCTTTGCTGCAGTTGCGGACAGGCCAACAGCCAGGACAGGACGGCGCCGGTGTCGGCCATGCGGCTATAATCATCCGCGCCACGCAAGGTCAGGTACCAGGTCATGGCGCGGCGATGCTGCGCGCTTAGCTGGCCAGTGCTTCTTCCAGCACGGCGATGAAGCGGGCATTCTCTTCCGGCAGGCCGATCGACACCCGCAGGCAGTCGTGCAGGCCATAGTTGCCCAGCGGGCGCACGATGACACCGCGTTGCAGCATGAAGCGGTTCAAGGCGGCCGCATCACCACAGTGGAAGGTCACAAAATTGCCGCTGGCCGGGATAAAGCTGACCCCCAGACGCACAAAGGCATCGGTCAGCTGCTTCATGCCCTGACGGTTGACTTCAACCGAGCGGGCCAGGAAGTCTTCGTCATCCAGCGCAGCCACCGCAGCAGCCTGGGCCAGGCTGTTGACGTTGAACGGTTGGCGTACCCGGTTGATCAGGTCGGCTACCTCCGGCTGCGCCAGCAGGAAACCCACCCGCAGCCCGGCGAGGCCGTAGGCTTTGGACAAGGTACGGCTGACAATCAGGTTGGGGAAGCGCTGCAGCCAGCCAATGCTGTCGGCGCGCTGCGCGGGGTCCAGGTACTCGGTATAGGCTTCATCCAGCACCACCAGCACACGGGCGGGCACCTGCTCCATGAACTCCAGCAGCTCACCCGGCCGCAGCAAGGTGCCGGTCGGGTTGTTCGGGTTGGCGATAAACACCAGTTTGGTATCCGGGCGGATGGCCGCCAGCATGGCCGGCAAGTCATGCCCGTAATCCTTGGCCGGAACCGCAATGGCTTGCGCGCCGACCGACTGCACCGCCAGCGGGTACACCGCAAACGCGTACTGGGCAAACACGGCAGAATCCGCCGCGGTCAAAAAGGTACGGGCAATCAGCTCGAGCGTATCGTTGGAACCATTGCCCAGCACCACATGCTGCGTACTCACGCCAAACTTGCTGGCGATCTTGTCCTTCAGCGCAAACGCATTGCCATCCGGATAGCGGGCGATGTCCTCCGCCGCTGCCAGCATGGCCGCCTTCGCTTTCGGGCCCATGCCCAGCGGGTTTTCATTGGAAGCCAGCTTGACGATGCTGGCCTCATCCAGCCCCATTTCACGGGCCAGCTCGGAAATCGGCTTGCCCGGTACATAAGGGGCAATCGAACGAATATATGCAGGGGCGAGTTCAGTGAACGACATGATTGTGTTTCATCCAGTACGTGATGGCGAACATCCAGCCTGTTTCTGTTTTGGTGTTGCAGCCGCACGGTCTTTGCCGTGTCGGTTTTGACATTTCGTTTAGAGCACGGCCACAGGGTAAGAACCTAATATCTTCACAAACGCCGCACGCTCACGCAGCGCCTCAATGGCATCCTGCACCTGGGTCTGGCTGTGGTGGCCTTCTACATCCACAAAGAAAACATACTCCCACAAACCGGTACGTGAAGGCCGCGACTCAAACTTGGTCATCGACACGCCACGCTCGGCCAGCGGCGCCAGCAGCTGGTGCACGGCCCCCGGCTGGTTGCGGGCCGACATCACCAGTGAGGTCTTGTCATGCCCAGACAGGGTGGCATCGTGCGTACCCAGTACCAGGAAACGGGTGGTGTTGTTGGGCTCGTCCTCGATATTGCGGGCGAGGAAGCCGAGATTGAAACGCTCTGCCGCTGCCTCACCGGCAATCGCAGCAAAGCGACTGTCTTCCGCAGCCAGACGCGCCGCTTCGGCATTGCTGGCCACCGATACCCGCTCCACATCCGGCAGATGCTTGTTCAACCATTCGTGGCACTGCGCCAGCGACTGCGCATGCGAATACACCTTTTCGATGTGGTCCAGCGACGGTACCGAACGCAGCAAATGCTGATGGATGCGCAGGATCACTTCACCACAGATCTGCAGCGGGGTTTGTGTCAGCAGATCGAGCGAACGGCCCACCGCGCCTTCGGTCGAGTTCTCCACCGGCACCACCGCATAGTCTGCCTCGGAGGACTCACACACCCGGAAGACCTCGTCAATGGAGGCGCACGGCAGCAAACGCGCCGCATGACCAAAATGCTTGAAGCTGGCGGACTCGCTGAAAGTGCCCGCCGGCCCCAGATGGGCGATGGTCAGCGGCTTTTCCAGCGACAGGCAGGCCGACATGATCTCGCGGAACAGCCGGGCCACGGTTTCACCGCTCAGTGGGCCCGGATTCAGCTCCTTGATCCGGCGCAGCACCTGTGCCTCGCGCTCCGGGCGGTAGATGATGCCGCCGCCTTTGATCTCGCCAATGGCGCGTGCATGCTCGGCACGCTGGTTGAGCAACTTCAGGACCTGCTGGTCCAGGCTATCAATCGCATCACGATGCTGCTTGAGGCGTTCCTCGGACATATCGCCTCCTTAACCGCGCCGTTGCGCGAAATCCCGCATGAAGGCGACCAGGGCCTCCACCCCGGCCAGCGGCATCGGGTTGTAGATGGACGCGCGCATGCCCCCCACCACCTTGTGCCCCTTCAGCTGCAGCAACCCAGCCGCCTTGCTCTGCGCCAGGAAGTCTGCATTCAGCGATTCATCCCGCAGACGGAACACCACATTCATGCGCGAACGCGCCGAGGCTTCTACCGGGGCAAAATAGAAACCACCGCAATCATCCAGATAGCGGTACAGCAGGTCTGCCTTGGCCTTGTTCAACTGCTCGATGCCCGCTACGCCCCCTTGCTGCTTCAGCCACTTGAACACCAGCCCGGCCAGGTAGATGCCGTAGGTGCTGGGGGTGTTGAACAGCGAACCTGCATCCGCATACTTGCGGTACTGCAGGGTGATCGGGGTAATCGGCAAGGCGTGGTCCAGCAGGTCATCGCGCACGATCACTACGGTGACCCCGCTGGGGCCGATGTTCTTCTGCGCACTGGCGTAGATCAGGCCAAAACGCGATACATCCACCTCACGCGAGAGGATGTTGGAGGACATGTCTGCCACCAGCGGCACCGCGCCGACATCCGGAATATCCTGAAACTCGACGCCATTGACGGTTTCATTCGGGGTGTAGTGCACATAGGCGGCACGCGGGTCCAGCTCCCAGCCACTGCGGTCCGGGATGCCGTGGAAAGCATCACCCGCACTGCTGCATACTTCCCGCGCTTCACCATAGCGGGCGGCTTCCTTGACCGCCAGCGTCGACCAATGGCCGGTGTTGACGTAATCCGCGCGGCCAGTACGGCCAATCAGGTTGAGCGGCACAGCTGAAAACTGCCCCTGGCCACCGCCTTGCATGAACAACACCTGATAGTTGTCCGGAATCGCCATCAGTTCGCGCAGATCGGCAATCGCTTCGTCAATGATCTGCTGGAATTCGCCACCGCGGTGGCTCATTTCCATCACGCTCATGCCTGAACCGTGCCAGTCCAGCAATTCCGCTTGCGCCTGCTCCAGCACGACACGCGGCAGCATGGCCGGTCCTGCCGAGAAATTGAAAATCGACATGCCCTTCAACCCTTGCCGGGCCCACCCGGCATTCCTGGTTACCGTGACGGAGCGTGCTGCAGCTTATTCTTCAGCCACCGGACTCGTTCCATCTTCCCCTTCCGTCTCGATGACTTTGGCCAGCCCGGTCAGGATTTCGCCCTCATCCAGATTGATCAGCGTCACGCCCTGTGTGGCGCGACCCATCTCACGAATCTCGCTCACCCGGGTGCGGATCAGCACCCCGCCGGTGGTAATCAGCATGATTTCATCGGTCGCCTCCACCAGCGCGGCGGCCACCACCTTGCCATTGCGCTCGCTGGTCTGGATGGCGATCATGCCTTTGGTGCCGCGGCCATGTCGGGTGTACTCGGTGATCGAGGTGCGCTTGCCGAAGCCATTTTCGGTGGCGGTCAGTACCGACAGTGTCTCGTTCTCAGCCACCAGCAGCGCCATCACCTTCTGGCCGTCTTCCAGTGCCATGCCGCGTACACCGCGTGCGCCGCGCCCCATGGCACGGACATCATTCTCGTCAAAGCGAACCGCCTTGCCCGCGTCGGAGAACAGCATCACGTCGTGCTGGCCGTCGGTCAGCGCCACGCCAATCAGGTGATCACCTTCATCCAGCGTCACGGCGATGATGCCGGCCTTGCGCGGGTTGGCAAAGTCGGACAACGGGGTCTTCTTCACCGTACCCAGCGCGGTCGCCATGAAGATATAGCGGTCGTCGGTGAACTCACGCACCGGCAACACGGCAGAAATCTTTTCACCTTCGGACAGCGGCATCAGGCCCACCATCGGGCGACCACGGGCATTACGCGCACCCTGTGGCAACTCATAGACCTTGAGCCAGTACACCCGACCTGCATCCGAGAAGCACAGGATGTAATCGTGGGTATTGGCCACAAACAGCTGGTCGATGAAATCATCGTCCTTGGTGCTGGCGGCCTGCTTGCCGCGCCCGCCGCGCTTCTGCGCCCGGTAGTCTTCCAGCGGTTGCGCCTTGATGTAGCCGGTGTGGGACAGGGTCACCACCATGTCTTGCGGTGCGATCAGGTCTTCGGTGCTCAGATCCTGCGCATTGCGCACGATCTCCGAGCGGCGACCATCACCATATTGCGATTTGATCAGGGTCAGCTCATCGACGATGATGGCGGTCACTCGTTCCGGACGGGCCAGAATGTCGAGCAGATCGGCAATACGGTCCAGCACTTCGCGGTATTCGTTGACGATCTTGTCCTGCTCCAGCCCGGTCAGGCGTTGCAGGCGCAGGTCCAGAATCGCCTGGGCCTGTACTTCGGTCAGGCGGTAACCTTGTTGCGACAGACCAAACTCAGGCGCGACATCATCCGGGCGCGTGGCATCGGCCACCGCGCGTGACAGCATTTCTTCCACCAGCGCCGAGCGCCACTGGCGATCCATCAGCGACTGCTTGGCAATCGCGGGCGTCGCCGCCGCCTTGATCAAGGCGATGATCTCGTCCACATTGGACAGCGCCACCGCCAGACCTTCCAGCACATGGCCGCGTTCACGCGCCTTGCGCAGCTCGAAGACGGTGCGGCGGGTCACCACCTCGCGGCGGTGACGCAGGAAGCATTCCAGCATCTGCTTCAGGTTCAGCAGGCGCGGCTGGCCATCGACCAGCGCCACCATGTTCATGCCGAAGGTGTCCTGCAACTGCGTCATCTTGTACAGGTTGTTGAGCACCACGTCGGCGTTTTCGCCGCGCTTGAGCTCAATCACCACCCGCATGCCGTCCTTGTCGGACTCATCCTGGATGTGTGAAATGCCTTCCAGCCGCTTTTCGTTGACCAGCTCGGCTATCTTTTCCAGCAAGGTGCGCTTGTTGACCTGATACGGCAGCTCATCGACCACGATGATCTGCTTGTTGCCCTTCTCCATGTCTTCCACATGGCAGCGCGCCCGCATCACGACGCGGCCTCGGCCTGTCCGGTAGCCCTCGAATACACCGGAGACACCGTAGATGATGCCCGCAGTCGGGAAATCCGGCGCCGGAATCAGCTCGATCAGCTGATCAATCGACATTTCCGGGTCTTGCAGCAGCGCCAGGCAGCCGTCGATCACCTCACCCACGTTATGCGGCGGGATATTGGTCGCCATGCCCACCGCGATACCGGAAGCACCATTGATCAGCAGGTTGGGGATGCGCGAGGGCAGGATCAGCGGCTCATCCAGCGAGCCATCGTAGTTGGGGCCGAAATCGCAGGTTTCTTTTTCGATATCCTGCAGCAGCTCGTGTGCAATGCGGGACATGCGGATTTCGGTATACCGCATCGCGGCGGCATTATCGCCATCCACCGAACCGAAGTTACCCTGACCATCCACCAGCATGTAGCGCAAGGAGAAATCCTGGGCCATGCGCACAATGGCGTCGTACACGGCGGTGTCACCATGCGGGTGGTACTTACCGATCACGTCCCCGACGATACGGGCAGACTTTTTGTAAGCCCGATTCCAGTCGTTGGACAACTCGTGCATGGCGTACAAAATGCGGCGATGCACCGGCTTCAGGCCATCGCGTACGTCCGGCAAGGCGCGCCCCACGATGACGCTCATGGCATAGTCGAGGTACGACTTGCGCATTTCCTCTTCAAGGCTGACCGGAAGGGTTTCTTTGGCGAATTGATCCATGAGGGGCTATAGCAGCTTTAAAGGACTGAAACCCTGCGAGTGTACCATGAGCGCCCCACCTGCTCTAGCACGGCATCAGACCCCTGCCCAAGTATTCAGGTATGCATAAAGCATGAAAGACTGTAAAATAGTGTTGTAAACCGTTGGAAAAGCGCAAAATTCACGTCTCGTTCAGCTTTCCCGGCTTGTCGGGTTGAACTTTTGCGCTACAATTCGGACCAACAACGCTGTATGCCGTACAAGATTTACTGGCAGCTGCCCTGTAGGCAGTCGTTAAACGCCAGCCGCAATTGACTTAGCTGAGATGGGAGTACACCTGTGATGAAAAAAAGCAAACTGAGCCTGATGTTGGCTGCCGCCGTGATGACCATGGGCGTTTCGGTCAGCAGCATGGCACATGACAGCGACCCGTATTCGGGTGACGCCTACCTGACCGACACCCGTGGCAAGGTGGTGCGCAACGCCTATGACGAGTGCTGGCGCACGGGCTCCTGGACTCCGGCCAAGGAGATCTGGGGTTGCGGCGGCGCTGCTCCGAAGAAAGACGCACCGAAGGCTGAAGTGAAACCGGAAGTGAAGCCGGTTGCCCAGCCGAGCGGCCCGCAAAAGCCGGCCTTCGAAAAGGTGATGCTGTCTGCTGAAACCTTGTTCGACACCAACAAGGCCGTGATCAAGCCGGAAGGCAAGGCTTCGCTGGATGATCTGGTCAGCAACCTGCAGAAGTTCCCGGAAGTGGAACTGATCCTGGTGACCGGCCACGCCGACTACCGTGGTTCCGACAAGGCCAACATGACCCTGTCGCAAAAGCGTGCTGATTCCGTGAAGGGCTACCTGGTCTCCAAGGGCATCGCGGCTAACCGCGTTCAAGCCGAAGGCAAGGGTGAATCCGAGCCGGTTACCCACGCTGGCGACTGCAAGGGCAAGAAGGGCTCCGCCCTGTCCAGCTGCCTGCAGCCGGACCGTCGCGTGGTGGTGGAAATCGCCGTGCAGCGCGAAGTCAAGTCCAACTAAGTCTGGACTGTCTGCAAAAAACCCCGCTGCGGCGGGGTTTTTTGTTATCGGGTTCAGCTTCTGTCCAGACTGCAAGGAACAATATGGCTGGACCCGACTCTGAACCTGACTTTGACTGCTGGAGTGTACCGTGCGCGCCCTGCATCACCTGGCTTTGAGCCTCACCTTGCTGTCAGGCATGACCTTGGCCGATGGTCTCGATCAGTTGAACGCCTGGCTCACCGATACCACCCCCATGCGCGCCCGCTTCACCAAGGCGGTGGCCGAGAAAGGCCTGGGGCCGGAAGTCAGCAGCCTGTTTGGCGAGCACCGCATGGAGGGGGACTTTCTGCTGCAGCGCCCCGGCCTATTCCGTATGGAATACCGCCAACCCAACTGGCTGATGTATGTGGGTAATCCGCAGGACATCATGGGGGGTGACGGGCGGCGTAACAAGATGGAACGCTGGCCACTGGAAAGCGCCCTAGGCAGCTTCCCCGAAGCCTATCTGGCCAACCCGGACAAGCTGCAGCAGGCATTCACCTTGACCGCCGCCAAGGCACACGACGGGCTGGAATGGGTCCTCGCCCTTCCGCGTCAGGCGCATAGTCCCTTCCGACGTATTGAATTAGGCTTGGCCGAGCAACAGGTACGCCAGATGGTAACCGTCAATCGTTACGGGCAGCGCACTCACTATGTGTTTGACCGCTTCCAGCCCTGCCCGCCGCTGTAATCTTGCGCAATCCCCTATGGCACAAGCCCCATCCATGAAACAATAGACAGCGGCTGCCTGCGCAGCCTGATTTCACCGACATGAGCACCTTATCCATGAAACTGTTGTCCCGCCTCGCCTTGATCCTACCGTTATTGGCCGGTGTAGCCGCCGCCGATGGCATGAGCCAGCTGAAAGCGTTTCTGGATGGGGGGCAATCCGCCAGTGCCGTATTCACCCAGACGGTAGTTGGCAAGCAAAAACGCCAGCAATCCAGTGGCACCTTCGAGCTGCAGCGCCCCGGCAAATTCCGCTGGGAATACCTCAAGCCCTTCCCGCAGCTGATTGTCAGCGATGCCAAAAAAGTCTGGGTGTACGACCCCGATCTGGAGCAGGTCACCGAGCGCAACCTCACCCGCGCCATTGGCGACACCCCAGCCGCCCTGCTGGCAGGCTCCAATGAGCTGGAAAAGGGGTTCAGCCTCAAAGCGGCGGGTAGTCATGATGGCCTGGAGTGGGTGATTGCCACCCCCAAGGATGCAGAAAGCACCTTCAAGCAGATTGAGCTGGGCTTTACCGAGAACCAGCTCAAGCGCATGGTGATGCAAGACCAGTTCGGCCAGACCACCACGGTCGACTTCAGCCAGATCCAGCGCAACCCCAAGCTGGACCCCAAACGCTTTGAGTTCACCCCACCCAAGGGGGCCGACGTCATCAAGGACAAGGGCTGAGATGACTGGAGACCTGTTCAGCCAGACACCGCCCCCACCGCTGGCCGAGGCACTGCGCCCGCAGCATATTGATGAGGTAATCGGTCAGCGCCACCTGCTGGGGGAAGGCAAACCCTTGCGGCTGGCGTTTCAATCCGGCAAACCGCACTCCATGATCCTGTGGGGGCCACCCGGCGTGGGCAAAACCACCCTGGCCCGCTTGACCGCGCAGAGCTTCGACTGTGCCTTCATTGCACTTTCTGCGGTGTTCTCCGGTGTGAAGGACATCCGTGCGGCGATGGAGCAAGCCGAGCACAACCTGCAGCAAGGCCGGCACACCATCCTGTTTGTCGATGAAATTCACCGCTTCAACAAATCGCAGCAGGATGCGCTGCTGCCCTACGCCGAATCCGGGCTGATCACCTTTATCGGTGCCACCACCGAGAACCCCTCGTTTGAGGTCAACGCCGCCCTGCTCTCCCGCGCCCAGGTCTACGTACTGCAACCCTTGAGCGACGAAGAGCTGAAGCAACTGTGGCAACGGGCACAGCATAGCGCTGTGAGCGATCTGCAACTGGACGATGCCGCGCTGGATACCCTGGTCGGCTACGCCGATGGCGACGCCCGCCGCTTCCTCAATCTGCTGGAGCAATGCCGCACGGCGGCGCGGACCTCCGGCATCGAGCAGGTGGACAGCGCCTTCCTGCAAGAAGCCCTCACCCTCAATGCCCGCCGGTTTGACAAGGGTGGCGACCAGTTCTACGACCAGATTTCCGCCCTGCACAAGTCCGTACGCGGCTCCAGCCCGGATGGTGCGCTGTACTGGCTGTGCCGCATGCTCGATGGCGGCGCCGACCCGCTCTACCTCGCCCGCCGCATCATCCGCATGGCGTGGGAGGACATCGGCCTGGCCGACCCGCGCGCCATGCAGATCGCCAACGACGCCGCGCTGACCTACGAGCGGCTGGGCTCCCCCGAAGGCGAACTGGCCTTGGCACAAGCGGTGATCTATCTCGCCGTGGCTGCCAAAAGCAATGCTGGCTATATGGCCTACAACCAGGCCAAGGCCTTTGTCAAACAGGACAAGAGCCGCAGCGTGCCGGTACACCTGCGCAATGCACCGACCAAGCTGATGAAAGAACTCGGCTACGGCCACGCCTACCGCTACGCCCACGACGAGCCCCATGCCTACGCCGCAGGCGAAACCTACCTGCCGGACGATATGCCCGCTCCACACTGGTACCAGCCCACCCCGCGCGGGCTGGAGAGCAAGATCAGCGAGAAGCTGACACAACTGCGCAAATGGGATGACGAGGCGAAACAGTAGCTGCTAGGTCCCGGATGAATATCTGCCAAAAAAAAGTTACCGCTACTGATCGGTCGTGAACGCCCCGCCACCTACATGGCACAGACTTTTCTTAGGGGTGAAGTCCACGCATCATGTTTAGTGTCGATGCACTGCCCCCAATGGAGACAGGGATTCCACATGGATGATCTAAAAGCACACGAGGTCATTAGGCGAGCTGAAGATTTGATAGAGGCAGGAGGCTGTCAAGCAGCCTATGATTTGTTACTGCCCTTACTCGCAGAAGGCAGGCCAGAGGCGATGTTTTTGTATGCGCAGTTTAGTATTTCAAGGCTAGAGACCGACGATGAATTTGAGCTCCGCAGCTTTAAGCTTTTACAACAAGCTTCGGAGCGAGGATATGCTCCAGCAACTTATGCACTTGGCGTTTGCTTTGAAATGGGAGACCTTGTCGAGCAAGACATCATTAGAGCGTCTGGTTTGTACAAGAGCGCTTCGGATAGCGGATATCCAAAAGCAAAACTAACTCATGGCCTGAATCTGTTTTACGGCTCACTCGGCGTACCTAAAGATGAAGCACAGGGCCTAGCATTAGTAAAACAGGCTATTGCTGAAGGGGTTGAGGGGGCTGCCGAAGCATTGGATCTAATCAAGGCTGCAGGACAGGGCAGAACTTGACTGAACACTTGGTTACCATCGCAAGGGCTGGGCCTTGGATCACACCCATGAACGCCAAGGCGTCCGCATGTTAATTCCGATTGAACAGATTCAACCTGAGCACCCCCATGCAAAAAGGCCCTTTCGGGCCTTTTTGTTTATCCACAGCGCCAGCTTGCTTACGCCAGCGGCTGGGTTTCCTTGTCCAGCTCGAAGGCCTTGTGCAGCACACGTACCGCCAGCTCCATATATTTCTCGTCGATGCCGACGGAAATCTTGATCTCGGAGGTGGTGATCATCTGGATGTTGATGCCCTCTTCTGCCAGTGCGCGGAACATGGTGCTGGCAACACCGGCGTGGGAACGCATGCCGATACCCACCACTGACACCTTGGCGATGTCTGCCGAGCCGGTCACGCTGGCGCCACCGATGTGGGAGAGGCTCTCTTCCAGGATGGCCTTGGCCTTCTGGAAGTCATTACGGTGCACGGTAAAGGAGAAGTCCGTAGTGCCGTCGTGGCTGATGTTCTGGATGATCATGTCCACATCCACATTGGCATCCGCTACCGGGCCGAGGATCTGGAAGGCAATGCCCGGCTTGTCCGGTACACCGCGCACGGTAATCTTGGCTTCGTCGCGGTTGAAGGCGATGCCGGAGACGATCGGTTTTTCCATGGAGTCTTCTTCCTCAAACGTAATCAGGGTACCTTCGCCCGGGTCGTCCATGAAGCTGGACAACACACGCAGCTTGACCTTGTATTTGCCGGCAAATTCTACCGAGCGGATTTGCAGCACCTTGGAGCCGAGGCTGGCCATTTCCAGCATCTCTTCAAAGGTGACGGTCGGCAGCCGTTTGGCTTCCGGTACGATGCGCGGATCGGTGGTGTATACCCCGTCCACGTCGGTATAGATCTGGCACTCGTCTGCCTTGAGTGCAGCCGCCAGTGCCACACCGGTGGTGTCCGAGCCGCCCCGGCCCAGCGTGGTGATGTTGCCGCCGGGGTCCATGCCCTGGAAGCCCGCCACGATCACGATGGTGTCGTTGTCGAGATCCGAGCGCATGCGCTCGGTGTCAATATGTTCAATACGTGCCTTGGTATAGGCATCGTCGGTACGAATGCACACCTGCCCGCCGGTGTAGCTTTTGGCTTTGTATCCGAGGTCTTGCAGGGCCATGGCCAGCAGCGCGATGGTGACTTGCTCTCCAGTGGAGACCATCACATCCAGTTCACGCGGGTCCGGGCTGGCCTGCACTTCCTTGGCGAGGGCAATCAGGCGGTTGGTTTCGCCGCTCATGGCGGAGACCACCACCACCAGCTGGTGTCCGGCTTGCTTGAACCGGGCGACCCGCTTGGCGACGTTCTTGATTCGTTCCGGCGTACCAACCGAGGTTCCGCCGTATTTCTGTACGATGAGCGCCATTGCCTGTTTCCGATGCAGAATCAACTAGTCAAAAGAGGGTTTATTCTACTGCAGGCACGCCGTTTGCGGCGACCTGCGCTTAGAAAAAAATGCCTGTTCGCATATAACCCCGGATTGTAAAGTCATCAGGGTTACATGACACTCCGTACTATCCCGGTCAGGCACGCATTTGACGCGAGCCCGCCCAGCGGGAGTACACTGTCGCCTTGCTGACTGCCCCGCCATTTCCCATGACTTCTCCATTACGCCGTCTGTTGCAATATACCCGCCCGCACCGTCGTGACATCGTGCTGGGCACCACCTACTCCATCCTCAACAAATTTTTTGATGTGCTGCCGGAAGTGCTGATCGGGGTGGCGGTGGATGTGGTGGTCAACCGGCAGGATTCCTTCCTCGCCCGCATGGGGCTGAGCAGTGTCAGCATGCAGTTGCTGCTGCTGGGCCTGCTGACCGTGTTGATCTGGGGGGGCGAGTCGCTGTTCCAGTATCTGTATGAGGTTAAGTGGCGCAACCTGGCGCAGACCATCCAGCATGGCTTGCGCATGGATGCCTACCGCCATGTTCAGCAGCTGGACATGAATTACTTTGAGAATCAGAGCACCGGCAAACTGCTGGGCATCCTAAATGATGACATCAACCAGATGGAGCGCTTCCTCAATGGCGGCATCAACGCCATCATCCAGGTATTTTGCTCCTCCATCCTGGTCAGCGCGGTGTTCTTCGTACTGGCACCCAAGATTGCGCTGATCGCGCTGCTGCCGGTGCCGCTGATTCTCTACGGTGCCTTCTGGTTCCAGCGTCGGCTGGAGCCGCGTTATGCCGTAGTGCGAGAAGCCGCCGGGGTGTTGAATGGCCGGCTGAACAACAACCTGCTGGGCATTGCCACCATCAAGAGCTTTGCCGCCGAAGAGCGTGAGGCCGAGCACATTGAGGCCGCCAGCAACATCTATCGCGAGCACAACCGGGCAGCGATCCGCTTTTCCTCGGCCATCACCCCGGTGATCCGCATGGCCATCCTGTCCGGCTTTGTGGCAACCCTGGTTTATGGCGGCATGCTGACCTTGAGCGGGGAGCTGGCCGTAGGCGGCTACAGCGTGCTGGTGTTCCTCACCCAGCGCCTGCTATGGCCGTTGACCGGCCTCGCCGAAATCACCGATCTCTATCAACGTTCAATGGCCTCGACGCAGCGGGTGCTGAACCTGCTGGAGACGCCGCTGCACATCCCCTATGGTGGGCAAACCCTGTCGCGGGGTACGGTCAAAGGCCAGCTGCAGTTTGAAGGCCTGCATTTCGCCTATGGCGAACAAGCGGTACTGGATGGCGTAGAGGTAACGGTTCCCGCCGGGCAGACGGTGGCGTTTGTCGGCAGCACCGGCTCCGGCAAGAGCACACTGATCAAGCTGTTGCTGCGCTTTTATACCGCCCAACAAGGCCGCATCACCCTCGACGGGCAGGACATCCAGCAGCTGGACCTGCAAGGCCTGCGCCGCGCCATCGGTTACGTCAGCCAGGACACCTTTCTCACCGATGGCACGGTAGCCGAGAACATTGCCTACGGCTTGCCGGAGGCCAGCCGCGAGCAGATCATCGCCGCCGCCCAGGCTGCCGAAGCACATGCCTTCATCAGCCAGTTGCCGCAAGGCTACGATACCCGGGTGGGTGAGCGCGGGCAAAAGCTCTCCGGTGGACAGCGTCAGCGCATCGCACTGGCGCGGGCGGTGTTGAAAGACCCGCCGATTCTGGTGCTGGACGAGGCCACCTCGGCGGTGGACAACGAGACCGAAGCCGCCATCCAGCGCTCGCTGGATCATCTGGTGGTGGGGCGTACCACGCTGATGATTGCGCACCGCCTCTCCACCATTCGCAACGCCCATTGCATCTATGTGCTGGAGCAAGGCCGTATCGTCGAGCACGGCACCCATGACCAGCTGGTGGCAGCCAATGGCAGCTATGCCAGTTTGTGGCGCCTGCAGACGGGCCAACGTGACCCGGGCAACGATCTGGGCCTGGCTGCCCTCTGAGCCGCACCATGAGCAGCCCGCCCTATGTTGGCCGCTTTGCCCCCTCGCCGACCGGTCTGCTGCACTTCGGATCGGTACTGGCGGCAATCGCCAGTTATCTGGATGCCCGGCAGCACGGCGGGCGCTGGCTGGTCCGCATGGAAGATCTCGACCCGCCGCGCGAGCAGCCCGGCGCTGCCGAGCACATCCTGCACACCCTGGAGGCGCTAGGCCTGCATTGGGATGGCGAAGTGATGTGGCAAAGCCGTCGTCACGAGCACTACCTGGCCGCCCTGCAGCAACTGGAAACCGCAGGCTGGGTTTACCCCTGTGGCTGTTCGCGCAAGGATGTTGCCTCACTGGCACACGCTGGGGTGGAAGGTCCGGTCTATCCGGATACCTGCCGCAACGGCATGCGCGGTGACGAGTTGCGCGGCTGGCGCGTCCGCACGCTGGACAGTCCCATCCACTTCCGCGACCGCATTCGCGGCCACCTGCAATACAATCTGCACCGCGATCTGGGGGATTTCATCCTGCGCCGGGCCGATGGCCTGTTTGCCTATCAGCTGGCAGTGGTGGTGGATGATGCCGAGCAGGGCATCACCGAGGTCATTCGCGGGGTGGACCTGCTGCACTCCACGCCACGGCAAATCTGGCTGCAACAATTACTGCACCGGCCCACGCCGCACTATGCCCATCTGCCGCTGGCATTGAGCCAGCAAGGGCAAAAGTTGAGCAAGCAGAATCTGGCACTGCCGGTGGATGCCGCGCACGCGCCGCAGCTATGGTGGCTGGCCTTGCAGTTTCTGGGGCAACACCCGCCAGAAGCCCTGCTAGGGGCCGAGGTGGCAACCCTGCAGCAGTGGGCAATAACCCACTGGCAGCTCAACCGGGTACCGCGTGACAATCAGCCCGCGCCCACCGGGCTGGAAGGTAATGCATCCAGCATCTGAGTCAGCGTGTCCGCAAACACCGGATAATCCTGCAGCAGAATCGCCAAGTGCGCTTCAATGGCAGGCCAGTCGCCTTTGGCCTTGGTCAGCAGGTCAATCTGGCGGCAGGGCTCATAGGGCGACACGGCAATAAAGTTGCCCAAAGCGCCTTTGAGGCTATGCGCACGCTGCTGGGTGACGATGTAATCCCGCTCCCGCACGCTCAGTTGCAAGGCCGCCAGCCGCTCGGGCAGCTGAGCCAATAGCAGGCGCGCCGCTTCCTGCACCAGCTGCAGCGGTACACCCAGCTGCAACACTTGTTGCTCGATGGCCTGCTGCATGGGAGAAACAGGGGTTGCTGCGGTCTCGTTCGCCAGCGGCAAGGGCGCATAGGGCAAGGTCAGCACCGATTCCAGCGTTGCCATGTCCAGCGGCTTGGGCCAAACGCGCTGTGCCCCTGCTTGCAGGCAGGCCGCCTCCGACGGAAACCCCGAAGTGGCTTGCAATACCATACGGTGTGGTTGCGGGCACAACACGGCCAGCATCTGCAGCATGGCCAGCACGCCCTCGCCGTCAGGGGGGGCATCCAGCAGGATCAGGTCACAAGCCGGGGATGCGGTCTGGGGTTCAGCCAGCCGGGACAGGTGCACCCGGCAGCCAAAACGTTGCAGCATGCGCGGCAGGCTGGCCTGTGCGCCCACCTCCCCTTGCAACAACCAGACCTGCTGCGCCTGCCACATGCGGGACTCCTGTTCAGGTTCAATCAAAGGCATGTTGCAATGCCTGCTCCAGACGGGCGATTGAGAGCACCGTCATGCCCTCAATCGCCTGCTTGGGGGCATTGGCCGCAGGGACAATGGCATGGGTAAAGCCCAGCTTGGCAGCCTCGCGTAAACGCTCCTGCCCGCGCTGTACCGGCCGTATCTCCCCCGCCAGCCCCACTTCACCAAACACCACCAGTTTGTCCCGCAGCGGCTTATTCTTGTAGGACGACACCACGGCCAGCAAGATGGCCAGATCGGCAGCCGGCTCGCTGATGCGCACCCCACCCACGGCATTGAGGAACACATCTTGGTCGAACAAAGCCAGCCCAGTATGCCGATGCAATACCGCCAACAGCAAGGCCAAACGGTTCTGTTCCATACCATTGGCCAGTCGTTTCGGGTTCAAGGCGTGGGCATCGTCCACCAGCGCCTGCACTTCCACCAGCAGCGGGCGCGTGCCTTCCTGTGTCACCAGCACGCAGCTGCCTGCCACCGGCTCGGCATGGCCCGAGAGGAACAGCGCCGAGGGATTGCTCACCCCGCGCAGCCCGCGTTCGGTCATGGCAAACACGCCCAGTTCGTTGACCGCACCAAAGCGGTTCTTGAAGGCGCGTACCAGCCGGAAGCTGGAATGGGTGTCGCCTTCAAAATACAGTACGGTATCAACAATATGCTCCAGCACCCGGGGACCCGCCAGTGCTCCCTCCTTGGTCACGTGTCCGACCAGCACCAGCGTGGTGCCGCTTTGCTTGGCATAGCGGGTAAGCTGTGCCGAGCATTCCCGCACCTGGGCCACGCTGCCGGGAGCGGAATTGAGGCTGTCCGAGTAGACGGTCTGGATCGAGTCAATCACGGCCAGATGGGGCTTGTGGGCCTCCAGCGTGGCCAGAATGCGCTCCAGCTGGATTTCCGCCAGCAGCTGAATGCCCTTCGACGGCAGCGCCAGCCGCTTGGCGCGCAGCGCCACCTGCTGGGCCGACTCTTCACCGCTGACGTACACCACCCGCATCTGGTCGGCCACGGCACTGAGCGCCTGCAGCAACAAGGTGGACTTGCCAATGCCGGGGTCGCCGCCCAGCAGCACCACGCCCCCCTCCACCAACCCGCCGCCCAGCACGCGGTCAAACTCACCAATGCCGGTGGGCCGGCGCGGCACATCCTGAGCCTCCACCTGCTCCAGCGGCAGCAGCTGACTGGCCGCAGCCAGCCCCTGAAAACGGCTGCCGCGCGTCTCTACAGCGGTTTCCTGCAAACTGTTCCAGCTGTTGCAATGCGGGCACTGCCCCTGCCACTTGGGCGAACTGCCACCACAGGCATTGCACACATACTGCACCTTGGCCTTGACCATTCGTCTCGTCCTTCTTGCACCGTACGGGGTGCGGATTACAATTTTTTACCGCCCGTCACAGGCTGATACGTCTGTAGCAATCATGGACATGCTTTCTGCATGGTGGCAGTGCTACAGTGAGATCACCCTGAAATGGAGCCCTTACCATGCAAGCTGTTCTGCGAACCCTGCCCCTGCTGCTTGGCCTGCACGCTGGCGTGCTGCTCGCCAAAGGCATGGGCGAAGACGAAGCGCGCCATCTGCTCAACCGCACCGGTTTCAGCCCGGATTACCGGGCCATTCAGCAGTACGCGCTGCTCAGCCGGGAAGAAGGGGTAGATCGCCTGCTGAGCAGTGTGCAGACCCGCCCTGAAACCGAGCCGCCTGCCGAGATTGTGCAGTATACCCCGCCCTCAGCCATCAAGTCGCTGAGTGAAGACGCCAAG
Organism: Leeia aquatica; assembly: GCF_012641365.1. Lineage (NCBI taxonomy): Bacteria > Pseudomonadati > Pseudomonadota > Betaproteobacteria > Neisseriales > Leeiaceae > Leeia > Leeia aquatica. The sequence goes on from NZ_JABAIM010000001.1 coordinate 512,159, forward strand.
CGGGACTTCCGTCGTACCTTGCGGCAGCAAGGTGCACAATTGCAGGACTGGTGGCTGGGCGAAATGCTGACCACCCGTTCCCCGCTCACCGAGCGCCTGACCTTGCTGTGGCACAACCACTTCACCTCCAGCCTGGACAAGGTGAAAGAGCCGGTACTGATCTACAAGCAAAACCTGTTGCTGCGGCAACACGCGCTGGGCAACTTCGGCACCCTGCTGCATGCGGTCACGCGCGACCCCGCCATGCTGGTCTACCTGGACAATGCCCGTAGCAAGAAGGAACAGCCCAACGAAAACTATGCCCGCGAGGTGATGGAGCTGTTTGCGCTGGGTGAAGGTCATTACACCGAGCAAGACATCCGTGAAGGCGCACGCGCATTGACCGGGCTCACCCTCAACCCGGACACTGGCGAAGCCATCTTTGCCCCCAAACGGCACGACAGCGGCGAGAAAACCCTGTTTGGCCAGCGTGGCCGCTATGACCCGGATACGTTTATCGACCGCATCTTGCAACAACCGGCCACCGCAGAATACGTCACCCGTCGCCTGTGGCGCGAGTTTGTCTCCCCCAGCCCGGACGAGAGAGAAGTGCAGCGGCTGGCACAACAATTCCGCCAGGATCAGCTGGAGATGAAGCCCCTGCTGCGGCGCATGCTGCTCAGCCCGGCGTTCTGGGACCCGAAAAACCGTGGCACGCTGGTGAAATCACCGGTTGAGCTGGTGGTGGGGACCCTGCGTCAGTTCCAGCCACATCTCTCCGGCAGTCAGGCCCTGGTGCGTGCCGCCGGCGGCATGGGGCAAGAGTTGTTCAACCCGCCCAACGTCAAGGGCTGGCCCGGCGGCAATGACTGGATCAATACCGCCACCCTACAGGCCCGCCGTCAGTTCCTCGACCAGGTTTTCCGAGGCAGAGACCTGCCGATGCCCGCCCCACAAATGGCGGACGCCCCCATGAGCAAGGGCGAGATGAGCAAGGGTGAACGTCAGACCCAGGTGCTGACCCGGGCGCTCAGCCGCATCGACATCAATGGTCAGCAATGGCTGCGCCAGTTTCCGGACAGCCCGACAGGGCGACAGCAGGTGCAACTCACGCTGCTGCCACTACCGGCCAGCGGCATGAAAGACAATACCGAGCCGATGAATGAAGACTGGCTGCTGCAGCTGGTGCTGAGCCCAGCCTACCAGCTGAAGTAACAAGGAGCCCCACATGCAACGCCGACACTTTCTGCAAGCCCTGTCTGCCAGCGCCCTGCTCTCCACCCTGCCGGGTACGGCCTGGGCCCGGGATGGCAAGGACTACCGCAAGCCGCTGATTCTGATTGAACTCAAAGGCGGCAACGACGGCCTCAATACCGTGGTGCCCTATGCCGACCCGCTGTACGCCAGGCTGCGCCCCAAGCTGGCCCTGCCGCGTGACCAGATCCTGCAGCTGAACGGGCAGCTGGGCCTGCACCCGAAACTGCAGCCGCTGATGCCTTTCTGGCAGCAGCAGCAACTGGCCATCCTGCACAATGTGGGCTACCCGCAGCCCAATCAGTCCCACTTTCGCTCCATTGAAATCTGGGATACCGCCAGCGATAGCCAGAGCTACCTGCCCGATGGCTGGCTGACCCGCCAATTCAGCAGCGAGCGGGTACCCGCCAGCTACGCAGCCGATGCGGCCATTCTCGGCAGCCAGACCCTTGGCCCGCTGCTGGGGCGCTCGCGCACCGTGGTGCTCGGCAGCCGCAAGCTGGAAGGCGGCATGATGGAAGACGGCATGGCAGGCCAGCAGGTCAGCGCGCTGGAGCATTTGCTGAAGGTGGAAACCGATATAGGCACCGCCGCACGCGGCCTGCACTACGGCAAGGTGGACACCGAATTTCCCAAGACCGGCTTCGGCAGCGACCTCAAGCGCGTGGCCCAGCTGATCGCCGGCAATAGCCAGGTGGCCGCCTTCCGCCTGACACTGGGCAGCTTTGACACCCATACCAATCAGCTGGCCACCCAGGACCGGCTGTTGGGCGAACTGGCCGATGGCCTTGCAGCCCTGAGCCAGGCCCTGCAGACGATGGGCAAGTGGAACGACACCCTGATCCTCACCTATGCCGAGTTTGGCCGCCGGGTGGCTGAAAACGAAAGTGGCGGCACCGATCACGGCATGGCCAATGCGCACTTTGCGCTGGGTGGCCGCGTCAAGGGTGGTTTTCACGGCGAAGGCCCGCGCCTGCACGATCTGGACAACGGCAACCTGCGCTACCAGATCGACTTCCGCAGCGTCTACGCCAGCGTAATCGACCGCTGGTGGAACAGCGACAGCAGCCGGGTGCTGGGGCAACGCTACTCCCCCGTCGCCTTCATCTGAGCGCTTGCCCCGCGTCCAACGGGCAGCCCCGCCCCCACGGCGCGGGGCTTTCCCGTACAATAGCGGCCATGCGTATACTGGCCATTGATACCTCGACTGAGCAGCTCTCGCTCGCCCTGTGGCAGGACGGAGCCACGCTCGACCACGCCTGCCCGGCTGGGCAGCAGCATTCCTCACTCACCGTGCCGCTGATCCAGCAATTGCTGGCTGAGGCCGGTTGCAGCCCGCAGCAGCTGGATGCCATTGCCTACCCGGTCGGCCCCGGCTCCTTTACCGGCCTGCGGATCGGCTGTGGTGTGGCGCAAGGCTTGGGCTACGCACTGGATAAACCGCTGATTGGCCTCTCCACCCTCGCCGCGCTGGCGGCATCGGTGGATGCCGATCAGGTGCTGGCCTGCCTCGACGCCCGCATGAACCAGCTCTACGCTGGCCGCTACCGTCGCACTCCCTCAGGCTGGGAAAACGTACTGCCCGATGGCCTGTACAACCCGGAGCAACTGCCGCTGCCAGAAGAGGACGGCTGGCATGGCGTCGGCAACGGCTTTGCCGCGCAGCCCGGCTTGCAGGCCCGCGCGCCGCAACTGCAGGTGGTGGATACCCAGCGCCTGCCGCATGCACGTGAACTGGCACAGCTGGCCGCTGCGGCTTTTCAGCGCGGCGAAGCCGTACCGGCGGCGGAAGCCGGGCTGGTCTACCTGCGCGATAAAGTGGCGCTCACCACCCGCGAGCGGGAAAAGGCATGAGCACGCCGCAGATTCAGCGCCTGGGGCAGCATGATCTGGATGCGCTGGTGGAGCTGGACGCCGCAGCTGGCCCCTGGCCGTGGAACCGCAACCAGTTTCAGGGCTCGCTGGAGCTGGGCGACCGCGTCTACGGCTATGTGCAGGATGGCGAGCTGCTGGCCTTTGCCATCATCCAGCCGGTGCTGGACGAAGCCAGCCTGCTCAACATCGCCGTGGCCGCCAGCCAGCAAGGGCAAGGCATCGCGCGCACCTTCCTGCGCAGCCTGCTCACCACACTGGCGGCAGAAGGCATCCACAAGGTGTTTCTGGAAGTACGCGCCAGCAACCAGCCTGCCCGCGCCCTCTACACCCGGCTTGGCTTTCAGTCGGCAGGTGTGCGCCGCAACTACTACCCCATTCACGGTGGCCGTGAAGACGCCGACTGCATGGTGCTGCAGCTGGAGGCCGCATGAACCCACATGACCCAGCGCTGCTAAGCGTACTGGAGCTGAGCCCGGTATGGCTGCCAAAGGGCAGCAGCGCAGCGCTGCAGCCCGCAGTGGCCAAAGCTGCCCCACCACAGCTGGAACCCATCGCCACACCGGAACCGCACCTGCAGACGACACCCGCGCCCGTCGCAGAGATCGCAGCGCCAGCCACTACCCCGGCAGCCCCTGCCCGCCCGCTCAACAACGCTGCGGCTCGAGGTCTGGCCGAGGCGCTGGCGGCCGCCCGTGGCCGCGCCCGCCCGATGGAGGACAGCCCGCCCGCCCCAGCCGAAGCCACGGCAGCTACGGTCGCCGCGCCCGTTGCTGCCCCCTCCGCCTGGGCGCATCTGGACTGGGAACCGCTGGCGGAGCAAGTACGCGATTGCCGCGCCTGTGGCCTGTGCCAAAGCCGTACCCAGACCGTGTTTGGCGTGGGTGACCGCAAGGCCGAATGGCTGATTGTGGGTGAAGCCCCCGGTGCCGAGGAAGACCGCCGTGGCGAACCCTTTGTCGGCCCTGCCGGACAACTGCTGGACAATATGCTGGCCGCGCTGCAGCTCACACGCGGCGAGAACGTCTACATCGCCAACGTGCTGAAATGCCGCCCGCCCGCCAACCGCGACCCGCTGCCGGACGAAGTACAGGCCTGCAGCCAGTACCTGCAGCGGCAGGTGGAGCTGCTGCAGCCGCGCGTGATTCTGGCACTGGGCCGCTTTGCCGCCAACACCCTGCTGCAGTCGGAGAGCAGCATCGCCGCCCTGCGCGGCAAGGTACACCACTATCAGCAGATACCGCTAATCGTCAGCTACCACCCGGCCTACCTGCTGCGCAACCTGCCGGACAAGGCCAAGAGCTGGCAGGACCTGCTGCTGGCCCGCCGCACCTGGCTTGGCCACAAAAACCCGCCAGCGCAGGCTTGACGCCAAGGCAGGAGGCCGGTATAGTTCGCCCTCTCGATGCCGCTGGCGGCGTAACAAGCCGGATGCGTCGGACAATGGTGGATGTAGCTCAGTTGGTAGAGTCCAGGATTGTGATTCCTGTCGTCGTGGGTTCGAGTCCCATCATCCACCCCAAGATTGCAAAGCCCGACCTCTGGTCGGGCTTTTTTATTTTCAGCTCGCCCCCCTTGATCTATACTTTGTTCTACAGGAATACCAACCCGCTCTGAAATTGAGTATGCATGCTTGGCTGCTGGAGGTGGCTAAAGAGTGTCTTTCCCGAACGCTCTGTACGATAGGACAGGCTTTTTTATTCTACGACACCATTGACCAACTATGATGCAAAGTGGAGGATGCGCCGGATACTACAGCTTGCCCAAAGTACTCCAGCCACCCTACAACCTACCATCATAAACATGATCAAACCAGATTTCCCAGCACTGTTAAACCCAGGGAAGCACATAATTTCCACTCGAGAACTACACGTCCTTGCTGTGGCTCCATTTGAGCAAAGTCGGCATCGCCAAGATCTATATGACAAGTTAGTGAGTTGGATCAAAGCGGTACAAATACTAGGTTTGAGCGGTACACTGTGGCTAGATGGATCATTTTTAACAGGCAAACCAGCCCCGAATGATATTGACTGTGTCCTCTGGGGTCCTCATTGGATTCACAACACAGATGACCTTACCGAGGCAAAGAAAGCAGAAGCTTTTCATCTATTAGATAGAGCAATCGTGGGCAAGCTCTATAACATTGATCTCTATATTGAGGCCCCAACTGATGACCAGAAATTCAACCGTGAAGCATATTGGGGAGGTGTTCTGGGATTTGCCCACGATAGAAGTACTGCTAAGGGCTTTGCGGAGATAGGCATATGAGTAGCAAATTTCTGCGAGAGCATACCGCGACACTGAAAGACTTTGCAGCGGCCACAGAGAAACGAGCACAAGCCGCACCCGACGATTTTCTTCTCCAACTTACTGCAAAAAATCAACGACAAGCAGCTGAAGATGCCCAGCATCAGCTCTTGCTTCTAGAAGCCGCAGAGGTTGGAGAACTGGTAGATCTTCGCCTTCTTGGGCCAAGGGCAAATGGGAGTATATCCCTCGATTGGTTCCTTGAAGCCATGAGTCCACTTTCCAAGGCTTGGAAGCTTGCGGCTCATCGATTAAGGTATGGACATGATGCTAATCGCAGCGTCGATGCAGAGGTTGTAAGTGCTCTAAACCTTAAGCTTGCAGGGATAGGCTATGGATCAACGCGTATTTTTGTAACTGGCAATGCGCTTCCCGACCTAACAGGGGAGAGCTTGCTTCAAACCACACTTACCCAAGTTTTTCGCTTGCTAAACTCTCATCAGGATGAATTTTATGATGCTGTAGACGCCGTGGGTGGTAAATCTGCGCGACAGTTAAGTGAATTCATGAAGGCATTAGATGGAGCCGGCCTAGCCGCACAGTTCACGTGGCAATCACCTCGGGGTAAGCTGTTTTGGGAGGGGCAGCCACGCGAGATAGTGCGTATTCGCTCATTGTTAGACACATTTTGTGAACCAGAACGCTATGTAGAGGTTATTGAGGGGCGCGTGGCAGGTATCACAGATACAGGCAGGCTCGATCTTCGAACCGACGATGGCAAGATCTCCATAAGGTTCCCCCTAAGGCTCACAGAGCAAGTTCAGCGTCTTACCATCACCTCTGTAACCCGAATCAAAGTTGAGACCTCGAAGTACTGGGACTCTGTTGGGAAAAAAGATATTTATAAGCGGCAATTAATATCAGTTGAGTAACCGCCAGCCTTTTCGGTGTGTCCTCAGATTCATCGGCTTTTACATCCATTCCACTCACTTACAACTCACCACCCCACATGCAAGCCCGCCTCAACCTGATCCTGCTGGGCGTAGACGATATTGCGCGCAGCGCAGCATTTTATGCGGCGCTGGGCTGGCCTGCGGCGGCGAGTTCGCATGCGGGTTTTGTGAAGATTGATCTGGGTGGCGTGGTGCTGGGGCTGATTGCGCGGCGTGATCTGGCGCAAGATGCCGGGCAAGCAGATTCGTTGCCGCAGCAGGCGGCGCACAGTGCGCTGGTTTATCTGGCGCGGGCAGCGGAGGAAGTGGCTGAGGTGCTGGCTGCCGTTGCCTTGCTCGGGGGTACGGTGGTGAAACCGGCTACCGAGACGGCATGGGGGGTCGCCGGGTATTTCCGTGACCCGGACGGGCATTTGTTTGAGGTGTGCTACGAGGCAGCCTGGAATCTGGATGCCCATGGCCGCCTGTGGGTGTAGCCTGTTACGTTACGGCTGGGCACGGGATGTACAGGAGATGAGATTGCGCACGGCAAGGGGTAAGCAATGGCTAGTGGTCATCCTGGCACTTGCGGGTTTGTCTGCACAGGCGCAGCCCTCCTGCAGTGGTGAGCTCTACCGACAGGCGGAGTCCGCTCTGCCCGCCGCCAATGCCAGCTGGCCCGCTTTGCATCGGCACTGGCGCCAATATGCCGCCTGTGATGATGGTGCTTTGGCCGAAGGCTACTCCGAGGCCGTGGTGCGGCTATTGCTGGACCGCCCGCAATGGCCCGCGCTGAATCGCATCACCACGCAAGATGCACGTTCCCGGCACTGGCTGCTGGGCCATGTGGATGAATCGGTGTCAACGGCGGACTTGCAGCAACTGCAGGCACAGACAGCCACATGCAGCAGCGCGCTCTGCCATGCAGTTCAGCAAGCGCTGGCACGCACGCAGGCCCGCTCGACTACCCCCTGACCGCGCTACGCTTCCTCTACATGCGCCGGGCGCAGGAACCAGGCGACGATACTGAGCGGGAACAGTACCAGCATCACCCAGAACAGGATGCGCCAGTCACGGTTACCGGCTTCCAGCAGCTGCATGGATTCGACAAAAAACACTTCGCAGGCTCCATTGCCAGTATCGGTGCGTACCGTGCTGCTGCGGCGGGTGAAGGTGGGGTTGCCGTTGACCACGGTGGTATAGTCCGCCAGATAACCTTGCAGGCGGATCTGGTCGCCGATGCGGACTTTGCGCAGCTGCCGGGCCAGACTGTGCTGATCGGTCAGGATGTGGTTGTTGCTGAGGCTGCTGCCGTCGAACTGTTGCCAGGTTTCGCCGTTGCCGCTGCTGACCCAGCAGGTCCATTGGTCGTTGTGGTAGTCCAGCTTGCGGAATACGCCATTCTTGAGGTTGTGGCCCCAGACCACGCACAGGTCCATCAGATTGAGGTTGTCGTTGGACTCGCGGTGTACATAGTCCCACCAGGCATCGGAATCATGGCGGCTGACCACCAAGCCGTAGAGGTCGTAATCAAACCGGGGCTGGATGCGGTAGTCGATGCCCTTCACCCGGGTGGTGAACGGGGCTTTGTAGGTGGTGTCTTGCACCGGGGCTTGTGCCAGCTCGGGCCGCCATTGCTGCACCCCGAGCAGCGATTCCCGCATGAAGGCAGAGATCAGCAGTAACAGCAGACTGCCCCAGAACCACACAGCCACAAACCGGCGCAACATCATTGCTCCCCTTGGTCCATGCCGCTCATTGTGTCATATCAAGGCTGTCGCGTGGCAGGCTGTTGCATCATGCAGGTATCCCGTCTGGCTGGAGCGTGCCATGCATCATGTTGTGCTGTTGTTTCATCTGCTGGGTGCCAGTATCTGGACTGGCGGGCATCTGCTGCTGGCGCTGGTGATCCTGCCGCAAGTGCTGCGCTCGCGCGATCTGCCCCGCCTGCAGCAGTTTGAAGCCGCCTTTGAGCGGGTGGGGATTCCTGCTCTGCTGATTCAGGTGGCCACCGGCTTGCTGCTGGCTTGGCAGCGCCTGCCGGTATTCTCGATGTGGCTGGACTGGAATAACCCGGCCGCTCGCCCCATCCTGTGCAAGCTGGTGTTGCTGCTGCTGACCCTGCTGCTGGCACTGGACGCCCGGCTGCGGCTGATCCCCAGGCTCACGCCGGAGCGGCTGCCTGCGCTGGCCTGGCATATCATCCCGGTTACCCTCATCAGCGTGCTGTTCGTGGTCACGGGTGTGGCTTTTCAGGCGGGCTGGCTGTATTGAGGATCATGCCGGGGCGCTACCCGGCAAGGCTGTCAGTTGCTGTAGCAACCAGCGTGGCGCAGCGGCAGTCTGGTAGCGGGCATGCTGGTAGAGGCAGACGGCAAAAGCAGGCACCGGCAGCGGGAGGGGGCGCTGCACCACGGGCAGCGCTTTGCCCAGCACTTGTGCCGCCCGGCGGGGAATGCTGATCAGCAGGTCGGTCTGGGCAATCACAAACGGCGCGGCCAGTACGGAAGGCAGGTGCAGGCTGACCTGTCGTTGTCGCCCTTGCGCGGCCAGCACCCGGTCCACCACCCCCTGGCTTTCATTCCACGGCGTCACCACCACATGCTGGGCGGACAGGTAGGCTTCCAGCCCCCAAGCGCCGTCCAACAGCGGGTGACCTTGCCGCAGCAGAACCACGTAGTCATCTTCAAACCAGCGGTGGCTGAGAATCTGGCCTGGCAAGTCCGGCTGATCGCCAGTGAAGCCCACAGCAAAATCCAGTTGTCCACTGGCCAGGTCCGCCACCGGCACATGCTGCTCACTGCTCACCACCCGCACATGGACCTTGGGCGCGTCCACGGCCAGCTTGGCCATCAGCGGGGGCAGCAAGACGCAGGCGGTGTAATCGGTGGCCGCCAGCACAAAGCTGCGCTCACTGTGGCGAGGGTCGAACCCGCCAGCACCTTGCAGCGCGCCACCCAGCATCTGCAGCGCGGCGTGGATGTCCGCCGCCATGTGCTGCGCATACGGTGTCGGCTGCATGCCCTGCCCAACCCGTACAAACAGCTCGTCTCCCACAGCCGCCCGCAGCCGTGATAGCGCGTGGCTGAACGCCGAAGGGCTCAGCGACAGCACATCGGCCGCCACGGTGACTTGTCGGCTGTGGTACAGGGCGTCGAACACCAGCAACAGGTTCAGGTCCAGCCGTCGCAAACCATGATGCATACTGTTCACCCACATATGAAAACAATGCACTACATGCAGCACAGTAAATCACATACCATAGCCGCATTCAATGCACTGGAGCACATGCCATGTCCCTGACCCTGCGTCCCGCCACCCGTGAGGATATCCCCCGTTTGCTGGCCCTGATCCGGGAACTGGCGATTTATGAACGCGCCGAGCATGAAGTGCTGGCCAGCGAGACTGACCTGCAGGCCAGCCTGTTTGGCGGTGACCATACCGCGCAGGCGCTGTGCTGCGACGTGGCAGGGGAAACCATCGGCTATGCGGTGTATTTCTACAGCTATTCGACCTGGCTGGGTAAACGCGGGCTGTATCTGGAAGACTTGTACATCACCCCCAGCCAGCGGGGTCATGGTTATGGCAAACAAGTGTTGCGCCATCTGGCGCAGCTGGCCGTCGAGCAAGGTTGCCCGCGCTTTGAATGGAGCGTGCTGGACTGGAACCAGCCCGCCATCGACTTCTACCAGTCGCTCGGCGCTGCCCCGCAATCGGAATGGGTACGCTACCGCATGAGCGGTGACGCGCTGCAGCAGTTTGCCCGTAGCTCGGACTGAGCCTCTGGCGGCACCCGCAGTGCCGCCAGTGACCTCACTTGCAGCGAACCAGCGTAGACCACTCGCTGTCCATCGGCTTGTCCAGCACCGAGAGCCACAGCAGCGATTTGCCATCGTGGGACAGGAAGAAGCTTTGCTTTTCCTCCCACTCGCTGCCGCCGCCCGACATCTTCATCTGCACCTGCACCTGGCGTGGGCTGATGACGGTGAGCGACATTACTTCACCGCCACCATCGCCCCCTTGCAGACTGCTGCCCTGCAGGGCAATCACCTGCATCGGTACTTTGCACCCCGCCGCCGTGGGTGCCCACTTGCCCTGAAACGCCTTGGGCAAGGACACGCCTGCCTGTGCCACGCTCATCATCAGCAACAATCCCGAAACACTTGCCACACGCTGCCACACCTGCATGCTACTTTCCTCCAAGTATCACGTCGGCCCAAGGCCAACTTCCGTGCCCAGTCTGCCCGACACTCGCTGTTCCACACAGTACAACACGGCCCCAGCACTTACTGGCAACGCACCAAGGCAAACCATTCGGAGTCATGCGGCTTGTCTACATTGGAAATCCACAGCAGAGACTTGCCGTCGTGCGACAAAAACAAGGTCTGCATCTCCTCTCGTACTCTGCCACCACCTGACAGTTTCATCCTCACCCGATACTGCACAGGACTCAGCATGGTGAGCGACTGCATCTCAGCACGACCATTGCCCATCTGCAGGCTGTGTCGTTGCAGGGTCAGCACATTGTTGGGCTGCTTGCAGTCTGCCACCGTCACCGCCCACTTACCCTCAAAAACCGGGGGCAGCGATTCTACCTCTCCCGCTGCACAGGTCATAACCAGCAGGCCCGCCACCCATCCAAGGTTTAAGCGCATTTAAATGTGATGTCCTTCATCATGTCATCAGCATTGACCAATACTCAACCAGACAGGTTCCCCACAGCATACAATGACGGTTTTGACGCCCGATGTGTGACTTGGAAACACTGGACATCCTGTATCAGGACGACGCCCTGATCGCCGTACACAAACCGGCTGGCCTCCTGGTCCACCGCAGCGAGCTGGATCGCCACGAAACCCGGTTTGCCGTGCAGATACTGCGTGACCAGGTGGGCCATCACGTCTACCCGGTACACCGGCTGGACAAAGGCACCTCCGGCCTGCTGCTGTTTGCCCGCTCCGCTGAAGCATGCAAGCTGGCGGCCATTGCCTTTGAACACCGACAGGTGAAAAAGGGCTATCTGGCGGTGGTGCGAGGCTGGCCCACTGAAACCGGCGAGATCGACCATCCGCTGACCCGCCATGCTGATGCAGCAGCAGACGCCCTGCCCCAGCCCGCCCAAACCCGCTTTCACACCCTGCAGCGCATTGAGCTGCCGTGGCAGATCGACCGCTACCCGGTGAGCCGCTACGCGCTGCTGACACTGGAGCCGCTGACCGGGCGGCAGCACCAGCTACGTCGACACCTCAAGCACGTCAGCCACCCGATCATTGGCGACGCCACCTATGGCAAAGGGCAGCACAACCGGCGTTTTGCCGAGCACACCGGCGTCCACCGTCTGCTGCTCGCCAGCACCCGACTCGCACTACCCCACCCGCTCACTGGACAGTGGCTGGAACTGCACTGCCCGCTGGAAGCCAATTTCCGTCAGGTGCTGGACACCCTCGGCTGGCCAGAACCCGCCGCGCCGCCCCTGTCAGACCAGCGCGGGTGACGTCCGGCCGCAAGCCGTGTACAATCCGCGCCCGGAGTGTCTGCGTAGTTCAATGGATAGAACGGGGTCCTCCTAAGACTCAAATACAGGTTCGATTCCTGTCGCGGACACCACACCCCTTCAGCCCCCAAACACCTTGCGCAAGATCTTGCTGGCCTGCCCGACCGGGTCGCGGCGGATGGCTTTTTCCTCTTCGGCAATCATGTAGTACAGGCCGTCCATGGCCTTGTGTGTCACGTACTGGTCGAGGTTGGCTTCCTGTTCGCTCAGCAGGCCCAGTTTGGCGGCTTGACCAGCGTAGGCATTGTATTTGTCCGCCAGCTTGAGCCGTCCGGTCGCCTTGCTGACGATCGGCAGAAAGCGGCCAGCCAGGGCATCGCTGGTGGTACGGCGGAAGTAGTCGGTGGCGGCAGTCTCGCCGCCGGTGAGGATGCCTTTGGCGTCCTGCCAGCTCATGTTGCGAATCGCCCCCACCAGAATCGGCTTGGCTTCCTTGACGGCACTTTCAGCCGCCCGGTTCAGGGTGAGTTTCAGTTCGTCGGCCTGCTTGCTCAGCCCCATGCTGTTCAACAGTTTCTCTGCTTTGCGCAGGGTGTCGGGCAGCGGAATACGCACCGTGTCGTTTCCCCAGAAGCCATCCAGTGCCCCCAGCCGCCCCACGGCTGCCGCGGCCCCTTTATTCAAGGCCTCCTGCAGGCCGGACACTGCTTCGCGGTCGGTCAGGCGCGAGACATCCAGCGCCAGCGCCGGTACGGCAGCCCCCAGCGCCAGCAGCAGGCTTACCGGCATGATCCAGCGTTTCATCATCGCTCTTCTCCAGCAAAAACGGCCCTTGCGGGCCGTAGGTGATCTCTAGGATTGCAGCTCTGGCAGATCGCGGAACAGCTCCAGCGCCTGCGGATTGGCCAAGGCTTCGCGGTTGGTCACCGGGCGGCCATGTACCACATTGCGCACCGCCAGCTCCACAATCTTGCCGCTCAGAGTGCGCGGAATGTCGGCTACCGCCACGATCCGTGCCGGCACATGCCGTGGCGTGGTGTTCTGGCGGATACGATCCCGTATCTGCTTTTGCAGCACCTCGTCCAGCACCACCCCCTCGCGCAGCCGCACAAACAGCACCACCCGCACGTCGCCTTCCCAGTCCTGCCCGATGCAGAGAGACTCTACTACTTCTGGAATGGTTTCCACCTGACGGTAGATTTCCGCCGTACCGATGCGTACACCACCAGGATTGAGCACCGCGTCCGAGCGACCATAGATGATCAGGCCGCCACGCGGGGTCAGCTCGGCGTAATCACCATGCACCCAGACATTGGGGAAGCGCTCGAAGTAGGCCGCGCGGTAGCGGCTGCCATCGGCGTCATTCCAGAAACCGACCGGCATGGAAGGGAAAGGCTTGGTACACACCAGCTCGCCTTTTTCACCCACCACCGGCTGGCCTGCGTCATTCCAGATCTGCACGGCCATGCCAAGGCCCCGCGCCTGCAGTTCGCCACGATAGACCGGCAAGGTTGGCGCGCCCAAGGCAAAGCAGGACACAATGTCGGTCCCGCCGGAAATGGAGCACAGCGCCACTTCTGCCTTGATGTCGCGGTAAACGTAGTCATAGCTCTCCGGCAGCAGCGGCGAGCCGGTAGAGAACACAAAGCGCAAGGCGGACAGGTCAAACTGCTGGCCGGGCTTGCAGTCATGCTTCTCCAGCGCGGAGAGGTATTTGGCGCTGGTGCCAAAGTGCGTCAGCTGGTGTTGCTCGGCAATCCGCCACAGGATGCCCGGCTCCGGCGCAAACGGTGAGCCGTCATACAGCACCAGGGTCGCGCCGACCGCCAGTGCCGACGCCATCCAGTTCCACATCATCCAGCCGCAGGTGGTGTAGTACATCAGGCGATCGCCGGTGTGCAAGTCACCATGCAGGATGTGCTCTTTCAGGTGTTGCAGCAGGGTGCCGCCCGCGCCATGCACAATGCACTTCGGCTTGCCGGTGGTTCCCGAGGAATACAGGATGTACAGCGGATGGTCGAATGGCAGTTGCACAAAGTCGATGTCCGCCGCCGGATGCGCCGCGGTAAACCCGGCCCAGCTCACCGCCCGTGGCACCTGGGCAAAGGTCGGGTCTTGTTCCACCTCCGCGTTGAGCAATGGCCACACCACCACCTGCTGGATGCAGGGCAGCTGCTCGACAATACCGGCGATTTTTTCCAGTGAATTCAGTCGCTTGCCGTTATAGAAGTAGCCATCCGAGGTGAACAGCACTTTGGGCTCAATCTGGCCAAAGCGGTCGAGCACGCCTTGCACGCCAAAGTCTGGCGAGCAGGAGCTCCATACGGCCCCCAGGCTGCTGGTCGCCAGCATGGCCACCAGCGTTTCCGGTGCGTTGGGCACAAAACCGGCCACACGGTCCCCCACCCCAACCCCGGCAGCCCGCAGTGCCTGCGCTACCCGCGACACTTCATCGTACAGCTGCTTCCAGCTCCACTGCCGGTAGCATTGATCCTCGGCGTGAAAGTGCAGTGCCGTCGCGTCATCGCGGCGACGCAACAGGTTCTCGGCAAAATTGAGGCGCGCGCCGACAAACCAGCGCGCCCCCGGCATGCGGTCAGCATCCTGCAGTACGGTCGTGGCGGGCTGGCTGGCGCGTACTTCGGCAAATTGCCACAGCGCAGACCAGAATGCCTCGATTTCATTGACTGACCAGTCATGCAAGCCAGCATAATCCGCTATACTGAGCTGGTGGTGAGAATTGACCCAGTGCTGGAACGCGGTCAGTCGGGTTCGGGAAACGGCAGCGGTGTCGGGCTGCCAGACCAGATCGGACATCGGGGGAGGCTCCTTCATGCAGAGACGGCGGGCTTGGCGCGCATGGCGCTTGTGTTCAGTCACTTCTGACTGGAGGCGGTCTGTGCCGCTTGACCGCCATTCTAGCCCACTCGCCCGCAAAGATGGAAAAAGCTGTCTTCACACGCCCTGCAGTACCCCGTGGCTTCTGCTATGCTTCACTGGCAATGAACATGTTTTCCTTTCGCCCACAACGGTGAGACCAAGCCTGCAATGAAAGTCAAATTTCGGCTTACCCTGCGCGCTGCGCTGATCCTGACTGTGGTACTCGCCTTGCTGATTCCCGCCGTGGGTAGCGGTTACTATGCGGTCAACAAGCGCCAGACCGAGCTGTACGATGCCTTTTCCAGTGACCGCAAGCGTCTCGCACAGATTCTGACGCTGGGCATGCAGGAGCCGGTGTGGAACCTGAGCCAGGAATCGGCACGCCCAATCGTGGATGCCATCGCCAGTGACAAGCGCATTGCCAGCATCAATGTCACTGCCGAAAACATGGGGACTTTCCTGTCGCTGTACCGGCTGGAAAATGCCAACGGCAAGGATTTTGCCGAGGTGCAGCCCATTGTCCGCAAGGGTACGGTGATTGGCACCGTCAAGATCGTGATGTATGACGGCCCCTTGCAGGAACAGCTCGCGCTGTACCGCACCACCTTTTTCTATACCCTGGTGGGTCAGCTGTTGCTGAGCATGGGGTTGATCCTGCTGTTGATCCAGCGCCGTCTGCTGCTGCCGTTGCGCAAATTGCTGTCCGAATCCGCCGATCTGGCCCACAAGCGCCTGGACAGCCCCTTCCAGTGGGAGCGTACCGACGAGCTGGGCAACCTGGGACAATCGCTGGAGAGCACACGGGTTGCCCTGAAAAGCCTCTTTCTGGAACTGGAAGACAAGAATCACCGGCTGGAAGAGGACTTGCTGGCACGCAACCGTTCAGCCCAAGCACTGGCGATCAGCGAAGAACGCTACCGCTCGCTGATTGAGAATGCGCCGGAAGCCATTGTGGTGATCGACGTCGATACCGGGCTGTTTGCCGATGTCAACCCGCGCGCCTGCGAGCTGTACGGGCAAAACCGCGAGCGCCTGCTCAGCATGGCATTGGCCTCACCGCAGCTGTCGCCGGAATTCCAGCCGGACCGCCAGCGCTCGGATGAAAAGAGCACCCGCCTGCTGGAAGCCACCTTTGCCGGACAGCCGCAAGTCTTCCAGTGGATGCACGTGACCAGCCGCCATGGCGAGGTGTTTGTGGAAGTGCGCCTGTCGCGCATGCCCTCACTCTCCGGCAAATATGTGCGCGGCACGGTGGTGGACATCACCCAGCGCAAGCTGGCAGAAGACCGCCTGCGTCTGGCCTCGCAGGCCATCACCCAGAGCCGTGACGGCATTGTGATTCTGGACAAGGATTTCCGCATTGTCTCGGCCAACCCCGCCTTCTGCCAGATGCTCTCCTCCACCGAGAGTGAATTGCTGGGGCAAGTGGCGCCGATGTTGCGCAGCAAGGACCAGAACCAGAGCCTGATGGACTCCATCCGTCACCATCTGGCCTCCCACCCCTATTGGGAAAGTGAAATCTGGACTCGCAAGCAGAGTGGTGAGATGTTCCTGCAGCTGGTCACCATTACCCCGATCCGCTTTGACGATGGCAGCATCAAGAATTTCGTCTGCATCACCTCGGACATCACCGAGCAGAAGCAGCATGCCGACCACATCTGGCATCTGGCGCATCACGACACCGTCACCGGCCTGCCCAACCGCAACCTGCTGCAGGACCGGCTGATGCAATCCATCCTGCAGGCCGAGCGCAGCAACAAGAAGAGCGCGCTGCTGTTCATCGACCTGGACCGTTTCAAGAACATTAACGACACCCTGGGCCACAGCTTTGGTGACCGCTTGCTCAAGCATGTGGCGGACCGGCTGATCGGCTGTGTGCGGCATGCCGATACCGTGGCACGCATCGGCGGCGACGAGTTCGTGATCGTGGTGTCCAACATGAACGACGCGATGGATGCCAGCAGCACGGCGCAAAAGATCATGGAGGCGCTGACCAGCACCTTCGTCATCGACAATATGGACCTGCACATCACCCCGTCCATTGGCATCTCCATCTGCCCGGATGATGGTGTCACCGTCGATAGCCTGATGCGCAATGCCGACACCGCCATGTACCACGCCAAGGACAATGGCCGGAACAACTATCAGTTCTTCAAGCAGAGCATGAACACGGTCGCCACCGAGCGGCTGGACATGGAGCGTCAGCTGCGTACCGCCATCAAACTCAAGCAGTTCGAGCTGCACTACCAGCCGCAGGTCGACTTGCAGTCTGGCGCACTGGTGGGCATGGAGGCCCTGATTCGCTGGCGCCACCCGGAGAAGGGTCTGGTATCCCCGCTACGCTTCATCCCGATTGCCGAAGAAACCGGACTGATCGTGCCGATTGGCGAGTGGGTGCTGAAAGAAGCGTGCCGCCAGAGCAAAGTGTGGCAAGACATGGGCTTGCGCAAGACACCGGTGGCCGTCAACCTCTCCGCCCGCCAGTTCCTCAAAGGCAGCCTGGTCGATACCGTGCAGCAAGCGCTGGACGAAAGCGGCCTGGAGGCGGAATTCCTGGAGCTGGAAATCACCGAATCACTGCTGATGTACGAGGTGGAAGACACCATTCAGTTGCTGACCCGGCTCAACGATCTGGGCGTGTCGCTGGCGATTGACGACTTCGGCACCGGCTACTCCAGCCTCAGCTATCTCAAGCGTTTCCCGATCGACCACCTCAAGGTGGACCGCTCCTTTGTGCGCGATGTGATCAATGACCCGGATGACGCCTCCATCACCTCCGCCATTGTGGCCATGGCCCACAACCTCAAGCTGAACGTGGTGGCCGAAGGGGTGGAAACCGAAGATCAGGCCCAGTTCCTGCGTGATCTCGGCTGCGAATACGCCCAAGGCTATCTGTACAGCATGCCACTGCATGCTGACGACATGACCGAGTTCATTCGGCAGCACAGCGAAGCCTGAGCACGCCGTGGCCGATGCCACGGCTTGCCTTTTTGCGGCAGCTTCGCCAAAGTAGCGGCTTTTGTTGCTTTGGTGTGCCATGTTGCCCAGCCTGTACCAGCGTTTGTCGCAAGCCGTTGGCGTTTCCGCCGCCCAGATCCGCTCTGCCGTTGACTTGATGGATGAAGGCGCCACCGTGCCCTTCATCGCCCGCTACCGCAAGGAAGTAACCGGCGGCATGGATGATGGCCAGCTGCGCCTGCTGGAAGAGCGGCTGCGCTATCTGCGCGAGCTGGATGAACGGCGCGACAGCATCATGGGTAGCATCCGCGAGCAAGGCAAGCTGAGCCCCGAGCTGGAGGCCGCCCTGCTGGCCGCCGATACCAAGCAGACGCTGGAAGACCTCTACCTGCCCTACAAGCAAAAGCGCCGCACCAAGGCGCAGATTGCCCGCGAGGCCGGTCTGGGTGAGCTGGCACAGCGCCTGCTGGAGGAAGCCGACATTTCGCCTGAAGGGGCTGCCACCGCGTTCATCAACGCCGAGGCCGGCTTTGCCGATGTGAAGGCAGTGCTGGATGGTGCCCGCCATATCGTGATCGAGCAGATGTCCGAACAGGCGCCGCTGGTGGGCCGCCTGCGGCAACTGCTGTGGGACGAAGGCATCCTGTGCAGCAGCCGGGTGGAAGGCTCGGCAGACGCCGCCAGCAGCAAGTTCTCGGATTACTTTCAGTATCAGGAAGCGCTGCGTGCCATCCCTTCTCACCGCGCGCTGGCGCTATTTCGGGGGCGTAATGAATCGGTACTGCAACTCAGCCTGCTGCTGCCAGAGCAACTGGAAGGCGACAGCCGAGCCAGCCATCGCGGCGAGCAATACATCGCCCAGACCTTCGGGCTCAAGGATCTGGGTCGCCCGGCGGACAAATGGCGGATAGACACCGTACGGCTGGCCTGGCGCGCCAAGCTGGCACTGAGCATTGAGCTGGAGCTGATGCAGCAGTTGCGCGAGGCGGCAGAAACCGAGGCCATCCGTGTGTTTGCCGCCAACCTGCGCGACCTGCTGCTGGCCGCCCCGGCGGGCCCACGCGCCACCCTGGGGCTGGACCCCGGCCTGCGCACTGGTGTCAAGGTGGCGGTGGTCGATGCCACCGGCCAGCTGTGTGCTACGGAGACCATCTACCCGCACGCCCCGCGCAACGACTGGCAAGGCAGCCTGAAAACCCTGGCGCAGCTGGCCCGTGCCCATCAGGTGGAACTGATCGCCATTGGCAACGGCACCGCCAGCCGCGAAACTGACAAACTGGCTACTGAGTTGATCCAGCACTACCCGGAGCTGAAGCTGCAGAAGCTGGTGGTGTCCGAAGCCGGTGCGTCGGTGTACTCGGCGTCTGAGCGGGCCGCACAGGAATTCCCGCAGCTGGACGTCAGCCTGCGTGGCGCGGTGTCGATTGCCCGCCGCCTGCAAGACCCGCTGGCGGAGCTGGTCAAGATCGAACCGAAGGCCATCGGCGTGGGTCAGTATCAGCACGATGTCAACCAAACCCAGCTGGCCCGCTCGCTGGACGCGGTGGTGGAAGACTGCGTAAACGCGGTGGGGGTCGATGTGAACACCGCCTCGGCCGCCCTGCTCACCCGTGTCTCCGGCCTCAGCAGCACCCTGGCGCAAAACATCGTGCAATGGCGTGACCAGCACGGTGCGTTCCGCAACCGCCAGCAGCTGCTGGATGTACCACGGCTGGGCCCGAAAGCGTTTGAACAGGCCGCCGGCTTCTTGCGCGTCAACCAAGGGGATAATCCGCTGGACGCCTCCGCCGTTCACCCGGAAGCCTACCCGCTGGTGGAGCGCCTGCTGGCCCGACTGGCCAAGCCTATCAAGGCGGTGATGGGCGATACCCGCCTGCTGCGCGAGCTGGAGCCCGCCAGCCTGACCGACGCGCGCTTTGGTCTGCCCACGGTCAAAGACGTGCTGCAGGAGCTGGAAAAGCCAGGCCGTGACCCGCGCCCGGAATTCCGCACCGCCAGCTTTACCGAAGGGGTAGAAACGCTGAAGGACCTGCAGCCGGGCATGACGCTGGAAGGCGTCATCACCAACGTGACCAACTTCGGCGCCTTTGTCGACATTGGCGTGCATCAGGATGGGCTGGTCCACATCTCGGCGCTGTCGAACAAGTTTGTGAAAGACCCGCGCGAGGTGGTGAAGGCCGGGCAAGTGGTTAAGGTCAAGGTACTTGAGGTGGATCTGCCGCGCCAGCGCATCGCGCTGACCATGCGCCTGGGCGACGAAGTCAAACCGGCGGCTGCGCCCGGTAATAGCCGCAGCCCAACCCCTGCCCGCAAGCCCGCCAGTGCAGCAGCCCCGGCCAATACCGCACTGGCCGACGCCTTTGCCCGTCTGAAGCGCTAAGCATGAACCAGAGCAGCCTGTTTGATGCCCCCTTCCCGTCTGCGCTGAAAGATGGCCTGGCCAGCCTCTCGCCTGCCTGGCAGACCCTGTTGCAGCAGCCTGTGCTGGCCCCGGTCTGGCCCGCCCTGCAAGCCCGGCTGGACGCCGAGTTGCAAGCCGGTGCCACCATCTACCCGGCAGACCCGTGGTTTGCGCTACGCCTGCTGCAACCGGAGCAAGTACGGGTGGTCATCCTCGGCCAAGACCCCTACCACGGCCCCGGCCAAGCCCACGGGCTGGCTTTCTCGGTGCCGGAAGGGGTCAAGCCACCGCCCTCGCTGCGCAATATGTTCAAGGAAATCAGCCGCGATTTTGGTACCCCACCGCCCGCCAGCGGCAACCTGCAGCGCTGGGCCGCACAAGGGGTATTGCTGCTCAATACCGTGCTGACCGTGCGCCACGGCGAAGCCGCCAGCCATCGTGGCTGGGGCTGGGAAGCGGTGACCGATGCCCTGCTGCAGCAACTGGCCCAGCGTCAGCCTTGCGCCTTCCTGCTGTGGGGCAGTGATGCCCAGCGCAAGCGCGAGCTGCTGCGCACCCCCAGCAGCCTGGTGCTGGAAGCCCCCCACCCCTCCCCGCTCTCCGCCCACCGCGGCTTTATCGGCTGCGGCCATTTCTCGCAGGTGAACCAATGGTTGCACGCGCAAGGCCTTCCCGCGATCGACTGGTAAGCCCACCACCCCTTATATATCGCAAAAAGAAATATAAAAATTAATTAAAATAATTTAATAGAATAAAAAATTCACCATAAAATACGACTCAGTACTTTGACCACCCAGCCCGACCGGGGCTGGACTATGCAAGGTAACCCTGTCACTTACAAGGAACGCATCATGAAGTCCCGCCTGACCCGTATTGCCCTTGCTACTACCCTGCTGATTTCGGCGCCCGCCTTTGCCCAGGATGCGCTGGCCCAGATCAAGGCTGCTGGCGTGCTGAAAATCGGTACCGAAGGCACCTACGCCCCGTTCACCTACCATTTGCCGTCGGGCGAGCTGACCGGCTTTGACGTGGAAATCGCCCAGGCGGTTGCCAAGAAGCTGGGTGTGAAGGCGCAGTTTGTCGAGGGCAAGTGGGATGGCCTGATTGCGGGTCTGGACGTCAACCGCTACGACGTGGTGGTGAATGAAGTCACCATTACCGATGCCCGCAAGGCCAAGTACGACTTCTCGCAGCCCTACATCCTGTCCAAGCCGGTGCTGATCGTCGCCAGCAACAACAGCAGCATCAAGTCCTTTGCGGATCTGAAGGGCAAGAAGTCCGCCCACACCCTGAGCAGCAACTTTGCCAAGCAGGCACAGTCCTTTGGCGCGGAAGTGGTGGGCACCGATGGTTTTGAGCAATCCGTCGCCCTGGTGCTGACGGGCCGTGCCGACGCCACCATCAACGACAGCCTCTCCTTCCTCGACTTCAAGAAGAAGAAGCCGGACGCACAGGTGAAAGTGGTGGCCACCAGCAAGGATGCAGAAGCCTCCGGCATCCTGCTGCGCAAGGGCAATCCGGAACTGCTGGCCGCCATCAACAAGGCGCTGGCTGAGCTGAAGCAGGATGGCAGCTACCTGAAGCTGTCGCAAAAGTACTTCGGCGAAGACGTATCGCAGTAAGCCCCGCCCTGCGGCCCGGCGCAAGCGGGGCCGCACCCCTGACAAGGCGTTCGGTTTGCGAACGCCTTGTGCTTTTGTCAGACTGTGGGTCTGACCTTCGCTGCAGGATATGCCATGCCACACTGGCTCAATATCATGGCCGACTCGTTCTGGCCACTCTTGCTGGCCGGGCTGAAGTTCACCGTGCCGCTCACCTTGCTAACCTTTGTCAGCGGCATTGCGCTGGGCTTCGTCACCGCGCTGACCCGCCTCTACGCCCCGACCCCGCTGGTCTGGCTGGCGCGCTTTTATGTGTGGGTGATTCGCGGCACGCCAATGCTGGTTCAGCTGTTCATCATCTTCTATGGCCTGCCCAAGGTCGGTATCACGCTGGACGCCTGGCCTGCTGCGCTGATCGGCTTTACGCTCAATGTGGGTGCCTACAGCTCGGAGATCATCCGTGCGGCCATCGGTGCGGTACCCAAAGGTCAATGGGAAGCCGCGCACGCACTGGGCATGACCCACTGGCAGGCGCTGCGACGCTCCATCCTGCCGCAGGGCCTGCGCATTGCCGTACCGCCACTGGCCAACACCTTTATCGCCTTGCTGAAAGACACCGCACTGGCGTCTGTGGTCACCGTGCCGGAAATGTTCCAGCAAGCACAGCGCATTGTGGCGGAGAACTATGAGCCGCTGATCCTGTACGTGGAAGTGGCATTGATTTATCTGGCTTTCAGCACGGTGCTGAGTGTGCTGCAGGACAAACTGGAGCGGCGGCTGAACCCGACACCGCAAGGAGCACGGGCATGATTTCGCTACAACACCTTAATAAATCGTTTGGCAGCCTGCAGGTCCTGCACGATATTAACCTCAACGTGCCAGAGGGCCAGGTCACCGCTTTGATCGGTCCCTCCGGCAGTGGCAAGAGCACCCTGCTGCGCTGTGTCAATCTGCTGGAGCTGCCGCAGGATGGTACGCTGCAGCTGGCCGAACAGCGCCTGGACTTTCAACCCAAGCGGCCCCCAGCCCAGTCAGCTATCCTGGCGCTGCGTCGCCGCACTGGCATGGTATTCCAGAACTTCCAGCTGTTCCCGCACCTCAATGCGCTGGACAATGTAGTGGAAGGTCTGCGAACTGTGCACCGCTGGGCGCGCAGCAAGGCGGAGCAGCATGGTCTGGCATTGCTGGACAAGGTCGGACTGGCGCACAAAGCCAAGGCCTGGCCGCATGAGCTCTCCGGTGGTCAGCAGCAGCGAGTGGCCATTGCCCGCGCGCTGGCCTCCTCTCCGCAAGTGCTGCTGTGTGATGAGCCTACCTCCGCGCTGGACCCGGAATTGGCGGGCGAAGTGGTCGAAGTACTGCAAACGCTGGCGGCAGAAGGCACCACCATGCTGATCGCCACCCACGACCTGCGTCTGGCAGCTCACATTGCGCATCAGGTGGTGTTCATGGAGGCAGGCCGGATTGTCGAGCACGGTGCGGCCCAGGCCCTGTTCATGCAACCGCAGCAGGCGCGCACCCGCGGCTACGTCTCCACCCTGTTCCACGGGCTGCCAGAACACTGGCAGGCCTAGGCATCATTATGTACTGGGTGGATCGCTGCATCTGTACCGGCATACTGTTCAGCGAGGTGCTGGCACTAGAGGGCGACCTGCGCACACGCATGCAGCACAGCGGGGCGGGCTTGAACTGCAAGCACTGCCGCCCCTTCCTGCGCGAGGCTATCGCCAGCGGCTCACCGCGGGTGGTGCTGCAACCTGACCACCCACAGTTTGCCGTGCTGGTACAGCATTTTCACTTAAGCGATGAAGCTCAAGCGCCAGGCTGCCAGTCCAGCACAGGTTCGGCCTGAAACAGGTTGTGCATCCGCACCCGCTTGGGCCGCACGATCACCACGCAGTAGCGCGGGTCGTTCACATCCTGAACAAAAGCCTTCAGGCCCTCAAACCAGAATGCCTCACGCTCCTCCTGTGACGTACTGATCTTTGCCCGACCGGTGACGCGTAACCAGGTTTCTGAGCGGGCATGGCTGGCCCCCAAAATCAGCTGCACATCCGGCTTGTCCCAAATTTGCGCTACCTTGTCCGAGTCCAGGTGCGTGCTGAAGCGGATGGTCATGTCCGCATCGGCCTTGCCAACCACCGGTCGCAGTTGCGGCAGTCCATGTTCGTCTACGGTGGCGATATGCAGCAGTTGCAGGTCTTGGCTCATTTGCCGCATCTGTTGGTGCAGGTCTTGCATGCTACGCTCCTTGGTGTGTTAACGAATCATCCGGGGTCTCTGATGCCATGGCTGGCAACCAGTGACGCAAGGCGACGCGAGCCCCCATCCGCTCAAACAGCTTGAACAGACCATAGAGGGTGCGGTCGAAAAACATCAGGTCAGGGGCAACCTGCTTGAGTCCATTGAAGTGGCTCATGCGCTGCATCAACACCAAGCCCGCTTCGCTGTGGGCAGGCTGGTGGGTGAAGTCAAAGTGGCTATCACGCCACGGCTCGGCAATCCACTGGCAGAATGCCGCCATGTGGGGATAGTCGGCTTCCAGATCACCGTCATAGCGCATGCCCATCGCCTGCCAGGCTGCCAGCAGCTGTGCTGGGCTTTGTTGCAGATGGGCGTGCATCAGCTGCGGCCAGTGCTGGACAAACTCGGCGGAGAGCGGGCGTACCGCGCCAAAATCCAGCAGCACCACTTGACCATCCGGTTGAAACAGAAAGTTACCGGGGTGGGGGTCGGTATACAGCTGACCTCCTTGCAGGGCCGCCGACATCACCGCATCCAGCAAACGCTGGGCGGCCCGGTCACGGTGGGCCTGATCGGGCACCGTGGCCAGCCAATCATCCAGATGCATGCCCTGCATGCGGGTGGTGGTCAGCACCGTCGTACTACTGTGACTGGCAATCCATTGCGGAACCTGCACCCCATCTACCTGCAGCCGCTGGTAAAACCAGTCTGTCAGGCGGGCTTCACGCACATAATCAACCTCATCCAGCAAGCTCTGATGCAGCGCAGGCAGCATGTCCAGCAGTTGCGCGGC
Source organism: Leeia aquatica (assembly GCF_012641365.1). NCBI lineage: Bacteria > Pseudomonadati > Pseudomonadota > Betaproteobacteria > Neisseriales > Leeiaceae > Leeia > Leeia aquatica. The sequence goes on from NZ_JABAIM010000001.1 coordinate 536,814, forward strand.
ACGCGGCATGCCCCGCAGCGCCAGCCGCAGCAGTGCCATGTCGCTGTCGATGGTGTAACGAATGCCGGGATATTGCAGCTTCACCGCCACCGCCCTGCCATCCGGCAAGGTCGCGGCGTGTACCTGCCCCAGGCTGGCAGCCGCAAATGCATCCGCTTCAAAATGGCTAAAGCATTGCTCCGGCGCTTGCCCCAGTCCCTCTTGCAGCACTTTACGGATCAGCACCCGGTTGAGCGGCGGGGCCTGATGGCAGGCCTGGCGCAAGTGCCGCTGCCAGGCTTCCGGCAGCAGCGCCTGCTCGCTGCTTAGCCATTGCGCCACCTTGAGGGCTGTACCCCGCAGCTGGGCCAGCACTTCAAACAATTGTGCCGCCTCGCGCTCTTCCAGCTGCTGCTGAGCCTGTATCCGCGCACCTGCTTGCATAAAGGGACGTTTGATACGGTGCTGCAAGCGCCCTGCCCCCACCCGGGCCAGTACGCTGCCACTCAGCCGCAAGCGTGCCCATTTGCCTTCGGGCAGCTTACTCATCAGCTACCCCCATGAAGCGGCGTTTGCGCTTATGCAGCGTCTGGCGAGCCTGCCGGGCGCGATCCAGATGACTGAGCACATGAGTGCGGAACAGGAAGGACACCAGCTCCATCGCCTTGCCCACCAGTGCGGTTTCCAGTATCCCGGCAATCACCGCCATGGCGCGGTCCAGCATGGCACTGGTCTGGCTGAACTGCTCCGAGCCATCGCGCAGCCAATAGGCCAGCACGGCAGTCTGAAAATCCCAGAACAAGCCCGCCAGCAACGCCAGCCCCGCCTGTTCAGGGATTTCCCCGGCCTCGATGGCGGCAGCCAGCATGTCTTCCACCATGCGGACATAGTGCTGGCGCGCCTCATCCAGGTGTAGGTGGCTGGCCACCGGCGAATGGAAGGTCAGCCGGAATACTTCCTGCAGGAACTCCCGTGCGGGCAGCCACGCTTGCAACTCCGTCTCCACCAGCTGCTGCAACTGTTCGCTCAGGCTGTATTCATGAAAGTCCGGAATCGCCTGCAGGGCCGCTTGTACCTGCTGCTGCACATGCGCACAGTAGCCATACAGCAGGGACTCCTTGGTCGGAAAGTAATTGTAGATGGTGGCCGACCCCACCCCGGCCCGCTCGGCGATCTCCCGCATCGACGCCTGGCGGAAGCCCTTATCGGTCACCACGGCCACCGCAGCCTCCAGCAAGCGCAGCCGGGTTTGCTGTTTTTCCTGTTCGGAAACTTTCATTCCCCACCCCACAATGTGAATTTGCTATTTTTAATTTAGCATATTTTAAAATTTTTTGTATAGCATTTTCATTTGAAAGACGAGGGTGTTGATCCGAGCCAAAGTCCGGGTACAGGAAACACGCAGCAGGAGGGAGATAGGGATTTGGGACGCTAGAAACAAAAAAAGCGCCCTTGCGGTGCGCTGATCTTGTGGTGGCGTCCCCACGGGGATTCGAACCCCGGTTATCGCCGTGAAAGGGCGGTGTCCTAGGCCTCTAGACGATGGGGACGTCGGTGCAACATTGATTTCAGAGTTCAGACAGAAGCCTGTTGTCTGTTCCCTGCTTCGGTGGTGGAGGTAAGCGGGATCGAACCGCTGACCTCTTGCATGCCATGCAAGCGCTCTCCCAGCTGAGCTATACCCCCTTGCGAAGAGAGTCGGATTATAAGGAAGCTGTTTCGGCTTGTAAACCCCCTGCCGTTACTTTTGCAGGGTTTGCGGGCAGATGCTGCAACATCCAGTCGATCAAGTACTGGCTGACCTCATCCCGATTTTGCTCATTGAGCAGTTCATGTCGCCCTCTCGGCCAGATGCGGGCCTGCACATCCGGGTTACCGGCCTGCTGATAGCGCTTGACCAGCTGGCGGCAACCCAGCCCGCCCATGCTCACCGGATCTCGGCTACCCGCCACCGCCATCAAGGGCAATCGGGCCGCCTCCGCGTGCAAGCGGTTCTCGGCCTGCTCCAGCGCCGCGACCCCTTGCAGCAGATCGTCCCACAGCTGAGCGGTGCAATGGAAGCCACAGCGCGAATCTGCCAGATAGGCATCCACCTCCGCCCTGTCGCGGGAAAGCCAGTCAAAGCCGGTACGCGCAGGCAGAAATTGCAGATTGAAGCTTCCAAACACAAGCTTGTGCATGGTTGAGCATGGCTGATTGAAGCCTCGCTTGCGCCCTTGCCGCCGTGCCACACTCGCCAGCAAGCGATTGCCCGGCCCCAGCCGCCAGCCGGTGGCACTGACCATCGCCCCGGCCAGCGATGCCGCATGCTGCAGCAACCAGGCGCGCAGGATGAACGAGCCCATGCTGTGACCGAAGGCAAACTGTGGCACACCCGGCTGGCGCTGCTGCACCCAGCGCTGTACCACCGTCAGGTCATCCTGCACCCGCTGCCAGCCACCACGATCGGCAAAATGCCCCAGCGGCGTGCCCTCACCCACCGAATCACCATGGCCGCGATGGTCATGCGCATACACTGCAATCCCCGCCGCGCCGCACGCCTCGGCAAAACGGGCATAGCGCGCCGCATGCTCGGCCATGCCATGCGCCACCAGCAGCACCGCTCGCGGCGCACCCTCCGGCTCCCACGCCCACAAAGCCAGACCAAAGCCATCCTCCGCCTGTACGGTATGCCGCGACGCCTGCATGGACATAATGCCACTCCGTAGTGAACTTTGATTCACATTCTGCGGCAGCAAGAGGTGAAGGGCAAGGGGGACAATGGAGACGAATCACCGCCATTGCACATCCTGCGCATTTCATGGCAGCCTGCAGCTTCCAACCTGCCACTACCGAGCCCGCATGCGCATTGCTTACTTTGCCCCACTGGCCCTATTGCTAGCCGCAGTAGCAGCCCCGGCCCATTCGGCGACCAGCTGCTCATCGCTACGTTCCCGCTTTCTGGCGCAGGCCCATGCCACCCACTTTCGCGCATGGACGCAACACCGCCAGTGCGCTGCAGCACTGCCAGAAGATAACGCCGCCCTACAGCAGTTGGAAATGCAGACGGCGCGTGGCCAAACATGGGCGGCACACGCCTTGGCCCGGGTACTCGAGCGCCTGGATGGTGGCAATCTGGAAGATGGCCTGCTTGTACTGGGACAGTTTGCAGATCAGCGCCCAACCACCCTGCTACATATGGCGCATGATGGCGAGCTTTCACTGCGTAACATGAAAAACGCACTGATCATGCACCCGGCTACGCTGATGGACAACCTCGCAGCGCAGCTGGCGGGCCTGCAAAGACGCTTGCAGCGGATTCAGCAGGTGAAGGCGCCAAGTTTGAGGCTTGAGCAAGCCGAAGCCGTGCAAGCTTTGCAACACGCCATAGCGAGGATTCCGGCACCACAGCCGTGAAACCGAAGTATCGGCACGGGCTTGACGCTATCCTGTCCCGGCTGATTTACACGATGCGGCTGCAGAGTTCGGGATGCGCAGCATACACCTGCGATTAGCTCACCGTACAATCGGCATGGCATAGCGAATGACAGAATCAGGGCTGGTGGGATGGTAGTTCTCATCATAGACCTCCATATCCCAAGCACCGCTATGCTGATAGTCTTCCGTCAGTAGCCAGCTGCCATATGCATAGTTGACGGTATGATCAAGGTCCGCCACACGTCCGCGATGGGTAAAGCAGGCATATTCTGTGGCCGGCAGGTCTATTGCTACCATGTCTTCAGGAGGCTGGGTTAACGGTGCCACTGGAGCGCATGCCACGTATATCAAACGGTCACTTCCATCATCCTCTGGCTTGATCAGACCATACATTTCCTTAGGCTCAGCGTGGTCGGCAATTTCACTGGCCCGCGCCAGAAATGTTTCCCACAGCGGCGGAATCTGCTTTGCGACATTATTCTTGTCCGAGCCCGTACCGTGAAAATAAGTACGCATCCCGATCACACGCTGGGCGGGCCAGTGCTGGAGGACTGGGGAAAGGGTCATTCCAGCATGCAGGTGCTGCAAGTACCCCTCATCGAAGGCCGCCTTGACTGGGAACAGGTTACGGCGACCCATTTTTCGATATTGCCCTGGCGTCATCAGATACATCTTGCTGAATGCACGGGTAAAGCTGGCCTGACTCTCGAAACCCGTCGCCATCGCAATCTCAATGATACGACGCCCTGGATCACGCAACGCCTCAAGGGCGGCCGCCAATCGTCGAGAGCGGATATAGGTTTTGAGTGTCTCGTGAGTCAGCGCGCAAAAAATTCGCTGAAAATGCCATTGGCTCAGTCCTGCAGCAGCCGCGATATCGCCAAGTGTGAGGGGCTGGTCAAGCCGCTGCTCCACATAGTCGATACCTCGCCTGATGCAGGCCAGATAGCGAGACCTTTGCACTCTACTGCCGTCGGCAGGGGCGACGTGGTTCATGGTGCCCCAGTTTCAAAGAAGCCATTCATTGATATCAGCTTGCCTTCCCCGTCAAACTCCACGTAGCTGACGCCTTCACTTAAAGCGCTACCATCCGGCCCGCACATATGCCATCGTACTGCAGCCCGTGCGTGATGTGTATGGAACCAAGCGGTGACAAAATAGCATCCTGGAAATTGCCGCTGAAAGTCTTCAATGTAAGCTGACAATTCATCCCAGCCCTGACATTGCGTCAAAGGATCACGGTATATACATTGCTGCGACAATACCCGTGAAAACTGTTCACGCCGCTGCACCGCACTTTGGGGGCGCCATACCGCACAGTATCCCTCCCAAACGTCCCGATATTGGTTTTGATCAATTGATTCCATGGCTGAGTCCTCAACGTTAATGAGGCTCCCAGACTAAACTCGCGCGCTCGGCCCATTTTGATATTTCGTGCGAAAAACAGTCCTCCCTTAAGACCCGCGAGGTTTGACTGCCTCATTGACGCTTGCGTTGCCGCTTTACCTGCTTGCGAGCCACGTTGGCCGCTTTGATGATGGCCGCACAGTCCTGCGTGCTGGGAAGGGTTCGTGTGGTATCGATGGTATGCCAGCCCCCACAAGCGGGATCCGGGCAGCCACAAATGGTGAAATACACCGGGTGGTGCATCAACCCTTCCCGCCTCTGCCTGGCCTGAGTCCGCTCCCGGCTCTTGATGATGTCGACAATGGCGCTTCGGCGTAGAAATGGCTTAGACATGTACATTCCATGATGACGCAAGGTTAGCACCAATAGGAAAGCCACTCACCCCTGCGCCGGGCCCGGCAGCAGCTCAGTCAGCGCGGTCCAGCTTGGGTCTTGGTAGGCAGAGAGTTCCAGCGGGTAGGTCGGGTGGCCAGCCAGCCCCTGGTTGAGGCAATCAATGAAGGTCTGATTGTCCAGCGCGTAGTAGCGCCACTCCTTCAGACCGCTGCCGGTGATGCAGGCAGCCTGTACCGCTGCGTGCTGCGTAGCCAGCGCGGCTTCCAGCGCATCTTCAAAGTGGATGGTGTCCTGATTGTCCTTGGGCAGCGGCAAGCCGTGCTCGTTGGCGGCATAGCGCCATTTAATGATGATCAGGCTGGCGTAGCGCTGGCAGTCCGCGCTATCCGGCAGGTGCGAGCGGAAGCGCACAATCACCGGCTGGCCGTTGGCTTCGGCCTCTCCGACCGTCCAGCTATCCTCTCCGTACATCGCTTGCATGTGCACCACCCAAGGTCTTTCGTTGATTGAAGCGGGAGCATAGCAGAGATCAGCCCAGCAAGCAGTTGATGTACAGCCCATGCAAGCCGTTGCGCGGCAGAGATAGAATGAGAAAAGGGCCAGTCAGCAAGCTGACCGGCCCTGTATTCTGGCGCACCCGGAGCGATTCGAACGCCCGACCCTCTGGTTCGTAGCCAGATACTCTATCCAACTGAGCTACGGGTGCAAGGTACAACAGTACTGCAAGTGGCGCACCCGGAGCGATTCGAACGCCCGACCCTCTGGTTCGTAGCCAGATACTCTATCCAACTGAGCTACGGGTGCGCTGTCTAGTGGCGGAGAAAGAGGGATTCGAACCCTCGATACACGTTTTAGCGCGTATGCTCCCTTAGCAGGGGAGTGCCTTCGACCTCTCGGCCATTTCTCCGTCAAGAGAGGCGCAATCATAATGACTTCGCGGCAGTGCGTCAAGCCATGTTGCGCATAAATTCGTGCTACGACGCCAATCCAGCCTGTGCCAGGTGGATTTTCTGGCCACGCACGCCCTTCCCTTCTGCCCCGAGCAGATAGAGGTAGGCCGGCAGCAGGCTATCAATGGTCGCCATGCCGATTTGCGACTCCGCCGGGTGGGTACGACGACGCGCCGGGGATTGCACCGGCCCCGGCACCAGCACGTTCACCCGCAGATGTTCATGGCGGGACCACTCGTCCGCCCAGCCGAGTGCGGCATGCTCCAGCGCGGCACGCGAGGCGGCAAAAGCCCCCCAGTAGGCCGAAGGCTGGCTGGCATGGCTTTCCGAGGTGACAATCACCGAGGCATCCGGCGAGTTCATCAACAGCGGCAGGCAGGCCTTGGTGAGGGCGAATGGCGCAATCACGTTGACGCGCATCATGGTCTGCCACACGTCGATGGTTTCGTTGCTCATCGGCGACAGGTCACCGCAGTGGGCGGCGCAGTGCACAATGCCGTCCAGCCGTTTCAATTGCCGCTCCAGCACCGACACGGCGTAGTTGTATTCCTGCTCGCTGGCGGTAGCCAGATCGAGTGGCAGAATGGCCGGAGTCGGGCCACCTGCGGCCTCGATCTCGTCGTACAGGCGCTCCAGTGCTTTCACCCGCTTGCCGTGCAGCACCACGGTGGCCCCCAGTTTGGCGCAGGTCTTGGCCAGCGCACCACCAATGCCGCCGCTGGCACCGGTAATCAGGATGACCCGCCCTTCCAGCAGATTTGCCGGAGCCTGATAGTCCTTCATAGGATAGTCCTGTTGTGTCATGGTTGTGTCCATTGTGCCAGCAGGGCCTGCGCTGCAGCCACGCCGCTGCGCACCGCTCCCTCCAGCGTGGCCGGGTAATCTCCGGCCAGATAATCGCCCGCCAGCCGCACACGCGGCGAGGCAGTGTGTCCATCCGGCCGATGCAGGCCGGGGGTACAGGCAAAGGTTGCCCGCGCTTCATGCAGTGTCTTGCACCACAGCGGGGCAGGCAAGCCGGGAAAAGCCTGGGCCAGCTCGCTGGCGGCCTGGCTGGCAATCTGCTCGCCGCTCATGGGCTGCGTCATGGCTGCGCTGATCACGGCCGCCATACGGCCATCCTCGCCCAACAGCACGCCCCGGTCAAACACCCAGTGTACAACACCGCCCGGCAGGCAGTGATGCAGACCGATCATGGCCTGTGGCAAACGGGTGCCTGCCGGATACTGCAGGTAGACGGTGCGTATCGGCTGCCAGCCAAACTGCGACACCGCCTGCAAGGCGGCCGGGGCCTGCTCGGTGTGCAGCAGCGCAGGCAACTGGTGCGGACCGGTGGCGCAGATCACGCCGTCCACCGACTGCCATTCGCCCTTGACCTGCAAGGCCACCTGATCATCCTGCAAGGTGAGCTGTGTAACCTTTTGGCCCAAGTGTACCGCATGCTGCTGTGCCGTCAGCCAGGCCAGCGCCGGTTCCGGCAGCAGGGCCGAGAGATCCACCGTCGGCAACAGCATCTGGGCGGCGTCGCCCCCCGCCAGCAGGCTGTCGCGCACCACGTTGTAAAACACCTGAGCAGAAGCTTCCTGCAGCGGGGTATTCAGCGCCGCATAGCATAGTGGCTCCCAAAAGGTCTGGATGACCCGTGGGGTTTGACTGGCCAGCCACTCGCTGGCAGGTCGGTCCTCACTGCGAAAGCCGCGCAGGCGTAGCCCGGCCAGAAAGCGCAGCAGCGCCTGCTTGTCCGCCCACCCCCAGCCCTGCGCGCGCAGCAAGGCCCACAGGGTGGTCAGCGGCGCACCCCAGGCCGGCGCTTGCAGCAGCATCTGCTGCCACATCTCCCAGCGCAGCGGCATGCGGCGAAAGGGCAAGGGGCCGCGGTGGACCTTGCGCATCAGGCGCAACAGCTCGGTATAGGCCCCCAGTGCAATGTGCTGGCCGTTATCCAGCGCCTGATCGTGCCAGTGAATGCGCCGCGCCCGACCGCCCGGCAAGGGGCCAGCTTCAAACAGGCTGATCTGTGCTCCAGCATCGGCCAGCGTCAGCGCTGCCGCGACGCCAGCGTAACCGGCACCAATCACGGCAATATGCGGTGGCTTGCGCATCAGGACTTGATGCCAAGAAACCAGGTTTTCCAGGCCAGCCACAGCTTGCGCAGCGGCGGCAGGCTGAGGCGCTGGTTCAGCACCTTGCCGGGCCCATCCAGCCGGATTTCTTCCAGCGTGGTGCGATAGATCGCGGCCATCACCAAACCGGGGCGCTGCGCCTTGCGGTCCACAGCGGGCAGCAGCGATAACGCATGGTGGTAAGCGGCCATCGCCCGCTCAATCTGGAACTGCATCAATTGAACAAAGGCTTCGCTTTCTTCATAACGCTTGAGCATATCGACAGGGACGTTGAAGCGCTGCAGGTCTTCCACCGGCAGATAGATGCGGCCCCGGCGCACATCTTCGCCGACATCGCGGATAATGTTGGTGAGCTGGAAAGCGATGCCAAGTTCATGTGCATAATCCAGCGTTGCCGGGTCCTGATAGCCGAAGATCTGTGCTGACACCTGCCCCACCACCCCGGCGACACGGTGGCAGTACAGCAGCAGATCGTCATAGCGGGCGTAGCGGGCCTGTTCCAGGTCCATCTGCATGCCGTCGATGATCTCCTGCAGCAAGGATTCTTGCAGACCATAGCGGGCAATGGCCGGTTGCAGCGCACGCATCACCGGGTGCTGCGGCTGCCCGGCCCAGGTGAAGGCCACCTCGTTGCGCCACCAGGCCAGCTTGGCCCGGGCCACATTGTCGTCATGCACCTCGTCCACCACATCGTCCACCTCGCGGCAGAAGGCATAGAAGGCAGTAATGGCTCGTCGGCGTTCCGCGGGCAGAAAGCGGAAGGCGGCAAGAAAACTGGAGCCACTGCGTGCAGCAGCTTCTTCGCAATACTGGTCTGGTGTCATGGTTTCCCCGGCCAGGCCGGCCAACAGGCGCGGGACAGCATGTACAGCCAGTCCCCCGCTTTCAATACCGGGCGCTGCGTGAAGACATCGCCCTGGACATCCCACAGCTTTTTCAGGATGCGCTCACCGCCGAGCACGATCATGCGTAACTCCAGCCCCATCCGCCCCGGCAGCACCCGTGCCAGCGGTGCACCGGCCTGCAGCAGCTTGCGGGTACGCTCGATCTCAAAGCGCATCAGTGCCTGCCAAGCCGGGTTCACCTGCCCAGCGGCGATCTGCGCTTCCGTCACCCCAAAGCGCTGCAGGTCTTCCTGCGGCAGATACACCCGCTGCTTTTGCCAGTCGATCGCCACATCCTGCCAGAAATTGATCAACTGCAGCGCGGTACAGATGCCGTCTGACAATGCCAGATTATGTGGCGTCGCCCGCCCGTACAGATGCAGCAACAAGCGGCCCACCGGGTTGGCTGAGCGGCGGCAATACTGCACCAGCTCACCGAAGTCGGCATAGCGGGTCTTCACCACGTCCTGGCTGAAGGCATCCAGCAGATCGTGAAACAGGGAGAGCGGCAAGTCATGCTCGCGAATCACCACCGCCAGGCGTTGAAAGAGCGGTTCAGCAGGCGTTTCACCCCGCCCGATGGCCTCCAGCTGCTCACAGTAGTGTTGCAGCGCCGCCAGCCGCTGCTCAGCGGCGACCTCGCCCTCATCCGCCAGATCATCGGCGGAACGGGCAAACGCATAGATCACTTCGATGGGCCGCCGCAATCGGCGCGGCAGCAAGACCGAAGCAACCGGAAAGTTTTCGTAATGATCAACCGGCAACGGGTAGCCTGCACAGAGGTTAAGGGTCATCGACCCGGCGGGCGGATTATAGCGCGAAGCGCCCTGCCCCGTCCGGCTGCAAAAATGCGCGCAGGGGGTTTACAGCCCGCCGGGGACTCCCTATAATGCGCCTCTCTTCGCAAGGGGGTATAGCTCAGCTGGGAGAGCGCTTGCATGGCATGCAAGAGGTCAGCGGTTCGATCCCGCTTACCTCCACCACCGAAGCAGGGAACAGACAACAGGCTTCTGTCTGAACTCTGAAATCAATGTTGCACCGACGTCCCCATCGTCTAGAGGCCTAGGACACCGCCCTTTCACGGCGATAACCGGGGTTCGAATCCCCGTGGGGACGCCACCACAAGATCAGCGCACCGCAAGGGCGCTTTTTTTGTTTCTACCTATCCCAAGATCACGACCTTGAATGAAAAACGCCCGCCATGAAGACGGGCGCTTGCACGACTGCTGCAGCGACATCAGGGCGCAGTACGCTCCGCCACGATCCGCCACTTGTTGCCGTCCTGCACCAGCTCCAGCGTCTTGTTGACGGTATCGCTGAAGTCTGCCGACTGATAAACCTGCCGGAACTGCACGCGGGCCTTGCTGCCCTCCTGGCTGCTGACCTTCACGTCTTCCAGCTTGACGCTGATGGTGCCCGGCTTGTTCAGGCGTGCGCGGCGTTGCTTAGCCCACTGATCCCTGCTCAGGCCACCTTCCGGCACAAAGCTGTCTGCATAGAAGGCCAGATAGGCATCCACCTGCTTGCCAGACCATGCGGCGGACCAGTCGCTCGCCAGCTTCAGCAAGGTATCATTCAGCGAACCGCCCGCCATCGGCTTGATGGCATCCGGTTTCGGGGCTTCGGCGGGCGCATCAGACGACACAGCCACATATGGCTTGATTACCACCGACTTGCGATCCAGCACCGGCAGCGGCACCATGCTGTCACCACAGCTGAGCCGGTCGTTATCATCGGCCGGGTCATCACTCAGCTCGGCGGGCTGGGTGTCGGTAATCGGTGCCAATTTGAGCGCGGGCAGCAGCGTGGAGCTGGTGCCCAGCACCCGCAGCTGCGCCAGCTGCAGCTCATACTCAGCCACCGCCAGTGAACGGCGAGCATCAAACAGCTCGTTTTCGGTATCCAGCAAGTCCAGCAAGGTGCGCTGGCCGATGTCAAATTGCTTGCGATAGGCATCGCGCGCTTTTTCTGTTGAGAGCTGATGCTGTTCCAGATAGTTGAGCTGCTCGCTCAGCTTGCGTACATCGCTCCAGGCAATCGACAAAATCTGTCGGTTATCACGACAGGCCTTGTCGCGCAGGTCCATGGCGAGGTTGAGCCGCTCGGAGAACTGGCGGATGCGGGCTGAATCGGTACCGCCGTTATAGAGATTGTAATTCAGCACCAGCTCGACCACACCGGTCCGGTGCTTGCCGTAAACACCATCGGTATTGCGGCTCAGGTCCTGTCGTGCGCGCAATTCCAGCGACGGCAGGTTAGCCGATTTGCGCACATCCACCTCGGCGCGCGCCGCGCGTACATTCTGCACCGCAGCCAGGAAGGACGGGCTGCGCTTGAGCAGCCCCGGCATCAGATCGGCCGCAGCAGGCAGGCTCTTCTCCAGCGATGGCACATCCTGCAGATCTGCAGCAGGCAGATCACCCACAATGCGCTGGAAACGTGCGGTGACATCGTGCAGGTTGGATTCATCGGTCAGCCAGTTGGATTCGGCCAGGGCCAGACGGCCTGCGGCCTGCTCCAGATCCACCCGACGCCCCACCCCGGCTTTGACCCGCTGCTCGATCTGGTCAAAGATGCCTTTGTGCACACCGTAGTTGTCCCGTGCCAGCGCGGCCAGCTTGCGGTAGCGCAGTACATCGATATAAGCACGCCCGGCTTCCAGCGCCACGTCGTCGGTGGTAGCCAGCAAGTCATAGTAGCCAGCCAGCTTGGCGTAACCCAGACGCTTGACCTCGCTGCTGGTGGCGAAACCATCAAACAGCACCTGGCGCAGGCTCAAGGTAACCCCACGGCGGGTATAGTCACGGTCCTTCTGACCCGGATCGACCTGATGTTCACGACCAATGCCGGCGGTCAGATCCACACGCGGGCGGAAGCCGCCACGGGCTGCATCCTGCTCGGCAGCAGCAGCATTGAACACATGCCACTTGGCCAGCACTTCCGGATTCTTCATGATGGCCTGCTCGGTGGCTTCCTTCAGGGTTGCCGGAGCCGCCAATAACATGCTGGGCACACTCAGTGCCAAGCCCACACACATAACGGTCCACTTCAACTTCAGCATGGAATGCCCTTCCTCGCCCGGTTTGCCTTTGATGACTGGTGCGCATTGTAACCCTAGCATACAACGGTATCTGTCAAGGATTGTTAAACTGTATCCCGCATACCACGCTAGCGTGCTGTGGCTCGTTCCAGACAGTTGCCGGCTTCTGTTCCATAATAGAATGACTCCTGTCCGGTAACCGGTCCTGACATGTCCCGCTGGCCCGCTTGGCGAACCCTCCCCCTGCTATACAAGGGGGTCTGGTTGCTGCCTTTTCTTGTGCTGCTCTCCCCGCCTTCACTGGGCTGGGATTTTGACCGCTTGCAACGCGCTGCCAGCCTGCGCGGCAATGCAAACGGCCAGCGCCTGTTTGCCGAGTGGCGTGAGCTGATGAATGACAGCCGCAGCCTGGGCGAAACCGACAAGCTGAAACGCCTCAATGAATTCTTCAACCGGCGCCTGAGCTTCAGTGATGATGTTAGCATATGGGGTCAGGCCGACTACTGGGCGACACCGCTGGAGAGCATGGGCAAGGGCAGCGGCGATTGTGAAGATTTTGTCATTGCCAAGTACTTCAGCCTGAAGGAGCTTGGCGTACCGGTTCAGAAGCTGCGGCTCACCTATGTGCGCGCCCGCATTGGCGGTCCGAACAGCAGCATCAGCCAGGCGCATATGGTGCTGACCTACTATGCGGCGCCCGATGCAGAGCCGCTGGTGCTCGACAACCTGATTACCGACATCCGCCCGGCCTCACGCCGCAGCGACCTGACGCCGGTGTTCAGCTTCAACAGTGATGGACTGTGGGCCGGTGGCACGGCCAGCAGTGGCAGCCCGGTAGACCGCCTCTCGCGCTGGAAAGAATTGCTACTACGCATGCAGGCAGAAGGTTTTGATTAGGAAGGAATGACCGTGTCCCTGTTCCGACAACTCTGGCTGGTGGTGGTGGTGTCCACGCTGATTGCCTTTTCAGGCAGCTTTGTGGTCAGCATGTTTACGGCCCGCAACTACCTGCAGCAGCAACTCTTTACGCAGAGTACCGACAGTGCCGCTTCGCTGGCACTGTCGATGTCCCAGCAGAAGAAAGACCCGGCCACGGTAGAGCTGCTGGTCAGCGCGCTGTTCGACAATGGTCACTTCCGCCTGGTGCGTTATAGCGATGTGCATGGCAAAACCCTGGTAGAGCGCGTCAACCGTACCCCACCGGACAAGGTGCCGGAGTGGTTTGTGCGCCTGTTCCCGCTGGATGCGGGTCAAGGGGTGGCCCAGGTATCAGACGGCTGGATGCAGTCTGGCAGCGTCACCATCATCGCCCACACCCGCTTTGCCTACCAGGCGCTATGGGATGGTGCACTCAAGCTGTTCCTGTGGATCCTGATCGCCGGGGTGCTGACCGGGCTGATGGGCTCTGCCTTGCTGCGCACCATCCAGCGCCCGATGCGGCGCGTGGTCGAGCAGGCGCGTGCAATTACCGAGCGGCGCTTTATTACCATCCCCGAGCCCCGCACGCCTGAGTTACGCAGCCTGGCGCAGGCCATGAACCGCATGGTCACCCAGGTGAAAGCCATGTTTGCCGAGCAGGCCAGCCGCATTGAGCAACTGCGACAGGAAGCCAACAACGATGCCCTGACCGGCCTCGCCAACCGCGATTACTTCGAAAGCCGGTTGCGCAGCGCCCTGCATGATGACGATGCCCCACCGACCGGCGCCTTGCTGCTGATCCGGCTGTTTGACCTGGCCGGGATCAACCAGCGGCTAGGTCGGGACCGGACCGACCAATTGCTGAGAGAAGCCGCCGACCGCATCCGTGAAAGCGCCGCAGAAGACGATGAACGCCTGCTGGCGCGCTTGAACGGCGCCGATTTTGCCCTGCTCGACCTGAGGGCCGATGTCAGCGAAACCCGGCATCTGGCACAGCAAATCCTTGACCGACTGACCGATCTCTACCGCCAGGGGCTCACCGACCAGGACAATGTGGCACATATCGGCTTTACCCTGTACCAGCACGAAGATGACCCCGCCCAGCTGTGGCAGCAGGTCAGCGAGGCGCTGGCCCAGGCGCAGGCCACCGGCGCCAACCAGGCCCGACAGGCCGAGCAGGCCGACCGTGCACGTATGCTGGATGTCGCCCACTGGCAGCCTCGTCTGGAGCAGGCGCTACAGCAGCAGCACTTTGCCCTGGGTCAGTTCCCGGTCTTGAACATGCAAGGGGAACGCCTGCACGATGAACTGATGCTGCGGCTGCGTGATCTGGAAAGCGACGGCCTGCTGCCCGCCGGGCGTTTCATGCCCGCCGCCGCCCGCCTCGGCCTGATCCCGCAGCTCGATCTGGAGGTGGTACGGCTGGCGCTGCAGCACGTCAAGCAAGCCCGGCAACCGGTGGCCATCAACCTCGCCGCCGCATCGGTTCTCTCCACCGAGTTTCAAGGCAAGCTGCTGCTGCAGCTCAACCAGCACAGCCGCGAAGCCAAATACCTGTGGTTTGAAGTCAATGAGCATGGCTTCCGCGACGAACTGCAGGCACTGGGGCAGCTGGCGACCCGCTTGCGCCCCTTGGGCTGCAAGGTGGGTATTGAGCACTTTGGCCGACACTTCAACAGCATTCCACGCCTGCATGAGCTGGGACTGGACTACCTGAAAGTGGACGGCAGTTTCATCCACCAGATTCACGACAACCGGGGCAACCAGCTGCTGGTCAAAGCCATCGCCGACATCGCCAACAACCTTGGCATCATCACCATCGCCGAGCGAGTGGAAAGCGAGCAGGAATGGCAAGCCTTGCAGGCATTAGGCATTCAAGGGGTGACCGGCCCAGCGGCGACGCGGCATGGTGGCTGAAGAGGGATCGATAAATGAAGATGCACACGGGTTTACGCTGGGCGCTACTGCTCTTGCTCACCCTCGCCCTCCCGTTCACCTATCAGCTGGGTCGTCAGCACGGTCGCGAGCAGGGTTATCACCAAGGTTTTGCCCGAGGGCAGGTTGAGCTGGCCATTGCACTGCATGGCGCATTGCCCTATCAGGTGGACGGACGCACGCCCGAGAACAGCTATCAGCGCTGGCGAAGCATCAAGGATATTGATCTCTTTATCCTCACCCGCAATGGCGTCAAAACCTTGGCCTGGTGGGGTGATGCGCCGAAGCCCGCCAAATTGTGAGGTCTTTGGCAAGACTGCAGGCAAGCTGATATGAGAAAAGGTCGCCCAAGCGACCTTTATCATTTGAATGGTCGGGGTGAGAGGATTCGAACCTCCGACCCCCTGCACCCCATGCAGGTGCGCTACCAGGCTGCGCTACACCCCGACCGAGCCCGCGATTATACCGAATTCCGCAAGGAATGCCAGTCAGGCACGCAAGATTGCCAGAATTTCTCCCAGCGACTGCCGGATTGGCAGAACCGGCTCGGCGACAACCGGTGCCGTATGCGCCGACACCGGCGCATCGATGCCCAGATCCAGCTCAGACAAACGATTGCGCGCACCGCTGATGGTGAAGCCTTCTTCGTACAGCAAACCGCGGATGCGACGGATCAGCAGCACTTCGTGGTGCTGATAGTAACGGCGGTTGCCGCGCCGCTTGACCGGCTTGAGCTGGGTGAACTCCTGCTCCCAATAACGGAGCACATGCGGCTTCACCCCGCACAAGTCGCTCACTTCTCCGATGGTGAAATAGCGCTTGGCCGGGATCGGCGGCAGATCAGGCTTGTTCGTTTCGACCATGGCTGGTTTCGACCAGTCCCTTCAGTTTCTGGCTGGCATGGAAAGTCACCACGCGACGCGCCGTAATCGGAATCTCTTCTCCGGTTTTCGGATTGCGACCCGGACGCTGCGGCTTGTCCCGCAGCTGGAAGTTGCCAAAGCCGGACAGCTTGACGCTCTCCCCCGCTTCCAGCGAGGTGCGGATTTCCTCGAAAAAGGCTTCCACCATTTCCTTGGCTTCCCGCTTGTTCAAACCGACCTGCTCAAACAGGACGTCGGCCAGTTCGGCCTTGGTCAAGGTTGTTACCATTATCGCCCCCACGACGTCAGTTGCGCAGTTGCGCGCCATGTTGCCGTGAAGCCTCTGCCAGCAGGGTGGCAATCGCCCCCTCGATTTCCTCGTCGGTCAGAGTCTTCAGAGTATTGTGCAACATCACGCGAAGCGCAAGGCTCTTTTTACCGCTTTCTATGCCTTTACCTGCATACACATCAAACAGGCTGATTTCGGTCACCAGCGCAGGTGCACTGGCGCGCAAATCATCGACCAGCTGCTGTGCAGGCAGCTGCTGGTCCACCACCAGGGCGAGGTCTCGCCGCACGGCCGGCAGGCTGGAAATGTCCTGATAATCCGGCAAAGGTACCTGTAATACCGGCGATGCTTCCAGCTCGAACACTACCGGTGCTGATGGCAGATCATACGCCTGAACCCACTGCGGGTGCAGTTCGCCGATCCAGCCGATGTCCTGCCCGTTCAGTTGCACCCGCGCCGAGCGGCCGGGATGCAATGCCGGGTGACTGTCCTTGATGCAGCGTACCGTACCGGAAGCTTGCAATAACTGTTCCATGTCTGCCTTGACATCGAAGAAGTCCACCGCACGCCCACTATCCGCCCACTGCTCCGGCAGCGCGCTGCCCCAGGCCAAGGCGGCCACCCGCATCGGCTGGGCGTAGCCGGCCACCGTCAGCGGGCCATTCTGCACACTGGCGTCACGCAGGAACACCTTGCCCAGCTCGAACAGCCGCACACGGGCGGCCTTGCGGTTGAGGTTATAGCGCAGGGTGCTGACCAGGCCACCGATCAGGCTGGAGCGCATCACTTCCAGATGGCTGGCGATCGGGTTCTTCAGGGCAATCGCATTGTCGTTGCCAGCGAAATCCCGCTCCCAGGCACGTTCGACGAAGCTGTAGTTGATCACTTCCTGATAATCCACATCGGCCAGCAGCACGCGCAGCTGATGCAGCGAGCGGGTGGCTTCGGTAGCGATCCGCATGTTGGCAGGCACCTTGGGTGGGCGGGCCGGGATGCGCTCAAAGCCGTACACCCGCGCCACTTCTTCCACCAGGTCTTCTTCAATTTCCAGATCGAAGCGGTAAGACGGCGGCGTCACCACCAGCCGCATCTCGCCGCCCTCTTCGCTGCGCTGGCAAGGCAAGCCGAGGCGGCGGAAAATCTGCTGCATGGTGTCGTCGTCAATGTCGACCCCAATCAGCTTGCGGGCACGCACGGTACGCATGCTCACCGGCGGGCGGGCGGGCAGCTCGGCCACTTGCCATTGCACCGGCCCCGGTTCGCCACCGCAGATCTCCACAATCAGCTGGCTGGCGCGTTCCATGGCACGGGCCGTACCATCGAAATCCACACCGCGTTCGAAACGGTGCGAGGCGTCCGAGCTGAAATTGTAGCGGCGGGCGCGCCCGGCAATCGCCGCCGGGAAGAAGAATGCCGCTTCCAGATAGATGTGGCGGGTATGCAGCTCCGCCTTGGTGGACTGGCCACCCATGATGCCAGCCAGGCCAATCGGGCCGCTGTCGTCGGCAATCAGCAACACCGATTCGTCCACCGTCACCGTCTGTTCATTCAGCAGCTTCAGCTGTTCGCCAGCGCGGCCAAAGCGCACGTCGATGCTGCCTTGCAGGCGGTCGAGATCGTACACATGCAGCGGCTGGCCCAGCTCCAGCATCACATAATTGGTCACATCCACCAGCGCGGAAATCGAGCGCAGACCAACGCGCTCCAGCCGCTGCACCATCCAGGCCGGGGTCTGTGCCTTGGCATCCACATTGCGGATCACCCGGCCACCAAAGCGGCCACACCCAGCCGGGCTGCTGATGCGCGCCGGGAAGGTGGCGTCGCTCTGCGGCGACACCGGCAGCATCGCCGGCATCTGCAGCGGGGTATCGGTCAGCGCCGAGACTTCACGCGCCACCCCCAGCAGGGACAGGCAATCGGCGCGATTGGGCGTCAGCTTGATGGTGATTTTCTGGTCGTCCAGCTGCAACAGCTGGTAGACGTCAGCCCCCACCGGGCTGTCTTCAGGCAGTTCCAGCAGGCCACCGTGGTCTTCCGACAGGCGCAGCTCGCGGGCCGAGCACAGCATGCCAAAGCTCTCCACACCCCGCATCTTGACTGGCGCAATCACAAATGGCTTGTCTGCGCTCTCACCCGGCAGAGCCGCCCCTACCAGCGCGCAGGGGATCTTGATCCCGGCGCGAGCGTTCGGCGCACCGCAGACAATCTGCAGGGTTTCGCCGCCCACATCTACACTGCACACATTCAGCCGGTCGGCATTCGGGTGCCGTTCGGTGCTGAGGATATGCCCCACCACCACCTTGCTGAACGGCACGCCCACCGGATCGCAGTCTTCCACTTCCAGACCGGCCATGGTCAGCAGGTGGGTCAGTTGTTCAGTCGTCAACGCCGGATTGACCAGCGTACGCAGCCATTGTTCAGAGAATTGCATGATCGCCTACGGTATGGATGTCAATAATCGGGGTGCTGCTCAGGCAAACTGGCGCAAGAAACGCAGGTCGCCTTCGTAGAACAGCCGCAGGTCGTTGATGTCGTAGCGCAGCATGGCCAGGCGCTCGATACCGCTGCCAAAGGCAAAGCCGGTATAGCGCTCCGGGTCCAGCCCGAAATTGCGTACCACACTGGGGTGCACCTGCCCGGAGCCGGATACTTCCAGCCATTTGCCCTTCAGGCGGCCACTGCCGAAGCGCATGTCGATCTCGGCAGACGGTTCGGTAAACGGGAAGAAGGAAGGCCGGAAGCGGACTTCCAGGTCATCGGTTTCAAAAAACTGTTGCAGGAAGTTGGTATACACCCCCTTCAGGTCTGCAAAACTGATGTCCTCGGCGATCCACAGGCCTTCGACCTGGTGGAACATCGGCGAGTGGGTGGCGTCCGAATCCACCCGGTAGGTCTTGCCCGGTGCAATCACCTTGATCGGCGGCTGATGCATGCGGGCATAGCGCACCTGCATCGGGCTGGTATGGGTACGCAGCAGCAGCGGCTGACCGCTGGCGTCGTCCACGTAGAAAGTATCGTGCATCGAGCGCGCCGGGTGGTTTTCCGGCTGATTCAGTGCACTGAAGTTATACCAGTCGTCCTCGATTTCCGGGCCGTCGGCCACGTCGAAACCAATGGAACGGAAAATTTCTTCGATCCGCAGCCAGGCACGGCTGACCGGATGGATGCCGCCACAGCCACGTCCACGGCCCGGCAGCGAAACATCAATCGCTTCCTCGGCCAGCCGGGCATCCAGCTTGCGCTGCTGCAGGGTCTGGCGTTGCGCATTCAGTACCGCCTCGATGGCTTCCTTGGCCTGGTTGATCAATTGCCCAGCCTGCGGCCGCTCCTCGGCGCTGAGCCTGCCCAAGCCCTTCATGTGCTCGGTCAGCTCCCCCGTCTTGCCCAGATAGCGGGCTTTTGTCTGTTCTAGCACCGCTTCATCGGTGATGGCACTGAGGGTCGATTGGGCTTCTGCGACAATGTCGGCAAGGCTACGCATAAAGATTTCAATCCAGTCCGTAGACGGTTCAACAGGGAAAAAAAAGGGAGGCTGATTCAGCCTCCCTTTGTGTGCCAGCAGGCTTAGGCGAGGCTTGCCTTGGCTTGCTCAACGAGCTTGCCAAAGGTCACCTTGTCAAAAACAGCCAGATCGGCCAGAACCTTGCGGTCCACAGCCACAGCTGCCTTCTTCAGGCCATTCATGAACACACTGTACGACAGACCCAGCTCGCGAGCGGCCGCGTTGATGCGGGTGATCCACAGGCGACGGAACTGACGTTTGCGTTGACGACGGTCACGGTAGGCGTATTGGCCAGCCTTCATCACCGCCTGTTTGGCGATGCGATAGACGTTTTTCCGACGACCGCGATAACCCTTGGCCAGCGCGAGAACTTTTTTGTGACGGGCACGTGCCGTTACACCGCGTTTAACTCGTGGCATTGTTCATACTCCTTATGCAAACGGCAACATGGCACGGACAGAAGCCATGTTGGTGCTGTGAACTGCTGCGCTGCCACGCAGTTGACGCTTGTTCTTGGTGGTCTTCTTGGTCAGGATGTGACGCTTGAACGCTTGGGAGCGCTTCACGGCACCACTGCCCATAACCTTGAAGCGCTTTTTCGCGCTGCTCTTGGTTTTCATCTTCGGCATGGTATTACCTTTTTTTCAAATCGGCGCCGGGTGGTCGAACCGTTCGACACTTAAACCACGGACACCGCCTGTTTTCCCGTTGCCGGGAAACTTGCGGCAGGCAGGATGCCCTGCCCGCTTCATACGTTGGCGATCAACGCTTTTTCGGCGCGATCACCATGATCATCTGGCGACCTTCCAGCTTCGGGAACTGCTCCACCGTGCCATGCTCGGCCAGATCGGCTTCCACCCGCTTGAGCAGGTTAAGGCCAAACTCCTGGTGGGCCATTTCCCGGCCCCGGAAGCGCAAGGTGATCTTGGTCTTGTCACCTTCATTGAGGAACCGGATCAGATTCCGCATCTTGACCTGATAGTCGCCTTCGTCCGTCGCAGGGCGGAACTTGATTTCCTTCACCTGCATCTGCTTTTGCTTGGACTTGGCTTCCTGCTTGCGCTTGCTCTCCTGGTACTTGTACTTGCCGTAGTCCATCAGACGGCAGACCGGAGGTTGGGCTTGCGGTGCAATTTCTACCAGATCAACTTCAGCTTCTTCCGCCAACTGCAGGGCGGCGCGCGAACTCATGATACCCAGCTGTTCGCCTTCCAGCCCGACCAACCGCAATTCCGGCAGGTTGATCTCGTAGTTGATGCGCGGTTCTTTCTCTTGAGCGATGACAATATCTCCTGTTTATTGAACGACTTAGCGCCGCCCGGCCACGTCCGCGCGGAATAGCGCGGCCACCTCGGCCAGCGGCAGCTGCCCCAGATCCTCACCTTTGCGGTTGCGTACGGCTACGGCGCCGGCTTCCATTTCTTTATCGCCGACAATCAGCAAATACGGCAGACGCTGCAAACTGTGCTCGCGAATTTTATAGGTTATTTTCTCGTTTCTCAAGTCCGAGTCAACGCTAAAGCCTTGTTCTTTCAAGAAATCAACCACTTTACCCACATATTCAGCCTGACGATCGGTAATGTTGAGCACCATCGCCTGCACCGGCGCCAGCCACATCGGGAAGCTGCCAGCGTGGTGTTCGATCAGGATGCCGAGGAAGCGCTCAAACGAGCCAATGATGGCCCGGTGCAGCATCAGCGGGCGACGACGGCCATTGTCTTCCGTGACATACTCGGCATCCAGACGCTCCGGCAGCACCGCATCGAGCTGAATGGTGCCACATTGCCAGGAGCGGCCCAGCGCATCCTTGATGTGGTATTCCACCTTGGGACCATAGAAAGCGCCCTCACCCGGCAGCTCTTCCCACTCCACTTCACAGGCACGCAGCGCAGCACGCAGGCCTTCTTCGGCCATGTCCCACAGCTCATCGCTACCGGCACGCTTTTCCGGGCGCAGCGACAGCTTGATCGCCACCTGGTCAAAGCCGAAATCGCCATATACTTCCATCGCCAGCTTGTGGAAGGCTTTGACCTCTTCAATGTACTGGCCTTCGGTACAGAAAATGTGGCCATCATCCTGCACAAAGCCACGCACCCGCATCAGACCATGCAAGGCGCCGGACGGCTCATTGCGGTGGCAGCCGCCAAACTCGGCCAGCCGGATCGGCAGCTCACGGTAAGAGCGCAGACCGTTATTGAAGATCTGGATGTGCGCCGGGCAGCTCATCGGCTTCAGCGCGTAATCGCGCTTTTCCGATTCGGTGGTAAACATGCCTTCGCGGTAGTTGTCCCAGTGACCGGAACGCTGCCAAAAGGTGCGGTCCATCAGCTGCGGCGTACGCACTTCGTTATAGCCCACCTTGGCCAGCTTCTTGCGCAGGTATTGCTCCACCATCTGCCACAGATGCCAGCCCTTGGCGTGCCAAAACACCATACCCGGCGCTTCATCCTGCAGGTGGAACAGGTCCAGCTGCTTGCCCAGGCGGCGATGGTCACGCTTTTCAGCCTCTTCCAGCTGGAACAGGTAGGCTTCGAGGTCTTCCTTCTTGGCCCAGGCGGTACCGTAGATGCGCGTCAGCATCTCGTTGTTGGAGTCGCCACGCCAGTAAGCACCGGCCACCTTCATCAGCTTGAATACCTTGAGCTTGCCGGTAGACGGTACGTGCGGGCCACGGCACAGGTCGGTGAAGTCACCCTCACTGTACAGGCTCACATCCTCACCTTGCGGGATGGAGGCAATGATCTCGGCCTTGTAGTGCTCGCCGATGCCCTTGAAGTAGCTAACCGCTTCATCACGCGGCAGCACCTTGCGCGTCACCGGAATGTCGCGCTTGGCCAGCTCCTGCATGCGCTTTTCGATCGCCTCCAGGTCTTCTGGCGTGAACGGGCGCTGGTAGGAGAAATCATAGTAGAAGCCGTTTTCAATAACCGGGCCAATGGTGACCTGAGCCTCCGGATACAGTTCCTTCACGGCATAGGCCAGCAAGTGTGCCGTAGAGTGGCGAATGATCTCCAGCCCGTCTGCATCACGCTCGGTGACGATGGCGACATCGGCGTCTTCGGTCAGCAGGGTCGAGAGGTCAACCAGCTTGCCATTGAGGCGGGCTGCCAGTGCAGCACGGGCCAGACCGGCACCAATATTGGCGGCAACATCAAACAAGGAAACCGGCTGCTCAAACTCGCGCTTGGAGCCATCGGGTAAACGGGCTATCGGCATGATCCTGTGGGTCCTGTAAGGAAAATACGGGCAAAAAAAAGTGCGGTCGAGCCGCACTTTTTTTCAACAACGTGACGCGAACTCTACCGGCGAGATTGCTCAGCTAGTCGTCGTAGTTCGGTTCAGTTGCATGATCATTCGTCCTGATCGGGGATGGTTTGACCGCCATCATACCTGAGGCAGTGCATTTTGGGTAGCGCCCGCATTCGGCAAACGATGGCGCTCGTGGACAGGTCATGGTCGGGAATGATGGCGTATTGATCCGCCGAGAGGCGAACAATCGTCAGGCTGCTCCCGATGGGCATCGGCCTTGGCGGAGCCGCAGCCGTCGAACTGATCCACCATCCCGATAACGAGGAGGCAAGATGACGAGCAATCGTGGTGTTGTTTACGTAGGGCCCGGCAAGGTAGAGGTGCAATCCATCCCTTTCCCGAAACTGGAAAATCCGTTTGGCAAAAAAATCGAGCACGGCGTGATCCTGCGCGTGGTCTCCACCAATATCTGCGGCTCGGACCAGCATATGGTACGCGGCCGTACCACTGCACCGGCAGGCCTGGTGCTGGGTCATGAGATCACTGGCGAAGTGATCGAAGTGGGTCGCGACGTGGAAACCCTGAAGCTGGGCGATCTGGTATCGGTTCCCTTCAACGTGGCCTGTGGTCGCTGCCGTACCTGCAAGGAACAAGCCACCGGCGTGTGCCTGAACGTGAACCCGTCCCGTGCCGGTGGCGCTTATGGCTATGTCGACATGGGCGGCTGGATCGGTGGTCAGGCTGAGTATGTGATGGTGCCGTATGCAGACTTCAACCTGCTGGCCTTCCCCGACCGCGACCGTGCCATGGAGAAGATCCGCGACCTCACCTGCCTCTCCGACATTCTGCCCACCGGCTTCCATGGCGCAGCCTCTGCCGGGGTGGGGCCCGGCTCTACCGTCTATATCGCCGGCGCAGGGCCGGTAGGCATGGCGGCGGCGGCTTCGGCTCGTCTGTTGGGCGCAGCGGTGGTGATCGTTGGCGATGTGAACCCGGCCCGTCTGGACCACGCTCGCAAAGTGGGCTTTGAGACCGTCAACCTGTCGCTGGATGCCACCCTGGGCGAACAGATCGCGCAGATTCTCGGTACACCGGAAGTGGATTGCGCGGTGGATTGTGTCGGCTTTGAAGCCCGTGGTCACGGCCACGACGGTGTGCGTTTTGAGGCCCCCGCCACCGTGCTGAACTCGCTAATGGAAATCACCCGTGCCGCGGGCAAGATCGGCATCCCCGGTCTGTACGTTACCGATGATCCGGGTGCGGTAGACGATGCCGCCAAGCGCGGCGCGCTCTCGATCCGTTTTGGCCTCGGTTGGGCCAAGTCGCACAGCTTCTTTACCGGCCAGACCCCGGTGATGAAGTATAACCGGGCGCTGATGCAGGCCATTCTGTGGGACCGCATCAACATCGCCGAAGTGGTCGGGGTACAAGTCATCACGCTGGACCAGGCGCCGAACGGCTATGCCCAGTTCGATGCCGGTGCGCCGCAGAAGTTTGTGATTGACCCGCACGCACTGATCCGCCGGGCCGCCTGACAGCCCGTTCACGCCTGGGACCGACCTCGCAAGAAGGTCTCAGGCGCCCCTCCTCTGACCCTGCTGGGCTGTACCAGACTGGTGATACGCCTTACCATCAGCTTCTTCCCATCGCCTGCCAACCCATTCTGAGGTCATCATGTACCCTGCCATGCTAGACATGCTCCGCGCATTCCCTGCCGATCTTGAAGCTTGTTACGCCCTGTTTCCACCCCACTTGGTAAACTGGAAGCCTTCATCATGGGAAGGTATCCCCAGTGAGTCATTGAGCGCGATTGAGCAGATTTGTCACGTTTGGGATATTGAGAAGGACGGTTACCACGTCCGTTTTCAGCGTGTGCTGAGTGAAGACAACCCGACTCTGGTTTCACTGGATACCGATGCGCTGGTCATCAGCGGACAATACAGCCAGGCCAATGCGAACGACGTACTGGCTGCGTTTAAATCTGCCCGCCTCCACACCCTGGATCTGCTCTCCAACTTGACAGAGACACAGCTGCGCCGTTCAGCCGATTTCCCGGGCTATGGCAAAGTGACAATGCATGGTCTGATTCATTTCCTGTGCAGTCACGATCAGCAGCATCTGGCCGGATTACACTGGCTGTTGGGGAAAATTCATTCCAGCGCGGCAAGCCTGTCCGCTTAATGCCATCCTTGTTGGGATGAGGTCGCTTGCGGCGACTCCCCAAGCGCCCTACTTCATCCCCAAGCTCGCGCAGGCAGAAATAAAAAAACCGCAAGTATCAGTATACTTGCGGTTTTTTTGGAATTCGTTGGTAGGCACGATTGGACTCGAACCAACGACCCCCACCATGTCAAGGTGGTGCTCTAACCAGCTGAGCTACGTGCCTAACGAAGAAGCGAGACTATACCAGCCTGATTTCTACTGCGCAAGGCCCTGAGCGCGTTTGCGGGCGATTTTTTTCAAATCACCCACAGCGGTCACGCCGCACGGGCAGGCTTGCGCCGGGGCCACAGATAGCGGTAGGTAAAGCCCGGGAAACCAAATACCAGGAAGATGCAGAATACGCTGACGTAAAACGGCATCACGTTCTGACTGTGCACCGGCGAGCTGAGCGATTCCAGCATGCGGCCCAGCAGTAGCGCCAGTGCAAAGCACATTATACATTCCAGCACCCGCATCCACACCGGCTTGCTGACGGGTTTCCACACCATCAGCAGCGGGCGGTTGAGCAGGAACGGCAGGTTGGCCAGCAGCAGCCAGCCCACGAGCAACAGTAACAGGCTGGTGGACTGTGCCATGGCTTAACCCAGGTGAATATTACGGCTGCACAGATCCAGCAGCCATTGCGGCATCACGCCGAGTGCCAGAATCGCCAGCGCGGTCAGAACCAGCAATACTCGCTGGCTCGGGCAGCGGGTAAAGCCTTCCGACGATTCCGGTGCATCAAAATAGGCCAGTTTGACGATGCGCAGGTAGTAGAAAGCGCCAATCACCGACAGCAGCACCACCGTGACCGTCAGCCAGGTCTGGCCGGACGCCAGCACCGCGCTCAGTACCGAGAACTTGCTGATGAAGCCCACCGTGGACGGGATACCGGCCATCGAGAACATCACCAGCAGCAGCACGCCACCGAACAGCGGGCTACGCTTGGCCAGACCCTTGAGGTCTGACAGGTTCTCGGCTTCAAAGCCGCTGCGCGCCAGCAGCAGGATGAGGCCAAAACCACCCAGCGTCATCAGCATGTAGGTGACGACATAGAACATCGACGCCGCGACACCGTCCTGCGTATTGGTCATCACGCCCAGGATCACAAAGCCCATGTGCGAGATGGCCGAGTACGCCAGCATGCGCTTGAGGTTAGTCTGCGCAATGGCGGTGAGGTTACCGATGGCGATAGACGCCACCGCCAGCACCGTCAGCATCATCTGCCAGTCCACATGCAAGGCAGGCAGGGCGATCACCAGCGTACGGGTCAGGAATACAAAGGCGGCCAGCTTCGGTGCCGAGCTGACGAACAGGGTCACCGCGGTCGGCGAGCCGTGGTACACATCCGGCACCCACATGTGGAACGGTACAGCGCCCAGCTTGAACGCCAGACCGGCTACCATGAACACCAGACCAATCTTCACCAGAATGGCATTGGCCGCACCACTGCTCAGCATGGCGGCGATGTCTTCCACGAACAGGGTGCGGGTACCACCGTAGACCATGGACATACCGTACAGCAGCATGCCAGAGGCCAAGGCGCCCAGCACAAAATACTTCATGGCGGCTTCGGTGCTGCGCACGCTGTCACGCTCCAGCGCCACCAGGGCGTAAGTCGCCAGCGACATCACTTCCAGACCCACGTACATGGCGAGCAGGTTGTTGGCGGAGATCAGCACGAACAGGCCAAACAGCGCGAACAGCATCAGGATGCGGTACTCGCTCTTGAAGAAGCCGCGATCTTCCGCATAAACACGCCCAAACACCATGACCAAGGCGACAGTCATCACCGCCGCCAGCTTGGTTACCCACGCCATGCCGTCCAGCACGAACATGCGGTTGAAGGTGTACTGGGCGACATCTCCCGGCTGGTTGTGCCAGACCAGCCAGCCAGTACCCAGCAAGGCCAGCAGGCTCAGTGCGTAGCTGAGGTTTTGCCGCTCATCACCGAGCAGCAGATCGACAATCAGCAGCAACGAAGCGGCACACAGCAGGAACAATTCCGGCAGCGCGGGTGTGAGGTTGATTCCAGCGAGCATCATTGGGTTCAATTTCCAGCGTAAGTGATGGCAAGCATACCGGTAGCGCCAGGCGCCACCGGCCTCCTTACATGGCCTGCTTCTCGGCCACCAGCGTAATCAGTTGGGTTACCGAAGCGTGCAGCTTCTGGGCAACCGGCTCCGGGTACAGGCCCATGCCCAGCACGGCGGCAGCCAGCAGGGTCAGCACCAGGGCTTCACGGGCGTTGATATCGGTCAGTTCGCGCACATGGTCATTGGCAATGTCACCAAAGATCACGCGCTTGTACATCCACAGGGTATAGGCCGCACCAAGGATCAGGGTGGTGGCTGCCAGCATGCCCACCCAGAAGTTCACCTTGGTGGCACCGAGAATCACCAGGAATTCACCAATGAAACCACTGGTGGCTGGCAGACCGGCGTTGGCCATGGCAAACAGCATGAAGAAGGCGGCGAACTTGGGCATGGTGTTGACCACGCCACCATAATCAGCAATCTGGCGGCTGTGCACGCGGTCGTACATCACACCGATACAGAAGAACATGGCGGCAGACACGAAACCGTGCGAGATCATCTGCTGCATCGCGCCTTCCACTGCCACCGCGTTGAGCTGGGTGCCGGAGAACAGGAAGATGCCGAGGGTCACAAAGCCCATGTGCGAGATGGAAGAGTACGCCACCAGCTTTTTCATGTCCTGTTGCACCAGGGCCACCATGCCGATGTACACCACCGCCACCAGCGACAGCGCCACAATCACCCAACCGTATTGCTGGCTGGCGTGCGGCGCAATCGGCAGGCAGAAGCGCAGGAAGCCGTAACCGCCGATCTTCAGCGTAATGGCCGCCAGCACCATGGAGCCGCCGGTCGGCGCTTCCACGTGGGCATCCGGCAACCAGGTATGCACCGGCCACATCGGCACCTTCACCGCAAACGAGGCAAAGAAGGCGATCAGCAGATACACCTGCACATCCTTGGCAACGCTCAGCTTGTGGAAGTCCGCAATGTTGAAGCTGCCACCAGCCTGCTGGCTGAGGTACAGGAAAGCCACCAGCAGGAGCAGCGAGCCCAGCAGCGTGTAGAGGAAGAACTTGACCGAAGCATAGACCCGGCGCGGACCACCCCAGATACCGATGATCAGGTACATCGGGATCAGCATGGCTTCAAAGAACACGTAGAACAGCATGGCATCGCTGGCGGCAAACGAGCCGTTGATCAGACCAGACATGATCAGGAAGGCGGCCAGGTAATGTGCCACACGCTCCTGGATCACTTCCCAGCCCGCCAGCACCACCAGCAGGGTGATGAAGCTGTTCAGTACGATGAACAGCATGGAGATGCCATCCACCCCGAGGCTGTAGCGGATGTTGAAGCGGGTGATCCAGTCGTAGTTCTCAATGAACTGCAGGCCACCGTGCAGATCGGCAAAGCCGGTAAACAGCGGCAGCGTGACCAGGAAACTGGCCAGCGCACCGAGCAAGGCCACCCAGCGCACCTGCGTCGTGGCCAGCAGCGAGCTGACAATCAGCACCAACACCCCGGACAGGATGGGTAACCAGATCGACAGACTTAACAGATGATTCTCAAACATAGAAGACCCAATACGTTCTGTTTTGTTTGTATGCCGGAGCGTGTCTCAGTGCTTGAACAACAACTGGCTGAACCAGTAGGTGATCGCCACCATGCTGGCGAGGATCATCACCAGTGCGTAGTGGTTCAGCAAGCCAGTCTGTGCACGACGGGTAATGCGGGAGAACAGGCCCACCAGCTTGGCGCTGCCATTCACCACCAGGCCGTCGATCAACAGCACATCGCCCACCTTCCACAGCAACCAGCCCAGACCCCGTGCGCCACGGGCGAACACGTTGAAGTACAAGTCATCCAGGTAATACTTGTTTTCCAGCAAGCGATACAGCGGCGCGCAGACTTGCTTGATGCGGGCCGGGATCGACGGTGCCTTCAGGTAGAAGAACCAAGACAGAGCCACACCGGCCAGTGCCAGCCAGAACGGGGCATGCTTGACGGCCGACAGGCCCATGGCCAGTGCCGTGCCACCAGCGTGCTCGAATTCTTCCTTCATCTCGGTCATCACATGATGGCCGTGGCTGTAGATCACGCCGTCAAAGAAGTTGCCATACAGCATCGGCTCAATCGCCAGATAACCGATGACCAGCGACGGAACCGCCAGCAGGACCAAGGGCAAGGTCACCACCCAGCGCGACTCATGCGGCTCGCCACCATGGTGATGGTCGTCATGACCGTGATGGTCATCGTGCTTCACATGGCGGAAACGCTCTTCGCCGTGGAACACCAGGAAATACATGCGGAAGGAGTAGAAGGCGGTCACGAACACACCCACGATCACCGCAAAGTAAGCGAAGTGTGCACCCGGCAGATCAGACATGTGCACCGCTTCAATGATGCTGTCCTTGGAGTAGAAACCGGACAGGAACGGGGTGCCGATCAGCGCCAGCGAACCAATCAGCGAGGTGATCCAGGTCCACTTCATGTACTTGCGCAGGCCACCCATGTTGCGGATGTCCTGATCATGGTGCATGCCGATGATCACCGAACCGGCAGCAAGGAACAGCAGCGCCTTGAAGAAGGCGTGCGTCATCAGGTGGAACACCGCCACCGAGTAGGCGGATGCACCCAGCGCCACCGTCATGTAGCCCAGCTGCGACAGGGTGGAGTACGCCACCACGCGCTTGATGTCGTTCTGGATGATGCCGAGGAAACCCATGAACAGCGCAGTGATCGCACCGACCACCAGCACCACGTTCAGTGCCACGTCGGAGAGTTCAAACAGCGGCGACATGCGGGCCACCATGAAGATACCGGCGGTCACCATGGTCGCGGCGTGGATCAGCGCAGAAATCGGGGTCGGGCCTTCCATCGAGTCCGGCAGCCATACATGCAGCGGGAACTGGGCCGATTTACCCATGGCACCGACGAACAGCAGGATACAGATCACGGCCATCAGCGGCCATTGCTGGCTGCCGATCAGGTTCAGCGTCACGCCTTGCCAGAATTGCTGATGCGCTGCGGCTTCAGCGGCCGGCAGGCCAACACCCACCTGACGGAACACATCGGCGTAATCCAGCGAACCGAAGTGCGCCAGCACCAGACCAATCCCCAGCACAAAGCCGAAGTCACCAACACGGTTGACCAGGAAGGCCTTGAGGTTGGCGAAGATGGCGGTCGGCTTCTTGTACCAGAAACCGATCAGCAGGTAGGACACCAGACCCACCGCTTCCCAGCCGAAGAACAGCTGCACGAAGTTATTGGCCATCACCAGCATCAGCATGGCGAAGGTAAACAGCGAGATGTAGCTGAAGAAGCGCTGGTAGCCCGGATCTTCTTCCATGTAACCCACGGTATACAGGTGGACCATCAGCGACACGAAGGTCACCACCACCATCATCATCGCGGTCAGACGGTCGATCAGGAAGCCGACCTGGAAGCTGATGCCATCCACCGTCAGCCACTGGTAAACCGTGCCGTTGTAGGGCTTGCCGACGGTCATCTGGTCATGCAGCACGTAGGCAGACAGCACAAAAGCCACCAGCACACCAAGGATGGTAACCGTATGGGCGCCCGCCCGGCCGATGAACTTGCCGAACAAGCCAGCCAGCAGGGCACCGACCAGCGGCGCTAACGGGACAAGCAGATACAGATTTTGCATAGCGGACGTCGTGCCTGTATATCGTTTGAATCTCTCAACAGGGGGCGATGCAGCTCGCCTCCCCTCCCCTTGCGGCGATCAGCCGCAGGATCAGCCCTTCAGCGTACTCAAGTCTTCCACGTTGATGCTGTTTAGGTTACGGAACAGCACCACCAGAATCGCCAGACCGATGGCAGATTCAGCCGCCGCCACCGTCAGGATGAAGAACACGAACACCTGCCCTGCCATGTCATGCAGGAACTGCGAAAACGCGATGAAGTTGATGTTCACCGCCAGCAGCATCAGCTCAATCGCCATCAGCAACACAATCAGGTTGCGCCGGTTCAGGAAGATGCCCAGCACGCTGATGGCAAACAGGATGGCGGCCAGCACCAGATAATGGGTCAAGGTCAGCACGCGATGTCTCCTGTCATTCAGCCGCCGGCTGCTCGGCAGCCGGAGCCTGCGGTTTTTCGGCAGCCATTTGCACCAGGCGCACGCGGTCTTCGCGCTTCACCTTGGCCTGCATGCCGGGGTCCACATACTTCTGATCCTTGCGGTGACGCAGGGTCAATGCCACGGCGGCGATGATGGCCACCAGCAGCAGCACGCCGGCCACTTCAAAAGCATAGATATAATCGGTGTACAGCAGCTTGCCCAGCGCCTTGCTGTTGCTGGCCTGAACCAGTACGCCGTTCGGCGCGCCCACATCGGCACCGCGCTGCTTGAGCAACAGCACCAGTTCACCCACCATGATGGCGGCCACCACTCCGGCCAGCGGCAGGCTCTTCCAGAAGCCCTTGCGAATGGTTTCGATGTCAATGTTGAGCATCATCACCACGAACAGGAACAGCACCATCACGGCACCGACATAGATCAGCACCAGACCCACGCCGAGGAATTCGGCCTGAATCAATACCCACAAGCCACTGGCGGTCACAAACGACAGCACCAGAAACAAGGCCGCATGTACCGGGTTACGGGCCGTCACGACCCGCAGCGCTGCCACCACCAGAATGGTGGCGAACAGGTAAAAAGTGATTAGTTGCAGACTCATCTTGCGTTTCGCCCTGTCATGTATGCGGTAGGATCAGCGGTACGGCGCATCCGCCTCGCGGTCCTTGGCAATCTGTGCTTCGTACTGGTCACCCACCGCCAGCAGCATGGGTTTGGTGTAGTACAGATCGCCGCGCTTTTCACCGTGGTATTCCAGAATGCGGGTCTCGACGATCGAGTCAACCGGACAGGATTCTTCGCAGAAACCGCAGAAGATGCACTTGGTCAGGTCGATATCATAACGGGTGGTACGGCGGGTCCCATCGTCACGCTGTTCGGACTCGATGGTGATCGCCATCGCCGGGCACACCGCTTCACACAGCTTGCAGGCAATGCAGCGCTCTTCCCCGTTCGGGTAACGGCGCAGGGCATGCAGGCCACGGAAGCGCGGCGATTGCGGCGTCTTTTCTTCCGGAAACTGCACGGTAATCTTGCGGGCAAACATGTGACGCAGGGTCACGCCCATACCCTGCAGCAACTCGTACAGCAGGAAGGTTTTGAAAAAATTGCGAATCGGGTTCATGTTTCTCTGACCTTGCAAGCCTCAGCCATTACCACGGTGAATACGGGGTTTGCATCACCACAGCGATCACCACCACCCAGATGAGGGTCACGGGGATGAACACTTTCCAGCCCAGACGCATGATCTGGTCGTAGCGATAACGCGGGAAAGTGGCGCGGATCCACAGGAACACAAACAGGAAGAACGCCATCTTTGCCAGCAGCCACAGGATGCTGCCCTGGCCGAGCACACCCCAGCTGGCCGGGAACGGCGACAGCCAGCCACCCAGGAACATCAGCGATGCCAGGGCGGAAATCAGGATCATGTTGGCGTATTCGCCGAGGAAGAAGATCGCGAACGCCATGCCGGAGTATTCCACATGGAAACCGGCCACGATTTCGGATTCGCCTTCGGCCACGTCAAACGGATGGCGGTTGGTCTCGGCCACCCCGGAGATAAAGTAAACCAAGAACAGCGGGAACAACGGCAGCCAGTTCCAGCCGAGCACGCTGCCACCGAAGTGCAGCGACTGACGGGTCACGATATCGGTCAGGTTCAGCGAGCCGGAGACCATCAGCACGCCAACCAGCGCAAAACCCATGGCAATTTCGTAAGACACGATCTGGGCAGCGGAACGCAGTGCACCCAGGAACGCATACTTGGAGTTGGAAGCCCAACCCGCCACGATCACGCCATACACACCCATCGAGGTGATGGCCATGATGTAGAGCAGACCGGCATCGACATTGGCCAGCACCACTTCCGGCTGGAAGGGGATCACCGCCCAGGCGGCAATCGCCGGCATGATGGTCAGCACCGGTGCCAGGATGAACAGCACCTTGTCGGCCTTGGTCGGCAGGATGATTTCCTTGGACAGCAGCTTGATGGCATCGGCAATCGGCTGCAGCAGACCCAGCGGACCCACCCGGTTCGGGCCGATCCGGATCTGCATCCAGCCAATGATCTTGCGCTCGGCCAGCGTCAGATAGGCCACGGCGCCCAGCAGCGGCAGCACGATGACCACGATCTTCAGCACGATCCACACCAGCGTCAGTGCGTCCCCACTCAGTCCCAACTTATGCAGCAGCTCCATGTTTACGCACGCTCCACAGTAATCGCGTCAAACAGGCCACCCAGTGCAATGGTGCTGGCATGGGCTGCCGAAACCTGAACGGCGTCATCGGCCAGTGCCTCGCTGGTGCTGACAGTCAGCACCACTTCCGCACCGCCTTGGCGCAGCTTCACGCGGTCGCCCGCTTGCAGGCCCAGCCGTGCCAGTGTGGCGGCATTCATGGCCGCCTGCGGCACAGCCGCATCCACTGTCGCCTGCAGGGCCGGTGCGCGACGGGTCAGGCTGTCAATCTGGTACAGCGGTACATCGCCCACGCGGTGCAGCCCCTCAGCAGCGGCAACCGACACCGCCACGCTGGCGTGGTTGGACAGCAGCGCCGGAATATCCAGCCCTTGCTGCCATTCGGCACGGACCACGTCCACGGTATCTTGCTCAAAGCCCGGCAGGTCGAACAGGTTGCCCAGCACGCGCAGCACCTTCCAGCCCGGGCGGCTATCGCCTTGCGGCTTCACCACCGGATTGAAAGTTTGCACCGTACCCGCCATGTTGATGAAGCTGCCCGCCGTTTCGCTGAACGGGGTAATCGGCAGCAACACATCGGCGTACTGCAGTGCGGCTTCCGATTTGAAGGGCGCGCAGTATACCACCATCTTGGCTGCAGACAAGGCACCCAGCGCCTGGGTACCGTTGTGGCCGTCAAATTCCGGCTCGGTATTGAACAGCACATACGCTTGCTTGCCACCGGCCAACAGATCGCCTGCGGCGTGGCCTGCCGTGGTGTGCTTGCGGCCATGACCATGCATCGGCACTGCGCCCATCAGCCAGGCACCGGTGCTGTTGGCGGCCATGCCCAGCACGCCCAGCTTGGCGCCGGACAGTTGAGCCAGTGCATTGGCCAGCGTCAACAGCTGTGCATAGTACGGATGGTTTTGCGCCAGTTGGCCCAGCAGGATGCTGCGCTGCTCACCGTTGAGCAGGGCAGCCGCGGCAGCGCGGTGGGCATCGCTCACCACCAGGCCGTTCAGGCTGGCAGCCAGCTCAGCGGGCAGCTCGCCACCCGTTGCCTGCTGTACCGCCAGCAGCACGCTACCCAGCGCGGCTACCAGCTGTTGCGGTGCGACCACCACATTGCTGCTGTACTTGACCAGCAGGTCGCTGGACAGGCAGGACACGCTGGCGACCTTGGCGCCGTGCTTCACGGCGTGGCGCAGGCGGGCTGCCAGCAGCGGTTGTTCCTTGCGCAAGGCACTGCCAACCAGCAGTGCGCCACTGACCGTGCTCAGCTCGGCCACCGACTGACCCAGCCACGGTGCACCTTGCACGCTGGCATCGGCACTGAAATCAGCCTGACGCAGGCGGTGGTCAATATGGTTGCTGCCCAGGCCGCGCAGCAGCTTCTGGAACAGATACAGTTCTTCAGTGGTACTTTGCGGCGAGATCAGACCCGCCAGCGCATCGGCACCATGGTTGGCGCAGATGTCCTGCAGGCCATGCGCAACGTATTCGATGGCCTGTTGCCATTCGACTTCGTGCCAGCGGTTGTCCTGCTTGATCATCGGCTTTGTCAGGCGGTCTGCCGCGTTCAGCGCTTCGTAGGAGAAACGGTCACGGTCGGACAGCCAGCACTCGTTCAGCGCTTCGTTTTCCAGCGGCAGCACACGGTGCACCTTGTTGTGCTTGACTTGTACGATCAGGTTGGAACCCAGACCATCGTGCGGGCTGACCGACTTGCGGCGGGACAGCTCCCAGGTACGGGCCGAATAGCGGAAGGGCTTGCTGGTGAGCGCGCCGACCGGGCACAGGTCGATCATGTTGCCCGACAGCTCGGAATTCACCGATTTGGAGATGAACGGCATGATCTCCGAATGCTCGCCGCGATTGGCCATGCCCAGCTCCATCACCCCGGCAATTTCCTGGCCAAAGCGCACGCAGCGGGTACAGTGGATGCAGCGGGTCATGTCGGTGCTGATCAGCGGGCCCAGCTCCTTGTTCGGCACCACGCGCTTTTCTTCTTCGTAGCGCGAGCTGGAGTTGCCGTAACCGACGGCCAGATCCTGCAGCTGGCACTCGCCACCCTGATCGCAGATCGGGCAATCCAGCGGGTGGTTGATCAGCAGGAATTCCATCACGCCCTTCTGGGCCTTCAGCGCCAGCTCCGAGCGGGTCTTGACCTTCATGCCGTCGGTTACCGGGGTGGCACAGGCCGGCAGCGGCTTGGGTGCCTTCTCGACTTCCACCAGACACATGCGGCAATTGGCCGCAATCGACAGCTTTTTGTGGTAGCAGAAATGAGGGATGTAGACACCGGCCTGGTTGGCGGCGTCCATCACCGTGCTGCCCGTTTCTACAGACAAGGGTTGACCGTCGATTTCAATTTCTAACATTGCAAGCGCTACCTGAATGTTGCGGGCTACCCTGCTGGGCAACCCCATGCTGGCACCGGCCTTGTGGCCTGCCAGCGCCCGTCAAATCAGAACCACCGATGCTCGACCATGCAGCGTTTGTGCTCGATGTGGTGCTCAAACTCGTGCTTGAAGTGCTTGGTAAAGCTGCGCACCGGGAACACGGCGGCGTCGGCCAGTGCACAAATGGTGCGGCCTGCCATGTTGTTGCCTACCGAGCTCAGCAGGTCGAGGTCATCCGCCCGCCCCTGCCCGTTCTCAATCCGGTGCACCACGCGATACAGCCAGCCGGTACCTTCACGGCATGGCGTGCATTGCCCGCAGGACTCTTCGTGATAGAAGTAGGCCAGACGTTCCAGCGCTTTCACCATACAGACGTTCTCGTCCATCACGATCACCGCGCCGGAACCGAGCATGGAGCCCGCCTTGCTGATGGCGTCGTAATCCATGGTCAGGTCCATCATCACATCACCCGGCAGCACCGGTGCAGACGAACCACCCGGAATCACCGCCTTCAGCTTGGCGCCATTGCGCATGCCGCCTGCCATCTCCAGCAGGGTGGCAAACGGAGTGCCGAGCGGAATCTCGTAGTTACCCGGACGATTGACGTGGCCGGAGATCGAGAACAGCTTGGTACCACCGTTGTTCGGCTTGCCTGCTTCGAGGAACTTGGTGGCGCCATCACGCAGGATGAACGGCACCGAGGCAAACGATTCGGTGTTGTTGATGGTGGTCGGCTTGCCATACAGGCCGAAGCTGGCCGGGAACGGCGGCTTGAAGCGCGGCTGGCCCTTCTTGCCTTCCAGCGATTCCAGCAGCGCGGTTTCCTCGCCGCAGATGTAGGCACCGTAGCCGTGGTGGGCAAACAGGTCAAAGCTGAATTCGGACCCCAGAATGCGCTCACCCAGCAGGCCTGCCTGACGGGCTTCGTCCAAGGCAGCTTCAAAGCGCTGGTACACTTCGAAGATTTCACCGTGGATATAGTTGTAGCCGCGCTTCACACCCATGGTGTAAGCGGCAATGATCATGCCTTCGATCAGCGCATGCGGATTGAACCACATGATGTCGCGATCCTTGAAGGTACCCGGCTCGCCTTCGTCCGAATTACAGACGATGTACTTGTCGCCCGGGAAGCTGCGCGGCATGAAGCTCCACTTCAGGCCGGTCGGGAAACCGGCACCGCCGCGACCCCGCAGCGAGGAATTCTTCACTTCGGCGATGACTTCGTCCTGCGGCACCTGGTTTTCGATCAGGCGCTTGAGCGCACTGTAACCGCCACGCGCCTGATAACTGGCCAGGGTCCAGCAGTCGGGATTGCTGGTGTCGACGCCTTCAAAAATGACACCCGAGGAATAGACAGCCATCAGCGACCACCCTGTTGTTCGAGTTCTGCCAGTTTCTTGTCGATGGCTTCCTTCGACATGAAACTGCACATGCTGTGATTGTTCACCAGCAGCACCGGGGCATCGCCACAGGCGCCCATGCACTCCCCTTCCATCAGGGTGAAGCGGCCATCTGCGGTGGTTTCACCAAAACCGATACCCAGCTTTTCCTTCAGGTAATCGGCAGCGGCCACACCGCCACCCAGCGCACAGGGCAAGTTGGTGCAGACGGTGAGCTTGAAGCTGCCCACCGGCTTGAGGTTGTACATATTGTAGAAGGTGGCGACTTCATAGGCCGCGATCGGCGGCATCTCCAGATAGTCGGCCACCGCCTCGATGGTTTCCGGGGCGAGCCAGCCTTTTTCTTCCTGCGCGATGCGCAGGGCCGCCATCACGGCGGACTGTTTCTGGTCGGCCGGATATTTGGCGACCTCGCGGTCGATCCGGGCAAGCGATTCAGCGGACAGCATCAGCGGTCAATCTCCCCAAACACGATGTCCTGCGTACCAATGATGGCCACCACGTCGGCAATCATGTGGCCACGGGCCATCTCGTCCAGCGACGCCAGATGCGGGAAGCCAGGCGCGCGGATCTTCAAGCGGTACGGCTTGTTGGCACCATCCGACACCAGATAGATGCCGAACTCGCCTTTCGGATGTTCGACGGCGGCGTAGGCTTCGCCGGCCGGAACGTGCATCCCTTCGGAGAAGAGCTTGAAGTGGTGGATCAGCTCCTCCATATTGCTCTTCATCTTGACCCGCGACGGCGGTGCCACCTTATGGTCGTCAATGATGACCGGGCCGGGGTTCTTGCGCAGCCAGTCCACACATTGCTTGATGATGCGGTTGGACTGACGCAGCTCTTCCACGCGCACCAAGTAGCGGTCGTAGCAGTCACCCTGCACGCCCACCGGGATGTCGAACTCCACCTTGTCGTACGCGGCGTAGGGCTGCTTCTTGCGCAAATCCCACGCGATGCCGGAGCCACGCAGCATCGGCCCGGTCATGCCCAGCGACAGTGCGCGCTCAGGGCTGACCACACCGATGCCGACGGTACGCTGCTTCCAGATACGGTTATCGGTCAGCAGGGTTTCGTAGTCATCTACACACTTCGGGAAGCGGTTGGTGAAGTCTTCGATGAAGTCCAGCAGCGAACCCTGGCGGTTTTCATTCAGCTTGCGCAGGGCCTCGGCATTTTTCAGCTTGGACACTTCGTACTGCGGCATGCGATCCGGCAGGTCACGATAGACACCGCCCGGACGGTAGTAGGCGGCATGCATGCGCGCACCGGATACCGCTTCGTAGCAGTCCATCAGATCTTCCCGCTCGCGGAAGGCGTACAGGAACATGGTCATGGCACCGATGTCGAGCGCGTGTGCCCCGATCCACAGCAGGTGGTTCAGGATACGGGTGATCTCGTCGAACATGGTACGGATGTACTTGGCCCGCTCCGGCACATCAAGGTCCAGCAGCTTCTCGATGGCCATCACATAGGCGTGCTCATTACACATCATCGACACATAGTCGAGACGGTCCATGTAAGGCACGCTCTGGATGAAGGTGCGGGTTTCCGCCAGCTTTTCAGTCGCACGGTGCAGCAGGCCGATGTGCGGGTCAGCCCGCTCGACCACTTCACCATCCAGCTCCAGCACCAGACGCAGCACGCCGTGGGCGGCCGGGTGTTGCGGACCGAAGTTCAGGGTGTAATTGCGAATCTCAGCCACCGTAGCCTCCTTCACGCACGATGCGCGGCGTGTTCTCACGCGGCTCAATGGTGACCGGCTGGTAAATCACGCGCTTCTGTTCTTCGTCGTAACGCATTTCGACGTTACCGGAAATCGGGAAGTCCTTGCGGAACGGGTGGCCAACAAAGCCATAGTCGGTCAGGATGCGGCGCAGGTCCGGGTGACCAGCGAACACAATACCGTACAGGTCAAACGCTTCGCGCTCGTACCAGTTGGCGGCAGACCAGATCTCCACACAGGAGGCGACCACCGGCATGTCGTCATCGGCACAGAACACCCGCACACGCAGGCGCTGGTTCAGCGCGACCGACAGCAGATGATAGACCACCGCAAAGCGACGGCCATCCCACGCGCCATCGGCGTAGGTGCTGTAGTCCATGCCACAGAGGTCGAGGCACTGCTCGAACTGCAGGCCATCGCTGTCACGCAGCTGGCGCAGGGTGGTGGTCAGGTCTTCAGGTTTGACAACGGCAGTGAGCTGGCCACAGGATTCCAGCACATGCACCAGGCGGTCGCCAAGGACAGCCTGCAGGGTGGTAGTCAACGTTGCGGTCATCGTGTCAGGCCTGCCGTGCAATGGTGGAAGTACGGCGGATCTTGCCTTGCAGCTGGATCAGGCCATACAGCAGTGCCTCGGCGGTCGGCGGACAGCCCGGCACATAGACATCAACCGGCACAATACGGTCACAGCCACGCACCACCGAATAGGAGTAATGGTAGTAGCCGCCGCCATTGGCACAGGAGCCCATCGACAGCACCCAGCGCGGCTCGGCCATCTGGTCGTACACCTTGCGCAAGGCGGGCGCCATCTTGTTGCACAGGGTACCGGCCACGATCATCAGGTCACTCTGACGCGGACTGGGGCGGAAAATGATACCGAAACGGTCCAGGTCATAGCGCGCCGCGCCAGCCTGCATCATTTCCACCGCACAACAGGCCAGGCCAAAGGTCATGGGCCACAGCGAACCGGTACGGGTCCAGTTCAGAACCTTGTCAGCCGTGGTGGTGACAAAGCCCTTCTCCAACACGCCTTCTACTCCCATTCCAGCGCACCTTTTTTCCACAAATACACGAAACCGATCACGAATTCAGCGAGGAAGATCATCATGGAGACAAAGCCGCCCCAGCCGATGTCTTTTTGTGAGATCGCCCACGGAACCAAAAAGGCCGTTTCGAGGTCGAACAAAATGAACAGGATGGCGATCAGGTAGTAGCGCACATCAAACTGCATGCGCGCATCTTCAAACGCCACAAAGCCGCACTCGTAGGCGGAAAGCTTTTCAGAATCCGGACGATTGGGCCCGATGAGACGGCCGAGCAGCATCGGCACCAGACCGATGCCAATCCCGACAGCAATAAAGAGCAAGACCGGAAAGTATTGTTGCAGCATACCGCCCCCAAGCGACTTCGCAATTCGGGCAGCAACAAACACCACCCGACCCGCGGCCGGATTGCCAAGACTTGAAACAAATGGTGCCGACAGTGAGACTCGAACTCACACAGCTTTCGCCACTACCCCCTCAAGATAGCGTGTCTACCAATTTCACCATGTCGGCCCAGGAAAATCACACCCCGTGAAAAACGGGGCCAGACTTAATTGGGAACCTGAGGATTACCCGCCGGTTTAGCCGGCGCTTGCGGCGCAGGTTGGGTCGCCGCTGCAGGCTGGGTCATGATACTGGAGGATTTCTGACCATGCACGGCCAGAACTGCCAGACCCAGACTTGCTGCAAAGAACACGGTTGCTGCGATGGCGGTACTGCGACTCAGAAAGTTCGCCGAACCGGATGCGCCAAACAGGGTACCCGAAGCGCCAGAACCGAAGGATGCACCCATATCGGCACCCTTGCCCTGCTGCAGCAGCACCAAGCCGATCACGATCAGTGCCGCCAGCACATCCACCACCAGCAGCAAGGTTTTCAGCCAATCCATACAGAACCTTATTTTACCGTTTACCGGAAACTTCGACAAATCTTGACAAACTCGTCCGCCTTCAGCGAAGCCCCGCCAACCAGCGCACCGTCAATATCAAGCATAGCCTGCAATTGTGCCGCATTTTCAGCTTTTACGCTACCCCCATACAGGATTTGCAAGCCTTGCGCGGCCTCAGCCGCTTCCTCTGCCACTTGGGCACGGATAAAGGCATGCACTTTCTGCGCATACTCAGGGGTCGCCACCTTGCCAGTGCCTATCGCCCACACCGGTTCGTAAGCCACCACCACGCGCGTCCAGTCAGCCGCCGCCAGCCCAGCCAGCAAGGGCTGCAGCTGGGCTGCAATCACGGCTTCCGTTGTACCGGCGTCATGTTGCGCCAGTGTTTCACCCACGCAAATGACCGGGATCAAGCCCGCTTGCAACGCCTGCCCTACCTTTTGTAGCACATCATGGTCGCTTTCGCCGAACAAGGTGCGCCGTTCGGAATGCCCCACCAGCACATAGCGGCAGGCAAAGTCGGCAAGCATGCGGGCCGACACTTCACCGGTAAAGGCACCCACCGGCTCGCGGCACAGGTTCTGCGCGCCCCAGTGAACAGCGCTCCCCTGCAGCAGCGCTTGCGCTTGCGCCAGATACGGTGCAGGCACGCACACGGCCACCCGTGCCTCTTCTGCGGAGAATCCGGCCTGCAGCAAGCCTTGCAGCAAGGCGGCATTCTCTTGCAGATTGCCATGCATCTTCCAGTTGCCCATTACCAGCGGGCGGCGTACCGTCTGCGCCATGTGCGGCTCCGTATCATGAAAAAGGGGCGGTTTGCACCGCCCCCGGATGATACCACTGCCCTGCCCGGCTGGGCAGGCTCAGCCAAAGCGACCGGTGATGTAATCCTCAGTCTGCTTCTTCTTCGGCTTGGTGAAGATGTTGTCGGTCAGGTCGAATTCCACCATCTCGCCCAGATACATGTAGGCGGTATAGTTGGACACCCGCGCCGCCTGCTGCATATTATGGGTCACCACTAGGATGGTGACGCGGTTCTGCAGCTCGGTCATCAGCTCTTCAATGCTGGCCGTCGCAATCGGGTCCAGCGCCGAGGTCGGCTCGTCGAACAGCAACAGTTCCGGATCGGTCGCCAGCGCGCGTGCAATACACAGACGCTGCTGCTGGCCACCAGAGAGGTTGAACGCCATATCGTTCAGGCGGTTCTTCACCTCATCCCACAAGGCAGCACCACGCAGCGATTCTTCTACCTTGTCGTCCACCAGCGATTTGTTGTTGGTGCCACGGATGCGCAGGCCATAAGCCACGTTCTCGTAGATCGACTTGGGGAAGGGGTTGGGCTTCTGGAACACCATGCCCACCCGCATGCGCACTTCGATCGGGTCCACCCGGCGATCCAGGATGTTCACGCCATCCGGCTGCAGCACAATCTCGCCCTCATAACGGTTGCCCGGATAGAGGTCGTGCATGCGGTTGAAGCAGCGCAGGAAGGTGGATTTGCCGCAACCGGAAGGACCGATCAGCGCGGTCACCTTGTTGGCATACACCGGCAGGCTGACGCCCTTCAGCGCGTGAAAGCCGCCATAGTAGAAGTTGAGATTGCGGGCTTCCACCTTGAGGGTTTCAGCAGCTTGCTGCTCTTTTACCGGATTCAGGTCCATGTTTTCAGTCACTTTCATGGTTGTGCTCACCACTTGATCGATTTGCGCAGACGGTAGCGCAGGTAAATGGCCAGGCCGTTCATCAGCAGGGTCATCACGATCAGCACCAGCCCCGCCCCGGCGGCCAGCGCATGGAAATCTTCCTGCGGACGCGACACCCAGTCAAACATTTGCATCGGCATCACGGTGTACGGGTCTTTCAGCCACTCGAAGGAAATCCATGGGAAATCCGGCTGAATCGGGCTGTGCGGCAGGAAAGTGATAAAGGCCACCGCCCCCACCACCACCAGCGGTGCGGTCTCACCGATGGCGCGCGCCATGCCGATAATCACCCCGGTCAGGATACCCGGCATGGAGTACGGCAGCACATGACGTGATACGGTCTGCCATTTGGTGGCACCCACCCCATAAGACGCCTCCCGGATACCCACCGGGATCGAACGCACGGCTTCACGGGTGGTCACAATGATTACCGGCAGGATCAGCAGTGCCAGCGTCATGCCTGCGGACAGGATACTGTTACCCAGCGCAAACTTCTGCACAAACACCGCCAGCCCCAGAATACCGAAGATGATGGAGGGTACACTGGCCAGGTTGGAGACATTCACTTCAATCAGCGAGGTAAACCAGTTCTTGCCAGCATACTCTTCCAGATAGAGGCCTGCAGCAATGCCCAGCGGAACCGCCACAAGCAGCGTCACCACCATCACCGCTGCCGAGCCCACCAATGCGGCCAGCACACCGGCCCG
This sequence comes from Leeia aquatica, assembly GCF_012641365.1. NCBI lineage: Bacteria > Pseudomonadati > Pseudomonadota > Betaproteobacteria > Neisseriales > Leeiaceae > Leeia > Leeia aquatica. Next base: position 580,090 of record NZ_JABAIM010000001.1, read on the forward strand.
CGATGCACGACCAGACGGGAAGTTGCTGAAAAAGTCTTGCTCTGGCGACACCATCGGGGCATAGCCATCATAAATCAGCCCGCCAAACAGGGTGATCAGGGTCAGCAGACCCAGCATGATGGCCACCAAACCCATCGCCGCAAAAATCACATCCCAACGCTTGTGGCGGACGATCATCTGCCGCAGCGCGAGGCTACGTTGCGCATCCATCAGTAGGTCTCCCGGAATTTACGACGCAGCCAGGCGCCCAACAGGTTGAACAGCAAGGTCACCAGCATCAGCGCCAGACCGGCTGCAAAAATGCTCTGGTAGCCTACGCTGCCATGTTCCAGGTCACCCTTGGCCACCTGCACAATGTAGCTGGTTACGGTGAGGCCTTCCTGCATCGGGTTGACGGTCAGGTTCGGCTGCATGCCGCCTGCCACCGCCACAATCATGGTCTCGCCCACCGCACGGGAAATCGCCAGAATGTAGGCTGCGCCAATGCCGGATGCCGCACCTGGCATCACCACCCGCCAGGCGGTTTGCAGCTTGGTGGCCCCCATCGCGTAGGAACCTTCGCGCATGTGCATCGGCACCGCGCGCATGGCATCTTCCGCCAGCGAACTGACATACGGGATGATCATCAGGCCCATGGCCAGACCGGCCGACAGCAGGTTGTAGCCCGGCAAATTGGGCATGATTTTCTGCAGCAACGGCGTAATCACCAGCATGGCAAAGAAGCCGTACACCACAGTTGGCACCCCGCCCAGCAGCTCCAGAATCGGCTTGGCCATTTCGCGGGTACGGAAACCGGCAAACTCGGACAGGTAAACCGCAATCACCGTCCCCAGCGGGATGGCAATCAGCAGAGCCACCAGCGACGAGGTCAAAGTACCGGACAGCAGCACAAAAATGCCAAACTGCGGGTTCTCAAACAGCGGTGTCCACTGGGTGTCCGTCAGGAAGCGCCAGACCGGCACATCCTTGAAAAAAGACAGCGACTCGGAAATCAGCACCACCATGATGCCGACCGTCGCCAGTACGGAAATGGAAGCGGCCGCCAGCAGCAGCAGCTCAATACCACGCTCTTTCATATTACGCGAAGCGCGGTAGGTCAGTGTCGAACGCGCCAGTGCGGCGTCAGCGGTAGCAGACACGTTTTCCCCTCATACAAACCCTCTCTACAGGAGGGTAGAAGCACGTACGGGGGCGATGCCGCCCCCGCCTTGTCGATCAACCTGGCTTACATCTTGGCTTCGAGGGCCAGCAGGTCTTCGATCTTCACACCCACCTTCGGATCACCACCAAACACGGTACCCAGCTTCTTCTTGGCCACGTGTTCCTTGATCATGCCGTAAGCCTTGTCAGGCAGCGGGATGTACTTCACTTCCTTGACCAGCTTCGGTGCATTGGTCAGGTAGAAGTTCACCAGTTCCTTCACTTCAGCACGGTCCAGCGCCTTGGCGTTCACGTAGATGAAGATCGGGCGGGACAGCGGCTGGTAGCTGCCGTTGATCACGTTTTCAGCCGACGGCATCACAGCCGGTGCACCATCCTTGGCGATGATCGGCACGGCCTTCAGCTTCTTGCTGTTTTCAGCGTAGTAGGCGTAACCGAAGTAGCCCAGGCCACCCTTGTCACGCGACACGCCTTGCACCAGCACGTTGTCATCTTCCGATGCGGTGTAGTCACCACGGCTGGACTTCGGCTTGCCGACGATGGCTTCGGTGAAATAATCGAAGGTACCGGATTCAGAACCCGCACCGTACAACTTCAGCGGCATGTCAGGGAAAGATGTATCCACCTGGTTCCAGTTGCTCACCGCACCCTGAGCTTCCGGTGCCCACATTTTCTTCAGCTGGGCCACGGTCAGCGCCTTGATCGGGCTGGACGGGTTCACCACCACGGTCAGCGCGTCGTATGCCACCGGCAGCTCCAGGTAGCTGATACCGGCCTTCTTGCACTCGTCCATTTCCTTAGTGGTGATCGGACGGGAAGCGTTGGAGATGTCAATCTCGCCACGGCAGAACTTCTTGAAGCCACCACCAGTACCGGAGATACCCACGGTCACCTTCACATCGCCCTTTTTGGAGGCCTGGAAGTCTTCCGCCACGGCTTCGGTAATCGGGTACACGGTGGAGGAACCGTCGATCTTGATCAGGGATTCGGCGTGAACAGCAGCCGTGCTCAGGGAAAATGCACCTGCGACCAGCAGGGCTGCGGACGTCATCCGGATCTTGCTCATGTGCTTACGTCTCCAAAGGGTTCCAGTTTTCGCATTGGCCGGTTGGCTTCTGCAACTGGCGCCATCATAGGCGGGAAACATTACACAATTGTGACACAATCATGCATCGACTGGAGCCACCCTGCCGCAGCGGCTCCCGTGCGGCCAGACTCAGGCGGCAGCGGCCTCTACTGCGGCGGCCAGACGTTGCACCCAGTGTTGCACCAGGGCCTCTTCCCGCGCCTCTACCATCACCCGGATCACCGGCTCGGTACCACTGGGGCGCAGCACCACCCGCCCCTGCCCGCGCAAGGCCTGCTCGGCTTCCGCCAGCGCCGACTGCACGCCTGCCGAACTGTGGAAATCAAAGCCCTTGCGGATGCGGACATTGATCATCTTCTGCGGGAAGGGGGTCAGTTCCGCCGCCAGATCGGCCAGCTGCTGCTTGCGCTGCAACAGCGCCCGCAGCACCTGCAGGGCCGACACAATACCGTCACCGGTGGTATGGCTGTCCAGGCACAGCAGATGGCCCGAGCTTTCGCCGCCCACCTGCCAACCGGCTTCCAGCAGGCGCTCCAGCACATAGCGGTCGCCCACCTTGGCACGGGCAAACGGGATATTGCGTTCCGCCAGCGCCACCTCTACCGCCATATTGGTCATCAGCGTCCCCACCACCCCGCCCTTCAGGCTGCCTTGCTCGTGGCGCGCCAGCGCGATCAGGTACATCAGGTAGTCGCCGTCAAAGCTGCGCCCGGTATGGTCAACCATGATCAGGCGGTCACCGTCGCCATCCAATGCAATGCCCAGATCGGCCTGGTGTGCTACCACCGCGTCCTGCAGCGCCTGGGTATCGGTGGCGCCAAAACCGGCGTTGATATTGGTGCCGTTCGGCTGGTTGCCGATGGCAATCACCTCGGCCCCCAGCTCGTGGAACACGTCTGGCGCCACGTGGTAGGTCGCACCGTGCGCGCAATCCACCACGATCTTCAGTTGCTTGAGGTCCAGATCGTTGGGGAAGCTGCTCTTGCAGAATTCGATATAGCGACCGCGCGCATCATCCAGGCGGCGCGCCTTGCCCAAGCGGGACGAGGCCACCACCTGCATCGGCTGCTCGAGGGCGGCTTCAATCGCCAGCTCCATCTCGTCCGGCAGCTTCCAGCCGCCCGGCCCAAAAAACTTGATGCCGTTATCTTCAAACGGATTGTGCGAGGCACTGATCACCACCCCGGCGTGCAGGCGCAAGGCGCGGGTGAGGTAGGCGATGCCCGGCGTAGGCAAGGGGCCCACCAGCAGCACATCCACCCCAGCAGCGGTAAAGCCAGCTTCGAGCGCAGCCTCCAGCATATAGCCGGAGATGCGGGTATCCTTGCCAACCACGACGGTGGGCCGTTCACCACTGCTGTGCGCAGACTCCATGCTGGCAAACACCCGGCCAGCTGCATTGGCCAGTCGCATCACGAAATCCGGGGTAATCGGCGCTTCGCCCACCCGGCCACGCACCCCATCGGTGCCAAAATATTTGCGACTCACTGTAACGCCTCCCACATCTTCAATGCATCACGGGTGGCCGCCACATCGTGCACCCGCACGATGCGCGCCCCCCGCGCCACTGCCAGCAGGGCCATGGCCACACTGGCATGTATTCGTTCTTCCACTGGCCTGCCGGTCAGTGCACCTAACAGGGATTTGCGCGACACACCGATCAGCAAGGGGTAGCCCTGTGAAGCCAGGCGTCCTGTGGCCTTGAGCAGCTCCAGATTATGTTCCACCGTCTTGCCAAAACCGATGCCGGGGTCCAGCACAATGCGTGCCGACGCCACCCCGGCCGCCCGCAGCACCACAGCACGCTGCAGCAGAAAGTGCTCGACCTCGTCCACCACACTCGCATAGCGAGGAGCCTGCTGCATGGTGGCCGGGTCGCCCTGCTTGTGCATCAGACACACTGCTGCGCCACTGTCCGCCAAGGCTTCAACCGCACCCTCTGCCTGCAGCGCGTTGACATCATTGATCAGATCGACCCCGGCAGCCAGCGCCGCACGCATCACCCCTGGCTTGACGGTATCCACTGACAAGGGCACACCGTCGTCCCGTAGCGCCGCCAGCAGCGGCATCACCCGCTCCAGCTCTTCGGTTTCGGATACCGTCGCGGCACCAGGGCGGGTGGATTCGCCGCCAATATCCAGCAAGTCGGCCCCCTCCGCCACCAGCTGGCGCGCATGGGCCAGCGCGCGGGCAGGATCAGCATAACGTCCGCCATCGGAAAACGAATCCGGCGTCACGTTGACAATGCCCATGATCAACGGCCGCTGTAAGGACAGGCGAAAACGCCCGCACTGCAGCATCCCCTCTTCCTGCATGACCACTCCTGCAAACAAAAACGCATTGGCCGAGGCCAATGCGTTGTGAGTGTAACAAAACCGTGATGTTTATGCGGCGCCAACCGTCAAGTGACGCGCCTTACAACCCTTCAGCCGGTTTGCTGGTGGCCTCAGGAGAAGGAGCAGCCGGAGGCGGCGTATCGCTGCCGCTGCTGCGCAGGCCGGCGGCCGGTTGCGGCGGGCGAATCGGACGACCGGCCATGATGTCAGCAATCTGCTCGGCGTCGATGGTTTCATACTCCATCAGCGCGTCGGTCATCGCTTCCACCTTGTCACGATTGGTGAGCAGGATGTCCTTGGCACGGGCATATTGCTCGTCCAGAATGCGGCGAATCTCGGCGTCCACCTTCTGCATGGTGGCTTCCGACAGATTCTTGTGGGTGGTCACCGAGCGGCCCAGGAACACTTCGCCTTCATTCTCGGCGTACACCACCGGGCCCAGCTCGTCCGACATGCCGTAGCGCATCACCATGTCACGTGCGGTGCTGGTGGCGCGCTCGAAGTCGTTCGAGGCCCCGGTCGAGATGTCCTTGGTAAACAGCTCCTCAGCCACCCGCCCGCCAAACAGCATGCAGATGTTGGCCAGCATTTCATTGCGGTACAGGCTGAAGCGGTCCTGCTCCGGCAGTGACCAGGTCACGCCCAGCGCACGGCCACGCGGGATCACCGTCACCTTGTGTACCGGATCACACTCCGGCAGGCTGGCACCGATGATGGCATGGCCGGACTCATGATAGGCCGTCTTGCGTTTGTCTTCCGGCTGGATCACCATCGAGCGGCGCTCCGGGCCCATGAAGATCTTGTCCTTGGCCTGCTCGAAATCCAGCATGTCAACCAGACGCTTGTTGGCGCGGGCAGCAAACAGGGCGGCTTCATTGACCAGGTTGGCCAGATCAGCGCCGGACATACCCGGTGTACCCCGGGCAATCACGTCGGCCTTCACATCGTTGGCCAGCGGCACCTTGCGCATGTGCACGTTCAGGATCTGTTCGCGACCACGGATATCCGGCAGCGGCACCACCACTTGGCGGTCAAAACGGCCTGGCCGCAGCAAGGCAGGGTCCAGCACGTCTGGTCGGTTGGTAGCGGCAATCACGATCACGCCAGTGGTGCCTTCAAAACCATCCATCTCCACCAACATCTGGTTCAGGGTCTGCTCGCGCTCGTCATTGCCGCCACCCAGACCGGCGCCGCGCTGGCGACCGACCGCGTCGATTTCGTCAATGAAGATGATGCAGGGTGCGTTTTTCTTGGCATTCTCGAACATGTCGCGCACGCGGGCCGCGCCCACGCCGACAAACATTTCCACAAAGTCTGAGCCGGAGATCGAGAAGAACGGTACCTTGGCTTCACCGGCAATCGCCTTGGCCAGCAAAGTCTTGCCGGTACCGGGGCTACCCACCATCAGTACGCCGCGCGGGATATGACCGCCCAGACGCTGGAATTTGCTCGGGTCACGCAGGAAATCGACAATCTCGGCCACTTCTTCCTTGGCCTCGTCACAACCGGCGACGTCGGCAAAGGTGATGGCGTTGTTATTCTCATCGAGCATGCGGGCGCGGCTCTTGCCGAAGGAGAAGGCACCGCCTTTGCCGCCACCCTGCATCTGCCGCATGATGTAGATCCACACCCCAAAGAACAGCAGCATCGGCGCCCAGTTGACCAGCAGCGACAGCAGGATGTTGCGCTCTTCCGGCTTGGCGGAGACTTCCACGTTGTACTTCAGCAGGTCGTCCATCATGCGGGAATCAAACGGGGCGCGGGTGGTGAACTCGCTGCCATCGTTGCGCACGCCACGAATCACCTGCACATCCAGCGGGGTGCCTTCGATGGTGACCGACTTGACTCGCTGATCGCGCGCCATGCGGATGAAATCACTGTAGCTGACATCGCTCGAGGAGCGGTCATTGCGGCTGAAGCTGCTGTATACCGACAGCAATATCGCCGTGATCACCACCCAGATGATCAGGTTCTTGCCCAGATTGTTCAAGGTTGCTTCCTCATGACATGCGTTTGCCTGTGTCGGACGACTGCCGCCCGACAAAGTTCACGCCGGACTGTCCTCATTATCTACCGCACCTGCCGAATTGACCAGACAGGATTTCCCCAGCAAGTACACTTCCGTGCTTTTATCGCGCGACGCTTTGGGTTTACGGGTCAGCACCTGCTTGAAGTGCTGCCGCATCTGTTCCATGAAATCCGGGTAACCCTCACCCTGGAACACCTTGACCACAAAGTGCCCACCGGGACGCAGCCAGCGGCTGGCAAAATCCAGCGCCAGCTCGTTCAGGTAAATGCTGCGCGCCTGATCGGTTGTCCGGTTCCCTGAGAGATTGGGGGCGATATCGGAAATTACAAGGTCTACCTGACGTCCGGCCAGACGCGATTCCAGCTCCGCCAGCACCTTGTCCTCACGAAAGTCACCCTGAATGAAGTCTACGCGGGGCAGCGGGTCCATCGGCAGAATGTCCAGCGCAAACAGCCGGCCTTCGTCACCCACCAGCTCCCGCGCCACCTGCGACCAGCTGCCGGGGGTGGAGCCGAGGTCCACCACCGTCATGCCACGGCGGAACAGTTGGTCTTTTTCGTGGATTTCCAGCAGCTTGAACGCGGCACGAGAACGGTAACCCCGCGCTTGGGCCTGTTGCACCCAGTGGTCGGTCACATGTTGTTGCATCCACGCCTTGCTGGTCTTGTTTCGTGTCATACTGGTAAAATAGCCGGTTTAGTCAGGTTAGCCATCATGAAAATCGAATTGAATCCAACGCAGCGCCGCGCGCTGCGTGCCCAGGCCCACGGTCGCAACCCGGTGGTCAGCATTGGCCAGAACGGTCTGACCGATGCCGTCATCCGTGAAATCGCCCTGTCGCTGGACGCGCACGAGCTGATCAAGGTGCGGGTGTTTTCCGACGAGCGCGAAGAGCGCGAAGCCTTGTTCGACAGCATCTGCGATCAGCTGGACGCCGCCCCGGTACAGCACATCGGCAAACTGCTGGTGATCTACCGCCCGAATCCGGACCGGCCCCGTATCACGCTGCCACAGGAAAAAGGCAGCAAGACCAGCACCGTCAAACTGAAAAGCCCCAAGTAAGCTTCCCTCTGTTGCTGCGCGTACTGCCCTGGCGTACGCGCAGCGCTGCCCTCTCCGTTCAGGACAGGATCAGCAGCACCCCCAAGACACACTGAATCAGATACAGCATCATGCTGATGGTGTGCCAGGACACCACCACATCCCCCAGCCGCACCCCGAGGGCCGCCGAGCCGGTATGAATGGCGTAGCCCAGCACCAGCGCAAACAGCCACATCACGGTGATCAGCCAGAACGGCAGGGTGCGCATAGCGCGAAAACCCACTTTCCAGAACTGGTGGATCAGCAGGATCAACCCTGCGATGCAGCCGGTGAGCGCCACCGCGCCAAACAGGCTGCCCGCCACGCTGACGCCGAGATCATGCCGCCGCAGCATCAGCCAGGCCATGATGGCCGCAACGAACAGCAGACTGCCTACCCACAGGGTTTCCGCCAGTTTGCGCAGCGCTTCCATCAGCCCTCTCCGTCGCTCAAATGTAACGAACGTCCAGCACTTCGTATTCGCGGATGCCGCCCGGTGCCTGCACCTCGGCCACATCACCGGCCACCTTGCCGATCAGCGCACGGGCAATCGGGCTGGATACCGAAATCTTGCCCAGCTTCAGATCCGCCTCATCATCACCCACGATCTGGTAGGTCACCTGATTGCCGCTTTCCAGGTCTTCCAGGTCCACCGTTGCGCCAAACACACAGCGACCATCGGCATCCAGCTCGCTCGGATCAATGATCACCGCGGTCGACAGCTTGCCTTCCACTTCCAGGATGCGACCTTCAACAAAGGCCTGACGTTCCTTGGCCGCATCGTACTCGGCGTTTTCCGACAGATCGCCCTGTGCGCGGGCTTCAGCAATGGCCTGAATCACAGCAGGACGTTCCACCGACTTCAGCCGCTGCAACTCCGCCTTCAACAGTTCCGCGCCATGGACGGTCAACGGAATCTTCTGCATGGTGCTACTCCTCATTCTTGATGATTTCTTTTTTGGCACCGCTGATGGCGCACGCACCAAAAAGAACAAGCCGCCGTACACAGGGACGGCGGCTTGCGGGATGATTTGCGGGCTATTGTAACGCGGTTTTTCCCATTGCGGGAGGGTTTTTCACCCTCCCCTGTTCATCAGGCCAAGCGGGCATGCAAGTCTTGCAGGGCATAGACCGGCAGGTCGGTCGCATGCTGCAAGCCTACCGCTGCCGCGCGCGCTTCCGGCAAGGTGGTGTAATACGTCACCTTGCCTTGCAGGGCGCTGTGGCGGATGGCGAAGGAATCACGAATCGCCTGCTTCTTTTCTTCCACCGTATTGATGATCATGGCCACTTCGCCATTCTTGATCATGTCCACGATGTGCGGACGGCCTTCCATCACCTTGTTCACCGCCGTCACCGGCAGACCCGCATCACGGATTGCCGCTGCCGTGCCCTTGGTGGCCAGCAGGGTGAAGCCGAGGTCGGTCAGGGTGCGGCAGATATCCACCACGCCAGTCTTGTCGGCATTGCGCACCGACACGAAGATCTTGCCTTCCGACGGCAGCTTGACGCCCGCCGCCAGCTGCGATTTGACGAAGGCTTCGGCAAAGGTCTGCCCCACGCCCATCACCTCGCCGGTGGATTTCATTTCCGGCCCGAGGATCACGTCCACGCCCGGGAACTTGATGAAGGGGAAGACCGCCTCCTTCACCGAGTAGAACGGCGGCACCACTTCCTGGGTCACCCCTTGCGACGCCAGCGATTGCCCGGCCATGCAGCGGGCTGCGATCTTGGCCAGCGGCAGGCTGGTGGCCTTGGACACAAACGGCACGGTACGCGAGGCACGCGGGTTCACTTCCAGCACGTAAACCACCGCCTGCTCACCCTTGCCCTGAATGGCAAACTGCACGTTCATCAGGCCGACCACGTTCAGCGCCCTGGCCATCGCCACCGTCTGGCGGCGCAGCTCGTCCTGCAGCGCCGGGCTCAGGCTGTACGGGGGCAACGAGCACGCCGAGTCGCCCGAGTGCACCCCGGCCATCTCGATGTGCTCCATGATGCCGCCAATCAACACCTGCTCGCCGTCGCAGATGGCGTCCACGTCGACTTCCACTGCGTCGTTCAGGAAGCGGTCCAGCAGCACCGGGCTGTCGTTGGACACCTTCACCGCTTCGCGCATGTAACGCTCAAGGTCGGACTGCTCGTGCACGATTTCCATGGCACGGCCACCCAGCACATAGCTCGGGCGCACCACCAGCGGGTAGCCGATTTCGTTGGCCAGCACAATCGCGTCCGGTGCAGTACGCGCCGTGCGGTTTGGCGGCTGCTTCAGACCCAGATCGTTCAGCAGCTTCTGGAAGCGCTCGCGGTCCTCAGCGGCGTCGATCATGTCCGGCGAGGTACCGATAATCGGCACCCCGTTCATTTCCAGTGCACGTGCCAGCTTCAGCGGAGTCTGCCCGCCGTACTGCACGATCACGCCCGCCGGTTGCTCGACGTGGACAATCTCCAGCACGTCTTCCAGCGTCAGCGGCTCGAAGTACAGGCGATCGGAGGTATCGTAGTCGGTCGACACGGTTTCCGGGTTGCAGTTGACCATGATGGTCTCGAACCCGTCTTCACGCAGCGCCAGGGCCGCATGCACGCAGCAGTAGTCGAACTCGATACCCTGGCCGATACGGTTCGGGCCACCGCCCAGCACCATGATCTTCTTGCGGTTGGTCGGCTGCGATTCGCACTCCTCCTCATAGGTGGAGTACATATAAGCGGTATTGGTGGAGAACTCGGCCGCGCAGGTATCCACCCGCTTGTAGACCGGGCGCACGCCCAGCGCATGGCGCTTGCGGCGTACTGCGTTCTGGTCGGTGCCCAGCAGGCTGCCCAGACGGCGATCCGAGAAGCCCTTGCGCTTCAGGCGGCGCAGCCAGCCTGCATCCACGGCGTCAATCGATTGGCCACGCAGCGCTTGCTCTTCGCGCACCAGATCATCAATCTGCACCAGGAACCATGGGTCGATGGCGGTCAGCTGCTGCACTTCCTGCAGCGACATGCCGATACGCAGCGCGTCGGCCACATACCAGATGCGTTCGGCACCTGGCTCGGCCAGCTCTTTTTCGATCACATCGCGTTCGGTGGTTTTTTCATCCAGACCGGACATGCCGGTTTCCAGACCACGCAGTGCTTTCTGCAGCGACTCCTGCCAGGTGCGGCCCATTGCCATCACCTCCCCCACCGACTTCATCTGGGTGGTCAGGCGGTCGTTGGCTTGCGGGAACTTCTCAAACGCGAAGCGCGGGATCTTGGTGACCACGTAGTCGATGGACGGCTCGAACGAGGCCGGGGTCGCACCACCGGTGATGTCGTTCTTCAGTTCGTCCAGCGTAAAGCCCACCGCCAGCTTGGCCGCCACCTTGGCGATCGGGAAGCCGGTGGCCTTGGAGGCCAGCGCCGAGGAGCGGGACACGCGCGGGTTCATTTCAATCACGATCATGCGCCCGTCTTGCGGGTTGATCGAGAACTGCACGTTGGAGCCGCCGGTATCCACCCCGATCTCGCGCAGCACGGCAATCGAGGCATTGCGCATGATCTGGTATTCGCGGTCGGTCAGCGTTTGTGCCGGGGCCACGGTGATGGAGTCGCCGGTATGCACGCCCATCGGGTCGAAGTTTTCGATCGAGCAGACGATGATGCAGTTATCCGCCTTGTCGCGGACCACTTCCATCTCATACTCTTTCCAGCCGAGCAGCGATTCTTCGATCAGCAGCTCCTTGGTCGGCGACAGGTCCAGACCCCGGGTGCAGATTTCGACGAATTCTTCCACGTTGTAGGCAATGCCGCCGCCGGAACCACCCATGGTGAAGGACGGGCGGATGATGGCCGGGAAACCCACCCGCGCCTGCACCTGCATCGCCTCTTCCATCGAATGCGCCACACCGGAGCGGGCGGAACCGAGGCCGATGCGGGTCATCGCATCCTTGAACTTCTGGCGATCTTCCGCCTTGTCGATGGCTTCCGGCGAGGCGCCGATCAGCTCGACCTTGTACTTGTCCAGCACGCCGTGGTGCCACAGGTCCAGCGCGCAGTTCAGCGCCGTCTGGCCACCCATGGTGGGCAGGATGGCGTCCGGGCGCTCTTTGTCGATGATCTTTTCCACCATCTGCCAGGTAATCGGCTCGATGTAGGTCACGTCCGCCATATTGGGGTCGGTCATGATGGTGGCGGGGTTGGAGTTGACCAGGATGACCTTGTAACCCTCTTCGCGCAATGCCTTGCACGCCTGGGCGCCGGAGTAGTCAAACTCGCAGGCCTGGCCGATCACGATGGGACCGGCGCCGATGATGAGGATGCTCTGGATGTCTGTCCGCTTGGGCATGGGGGCACTCTACCAAATTAAACGCATTGCATTCGACCTGCGGGCCAACGGGCCATGCGGCCCGCTACCCCAGACCGCTACATCACTTCTGACGCTTCGCCATCAAGTCCACGAAGCGGTCAAACAGATACGCCACGTCATGCGGACCGGGGCTGGCTTCCGGGTGCCCCTGGAAGGAGAACGCCGGTACATCGGTGCGGGCAATGCCCTGCAACGAGCCATCGAACAGCGACACATGGGTCGCCCGCAGAGTGGCGGGCAGGCTGTCCGGGTCCACCGCAAAACCGTGGTTCTGGCTGGTGATCATCACCTGCTTGCTGTCGAGGTCCTGCACCGGGTGGTTGGCACCGTGGTGACCGAACTTCATCTTCAGCGTACGTGCGCCAGAGGCCAGCGCCAGCAGCTGGTGGCCGAGGCAGATACCGAATACCGGGATGCCGGTGGTCAGCAGCTTGCGGATCGCCGTAATGGCGTAATCACACGGCTCCGGATCGCCCGGGCCATTGCTGAGAAAGAGACCATCCGGGTTCAGCGCCAGTGCTTCTTCTGCAGTGGCCGTGGCAGGCAGCACCGTCACCTTGCAGCCGCGCTCGGCCAGCATGCGCAGGATGTTGCGCTTCACGCCGTAGTCAAACGCCACCACGTGATACACCGGCTTGTCCTGCTGGCGGAAACCACCCTGCAATTGCCATTCGCCTTCGGTCCAGCTGTAGGCTTGGTCAGTGGTCACCACTTTGGCCAGATCCAGACCCGCCATCGACGGCGCTTCCTGCGCCATGCGGATGGCACGGGCTTCGTCGATGTCGCCCGCCATGATCACGCCATTCTGCGCGCCTTTTTCACGCAGCAGGCGGGTCAGCTTGCGGGTGTCGATATCCGCAATGGCCACCACCTGGTTGGCCTTGAGATAATCGGGCAGCGACTGCTCGGCACGCCAGTTGGACAGAGTAAGGGGCAGATCGCGAATCACCAGACCGGCGGCATGAACACCGGCGGACTCGCAATCCTGCGCGTTGACGCCGACATTGCCGATATGGGGGTACGTGAGGGTGACAATCTGATGCTTGTAGGACGGGTCCGTCAGGATTTCCTGATACCCGGTCAGCGCGGTGTTGAACACCACTTCGCCTACGGTGACACCGGTACTGCCGATGGCCGTACCACGAAACACGGTTCCGTCGGCAAGGGCAAGAATGGCGGGCTGAGGTGCTGACACAGTGGGGCTCCTTGTCCTTGAATGGGGGGTCTGCGCACGTCGGGAGCGGCAGGCAGACCGGCTTTTTCGCCCCCCACTTATGCAAACGGGACAGGCCGGCAGGCCTATCCCGTTTCGCGCAGTTCTTAACCATGAGATTATAGCGGAGAAAGCACTTCGCTTCAATGCAAACCCGCTCCGTAATGACCACATACCGCCCAGACAATAATCAACCCTGGCGCACGCTGAACTGGCAGGATGCCAGTCTGGCCGCCGAAGAGTTTCGCACAGCCCTGAGCCACAACCGCGGGCTACCGGCAGACAGCCCTTCGGCCCGCCATCCGCTGCTGCGCCACATCGAGCACTTCCGCCCTGCCGCCGTACTGCTACTGCTGCACTGGCGACCGCAAGGCGTGGACATCATCCTGACCAAGCGGCAATATCATCTGAAACACCACCCCGGCCAGATCAGTCTGCCCGGTGGCCGGCAGGACCCGCAAGACCGTGACCTGGCGACGACCGCGCTGCGCGAGGCCCGCGAAGAAATCGGCCTGCCATCTGAGCAGGTACGCATACTGGGAGAGCTCCCTGCCCTGCTCACCGTCAGCGGCTACGAAGTCACCCCGCTGGTGGGATGGCTGGATCAACCCTTCCGCGCCACCCCCAACCCCGGGGAGGTGGCCCAGGTCTTTCACCTGCCGTTACTGTATTTATTGAACCCGGATCACATTCGGCGCTTTCGCATCGAGCGGCGTAGCGGCCCGGTTGACCTGCTGACCATCCCCTATCAGGCACACTTCATCTGGGGGGCATCGGCCAGCATGCTGAGCAGCTTCCGCCAGCGTTTGCTGCTGCACCGGCCCTTCTAGGGTGTGGCATCACGGATACAGCACCCGCTTTGCGCCAGATCAAGGACAAGTGGCCTGCTTTACTCCACAGGGCAAGCTGCTACAATTTGACGCACCCGAGAAGGTTGGCAGGGCGCGACGTCGCCAGCAGCGGACAACGCATCCGGCTTTTTCCAGAACAGAAAAGAGGTTGATCCGTGAACAAACTGCTGCAAATCATGGTGGTCAGTGCCGGTCTGCTGTTGCTTGCACCTGTCGCCGCCAACGCCGCAGGCGATCCTGCCCGTGGCAAGCAAAAGAACTCCATGTGTGCGGGCTGTCATGGCATTCCAGGCTACCGCACCGCCTTCCCGTCGGTGTACAGCGTGCCCAAGATTGGCGGCCAGCACCCCGAATACATTGTCAGCGCGCTCAAGGCCTACAAGGAAGGCCAGCGCAGCCACCCCACCATGCAGGGGATCGCTGCCGGGCTCAGCGAACAGGACATGCAGGATCTGGCTGCATACTACGCCGCACAAAAATAAGGGACGACAGCCAATGAACGCCATTCAACGCATTGCCGCCTGTAGCAGCCTGCTGTTGCTCGGGCTGACCAGCACCAGCAGCTTCGCCGGGGGCGACCCGGCTGCCGGGCAAAAGAAAGCCCAGGCCTGCATTGCCTGCCATGGTCAGGGCGGCCTCAGCACCAGCCCGACCTATCCGATTCTGGCTGGCCAGCAGGAAGACTATCTGGTTCAAGCGCTGACCGACTACCAAAAGGGCAACCGCAAGAACCCGATCATGGCCGGCATGGCCAGCCCGCTGAAAAAGCAGGATATTGCGGATCTGGCTGCTTACTTTGCCAAGCAGACCAGCCCGCTGGCAGTCAAACGCTAAGCCGCTCCAGCCACTCGCCCAGTGCGGGCGGGTGGCTCCCCCTCGCTTTACCCCACTCTCTGCCTTTCCTGCCGGATCAGATCGACTGCTTTTTCTGCAATCATGATGGTCGGCGCATTGGTATTGCCGCCTACCAGCGTGGGCATGATGGACGCGTCAACCACCCGCAGCCCGTCTACCCCGCGCACCTTCAGCGCAGGGTCCACCACCGCCAGTGCATCCACCCCCATCCGGCAGGTGCCGACCGGGTGGTAGATGGTTTCGGCATGCTGCCGGATGAAGTGCTCCACTTCTGCATCGCTTTGTACCGCAGGCCCCGGCAGGACCTCCGCCCCACCATACGGGGCCATGGCAGCCTGGGACAGGATCTGCCGGGCGTGGCGCACGCCACGGATCATCCGGCGCAGGTCATCCGGGTGGTCCAGATAGTTCGCTTCAATGCGGGGTGGCTGCGCAGGGTCGGTTGAGGCCAGTGCCACCCGCCCTCGGCTCTTGGGGCGCAGGTTGCAGACGTGCAGGGAAAACCCCTGCCCGGTCAGAAAGCGCAGGTTGCGGCCATGGTCCTTGAGCTTGGCCGGGGTGAAGTGAAACTGCAGGTCCGGAATGACTTCGTCCGGAGCGCTCTTGATGAAGCCACAGGCCTCGGCGCCGTTGGTGGAGAGCATGCCGTCCCGCCGCATCAGGTAGCGCAGCAGATACCAGGGGGACTTGAGCAGGTTGCGCAGGCCCAGATTGTACGAAACAGGCTGCCGGGAAGCCTGCACCACCATCACATCCAGATGGTCCTGCAGATTCTGCCCCACGCCGGGCAGATGCGCCAGGCAGGCGATGCCTTGCGCCTGCAAGGCCACCCGATCACCGATCCCGGACAGCATCAGCAATTGCGGACTGAAAATGGCCCCGGCAGCCAGCAACACTTCGCAGCGCGCCTGCACCACCTGCTCCTGCCCCCCCTTCCGGTACGCTACCCCACTGGCTTTGGGTGCGCCTGTCGCTGTGGTCGACAGCAGGATGCGCGTCGCCTGTGCGCCGGTGATCACGGTCAGATTAGGCCGCTGCCGCACCGGGGTCAGATAAGCCTTCGCCGCACTGCAGCGTGCGCCATCCTTCTGGGTAACCTGAAACAGGCCCACCCCATCCTGCTGCGCACCATTGAAATCCGTGTTGTGCGGAAAGCCCGCCTGCACGCCCGCCTCGACAAACGCCTTGCTCAGCACGTTTGGCGTGCGCAGATCCGCCACATTCAGCGGGCCACCCACCCCGTGATACGGGTCCTCGCCCCGTTCCTGATGCTCGGCCCGCCGAAAGTAGGGCAACACCTCCTGGAAAGACCAGCCCGTGCAGCCCTGCGCGGCCCACCCATCATAATCTGCAGCATGACCCCGGATATAGCACATGGCGTTGGATGAGCTGCTGCCACCCAGCACCTTGCCACGCGGCCAGAACAGCCGACGCCCGGCCAGCGCAGGCTCGGGATGAGTATTGAGGTTCCAGTTCATGCCCGGGCTGCGCATCATCCACAGCAAGCCAATCGGCACATGAATGGCCGGGTGCCAGTCGCTGGGGCCGGATTCCAGCAGGCACACCGACAGGCTGGGGTCTTCTGACAAGCGCGCCGCCAGCACACAACCCGCCGAGCCACCGCCCACCACCACATAGTCGAAACCCGTCATCCGCCCGCCCCTCCAGCCGTATGGATTACCCGATTTAGTGAATGCAAGTTTACTTTCACTGCATCATAAGAGGGTTCACCTCAGGCAGGCAACACCAGCCCCTTCTCCCGTTCCCGAGACACCGCAGCTGCCACACCCTGCACGCCATACCCAACAGCCGCACAGCACATCCCGGAGACGAGACATAGCCACACTCAAATGAGAATAATTGTTCATAACACAAAAACATAAATCATCAAGTGGTATCTGAATAACCGTTCGTCAGAACTAAAAAAACATTTAGCAAAACTAAATTTAACTGGCTAACAAGCTGAAAATAAAGGACTGATCTAAAAACAGCCCAAGCAGTCATCCACACATCTGGTATTAGAGTCCACCCATTCATCAGCTCCGTATTGATCCTGAATTTCCACCATGTGAGCATCCCCTTCGTGCATTGAGGCTGAAGCAGTTAGTCAAAATAGCAGCATGAGATGCACACACTGTGTCTTTTACTCAAAACTTGAAACGAGGAAACACGACAATGAAAAGCACTTTGAAAACGTTGGCAGTGGCCGCCATGGTCAGCGCTGCCGCACTGATGAGCTCGCCTGCTTTCGCGGTGTACTGTGTCCAGGACGTGTGCTTTGACAGTTGGGGCGGGGGTAACGGCAAGGAGCGCCCAGATCCGGAAGCGACAACGAAGGATCAGATGAGGAAGGCCAAGGCTGCCTGCATGGCCTGGAACCTCGCCCACCCGACGAAGAAGAGGGATTGCTCGGTATTTGATTAAGTCGCTGCCCTGCAGGGCAACCGCAATCATGTCGTGCCGCGGTTGCCCTGCACGGACAGGATGAATTCCATCCATGTACAAGACACGTAGCTATCGGGTACGCCCCCGCGCACCATCAGTCTCCAGCCACGAAGTACGCCAATCGCCACTGGCCTGATAGTTTCACGAACCCGGCGCGATAACTCAGCCCAGCGTGCGCAGGACATGCCACCGTCTCTGGTGTCTCTTGAGCGCACGCCACGCCAGCCGCCGTGATCCGCGACAGCGTGCGCAACAAGTCAGGCCTGGCCTTCCAGGCCGCAATGGCCTGATCTGCACTGCCATCTCCACCGAAGCTCCAGATGAACTCCGCCACCATCAACCGTCTCAGCGCCACATAGTCGCGCTGCAGTGCAGCCCGATGCACCTGCTGTTTGACCACATCCAGACGGGGTGATGCAACGCCAGGCCCGGACATACCCTGCAGCAGTAGCCCCATCATCACTGCCTGACACTTTGGCTTGATTGCAGACATCCCTGCTAACCTCTGCTTCCTTATCAACCACAATCATGCATTATGCATATAAATTGATGTCATATCACTGAAATATTTTTAAACATCAGGGTACTAGTTCACTTATTGCTGAGTGACTACATTGACCAGTGAATGACCCACGCCCGGCCCTGCCGGACCTTTACTAACCTCGCACCAAGCTATGCAAGAAATGAAAACCATGTTATCCCACACCCGACTCACCCTCTCCCTGCTGACCACCCTGCTGCTCACGGCCATGCCTGGCAGCCAGGCACTGGCCGCCACCCCACTCACCCCCTCCGGCAAACCGGCAACGGCCAAGGCAGGCAGCAAAACCACCGATGAGGACGTCATCGCCGCGCGCAACAGCATCCGTCAGGAAGGTCTGGAAGCCACGGTCAGGGAGCTGGCCAAACCCAAATACAATGGCCGCCTGCCCGGCACAGAAGGCGATACACTGTCCCGCGACTGGCTGGTGAAGCAGTTTGAAGCCATAGGCCTGACCCCAGCGGGCAGCAAAGGCTACCTGCAACCCTTCACCACCAGGATCACCGACCCTGATGAATCTTCCAACTTGCAGCTTGGCCAGAAGGCGAATACCAGCAACATCATCGGCATCCTGCCGGGTAATGACCCTGAGCTGGCCAAGGAAGTGATCATCATCAGCGGCCACCGGGATCATCTGGGCTTCAACAATGACCTGCGCAAGCAATACCCGGGCGCCAATGATGACCTGACCGGGGTCGCCGCCACGCTGGAGCTGGCACGTGCCTTTGCAAAGCTGGAAGGCCAGAACAAGCGCACACTGATGTTTGTCGCCTATGGTGCGGAAGAGCAGAAGTACATGGGCTCCATCTACCATAGCCAGAACCCGGTCGCCGCCGCCCCCAACGCACAGATTGTGCTGATGATCAGCATCGACATGATCGGCCTTGGCTACGACAAATGGCAAAGCTTCAGCCAAAAGCAAATGGATGCCTACAGCAAGCGCTGGTTCCGCGAGGTGTATAACGACTCGGATGAAGACAAGGACGCCTATTCACACGAATACCCGAAAACCCCGGGCCCGACCTTTGACTATGATGCCGGACCATTTGCCCGTATCGGCATCAACACTCGTGTGATTGGCCTCGCCGACGTGCCGAATTACCACTCCGTCAACGACACCCCGGACAATGTACACTTCAAGCCCATGGTCAACGTCACCCGCACCCTGTTTGACTATCTGTGGCAGGTCGACCAGGACGATCAGCCGCACACCCGCTAAGTGCAAACCGCCGGATGCCTGCGCCGGGCATCCGGCATTGCTCCGGCAAAGCGTTGCCATTACACTGGCCTGCACAGTACACACGGGTCAGGCCAGCCATATGGGATACGCATTATGGGATACGCCCTCTACCTCATCCTGTTGACGCTACTGTTTGCCGCATGGGTGTGGCTCGTGCCAGCGCTCAGCCAAGCGCCTCATCCTACCCTTCGGGAAAAGGCCTTGTCCTGGCCCATCTTGCTGCTATTCCATCAGCGCGAGCCGAAATATCACTTGCGGGAGCGCATCGGGCTGGCGCTGCTCTATCTACTGATGGCGCTGGCGCCCATGCTCAGCAGAGTGCTGGACAACAGTGCTGCTTGACAGACCAGACATGAATCTCAGCGCAGACGCTCCACTCTCACTGGCCGAATCCATCTTCTGTGCAGCGGATACAGCGGAGGAGCATGGTGATTTTACTTTGGCCGCCTCACTCTTTTTACAGGCCGCATTAATGGGCGATGGTGCCGCCATGTCCCGCCTTGCCATTCTGTACGAATCAGGTCAGGGTGTATCGTGGGATGTGGAAGCTTCGGTGGCATGGGATCGGCGCGCCATTGATGCCGGTTATGCCGCCTCCCGCTTCAATCTGGGCATCACCTGCCGTCGCAGCGGGCAGATTCGGCAAGCCCGCTACTGGTTTGAACGGGCCCTGGAGCATGGTGATAACGATGCCGCGCTGGAACTGGCCAAGCTGTACGCGGTCAGTGGCAGGGAGCGGGATACCGTTCGCGGCTACTTGCAGCAAGTACTCAACAGCGAGGATGTGTTCCCGTCTTCGAAAGAAGAGGCTGCGGAAATGCTGGCAGTACTGGACCAAGCCTCTGCCAAAGCAGGCCCTTACCAAACAGGTGCACAACCTTGACCACCCCACTAGACACACCCAGCCGCAAACAATCATCACACGCAGCGCCATTCTGGCAGTGGATACTGGTCTTGCTCGCAGGCAGCACGGTCATGGTGCTGGTGGTGTTCCTTGCCCCTGCATCGAGCAGCCTATGGCCACTGTTTTCGATCTCGGTCGGCTGCGCCGCCATCTTGTCTCATGGCACACCCTCCCTCATCGGACGAATTTTGACGGCAATGGCAGTCTTTGCGCTTGCCATCTTCACCTGCGGGCTGACTGGCGTCATGACCGCTTGCGGGATGGGTCACTGCTTATAGCTGGCCCGACAGGCACAACATCAGCCCTACCGCCTAAGCTTCCCCCACATCAGGCCCCCAGCGGCTGATGTCCCCCTCCCCTGCCAAGGCAGCCACTTCACGGCGGGCAGACTGGAAATCGAGGTCGTGAACAAGGTCATCCCACTGCAGGGGATTGGGTTCGCCGTGCAGGCGGGCGAGGCGGCTGAGGGACACCGGGCTAATCTGCCAGTCCAGCCGCTGCAACAGACGCTCGGCCTCTTCCGGGCGGTTGGTGGCCAGTACCAGATCACAGCCCGCCTCGAACGCGGCCTTGGCACGCTCCTCGATGGTGTTGCCTGCGAAAGCGGCACCGGCCATGTCCAGTGCGTCGCTGATGATGGCACCCTGAAAGCCAAGCTGGCCGCGCAGGATGTCCTGCAGCCAGCGCGGCGAGAAGCCGGCGGGCCGCTCGTCTACCTTGGCGTAGATCACGTGCGCAGGCATCACCGCCGCGAGCCCGTGCTCGATCAAGCGGCGGAAGGGTTGCAGGTCGGCACCGTGAATTTCCGAGAGCGGGCGGTCATCCACCGGCAGGGCGTGGTGGGAGTCCAGCACCACATGACCGTGACCGGGGAAGTGTTTGCCGCAAGCGTTCATGCCAGCCTGCCGCATGCCCTGCATCAGGTATTGCCCCAGCTCGCTCACCGCATGCGGGTGGGCATGGAAGGCGCGGTTGCCGATGACGGTGGACACCCCATAGTCGAGGTCCAGCACCGGGGCAAAGCTGAAGTCCACCCCGCTGGCGCGCAGCTCCGCCGCCAGCACCCAGCCGGTGCGCGCTGCCAGCGCACGCGCGGCTGCGCGGTCGTCATTCCACAGCTTGCCCAGCTCGGCCATCGGCGGCAGTCGGGTAAAGCCATCGCGAAAGCGTTGTACCCGGCCGCCTTCGTGGTCCACCGCGATGATCAGCCGTGGGCTGCGTAGCTGGTGAATCTCACGGGTCAGTGCACACAGTTGCGCCACCGAACGGAAATTGCGGCTGAACAGGATGACACCGCCCACCTGCGGGTGCAGCAGGCGCTGCCGCTCAGCATCGGTCAACTCGGTACCGGCGAGGTCGACACACACCGGTCCCAGGGGCAGATTGACTGTGGTCATGGCTCGTTTCCTATCCGATTTCCAGAATCACGGTGGCAACCGTGTAGTCGGCCTCATCGCTGAGGCTCACATGCGTTCGGCTTATCCCGCGCTCCGCCAGCCAGGCGGCAACCGCCTCATCCCAGCACAGCAGCGGTCGCCCCAGCGCGTCGTGGCTGAGCCACAGCGCTTGCAGGGTAATCGGCGCACGCACGCCGGTGCCCGCCGCCTTGCCAAACGCCTCTTTCACCGCCCAGCGCTTGGCCAGCAGGCGGGCCGGGTGGGCGGCCTGAGCAAAGGACTCGCGCTCAGCCGGGGCCAGTATTTGCTCGACAAAACGCTCTCCATGCCGCTCCAGCCCTTGCTGGAAGCGACTCACCCGCGCGAGGTCGGTCCCCAGTCCATAAATCATGCGTCCCTCCCGTTGGCGGGCTCGTCCAGCTGCCGCAACAGGCGGAACAGCTCGCGGGTGGCCAGCGGCCGCTCTGGCAGCAAGCTGGCCAACAGTCGCCGCATCAAGGCCAGTGCTTGCTGGCGGGTCTCAGCCCGCTCATAGTGGCCGTCGTGCAGGTCGAGCAGGGTTTGGCCATCCAGCGGGATGTCATCACGCTGGCGCTCACGCGCCGGGTACAGCCCATGTTGCAGCCGATAAGCATAGCGCTGCCCGGCCTCAACCGGCAGCCCTTCCACCGTGTGGCTAAGCAAGAGGCCGTACCCCAGCTCACTCAGCAGCGCCTGCTCGAACTGGCGCAGCACCGGTGCTTGCTCCAGGCCGTGGCTGAGCGCATGCAGCGCGTGCTGGTAATGATCAAACAGCTCGCCGCTGGCGTCTTCCTTGGGCAGCAAGGCCAGCAGCAGTTCATTGAGATAGTAGGCACAGATCAGGGCATGACCTGCCGGAAAGCGTACCCCGCCGACCCACTCGGCCTTGTGCAGGGTTTTCAGCTCGTGTTTGCCATACCAGGACAGCAGCAGCGGCTGAAACGGCAGCAGCACCCCGCGCAAGGCAGAGCCGGGGCGGCGTGCGCCGCGGGCGACGATGCTGAGCCGCCCATGCTCGCGGCTGAACACTTCCAGAATCAGGCTGGTTTCCCGCCACGGGTAGTGGTGCAGTACAAAGCCTTCGGTCAGATCGACTCGCTGGG
Source organism: Leeia aquatica (assembly GCF_012641365.1). Classification (NCBI taxonomy): domain Bacteria; kingdom Pseudomonadati; phylum Pseudomonadota; class Betaproteobacteria; order Neisseriales; family Leeiaceae; genus Leeia; species Leeia aquatica. Next base: position 602,686 of record NZ_JABAIM010000001.1, read on the forward strand.
ATTGCGCCACGGCCTGCGCTTACTCGAAGCCGAACTCGCGCAGCAGGCGGGTATCATCAGCCCAACCGCTCTTGACCTTGACCCACAGCTGCAGGAACACCTTGCCGTCGAACAGCTTTTCCATGTCGATGCGCGCCTCGGTGCCGATGCGCTTGAGCTTTTCGCCGCCCTTGCCGATCAGGATGGCTTTCTGGCCGGGCTTATCCACCATGATGGCGGCGTGGATGCGGCGCATGCTGCCATCCAGCTCGAACTGCTCGATGAACACGTTCATGGCATACGGCAGTTCGTCGCCCAGCAGGCGGAACAGCTTTTCCCGCACGATCTCAGCGGCAAGGAAGCGTTCACTGCGGTCCGTGATCTGGTCTTCCTCGTACATCGGCTCGCCCTGCGGCAGCAGCGGGCGCACGGCATCAAGCAACACGTCCACCTTGTGGCCATGCTGGGCGATCACCGGTACCAGCGCGGCAAAATTGAACTTGCCGGACATCTCTTGCAGGAAGGCGAGCAGGGTTTCCTTGTCGTCCTTGAGGTAATCCACCTTGTTGACCACCAGGATCACCGGACGGTTGGTCGGCAGGCGCTTGAGCACATCGGCATCCGCCTGCGAGAAGCGCCCGGCCTCAATCACGAACAGCACCACGTCCACGTCCGCCAGCGTACCGCTGACGCTGCGGTTCATCGCGCTGTTCATCGCGCTCTTGTATTTGGTCTGCCAGCCGGGGGTATCGACGAACACCATCTGGTGGCTGGCATCGGTATAGATGCCGGTCACACGGTGGCGGGTAGTCTGTGCCTTACGTGAGGTAATGCTGATCTTCTGCCCGATCAGGTGATTGAGCAGGGTGGACTTGCCAACATTGGGCCGACCCACGATGGCCACCAGGCCACAGTGAAAGTCCGAAGGGGGCGGAAACGCTTCTGTCATGATGCTTTCTTGTTTGCCTGCCGTTGCTGCGCCTGTTGCAGCGCGGCCTTGGCAGCCTCCTGCTCGGCGAGCCTGCGACTGTTGCCACTGCCTGGCACCGTGATGCCGAGCACAGCGATTTCACATTCCACCGCAAAGGACTGCGCGTGGCTGGCCCCTTGCGCTTGCAATACCCGGTAGACCGGCAGCGGCAGCCGCTGTCCTTGCAGCCATTCCTGCAGCAAGGTCTTGGGGTCTTTACCCAGCGTCTGCGGGTTGAGCGACACCAGCACCGGCTGGTACAGCCGGGCAATCCAGGCCAGCGCCGGCGCCAGCCCACCATCCAGATAGACGGCACCGAACAAGGCTTCCAGCGCATCAGCCAGAATTGACGGGCGCTCCCGCCCACCACTCTTGACCTCACCCTCGCCCAGCCGCAACACCTGTCCCAGCTTGAGGCCGATCGCCAGCTCGGCCAGCGCCTGCTGGTTGACCAGATTGGAGCGCACCCGCGACAGTTCTCCCTCGGAGAGCTGCGGGAAGCGCTCGTACAGCAGGTTGGACAGCGCGAGCGACAGCACACTGTCGCCCAGAAACTCCAGCCGCTCATTATGTGGCGTGCCAAAGCTGCGATGCGTCAATGCCTGTTGCAGCAATGACGCATCGGCAAAATCATGACCGATACGCGCTTGCAGCGCCCGGTCTTCCTGCCGCCTCAAGGCAGCTTACCACCACCACCCGCGCCAGCGGAGGTATCAAAATCCAGCACCAGGCTGACATTGCCGAACAGCTCAATCTTGGCCTCATACTTGGCCCGGACGGTAACATTGTCACCCGAACCCTGGATTTCCAGACCTTCGCCCTTGATGGAATGGATATCTGTCACATCCGCAGTCTTGTTGAACGCGGCACGCATCTCAGCCGGTGTTCCCCCCTCGTGCGACACCTTCTTCAGCGCGTTCTTCACCGCCTGATATTCCGAGATGGCCGGAATGGTCTTGGCAATAATGAGCAAGAAAAAGCCCAGCACCACCGCCACGATGATCAGCCCCATGATGGACAATCCGTGTTCGGCCTTGCGCGGTTTCAGTTGCAGCATGCAGCGTCTCCTCAATCAATGCGTTTGCCCATATGGGCTGGCGGTATGCCTGTTTGCCAAGCCCCGCTTCCCTTACCGGTGTGGACGGGAGGAAAGCTTCGTTATCATAGCGGCATTACCCCTGATCGGATAGTTAAACACTATGCCATGAGGCAGCCAGCCCATGGGGATGCGCTTACTGGATGGAAGTACCGATACGGCTGAACGCGCCGATGTTCATCCAGATCAGGGTGGCTTTGCCGACGATGTTCTCGTCCGGCACGAAGCCCCAGTAGCGGCCATCCGAGCTGTCGTCGCGGTTGTCACCCATCATGAAGTAATGGCCTGCGGGCACCTTGCAGGTAAAGCCACTGTCATCATACTGGCAGTTATCGCGGTAGGGGAAATTCAGCACCTGATCCTGGTTCACGGGAGGGGCTTGCTCGACCGTCTGCACCAGATAGCTGCGGGTTGCGGTTGTTTCCTTGAAACGTTGCACCGGAATCAGATTGGCGGAGTTGTCGCGCACATAGCTGCCTTCTGCGAGAGCAACCTGTGTTACCGACTTGCCATTCACCGTCAGCTGCTTGTTACGGTATGTCACGGTATCACCCGGCAAGCCGACCACCCGCTTGATGAAATCCGTCTTGGGGTCCACCGGATAGCGAAACACCATCACATCACCGCGTTGCGGCTTGCCCGTCTCGATCAATACGGTGTTAAGCACCGGCACACGGATGCCGTAGCTGAAGCGGTTGACCAGAATGAAGTCACCCGGTTCCAGCCCGGGCCGCATGGAGCTCGACGGTATGGTAAAGGGCTCAAACAGGAAGGAGCGTACCAGAAACACCACGGCAATCACCGGGAACAGGCCCGCGAACAGCTCCACCTCATCCGATTGGCGCTCGCCTTGCTTGCGACGGCGCGCCAGATACCATTTGTCCACCGCCCAGACCACACCGGACACCAGCACGAACAGCAACATGGCCAGCGACAAGGTGGTGTACACCGCAATCAGGCCAAATACGCCGATGATCAGCGCCATATGGGCAAACTGTACCGTGGCGTGTGCTTCACCCTTGTCATTGCGCGGCAGGTTGCGGCCCATCGCCAGCATCACGGCCCCGATGATGGCGGCGCCGGTCCAGGTTGCAATCCAGTTCATGCTTGTCCTTGTGTGTACGGCTTACTTGTCGCTGACTTGCAGGATGGCGAGGAAGGCCTCTTGCGGAATCTCCACATTACCCACCTGCTTCATCCGCTTCTTGCCAGCCTTCTGCTTCTCCAGCAACTTCTTCTTGCGGGTGATATCGCCGCCATAACACTTGGCCAGCACGTCCTTGCGCATGGCTTTCACGTTCTCGCGGGCAATGATGTTGGCACCAATCGCGGCCTGCACTGCCACGTCGTACATCTGGCGCGGGATCAGCTCACGCATCTTGCTGACCAGTTCGCGGCCACGGTATACGCTGTTGGCCCGGTGCACGATGAGGGACAAAGCATCCACTTTGTCGCCATTCACCAGCACGTCGAGTTTGACCAGATCAGCAGGCTGGAATTCCTTGAAGTCATAATCCAGCGAGGCGTAGCCACGGCTGACCGACTTCAGCTTGTCAAAGAAATCCATCACCACTTCGTTCATCGGCAGGTCGTAAGACAGCATGACCTGACGGCCCATATACTGCATATTGCGCTGCACGCCGCGCTTGTTGTTGCACAGGGTCATCACCGAGCCGAGGTAATCCGGCGGCACCAGAATGTGGGCGGTAATGATCGGCTCGCGGATTTCTTCGATCTTGGAGAGGTCCGGCAGCTTGGAGGGGTTTTCCACTTCCAGCTCGGTGCCATCTTTCATCAGCACGTGATACACCACGGTCGGCGCGGTGGTGATCAGGTCCATGTCGAACTCGCGCTCGAGCCGCTCCTGCACGATCTCCATGTGCAGCAGGCCAAGGAAACCGCAGCGGAAGCCAAAGCCCAGCGCTTGCGACACTTCCGGCTCGAAATGCAGGCTGGCGTCGTTCAGCTGCAGTTTTTCCAGCGAATCACGCAGGTTCTCGTAGTCATGGCTTTCCACCGGATACAGACCGGCAAACACCTGCGACTTGATTTCCTTGAAGCCTGGTAGCGGCTCGGTCGCGGCCTTATTGGCGATGGTGATGGTATCGCCCACCTTGGCGCTCTTCAGCTCCTTGATGCCGGCGATCACAAACCCCACCTCACCGGCACGCAGCGCATCGCGCTGCAGCGACTTCGGCGTGAACACCCCGACCTGTTCGCACAAGTACTGGGTCTTGCTGCTCATCAGCAGAATTTTGTCTTTCGGCTTCAGCTCGCCATCCACCACCCGCACCAGCATGACCACGCCGACGTAGTTGTCGAACCAGCTGTCGATGATCAGCGCCTTGAGCGGCGCGGTCGGGTCACCGGTCGGTGCCGGGATATTGGCGACCACCGATTCGAGGATGTCCTCAATGCCGATGCCACTCTTGGCGGAGGCGCGCACCGCATCCGTCGCATCAATGCCGATGATGTCTTCGATCTCTTCGCACACCCGCTCCGGCTCGGCAGCAGGCAGGTCGATCTTGTTGAGCACCGGCAGCACTTCCACACCCTGTTCGATGGCGGTGTAGCAGTTGGCTACCGTCTGCGCTTCCACCCCTTGCGAAGCGTCCACCACCAGCAGCGCGCCCTCGCAAGCGGCCAGCGAGCGGCTCACCTCGTAGGAAAAGTCCACGTGCCCCGGGGTGTCAATCAGGTTCAGGTTGTAGACCTGGCCATCGCGTGCCTTGTACTGCAGCGCGGCGGTCTGCGCCTTGATGGTAATGCCCCGCTCCTTCTCGATGTCCATCGAGTCGAGCACCTGGGCAGACATTTCGCGGGCGTCCAGTCCGCCACAGAACTGGATGAAGCGGTCGGCCAGCGTGGATTTGCCGTGGTCGATGTGGGCGATGATCGAGAAATTGCGTATGTGTTTCATGCAGCTTGTGGTTCCAGCAGGCCGTGCGGCAGGCGCAGTCGGCAATAAGAAGGGGCACTACACGAGTGCCCCGTCACCTTAACCCTAGATTTTACCCAATTTCCGCCAGATACGCATCCAGTCTTGCACGGTTGAGGTGGTAATGACACAACTCGTACTCACCCGCCATCAGCACCGGAATCAGCTGGCCGTAGCGGGCCTCGGTGTCATCATCATCCTCAATGTCCACCACCTGCAGCAGCAAGCGCCCCCGGTAGTCCTGCTGCAGTGCAGCCAGCATGTCCTGGCACAGGTGGCAGTATTCGCGAATGTAGAGTGTCAGCGTCGGTAAGGCGCTCACTTTTCCGGAACCCGCACCGGGATGTACAGCGTGCTGTCATCACGGCGGATCAGCAAGGCCACCACACTGCCCTTCGGCGCCCGCTCCAGCAGCAGCAGCAGTTGCTGCTGCGACTTCAGGGTTTCATTGCTGACGCCGATGATGACATCGCCCTCCTCCACCCCGGCTCGCGCCGCGGCACCCTGCGCCGAGGTCACCAGCAGACCAAATCCGACGTCCAATTGACGTTTCTGAGCCGCATTCAGCTCGGTCACCTGCAAGCCAATGCGCACCAGCGCATCCGGCTTCGGCGGGGCGGCAGGCTTGGCCTTGGCGCTGTCATCCACCACCTCACCCAGCGTCACCGTCACATCCTGGGATGCCTTGTTGCGCCATACCTGCAACTGTACCTTGCTGCCGGGTTTGGTGGAGCCCACCACACGTGGCAACTCGCTGGACGCACCAATCGGCTTGTTGTCGAACTTCAGAATCACATCACCGGCCTTCAGCCCGGCACGGTCAGCGGCAGAGCCCTTTTCCACACCCACCACCAGCGCACCCGATGGCGCACCCAGACCCAGCGACTCCGCAATATCCTTGCTCACTTCCTGGATATTGATACCCAGCTTGCCACGACTGATCCGGCCATTGCTCTTCAGCTGATTGGCCACGTCCATCGCCACGTCGATCGGGATCGAGAACGACAAGCCCATGAACCCGCCGGAGCGACTATAGATCTGGGAGTTGATGCCAATCACCTCACCGCGCATATTGAACAGCGGGCCACCGGAGTTACCGGGGTTCACCGCGGCATCGGTCTGGATGAACGGCACATAAGTATCGTCCGGCAGGGTACGCCCCTTGGCCGACACGATCCCGGCCGTCACGGTGTTTTCCAGCCCGAACGGCGAACCAATGGCCAGCACCCACTCGCCCACCTTCAGCTTGTCCGGGTCACCCAGCGTAACGATGGGCAGCTTGCTGGCTTCAATCTTCAGCACGGCCACATCGGTGCGCTTGTCCGCCCCGATCAGCTTGGCCTTGAATTCGCGCTTGTCGGTCAGCTTGACGGTGATCTCATCCGCACCATCCACCACATGCGCATTGGTCAGAATCACGCCATCGGCACTGATGATGAAACCGGAACCCAGCGAGCGGGTCTGGTAATCCCGCTGCTTGGGCAATTGCGGCATGAAGCGCTTGAAGAATTCATAGGCCGGGTCACCCTCGGCAAACGGATTGGCAGCGCCACCACTCACCGTCTGCGTGGTACTGATGTTGACCACCGCAGGGCCCTGCTTTTCCACCAGCTCAGTAAAATCCGGTAAATCCTTGGCTGCTGCCACGCTCACAGTGGACCACAACACAGCCACACCCAACAGGCCGGATTGCAACGAACGCCACAGTTTCATGCTCTTCCTCGACTCCAGTCAGACCCAGATCCAATCAACGCTTGGGCTTGATCCGCAAGCTGTTACCCAGCTGCTGCAGGGCCCCTTTCGGCACCTCGCCCAGCAACATCATCACCGCGCCTTCATCGGTTTCCACCAGGATATTGGTGTCGTTCTGACGCGATGCGCCCTCTGCAGGCCGCCCTTCCTTGCCGGTAAATTCCAGGAACACCGACATGGAAGCCAGGCCATCCGAGAACAGGTAATGCGACACCGGCGCAGGCTTGCCCGGTAGCTGCCGCTTGCTGCCCCGCACCAGCTTGAAGCCTGCGGGCAGCTGCTTGTCGTTGATGATCAGGTCGTCCGCCTTCACCGGGCCATCGCTACGCTGCCAGGCCCCCACCTTGTTGGGCAGACGCGGCTTGAAGGCACTGCGATCAATCACCCCGCCGATGTTGACCTGGGTAAAGGACATCTGCTCCAGCAGCTCCTGCCGGTCGTTATAGACCTGCGCCTTGAGCAGCACCGCACGGGTGGGCTCATAACAGAAGCGGAACGGGTTACGCAGCCCGTCCTTGGGTGCCAGCAACACCATCTGGCAATCGTGGTCGGCCACCCGCTCCATGTCCTGCCGGATCACGTGATAGTTTTCCAGCAGGGCGCGACTGTCATTCGGCAGCACATCAGGGAAGAAGCGGCTGTAGGACTGGTAATCCACCTTGTCACTGCGGTTGGCAGGCACATAGCAGCTGAGCATGTTGTTGGCACGGATCAGCTCCTGCGCCGGGCCATCCAGCGCCTCCAGCTTCTCATAGCTGTTGCCGTCCGCAAACTGATGGGTAATGCGGGAGGTTTCCACCAGGGTATCGCGCTGGTAGACATACACTCCGACGAAACTCTGCTGCCGGGTGGCCTGCGTCACCCGGTTCAGCAGTTGCAAGCCTTCCGAGGGCGACAGTGCCTGCCCGGCCAGCGCTACCCCGACACAGCACGGCAGCAGCAAGCGCAGCAGGTGAACCGGTTTGAAACATAAACTCATTTGTTCACCGGCTCCCCACCCTCATAGTTGGCGGGGCGCACCTCGCTGCGGCCATTCACCTGCCCGGAGAACTGCTGATGCGCAGCCAGGTAGGGGCGCATGTCTGCCGTACCTGTTGCCTTGAGCGGGGCCGTGACCGCAGCCTGCATGGTCGGGGCATTGGCCGGGGTCGGGCGGGTATGCCAGCCCATCCAGCCCACCACCGACACGGCAGCGACCGATGCCGCAGCAGACAAGGCCACCATGGTGCGGCGAGCCGGCATGCGCGCGCGTCGCGGCGCCAGAATGGTCGGCTCGGCTTCCAGCTGCGCCATCACCCGGCTGCGGACATCCACATCGGCAGCCCCTTTCTCGCGCAGCGCATCACGAATCAGGTGATAGGTATGCCACTGCTCAGCCCCGTCCGGGTTGTGTCGCAACCATTGCAATACCGAAGCTTCTTCCTGACTGGAAAGCTCACCATCCATCAAGGCTGAAATACGCTCGTTCATGCTGTTCACCATCTTCTGTTCTGCTTCTGTTCCACCAGCGGTCGCAGCTCCGCTGCAATCGCTTCCCGGGCGCGGAAGATCCGCGACCGCACCGTGCCAATCGGGCACTGCATTGCCTCAGCAATTTCTTCGTAGCTGAGTCCTTCCATCTCGCGCAGCGTGATGGCCTCGCGCAGCTCCTCCGGCAAGGCTTCCACCACCCGGTTCACCGCCTGCACGATCTGCTGGTTGGCCAACTCGGTTTCCGGGGTATTGTCATCCGGCACCTGCTCGGCCATGTCCAGCGTTTCGGACTCGTCCACCTCAATGGATGTCGAGGTGGTGGTCGCCCGCCGCCCTGCCGACATCAGATAATTCTTCGCCGTATTAATAGCGATGCGATACAGCCAGGTATAGAACGCACTTTCCCCGCGGAACGAGGGCAAGGCCCGGTAAGCCTTGATAAAGGCTTCCTGCGCCACATCCTCGATCTCCTCCGGATTGCGGACGAAGCGGGACAACAGGCGTGCAAGCTTCCGCTGGTATTTGCCTACCAGCAGGTCAAAGGCCCGTTTGTCTCCGCGCTGTACGCGCTCTACCAGCTGTTGATCGACTTCGCGATCACTCATGCTGCCATCCCTGATGCTGCGGGACCGGCCCATCCGGTTGCCGCAGACTGAACTCTTGTTTTTGAAGGGTGCAATGCTACCACCTGCAGCAACAGACCTGAAAGCGGAAGGGAAGTTCCGGCCACCGTCTGTTAAAATTCACACCTCACTCACGTCAGCAGGAAACGGGCAGCATGCACAAGACAGACGTCCTCATCATCGGCAGTGGTCTGGCAGGCCAGGCACTGGCGCTGCGGCTGGCCGACCGGCTGAAGGTCACGCTGGTGACCAAGAAAGCCCTGCTCGATGGCGCCAGCAGCTGGGCGCAAGGCGGCATCGCCGCCGTGCTGACCGACGAAGACTCCATCGACGCCCACCTGCAGGACACCCAGATTGCCGGTGGTGGCCTGTGCGATCCGCACGCCACCCGCTACATCCTCGAGCATGCCCGCCGCAATATCGAATGGCTGATTGCCCAGGGCGTACCGTTCACCCCGGATGCAGGCCACCCCTTCGGCTTCCACCTCACGCGGGAAGGCGGTCACAGCCACCGCCGCATCATTCACGCCGCCGACGCCACCGGCGCAGCGGTACAGCAAACGCTGGTGGAGAAAGTACGGCAGCACCCGAACATCACCGTGCTGGAAAACCGGGTGGCGATCGACCTGATCACCAGCCGCAAGCTGGGCCACAGTGAACAGCGCGCGCTCGGTACCTATATCCTGAACACCGAAACCGATCACGTGGAAACCCTGCTGGCCTCGTACACCGTGCTCGCCACCGGCGGCGCAGGCAAGGTCTACCTGTACACCACCAACCCGGATACCGCCACTGGCGACGGCATTGCCATGGGCTGGCGCGCCGGATGCCGGGTCGCGAACATGGAGTTCATCCAGTTCCACCCCACCTGCCTCTACCACCCGGAAGCCAAGTCCTTCCTGATTACGGAGGCGGTGCGCGGCGAAGGCGGCATCCTGCGCCTGCCGGATGGCCACCGTTTCATGCCGGATCACGACCCGCGCGCCGAGCTGGCCCCGCGTGACACCGTCGCCCGCAGCATCGACTTTGAAATGAAACGCCACGGCCTGGATTGCGTGTATCTGGACATCTCGCACAAACCACGCGATTTCCTGCGTGACCACTTCCCCACCATCTACGCCCGCTGCCTGGAGCTGGGCATCGACATCAGCCGCCAGGGCATCCCGGTGGTCCCCGCCGCCCACTACACCTGCGGCGGCCTGATGGTGGACCTGCAAGGCCGCACCGATGTCGCCAACCTCTACGCTGCCGGTGAAGTGGCGTACACCGGCCTGCACGGTGCCAACCGGCTGGCCAGCAATTCGCTGCTGGAATGCCTGGTGATTGCCGAGAGCGCCGCCGAGGACATCCTCTCGCGCCAAGCCGAGCCGCTGCCCAGCGTGCCGGACTGGGACGAAAGCCGGGTGACCGACGCCGACGAAGAAGTGGTGATCGCGCACAACTGGAACGAGCTGCGCCACGCAATGTGGGACTATGTCGGCATCGTGCGCACCACCAAGCGCCTGCAACGCGCCCAGCACCGCATCCAGCTGCTCACGCAGGAAATCAACGAGTTCTACCGCAACTTCCGCGTCAGCAACGACCTGATCGAGCTACGCAACCTGGTGCTCACCGCCGACCTCATCATACAAAGCGCCCTGCGCCGCCACGAAAGCCGCGGCCTGCACTTCAGCCGCGACTACCCGGACCTGCTGCCGAAAGCGGTACCGACGGTGCTGGTGCCGTAGAATAATTAGATCAATCTTATCTCGAAATAACATAAAAATTTTTACTTTAGAGCCGAGCGTGTTTATGAAAGGTAAACATTGGGTGCACACATGCAAGAAGATTTGAATATTTCCATAAAAAAAGAACTTATCAACTTTGAGGCCCACATAGATGCATATTACTCCTCGCTTAATACAGAAGGAGTATGGCTTTTTCTTGCAACGCTTGGTTGCTGGGGTGTAAGCCCCGCCTGGCCTCAACTTCATGCAATTGTTTTAACGGTCATTTTATTTATGCATAGAACATATTTAAAATTCAACGACAAGAGATCTTTAAAGACCATAAGCAAAGATCTTGAAAGCAAAATAAAAAATGAACTTGACGCAGGAGACACACAAAAAGCTAGACTGCATGATTTGCAGCAGATTCACAACATTAAGTTATCCACCACGTCCCAGTTCAAATCTACAATAATTTTTTTTCTTTGCTATACTTTTCTAGTCGTTACAGTGTGGCATTGGTTCTCTATTCCGAAGGTATATTAAAAACAAAACGGGCTACCTATTCAGGTAGCCCGTTTTGTTTTACACAGCCTCAGGCTGCACTGCCTGGATCAGGAACAATCAGGCCTTGTTCTTCAGATAACGCGTCACACCGCGGTAGGCAATATAGCCTGCAACCAGTTGAGCGAGATAGAAACCAAGGCTCAGCGAGAACGGCGATGGGCGGCTGAATTCGCCCAGCGCGTTCGCCAGTTGATCCATGCCCGCGTTGAAGCTGGAGAACACGCGGTAAGCCTGAATATCCGCCAGCAGGGTCACCAGCAGTGGCGCACACAAGGCCAGCGGGGCCAGCTTGTGCTTCCAGAAGTGGGGAACAGCAATGCTGGCGCTTGCGAGCAGTACCAGCAGCACACCCGCTGACACAATCTCGGCCAGCGTGATTTTCTGCGCGGCCAAGAAGCCATTGCCCGACAGGAAAGGCAGGAATAGCGCCACGATGGCAAACACGCCATAGGCGATGGCAACATCCTTGCCGATGTCTTGCCCGATGATTTTAGCGAGCGCGACACCTTGCGTACCCAGTTGCGCCATTTTTTCCTTGGCCAGCTCGCCTTCGGCAACCGGGGCAAGCCCAGTGAGGGTGTCGCCGTCCAGACTGAGCAGAACCGTCATGTCCGGCTTGGGCGCGACATTGCCTTGCCACAGCTTGATGTCAAATTCGAAACGCTGCTCAGCAGCGGCAATGGTGCCACTCTCGCCATTCCACGCAATAATGGTTCCGCGCATACCCGATGACTCCCTTTTATGTGATGTACGGTCTGAATCATGATGTACCGTGCGTCCCCATCATGGCAGGTACTGCTTGAGCAGAACAACACACGGTCACACACCGACGGCATGACATTATCACATAAAGGTGGCGTTCTCCATCTCGTACCGGTGATAGCCATGCGAGCAGAAAGCCGCGCCAGCCCTCGCTTGGTGAGATGCATTCTTGCCCATACGGTGGACCAGACCGGATTGACCCGCCCGTCCACCTGTACAAAAGGCCGGTGTTGCCACCGGCCTTTTGTCTGTCGCGCTCGCCTGCTTTAGCGGGATTTGACGAAGGGGATGCCGATCGCTTTGGGGGCGATGGCGCGGCCAACGAAACCGGCTACCAGCAGCACCGTCAGCACGTACGGGATCACTTCGAAAATCTGCGACGGCATGATGCCGACCACCGGCAGCGATACCCCAGTGAAGCGGATCTGCAGCGCGTCGAAGAAGGCGAACAGCAGGCAGCCGATCACCGCACTACCCGGCCGCCACTTGCCGAAAATGAGCGCCGCCAGTGCCAGGAAGCCCTTGCCGGCGGACATGTCCTTGGCAAAGCCGGAGTTGATGGAGATGGCCAGGAAGGTACCGGCGATGCCGCAGAGGATACCGCCCCAGAACAGGGCAATGTAGCGCACCTTGGCCACGCTCACCCCGGCGGTATCAGCGGCATGCGGGTTCTCGCCCACCGCGCGTACGCGCAGGCCAAAGCGGCTGCGGTAGATGAACCAGGTGACCAGCGGGATGATCAGCACCGTCAGGTATACCAGCAGGGAGTGGCCGGAGATCACATTCTTGTAGATGTGGCCAATCAGCGGAATGTCCTGCACCGCCTCCACGCCCGGCCAGTGGATTTCACGGAAGCGCGAGGCATCATCCAGCTGCGGGGTAGCGCCGCCCTGCTCAAACCAGGCCAACCCCAACACCGGTGTCAGGCCGGAGGCGATGGTATTGATCGCCAGCCCGGAGATCAGCTGGTTGCCATTGTAGGTGACGCTCACAAAGCCGTGCAGCATGGCCATCAGCACCGCAGCACCCATGCCGGCCAGCAACGCCAGCCAGGGGGAATGGGTGACGGCGGCCACAGCACCAGCAGCAAACGCAGCTGAGAGGATTTTGCCTTCCAGACTGATGTCCACCACGCCCGAGCGCTCGACAAACAGCCCCGCCAGCGCCGCCAGGATCAGCGGCGTGGACAGGCGGATGGTCATTTCCAGCAAACCGAAGAATTGGTCCATATTAGTTCTTCCGTTTGAAAAGTTGTGACAGCAGCGGGTCGAACAGGTTGTCCAGTGCACCGCAGAACAGGATGATCAGGCCCTGAATGAAAATGATCATCTCGCGGGTGATGTTCGGCTTGTCCAGCGCCAGGTCCAGCCCGCCTTGAGTGAGCGCGCCAAACAGCAAGGCAGAGAGCACCACCCCGACCGGGTGGTTGCGCCCCATCAGCGCCACCCCAATACCGACAAAGCCGATACCATTGGTGAAGTTGGTATTCAGGCGGTGGGTGGAGCCCAGCACTTCGTTGACCGCAGCCAGACCGGCCAGTGCGCCGGAGACCACCATGGCCATGATCACCACTTTGCTGACATTGATACCGGCGTAGCCTGCGGCTTGCTGGTTGGTACCCACCGTACGCAGCTCATAGCCCCAGCGGCTGTGCCACACCACCAGCCAGAACACTACGGCCACTACCACCGACAGGAACAGCATGGCGTTGAGCGGGGTTTGCGGCAGATCCAGCCCGATGGCCGCCCCCATCTGCTGCATGGAAGGAATCCAGCCTGCCTGCACCAGCTCACGGGTAGAGGTACTGTTGAATGCACCCGGCTCTGCCAGCGGCTTGCTGATCAGGTAAGACATCAGCGAGCTGGCAATGTAGTTGAACATGATGGTGACCAGCACGATATGGCTACCGCGCTTGGCTTGCAGCCAGCCCGGCAGGAAAGCCCATGCACCGCCAAAGGCGGCCGCTGCGACGATGGCAAGCGGAATCAGCAGCCAGGAGGGCAAGCTGGTACCAAAGGCAAAGCAGACCAGCGTGACGCCCAGACCGGCGATGTACATCTGCCCTTCACCACCAATATTGAACAGCCCGGCGTGAAACGCTGCGGCCACCGCCAGCCCGGTGAAGATGAAGCTGGTGGTGTAGAACAGGGTATAGCCGATGCCTTCCTTATAGCCGAAAGCGCCGCCCACCAGCAGCTTGAGGCATTCCCACGGGTTCTCGCCGATCAGCCATACCACCAGTGCCGTCACCGCCAGTGCAGCACACAGATTGAGCAGCGGCAGCAGCGTGAGCTGCGCCCAGCGCGGCAGGGCGGACGGTTGTCCGAATTTCAACATCAGTGACCTCCCATCAACAAACCGAGCGAGGTGGGGGTCGCCTCGCTTGCCGGCATTTCGCCGGTAATCTTGCCACCTGCCATCACCACCACGCGGTCGGACAGGGCCAGAATTTCGTCCAGCTCCACCGATACCAGCAAGATGGCCTTACCTTCATCACGCAGCTGGATCAGCCGCTTGTGGATGAATTCGATGGCGCCAATGTCCACACCACGGGTCGGCTGGCCAACCAGCAGCAGGTCCGGGTTGCTGTGGATTTCGCGCGCCAGCACCACTTTCTGCTGGTTGCCACCAGACAGCTGGCCCACGCGCAGCAGCGGGTCCGCCGGGCGGATGTCGAACTGCTGGATGAAGGATTGCATGCGCTCCACCAGCTTCACCCGATGGTACAGGCCCTTGCCTTGCAGGGCCGGGTCGCGGTGGTAGCCGAGAATGCCGTTCTCGAAATTGGAGAAGGACTTGATCAAGCCTTCGCGGGAGCGGTCTTCCGGCACATGGCCGATACCCATCTGCCGCAGCAGCGCCGGTCGTGGCAGCTTGCCCTTCAAACGGCTGATGTCCTGCCCCTTGTAGAGGATCACGCCCTCGCTGGCTTCGGTCATGCCCGCCAACACTTCCATCAGCTCGGACTGGCCATTGCCGGACACCCCGGCAATGCCGACCACTTCGCCAGCGCGGACTTCAAAATTCAGTTTGTCGAGCAGTTTGACGCCACGGTTATCCACCAGACTGAGGTCGCGCACCTGCAGCACCGGCGCACCGGCTGCACGCACCTGCTTTTCCACCTGCATGTTCACCTTGCGGCCCACCATCAGGTCCGCCAGGATTTCCTTGCTGACGTCCGCCGTCTGCACATTGCCGACCACGGCACCGGCTCGCATCACGGTCACCGCGTCGGTCACGTCCATCACCTCACGCAGCTTGTGGGTGATCAGGATCACGGTCTTGCCCTGCGCTTTCAGCGCCTGCAGGATGCGGAACAGATGGTCGGCCTCCTGCGGGGTCAATACGGCAGTGGGTTCGTCCAGAATCAGGATGTCGGCACCACGGTACAGCGCCTTGAGGATTTCCACCCGTTGTTGCAGGCCCACGCCCAGCTCGCCCACGATGGCGTCCGGATTCACATCCAGCGAATAATCCTGGTTGAGCTTGCTGAGGTGCGCGCGCGCCTGGTCCATGCCGCCTTTGAGCACGAACCCGCCTTCGGCACCCAGAATGATGTTTTCCAGCACGGTGAAGTTGTCGACCAGCATGAAGTGCTGGTGGACCATGCCAATGCCCAGGGCAATGGCGTCGTGACTGTTGCGGATGCGCACCGGCTTGCCGTTGATGGCAATGCTGCCGGAATCCGCCTGATAGTAGCCGTAGAGAATGCTCATCAGCGTGGATTTGCCCGCGCCATTCTCTCCGATGATGCCGTGAATCGATCCCTTGGCGATGGTCAAGGTGACGTCACGGTTGGCATGCACGGCGCCGAAGCGCTTGTCGATGCCGCGAAGCTCGATTGCCATCTCAGCCATGAGCTTTTCCCCGTTATGTTTTTACTTGTAAGACTTCAGGTGACATGCCACCAGTTCGGGGGGCGCCCCGGCAGCAAATCAAAGCCCTGCGCAGCAGCGCAGGGCTTTGAGGTACAACGTGCCCGTGCGGGATTATTGCACCGGGCAGCTGTTTTTGTCGCGGTAGTCCACCACCACAATCTTGCCAGCGATGATGTCGTTACGTGCGGCCACCACCTTCTTCTCGATATCGGCAGAGATCAGCTTGCGGTTGTTGCTGTCCAGCGCCCAATCCACGCCGCCTTCCTTCAGGCCCAGCACTTTCACGCCCGGCTTCCAGGTGCCATTCTTGGCGGCCGTGAAGGATTCGAACACGGCGTTGTCCACGCGCTTGACCATGGAGGTCAGCATGGTGCCCGGCTGAATGTGGTTCTGGTTGCTGTCCACACCGATCGCCAGCTTCTTGGCATCCTTGGCGGCCTGGTACACGCCCAGACCGGTGCCGCCTGCAGCAGCAAACACCACGTCCGCGCCACGGTCGAACTGGGACTTGGCCAGCTCAGCACCCCGTGCCGGGTCGTTGAAGGCTTGCGGGGTGTTGCCGGTCATGTTCTGGAACACTTCGGCGTTCTTGTTCACGTACTTGGCGCCCTGGGCATAGCCGCAGCCGAAAGCACGAATCAGCGGGAAATCCATGCCACCGATGAAGCCGATCTTCTGGCTCTTGGAGGACAGGGTAGCGGCCACGCCCACCAGGAAGGAGCCTTCCTGTTCCTTGAACACGATGTTCTGTACGTTGTCGCCCTTGGCTACCGCGTCGATCAGGGTGAACTTGACCTTCGGGAATTCCTTGGCCACGGTTTCCACCGCCTGGGTGAAGGAGAAGCCCACCGCGATCACGATGTCGGCGTCCTTGCGGGCCAGGTTACGCAGCACTTGTTCTTTCTGGGCTTCGTTGGCGATCTGGCCTTCACGGTAAGCCACGCCGCTTTCCTTCTTGAAGCGCTCGGCGCCGACGTAAGCCATTTCGTTGAAGCTCTTGTCAAACTTGCCTGCGGAGTCATACACCACAGCCGGGACAAAATCCTTGGCGCTGACGGTCGCGGCCATCAGGGCGGCGGCTACAGCGATGCTCATGTGTTTGATGCTGACCTTCATGCTCTTCACCTTTGTATGAGTGTGATTTTCCAGTACTTCAACAAGCCGAAACAGGGCCACCTGACCTGCATTCCCTGCGGTTAGACAGGGTAGACTGCACGCCAGCAGCGCCTGCAGGATTCCAGCGTGTCGGCATTGTCCCTCGCTTGCGGCGTGCGGACAAGCCACTGCGAACTTTCATTCACGGACTGTTCACTGACTGAGGGATTCTGTTGTCCCGTCGTGTGCGGCAATTGTCATCAAATCAGGTGAAAATTGTCAACAATTTCCATCACCCCTACGCCGCTTGCCACATCTGCGCAACGGGCCATTGGGCCAGCCACTTGATCGTGCTCAGTTTTTTACCAGCTCCAGCTGGCCGTTGCCCCGCACCATCTTGACGCGATTGAGGAAGCTCATGCCCAGCAGCACACCGGGCATGTCCGCCTCGATCACCGCCCCTTCCACCTGATACAGGGTAATGGTACCCAGCCGCACGGTATCCCAGCGGACAATCCACACCGGCACCAGCCCATTGGCTGTCTGGCTGACGGCGCGTTGCCCATTGCGATACTCCAGCCCTAGCTGGCGAGCGGTGGCGGCGCTCATCGACACGGTGGTCGCACCGGTGTCCACCAATGCCTGCACCGAGTGACCATTGACTTGCACCGTGGTGACAAAGTGGCCATTGCCATCTGCCGTCAACACCTCGCGGGCCTTGCCCTTGTCGCTGGACGCGGTGGAGAAGCTGCTGCTGCCCATGGCAATGCGGGTGCGGCTGCCGTCGATCTCGAAGGTACCGCTGCTGCCATCCACCGCCAGCAACTTGACGCTGCCCTGGCTTTGCCCCACCCGCAAGGTCTTGGGGCCACTGCCATCGACCTTGACCACTGCCATGCCCGGCATCACGCCAATCACTTCCACCTGGGTTGCCGCAGCCGACAATGCACAGCATGCCAGCAAGGCCGCCAGTCCGGTTTTGATCCGCAAGTTTGCCTCCTGTTGGTCCCTGAACCCGTAATAGTCAACGCTGGCCCATTCGGCCAGGCTGGAATGAAAAACGCGGGCTCACGAGCCCGCGTTCATCTTACACCAGCTACGCCATTTCAGCGTGCTGAGTGACCACTCAGTTTCACTTCCACCCGCTCGTGAGCTTCCAGCCCGGCGTAGTATTCGCGCAGGATGGCCAGCACCTCGGGACGGCTGAAATGCTCCGGCACCGGCTGGTCTTCCGACAGCAGCTTGCGCAGCTTGGTGCCTGAGAGCAACAGGCGCTTCGATTCATCATGCGGGCAGGTACGGCTGGAGGCCATACCGCCGCACTCGGAGCAGTAGAAGGTCCAGTCGATCTTCAATGGCTCGATCTGCAATGCCCCGGCAGGCAGGGTATCGAAAATGTGCTGGGCGTCGAACGGGCCGTAGTAGCTGCCCACCCCGGCGTGGTCGCGCCCCACGATCAGGTGGGTACAGCCGTAGTTCTGGCGGAACAGCGCATGCAGCAGTGCCTCACGCGGGCCAGCGTAACGCATGTCCAGCGGGTAGCCGGCTTGCAGCACGGTACCCGGCACAAAATAGCGGTCCACCAGCGTGCCGATGGCCTCGGTCCGCACCGGTGCTGGAATGTCGCCCGCTTTCAGCTTGCCCAGCAGCGAGTGGATCAGCACGCCATCGCACACTTCCACCGCAATCTTCACCAGATACTCATGTGAGCGGTGCATCGGGTTACGCGTCTGGAAGGCAGCGATCTTCTTCCAGCCCTTGGCGGCGAACGCGGTACGCGTCTCGGCCGGGGTCTGGAACAGCTCGCCATATTGCTCGGGGAATTCACCCAGGCTCAGCACCTGCACCTGACCCGCCAGATTGACCTCGCCCTGCTCCAGCACCATGCGCACGCCCGGATGCTCCGGGTCAGTGGTGGCAAACACCTGCTGGCATTCGTAGGCTTTGTCGATGGTGTAACGCTCACTCAGCGTCAGGATGGCCAGCGGGCTGCCGTTGTCCGGGTCACGCAGCACCACCTCCTGCCCGACGGTCAGCGCCTCGGCCTCGCTGGCACTGGCAGACAGGGTGATCGGAATCGGCCAGAACACCCCGGCCAGCGCGCCCTGCTGCAGCTGCATGTCGGCGCAGACACCGCGCCAGTCTGCCTCGCCCATGAAGCCGCTCAGCGGCGTAAAGCCACCGATGCCCAGCATGATCAGGTCCCCCTTCTCACGCGAACTGACCGTCAGTGACGGCAGCGATGGCACCCGGGCCAGCGCTGCCTCCAGCGCCGCACCGGTCAACAGCAACGGCTTCAGCTCACCCCCACCGTGGGGCGGAATCAATGCAGACATCCAGAACTCCTTGCGGGCGACACGCGGCCCGGTAACATGATCAGACAAGCGTCACTATATCACCCGCTTTAGCGCCATTCATTATCATGTTTCCATATCATTATAATAAACAGGTCTATACAAACACCAAGTCAAAAAAGCGTCATGGACGGGTATGCTAGAATAGGGGCTCAAGACCTCACTACAGCGCTGGAGTATTTGCCCATGCGTGTCATTGCCGCGCAAGATGCCGAACGTCTGGCTCGCAATATCGTCATCCCGCCGCGCCCGGCTTTGCTGGATCAGCTCCAGCAATTGATTCACCAGGCGGACCCGGACCCGGCCCAGATTGCCGTCGTCGTGGGGCAGGACCTCAGCCTGACCGCAGCGGTGATCAAGGTCGCCAACTCGCCCCTGTATGGGCTGGAACAGAAGGTGGCCACCGCCCCACAGGCCATCCAGCTGCTGGGGCAGCAAAATGTACTGCAAATCCTCTCCGGGCTGATGCTGCGCGCCGCCATCGGCCAGGCCACACAGCCTGCGCAGGCCGCCCGGCTGGAGCAGTTCTGGCACGACAGTACCCAGGTAGCCATGATCTCGGCCATGATCAGCAAATCCCTGTCGGGCCTGTCTGCCGAGGAGTGCTACAGCTTTGGCCTGTTCCGCGACTGCGGCATACCGGTCATGATGCTGCGCTTTGCCGACTACCTGAAGACATTGGCGCTGGCCGAAGCAGCCCGCTGTGAGCAATTCCCGCTGATCGAGAACCAGTTTCACGATTGCGATCATGTCCGGATCGGTTATATGGTGGCACGCGCCTGGCTGCTGCCAGAAGAGCTGGCGCAGGCCATCCTGCACCACCATGAAGACCCGACACTGTTTCAGCAGACGGACGCCAGCCTGTCACGGGTCGTGACGCTGGTGGCTGTCGCCCGGCTGGCTGATCATGTGCAGCACACCCTGCAGCACGCCATCCAGGACAGCCAGTGGCAAAAAGAAGACGGCGCGGCCCTGCTCAGCTGGCTCGGCCTGACCCCGACCGACTACGAAGACCTGCGTGACGCCATCCACCAACGATTCCACCAGCACTGACCCCCGCCTTGCGGCAAGTCAAACTGCCGTATCGCAGGCTGTTAGATGATGCGGGTTTGCCTTTGAGTTTGCTGTTTCATGTCTGAGCTGTGCTATCACTGCCAATTGCCGGTGCCTGCCGGGGCGGATTTTCCCATCCGGCTGGATTCGGGCCATGCCCCGGCCTGCTGCGCCGGTTGTCAGGCGGTGGCACAAACCATCCTCGACAGCGGCATGGGGGTCTACTACCGCCAGCGCAGCGAACCCGCCGGCAAGGCGGATCCGTTGCCGGACAGCCTGCGCCAGCAACTGCTGTTGTACGATGATCCCTTGGTGCAGCAGGACTTTGTCCATCCCAGCGACCAGCACCCCGAGTTGCAGGAAGCCCTGTTGCTGCTGGAAGGCATCACCTGCGCCGCGTGCGTGTGGCTGAATGAGCAGACCGTACGCCGCCTGCCCGGCGTACACCATGTCAGTATCAATTACAGCAGTTACCGCGCCGTGGTGCGCTGGGATCCGGCACAGGTGCGGCTGTCTGACATCCTGCAGGCCATCAGCCTGATCGGCTACCGCGCCCACCCTTTTGATGCGTCTCGTCAGGCCGCCCAGTACCAGCAGGAGCGCAAGACCGCATTGCGGCGGGTGTTCGTCGCCGGTTTCGGCATGATGCAGGTGATGATGTATGCCTGGCCCGCCTATTTCTCTGACCGGCTGGAACTGCCACTGGATCAGGACGTATTGATGCGCTGGGCCAGCCTGTTGCTGACCTTGCCGGTGGTGCTCTACTCCGCCTGGCCGTTCTACCTCGGTAGCTGGCGCGACCTGAAGAGCGGCCGCATGGGTATGGACGTGCCAGTGACACTCGGCATCCTCGGTGCCTTCCTGCCCAGCGTCTGGGCAACGGTCAGCCAGCATGGTGCCGTGTACTTTGACTCGGTCACCATGTTCGTCTTTCTGTTGCAGGGCGGGCGCTATCTGGAGCTGACCGCGCGGCGCAAGGCCAGTGAAAGCGCCGACAGCCTGTCACGCCTCTTGCCCGCCTTTGCCCATCATTTGCCGCACTGGCCCCAGCCCGAGGTGGTAGAGCAGCCACTGGCGCGACTGGAGGTGGGTGACCATGTGCTGGTCAAACCCGGTGAAACCATCCCGGTTGATGGTGAGGTGGTTGACGGTGACAGTTTGGTGGTCGAAGCGCTGCTCACCGGCGAAAGCACACCATTGCCACGTCAGCCGGGCGACCGCGTGGTGGGTGGCAGCCTCAACCAGCACAATCCGCTGGTGATCCGCGCCACCCAGGTCCGGCAGACCACCCGGCTGGCGGGCATCGTGCGCCTGCTGGAGCAGGCGCTGGGCGAAAAGCCCCGCATGGCCGAGCTGGCCAACCGCTTTGCCCACGGCTTTGTGCTGCTGATCCTGCTGGTGGCCATCGCCACTGCTTTCTACTGGGGGCGGCACGATCCGGCACAAGCGCTGTGGGTAACGGTCTCGGTGCTGGTGATCACCTGCCCGTGCGCGCTGTCGCTGGCGGTGCCAGTAGCGCTGACGGCCGCCACCGGACAGCTGGCGCGCCTGGGCGTGCTGGTCGGGCGCGGCCATGCCCTCACCACCCTGCCGCAAGTCACCCAGGTGGTGTTCGACAAGACCGGTACCCTGACCCTGGGCGAGCTGAGCGTCGCCCACGCCCATTACTTTGCACCCGCCGCCGAGGTGCAGCCGCTGCTGGCGAGCCTGGAGTCGCGTTCGGAGCACCCGGTCGCCCGCGCCCTGCTGCGTCACGCCGGCAGCCATGCCGCCCTGCCCTTGTCGGACTATGACAACCAGCGCGGCCAGGGTGTCAGCGCCGTGATTGCAGGCCAGCGCTACTGGCTGGGCCGCCCGGAATTTGCCACCCCCCATTGCAGTGCCCCGCGCCCGTCTCAGCCGGAACATGCCGTCTGGCTCGCCAGCAGTACGCAGTGGCTGGCCGCCTTTGAGCTGAGCGATACCTTGCGTCCGGATGCACAGGCCACCGTGCAGGCCCTGCAGCGTGCGGGGCTGCGGGTGACGCTGGCCAGCGGCGACCAGCGTGGCCCGGTTGCGCATATTGCCCACAGTCTGGGCATCAGCGACTGGCACGCCAGCCTGTCGCCAGAAGACAAGTTGGCGCTGATCCGGGAACGGCAGCAGGCTGGCGAAGTGGTCATGATGGTGGGTGACGGCGTCAACGATGCGCCGGTACTGGCGCAAGCCCAGCTGTCGGTCGCCATGGCCAGCGGTGCCGACCTGGCCCGCCACAGTGCGGACATGATCCTCAATACACCGCAACTGTGGCCGCTGTATCAGGGCTGGCAACTGGCGTCACAGACCCGTCGCATCATGCGGCAGAACCTGCTGTGGGGCTTCTGCTATAACGGTATAGCCATTCCGCTGGCGGTGCTCGGTCATGTGACCCCGTTCATTGCCGGGATCGGCATGGCGGGCAGTTCGCTGCTGGTGGTATTGAATGCCTTGCGGCTGTTGCGGCGCAACGCCGTCAGTTACCCGCCAGCCGCTTGATGTGCGTCAAGAATCAAGTGGCCTGACTGCGCTAAATTGCCGCAGTCAGGTGGAAAAGATGCTGCGGCGCTTTGTCGCATCGCAGCAAGCATGCGTATAATTGGCCGCTTTTTGATTTCTGGACCCTCCATGGACATCGTCTATTTGCTGATACCCCTGAGCCTGCTGGCGGTACTGGCGATTGGCGCGCTGTTCTGGTGGGCCATCAAGTCCGGCCAGTTTGATGATCTGGACGGACCCGCTTATCAGGTCGTGATGGACGAGGATCGTCATCAGGCCGTGCCCGCCGACACCGGGCCGCGTCACCAGCCGCACGACGCCTGCTGACCTGCTTGCAGGCCAGAACAGAATTTTCAAAACGGGAGAACCCACACTATGGAAGTGCAAGCCACTTATAACTATAAAGTGGTCCGCCAGTTTGCCGTGATGACCGTGATATGGGGCATCGTCGGCATGCTGGCGGGCGTTTATATTGCAGCATTACTGGTCTGGCCGGAGCTTAACGGCAATATTTCCTGGTTGTCTTACGGCCGCCTGCGCCCGCTGCACACCAATGCCGTGATCTTTGCCTTCGGTGGCTGCGGTCTGTTCGCCACCTCCTACTACGTGGTACAGCGCACCTGTCAGGTTCGCCTGTTTGGCGAAAAGCTGGCCGCCTTCACCTTCTGGGGCTGGAATCTGGTGATCGTGCTGGCCGCCATCACCCTGCCGCTGGGTTACACCTCCGGCAAGGAGTATGCCGAGCTGGAATGGCCGATTGACGTGCTGATCACGCTGGTGTGGGTCTCCTACGCGGTGGTGTTCTTCGGCACCATCATCAAGCGCAAGGTACCGCACATCTATGTGGCCAACTGGTTCTTCGGTGGCTTCATCCTGACCGTCGCCTTGCTGCATCTGGTCAACAGCGCAGCGGTTCCTGTCAGTTTCTGGAAGTCTTACTCGGCCTATGCCGGGGCACAGGATGCCATGGTGCAATGGTGGTATGGCCATAATGCGGTGGGTTTCTTCCTGACCGCGGGCTTCCTTGGCATCATGTACTACTTCATCCCGAAGCAGGCGGATCGTCCGGTGTACTCCTACCGCCTGTCGGTGGTGCACTTCTGGGCACTGGTGTTCACCTATATGTGGGCGGGTCCGCACCATCTGCACTACACTGCGCTGCCGGACTGGGCACAGAGCCTGGGCATGGTGTTCTCGCTGATCCTGCTGGCGCCGAGCTGGGGCGGCATGATCAACGGCATCATGACCCTGTCGGGTGCCTGGCACAAGCTGCGTGATGACCCGATCCTGAAGTTCATGATCGTGTCGCTGTCCTTCTACGGCATGTCGACCTTCGAAGGCCCGATGATGTCGATCAAGACCGTGAACGCCCTGTCGCACTACACCGAATGGACCATTGGCCACGTGCACTCCGGCGCGCTGGGCTGGGTGGGCTTCATCACCATCGGTGCCTGCTACTACCTGATCCCGCGCCTGTTTGGCCGTGAGCAGATGTATTCCAAGAAGCTGATTGAAACCCACTTCTGGGTTGCGACCATCGGCATCGTGCTGTACATCGCCTCGCTGTGGATCGCCGGCGTGATGGAAGGCATGATGTGGCGCGCCTTCAACGTCGACGGCACCCTGGCTTACCCGGACTTTGTCAACATCGTCAAGCAGAAGCAGCCGTACTACATCATCCGTCTGCTGGGTGGTGCGCTGTACCTCTCCGGCATGCTGATGATGCTGTACAACACGATCAAGACCATCCAGCAGGGCAAGGCCACTGAGGCCGCCATCCCGGCCGTCACTGCCCACGCCTGATCAGGATCGCACATCATGTTTATCAAACACGAAACCATTGAAAAGAACGTCGGCCTGATGATCATCCTGACCATCCTGGTGGTCAGCATTGCCGGTCTGGTCGAAATTGTGCCGCTGGCTTTCCAGCGCTCCACCACCGAGCCGGTCAAGGGCCTCAAGCCTTACACCGCGCTGCAACTGGCAGGCCGTGACATCTACATCCGCGAAGGCTGCTATGGCTGCCACTCGCAGATGATCCGTCCGTTCCGCGCCGAAACCGAACGCTATGGACACTACTCGGTGGCCGGTGAGTCGGTGTACGACCACCCGTTCCAGTGGGGCTCCAAGCGTACCGGTCCGGATCTGGCCCGTGTCGGCGGCAAGTACTCGGATGAATGGCACCGCCGTCACATGAACAACCCGCGTGACGTGCTGCCGGATTCGATCATGCCCGCCTACCCGTGGCTGGAACGCACGCCGCTGGATGGTAGCGACCTGTCGAAGAAACTCTCGGCCATGAAGCTGCTGGGCGTGCCTTACACCGACAAGGAAATCGCGGATGCCCCGGCTGCAGCGGAAGGCAAGACTGAACTGGACGCGCTGATCGCTTACCTGCAAGTGCTGGGTACCGCGATCAAGAACAAGCGCTAAGACATCAGGAGCATAAGCATGGATATCAATATCCTGCGCGGTGTCATGACTGCCGCCACCTTTCTCGTCTTCCTGGGCGTGATCTGGTGGGCAATCCTGCCGAAGAACCGTAGCCGGTTCGAGCAAGCTGCCCACCTGCCCTTTGCTGACGACGACAAGCCTGCGCAGCCGTCTTCTGGAGATCAAAAATGAGTGACTTCGTACACGGCTTCTGGAGCCTGTATATCAGTATCATCACCATCGCCGGTTTTATCGGCCTGTTCATCCTGTTGCTGTCACAGAACAAGGTGAAGAAGGCTGCTGGCGAGCAGGTCAAGACCATGGGCCACGTCTGGGATGGCAATCTGGAGGAGTACAACAACCCGCTGCCGCGCTGGTGGATGGGCCTGTTCCTGCTGACCCTGGTGTTTGGTGTCGTCTATCTGGTGCTGTATCCCGGTCTGGGCAGCTACAAGGGCGTTTACGGCTGGTCCTCCAGCAAGGCGTATGAGGATGAAGTGAAGGTGGCGGATCAACAGACCGCCCCGCTGTTCGCCAAATACCGCGCCATGCCGGTGGAGCAACTGGCCAAAGACCCGGCTGCACAGCAAATGGGCCAGCGCCTGTTCCTGACCTACTGCGCACAGTGCCACGGTTCGGATGCACGCGGCGCCAAGGGCTTCCCCAACCTGCGTGACAACGACTGGCTGTGGGGCGGCGAGGCCAAGACCATCGAAGAGACCATCCTGCATGGTCGTCCGCCGATGGATCAGGACGGCAAGCAGGAAGCTGTGATGCGCATGCCGGCCTGGGGTCAGTCGCTGGGTGACGAGAAGATCAAGGATGTGGCGAACTATGTGGTCAGCCTGTCCCGTCCGGCCGAAGCCGATGCCTCGCGCGCTGCACGTGGCAAGGATGTGTACAACCAGAACTGTGCGGCCTGTCACGCTGCCAATGGCAAGGGCACGCAAGCCATGGGTGCGCCGAACCTGACCGACAACACCTGGTTGTATGGCTACAAGATGGAAGACATCGTGCTGTCCATCACCAACGGTCGCGGTGGCCTGATGCCTGCTCAAGAGAAGCTGCTGGGCAAGGACAAGGTTCATCTGCTGGCCGCTTACGTCTACGGCCTGCCGAAAGACCAGTAAGCCTTAACCCTTGGGGCTGCGACGGCTTGTCGCAGCCCCAAGGTGCTCTACTGCACTATACTACCGTAATGCTGCATTGCAGCGTGCCGGTCGCCAAGCCGATGCTGCCGCGTCGTTTTCGCAACCTGCATGCCTTCCCGAGACTGTCATGACCCAGTCATTCAAGAATATCCCGATCAAAACCCAGCCCGCTCCGCCGCTCGATGACCAGGACGAGCTGTATGAAGTTCGCAAGAAAATCCACCCGCGTGCCATCAGTGGTCTGTTTGCCACCTGGCGCTGGATTGCCGTCTGGGTCACACAGCTGGTGTTCTATGGTCTGCCCTGGCTGAGCTGGGAGGGTCGTCCGGCGGTGCTGTTTGATCTGGATGCCCGCAAGTTCTACATTTTCGACCTGATC
The DNA here is from genome assembly GCF_012641365.1 of Leeia aquatica. Taxonomy (NCBI): domain Bacteria; kingdom Pseudomonadati; phylum Pseudomonadota; class Betaproteobacteria; order Neisseriales; family Leeiaceae; genus Leeia; species Leeia aquatica. The sequence continues at coordinate 629,409 of NZ_JABAIM010000001.1, forward strand.
TTCTGGCCGCAGGATTTCATCTACCTGGCGCTGCTGCTGATGCTGTGCGCGTTCGGCCTGTTCTGGTGGACCGCTATTGCTGGGCGGCTGTGGTGCGGCTACGCCTGTCCGCAGACGGTCTATACCTCGATCTTTTTGTGGATCGAGGCCAAGGTAGAAGGTAACCATCTGGCGCGGCAGAAGCTGGATGCTGCGCCGATGAGCGGCCGCAAGCTGCGTCTGCGCGCCACCAAGCACGCGATCTGGATTGCCTTCTCGCTGTGGACCGGCTTCACCTTCGTGTCCTACTTCACGCCATTGACCGACCTGTTCCGCGAGAGCCGCCATGGCGGTCTGGGGCCGTGGGAACTGTTCTGGATCTGCTTCTATGGCTTCGCCACCTATGGCAATGCCGGCTTCCTGCGCGAGCAGGTGTGCAAGTACATGTGCCCGTATGCCCGCTTCCAGGGCGTGATGTTTGACCGCGATACCCTGATCATCAGTTACGACACCGAGCGTGGCGAGCCTCGCGGTGGCCGCAAGAAATCGGCCAACCCGCAAGAGCTGGGGCTGGGCTCCTGTGTGGACTGTAGCATCTGCGTGCAGGTCTGCCCCACCGGCATCGACATCCGCAACGGCCTGCAAAGTGAGTGCATTGGCTGTGCCGCCTGTATTGACGCCTGTGATCAGGTGATGGAGAAGATGAACTACCCGAAGGGGCTCATCCGCTACACCACCGAGAATGCGCTGGAGCACCGCTATGCGGAAGACCGGTTCCTCTCGCACATCCTGCGCCCGCGCATCATCATCTACACCGTGATTCTGGCCGTATTGGTCACCAGCATGGTGTGGACGCTGGCCACCCGCAATCCGCTGAAGGTAGATGTGGTGCGCGACCGTAATGCACTGGTGCGTGAAACGGTATTCGGGCAGGAAAATGCCTACACCCTCAACCTGATCAATACCGATGACCATGAACATCTGCTGATGATCAAGACCGAGGCCCTGCCGCAAGCGGAGCTGCTGAGCGACCAGGCCCTGCCGGTACGTGTTGCCGCAGGCAGCACCCAGCGCCTCACCCTGCGGGTCCGTACCAAAGGCACGCTGGCCCAGGGCAGCAATCCGCTGATCTTTGTGGTGCAGGCCGTCGACCAGCCAACCATGCAGCGTCGTGAAAAAACCTCGTTCCAGGCCGCCCGCTGAGACCCTATGAAACCTGCTACCCCACCCATCACCCCCTGGTACCGCCAATTCTGGCCCTGGCTGCTGATTTGCCTGCCTGGCGTGGTGGTCATCGCCAGCATCGCCACCTGGATCATCGCCAGCCGCACGGCCGACGATGAAGTGGACAAGGACTACTACAAGGTGGGCCTCACCATCAACCGCGACAAGGGCAAGGAAGACCAGGCCCGCCAGCTGGGGGTGCAAGCCAACCTGATGCTCGGCGAGCAAGGTCTGATCCGCGTCTACCTGCGCAGCAAGAATGCCCTGACGGCGGAGCCCCTGGAGCTCTTCCTGCAACACCCTTCCCGCCAGGCCTATGATCAGCGGGTACAACTCAAGCCGATCGGCCCCGGCCTGTACGAAGGCCAAGCCCAGCCGCTGCGTGCAGGGCGCTGGTATGTGGACCTGAGCAGCAAGCAATGGCAGGTGCGGGGGGAAGCGCACTACCCGCAGCAAGGCCCGCTGGATCTGGCCGCGCCGTAATCGCCCGAAAAGCCTGTGGGCAGCCGCGTCCCCCGGCGCCCATCCTGTACAAGCGCGCAGGTCGTTCACAGGACACTTGACGACGCAATGCAACATCCGCCATGCTGAAACGGTAGCTCTTCCTTTCAGCCTGGGAGCATCCGATGAAGCGTGCTGTGCTGCTGTTGTGGCCGTCGTTTATGCTGTCTGTGGTGGTAACCGGCCTGTTTTTTGCCTTCTTTGATCCACAAGAGCTGTCCATCCAGGGGCAACCCTTGGAATTGAGCCGCATGCAGACCTATACCCTGGCGTTTTTCGGGGCTTGGTTCTTCTTTGCCGCTTGCAGCTGGCTGACCCTGTTTTTTGAGCGCACGGCGGAGCAGGTTGACCACCTGCCGGGCCACGACCACGGTAACGCCTGACGTCGTGCTAACATGCAGTGTTGCCCGCAACAAGCGGGCTTAGCCTGCTGGAGATTGCATGACCCCCTCCCCGGTCATCCAGATGGATGATGGCCACGCCCATCCGGTGCGTAACATTTTCTGCATTGGTCGCAATTATGCCGCCCACGTGGCCGAGCTGGGTAACACCAGCTTTGGCGAGCCGGTTGTGTTCATGAAGCCATCGCATGCCCTGCTGCACGCACCCGGCCCTATCCGCCTGCCCGCACACTCGCAGGACATCCATCATGAGGCCGAGCTGGTCCTGTATATCGGCCGTCAACCTGATCCGGGTCACCTGCTGCAGTCGATCACCGGCTACGGTCTGGGGCTGGACCTGACCGCGCGTGACCTGCAGAGCCATGCCAAGCAGCATGGCTTGCCGTGGACACTGGCGAAAGGCTTTCCCGGCTCGGCGTGTGTCTCCCGCTTCCGCCCCGCCGAACAGATCGAGGACTTGTCGGCGCTGAATTTCACCCTGCATGTGAACGAACAGTTGCGGCAGCACAGTGACCTGAACCTGATGCTGTACCCGCTGGAAACCCAGCTGCGCTTCCTGCTGGAACGTGTAGGGCTCGATGCCGGCGATCTGGTGTTTACCGGCACCCCGGCGGGTGTCGCAGCCCTCCAGCCAGGTGACCAGCTGCAACTGGCCTTTACCAATGGCAGCCTGTCTGCCCGCTTCAGCGTGGAGGCCGCATGAAGGGTTGGCTGGCCGCCCTGTTGCTACTTGTCACGCTGCCTGCCGGGGCCGAGTCTTACGATGACATGCTGCAAGGGGTGAAGAACGACTTCGCAGGGGATGTTTCCGAGCTGCTGGCGCGCGGTTTTGATGTGGATACCACGGATAATCAGGGCAATACCCTGCTGATCTTGGCTGCCAGCAATAGTTCGACCCGGGTCTTCCCCCTGCTGCTGGCAGCCCGCCCCAAGCTGAACCGGAAGAATCAGTTTGGCGAAACCGCGCTGATGATGGCGACGTACCGCAAGCAGACCGGCATGGTCAAAGCCTTGCTGGAAGCAGGTGCTGCGGTCAATCAGGAGGGCTGGGGCCCACTGCATTACGCCGCCAGTGCCGGACATCTGGAAGGCCTCCAGCTGATGCTGGAGGCTGGGGCAGACGTCAATGCCAAAGCCGCTGAGGGCAGCACACCGCTGATCATGGCGGCACGCGATGGCCACACCGAGGTGATTGCGCTGCTGCTGAAATACAAGGCCGACCCCAATGTGGTCAACGAAAGCGGCATGACCGCGCTGCGCTGGGCCATCCGGCGTGAGGATACCGACAATATGGAATTGCTGGTGGAGGCGGACGCACAGCAGTAAGGACTGCCCCACCGGTTTTTGATCCACCCGCAGCATGAAGGAGGTCATCATGAAGACGGCAGGACAATTGCTGGCAGAAAAACAGCGGCAAGCCATCTATAACGTCCCCCCACAGGCCACCATCTATGCCGCGCTGCAGCTGATGGCGGAGAAGGACATCGGTGCGGTGCTGGTGATGGATGAAGACAGCCTGGTGGGCATCTTTTCCGAGCGCGACTACGCCCGCAAGATCATCCTCAAGGGTAAAAATTCGACGGACACCCTGATTCAGGATGTGATGACCTCCCGTCTCTTCGTCGTCAGCCCGCACAGTACCATTTCCGAGTGCATGGCCTTGATGTCGGAAAAACGTATCCGCCATCTGCCGGTGGTTGAAGGCAGCCAGGTGATGGGCGTGCTGTCGATTACCGATCTGGTGCGAGAAACCATTCGCGAACAGGATTTTGTAATCCAGCAGCTGGAACAGTACATCCACCAGTGACCGTCAGCCTGCCAGCTGGCGCGCCAGCTCCAGCGGCAGGTCTTCGGCAAGGTGATCGTAGACGACCCGGACCCGGCGGTTGCCCCGTATTTCACGGTGCACCGTCAGCCAGATCGGATAAGCCGGAATGCGGAGATTCGGCAGCACCGGCAGCAAATCCGGTGCCTTGCGCGCCATGTGGTCGCTGAGAAAACCGATTCCCATCCCACTGCAGACGGTAGCCCAGTACACCAGATAATCATCCGTCCGCAAAACAAAATGTTCGGCGGGCAGATCCAACCCCAGCAATTGCAGGCCGCGCTGGATGGTCGTCCCCTGATCCTCGCCCAGCAAGGCATGCGCCAGTAAATCCGGCAGCTGTTGCGGGGTACCACAACGCGCCAGATAATCACGATGGGCATAGGCCCCAATCCCGATTTCCGCGACCTTGCGTGCCACCAGTGAGGCCTGTGCCGGTTGCACCATGCGCAGCGCAATATCCGCCTCGCGTTGCAACAGATTATCCACGGTATTGCTGGCCACCAGCTCGATGCGGATGGATGGGTAACGCTCACGTAAACGGCTTAGTACCGGTGGCAGCAACTGAAAGGCAACCGGTTGACTCGCCGTAATACGCACCACCCCCGGTAGCAGAGTGTCGCTGCCCGTCGCCGCCATATTCAGCTGAAACGCCCCTTCCGCCATACGCTCGGCATGTTCCGCCAGCTGCAATGCCATGGCGGTTGGCAACAAACCACGGCCCGTACGCTCAAACAGCGCCACCCCCAGTTGCTGCTCCAGCTCGCTGATATGCCGTCCCAGCGTAGGCTGACTGCTGCCCAGCTGTCGTGCGGCCCCAAGCAAGCTCCCCTGCTGCAATACCGCCAGAAACGAGGGAATCAATTGCCAGTCAAAGCGGGTTTTCATACCGATTCATTCATATATGAATATCAGAGTAGCAATTATAACCAATTGTGGATAACCATGCCTTGCCGGACAATGGCTTCACACCCAACCCACCCGGAGCACAGCATGAAAAACGTTCTGATCCTCGGCGCCCGTGGCCGCTTTGCCAGTGCCGCACTCAAAGCCTTCGTGGCCGATGGCTGGCAAGTCACCGCCCTCACCCGTCCCGGCCGCCAACCACAGCCGCAAGCTGGCGTGCGCTGGCTGGCGATGGACCTGCAAGACAGCCAGAGCATCGCCGCCGCTGCGGGCCCGATCGACCTGGTGGTACACGGCCTCAGCCCGCGCTACACCGATGCAGACTGGAAGCAACACGCACTGCCGATGCTGGAAGCCAGCATTGGCATCACAGCGGCACTGGGCTGCGCGCTGATGCTGCCGGGTACCGTCTACAACTATGGCAGCCAGCTGACCCCACAACTGACGCCAGAGCAAGACTTCCAGCCCGACCACTACAAAGCACAGGTCCGGGTACACATGGAACACGCACTGAAAGTGGCGGTGCAAAAAGGTCAGATCCGGCAGGCTATCGTACTGCGGGCGGGCGATTTCTTTGGTGCTGACAGTGGCACCTGGCTGGATCAGGCCATTGCCAAAAACCTGCACGGCGGGGTAATGCAATGGCCAGGGCCGCAAGACGTCGCTACGCCATGGGCTTACCTGCCAGACCTGGCCGCCACGGCAGTACGGGTGGCCAACAAGCGCGATCAGCTCCCCGCCTTCAGCCGCTTGCACTTCGCTGGCCATCAGCAAACCGGCGCAGACTGGGCCAAAGTGCTGCAAGCGATTGCGCAGCAACAAGGCTGGCTGCCACAGGCGCAAGCGCTCACCGTCAAGCGTTTGCCATGGTCTATCCTGCGCGTGGTCGGCTGGTTCAAGCCAGAAGTCGCCAGTCTGGTCAAGCTCAATTACCTGTGGCGCACGCCGCACGCGCTGAACAACCGCTCACTTGAAGCGCTGATTGGCCCGGAGCCGCATACGCCCTTCCCGCAAGCCGTCGCACAGGCCCTGCAGCAGGCTGGATTGCTGACCGCTCAAACAGGGCGTGCCGCCATCGCTGCATGACCCACTGGCTCCCAGATGACACAGGTACATCCCGCCCCCGACAGGGTGGGATGTACCACAGGGGCTTGCTGATGGCATAGCCTTGTTCCTGCAGCTGCCACCCTCCATGCAGGGCGTGGCGGCATGCGCAGACCAAAGGTACGGTAAAACATACCTTAACTGAAACTCAAGTCAGCCCTGGAAATCCATGCTCAGCGCCTTGATGATGAAACAATGGCTGTGTAAGCTTCTGCCCGCGTATTAACCAATGCGCTTAAACCATACAAGAACGCAGGAGCAGTTATTTTGAATCGTATCCGCAAGCCTTTTATCGCCGCCTTGATCACCCTGGCCTCGGCCACCGCCATGGCAGACACCTTCCAGACCCGTTGGGAAGAAGTGACCGAGCCGCTGACGGTCAACGGCAATAGCCAGTTCACCATTGAAGACACCGGCGAAGGTTTTATCCGCATCAAGGAAAAATTCAGCAACAACTACCTGAATATTGAGACCGGCTCGCTCAAGAGCACCAACATCACCCCCGGCTGGCACAGCGCCCAGTGGAAGGTGATCCAGACCGGCGACGGCTGGATCCGCCTGCAAAACCGCTGGAAGCCTAACCAGTACCTCCACGTCGAAACCGGCAGCGCCAAAGCCGGCCCGATTGAATCCGGCTGGTTCAGCGCACAGTGGAAGATCATCAAGTAAATGATGGTGCCAGACTGCCAGGCACACCGCTGTGCTTCGGCAGTTTTCTGAGGCGGGTAGATAAAAAAAGAAACGACACCCCGTCTGTCCAGTCCTCCCCACTCAATACGTCATCACTACTTTGTCGGTCTTGACGTTGTAATGCCAGATCCGTTTGACTTTACCCGCGTTCACATACACCAGTGCTATATCATCCCCGTTGGGGGCAATCCAGAGCTTGTCATTTATGGAGAACAAGCTGAGCCCTGACTCGCGCGTGATCCGTCCACGCCCCTCCAGACGAGACTGGACCTTGCGTTTGACGACATCCCCACTTTCTGCAGCAATCAGAAACAGCCCATCCCCCCGCTCCTCCAGCGCAACATAGCGGTCCAGTTTGCGATCATAAGTCAAAGAGGCGAGGTCAACCCCTTGTAGAGATTGATAATCAAGCCACTTCCGGTTCTTGGCATCATAGCGATACCAGTAGCCATGCCCTCCCCATGTGACGATGCTGACAATCTCCCGTTTGCTGTCATAGGCAATATCTCTGGGATGAGAAAACTCAGGGAAATCCGGCGGCAGATGCACCAGCGTAGACCGCTCCTCAGGCAGGTCGATGATTTCCAGAAAGTCCCCGCTATAATCCATCCGGTACAACGCCCGGCCTGAGTCGGACAACACCAACAGGCTCCGGTCATAATAGGCTTTTTTGACGGACTCTTGCGGCCCCGTCAAGCTCCAGTTCACCCGAATAAAATCCTTGGTGATCAGGCTGAATACAAAGTTGCTGTCCGGTTTTTGGGGTTGTGGCCCAGCCTGGGTCAGTGCTGCGCTGGGTGGGTCCAGTTGGGTGATGCAAATATCCGGCGGCAAAGTCCCATGACCTTGGAAAACATCCACCTTAGTGATGCCAAACAGGGCATTCAACTGACTCATCAGTTTCCCGAACTCCGGGCTGTCAATCTCTCGGGGTTCGCCCAGTGCAACCCGGTATGCCAGGGTGGGCACACTGGTACTCAGTGTTTGTGGTTCGAAGCCGGATACCAGAATACCCACCACGGTGGTTTGTGGTGTTGCGGTAAGCTGCCAGCGGGTTTGCTTTCCCCCAACCAATATCAACAGCACTCTGGAACCGGGCCGATCTACCCTCACCTGCACCGGATGCTTCTGGCGATCCACCTCACCAGGTTTATACCCGGAAATCACCAGCACCTCCGCCCCTACGGCCAACGCTTTGGGTGGCTCCAGCGGTAACAACGGTAGCACTTTCAGCGTCTCGCGCGGCAACTCCGCCCGAATGGCCGGGCCAAACGACAAGGCTTCATCTGCCTGCGCAATATGCACCGCAACCAGTGTGATCAGCCCGAGCAGCATCCGAGAACAGGACATCTTTACGTTTCCACAAAAATAGTGAGTCGGTGTTGTAGTAGCCCGGCAGGCTTATGGCTGGTACGCCTCATCCACCAGGCGCTGGCTCAGCCACCAGATGTTGCCGTGCGCATCACGCACGCCGCCTTGCCGGTCGCCATACGGCATGTCTTCTACGGCCATCTCCAGCGTGGCACCATGCTGCAGAGCAAGCTGCATGGCCTGATCAGCATCTTCCACATAGAGGTAGTACGCCGCCGCCATCGCTGGATAGTGAGGAGTGGCTTCGCTGATCATCACGGTGGAGGTCCCCAGCCGAACCTGCGCATTGGCAATCTCACCATTGGGGCGCATGCTGCGGCAAGTTTCCTCCCCACCGAGACCCTGAATCAGGAAGCGGACAAAGGATTCCGCATCCCGCACAAAGAAGTAAGGGGTCACGATATTGAAGCCGGACGGGATATGCATGCGGGGACTCCTAGTTGAAGCTCATATATCGGCTTATCAAACTGCCAGCAAGTGAATATATGAAAATTCTGCCTTGCCATGTAGTGCAGCAACCACTTCCTCCAGCTCACCATCAAACCGCACACCGGCACCCCAGCCCTTGGGAATACACGTCACTTGCTGAATGATACCGCGCACCGCTTACTGCATTGACTGATCGCTCCGTTCGTATAAGCAGCTGATCTCACCAGCACGACCAACTCCAGCCCCTCACTCACTCCTCCTCAAACACCGCTTCCAGTTCATCGCGCCATTGGCGGTGGGCGGCGTGGGCGCGTTCGAGGGCGGTGGCGGGGTCGGCGACGGCGAGGTCGATCCGCTGGGCAAAGGCGCGCCCGGCGGCTTCGTCTGGCGTCTGCTGCCAGTTGTTGCCGGAGGCATCTTCCACATTGCACCAGAGTGCGCCGCTGCTTAGCAGGGCCTGCAGGCCGTCCAGGTTTTCTGCCAGGATGTAGATGCCGGTGGGGGAGCTGGTGTCCGGGTCATCATGGTTGCTGGCCCAGCCAAAGGCCAGTACCGGGCCGGTGGTCAGTGTGGCGCCATCACGCAGCCAGACGCCGACGATGATGGATTCCTGCGCTTCAAACCAGTCCTCGCTATCATTCGGCTCTTGCCACGGCGGGGTGAGGTACATCAGGCAGGCGACCTCTAGCTGCTCCGGTATGAAATCCTGGTTATGGGTTTCAAACCAGCAGCCGGGATAGAGTTCCTGCCAGTCGCTGAACTGCGCTTGTGCGCAGCGTTGCAGCCAGTCCGGCACCGCATGCAGGGCGGCAAAGGCTTGCCAACGTTCTTTTTGTACGGCTTCCCAAGCGGGATCAGGCATCGTATTGTCCTCGTCTTCAATGTTTTGGTGAGGCCATGCTGCCCGCATGGCGTCTGTGTACGCTCATGATGCCGCTTGCCGCCCACACCCTGCAAGGGCCAGCTTGCGACGCTGCAAAGGTTGACCATGTTCCTACTGTTTTACCGGATCGTGCACCGCCTTGCTTTCCTGCTGCTAGGAGGCGGGCTGGCGCTGGCGTGTGCTGCGCAGCCACTGGCGGTGGGCAAGGGACAGTTTGAGTACCGTGATGCTGGTCATCCGGACAAGCCCATCACCGTCTGGTATTACCGCCCGGCCAGCTTGCGGCCGGACAGCAAGGTGGTATTCGTGATGCATGGCACCCTGCGCAACGGTGAAACCTATCGCGACCACTGGGCGGACTATGCCAGGCGCCATCATTTCCTGCTGATCGTGCCGGAGTTTGCCAAGGCCTACTATCGAGAGGCGGATTATCAGTTTGGCGGTGTTCGCCATGCCGACCCGGCGCGCTGGAGCTTTGCCAGCATTGAGCACCTGTTTGACCTGATCCGTAGCCGGGAATCGCTGCAGACCGCGCAGTATTACCTGTACGGCCATTCTGCCGGGGCGCAGTTTGTACACCGTTTCATGCTGCTCATGCCGCACCCGCGGGTGGCGCTGGCGATCTCGGCCAATGCCGGGGCCTATACCCTGCCGCGCTTTCCTACAGGGAGCCAACCCGGCTTTCCGTGGGCGCTGGACCCGGCACGGGTTGATGAAGGCCAGTTAACCGCGGCGCTGGCACAGTCTCTGCTGGTGCTATTGGGGGAGGAGGACACTGATCCGCATCACCCGCACTTGCCGAAGGAGGCCGAGGCCGAGGCACAAGGGCCGAATCGCTTGCAGCGCGGGCAGTATTTCTTCCAGCTGGCCCGGCAGCAGGCGCAGCAGCGTGCGGTGCCCTTCCACTGGCGGCTGCGCACCGTGCCCGGCGTGGGTCACAGTGATAGTGGCATGGCGCGGGCGGCGGTCGAGGAGATCATCAGCACGCCTTAGCCCCTGTTGTCACTGTCGCGACACACCGGCGTCATGCCTTCATCATGGCCGTGTCACAGCCAGCCCGCATACTGCGCGGCGACTTGTTGACTCTGGAGTGTATGTCATGGATCGTCGTCGTTTTCTGCAATCTTCACTGGCAGGCAGTGCGCTGGCCCTGCCCGCCACCCGCCTGCTGGCCGCCCCGGCCATTGTCGGCTCGGATGCCGTGCGTCCTACCCTGCCCTCCGGCATCCAGATTGGTGATGTCACCGCCAACCGGGCCCTGATCTGGACGCGCGCTGATCGTACTGCCCGCATGATTCTGGAGTGGGACACCAGCGAGCGCTTTGCCAACCCGCGCCGCATGGTGGGCCCGTGGGCCACGGAAGCAACGGACTTCACCAGTCGGGTGGACCTGAGCGGCCTGCCCGCCGGGCAGCAGCATTTTGTGCGGGTAAGCTATCAGGATGCCGGTACCGGCCGCACCCTGTCTGAGCCGGTGGTGGGCCGCTTCTTCACGCCGGGGATAGTGGCACGCCCGGTGCGCTTTGTCTGGTCGGGCGACACCGCCGGTCAGGGCTATGGCATCAACCCGGAATGGGGCGGCATGCGCATCTATGAAACCATGCGCCAGCAGCACCCGGATTTCTTCATGCACTGTGGCGACACCATCTACGCTGATGGCCCGATCGAGGCTGAGCGCAAGGTGGAAGAAGGCCGCATCTGGCGCAATCTGGTGACCGAAGAAGTGAGCAAGGTGGCCGAGACGCTGAACGAGTTCCGCGGTCGCTATCGCTACAACATGATGGATGCCAATGTGCGCCGCTTTGCCAGCGAAGTGCCGCAAATCTGGCAGTGGGACGACCACGAAGTGACCAACAACTGGTCCGACAGCAAGGACCTGAGCGGCGACAAGCGCTATCAGGAAAAGAACGTCGGCGTGCTGCAGGCCCGCGCCACCCGCGCTTTTCTGGAATACGCCCCGCTGCGCCCGGCGGACGCCAGCGAGCCGGAGCGCATCTATCGCCAGTTCAGCCACGGCCCGCTGCTGGACGTGTTTGTGGTGGACATGCGCAGCTATCGCGGCCCTAACAGTGCCAACCTGCAAACCAGCCGCGATCACGATAGCGACTTCATGGGCGAAACCCAGCTCAAGTGGCTGGTCGAAGGGTTGAAGCGCTCCAAAGCCACCTGGAAGGCCATCATGGCCGACATGCCGATTGGCCTGCACGTGCCGGATGGCAAGCTGGCCGACGGCACCGCACGCTGGGAAGCCATCGCCAACGGTGAAGACGGCAGCCCGAAAGGCCGCGAGCAGGAAATCGCCTGGCTGCTGCGCGAGCTGAAGAAGCAGCGCATTCACAATGTGGTGTGGTTCACCGCCGACGTGCACTACACCGCCGCCCACCACTACCACCCCAACCGCGCACAGATTGGCGACTTTGACCCGTTCTGGGAGTTTGTGTCCGGCCCCTTGAACGCAGGCAGCTTTGGCCCGAACGCCATTGACCGTACCTTTGGCATCGAGGTGGTGTTCCAGCAAGCCCCGAAGGAACCGAACACCTCGCCGCTGGCCGGTTTGCAGTTCTTCGGTCAGGTGGACATCGACCCGAAGAGCAAGGCGATGACCGTCTCCCTGAAAGACCTCAACAACGCGGTACTGTTCAGCAAGCAGCTGCAACCCGCCTGAACCGCCGCTTCAGCTGTGGCGCAGCCCACCCTGTTTGCACAGGGTGGGCTTTTTTATGGCTCGCACCGTCACATCATCAACATAATTTGACAATATATCTACAAATATGTAGAAATAGCATCATGGAAAATTGGCTCAGCTTGATTACCACCCTGCCTACTGAGAATGCCACCCTGCGCCAGCGGGCGTGGCGCGCGCTCAAGGCATCCGGCGCAGCGGTATTGCGCGATGGCGTCTACCTGATGCCCGCCCGGCCATCCTGCCTCGATACCCTGGGCAAGCTGGCGCATGAGGTGCGTGAAGGCGGCGGCAGCGCCCACTTGCTGACGCTGCGCTCGGAAGAAGACGAGGACTTCATCCCGCTGTTTGACCGTAGCGCCGAATTCAGCGCGCTGCGCGCCGAGATTCGCCAGCTGCGACAAACACTGACGCCGGATACCCTGCCGCAGGTGCAGCGGCACACGCGCAAGCTGCGCAAGGCGCATATGGCGCTGGCCGAGATCGACTTCTTCCCGGCTGAGCCGCAGCAGCTTTGCGAAACTACGCTGCGCGAGCTGGAGCTGGCCTGCGCCCGTGCGCTGTCGCCGGACGAGCCACAGCCGCAAGGTGGCGACATTCCCCGTCTGTTACTGGCCGATTATCAGGGCCGGGTGTGGGCCACCCGCCAGCGGCCGTGGGTGGACCGGCTGGCCAGCGCCTGGCTGATCCGCCGCTTCATCGACCCGCACGCCACGCTGCTGTGGCTGGCGAGCCCCGCCGATTGCCCGCCGGATGCACTGGGCTACGACTTTGACGGCGCCACCTTCAGCCATGTCGGCAAGCAGGTGACGTTCGAAGTGTTGCTCAGCAGCTTTGGCCTGCAGCAGCCCGCCCTGCTGCGCCTCGCTGCCGTGGTGCACAGTCTGGATGCCGGTGGTGCCATGCCACCGGAAGCCCCCGGTCTGGAAGGCATTCTCGCCGGGCTGCGCGCCCAATTGACCGATGACGATGCCTTGCTGGCTGCCGCCTCGGCGGTGCTGGATGGCCTGTTGACCCACTTTAGCCAGGATACCCCTGCCGCATGAGCCCCTCCCCTTTGGCTGACAACACCCCGCCCCCGCCCGTTTCCTTCTGGCAAGCCCTGCTGTTCTGGCTGAAGCTGGGTTTCATCAGCTTTGGCGGCCCGGCAGGCCAGATTGCACTGATGCATCAGGAGCTGGTGGACAAACGGCGCTGGATCTCCGAGCGGCGCTTCCTCCACGCGCTGAACTACTGCATGCTGCTGCCGGGGCCGGAGGCGCAACAGCTGGCCACCTATCTGGGCTGGCTGATGCACCGGGTGCCGGGCGGCATCGTCGCCGGGGCGCTGTTCGTGCTGCCCTCGCTGCTGATCCTGATTGGCCTCTCCTGGCTGTATGTGGCGCTGGGACATACCGCCATCGTCGCCGGGCTGTTCTGGGGCATCAAGCCTGCGGTCACCGCGCTGGTGTTGCAGGCCGCCTGGCGGGTGGGCAACCGTACCTTGCGCAACCCCTGGCTGTGGAGCATTGCCGCGGTGGCCTTTCTCGCCATTTTTGCCGTCGGGCTGCCCTTCCCGCTGATCGTGGCTTGTGCCGCGACGATTGGCTATATCGGTGGGCGCATCGCTCCGGCGCAGTTTGCCACTGGCGGCGGACATGGCAAGGCCAGCGGCACGCATCACCCCGCCTTGATTGACGATCACACCCCCACCCCGCCGCATGCGCAGTTCCGCTGGTCGCGGCTGGCATCGGTAATCGGGGTCGGCCTGCTGCTGTGGCTGCTGCCGATGGCCGCGCTGTATCAGTACTACGGCTGGCAGCATACGCTGACACAGATGGGCTGGTTCTTCACCAAGGCGGCGCTGCTGACCTTTGGCGGCGCTTACGCGGTGCTGCCCTATGTGTTTCAGGGTGCAGTCGGCCATTACGGCTGGCTCAGTTCCGGGCAGATGATGGACGGGCTGGCGCTGGGCGAAACCACGCCCGGCCCCTTGATCATGGTGGTGGCCTTCGTTGGTTTCCTGGGTGGCTATGGCAAGGCGCTGTTCGGGCCGGATGCCCTGCTACTGGCTGGGGTGGTGGCCGCCTCGCTGGTGACCTGGTTCACCTTCCTGCCCTCCTTCCTGTTCATTCTGGCCGGCGGGCCACTGGTGGAGCGCAGCCACCATACGCTGTCGCTCACCGCGCCGCTGACCGCCATTACCGCAGCGGTGGTCGGCGTCATCCTCAATCTGGCGCTGTTCTTCGCCTGGCATCTGCTGTGGCCAAAAGGCTGGCAAGGCGGCTTTGAATGGGCCGCCGCGCTGCTGGCACTGGCGGCGGGGGTGGCCCTGCTCTATTTCAAACGCAATGTGATCGAAGTGATCATCGCCTCGGCGCTGGCCGGGCTGCTGATCCAGACCCTGTTGCACCCTTAACCTGTCACCGGATGCTTGTCATGAACTTGCTGCCTCGCCCCCTTCCCTTTGATCCCGCGCAGATGCCCGGCTTATCTGAGCGTTTGCTGAACAGCCACCACAGCAACAACTACCAAGGCGCACTGAAACGCCTGAACGCGCTGCGCAGCGAGCTGGCTGCCCAGCCGCTGAGCGGGCAGGCCAACTACCATATCAACGGCCTCAAGCGCGAAGAACTGATCGCCAGCAATTCCGTGACGCTGCACGAGCTGTATTTCGACAGCCTGCACCCGGCCCCGGAGCCGATGGTTCCGGCCATGGCACTGGCGCTGTCGGCCAGCTTTGGCAGTGTCGAACAATGGCAGCAAGAGTTCGCGGCGATGGGCAAGGCGCTGGGCGGCGGCTCCGGCTGGGTGATTCTCGCCTTTGATCCGCGCAGCGCACGCCTCATCAACCAGTGGGCCAGCGACCATACCCAGCTGCAGGCGGGCAGCCTGCCGCTGCTGGCACTGGACATGTACGAGCACGCCTACCATCTGGACTTCGGCGCCAATGCCGGGGCTTATGTCGACGCTTTCATGCAGCAGATCGACTGGGACAAGCTCTATCTGCGTTACCAGCATGCGGTACACGCCTGCAGCGAGGGTTACGAAGTGGAGCCCGACGCATTGGGCGACAGCACCATCCTGGACGTACGCCGTGCCGGGCCCTTCCAGCAGTCGGCCCACATGCTGCCCGGAGCGCGCTGGCAAGACCCGGCGCGGGTCGATGAGTGGGCGGCAGAGCTGCAACCCGGCCAGGCAGTGACGGTCTATTGTATCTATGGCCACGAAGTCGGCCGCTCCACAGCCCTGCGCTTGCGTGCGCGAGGGGTGGATGCCCGCTTCCTCTGCGGCGGCATCGACAGCTGGCAGGCGGCAGGACGTCCGCTGGTGGATAAATGACCGCACCGGCCCACTGCATGCAGCGGGCCGGACCGGGGCACATGCCGTAGCAAACCTTGGCCTGGCTCACCAGCCCAGGCCAGGGGTGAGTCTCAACGGGCAACCGTCTCCGCCAGCGTATCGGCGTAGCAGGCTTTCAACTTGCTGTAGTCGTAGAAGAAACTGCCTTGGGCTTGCCTTGCACTGTCACACGCCGGTTTGAAGGCAGTTTCCTTCTCGTTGTACAACATCTTCACCAGCAACTGGCCTTGCGGGTTGCGCCAGATATCCCACTGGATATTGGCGGCCATCGGTGAAACGGTCTGACCCCGCCATGGGTTGCTCTCGTAGCGGTAGCGTTGTCCCTCAGCCACTGGCGCATCCACCCCGGCCAGCCCCAAGCGGGTGGCGAACGGCATGATGATTTCCGCATGGGCAAAGCGCAGCTTGGCGGCATGGTCCATCTTGCCTTGTGCCACCACATCCACCTCACGGAAAAAATCCTGCAGCAGGCCATTGGCCATGCGCGAGGTGACTTTGGCAGAGGCCACGGTGGACGGGCCACTCAGATAGAAATCCTCGGCATCCGAAGCAGCCGCCAGCAGGCGAGCCTGCTCCGGCTGCAGGTAGCGGCTGAACGCGGCTTCCAGTGTGGTCTCAAACGCGGGCGCAATCTGGTAGAGCCCATACAGCGCCTGCGCTACCTCCAGCGTATCATCCACCTTGCGCTTGCCGCCGCTACCAGCGGTCCCACTGCAACGCTGATCCTCACTATTGAATGCGAAACTGCCCAAGCTCAGCGACAGCTTGCCGCTGTCGATGCGCTCGACAAATTCCGGGCTGAACAACTGCACCACCACCGCGCGGGCTGCAGCTTTCAGGGCGGGGTCCTTGCGGGAGGCTTCAACAGCATCCTTGGCTTCCGCACTTTTCTGGTAGCGCTGGATGGCGAGGCTATCCTGATACACCGCGTAGTTGGGGTCTGAGTTGTCTGTAACCAGATCGGTATCGGCCTTTAGGCGGTGGAAATACAGCTGGAAGCGGTTTACCCCCTCCGGCTGTGCCACCGCTTTATCCGCCGGGTAGCCGGTCAAGGCGGGTGCGGGCACGATCAAGGGCTGTAGCGCTGGCAAGCGTTCTGCCAGCGAGCGGGTAAAGGAACGGGAGCTGTCGATGGCCCGGTCCACGCCGGAGGTCTGCACCACCAGCTTTCGACCGTCCTTCAGCGCTGCGGCAAACAGTGCGCCCTGCCGCTGTAGCAGACGCTCGGCCAGCTGGCGATGTTCACGGAGACCACGCACGGTGAGGTTGCCATAGCCCGGCTTGCTGATGTCTGCTACGCCGCAGCCCAGCAAGGCGTTCGCCTTCATCATTGCCATCAGGTCCGGCCCTAGCTGCTGCCCCAGCGGGGTCAGCGCGCCTTCCGATTGCGCCAGCTGCCACAGCGCGTACAACATCACATCGTCCTTGGCGCTGGACAGACCGCGCGACCCATGCCGCGCCACCAGCTCGGTGAACATCGGCGCAAAACCAGCAGGCGCCTTTTCATAACTGGCCGCATCCTGCTGCGGCTGATACGGTGTCTTGGTGGCATACCAGCCTTCGGCATTGGTGCCCATGCAAACCAGGGCGAGCAACAGCCCTCTATGTGCCATTCTTTTCACAACGTGTCCTTGTCGGGTCAGTTTCATGTCGCGGGATCATCACGCCACGCGGTCTGCACAGCCTATCAGCCGCATGTGTCGGACCGATGTCAGCGGCAGTACACCCGTCAGTCCGGCAGCAGCTCGATCACCACGCTGCCCCGCTTGTGGCCGCCATCGACATAGCGATGCGCCTCCACCATTCGCTCAAAGGGATAGCTGCAGTCGATCACCGGTTTGAACACGCCGCTGGCGGCGAGTTCCGCCACAGCCAGCAGGTCTTCCCTGCGCTCGGCGGCGGGGCCGGCGATGATGCGGTGACGGGTGGTCAGCGCAACCCAGGGTGCGGGCAGCATGTCGGGTAGCCCGGCCAGCACCAGCAGCAGGCGGCCTCCAGCATTCAACACCGATTTGCTGCGACGATAGGGTGCATTCCCCACGGTATCGACAATCACATCCCAGCGCTCGCCACGCTGGGTGAAGTCTTCACGGGTATAGTCGATCGCCTGCGCCGCGCCCAGTGCGTACATCCGCTCGACATTGGCGGTACTGCACACGGCCGTGACCTCGGCCCCTTGATGGCGAGCCAGCTGCACCAACGCGCTGCCCACCGTGCCGGATGCACCATTGATCAGAATGCGCTCGCCCGGCTGCAGCCGCCCTCGGCGCAGATAGTCCAGTGCAGTCATGCCACCAAAGCAGAGTGCCGCCGCTTCGGCATCACTGAGCCCTGCCGGGATCCGCGCCAGCTTGCCGTCTTCAGGCAGGCAGCGGTATTCGGCGTGGCAGCCCATGGCCATGCCGGTGAAGGCAAACACCCGGTCACCCACGACAAACTGTTGCACCGCCTGGCCGACGGCCACCACCTCGCCCGCCAGCTCGGTGCCCAGCACCGGCTGCCGGGGCTTGCTAAACCCCAAGGCCAGCCTTGAGATCAACCGAAAACCCAGTGGCACATTGAGGGCGCGCACCCGGCAATCGCCCGAGTTCACGGTAGTGGCATGCACCTTGATCAGGACTTCCTTGTCCTGCGGCACCGGCTGCGGCCGCTCCTGCAGTGTCAGGACCTCCGGCGCACCATAGCGTTCACAGACATACACTTTCATGCATTCGCCTTTCGAGAGAAGCGTCCGGCCTGCCCCTCTCGTCAAGCGGCAGGTCGACTCAATCGCAATGCCCTGCTTGGGGGCAGGGTGCCTTGATGCGGTGCACAACCAGCATCCTGTCAAAGCGCCACTTCATCACCAGCACCGAGCCCGCCAGCAGCAGCGAGCAGGCGTTCGCCAGAATGACCGGCAGGGACTGGATCAGCAGACCATACCAGAGCCACAAGGCAATGCCCATCACCAGCAGCAGATAGGTGGCCAGTGAAATATCCCGCGCCGAGCGGTCACGCCAGACTTTGAGCGCCTGGGGCAAAAAGGCGAAGGTGGTGCAGCAGGCCGCCACCATGCCAATGCCGTCGATCAGGTTCATGACCCTTCCTTCCAGATCCCAAGCGTTGAGATCCAT
Source organism: Leeia aquatica (assembly GCF_012641365.1). Taxonomy (NCBI): domain Bacteria; kingdom Pseudomonadati; phylum Pseudomonadota; class Betaproteobacteria; order Neisseriales; family Leeiaceae; genus Leeia; species Leeia aquatica. The sequence continues at coordinate 647,860 of NZ_JABAIM010000001.1, forward strand.
TAAATGGTAATGATAACCGGATTTCCTTCCGGGTCCGTCACTACGCTTTCATAGTATCCATCCACACTGAGCCGGGGCTCGGCCAGAATGGTGCATCCCTTGGCGGCCAGCTGCTCGGTCAGGCGGTCGACATCGGCTGCGCGCCCGGCCCCCACCGCAAAGCTGCCTTGCGCTGGCAGTGCCTGGTCCGCGCGTGCCTGCAGCAGCTTGAGTGAGGCTCCGTTTTCAAACAGCAGGCAGGTGCTTTCCACTGCGCCCCATAGTTCGCAGCGGCGCTCACTGGCGCTGGCCTGAAAGTTGCTCTGGTAAAAGCTGCTCATCCGCGACAGGTCTCGCACCCACAGGCAGGTATAGGCGAGTTGCATGATTCTCTTCTCCAGCCACACGCTGATCCAATTATGCACATATCGGCACAAAACAGCAAATATCGGAACACATAATGCAAGCACGCTCACAAGTACGCTGGATTACCGCTATACTGGGGCGCATGTTTACCGAAGAACGCCGACAACACATCCTCAGCGAGCTGAAAGCCCAGGGGCGGGTGACGGTGGCCGATCTGGCCGCCCGGCTGGCCGTTTCCGAAGATACGGTGCGGCGCGACCTGCGCGCGCTGGCGAGCGAGGGCTATCTGCAAAAGGCGCATGGTGGCGCGGTGCTGCTGGACATCCCGCACCTGCCCTGGCAAACCCGCACGCAGATCCTCAGCGACAGCAAAACCCGCATTGGCCAGCGTGCAGCACAGCTGGTGGAAGCCGGGCAGGTGGTGCTGCTGGATGCAGGATCAACCCAGCTGGCGCTGGCGCAGCACCTGAAAGTCCGCCCGCTAACCGTGCTGACCAACTCGCTGGACATTGCACAACTGTTTGCCGACGATGAGCAGGTGACCCTGATTCTGGCAGCAGGCACCTGGCAACCCTCGCATCGAGTGTTCCTTGGCGAAACCGCCCTGCAGACCTTGGCGGGCATCCGTGCCGACTGGGCCTTTGTAGGCGTCTGCGCCATCCATCCGCAAGCCGGGGTGACTGCGGCCAACCCGCTGGATGCCCAGTGGAAGCGCGCGCTGAGCCAGCACGCGGTGCGGACAGCCTTGCTGGCCGACCACAGCAAATTCCACCAGCTGGCGCCCTATTTTGTCAGCGAACTGAACCAAATTGATGTGCTGGTCACCGATCAGCCCGACGACACCCTGCAAGCCTGCGGCGTACAGATGCTGTGCGCGCCGCCGAACGAGACCACCCGATGACCCTCACCCCAGACTATAGCCAGTGGCAGCAACGCGATGAGCTGGACCTGCTGCATATCGACGCCCCTTTCGGCCAGGCGCTGATTGCCCGCCAAGGCGCGCAACTGCTGCAATACCAAGCACATGGCCAATCGCCCATGCTGTGGCTATCCCCTCTGTCACGCTTTCAGCGCGGCAAGGCCATACGTGGCGGCATTCCGCTGTGCTGGCCGTGGTTTGGCGCTCATCCGAACGACAGCAGCCTGCCGCAGCATGGCATCGCCCGCCAGCTGGACTGGACCTTGCAGCAGGCCGAAGTCACCCCGCAAGGCGCCAGCCTGCACTGGCAGCTGCAAGACAGCGACGCCAGCCGTGCGCTCTGGCCCCACCCCTTCCGGCTGGAGCTGCACATGCAGCTAGGTACAACCCTGCGGCTGACGCTGACCATGCATAATCTGGATGACCGCCCGCTGACCACCAGCCACGCGCTGCACAGCTACTTCCCGGTGCCGCAGGTCGCCCAAGCCACGGTAGACGGCCTAGACGGCTGTTCCTTCTACAGCAAGCCCGACCAGCAAAGCGGCCAACAGCAAGGCCCGGTAACGATCGACAGCCTGCTCGACCGGGTCTATCTGAATGCTCCAGATACACTCACCCTGCACCGCCCTGGCCTGCCCGCGCTGCAATTGCGCAGTGCAGGTCTGCACAGTGCCATCGTGTGGAACCCCGGCCCCGGTGCCGAGCCGCACATCCCTGATGTTGGCCCGCACTGGTCACAGATGCTGTGCGTGGAAAACGGCAACGCCCTGGACAACAGCCTCACCCTACCCATCGGCGGGTCGCATCAGCTGCGACTGGAGATTGCCGAGCAATCCGTCGCATGCTGACCGTTCAAGCCCGCAAGCTGACGCTTCGTCCATCTCCGATTGAGGTGGGCGGCGGGCTCAGGCACAATGGCTACTTTTAGCTGCGGCTGACGCGCCCATGTCCGACACGGTTACCCTCTCCCTGACCGGCCAGGTGCTGCCGGGCCATGATGTTCAGCAGGTTGCCCAAGCCTTGGCGGCACTGCTGAAGATTCCGCCGGAGCAAGCCACCGGGCTGCTGGCCGGAAAAGTAACGGTCATCCGCAAGGCGCTGCCAGTCACGCAACTGCCGCAATACCTGCATGCGCTGACCCGAATTGGTGCCGATGCACGCGTGGAAACCAGCGCGCCGGAGCCCGCAGCGGCTACACCCGTTTCTGCCCCGGTAGTCAGTGTCAGCAAGCCCGGTGCCAGCGCCTTCCCTACCCTGCTGGCCACGCTGGACGATGAGCCGGTAGTGGCAGCCGCCCCCAACCCTGTACCGGCCCCCGTCGCCGCCCCCAGCCCGGCCCCCATACCCGCTGCCCCTGCGGCCAGTCAGTTGCCCGAGAGTGCCGATGATCCGTGGATGATGGCGATGCCCGCCAGCAAGCCCCCGCAGGCATCGGCGCCTGAGCCTGCGGCTGTAGCCAGCCCGGCCCCGTCACCCGCCCCGGCGCCGATGGCGGCGGATGACCCCTGGCTGATGCTGAGCCCAGATGGCCCTGCACCCGCAGCGGCACCCGCTGTGGCCAGCCCTCCCGCCGCCGCACAGCCCCCCGCGCCGCAGCCCGGCGGGCTGTCGCTGGTCGATGCCCCGGGGCTGGAGACACCTCCACCGGCTGAAGCACCTGCCAGCAGCGAGATGACCTGCCCGGCCTGCGGCAAGCAGCAGCCCAAACGCACCCTGTGCGTACAGTGTGGTGCCGACATGCCGCGCATGCTGGCAGCGCGCAACCAGCCGTCGGCGAGCCCTGCGCCCGCAACCGATTCACCCACCTCTGGCAAGGACATCTACGCCGCCCCCAGCAGCCCGCTAACCCGGCAAGATGACGATGGGCCAGACTGGGATACCCCGCCGCTGGTGGCCCTCTCGCTGGAAGGCCGCATCGGACGCATCCGTTTCATGGCCTACCAGGTGGGCGCCAGTGTGCTGACGGGACTGATGGACATCGTCAATCTTGGCATGGCGCTAGACCTGATCCTGGGTCTGCTGGCCTTCTGGATTACCCTGCGGGTGTGGGCGCTGCGTCTGCATGACTTGAACCTGAGCAGCAAATGGCTGCTGCTGCCGCTGCTCTCGGTACTCATGGTGCTGACCAAGAGCCCGGTGATGGGGCTCATTACCATGGGCATCTGCATCATCGCCTTCCTGCTGCTGCTGATCCTGCCCGGCTCAGAGGATGAAAATGAATATGGCCCGCCTGCCGGGCCCAATTCCGTGCTGGTTTATATCGGCGCAGCCCTCTACATGACCGCTACCCTGTATGTGGCCTACTCCGCCTATCAGGGTTACAAGATGGCTGTCGCATTTGCCCAGGCAGCCGCCCAGCAGCAGTCTGCACAACGCTATGATGAGAGCGGGCAGGAGCAACCAGTACCGCTGAACGAGCAATAGTCTCGCCTTGATGCGACTCGCCGTGTGCCGGCATGGATGCGGTGACTAAAGCTGGGGTTAAGACTGGGCCGTCACAATGATGCCATTGGTATGGCATGCAACCCCTGCATTCCCCAATTGCACCTCAGCGCAAAAAAGGCCACCTCATGACGTCCGAGAACAGCGAAGCCTGGATATCCAAGCATGACTTGATCAGCGAGATCACCCACTACATGAAGTACGCCGGGGCGGAGGGGGAGCATGATCCGTGGTACGACCCCAAGGCCGATGTGGGTTACCAACAGGCGCATGTCGACCAACTGGATGGTTTGCTGACCCGCTTCCTGCAAACACTGCAAGGCCTGCCAAACCCCAAAGCGGAGGCGGACATCATGGCGGCGGTGCAGACCGCTGTGCTGGGCATCAACGCGCTGAATGACTCAGTGCAAGGCTGCATGATCGAAACCGGTGAGCGTGAAATGCTGTGTGATTTTTTCTGCCTGGCAGTCAACGAGGCCGGGCTCGCATGTGAAGACGACATCACCGACGAATGGCGCGACTGGTGAGCCTTGGCATGCCTGTTGTGTCCATACGCCCGGCCACCCCAGCAGACCAACCCGCGCTGCGCCAGTTGTTTCTCACCACCCGGCGCATCGCCTTTCATTGGCAACCACCGGATGCCTTCCAGCGGGATGATCTGGATGCCCAGACAGTGGGGGAAGCCTTATGGGTAGCGGTGGATGCGCAGCAGAGGCTGGCAGGCTTCATTGCCCTGCAAGAGGCGGACCATTTCATCCACCACCTGTTTGTCAGCCCGGATCACCAGCGTCTGGGCGTTGGCCAGCGCTTGCTGCAGGCGCTGCCCGGCTGGGGCCACCATCCCTTCCAGCTGAAGTGTCTGCAGCGTAATCAGCCGGCGCTGGCCTTCTATCAGGCGCAGGGGTTCCGCAAGGTGGGCAATGGCGATGGCCCGGATGGCGCCTATGACCTGCTGGAACATACAGCCCGCGCCACAGCGTGATCCAGCTTGCCTCACGGCCCTATTATTCCATTTTACGGAACGATATTTTAAGAAATACGGTTATTATCATTTCATAGAGAAAGGCCCATCATTCTCCCCATCGAGCACGCCGTGCTCACTACCCAACAGGAGAATGCCATGTCCCGCCTTTCCATCCCCGCTCTGAATGCCGCACCGGAAGCCTCCCGCCCGACCCTCGACGCCGTCAACCAGCAACTGGGCGTGGTGCCCAATCTGTTCCGCCTGCTGGGTAGCAGCCCGGCGGCGCTGAATGGCTTTGTCAGCCTGCAAGGCGCCCTGTCCAAAACGCTGGACGTGAAAACCCGTGAGCGCATTGCGCTGGCCGTGGCCCAGGCCAATGGCTGCGACTACTGCCTGTCCGCCCACACCTACCTGGGCCAGAACCTGGTCAAGCTCAGCGCGGAAGAAATGGCGCTGAACCGCAAGGGTGCCTCCGGCGATGCCAAGGCCCATGCTGCCGTGCAATTCGCTGCCAAGGTGGCACAAGCGCGGGGTCACGTCAGCGATGCCGACATTCAGGCGGTGCGTGCTGCCGGTTACAGTGATGCCCAGCTGGTCGAGATGGTGGCCTTGGTGACTGAAAACACCTTCACCAACTTCCTCAACTCGGTCGCCCAGACCGAGATCGATTTCCCGGTGGTTCGCGCTGCGGAAATCGCCTGATCGGGCCGGGGTGGGTGCAACCGCACCCACCCGTTTTGCTTGCCACGCGGAGAACCGCCATGACTTACGGATTTCTGGACATCGCCATCACCCCCAGCGTACGCGCCGTGCAAGCGGAAATGGGGGTGGACCATGTGTGGCGGGATTTCAAAGGCCACCGTGAATTTGACCGCTTTGGCGACAGCGAGGCCGGTTTCATCGCCGCACGCGACAGCTTCTACATGGCCACCGTGTCCGAGACCGGCTGGCCCTATGTGCAACATCGCGGCGGCCCCGCCGGTTTTCTGGTGGTGGTGGACGAGCACACGCTGGCCTTTGCCAACTACCGGGGCAACCGCCAGTACATCAGCAGCGGCAATCTGATCGCCAACGACAAGGCCTGCCTGTTCCTGATGGACTACGCCCACCGCGCCCGGCTGAAGATTTATGTCCAGGTCGAGCGGCTCGCCCCGCAAGATGACCCGGCGTTGACGGCTCTCGTCGCCCAGCCTGAATACAAAGCCAAGGTGGAAAGCATCTTCCGCCTGCGCCTGCAATCCTACGACTGGAACTGCTCGCAGCACATCACCCCGCGCTTCACCGAACCGGAGATCCATGAGGCAGTGGAACCGCTGCGCCGCCATCTGGCGGAGCTGGAAGCGGAAAATGAGGCACTGCGGGCGCAGTTGAAAGCCAAACCCTCTGCATAAGGCCCTGCTCACATTCTTATAGGCGTACGGGCGAGACCCTCTCAGTCCTGCCCTGCCAGCCCGCTACAACTGGTCTCTTGTAGCCCACATAGCTGGTTGACCCAGCCTTGGAAGCGCGCAGGCGGCTTGCCTTGCCCTGCGCCCGGCTGCATCTGCGCCTGAAGGTCGGCGGACAGTTTGTCCCTGCGCCACGCCACCAGCGCCCAATGCCCACTGCAGGCCAGCAGTTGCCCGGCCCTAACCATCTCATCACTGTCGAATGCGCCGTCCTGCAACTGCAAAACCACCGGCGAGCGAACACTCGGCCTAGCGTAGGCCTTGCTCGCCTGGGATTTCACCACCAGCTTCGCGCCACTGACCCAGCCCCTTCCGGTAAATACCTTGCGCGCCGGCAGGCCGGTCAAATCCGGATTATCCCGTGCATGCTGAATCTGGAACCAGCCCCCTTGCGCGGCCACCACCTCCACCTCGATCCGTACCGGGAAAATACCCATTTCACGGTTGCGCCACACCGGGGGCAGATGCCCCAGTACCTTTGCCGACACCCCCGGCGCTTGCCTCACATTCAAACCGGCTGGATCGGTTTCTTGCACAAAGGCGGTGAAGTTGCAGGATGCCCGCTGGTCCGCCTGCGCCGCTGACACCGCCAACTGCGGCGGCGCAAGGCTGGCCGCCTGTGCCGTCAGGCTTACAGCAAGCACACCCGCCATGATCCCCAGCCCGTGCACGAATCTCACCACACCCCATCCCTTTCATCACAGCGCAGCACTTGATCTGCCTCCGGCACCCCCGCCTCACGTGTCGCGGGCCTGGGTATCAGCGTCGTGCCTTGGGCTTGTACACGCCATCAAACATGACATCACCCCAGGCGATGGCACACCCTGCCACACGCAGCTTCAGGTTCTCACCCGCTCGCGCCATCTCCATATGGCAACCCTCTTCATGATACGCCCAGCCCCCCGGCACGAAGGTCAGCGCGCCCGCTCCGGAGCCATTGCGCAGATGGTTGCCGGATTTGCCCTTCATGGTCACTTCCAGCGAAAACGTGTAGTCCTCGTGGATGGTCAAGGTGCGCGTAAACCGGCGGTCGCTGCCCTCAAATACGCCTGTGGGTGGGTAATTGGGGATGTCGAGGGCGTGCGCCGCAGCCGCCGCCCCCAGGGCTGCCAGCAGCAACAAGGTTTTCATGCCGACTCCGTGGCGCTGTGAAATATGCAATATTCATGCTTATACCGCAGAAACGGCAGCACCGGCAAATGCGTCAGCCAATCACTCCTGACCATTCAAACAGGACGGCGAAATGCGGCCCGTGTGGCCTCCACTTGCGCCCGTATCACGCAGCCATGGGCATGATCATTGACCAGCCCCATGGCCTGCATGAAGGCGTAGACCGTGGTCGGCCCAACAAATTTCCAGCCGCGTTGTTTCAGCGCTTTGGAGAGGGCTATCGATTCTGCTGAGGTCGATACGGTTTGCGGGGCTGCCCGCGTGGCGGCATCCGGCTCGTAGCGCCAGAAGAAGGCGGCCAGTGATCCGGCCTCCTGCACCAGCTGCCGGGTACAGCCTGCATTGTGGATTGCGGCCTCGATCTTGCCACGATGGCGGATGATGCCTTCATCTTGTAGCAATTTCGCCACACCTTGCTGATCGAAGCGCGCCACCTGCTCGAAGTTGAAATCGTGAAACACCGCCCGAAAGCGGGGGCGCTTGGCCAGAATGGTGCGCCAGCTCAAACCGGACTGAAATCCTTCCAGACAGATTTTTTCAAACAGGCGGACATCATCTGCCACCGGGAAACCCCACTCGGTATCGTGATAATGGCGAAACGCCGGGCTGATGCTGCACCAGCGGCAGCGCAGCTGGCCATCGTCATCGACAAAGGTCGGGCTCATGGCTGCGCCGCCAGCAGGAAATCCAGCCTCGGGTCCACCTTGGCGGGGGTCATGCCGATCACCGTTACGCTGACCACACCCTGCGCCACCAGTGGGTCCTGTGCCAGCCGTTGCTGCAAGGCCGTCTCACTCAAGCCATGCACCAGAATGCCGCCGCCCGCTTGCCCCGTCAGGTTGCCCGATGCCAGAAAGCAGCCCTCCGCAAAGCCCTGCTGCAGCCATGCCTTGTGCTCCGCCATCCACTCCGGCGTCGGGGCTGGATTGCCCGTCATCGTCAGCCTTACCATGAACATCGCGACCTCCTGTATGGATGCGGCCTGCGCCGCTTACTTTCCGGATGGCGGCGGCAACTGCGCCAGCCACTGGTTCAACTGCATCACCTCTTGCTGGATATAGGCTTCATCGTTGAACGCGCTGGCCAGCGTCGCAATGCCTTGGCTGCGGCCCAGCAGATGCATGGCCAGGGCATCGGCCTCCAAGGCGTAGCCCAGCTGCGCGAACTGCTGCGCCAGCCACTGCCGGAACAAGGTGAACAGCTGGCTCGCCTGCGGCAAGGCCGGGTGCTCCAGCTTGGCCAGCTCGGTGCACAGTGTCCCCACCGGGCAGCCATGCCGACGGATCCTGGCGGCATTCATCGTCAGCATGCCGATGAACTGACGGATGCGCCCAGCGGGGTCAGCAGCATGGTCGGCCCAGGCCGCCAGCATCTGCTGCGTCTTGCGGCTTCGGTGCGCAATCACGGCGGTGAGGATGTCGTCCTTGGTTTTGAAGTGATAGTAGAAGTTACCCCGCGAAAGCCCCACCTCGTCCGCAATATCGGCAAAGGAGGTGTGGTCGTAGCCGCGTTCATAGAACAGGCGGTCTGCGGTTTCTACGATGCGATCCTGAGTCGCGGTACGGCCTGCTTGCATCTCTGCCTCTCGATGATGATGGCTTGCGCGCAATCACCATTAGGTCATTTGTCCTATTTAAATTAGGACAAATGACCTAGACCTGTCAATAGCGGATTGCAAGCCATGAACCGCCAAGGTGCGGCAGGCATACTCCAAGCGAACAGAAGCGGCTTGCCGCGTCAGCGATGCAAGCCACTGCGGGAGGGTGTAGAACAGTCCGTGTGGTAATACCGGCTCAATACTCGGACGACACTTCCGGGCATTTCACCTTGCTGGCGGGCTTCACTTCCTGCAACTGCATGGCCGCATCCAGCATCCACGCGCTGTGGCGGCGGCTCTGGATGCCCTTGCCATCCGCGCGGGTGAGGTTGACGGCGATCACCTTGTTGCCCTTGCCAGCACTGCAGCCCGCCTGGAACAGCAGACCTTCATTGGCGGCCAGTTTGGGCAGCGGGATAGTGATCAGCTGCAGCGGTGACTTGGCCTGCTCGCTGGGCGACAGCGCGGCATAGTTGCTGCTGCTATCCACCACAAAGGCCGCCTGCGAGTAGCGCTCCAACGAAGTGTACTTCGGGTCCGCCGGCATGGACCGCGCCATCGCCGTCACATGCTTGCCCGCCATCTTGTCCACTTGCAGATCGGTCCACTGGTTCAGCAGCTCCTTGCGCGTCGGCAGCGGTGCATTGCCTGCCGGGCTCGCCGCAGCCGGAGCCGCAGCAGCGGGTGCGCTGGCGGTGCCGCTCTTTGGCTTGAACATGCCATCAAACAGCACATCACCCCAGGCAATGGCGCAGCCTTCCACATGCAGCTTCATGCCACCCATCGCCCGCTTCAGGGTCACATAGCAGCCCTCTTCCCGATAATCCCAGCCACCCGGCGCATCGCTGAACTTGCCGCTGCCGGAGCCATTGCGCAGATTGCTGCCCGGCTTGCCCTTCATCGTCACTTCCAGCTCGAACTTGCCATCTGGACGAATGGTCAGCTCGCGCGAGAAATCCTTGTCGCTACCGTCATACACCCCGGCCTGCGGGTAGGGGGAATACTCGGCAGCGTGAACCACAGCGCATGCCAGGCCAAGGGCAGCAGCAATAAAGGAGGGTTTCATGGTGAACTCCGGAGGGTTTGAAATATGCAATATTCATGCTTATACCGCATCCACCACCTCGCGGGCAAATGCGCCAAGCCTCACCACGGCCAGTCTGACTTGAACATTCCATCACGCCCGGTCAGAATCACCGGCTGGCAAGCCACCGCATGCCAGCCCATTGTTCCGCTGAGCCACGCATGAAAATCACCCTGCTGAATCCGCCTCACACCGCCATTGGCAGCCGTATCCCCGGTGAACACCTGCCCCCCTTGGGCCTGCTGTCCATCGGCGGGCCACTGCTCGATGATGGCCACCACGTCCACCTGCTGGATGCAGACCTGCGCGCGTTGAAGCCCGACACGATTGTGGCCGAAGTGCTGGCCGATAGCCCGCAGCTGGTGATGATCGGCCATTCCGGCTCCAGCTCGGTCCACCAGACGGTTCTGAGTCTGTGTCAGGCTCTAAAGGCGCAACGGCCCCAGCTCATCATCATCTACGGAGGGGTACACCCGACTTATCACTGGGATGAGATCATGGCGGAATCCGCCGACATTGATTTCATTGTGCGGGGAGAGGGCGAGCACACCGCGCAGCGGCTGGCGCGCGCCATCGAGGACGGCACCCCCTTCTCCGCCGTGCCCGGCATTGTGTACCGCGAGCAAGGCCAGATTCGTGACACGCCAGCCGCCGAAGTGATTGCCGATCTGGACCAATACCGCATCGGCTGGGAGCTGATTGACCACAAGGATTATTCCTACTGGGGCGGCAAGCGGGCGGTGGTGGTCCAGTTTTCGCGCGGCTGTCCCTACCTGTGCAGCTACTGTGGCCAGCGTGGCTTCTGGACCAAGTGGCGCCACCGCGACCCGCACAAATTCGCCAAGGAGCTGGCCCGGCTGTACCGGGAGCACGGCGTGGAGCTGATCAACTTTGCCGACGAGCTCCCCACCGGCTCCCGCAAGGCCTGGCGCACCTTTCTGGAAGCCCTGATTGCCGAAAACGTACCGCTGATTCTGGTCGGCTCCACCCGCGCCGGGGATATTGTGCGTGACAAGGACATCCTGCACCTCTACAAACAGGCGGGGGTCATCCGCTTTCTACTGGGCATTGAAGCCTATAGCGAGGACCTGATCGCCAACATCCGCAAGGGCGGCAGCGTGTCGGAGGACCGGGAAGCCATCCGCTTGCTGCGCCAGCATGGCATCCTCTCCATGGCCACCTATGTGCTGGGTTTTCAGGAAGAAGGTGATGCCGACTACTGGCGCTCCTACCGCCATCTGCTGTCTTACGACCCGGACCAGGTGCAGCTGCTCTACGCCACCCCGCACAAGTGGACACCGTTTTACAGCAGCGTGGAAAACCGGCGTGTGGTGCAGAAAGACACCACCAAGTGGGATTACAAGCACCAGGTGCTGGAAGCAGGCAACGTCCCCGTCTGGCGCGTGTTCCTGTGGTTCAAGATCATCGAAGTGCTGATGCAGGCCAGACCCCGCGTGCTGCGCCGGATGCTGTTTCACCCGGATGCCGGCGTGCGGCATGCCATGCGCTGGTATACCCGCATGGGCCGCCGGGTCTGGTTCCATGAAATCATGGAATTCCTGTTCAAGACCCGCATCGAGAAAAACGGGCCACTGCTCTCCGCCCTCAAAGGCAGCAACTTCGCCTCACGCGAATACGCCATGCAAGCCAAAGGCAAACGCAGCGCCGGTACCATCCCGATCAGTGAAATCAAATCAGGCTGAATCCGGCATGCGGTTCTTCTCGACAAAGCGGGCAGCCGCCAATCAGCCAGCGAGCAGGCGATACCCCGATGAGCGGCTTTGACTGCACCACCTGCGGCCAGCACCACGACGAACTGCCAATGTGCTTGGGCCTCTCGGCACCCGAGCTGTGGCTGCGCTGGCCGGACACCGAGCGCAGCCGCGCACGGCTCAGCAGCGACCAGTGCGTGCTGGAGGGCCGGTACTACGCCATCCTCGGCCGCATTCTGCTGCCGGTCGTCGATACCGCCACGCCCTTCACCTGGCTCGCCTGGGTGTCGCTGAGCGAAGCCAGCTTCCGGCGCTGTGATGCGCTATGGCACACCCCGGGCCGCGAACAGGAGCCGCCTTGTTTCGGCTGGCTGCACAGCGCCCTGCCCGGCTACAGCACCAGCACCCTGAGCCTGAAAACCCATGTGCAGACCATGCCCGTTGGCGAGCGCCCGCTGATCACCCTGGAAGCCACCGCCCACCCGCTCGCCCTCGAACAACACCACGGCATTACCCTGGCCCGCGTGCAGCAACTGGTGGAAGCCTCGTTGCACGGCTAACGAGCCAAGCGCACGCCCCTATCGAGGCGCAACGCGCGGGCAGTGCCCCGCTTGCGGGATGTACGGGCATGCCTTACCCCAGCTTGTGAAAACGGAATACGCCGTGCTCAGCGGGCATGATCTGGTGCGCCAGTGATGCCGCCAGCGGCATGCCACGCTCGCTGTTGGTCAACAGGACAAAACCATCTCCTGTCGTGGCAGACATCATGGCAAAGGCCCGGAACCCCGGGTTGTTACCCCACTGCCAGAGGTAGGGGCCCTGGGCAGCGTTTTCGATGCCCCAGCCCAGCCCCCAGCTCAGCCCGAGCCCGTTCTCTACGGCAACCGCCTGGCTCAGCGTCCGTGTCAGTATGGTTTTGTCTACAAACACAGCCTGCATCAAGCGGGCATAGTCCGCCGCCGTGGTGAGCAATGAGCCTGCCGCCAGCGGCTGGGTATAGGTCAGCTGACTTTCGTTGCCAAACCATGAGGTGCCTTTGACGCTCTGCATCCGGAGGTCATCCGTCCAGCGCAGCCGTGAGTGCTGCATACCCAGCGGCACAAACGCATACCGGGACACACTGCGCTCAAAATCCAGCCCGGTGAGTGCGCAGACCAGCGCCTGCAGGAGCATGAAGCCCTCCCCCGAGTATTGCCAGCGAGAGCCTGGCTGGAACGCAAGAGTGAGCGGCCCACGGCTCCAGTTGGGCAGCCCCGAGCTGTGATTCAGCAAGGTAAACACCGGGATGTGTGCCAGGCTGGCCGCCGGGAAGATATCCGTATGCGCCAGCCTCAGTGGCACCATGGGATCGGCCTGATGCACATACCCCTCAGGCAAGTAGTTCGAGACCGGGGCCGACAGGTCGAGTTTGCCTTCCGCCACCAGCTTCATGACGACGTATGCAACAAGCGGCTTGGTCAGCGAGGCGGCCTGGAACACAGACACCTCATCCAGCGGGGGCTGCATTGAGCAGGGCGACACCAGCACGGCTGGAGCAGGCTGGCCTGCCTTGAGCGCCACATAACTGGCAGCGCATACCCGCAGCCGGGCAGCCAAAGCCTCAAACGGCACCTCACGGTAGTCGGCAAGAACACTTGCGCACGAGGTCAGCAAGGGTGCAATGACACCCGCTGCCAGAAAGGACCGGCGAGTAACAGGCATGGGGCAGCCCCGTCGTCTGGGAAACCATACTATAGCAGCCTCACCCAGCCAATGACGCATCACGATGGATGTCCCCCACTGGCCAAGGGGTCGCTCGCGCGCGGCATGCGCCGCAGCAGCGAACTACTGCATCAATCAGCAGCTCGCCGGTAGTGCATCGCGACCGCGCCGTTACGGAGCGGTGTTGCCGACACCAGATCGAGCCGTCGCGTGCTGGGCAACCCGCTCTGATAAAGGGTCGGGCCATGACCGGCAATCCTGGGATGGATGAGGAACTGGTACTCGTCAATGAGATTCAGGCGATCCAGCTCAGCCGCAAGCTGGCCACTGCCGAGGAGCACGCCCCCGGGTGTTGCATCCTTCAACCTTTGGACACTCGCACGCAGGTCACCTGCCATGTGGTGGCTGTGGACCCAATGGAAATCCTTGCGCGTAGAGGACACCACATACTTCGGCTTGGCCTCCAGCTTGACCGCCCACTCCCGGATCGCAGGCGGGGCCTCCACCTCACCACGGGCCACCGCTGGCCAATAGCCCTCCATCATTTCGTAGGTCACCCGCCCCCACAGCATCGCACCGCCCTCATCCATGAGGCGGGTGAAAAACGCATGTGTCTCCTCATCCGCGATACCCTCACGGTGATCGACACAACCGTCCAAGGTCACGTTGAGGCTAAACGTCAGGATTCCCATGGCAACCAATACCTCCTCGGGGCGAATGCATCATGTAGACGGACAGAACGGCCCGGCTGGCCCTCATCATGATGACACGAAAATACGGTGTCCCACGCTGTTTCATACTGAAACACCCACCATGCGGCCCCCTCCTGCCTTCCCCACTGCGTTGCCCGACTGATGTCGAGCACAAGTGCGGCGGCAGTGGGCAATGGCGGTGTCGATGGTGGCGGTGGCGGTGGCGGTGGGCTGCAGTTGGCGACAGTTCGGCCATACCGGTAGACTGCCTGCAGGACGAACTACCTGATCATGGCATGCGCCAGCACATCAAGCTTACCTTATCCCGATTCCCGCACAGCAAACTGGCTTTTCTGTGCGTGTTCCTGCTGCTGATGTTCCTGCTGCCACGGCTGTTGTCCTGGCTGTCTGCCACAGATTATCAGCCCGGCGCGGTGCCGAGTGGACTGTTTCAGGTGGCCGTCAGCAGCCACACAGGCAAACCCTTTGAGCTGGTCAGTCTGCAAGAAGCCCGCAGCCCGGCCTTGGCGGGCCGCACCTTATGGACGCAAGCCGCCAGGTTCAGTGAGGGCGGGGGTATCAGGGAAGCAGAAGTTCGCATCGTGGCACAAAGCCCGCAAGGCACCCTGATCGAAACCATCGACAGCGATGACGACCTCACCCTTACCAGCCGCTACCGTGTAACAGCCGGGCGCATCGAACCCGTCTCGCTGCAAACCTTCAGCCCCGGCCATGTCATGAGCGGCATCCTGCTGGCCATCGCTCTCAGCAAACTGCTGTTTTTCGTGCTGCACACATTGAAGCCGCTATCGATGTCTCAAGCGAACGCGCCACAAGAGAAGCCATGATCTGCAGCAGTCCAGACGTGGCCTGGCAAGCGGGCACCGTCAAAGCGGGTCCACGATCAGATCAAGCCTGAACGTCTACACCCCATTTGATGGCGCAACACTTGGTGGATATCACACCCTCTTTGCAAATCGAAATGAAAAGTCGCATTTTCTGCCACCAAACACCACACTGGGCTAGCGCTTTGCTGATGCCAGCCTGACATGCATTAACCCTGTCAAAATGGGGCTGTCATCCTCGCCTTTCAGGACAGGTCATATGAAGCTGCCACATTTGAGCCGAAACCGCCTGGCCTATCTGTCTAGCTTGCTTACCTTGTCGGCCTGCATGATCAGCTGCGGTGGTTTGTTCCACCTTTTCGACTGGGCACCCCCTGCATGGCTGCAAGACCTGCAGCCCAACCCGTGGTTACTGCTTCTGCTGCCTTTCTTCCTGATCTTCCTGTGCCTGCAACCTGTGGTCTGGCTGGTGGGTGATGTGGACGAGGCCTGTGATGCGATTGCGGATGTTGTCCTGCTTGCGCCACTGGCCGCTGTGCTGACTGATACGGCCAATATCTCCATGCAGCACCCCGCCAGGACCCTGTTTATGGCGCTGCTCAACTACAACCTCATCGCCCTGGCCATCTGCGCGATCCCCACCGTGCTGGCGATGGGTTTGTGCATGCTCCGCTCTCGTTGGCATCAGCACCGTTCACCTGCCACGACCGCTGTTCTGCCCGAGGGTGAAATAAGTCCGGCCTACAGTGATGCAGCGGCCCGCTAATCGCTTGATGCACATAGCTTCGCCTGCAGAAGTTCAACAGCATATCGACACTCCAGTTCAGGCTTGGCATGTAACTTCGATAGCCGTTGTAGCATCACTGCATCACTTGAGATAATTTGCCCTGCCAGAGCCCAGCCTTTCAGGGCGTCTACTGCGGCCACTGCAACCCGATCCTCAGGATGACACAAAAGCTCCTTCAAGATATCCAGCGACGATGCTGCATATACTTCTTCGAGTGTTTCAGCACACCGGCACAACCAAGATACACTCCGAAAGGATAGTGCCTGCCGCAAGCGTGTCCAGTCTGAATGCTTAAATTGCCATAGCAATTCGATAGCAAGCGGCAGCGCATGATCGTACCAATAGTCTGCGCCAGCAGGATCAATGCTGTTATCGTATTGTTCAAACCGATCCTGCATAACCGTACTACCCCGCCGTATATGTCAACAGTACCTTGTCGGTTTTGACGTTGTAATGCCAGATCCGTTTGACACTGCCGCCCTGCAGGTACAACAGCGCAATGTCGTCGCCATTCGGGGCGAGGGTAAGGCGGGGCATGCGTTCATTGCCTCGGTCGTACAGGCGGCCGAAGCCTTCGAGACGGCTGGCGATTTCCTTGCTGCCTTGGGCATTGCCGTCGCCGGAGATGAACAGCAGGCTGCCTTGATCGGTCCATGCGACATAGCGATCCATCTTACGGTCGTAGGCCAGCGAGAACAGGTCTATGTTGTTCAGGGAGCGGAAGTCCAGCCAGCGGCGGGCTTTGGCGTCGAAGCGGTAGAGAAAACCTTCGCCTCCCAGGCTGATGACGCTGATGATATTGCGTTTGTCGTCATAGGCCAGATCCATCGCCCAAGAGAAGCGGGGGAAGTTCGGCGGGAGGGTGATGGCGGTAGCACTGCCGCCTGCCGAATCAGCGACTTCCAGCTGATCGCTGCTCAGGCGGTAGAGCGGGCGACCTGCTTCCGGTGCGGTCAGTTTGCCTTCTGGATACGTTTTGTCCGCATGGCCTGCCGGGCCACTGAGGGTCCAGCGTACTTTGCTGCCATCCGTTGCAAGCAAACTGAACCCCACATCCGTGACCGGTTTTTGCGGTGCGGGGTCTGCGGTGGTCAGGGCGGCTCGCGGCGGGTCCATGCTGTTGATGCTCAACGCGGCGGGAATGGCGTAGCTGCCTCGAAAGACGTCGATCTTCTTGACACCCATCCGAGTGTTCAAGGTGGTCAGCAGTGTCTTGAAGTTCCGGTTCTCGGTTTCATAGGCGTAGGGCAAATCGGCCAGCCAAGCCTGTGTCTTGATGGTAGTGGTCACGGTGGGTTTGTCATGGCCGCCGACGATGATGCCCACGATGTTGGTGCCCGGAGAGGCGATCACGTTCCACTGGATTTTTTCGTAACTGCTCAACACCAGCAGCACCTTGGAGCCTGGCCGGTTGACGTTCACAATGATCATGCCACCCGACTGACTGGCATTGGCAGGCTCATAGCCGGAAATCAGCACCACCTCGGCCCCATTAGCCAGTCCGGCAGGGGGTTGCGATATTTGCAGGGGCAGCTGGTGATTGCTTTGTGCATTATTCGCACGCACGGGCGTCCCAAACTGGACTTGACCCTGTGCCATGGCAGTGTTGATCCCGCCCAGCGCTATCAGCGAGGCAAGGGCGATTTTCGGGTAGGACATCTGTTGTCTTTCCTGGTCGATTAAAAATCAGTCCGCGGTAGCGTGTTGCGTTTCAGCCCCCCCACAGCGGGACTAATGCAACATCGCTTCATTAAGCTGTGGCAGCAGCAGGCGTGGCAGGTTGGGGTCTTTGCGGATAGTTTCGCTGCGTTTGCCGTTGCGGCGTTCCCATTGCAGCACTTTGCCTGCGGGGTAGTTGATGCTGGTGCCATTGCTGTCCTTGCCCTGCTGCACGGTACGTTCCTGCCCGATCAGGCGCAGTTCACCCGCTTCCAGCCGATACTGCAGGCGCAGGCTGCCGGTGCTGCTGCTGCGCTCAAAGAAGAGGAAGCTGTCGGCCTTGGTCTGATAGTCGGGGTCACTGCTGCTCGGGTCGCTGCTCACCAGGCGGTAGCGTTGTTTGAGGGTGACGCTTTGCTTGCTGCCGGCAGGCACGGCCAGTTCGCCCGAGCTGAACTGGAGGGCGAAGCTGCCATCTGGCTGCCCGTAGAACACCACCAGTTGCACTGTGCTGCCGTCTTTCAACGGGCGCAGGGCGGCGAAGTCTTCCCGCTGGTCTTGGTTCAGCTCTTCAATGCTGAATGCAATGCGGCTGGGGTCGCTGTCCGGAAAGGCCTTGCGCCAGGCGCTGTGGGCACTGTTGATGGTCTGGCGGGCGGCAGCAATCACGCTGGCGTTGTTTTCCTGGCCGCTACGGCAGTAGACCGGCGCGGTGGCCGGGTCTTGCAGCAGACCGAGGCAGCCAATGCGGATGGCTTCTGCCATCCATTCGCAGCGGTTGCTGGCGTTGCAGGGGGGATGACTGCTGGCATCCACATTGATACAGCGGGCCACCAGCAGGCTGGAGAGCTGCGCGCCTCCCGTTTGCTCGCAGCTTTGCTCGGCCATGACCATGCTGGCGGCGGCCCATAGCAGACCTGCGATGGCAGCCTTGAAACGTCTTTGCACGTCATACTCCTGTGTTTGAAGGAAGGCGGGATCGCCATACGATCCGGCCATGCTGAAAAAGTTTAGCGATCGCAGCCCACCGTGGCAGCAAGGCTGGCTCTGTCAGGGCTGAACCGTGATGCGCTGAAGCAGGGTTTCAATCGCGCGGAGGACGAGGTCTGGCCGGTCTACCATCACCTTGTGGCCACTGTCTTTGGCGAGGACATAGGATCTGCTTGTATCTTTCTGCACAAAGGCACGATGGGCAGCATGCCAGGCGGCGGCTTCTTCCGGGGTATCCACCGCTGGCTTTTCTGCCACGATGTCTACCACCGGCAAGCCCGGCGGCAGGCTTACTGCATCCAGCGCCTTGGCCGTGTCCGGGTAGGCTTCCATCATCGGGATGACTGCAGCCGCAAGCTTGGGGGCTTTTTCGCGTATTTCCGGGTATTGCGGCCGATAGGTATCCAGAATTTTCTGGATGCGCTCGGCTGTGTTGTAACCCGGTATCACCGTATCCAGCAGCACCACACCTTTGACCTGGCGATGCTGTGCCGCCAGCAATAAGGCGATGTTGCCGCCATAGGAATGGGCCACCAGTATCAGGTCACCTTTGACCTCACAGGCTTCCAGCGCAGCCGCCAGTGCGGCGACCTCCCGCTGTACCGTATAGGGAGACGGGTCTACTTCACTGTTTCCCAGCCCTGCCCGGTCATAGACAAAGGTGCTGAGCCCCAGCGGCTTGGCCTGCTCCAGAAAGCGGGACCAGCCCGTGGCATCGTTGCCGCCCCCGGCTTCAAACACAAGCGTCGGTTGCGCGCCGGCCTGATGATTCACCCACAGCCCATGGCCATTGACCGGAAGCATGCCCGGGCTACAGGCGGGCCCTGCCACCGCCATGCTGGCGGCAACCCACAGTAGACCTGCGATGGCAGCCTTGAAACGTCGTTGCACGTTATTCTCCTGCGTTTGAGGGGAAGCGGGATCACCATACGATCCGGCCATGCTGAAAAAGTTTAGCGAGGCCATACTGGCAGCGTGTGATGGCGGCGAGTACCTTCATGACGAGCTGCGTGATGAGCCGCATCAAGACCTGGGGCAGCCCAGTCTACGCCCCGGCCACGCGATCACGCCCCCACATCGGGCGGGTGAGACACAGCGGGCTCCGGTACCCAGCCCGCACGCTTGAACAATTTAAGCACGCCATGCAGGCAGAGGGCCACGGAGCTGATATACACAACCATCACCAGCGCCAGTTGCAGGTAGGGGTTCAGCGGCAGAACAATGGCGGGTTCACCCAAGTACAGCGCCATCCATGGCCACGCGCACACCACACTGATGGCAGACATCAGCAAGGTCCACAGCAGCGCCAGTGCCAGCAGGCGCAGACCGCGCCACAGGCGGCGCAGGGCGTGCTGCCGCAGCAGGGCCCACAACCCGATCAGCAGCATGCCAGCCGCCAGCAGCACCGCAGCCACCGACACCATGCTTGCCAGCACCTTGAACCCCTGCTCCATGCCCCGCTCACCTCGCCAAGAAACCAACATGCTAGCAAGCCTTGCCTTGTGCGGCTATGGGGCGGGGTGGACAGGTTCGATGATCAGCAATACACCGTCGCTACCCGCATCAACCGCGTGCGGGATACCCGCAGGAACCAGGCAGCATTGCCCGGCATGCACCCACCGCAGCGTTCCATGCAGCCGAAGCGGCATCTGGCCGGACAGCACCAGCAGCAGCTCTTCATAAGGGTGGCGCTCTTCCGGTAGCGCCTAGCCGTCCATGCGCAGCACCTTGCCCCGCAGACTGCTGGAATCGGTAAACAGGTGCGAGCACCAGGCCTGGGGCAGACTGGTGGCGAGAGTATGGAGGTCGATGAGGTCTGGCACAGCTGGCTCCGGCAGTCAGAAAACCACCAGCTTATGCGGTGTCCGTGCTGCGGTCTTGTACCAGACTGCTACTGGTATCCCCCATGGGTCTGGTTGTCACACACGGTTGAGCAGGTAACGGAAGGGGACCTGCTTGATCAGCCCGTCGCCCGGAAAATGACTTTGACATTTCATGCGCAATGACAAGACAATCCTTCCAGAGAAACCGGCTTGACTTGCAAGGCAGGTATTAAAAGGGGCACCCTTGATGAATCTCGTAGCACTTGGGCACCTTGTTTCGGATCGCTTTTGCGACCATAGGCATCATGGCAACGACGTGCAGGTGCCATCGTGAGTAGATCTTGCTGCATCTGGATGCTTATTGCGGCTTTGTTCGCATGCACGTTGCGCACGGGGGCTGCCGCAGGAACCGTAAGCGTGCACAGGGTTGAAACTGCGCTGAAGGAAGGCGGTGCCAAGCTTGCTCTGGAGACGTATTTCAGCTGCGAAAAGCATGAGGGCAGCGCTTACGTGGAAATAGCCACCGGTTCTCCGCCGTGGGTGTCGCTAGCAGAAAAAATGCTGGCCTACTCAGATGCCTGTTACACCGAAGGCATTCAGGCCGCGCTGGGACAAGCCATGCAGCAGTCGCCAAAAACCGTCCTGCCCCTGGTTGGAAAAACACCAGCACTTGCAGCCGACGCGATCTGCCTGCCTTTTATTTCAGATGAACTTCCCGCCAGATTGCAATTGAGGGCGATCCGGAAGTCAAAACAGGCCATCCAAAGCGTCGTATCCAGACGCCTTGCCGCACAAAAGGCCCGTTGTTTACATTTCATCCAGTCGGTCGAAGCCGGCATTTCCTCACCGTGATCCGCATCCCTGTCCTGCCCGCTGGTTGCCCCATTCGACAAACGCCAGCCTGTACGGCGTCAGTGCAGCGGCCTGCTACCAGACTGCTGTTGATAACGGGCCGGGGTGAGGCCGTACAGCCGTTTGAACAGCCGGGTAAAGTGTGCCAGGTCCACCAGCCCGACCGCCGGGGCAATGTCGGCAATGGGCCAGCCCGCCGCCAGCGGTTGAAATCGGGTGTCGTCCCCGCAGGCGGGCGATGCAGCAGGCAAGAGTGCTGCGACGCTCACCCCGCCCCCAGCAGCACACGGGCGAGGAAGGCACGTACGTCGCGCTGGGCGAGCGGTAGCGCCGGGCGGCTGCGGTCGTGCGGGAGCCAGTAGAAGGGTACATCGCGCTCTACCGGCTGGGTGCCGCCGTGCATGCGGTCGGGGTGCATGCCGTGGTCGCTGGTCAGTACCACGTGGTAGCCTTCGGCGTGCCAGCGCGGGATCAGCAACGCCAGCTGCATGTCGAGCACGCGGGCGGCCATGTTGTAGGCGTCTGTACCGCCACCATGCACGTGCCCGGCGTGGTCGCTGCCCATGGTGTGGATCATCAGGAAATCGGGCTGGTAGTGCTGGCGCAGCGCTTCACCGTCGGCCAGGGTGTGGCTGTCCGGGTACTCATCGGCGTGGTACCAGCAGGCCGCGCCCAGGCCCGCCGCCGGCACGGCTGCCAGCCGGTGCTGGTAGGGGTGATAGCGCTCGCCGCTCAGCATCTCGTAAAAGAAGTAGTAGGCGGCAGCGGCACTGCGCTTGCCGGACTGCATCAGCTGGTGAAACAGCGTTTCGCCGCAGGACACACCCGGCTGATCATTGCTGACCACGCCGTGCTCGATCGGTGCACGCCCGGTGATCAAAGTAGCATACAGCGGGCGCGACAGGCTGGGCAGCATGCAAGGGAACTGGGTACGATGCGCGCGCCCGCCCTCCTCCAGCGCCGCCAGATAGCCCATATAAAATCGCGCGGTATCCGCCCGCAGCCCATCGGCCAGTACCAGCACCAGCTTGTCCATGCTTTGCTCATCCATCCAGACAGGAGAAAGCAGACATCATAGGCCCGGCACTCGCATTTGCCCACCCTCCCCTTGCCACGGGGTCCGTGCTAACGGCATGATGGGCCTTTACTCAACTGACACCACCATGACGCCCCCGCGCCTGCCCTCCCTGCACGCCCTGCATGTGTTTGAAGCGGTAGGTCGCCTGCTCAGCTTCACACGGGCGGCGCAGGCGCTGCATTTGACGCGCAGTGCGGTCAGCCACCAGATCGCCCGGCTGGAGGATGAGCTGGGGCAGAAGCTGTTTGTGCGGGAGACCCGCCGTATCCGCTTGACCCCGGCCGGGGCCGAGTATCTGGACTGGGTGCGGCGCGCCTTTGCCTTGCTGCAGGAAGGCACGCAGGCGGTACGTGCGCCTACCCGGCAGGTGCTGCGGGTGAGCCTGCTGGCTTCGTTCGCCAGCCACTGGCTGGTACCGCGCCTGCACCGCTTTCAGGCGCAGCATCCAGACATCGAGCTGCAGATGGACCCGAGCATCCGCCTGTCGCAACCCGGCGTGGATACCGATGTGGCGATCCGCTACGGGCGGGGGGACTGGCCGGATGTGCAAGGCATCCAGATCATGGACGAATGGCTCACGCCGATCTGCAGCCCGGCCTTGCTGGCCGAAGGCGGGCCGTGGCGGCTGCCGGAAAGCCTGCTGCAGCACAACCTGCTGTTTTCCTGGTCACCCAATGCGCTGGAATGGAGTGCGTGGTCGGGCGCGTTTGGCTGCTCGCTGGCCGGTACCCGCCAGACCATGCTTACCGACTACAATATTGTGCTGCACGGTGCGCAATCCGGCCAGGGGCTGGCAATGGGCCGCCTGCGGCTGCTGGCGCCGCTGCTGGCGCAAGGCAGCCTTGCCTGCCCCTTCCCGCAACTGGTGCTGCGCGGCGATGTGAGCCACTGGCTGCTGCTGCCGCCCGGTCCGCCCTCCCCGGCGGCGCAGGCGTTTGCCGACTGGCTGCAGCAGGAAGCCGCCATGGGTGAATCCAGTTCACCCATCGGGTAAATTCTTCGCGCTCGTCAGCCGCGCGCGCGACCCTCATGATGACTCCACCTTTAGCCCATACCGGAGATCATCATGTCCAACAGCATCCGCGCCCGTGTCGAACAACTGGGCCTGTCCCTGCCGCCGCTCACCAGCCCGGCCGCCAACTATGTGTCGCGCGTTCGTACCGGCAACCTGCTGTACCTCTCTGGCCAGATTGCGCAGCAGCAAGGCGAACCGGCCTATATCGGCAAACTGGGCCGCGAATTCAATGTCGAGCAAGGCCAGCTGGCTGCGCTAAGCTGCGGCCTGTCGCTGATTGCCCACATCATCCAGGCCACTGACGACCGGCTGGACCAGGTCCGCAAAGTGGTAAGGCTGGGCGGCTTCGTCAATGCCACGCCGGAATTTGCGGACCACTCACAGGTAGTCAACGGCGCATCCGACCTGATGGTATCGGTGTTTGGTGACGCCGGACGCCACGTGCGTACCTCGGTGGGGGTGGGTTCGCTGCCGGTCGGGGTGGCGGTGGAAGTCGACGCCATCATTGAGCTGGCCTGATGAACCGCCCCGCCCTCGCCCACTGGCGCGCGCAGACGCCCGGCCTGCAGCACGTCTGCCATTTCAACCATGCTGGCAGCTCGCTGATGCCGCAGCCGGTGCTGGATGTGCTGCAGGCACAGTGGCAGCGTGAAGCCGAACGTGGTGGCATGGAAGCCGCCGCCAGCGTGGCCAGCGCGGTGGACGCCACCTATCAGGATGCCGCCCGCCTGCTGGGGGCCCAGCCGGACGAAGTGGCGTTCAGCACCGGAGCCGGTGCGGCCTGGGGGCGGCTGGTGGCCAGCATCCGCTGGCAAGCGGGCGACCGCATCCTGATCGGGCGGCAGGAATGGGCCAGCAATCTGGCGCTGTTGCAAGACCTGTCGCAGCGGCATGGCCTCTCGCTGGAAGTGCTGCCCAGCCGCGACGATGGCAGCGTGGACCCGGACGCACTCAGCACCGTGCTGGACGATCGGGTGCGGCTGGTGTCGCTCACCTGGCTACCGGCCAACGGCGGGCTGATCAACCCGGCGGCGGAGATCGGCCAGCGCTTGCGCGGCAGCCGTGCGCTGTATCTGATCGACGCCGCGCAGGCGGTCGGCCAGCTGCCGGTGGACGTGAATGAGCTGCAGTGCGACCTGCTGGTGGCCGCCGGGCGCAAATACCTGCGCGGCCCGCGTGGCAGCGGCCTGCTGTATGTGCGCCGCGAGCGGCTGGCCGAGCTGACCCCGCCTTATGGCAATGTGCAGACCCAGCCCTGGCGCGAAGGCCGGTTCGACTGGATAGACAGCGCCCGGCGGTTTGAAGATGCCGAGCTGGCCCCCGCCATCAAGCTGGCTTTGGGCGAAGCCATCCGCTACGCGCTGGACATCGGGCTGGACACCATCCTCCTGTGCATCGACCAACAAGCACAAGCCTTGCGCCAGCGGCTCGCCACCCTGCCGGGGGTAACGGTACATGATCTGGGCCTGCAACGCTCCGGCCTGGTGTCCTTTACCGTCGACAGCCTGCCCGCCAGCGTGCTGCAGCAGCGCCTGCGCCAGCAAGGCATCCACATTGGTGCCAACGGCGTGGCCTACACCCCGCTCGACATGCAGGCACGCGGCCTGCACGAGCTGGCCCGCGCCTCGGTGAGCTACTACAGCAGCGATGAAGAGCAGCACCAGCTCTACCACGCCATCCATGCATTGATTCCACAAGGAGAATACCTATGAATTTCGGACTACAGGGCAAACATGCCCTGATTCTGGGCGGCGGCAGCGGGCTGGGCTATGCCACCGCCGCCGCACTGGCGGCAGAAGGTGTGAGCCTTACTCTGCTGGGGCGGCAAGCCGAGCGCCTGCAACAGGCCGCGCAGCGCTTGCAGGGATACGGTGTCACCGTGCACTGCCTGCCGGCCGACCTGGCCGACCCGCAGCAGGTGACGCAAGCCCTGCTGCAGCTGGACGAACTGCCGCCAGTCGACATCCTGCTCAACAATGGCGGCGGCCCGCCGCCGTGCGCTGCTGCCGGTATTCCGCTCTCGCTGTGGCAAGCGCAATTCCAGAGTCTGGTGCTGTCGCTGGTGCAGATTACCGACCATGTGCTGCCTGGCATGCGCGCGCGCGGCTGGGGACGCATCCTGACGGTCGCCTCCACCACCGTGGAAGAACCCAACCCGGCGCTGGCGCTCTCCAACAGCCTGCGCAGCACGCTGGTGGGCTGGTGCAAGACACTGGCCAGCGAAGTGGCGGCGGATGGCGTGACGGTGAACATGCTGCTGCCGGGCCTGATCAACACCGACCGCAGCGTATCGCTGACCGCACGCGCCGCCGCAGAGGCCGGTGTGAGCGTGGACGAGATGAGCAAGCGCCAGTCCGCCAGCATCCCGCTGCGCCGCTTTGGCGAGCCGGAAGAGTTTGGCGCGGTGGCCGCCTTCCTCGCCAGCCAGCAGGCCAGCTACCTGACCGGCTCCATGATCCGGGTGGATGGCGGCAAGGTGCATCACGTCTAGCATAAGTGGTTAACCCCACCCAGCCAGGCGAGGCAGGCTGAGGACAGCCTAACCAGTAGGGCGCAATACCCGCAGGGCATTGCGCCGCACCGCTAGCCCTGCCTCACCTTGGCATACCGGCAAGGTACGAACATCAAGGCTTGCTGCCTGCGCGTAGCGCTGGCATGATGCTCATTATTATTAGCGCGCTAAGGAGATAGACATGGCTGGCTTGATCATCCTCACCGGCGGCAGCCGGGGCATTGGTGCCGCCACGGTACGGCTGGCTGTCTCCCGTGGCTACGCCGTCTGCTTCAGCTACCTGCGTCAGCAGGCGGTGGCCGAAGCGCTGGTGGCCGAGCTGCGCGCCAACGGCGGGCAGGTGTGGGCGGTGCAAGCGGATGTCGGGCAGGAAGCTGACGTGCAGCGCCTGTTTGCAACGGCAGACGGCCTGGGCCAGCCCCTCACCGGGCTGGTCAACAACGCCGGCATTCTGGAGCGCCAGATGCGGCTGGTAGAAATGGATGCCGCCCGCTGGCAGCGGGTGCTGCAGGCCAATGTGATCGGCAGCTTCCTCTGCACCCGTGAAGCGGTAAAGCGCATGTCCACCCGCTTGGGCGGCCAGGGCGGCAGCATCGTCAATGTGTCGTCTGGCGCGGCACGCGGCGGCTCACCGTTTGAATACATCGACTACGCCGCCTCCAAAGGCGCCATGGACAGCATGACCATCGGCCTCTCCAAAGAAGTGGCTGCCGAAGGCATCCGCGTCAACGCCGTCCGCCCCGGCGTGATCGAAACCGACATCCATGCCGACGGTGGCGAACCCGGCCGCGTCGCCCGCCTGGCCAGCACCGTCCCCATGCAACGCGGCGGCCAGCCCGAAGAAGTCGCCGAAGCCATCCTCTGGCTCCTCTCCGACGCCGCCAGCTTCAGCACCGGCGCGTTTATTGATGTGACGGGGGGACGGTGAGGCGGGGCATGCCGTGCGCTCACTCTTAGTAGGGCGCAATAACCGCAGGGCATTGCGCCATTTGCCTGCCCCGTGAGGGCATGTGATGCTGCCTTCAAGCTGGCATAACGGGCCATTGCTGTACTACTCAGCTGATGATAAGTTGAATACGGCGCAATGCCCTGCGGTTATTGCGCCCTACCGGGTTCATCTGGCTTATAGTCTGCGCCGCAAGCGTTTAAATTGGATGAAGAACCTCCACATCACTTATCGCCCCATCTGAGTCATCTACTGCTTCCCAAGCAGAACCATCGGGAAAATAGCAAATAAATCTTCCTTGCCCTTCTTCGCCAGTCTTTCGATAATCCCCTATTACGGCCATAGAATTAAAATAAAAAGCTACATTTTTGGCCATTTTCTCAAGCGCAGCATCATCCAGAGGGCGATATATGAAGCCTGATATATTTGTCTTTAGTCCTGCCGGGGATTCCAGCAATCCAACGCCAACACGATCCTTACCCTCCCATTGCTCAGACCAGCACTCGCTATCTGTAACAACATTTTCTAGCGGGAGGTCTAAATACTCAGCTAGAAACTTTGCCATTTCCTCGAATGATATACTCGTTCTAAGCCCTATTTCGTACACATCATGCATTTTACGTTCTCACTGAATTGAAAAGCGTTATCAAGTTCTTCATTGATTCAGTGGTCAGACCTAAACTTCCAGCTGCCATATTTCCATTGAATGCTCGCAGCTGAGTAGAGCGCAATAACCGCATAGCATTGCGCCATGCACCTACCCCGAGAGGCCATTTAATACCTCCATCCGCCTGGCACAATGGGCCATTGCTGCACTACTCAGCTGATGGTAAGTTAAATACGGCGCAATGCCCTGCAGTTATTGCGCCCTACCGGGCTGTACACCGGGCTAAGGTACCCACAGCAACCCATGCAGCAGGATGCAAAGCGCCCCCTTTATGCCAGCACGTCCAGCCCTTTTCGCTCCACCAGGTTCAACAGTTTCAGCGAGGGGCCGTTGGGGTGTTTCTCGCCCCGCTCCCATTTCTGTACCGTCGAGGGGCTGGTGTTCAGGTAGGCCGCAAATACCGCTTGGCTGGCCCGGCAGCGTTGTCGCAGGGTCTTGATCTCGTCTGCGGTGTAGTCTTTCACTGGCGGCAAGCTTGTGGCGTCAAATTCGCGCATGGTCTGGGTGTCGAGCAGGCCAATGTCGGCGAAGTCCTGTGCGGTCTCTTGCAGTGTCTTCAGCAGGCGGCTAGTCATGATTGTCCTCTTTCCCGTCCGGGTTTACTGGCAGCAGTTTGCCTTGCTGCACGGCATGCGCCAGTTGTGTTGCGGTCCAGCTCAGCATGATGGTTGCCAGGCGTTTCAAGGCTTTCAACTCCTGGCTGTCTATATTGTCGCGCTCGTTCTTGGCAAATCCATACACAAAGAAGGCGCGGTCTTGTGTCCGGTAAGCCAGCAGCGTTCTGGCGCCACCGCTTTTGCCTCGGCCTGGCAGGGCAATCCGTTTTTTCACCACGTGGCCGCCCAGGTCTGCATCAATCAGGCCATTCTCCATCTCGGCGACCGCTGCGGCCAAGGCGGCGTCGGTCAAGCCTTCTTTGCCAGCCCATTTTTCAAATGATCGGGTTTTGTAGATGTGCATGCGCTGGCCGGATGTCATGGATTAAAACTATACCACCTAGTGATATAGATTCATAGTGGAAATGCCCCCTCACAACGGCCTCAACATCCGCTGTCCAGCCTGCACCAGCGTGCGGGAGAGGTGTTCCAGGCGGGGGGATTGTACTTTCCAGCTGTGCCAGTAGAGGCCTACGTCGACGGGGTGGGCGGGTAGCAAGTCGTGCAGGCCGTTGCAATCGGCAAGGCCGCCCACTTGAACTTCGGGCAGCATACCCCAGCCGAGGCCGAGGCGCACCGCTTGCAGGAAGGGCTCGGAGGCGGGCAAGTAGTGGCGGGGCCAGGCTTGGTCGCTGAGGCCAAAGTGCTGCTGCAGGAAGTCGGCCTGTAGCCGGTCTTTGCGGTTGAACACCATCACCGGGGCGTGGCGCAGGCGCTCGCGGCTGACGCCATCGGGGAACCAGCGCTGCATGAAGTCGGCGGAGGCCATGGCACGGTAGCGCATCACGCCCAGCGGTTCGGCCACGCAGCCGCGCATGGGCTGGGCTTCGGTGGAGATGCAGCCGAGCGCCAGCCCGGCTTGCAGCAGCTGATAGGTGTGGTCCTGATCGTCTACCGTCACGTCCAGCAGTACCCGCTGGGCAATCAGGAAAGGGGCAACGGCGGGCAGGAACCAGCTGGCGACGCTATCGGCATTCACCGCCACCGGCACGGTGAGCAAGGCCTCCTCCCCTTCAGTGAAGCGAGCCACCAGATCGGCCTCCAGCAGAGCGGCCCGCTGCACGTATTGCAGCAGGGCTTGCCCATCCGGCGTGGCGCGGCAGGGGCGGCTGCGCACCAGCAGCGGCCGACCCAGCGACGCTTCCAGCGCACGAATACGCTGCGAGATAGCGGAAGGGGTGACGTGCAGCGCCGTGGCGGCCTGCTCCAGACTGCCGCGCTCGATGGCGACACGAAACGCCTCGCACTGCTTCTGGTCCAGCTGCATGCCCACCCCACTTATTAAGATATTCTAATGATTATGGAGTAATTTTAACTTTGCTTCACCCTGTGGCTGACAGGCGTTAAGCTGGGTGCAACGTAAATGGAGACCTCCCTATGCTTAGCGCCGCCCTGTCCGGATTCAGCCTTGCTGCCGGTTTGATCATGGCCATCGGTTCGCAGAACGCGCATGTGCTGCGCATGGGCCTGCTGCGCCAGCATGTGGGCAAGACGGTGCTGGTGTGCATGCTGAGTGATGCGCTGCTGATTGCCGCCGGGGTGGCGGGCATGGGTACGCTGGTGCAACAGCACCCTCTGCTGCTGGACCTCACCCGCTGGGGTGGTGCGGCGTTTCTGTTCTGGTATGGCCTGCGGGCGTGGCGGGCGGCATTTGCCAGTGAGAGCCTGAACCTGGGCGATGCGGCGCCTCGCTACACTGCGCGCCAGGCCATGCTCACGGTGCTGGCGTTTACCCTGCTCAACCCGCATGTGTATCTGGATACCGTGGTGCTGCTGGGCTCGATTGGCGCGCAGCAGCCGGGCGAGGGCAAGCTGTGGTTTGCCATCGGCTCCACCACCGCGTCCATCCTGTGGTTTGCCGCGCTGGGTTATGGGGCGCGGCTACTGGCACCGCTGTTTGCCCGGCCCTTGTCATGGCGGCTGCTGGACGGGCTGGTGGGCACAGTGATGTGGAGCCTCACGCTCTCGCTGGTGTGGCGGTAAACCTTCACACGGCTGCACAAATCGTCACACGCACGGCCAGGCAATGACGTTATCATCCCCCGGTCTTTACAGGAGATGATCACGCATGAATGCAGCACAACAGGCCGAGTGGCAACAGCAAGTTCTGGCGTATAGTCAGGCCATCAATGCTTATGTGGATACCGGCCTGCGCGAGGGCTGGGATGCAGCGGGCAAGGAGCCGGCGGTCCCCGAGCTCCAGCATCTGCTGCAGCCGGTGGTCGAGCATGTACGTGCGGCTTTTGCAGCGGGTAATGACCGCGACCTCAAGGCCGAGCTGCCGATCAGCCATGAGGCGATGATCCCGCTGCTGGAACATGTAGGCTGCGCGGTGATGCAGGTGCTGCTGCTGGACGATGGTAGCATCCTCGCCCGCATTGGCGACTGGTATCAGGATGGCGGCGTGATGCATGTGCGTGGCCGTGAGGCACACTGGCTGGAGGATATCCTGTTCATTGGCCGCTCGGCGGACCGTCGCCATTATGCTGCCGCTAGCGCAGCAGGCATCCGGGTGACCGAGGGCTGGCAGGGCCGCGAAGTGGCCCGTTTCGACTGGCCCACCGGGCAGGAAGGTCTACTGGGCGAGCTGGGCGGGTCGGATGTATCCTGGGCGCAGCAACCCAACCAGTTGATCCCGTTTGATGAGGGCCAGCGCCTGCTGCTGGTCAGCAGCCACGGCATCTGGGTGCTGGCGGCGAGCGGCGCCACCCGCCTGCTGCCGACCGACGCCGAAATCGAGGAAGACCGCGAAGACCTCGACGACGACGAGGCCTTCGACATGCGTTACGACATGCCACACGGTGCCGTCTCGCCAGACAACCGCTGGATTGCCGTCGGCAACCAGGGCAGTGCGCATCTGGTGTTCGACCGCGACCTCAATCTGGTGGCCAGCATCGGCCCGCACAGCGAGTACCCGCACTTTGCCTGCTTCAGCGAAGATGGCCGCCACGTCGCCTTCAACGCCTGCCATTTCTACAACGGCACCACCATTGGCGTGGCGGTAGCCGATTTGCCGGGCATGGATACCGATTACTACGCGGACGATCCGCGCCAGACCGTGCTGCAGGAAGGCTCGCGGGTGTACGCCACCGCCTGCCGCCCCGGTGAGTTGATCATCGGTGATGCCAATGGCTACCTGCGGGCGATGGGTTGGGATGGTCAGCCTCACTGGTTCCACCACCTCGGCAGCACCATCTCCGGCATGGACATTTCCGCTGATGGCCGCACGCTGGTGGTGGGCAGCCACGCAGGCTACCTTTCCATCATCCAGCTGGATGCCGAAGCCGCCCGCCCCTACCAGATCGGCAATGCCCGTCACTGGGAAGAAAAGCGCTGGTTCTTCTGGCAGAACACCGCACCTTTCTGCTGGTAAGCACACACGCCATGCCGGTCGTCGGCAAGCATGAAAAAGCCCTTGTGGTAACCGGTATTTGCTGCCATGATATGGAACATACGTTCTACATCATGGCAGCTGTGCATGATGTAGCGCACCGTCCCCCACAGCGGCGCAGCCAGGCCGGCAACGGTCTGCCAGCGCCGCTTGAGGCCCACATTACCGCCCCGGAAAGCGCTCAGCAGAAAGGCAGCACATGTCCTCCAGTACCGATTTTGACTTCTTCATGGGCCGCTGGAATATCCAGCACCAGCGCCTGAAAGAGCGTCTGGCCAATTGCCAGGAATGGGATCACTTCCACGGCTCTTCCCATGCCCAGCACATCCTGGGCGGCATGGGCAATATTGATGACAACTATCTGGAGATGCCGGGAGGCGCCTATCGTGCCATCACCCTGCGCTCCTTTGACCCCGCCACCCGCCAATGGAGCATCTGGTGGCTGGATGGCCGTTTTCCCGGCACGCTGGATGCCCCCATGCGCGGCAGCTTTGAAAATGGCGTGGGCTGCTTCCTGGCGGACGATGTGTTTCAGGGTCGGGACATCAAAGTCCGTTTCCTGTGGTACCCCGCCAAGGACGGCACCCCGCGCTGGGAGCAGGCCTTCTCGGTAGACAACGGACAGACCTGGGAAACCAACTGGATCATGATTTTCCACCCCGCCGGGGAAGGCTCAGCCCAACCGGTTTGACCCGCAAGGGGAGCGGTAGCCACAGCCCATTGAGTTCACTCGGTGGGCGCGGTATGCTGGCAGGGCAAGCCATATGCCATTCGCCAGCCTGTCGCCCGGAAAGGGTAATGGGTGATGCCCTCAACAGCCCGTCAGGCCACCCATGCAGCCCACCTACGCCGAGAAACGCAATGTGCTGCTGCTGGCCAGTGCGCAGGCCCTGTTCCAGACCATTTCCGTGATGGTGCTCACCCTCTCCGGGCTGATTGGCCAGCAGCTGGCCACCGACAAGCGGCTGGCTACCCTGCCGATTGCCATGATGATGGTGGGTGCCGCGGCCACCATGATCCCTGCTTCCCTGCTGATGCAGCGCCATGGCCGCAAGGCGGGCTTTCTGCTCGGCACCGGGCTGGGCTGCGCCGCCGGGCTGCTGGCCGCACTGGCCCTCTGGCTGCATCACTTCTGGCTGTTTGTCCTCGCCAATACGCTGGTGGGCGGCTACCAGGGCTTTGCCCAGTACTACCGGTTTGCCGCCGCCGACATTGCCAGCGCGGATTTCAAAAGCCGCGCCATCTCCTGGGTGATTGCGGGCGGCATTGTCGCCGGGCTACTGGGGCCGAACATCGGGCGCTGGACCCAAAGCATCAGCCCGCTGCCCTACCTCGCCGCTTATCTGGTGCTGTTTGGCCTCAGCCTGCTGGCCATGCTCATCGTCAGCCGCACCCATATCCCGCCAATGCAGGTGAGCCAGCAGCACGGCCCGGCGCGGCCCCTGCTCACCATCCTGCGCCAGCCGGTCTTCCTCACCGCCGTGATCGGCTCTGCCGTCGGCTATGCCGTGATGGCGATGGTGATGACTGCCACCCCGCTCGCCATGCAGCTCTGCGGCCAGCCGCAAGGGGCCTCCGCCACTGTCATCCAGTGGCATGTGCTCGGCATGTTCATCCCCTCGTTTTTCACCGGCAACCTGATCCGCCGCTTTGGCGTGCTGCCGATCATGGGCCTGGGCATCGCCCTGCTGGCGTTACAAGTCGTGATCTCGCTCAGCGGCATCGGCTTCCTGCACTTCCTCTCCGGGCTGATTCTGCTGGGTGTGGGCTGGAATTTCCTCTTCATCGGCGGCACCAACCTGCTCACCGAATCCTACCAGCCCAGCGAACGCGCCAAGACGCAGGCCGCGCACGACTTCCTGATGTTCGGCCTGGTCAGCCTCGCCTCCCTCTCCGCCGGTGGCCTGCTCAACACCTGGGGCTGGCAATCGGTCAACCTCACCGTCCTCCCCTTCCTCGCGCTCGCACTACTCGCCGTGCTGGGGCTGGGGATCAAACGGCGGGGGCGTCTCCAGCTGAGCTGAAGCCGCGTAAACGTCCCTGAAGCGCAGCATGTCAGCGAGGCGCGCCTCACCGTTCCCCGGGAAGCCACAGGCCGGGACAAAATCTTCAGCCTCCTTGAACGTGCCGAACAGGCGATCCCACAGGGTCAGATCGCCATAGTTATAGTGGTGCACGTCCAGCTGATGGTGAATGGCGTGATGCTCCGGGCGCTGAATCAGGTAACCCAGCCATTTCGGTGTGCGGATATTGGCGTGGTAGAAGTACTCGCCCGTTGCACCAAATAGAGAGGTCCACGCCCCCGCCTCTGCCGTACCCCCCATCACGCAGTAGATCAGCAGGCCGGTCAGGATCGAGTCCGCCGCAATCTCCAGCGGATGCTTGTAGAACGAGGTCAGCACCTCAATCCGGCTGGGGCTATGGTGAATCTGGTGAAACAGCAACCAGAAGCCTCTGGCATGGCGAAGGCGGTGCCACCAGTAGAACACAAAGGTACCCACAAACCAGTAGAACAGGCCTTCCAGTACCGGATTAGACCAGCCGCCAATCTGCAGCAGGGCGTGCCCCCTGAAATACCGGTTCCACGTCAAACCGCCCAGCCCGATCAAGCCGAGCTGCAGCAGGTTCATCAACCCCGCCCGCCCATACCAGCCGCGTGCATTCGGCAAGGCCCGCCCCGGCGCCACCCGCTCCACCACCAGAAACACACTGGTACTCAGTACAATCAATACTGCGGGAAGGAACTGCTCCTGATACGGCATGGGGCCCTGCGCCTCCGGTCATCAAGCAGGCTAGTGGCACCTGAAGCAGGTACCCGCTGCCTGCCCGTCATTCAAAGTGGTACAGAAACGAGCATGTGCGAATGCGCATGGATTGCATGGTAGCAAGCCTGCCCATGCCCGCTACGCCGCAAAAGAAAGTCCCATTTATTGATACCCAAAGGCGCAGCACAGCGTCCCAGCCAGCCAACCCGAAGGCGTGGGTCCTGCAGACAGCCTCGGGTACAATGCACACATGCGGCGCAATGCCCTGCGGTTATTGCGCCCGGCCTCGCTATTCGACTCGGCCAACATTTGGCGACTCACCCACTTTGATCAATAAATCAGCAATCCAAATTGCCTCTTCCTTAGTTCCAACATACAAATTTCCCGGCAGGTCTTTAGCAAGCCTGCTTGCCTCTTTCATATCAATACTGAGTGCTTTTCGAATTACTTTTAAAATTTCTTTTTTAGAAATTACCTGCAAAACATTAACTCGCCACAATCCATCATAATCAATTATTTTCTGCCGAATATCTACTGGCGGAATTCCTCCTCCGTCCGCTTCGCTGCGTAACCCACAGTTGGTACAATTAACCGTTTCGTACCAACGAAGCTTACCTCGATGGTTAAGCTGCCCAGCATTAAGTGCATTCTCACACCCACATTGAGGGCAATTGTTCTTAGTAAGTATTTTATTAAATTCAACCATTTATTCTACCCAGTTCAGTAGGGCGCAATGCCCTGCGGTTATTGCGCCCTACTTTGCTCTCGCTTGCTCCAGTGTTGCTGTGGACGCCCCCTCTATTTCCCCCATCCACTCAGTACAACAGCACACAGCCCGGTTTGAGTGCCACTTGCGCTTCGTTCAGCACACGCTCCGCATCTAGTTGCCCGTCAAAGACCCAGTAAACCTTGATAGCGGTCTCTTTTCTTTGCAGGGGATAAGGATTGGCCAATACGCTGGCGATCGAATCGACATAACCTCCTCTATCAGGCTGGTTCCCCATGGTGGCGGTCAGGCAATTCAGGTTAGCACGGGTATGGCGTAAGGTGGGCTGACTGATCTGCAAGGTGCCATACAACAGGGTTTGGTGGCGGTCGCCCTTTTCATCGGATGTTACGGCCCGGGTTTTGGTGATGGTAATGCGCGCGTCGCCTTCCTTCAGGGTGATTTCCGCCGGGGCAGGCTGGCAGCCGCTCAGCAGCGCGACCACGCCCAGCATGAGCAAGTAACCCCAGCACTGTGTTAAGCGCATACACGCTCCTTTTGATGTACAGCCATCCTAACAATTGCCTGGACAGTCGCTTGCTGCACCCCACTTCTCAGTGCTCAGCAGCCCCTGACTTCGTTGCTTGCGCTGCCGCACGGCGGGTTTTCCATCGTCGCAGCAGGAAGATGCCTTCGTAGAACAGCATGTTGACCAGCATCGCCACGCCATAGAAGGACCCAGTACTATGAGCTTCAATCAGCCCGGCGACCAGCAGCCCCGGTGACAGGCATACCAGCACAAATATCAAGCCCGAGTGCGCCAAGGCCATGCCGTCCCGCGCCACCCACAGCAGGGGTAGCGCAGACCATGCCAGGCTGTACAGATGGTGGCGGGTGACGGGCTTCATGTCTCCTTCCGATGCTTGGTGCGAGAGGGGTAATGCGCTTGATGCCAGTCGGCATCAGTCTCCAACAAAATGCCAGCTTTTCTGGGCAAAATCGTAGTGATTCGTTTCAAATACCGTCCATGGCGACTGGTACATCAGAGCAGGCCGACCTCCCTCATCCAGCCGATAGTACAAGCCCAACCTAAACCTGGCCTGCTGTGTGTTATACCCGATGCCCTCTAGCTGGGCGGGGTAGTGTCCGGTGCGGTCATGATATTGGACCACGGCCTGTGCAACGACGCTTGCATCTTGCCCGATGGACCAGCTACGGCAGTATTGCCCGCCCCAGGCTACGGCGGCCAG
This sequence comes from Leeia aquatica, assembly GCF_012641365.1. Classification (NCBI taxonomy): domain Bacteria; kingdom Pseudomonadati; phylum Pseudomonadota; class Betaproteobacteria; order Neisseriales; family Leeiaceae; genus Leeia; species Leeia aquatica. The sequence goes on from NZ_JABAIM010000001.1 coordinate 683,876, forward strand.
CAGTGAGGCCAGCATATACACTGCCATGGGGTGGAGACGTGGACGCCGCAGCAGGCCCCTCACGCTCCAGATCAGCATGGGGACGGCCAGCATCAGCGTCATCATGCCGGGCATGCGCGCCATAAACAGCAATACCGCGCCCATCGCCAACACATACCAGCTGACTCTTGGAATAGTCATGCCGACTCCTTTATCCGCTTTGGGGTACACGCTACCATACTGTTCAGCCTGTGGCAGCCTTTCACGCATGCCGTTGCGGCACGGGATCAGCCAACGGGATTGAAGGCGGGATGGCTCAGGCAAGCCTTGGGTATGATGCACACACGGCGCAATGCCCTGCGGTTATTGCGCCCTACTGCACTTTCCCCCAATAGTCTAGGGGTTATTATTAAATGACATCCGCACAAAAGAAATTGGTACTAAATTTTCACTATATATCGAGGCTAATTGGACCACTTGTTTTGGCTTCCGAAATGGACAATCAGATCAACGAACTTGGATTAATTGATTACACTGATGCTTTGCAGTGCAAAATTGCGTTTGACTGCTTGATCCGACCGAGCTTTGACCGATTAAATGAACTGACCAGGCAAGAGGTAAAAAAATCTTTAGGTTATTTGGTTGAAAACCCAACATACTTTCCTGATTTAATTGAAGATAGGCTTTTATTGTGTGGCGTGCCATTTATTGCTTTTAGATTATTCCTCAGCGAGCTCTGGAATACATTATTTCCTTTAGAAGATACCAGTGATTACAAACCTGAAAATTACAAGATTAAAAACAAGCCTCTTGCTTTAAATCAGTATTCATTTAGTCAGCCAGAGAGTGAATCACTCCAAGATAGATTGAATGAGCTGTATAAAAAACTGTTAAACCGTTAATTGTTTTGGCAGCAAGAAATGCCTCTCTCTTGTTGTTCCAAACAGGGCTGCAAGTGTCAGTTGACAGTTCGTAATTGTAAGGTCTCGCATGATTGCGTACCCCGCTAAAGCGTAGTAGGGCGCAATAACCGCAGGGCATTGCGCCGCATCGGTAACCCTGACCAGATGCTACAAACAAGCGTGTCATGATTGTCAGGGCATTCAGGGTGGGCAAAGTATGCATACCGCCTGCGGGTAACGTCAGTTACAGCCTTTCACGGTTGAAATACCATCCTTGCTCCTCCAACTGGCTGTAGGCGTGGATGCCTAAAACATGTCTCGTTATGATGCATACACGCGGCGCAATGCCCTGCGGTTATTGCGCCCTACCTGCTGAATGACGCTCTGTTCGATCATTGCCCCTCCACCATTGGGCACTTCAATCCCAAGGCTTCATTGACGTGCATAAAGTCCTGATAAGCGGTGGCGTATTGGACTCCAGCGTCTCCCGGTACCACAACCTTATCCTCATATTCCTTAAACGCTATTTTTTGATGCTTCAGGTACATCACATAGCCATGGCGGTAGCATGAGGTTTGGGCAAGATATAACTCTGACAAGGCGGGGGGCTGTGGTGTTTTATGCAGCAACAGCCATGTACCCGCTAGCGCAAGGATGGCGACAACAAACAGAATGCTCTTCTTCAAAATAGGCAAGCCTTGGGTTGTGTGACAGCGGTCACGGTCTGGGCGCTTCTCGTTAGTTTACCGTGATGGAGACCCCCAATAAAAAACCCCGTACTGCTGTACGGGGTTTTTGGTTTGCAGCAGAAGAACACTCAGGCTTTCTGGCCCAGCTCGCGGGCGAGGTAGAGCCAGGTTTCGACCACGGTGTCGGGGTTGAGCGAGACGGTTTCGATGCCTTGCTCGACCAGCCATTTGGCGAAGTCCGGGTGGTCGGAGGGGCCTTGGCCGCAGATGCCGATGTATTTGCCTTGCTTGCGGCAGGCGGCAATGGCCATGCTGAGCATGGCTTTGACGGCATCGTTGCGTTCGTCGAACAGGCTGGCGATGGGGCCGCCGGAGTCACGATCGAGCGCCAGCGTGAGCTGGGTCATGTCGTTGGAGCCGATGGAGAAGCCGTCGAAGTATTCGAGGAACTGTTCGGCGAGGATGGCGTTGGACGGGATCTCGCACATCATGATCAGGCGCAGGCCGTTCTTGCCGCGCTCGATGCCGTTCTGCCGCAGCAGCTCGACCACTTGGCGGGCTTCGTCCAGGGTGCGGACGAAGGGGATCATCACTTCGACATTGGTGAGGCCCATGTCGTCGCGCACGCGCTTGATGGCGGTGCATTCCAGCTCGAAGCAGTCGCGGAATTCCGGCGAGATGTAGCGGGAGGCGCCACGGAAGCCGATCATCGGGTTTTCTTCGTGCGGCTCGTAGTTGGTGCCACCGATCAGGTTGGCGTATTCGTTGGACTTGAAGTCCGACATGCGCACGATGACCTTTTTCGGGGCAAAGGCGGCGCCAATGGAGGCGATGCCTTCCACCAGCCTGGCGATATAGAACTCCACCGCATTGGGGTAACCGGCAATGCGCTCTTCCACCTGGGCCTTGAGGTCCCACGGCAGGTTCGGGTAGGCCAGCAGCGCCTTGGGGTGGACGCCGATCATGCGGTTGATGATGAATTCCAGCCGGGCGAGGCCTACGCCTTCGTTGGGCAGCTGGCTGAAGTCGAAGGCGAGCTCAGGGTTGCCGACGTTCATCATCAGCTTGACCGGGGCGGGCGGCATCTTGTCCAGCGCGAGGTCGATCACGTCGATATCCAGCAGGCCTTCGTAGATGTTGCCGGTGTCGCCTTCGGCGCAGGAGACGGTGACGGGCTGGCCGTCTTTCAGTAGGTGGGTGGCGTCACCGCAGCCCACTACCGCCGGGATGCCCAGCTCGCGGGCGATGATGGCGGCGTGGCAGGTGCGGCCACCGCGGTTGGTGACGATGGCGGAGGCGCGCTTCATCACCGGTTCCCAGTCCGGGTCGGTCATGTCGGTGACCAGTACGTCGCCGGGCTTGACCTGGTCCATCTCGGAGGCGTCTTTCACCAGCCGCACCACGCCCTGGCCGATCTTCTGGCCGATGGCACGACCGGACACCAGCACATTGGAGCGCTGCTTCAGGCGGTAGCGGCGCAGGGTTTCCACGCGGGCGTCTTGCGACTTCACAGTTTCCGGGCGGGCCTGCAGGATGTACAGCTTGCCATCCACGCCGTCCTTGCCCCATTCGATGTCCATCGGGCGGCCATAGTGCTGCTCGATGATCATGGCGTAGCGGGAGAGCTCCAGCACGTCGGCGTCGGAAATGGCGAACTGGCGGCGCTCGCTCTGGGTGGTGTCCACCACGCGCACCGAGCGGCCGGTTTCGGCCTTGTCGGCGAATTCCATGCGGATCAGCTTGGAGCCGAGGTTGCGGCGCAGGATGGCCGGGCGGTTGGCGGTGAGGTTGGGTTTGTAGACGTAGAATTCGTCCGGGTTCACCGAGCCTTGCACCACGGTTTCACCGAGGCCATAGCTGGCGGTGAGGAACACGGCGTCCTTGAAGCCGGATTCGGTATCGAGGGTGAACAGCACCCCGGCGGAGCCTTTGTCCGAACGCACCATGCGCTGGATACCGGCAGACAGTGCCACTTCGGCGTGTTCAAAGCCTTGGTGCACGCGGTAGGAAATGGCGCGGTCGTTGTACAGCGAGGCGAACACGTGCTTGATGGCCACCAGCACTTGCTCGATGCCGGAGATGTTGAGGAAGGTTTCCTGCTGGCCGGCAAAAGAGGCGTCCGGCAGGTCTTCCGCCGTGGCGCTGGAGCGAACGGCTACCGAGATAGTGGCGCCGGAATCGGCTTCCATTTTGGCGTAGGCTGTGCGGATGTCCTGTTCCAGATCGGCGGGCAGCGGGGCGTCGATCACCCACTGGCGGATTTCGGCACCCACTTTGGCCAGCTGGGTGACGTCGTCCACGTCCAGCCGGGAAAGGGCTTCGTTCACGCGGTCGGTGAGGTGGCTCTCGGCCAGGAAGCGGCGGAACGCTTCTGCAGTGGTGGCAAAACCACCGGGCACCCGTACACCGGCACCGGCCAGCTGGCTGATCATTTCACCCAGCGAGGCATTCTTGCCCCCTACCCGTTCCACGTCCGTCATGCGGAGGTGCTCGAACCAGACTACATTTTGCGACATCGTCGATTTCCCGTTGATTACGATCAAAACCGGCAACACGCACACGCACCAAGGCCGCAGGCAGCCAGTTTGCTGCAGTGCACCGAGGGGGCGGCGTGGAATGCGCGCATTCTACCGTGTTTCGTTTTTACCGTGCGCGTTCGCACTGTAAAAAGGATGAAAAGTCATTATGTTACGCAAACCCACCGAGACAGCCTGTAGTTTGACTAGATTAACGTATTTTTCAGCGCCGAACGCTGCCGAAAGCGCCCATTCTCCGTCTATAATCGTCCATCCCCCCTCCAGCAGAGAGCCAACATGACGCACCGCCGCAAGGTGTTCTTCGTTTCCGACCGCACCGGGATCACCGCCGAAGTGCTCGGCCACAGCCTGATCACCCAGTTCGAAGACATCGACTTCCAGCGTACCACCCTGCCCTTCATCGACACCATCGAAAAGGCGCAGGCGGTGGCACAGCAGCTGGGCGACATCTGCATGCAGGAGGGGCACCGCCCGGTGGTGTTCTCCACCATGGTGGACAGCCAGATCCGCAACGCGCTGCGCCAGCGCAACAATGCCCTGCACCTCGACTTCTTCGAGAAGTTCATCGACCCGCTGGAGCAGGAATTCGGCATGCAGTCGTCGCACACCATGGGCAAGAGCCATGCCATTGATGACAACGACGACTACAAAACCCGCATCGACGCGGTGAACTTCACCATGGCCAATGATGACGGCGGCCAGACCAAATACTATGAAGAGGCGGATGTGATCCTGGTTGGCGTGTCGCGCTCTGGCAAAACCCCCACCTGCCTCTACCTTGCCCTGCACTACGGCATCCGCGCCGCCAACTACCCGCTGGTGCCGGAAGACTTTGGCAGCATGACCCTGCCCAGCGTGCTGCAGCCCTACCGCAACAAGCTGTACGGCCTCACCATCCGCGCCGACCGCCTGCAGCAGATCCGCAACGAGCGCAAACCAGACAGCAAGTACGCCTCGCTGGACAATTGCCGTTTCGAGATCGCCGAGGCCGAGGCGCTGATGCGCCGCGAGCGCATCTCTTTCCAGGACGCCACCCACAAATCGGTGGAAGAGCTGGCCTCCACCCTGATCCACACCGCCGGGCTCACCCGCCGGCTGTTCTGATCGCCTTGCCTGCTTTCAGTGTAGACGGCGCACCGCAGAATGTGCGCCGGACTGCAGCATGACTGTGCGGGCTACTTGAGAGTGACCCGCGTCACCTCCATCAACACCGGGGTGTGGTGGTGGCCGGTGATGGCGTGAAAGAGCGTACCGGTCAGCACCACCGTCTTGCCCTGGTAGGGTTTGAAGCGCACGCCAGCGGGCGGCACCAGGGTAATCAGCCGCTGGCCCGTTTCAGCTTCTTCTTCAGTTTGCGGGTTCGCCGCCACACAGATCGGTTTGGGCAGCACCAGCACCGCCTGCACCTCGCGCGCATCCGTCTTCGGGCTCTCGCCATAGTTGGGCGGGCCGTAGAAGGTTTTCAGGGTCACGGTTCCCGTGAGCGTGAGCGGCGCACCGGCGTAATGCAGGCAATCTGCAGCACGGGCGGCCGGGGCAAGGCTGAACGCGGCCAGCAGGGCAAACCGGAGGAAGGTCATGATGGGGATGGCTCCTTGGGGCAGATCAGGCGACGCTGAATCTAAGTGGCAACGCAGGCCCTGTCAATGACGAAGTCATGTCAAGGCCACGCCCCATGAACGATGCGCTGCAGCGGCTCGGAATGCCTCGTATCGCGCACGTCTGCGCCACCACAGCAAGATTGCCGCATCCATCCCCAGCAGGATACCCTGCACGGCAGTCAGCCAGCCCAGGAGCAGCACCAGCCCATACGCGACTTCATCCGCGCAGCAAGGATGCGTGGTCAACAGCAGGCTGGCCGCAAACAGCAGCAGGGTCACCGCCCCCCAACAGGTATTGCGCCGGTAGCGAGGGATGCGCAGAAAGTGGCACCAGAAGGCGGCTGGCATCAGGGGTGCTGCCGGGATGCATCCTGCGCCGCTGGGGGTCGAATGCCCATCACAGGCGATCAGTCTTCGCGCTTCTTGCTGCCGTACCGAGCCATGCCAATCCGGACATGGTCGAGGATGGATTCGTGGTAATCCCGGTTGAGCGAGCATTTGTTGATGCGAACCGGATGAAGACGGAGGCTGTTGTCTTTCGCAATCACCGGATAAGGTGCCGCTACCGTCACAGTCATGGCAGCATGCCCGTAGACGGCAAGATTGACGACCACATCCTTTTCCTGCCCGGGAGGATAGTCGTGGTAGGCATCTCGCACGAGTACCGCGAACGCGGCTTTTTCCGGATTGCTCCACAAGATCTCATCCGCGCGGTATATCGCATCCTCTTCTGACTCCTCCATGATGGGCACCATCAGACCGCCGCCATTCTGGGTCGGGTACAGGATGGTCGGTGTCGTCGGCTGAAGCCCTGCCGACATGAACCGTCCATAAGCCAGCATCATGCCTGCCTCCTCGCAGGCTTTGGCTTGCTCAGGGTCCAGTGCCGCTTTCTCCATTGCCAGCAAGGTCAAGCCGCCCTCCTCCTCATCCGGCTCCGCAGGCGTTGGCGGATTCAGCCGGAAAATGTCTTGGGCATGCTGCGTGCAGCTGGTTTGCCTCTCACCAAACAGTATCTCGTTTATGGTGAGCAGCGGAGAATACAGCGCATCATTCAGGCGGGCCCAGTGGGTGAGCTCGAATGCCAGGTCCCACCCCATGCCCAGCTTCTGGGCCTCTTCGTAGGTATGCCAGGTCAGCACATAGGGGCCATTACGGGCTACGGTGGTCGCAAAATAGAATGCCAGGAATTGCAGAAAGTTGACGGTGTCCGGGTGGGTAATGAAGTCACCATAGACCGGGGCTTGCCCTTTGCGGATGGTCCTCAGCAATGCATCGATCCGTGTCAGACTCTCCAGCGAGTAGTCCAGCGTCAGCCGCTCCAGCGCGGCGCGGAGTGCGATCCGGTCGCCAATATATTCCTTGTCAGCGTACAGGCGCAGCATGAGCGGCACCCAAATGTTCGGATCCTGGCGTGCTGCTGCATGATAGGTGTCCAGCGTTTGCTGGAGGGTTGTTTGCAGCGACACATCCCGTTGTGCAAACAGTTTCTGGTGAAGGTAGGTCAGCGGCGTGAACGCTTTACCGAGCGCGTATGCGACCAGCCGGTTCTCTGGTTTGTCCCCCAGCTTAAAGGTATCGGGATACTGCGCCAGCATCTGCTCACGCGTTCCCCAGGTCAGGTCGGTACCTATCCGCGCTGACAGGTAAGACCCAATATAGAACGACACCATATTGGCAAAGCGCTGCACAGCAGGATCCTGGCTCAGATCAGCGGCCTTGAGCCCTGCTTTGTCATGAATCTGCTCCAGCAACGCGTCCAGCCTGTCGAGACTGGCGGGGGTGCCATCCAGCCTTGCTTGCTGCAGGGCCTTGAAAAAGCGGATACCCCCGGGCAGGTCTTGCTGCCGGGCATACGCATCCAGGTACTCGCGCGCCGCACGGTTCCAGTCCATGAACACTCATTCATACATAAGGAAAGCGCAGGATGATGCCGCAGGTATGCAGGTCAATTCAATAGCAGGGAAACCGCTCGGTGCGGAATATTTCTTCCGTTGCCCGCCTTGCCGCACAAAAGATCAAAAATACCGCGCTATCCCGCATGGGATATGGGTTTGTCACTTTTTGACCGGACAGGGAAAAGTACGCTTCTTTGCAGCACCTGCCACAGCATTGAGATCAATGCCGAGAGCACCGGGCAGCAGCCCCTCAGAGTTCACCTGCTTCAGCCGGTGCTGCCGTCGGTTTGCAGTATTGCTGCAGCAAGGCCAGGTGATGATTGGCATCCAGAATGAAGTAACGGCCGTGATGCACCGCCAGCTTGCCCCACCACCAGTTGCGCTCGGTGATGCAGTCAAAGTAGCGGCTCTCACCGTTATCCAGGTAATAGGTTTCAACACCGCGCTTGTCCATCTGGCCGTAGAAGCGGTCTTCATTGCCGTCGATGAAGTCACCGGAGTCCTGCGCCAGCAGCACGTAAGTGGCAAAGGCCGGGCCTTGGTAGTAGCGCAGCTGAAATTCAAATGGCTTGGGATAGAACGTCACGAGCAGGAACAGCGATATCGGCAACAGGGCCAAGCTGATCCACAGCGCGGGAGGCTTGCCTCGCCAGCGCAACCACAACATGCAGCCAATCCCCAGCAGCATCAGCACCGCGGAGAGCAACATGAACAGTTGGTGCAAACCCCAGATTTCGAACCCGCCTGCGTTCAGGGTTTCGCCATTCTTGTCCAGAATCTGCCTCAAACCAAACGTGGTGTAGTCGCCCGACAGGATCAGAATTGCCGTACAGAAGCTGGCGACAGAGAACAGCCCCATATAGATGGCAGCGGGCAGATTGGGGAAGCGGGGCAAGGACATATCAGGGTTGCAGGCAATCAGACATGCAGCAAGCATATCATGTTGCCGGCATATCCGCCCTGCAGTTCACCGGATTTAACCCTGTACGGAGGATACGCAGGCATTCATGACCCGTTCAGCGAGCGCGGTGCACACTACGCTGCATGTCCACCACGATGGTGGAAGTCGACTGAAAGGAGTCACACCATGCGTCGCTTGACTGTGTTTGCTACCCTCGCAATGAGCCTGGCGGTTCCGACCCTGCGGGCGGAATCCTTTGCAGATTATGCCCGGGTGCGTCAGGTGGAGCCCCAATATGAGCGCGTCAACTCACCACGCGAGGAGTGCTGGACGGAAACCGTCAGCAGCCAACAGCCGCGTGAATCCCGCCGCAGCACCAGCGGTGCCATCATTGGGGGTGTGGTGGGGGCGGCGCTGGGCCACCAGGTTGGCAAGGGGCGTGGCAAGGATGCCGCCACGGCGGTCGGTGCCATCGCAGGCGCCATGATTGGCGACCGCTGGAATGATCGTGGTGGCGATGAATACGAAACCGTGTCTCGCGATGAGCGCCGCTGCCGCAGCGTGGACCAGTGGGACAATCGCCTGACCGGCTATCGCGTCACCTATGAATACGCAGGCCGCCGCTATACCAGCTTCATGCCGCGCGACCCGGGCCGTGAGGTGCGGGTGAACGTGTCGGTGGAGCCGTCGCGCTGATCCACGCCAAAGGCGTTCTGGCACGGTACAATGGGCAGCCGGATATGACCCCGGCTGTCAGAAGGATGGATGGAGAAAGATCATGATGCGCGCAGCCCTGCTCACCCTGTTGCTGGTGGCCGTTCCGGCCTGGGCCATTTCCCGTGATGATGCCGCCCGCATCGCACAGGAGCGGACCGGGGGCAAGGTGCTGGCAGTGGAACAGCAGGGTACGCTGTTTCGGGTCAAGGTGCTAAAAAGCAATGGCGAGGTGGTAATTCTGAAGATTGACGCTGGCAGTGGGGAGGTGCACTGAGATGCGCATTCTGGTGGTGGAAGACGAGCCCATCCTCAATGCCCGCCTGCGGCAGATGCTGACCGAGGCGGGCTACCGGGTAGAAGGCGCGCAGGATGGCGAGCAAGGGTTGTTTCTGGCCAAAGAGTACCCCTTCGACACCATCGTGCTGGATCTCGGCCTGCCCAAACGCTCGGGCCTCGACATCCTGCGCATCCTGCGCTCGGAGGGCAGTACCACCCCGGTGCTGGTATTAACCGCCCGCGACCGCTGGCAGGATAAGGTGGAGGGGCTGGAGGCCGGGGCCGACGATTACCTGACCAAGCCGTTCGAGCCGCCAGAACTGCTGGCACGGGTCAAAGCCCTGTTGCGCCGCGCTGCAGGTGCGCCCCAGCAGAAGCTGCAATTCGGCCCGCTGCAACTGGACCTGGGCGCGCAGAGCGTACAGCGTGAAACGCAAGCGCTGGACCTGACCGCCTTTGAATACCGCATGCTGGAATTTCTGGTGACCCACCGGGATCGGGTGGTGCCCAAGGCGGAGCTGAACGACTACCTCTACCCGGTGAACGCCGACCCGGACAGCAATGTGATTGAAGTGCTGCTCGGCCGCCTGCGCAAGAAGCTGGACCCGGATGGCAGCCTGCAACCGATCGAGACCCTGCGCGGACGCGGTTACCGCTTTACCCTGCAACCTGGCGCATGAGCCGCAAGCCCCGCTCGATCAACCAGCGGGTGATCCTGGCCGCCGCCGTGCTGCTGCTGCTGTTCGTGATCCTCACTGGCGCGGCGCTGGACAAGGCCTTTCGCGAAAGTGCGGAGACTGCCCGCCGCGAACGCCTGAGTGCCCTCGCCTACCTGCTGATGGCCGCCGCCGAGGTCGATGAGCAAGGCGTGCTGCACATGCCGCCACAACTGGCCGAAACCCGCCTGCAACTGCCTGGCTCCGGCCTGTATGCCCGCGTTCAGCTTGGCCGCACGCAATGGCTATCCGCCTCCAATACCGGCCGCGCCATACCCTTTGCCGACAGCGCCACGCCAGGCCAACCCTGGTTTGGACAGGTGGACATGGGTCAGCAGCGCTACTGGGCGCTCTCCATGCAGGTTAGCTGGCCTGTCGGCGTGCGTCGGCTGCCACTGCTGTTCAGCGTCAGCGAGGACCTGCGTGATTTTGAGCGCGAGCTGAACACCTATCGCCGTACCCTGTGGGGCTGGCTGGCCGCCTCGGCCGTGCTGCTGTTGCTGACCCAGACCGTGCTGCTGCGCTGGGGACTGCGCCCGCTGCGGCAAGTCGCACGCGCCTTGCGCCGCATCGAGCAAGGGGAAGATGAGCAGCTGGATGGCCCCTACCCGCGTGAGCTGCAAGGGCTCACCCGCAACCTGAACACCCTGCTGCAGCGCGAACGCGCCCAGCAGCAGCGTTACCGCCATGCACTGGCCGACCTCGCCCACAGTCTGAAGACCCCATTGGCGGTACTCAAAGGCACGCCGGAAGACGATGCCGAATTTGCCCACACGGTGCGCGAGCAATGCCAGCGCATGGAAACGCTGGTGGGCTATCAGCTGCAGCGCGCCGCCACTGCAGGCAGTGCGCCCTTTGCCGCCGCCCGTCTGCTCGCGCCCCAAGTGCAACGGATCACCGACACCCTCAGCAAGGTCTACCGTGACCGAAGCCTGCAGTTCCAGCAAGACATTCCACCTGATTTCAAACTACGGCTGGATGAAGGCGATTTGCTGGAGCTGCTGGGCAACCTGATCGACAACGCCGCCAAATGGGCTACGCATCAGGTGCGCATCAGCGCGCAGCGAGAGGGAGAGCGCTGCACCCTCAGCATCGAGGACGACGGCCCTGGCATCAGTGATCCCAGTTTGATGCAGCAGCGCGGGGTGCGTGCGGATGAGGCAGTACCTGGCCACGGCATCGGACTCGCCATTGTGAACGATATCGTCAACGCCTATCAGGGCCGCCTAGACATCCTGCGCAGCGATACACTGGGCGGTGCCTGCATCCGTATCCAGTTCAACGGCGTGTGAATCCCGCTTGGCACCCCGCCAGCAACTGCGCAGCGGCAAGGCTCATGCCCCTGACACCATCGCCGCTCAGGGCTGTACAACCACCCCGGCACGCTGTAAATAAGCTTGCAGCGCCATCAGTTGGTCAGCGTTGTCGTGGCAGGCGTCGGTGTTACGGTTGATGGTCTGGACGGCGGTAAAGGCGTCAAGACCTTGGGTGGGGCCATCAGATCCGCCGGCACCGTCCAGGCGGGGCACGTCACGACGGATGGCGGCGTTGTAGAGGTACACCCAGCGAGCAGGCAGCCGAACCCGGCCAGCAGCATCCATTTCATAGCGTTTCTCCAGTAAGATACGGGTTTGCGTTGCAGCCACACGCTGCTGTAGCCGGTGCGCCTGATCCTGCAGCGCATAGGTGGCGGCCTCAGACTGACGGCGCGCCTGCTCCGCATTGCGGCGCGTGGCCAGCGCCGCCTGCTGAGCCAGTAATGCCTGCTGCTCCGCCCAGCGCGCCTGCCAACGCCGCTCGGACCAGGCATGGCCCGCCCAGCCCGCAAGCAATAACAACACCACCCCGGCCAGCCCGCGCCAATGGCGCAGCAGCCAGGGAAAAAACATGGCGATCATGGGGATTTACTCCGAATGGGTTCAGAAAAGGAACCATGCCCCTGTTTATCAGCGGGGGCATGGCTGGTAGTAAAAAATGGAAACTAATGCTGATCTATATTGCTCACCCCATGCCGTGGTTCAACGTAGTGGCAACCATGCCTGTTTCGCCGGTCTCGCCCACAGCAGCCGGTAGGCGTATGCCAAGATTGTGGGCATAGCAGGGTTCGGCAGGAATAAATGGATTGGCGGAACCCAGTTCTACGCATGTAGGGACTCTGTGCGTTGCGATCACCTCGGGCTGTTGGAACGTGAGGCTACCGAGAACCCGGGAAAGGTTCCGCCTCACCTCTCGCCACAGCTCAGGCTGCGCGATATAATGCTTAAAATCTATGCTGCTACCGCTTGGAGAGCAGCCTTCAGCGGAAGCATGCCCGAATGACTCAAGGCACTGGTCTTGAAAACCAGCGGTGAACAGCCATCCTTGAGTTCGAATTACACCGCTTCCGCCAATAAATTCAATGAATTAGCTCGGCTTCATGCTACTCAAAGCAAGCGAAGAAGCACCCTGCTGCTGCCCTGCATGGCAGGACAAATTCACCGCCTTGGGTGATTGTCAAAAGAAGTAATGCTCCAACTGAATTACCTAGCCATTACCCACATTCACTGGGATAAATATGATCAAGACCCTCAACTCGCTGGAAGCTTTGCGATTTGTTGCTGCAGCATTGGTGATTCTAGCCCATTCCGGGGGCTTTCCGATCCCTGTTGTCAGTATGTTCCTAGGCGGCGGAATATTTCTTGGCTCAATAGGGGTCGACATCTTCTTTGTCATTAGCGGCTTTGTAATGTATTTGAGCGCTTGCAATACCACCAAGGGCAAAGGAGGATCGATTGCATTCATTGTTGCAAGATTACTTAGGATCCTCCCACTTTATGCTATTGTCACAGTAGCATGGGGCATCAAAGTCGCAATTTATGACGGCAAGAGTTTAAATATCTTCTATGTGCTACAGTCTTTACTACTACTCCCAACTACAGAGAGCATTGATCCACTTGTGACTCTGGGCTGGACCCTCCGATACGAGATGTTTTTCTACATGCTGGTCACAATAGGAATTCATTTTAATAGGCTAATTCTAATTCCAACCCTAGGAATAATCCTATCCTTTATTGCATGGTTAATTTGGGGCTTTTATTATGGCGCCCCCATTGCTATTGAGTTTATTGCAGGATACGGCCTGGCACACTATTACACCTCACATGAGACATCCAACCCAAGAAGCCAGAGGATTGTAAACTTTGGTCTTGTAATCTCTGCTTGCTTAATGTTTTTAGCAGCAACAGGAAATGACTGGGGGTATGTGGACACGAATCATTCTTTTATCCCGAGGATGTGGATAGTCTATGAGAATGGTATTACCATCCCTCGCCCTATTGCATGGGGAATTCCTGCCGTGTTGTTGATTTACTTCTCGGTTCAGAAAGAAAACCGTTGGCATTGGAAATTGGCGGCACTTGGCAAATATACTTACTCGATTTATTTGCTACAAACATTCTCTAACCCACTTGCAAAAAAACTCACGCATTACATGCCAGACCTGGTAGCGCTTACTTCTGGCTTTCTTATTCTTTTTGCAGCAAGTTTTCTCTCACATCATCTTTTCGAGCGACGAATCATGCGCTTGAAAAATGGGCTGGTAAGAGTAGTGCTCAGCCTGTTTTATATAAAGCCAGTTAGCCCACTCTAGAAATTCATTGATACATTCCCCAGATCATTTCGTTCCCGCTTGTCGGCGCAAATTAACCTACATCACCCGCAAGCGGTGCTGGCTAACCACAAATTATGTGGTAGGAATCTTGTCGGTGCTGGCTCGACACCGCCAATCCACCCATACCGGCACCTATCACTGATGGGAACCAGAGCGGCAGGTGAGTTGAGTCATAGTGTTCACCTCGGATGAGTTCAAACAAGAAACCATGCCCTGTTCGAAGGCAGGGCATGGCTGGTGGTGAAAATAGAAATCAGTGGCGACAGTACCGAATATTACTCACAGTGCAAGTGGCTAATCGGAATAGAAGGCCTTGCCCTTTGTCCGTTCTCTTTTATTAAAACTTTATACAAGCCAACAGCGCGACATTGCGAGGTCGAACACGTTTGTAGGCCATAAATCGCCCTGCTGCTGCACTGATATTTATAGAGTAGCTGGTGTCATAGGAGCTGGTACCGTCGTGATTTGCAACGCTAGTCAGTGGGATAATGCCGTTCGGATTGTCGACAACCGCTATCTCACTACCTGCCTGCCCTGTCCCCATTGCTCGGCCCACATCGACGCCACGTCCATCATCCCACCCTCGCATAAACTCACCTCGCAGGTCGGGCAGGTTGAAGGTGGTGGTACCGTCGCCGAGGCCGAACCAACTTTGCAGGTAGCTGTGGGTGCCCGACTGTGTGCCGCTGGTCACGATCCGGCCACCGCCGGAGCTTAGGTAGAAGGTGTTGGCATCGATTTTCTCGACGAAGTAGTCTGTGGTGCTGTTAAGCCCGGAGGGTAGCGCGCCGGTGGTGGAGAGTCGCAGTCGCTCGCCGCCAGTGAAGCCGTGGGCGGGCTTGGTGAAGATGGCCGGATTGGCGATGTTCACGGTGAACGTCTGCGGTGTGAAGCCCGCACTGGCCACCAGTGCCGCAAAAAGCGCGGCATAGGTACTGCGGGAGACCTCTGCCCCGTTGGCTTTCAGATAGCCTGCAGGCGGCGTGTTCTGCGCAACATGGATGATGGTGCCGACCGGAACTGCGGATGACAACCCTGCCGCCGGATTCAGCAACAGCCATTTGTCCAGCGTCTGGTCATACAACAGTTCCAGCCAGTGGCCGGCACCGGCAATGTCGCCAATCATCAGCGCTTGCCCCGTGCCTTTGACGATGGTTTTGGCCGGGATGACGCCGCTGTTCGGGGTAAAGGTTGGGGCCGCTGAGGCATTGCTGCCGTTGCTGCGCACGCACAGTGACATGCCGTTGATCAGGGTGGTCACCGCGGGGGCAAAGCTGGCGGTGAGCGCGTCACCGGTGCCACCGGCCGTGGCGGTGACTTGACGGCCACTCTGGATGCCAAGGTCGCTCAAACTGCCCAGTACGGTCCAGCCGTCGTTGTTGCCATTGCGTAGCTTGAGCAGGCCGCTTTGGGTGTCGGCCCACAGCCGGTTGGCACCCACTGCGCCGGGGTCGGTGGCACCGCTCAGGTTGCTGGCGATGGTATCCAGCGCATCATTCACTTTCTGCACCAGGCCAAGGCCGGTCAGCGTGCCACTGGTAGGCAGTACGGTCGGATTTTGTGACATTGCTTTCTCCATGAAAAAGGCCGCCCGCAGGCGGCCTGTCTTGTGCAAACGGGATGGTGCTCAGTAGCCTTGGCTGATCCAGTTGATCTGGCGTGCCACATCATTGCTGCCGTTGACCACCCGCACGGTGAAACCGCTGCGGGTTTGCGCGGTCAGCAGCAGGTCGTCCCCCGGCATGGCGTTCAGCAGGGTAATCTGCGGCAGGGGCCAGGGCTGGCTGCCGTTGCCGCCGTTAAACGGGCGCTCGTAGAGCACTGAGAAGCCACCGATGGGGACGTTGACCGAGCCGCTGTCAACGCGGTCCGGCGCATCCACCAGGAAGGTGAGCCCGCTCAGGATGGGGCTGATGCCGGGGTCACGGGTGCTGATCAGCACCCGTGCCTTGAAAGACTGGGCGACATAGCTGCCCGGTACAAACTGCTGCCAGTCACCAAACACCCCGTCTTCCTGTGCCAGCGCGATCTGCGGCACCACATCCACCTGCTGCCCCAGCACCTCACCGAACCAGTCGTTCAGCGCGAAGACGTCGGGCGTGGTCAGCACGTTTTCGTGGATGGCCTGCCCGCGCACGCTGTAACTGATCAGCACATTACAAGGCGCAACCCGACCGATATTGATGGTATGGCTGGCGGGCAGGGTATACATGCCATTGCCCGCCACCCCGCCCAGCCACAAGATATCCGGGTTGGACAGCACATCCGGCAAAGCCAGCAGGCTATCCGCCGCATCCAGCTGGATGGCGCCACCCAGTACCATGGCGCCACCGGCGCACGTCCCCGACCAGCCGCTGGCCGCTTCGTCGAAGCGGGCCACCACGTTCTTGACCAGCGCGGCACCGGTGATGCTCAGCCGCCCGGGCTGAGCCGAGTAAACCTGCACGCCGCCTTGTGCCTGGTAGTGTGCCGCAATCCAGTACAGGCCATCCCCCACGGCGGTAAAGCGTGGCAGCGGGGTGCGCCCCAGTACCTTGGCTTGATGCCAGCTGGGGCCGAGCCGGATTTCATAATCGACCGACCGCAAGTCCTGCACCTCGTCCCAGTAGAGTTGCGTCAGACCCGCCACGAAGTTGGTGCGCAGGTTGCGGATGTCCGGCATTGGCGACAGCAAAGCGGTACCTTGCACCGTGTACTGGTAGGCGGGCACCTGACTGATATCCTGCAGCCCGCCCCCATACACGTTGAAGCTGACCAGCTTGAACCACAGCGTTTTGCCCACCTGATCCAGCGACAGCGCCTCGCTCTCCCCCACCGTGGCATCCAGCCGCACAAAGGGGCTGCCCGCTGCATGGTTGCTGGCCGTACTGCCCCAGCTGCCGCGCTGCAATCCACCCAGGGTGTATTGATTGACGCCATCCAGCGTTGCCTGCTGATAGCCAAGGTACTCGCCATCCACCCAGCAGGCGGTGTGCATCAGCCGGGCATCTTCCTCGGTACCGGACAGCAGCTGCCCGCCTTTACCCGTCAACTGTACTGACAACACATTGCCCGCAGCGGCCAAGGCGGCGCGCAAGGTGCCATAGCGGCTGCCGCCCACGATGCGATCCACCTGCTTGTAGGTGGCACCATCTTGCGAGGCATACACCAGACAGCCCCCCCACATGGGACCAGGGCCCGTCACCGCCAGCTTGACCCGCAGGGTCTGGTCCTGCCCGGTGAAACCGGGCTCGAAGAACAGCGGCGGCAGCACCTTGCCGGGATCGGCATTGAAGTCATGACCAAACCCGGAGACCACCTGCGTCGGATAGCGTACCGAGCTGGCCACCCCGCGCGGAAAATCCTCAGCGCGAACGGTCAGGCCACCATCCTCATCCTCTTCGATCGACGTCACCCGTACCGGGGTTTGCTGCAGGCCAAGGCCACTATCGGTCAGCGTCACCAGATCCATCGGTTCCAGCAGCGCGTGTCGCCAGCCCAGCCGGAATTCATAATGGTTGCGCACATACAAGGCCCGCTGCAGAAGCAGCTGCGCCACATGGCGGGCTACCGCCGGTTGGCAGATGGCGTGCAGCTTGACCGGCTCCTGCGGTCGCAACCCGAACTGCTCGATATTGGCCAGATCCTTGGCCTCGGCCACTTCGAGGTTGTAATCGTTACTGCGGTTGAGAAACTCCACCTGCACCTGGTTATAGGCATCCGCAGGCGTCTTGCGCTGCACCCGTACCGGGTCATCCGCGCCGCTGACCAGAAAATCGTCATCGCTCAGCGCGTACACCGGGGTCAGGTCAGGCAAGAATTGAGCCCCCCAGCCGCTGGCAACCTCATCCCCGTAGGGCAGCACCTTGAGCTGCCCTTCCGACCACAACAGCGCCGAGTTGGACAACATCGCCAGCTCCTGCAAGTGTTCATGGGCCTGGCGCTGCTCGTGATAGGCGGGCGAAATGAACAAGCCATTGGCGGTGCAATAATCCCGATAGCGGCTGAAATTGCCCAGCTTGCCGGACGGGAAGCCTGCGCCATGGCGCGGATTGGACAGCAAGTCCGACATCACATCCGCCGGGTTGGCATCGACCACCCCATTGCCAAACGCATAGCCGCCCACCACTTCAAAGCTGTGGTTTTGCACCTCGGCATTATTGGTCAGCTGATAATTGGCGCCATACAGCACGGCCGTCTGGCTGTAGCCAATGGCCTGCGCCGGATGACGGCTGAGCAAATGTCCCCATGCAGCCTGCCCTGGCACCCCCGATTGCAAGGCCAGCCCCAGCTGTTGCAAGGCGCTGAGGTAGTAGGCGGCATCACGCCACTGATAGCTGAGTTTCACCGCCCTGCCGGCCAAGCCCGCGTTGAAGGTATACACACCATTGCTGATGCTGAAATCCGCCCCCGGCGACAAGGTCCGCTCAGACCAGTAGCTGCGCCTCTCGCCCTCCACCCGTTCGCTGGTGGTGGCTGACAAGTGCGCCACCCAGCTTGCCGCCTGCGGCACGCTCACCTGATAAGGCGCGGTCGCGGGGACCGTCACCGACAGATTGTTCTCCGTGTGCAAGGCACCGGGAAACAGGCTGCCGCGCAGGCGCTCCTTGCCACGCCAGGCGGAAACAACCGCGTTGATCGGCCCTTCGCCCAGACCCATTACCAAAGCAGCTTCGTAGGTATAAGTGGTGTCTTCCTGCACCGTCTTGCCACCACCACCACCGCCCTTGCCACCACCGCCCGACTCCGTGCGGGTCACATGCGGGATGGCGGTGAAATCGCCGTACCACAGCAGGTTGCCCGTGACCCGGGTCTGCCCATAAACAATCGGCACCACCAGACCATAGCTGGACTGTTGTACCTGAATGGCACCCAGTCGTGGCTCTGAGGTCGAGATGGTGCTGGTCTTGCGCTTGCCAAACATGCCGCCCATCAGCTACTCCCACAAACTGTAAAACCGTACCGGCCGGTCGGCCAACGGTGTCTCATCCCGCCGCGCCAGCACCACGCCCTGCTTGAAATAGGCATGCAGCACCAGCGTGTCGTCGACCACCACCGCACCGTGGCTGAAGCAGCGGCCAAAACGCCATACCGCCACATCACCGGGCTGCGGCTGCGCCACCGGGCGGGCATACTGTTTCAACCAGCCCAGATAGCGTTCATCGTCCCGATGAAAGTGCCAGTCCGGCGGATAGGGGCGTGGGTCTATCCACGGGATCAAGCCCACTTGGTGATAGATGTCACACAGGATCATGGCGCAATCCACGCCTACCCCCTTGACCCGCCCCTGATGGTGATACGGCGTGCCCAGCCAGCTTCGGGCTTCGGCCAGCACCTGCTGGCGTTGTTCTGCCTCCGCCATGGCTTCCTCCATAAAAAAACCGGGCCGCAGCCCGGTTCATGATTGGCGCAATGCCCCGCTCAGGCGGCCGTTTCCGGCACCGGGATGTAGGGAAAGCCCCGGAAGCGGGCCAGATTGTTGAATTTGCCCTGACAGGTCGTCTGGGTCTTGTCGCAACCTGGCAGCATGGAGATGGCATCCCCCGGTTGCACCGCCGCTGGAAAGGGCAAGGCGATCTGTACCTGCTGACCCTCGGCGTAGGAACGCACCGTCCGCGAGATACCGGCATTGGCACCACTGCTGAAGGTAATCAGCCCTTGGTCAAACCAGCCCGCCGGGCGCGGCAACGACACCACAAAGCGATTCGGGTCCAGTACCTGCACGATGCTGCCGGTCTGCACCATGGAAGCACGGCTAACGGCACAGCCCGCGTCGTACACCGTATGCAGACAAGACGGCTGATACAGATTGCGCGGCATCTTGATATTGAGCAGCTCCAGATCACTCTTCACCTGCAAATGGCAAGCACCACGGGTGCCCGACACCTCAGCCACCCGGCCGCTGAACAAGGACAACACCCCAACCACGGGCGCATCCCAGCGGCTCAAGAACGCGCGCGACAACGTCAAGTTGGCGCCATCCAGCCCGCCACGCATGGCATGCGCCACAAAAGGCTGGCCATTGATCTGGTCCGTCACCGAAGCAAACACGGTCACCTCCAGCGTATCCACCTGCACCCCCAGCGACAGCTGGGTACGACCGCGCTTGAAACCCGGCCCCGTCGACAAATAGGTTTCCCCCTGCCAGCTGACCGGTGTGTCCGCACTGGTGTAGCGCAGCACTTGTCCACCCTGCAGCACAAATACAAACAGGTCTGCCATGCAGAACGCGTCCTGACTGTTCAGCAGATCCAGTAAAGGTTGGCTCGCTGTCTTCATGGTTTCACCGTCAACAATTCCACCCGCTTCAACGCCCACAGATTGGACATGAACTGCTCGAATTCCGCCTGATCCTGCTGAAAACGGCAGCGAAAACAGAACTTTCCGGACCAGGTCAGCGCACTACCTGCCACGGGTGGGGTAACAAACGTCACGGTTGCCATATTGTCCACCGCATAGTCCACCCCCTGCTGCAGCAACACACCATCACGGCTGATCTGCGGCGGCTCCTTCAAGCCGAACACCGGCTCGGTAAAGCCCCCCATGCTGCGCAGCAGCTGGAACCGCGTCGTCACCCCGTTGCCCTGCCCAAAGGGCTGTTCACTCACCAGGCACTCCTGCGGGTCGTAGAACAAGAAGGTATCCCACGACCCGCGTCGGGCATTGAAAAACCCGGCCAGCTGCTGCATCTCGCTTTGCCGCAACACAGAAAATGACACTTTGATCAGCCAGCACGGGCTGGCATAAAACGACGCCCGTGTTTCGCGGCCCGATGCCGTGGTCTGCACCTTGGTAGACCATTTAGCAGCCTTCACCACCGGCCACGCCTGCCCCGGCAGGCTCGGAAAAATGGCTTCCGACATTTACGCCCCCGCAAAATTACGGCCCTGCGCCCGCAGCGACGCCACCATGGCCGAACCATGCTCCATGAACAACTGGCGAACCCCGCGCGCATCCAGCGCCTGGATATTGATGTGATACTGCCCACCGGAGGCCGCTGCACCAGCGCCTTCGCCTTGACCCGCCATGTCGCGAATCACATTGGCGTAAGGCTTGGGCAGCACCATTTCCTCTTCATGCAGCTGCGTCAACGGATTGGTGCCACGCGGAATGTCGTAGCCACCCGAAGCCGATTTGACCTTGCCTACCATACCCTTCACCGCTGCAAACGCCGCCGCCCCTGCGCCCACTGCCAGAATTGGCCCGACAAACGGGATGCCGACAATCGCCTTGAAGGCCCCCGACATGGCTTCAACAGCGTTGTTCATGATGTTGCCAATCACGCCACTCGCGTTAGTTGCCATGCTGTTTGCCGCACCCATTTTTTCAATACTGCCTTTAGCGGCAGTCCCGGCAGCAGTAGACCCAACATCTGCTTCCTTGAACCCCAGCAGCGCCATGAGTTTGGTTTTCAGATGAGAAAGAAACTCTCGTAGTGTTGGCTTGATGTATTCATTCACAAAAGCTTTTCGCATATCGCCCCAGACATTCCTCATGGCCTCCTTGAAGGTCTGGGTCTTATCCAGCATGGCCGCCAGATTTTTCTGCAGCGACTGCTCGGTTTGATCCATCACCCGAACCATGCTGGGACGCTCAGCTTCGAGCTGCTCCTCATACTCCTTCTGCTTTTTTCTGGATTCCAGCGCCAGCTCTTCCAGCTGTTTATCCAGGCGCATCTGAGCCTCAATCGTCAGCGCCCCTTTTTCTTCCAGCATGGCCCGCTCATCATCCAGTGCCTTTTGCTTGATGCCGCGGCGACGCTCCTCCAGCTCTATTTCAATCTCGAGGAACTGTTCGTTGGAAATTCTTTTCTTTTCCAGACTTTTCTTGGCAGTTGCCTCATCTTCGTCAACTGCTTTTATCGCCAAATCCCTCTTCTGGGTAATCGCATCAGTAGCGAGCTTGATTGACGCATCTTGAGCGGCCTGCTCCTGTCGCGCCCGGATATTGTCCAGCGCCAGCTGAATTGCACCGTACTCAGCACTGCCCGCTCGCGCCAGCTTTTGCCGCTGTTGCCAGAACTGCAGCTCCATTTCCAGGCGCTTCTTGAAATCCTTTTCCCCACTTGCCTGCAGCTGTTCTGACAATTCCTCCTGCCAGTAATCCAGACGTGTTTCGTGCTTGGAGCGCTGCTTACCCACAGCCCCCGCTGCTGGCTGTTCCTGCGCAGGCGGTGTAGCTGGTGGTGTGGCAGGCGCGGGGACGGAGGGGGTGGGCGTCTCCACCTTGCTGGGCTCAGCGGGTTTGGCATCCTCCTTCTTGCCTTCGTCCTTCTTTTCTTCTTCCGGTTTCTCCTTGAAACTGGCGGGAGTGAAGGCTTTCCTGATCTTGCCAACCAGCTCAAAGATCGTAGCGAGAACCTGTTTGATCAAAGGCATGATCAACGTCGTAAAGAAGGACAGCTGGATGTCGCGACGGATATTATTCATCGCCTGCTTGAAAGACAGCCCCTTGGCGACCATTTCATCCATGCCGTCATGGAAAGCCTTCTCGAACTCCTTGGCAAAGTTCGTCATGCTGGGAGGATCCACGATGATTTTGCCGGCCTTCCGGGCCTTTTCATCCGCCTCTTTTTTGGCTTTATCTTCAGCCTCGATCTTCTGCTTTAAAGCCTTCCGTGCCTCGTAGCGCTGCTGAAGCTTGGCCTCTTTCTCGGCAAGCCCAGCATCCTGGACCTCCCGCGCATGGGCAACCTCACCTTCCAGCTTGTCGATCTCATCTTCAAGCTCAAACAGCTTCCCCTTGCTTTCTGTTTCAGGAAAATAGCGTTGCGCAAATTGCGAAAGCAATGTAGCGGCATCTTTCATTACGGACACACCGATGGTGTCCCTGGCAGCGGGCCTTATCGCCTTAAGAAAGTTGTGCCAAGCTTCTGCACCGGTTTGCTTGCCATCCTTTACACCTTTATTTTGCTCCTTGGCTACCTTTTCCAGCTTGGCCCCGAACTGGTGTAAGCTGCTCTTTTCTTCTTTCTTCTTGTCATCCGGCTTGCTGCCTTCGCCCGCATTCGGTTCAGCACCCGGCTTCTCCCCCCCTGGCTTTCCGCCCTGACCGGCCTCCTCCTTCACCTGCTCAATACTTTTGCCGACCTTTTCCAGCAGTGTCTGGGCTTCCTCTGCAAACTGACGGATGGGCTCGATATTGATCTGGATGCCTTCAGCAAACACTTCCTGCAGTTGCACCACGGCCTGCTGGGTGGAGCCCATTTTGTCCGCCAGCACCGTAGCCGCTTCGCTGGCACTGGTCAGGTTGTCCGCCAGCGCCTTCAGAGTATCCGCCAGTGGCAGCCCATCTAGCGCAAACACAGCTTCCAGTGTGCTGCGCAGCTTGCCCAGCTCGGTGTTCATGGTCGAAACGGCTTGACGAACGGTCGCTACAATCCGGTCGAGTGCGGCTTGCACATCTGCCGTATCAGCGGCAAATGTGAATGTAATGTTGGTGTCACTCATCCCTCACCTCCTTCTACGGCAGTGTGCGGCCTGCCTGGAAGTCTGCCAGGGTGAGGCCGCCGGTGTACTGGCAGTGGGCCAGCTCTTTGAACGATTGCCAGCGCCCGGCCCATTCCAGGCCGAGGCTTTCGGCGATTTCGCCGCAGCGAGTGAAGCTGCGTACGTCGTTCCATTGCGCCTTGCCGTTCAGCAGTGGCACAAAATCGAAGGCCACCCGCCAGTTGTGCCAGCTCTGGCCGGGTTTGGCATTGGTGACCTTGGCACCGGGGGCGGTGCGGCCCTGGGCGTAGAGCGCGGCTTGCGATGCGGCATCGCGGTAGGTGCTGGTAATCAGCACGTCGATACCTGCCGCCTTGCAGTGCGCCACAAAGGCGCGGCACAGCACGGCTACTTTCGGGTGCAGGTCGGCAATTTCGCGGCTGTTGATCATGGGTTTTCTCCAAACAGGCGGCCGTAGAGTTTTTCCAGCCGGAACAGTGAGCGGGTGCCCATGTGGCCGGCGATGCCCACCATCACGGCGGTCATCGGTGCGCTCATGGCGGCGGCCTGGCACAGCCAGTAGGTGAGCAGGCCGACGAAGCCGCTGGTGAGCAGCTCGGCGGCAAACGCCAGCCAGCGAAAGCGCAGGCGCAGGGCGTTGATGCGCTGCAGGTGGGAGACGGCACCGCCCAGCATGGACAGCCCCATCACCCAGCCATAGGTGGCGACCTGCTTGAGCAGCGGCCACCAGTCGAATGGTTTGTCAGGCATGGCGTCCCTCCATCGTTGTCATTGCAAAAAAAAAGGCCGCACAAGGCGGCCTGGGGTCTATCAAGAACAGTATTACTTG
Organism: Leeia aquatica; assembly: GCF_012641365.1. Lineage (NCBI taxonomy): Bacteria > Pseudomonadati > Pseudomonadota > Betaproteobacteria > Neisseriales > Leeiaceae > Leeia > Leeia aquatica. The sequence goes on from NZ_JABAIM010000001.1 coordinate 707,998, forward strand.
AGTTCGGCCTTGATCTTGGCCATGAGTTGCTTCTCCAATACACCATTGGAAATGCACGATAGTGTGATGTTCTGCAGCGAGTCGCCTGGGCGGTAATCCCCTTGAACCACGGCACGTACATCGACCTTGCCCGATTCGTCGATCAACACGTTATATGCAACCTGGGTCGTGGTCCGATTGTCCTTCAAATAGTCCAAGCCCATGGTCTTGCCACAGTCTGCTTGCTCTGGGCGCACCCGGAAATTGCGCATCACGGTTGACACAACACCAGACTGCTCATCCGAGTTCAGAAGCTGATTCCCATCGGTCAGCAAGGCTCGCTTGGTTGCCTTCATCAGATCTGCACGTGTCGCATTGAAACGCTCAGAAGCAAACTGAGACGTGCCGGTAGGTGCAGTGTAGGTCATTGCGCAACCCGCCAAAATGAAAGCAGATGACAATACAGCAGCTGTTTTAAGCATGTTCATGTTTTCCTGAATCGAGTTTAAAAAAGGAAACTCGATTCTAACCCGCTCCCCCCGCCTGCGGAAACTGGTTCAACAGGGCGGAGAGGTCCGGGGCGTCCTGTGGCTCGTCCTTTTGCTGGATGCCGAGGAAGGACTGGATCATCAGGTGCAGCGGCGGGTGTTGCCTCCAGTAGCGCTTGAAGCCTTCCAGCCGCGGCAGGTCCATATGCTGGTCGATGTAGTCCCAGCTCCAGCCGGTGCACTGGATCAGGTGGGCATAGAGCTCGTCCCAATCGAGGGCTCCCCCGCGTCGGCTTCCTCCTGTGCCTTGCGACGCATGCCGGAGACATCCATCACCGCCTGCATCACGTCCACCATATTGGCGACGTCGATCATGTCGGCCAGGGCTTCGCGGTTCAGCTCGGGGTAGTTTCGGCGCAGGGCGGCCAGCGCCACGTCGATGACCGTGGCAATGGAGGCCGAATCCAGCCCGCCGGTGAAGGCAGCCAGCCGGTCCTGCAGTTGTTGCAGCGCGCCCAGGGTGAGCGGCGGGACCACCAGGGTGGTGCCGTTCAGGTTCAGGGATACGCCTTTGACGTTCACGATCGCGGTCATCTTGATTCCTCAGTGCAAAACAAAAAAGAAAACGGGCTGCGCACCTGCGCAACCCGTTGCTGCCGCCCGAAAGCGGCGCGCCCGATTACTCGGACAAGCTCCAGGTCACCACCCGGCCCAGCGGGTCGGCAAAGGCTTCGAAGTCGAATTCCGGAACCAGGAAGTCATCCTGCTTGGTGCCGAAAGACAGCTTGCCTGCCACCGCCGAGTGCAGCCGCAGCTTCATGCTCTTGCCCTGGTAGGGAATGAACAGGTCCGCCGCGAAAGACGGTGCCGAGCCCATCGGCAGGTTCATCACCGTGGACTGGGTGGCCGTCGGTGCTGACGCCGCCGCCACGCTGTACTCGTAGTTGATGAACACGGTCTTGCCGACGTCCCCCGCAGCAAAGGTGTACAGGCCGACGTTGCTGACCATGTACTGCCCGGTAGCCGGTGCGCTGGCGACACGGGTCATCGGGCGGCCATTGGCGTCGATCACGCCGAAGTCGCTGGTAAAGGTGCCGCTGGAAGGCGGCGCGACGGTGATCTGGAACGGCGTGGCCGGGATCACGCTGCCGGTGGTGTCGTACTTGGCGGTGATCAGGCCGCCACTCATCGACTGGCCGAAGATCACGTTGTTGAACATGGCGCCGAACAGCTGGGCAAACTTGCATTTGCCGCTGATCTTGCCCTTGCCGCGCCCCACCGCCACCGGGAACTGGTTTTGACCGTGCAGCGTCTTGCTCTCGAACGAGATGTCGACACTGCCCTCCTGCATCACGCCGATCATGATCGGGGTCGGCGCGGCGATGCTGTTGCCGAAGGCGTCGTTCTGCGGCGTTGCCCAAAGCATGCCGGAACCGAAACCATACTGTGCCATTGTGTTACCTCCAAAAAGAAAACCCGCCAAAGCGGGTCAGAACAAACAGAAAATCCAGCCCGTTCAACGACAAACGCGGATACGGACCGGCACGATGCACACCGCCTGGTCACCCAGCGTGCCTTCATCGGTTTCCAGCTCACCTTCAATCCAGCAGTGCTCCACCAGCCCGCCCAGCGTCTGGCAGCGTTGCATGGCGTTATCCGGCTTCAGCGCAGCTTCCAGCGCGTCCAGCAACGGATTCATTACCGTGCCGGGTGCCAGCCCGCCGTCGGTGCGGGCGTACAGGTAAACGTCGACCTGCAGCGTCCACTGCGTTGGCAGGCCACGCACCGGATCGCCCGGCACCGCCTGCTCGCTGCCTTGCGCCATGAACAGGGCGGGCTGCTCGGCGGCGCGTACATCGGTCCAGTGCCGCAGGCGGCGGCTGCTCACCACCAGCCCCGGCACCGTGGTCAAGCGTGCAAACAAGGCGCTGTATATGGCTTCGCGGTTCATGCGTGTATCCCCCGTTTCAGGCCTTCCAGCAGCAGCTTGCGGGCGGGCTCGCCCATCTCGCGCAACGCGCCGTGCAGGAAGGCATGCGGTTTCAGGTGTACCACCCGGTTACCCGCTGGCTGCGGCTGCTTGCCCAGCTTGCCCAGCTTGCCGAACTTGCGGCCTTGCTTGAGCCGGGCGCGCACCGCAATGCGGCCATGGAAGCCCTCTTCCTGCATGCGAGCGTAAGACAGCGTGCTGCCAACCTCGCCGACCAGCAGTCCGTTCACCTCGGTCACCGGGCGGGCAATGATGGAGGCCCGCAGTTGCCCGCTGCGCGCGTTCAGCGCCTGGCCGGACAGCTTGTTCTGCTGGATATGCCGTTGCAGCATCAGGCAGGCGCGGCCCATGCTCAGCCGCAACGCCACTTCCACCTCACTGCGGATGCGGTCAAGGCGGGCGTCCATGTCTGCCGCGCCGGTTACCCAGGCGCGGATCATGTTGGCACCACCTTGCGGTATTGCTGCAGCACGGCGCGCGCCGTGGGCGACAGCTCACCGAGGAAGAAGCTGACGGTTTCCCCGGCCAGGCTCTTCGACTGATGCCCAATGCGCTCGCGCTCGCGGTAGCGCAAGGCCACGCACTCCAGGCAAGCCTGCTCCAGATCGGCCGGCACCGTGTCGTAGCCTGCGGTGTATTGCAGCTCGATGTTGCGACGGCCCCGGGCGAACAGCTCGCCCTGCAGCAGCAGCACATTGCGGTCAAAGCGGTAGCCATAGCCGGTGGGGCTGCTGGCTGGCGGAATGTCCTTGCCGTTCACCCGCAGCAACTGCACCGATTGCACCGGCCCATTGCCGAACAGCAGCAGCTCGCGCCCGGTGCCGTCGCGCCACTCGCGGTAGCTTTGTGTCCCCAGCGAACGGCTGAGCCAGGACTCGATAAAGGCACTGGCCGCACTGATCAGCCGCAGCAGCAGCGGGTCATCCGGCGTCGGGGACGATGGCAGCAACAACCAGGCTTTGGCGTTCTCCAGCGTCGTCAGCAACATGGCCTTTACTCCGCTGCTGCGGCTTTGGCAGCCTTGCCGCGCTTGGCAACCGGCTCAGCCAGCCGCACAAAGCCCAGCGGCTCCAGTGCCGGTGCCACGCCATCCGGCGCCTCGATCAGCCCCTCGGCATCCGCATTGAACTGTTCGCCACCGACGTTGACCGAAGTCACGTCCGGCGGACATGCAAATTTCGCCATGATTCCTCCTGCAAAAGAAAAGCCCCGCTGCAGCGTGCAGCGGGGCCGTGCGCATGCGACTTAGCCGCGTGCGATGTTGGTGATGATGCCGAAGGCCGGCGGGAAGAAGTTTTGCAGCACCTGGTCGGTGTACACGCCGTACTCGTACTTGCGGGTACGCAGCGGCCACTCCAGCTGGTAGTAGTCGCGACGGGTGCGAATCTGCACCGCGTTCTGGATGCCGGACAGCTTGTACGGCAGGTTGTCCGACCAGAACAGGATGGTGCCCGGCGGTACGTTCGGATGCACCTCGATCTTCACCTGGGTGTTGGTGATCTTGTTCAGGTAGCTGCCGATCACTGCGCTCGGGTTGTACGCGCCCGGATTGTTGCCATCCAGGTTGAAGCGCACCAGCGGCGCACCGCCGCCGATCAGGATCTTGCGGTTCATGTCCAGCAGCTGCTGGGCATTCACGTAGATCACCTCCGGCGACAGGCGATACTGGCTCCAGAAGGCAAAGAAGGCGTCTTCCAGCTCGACGATGCCACCGGCGTTGTCCGCCGTCAGCGTGGAGCCCACGCCCGGGGTACCGGTCGGCAGGGTCTTGACGTAAGCACCGCTGCCCGATTTGGCGATCTGCGTCAAAATACCGTCGAACTCCAGCGAATTGACGGAATTATCGCTGGCAGGCAGCGAAGCAGCCGTCTGGGTGCCGCTGGCGTTGGCGGTGATGCTGACGCTGTTGATGGTGGTCACCGCGCCCAGCACTTCGGCACCGGCTGCGCCCCAGTACCAGGCATAGGCCACGGCGTTGGCCATCGGCACCACCGAGGCGGTGGCCGAGCCATTGGGACCGGTGATCGACACGGTGGCGGCGGTCGACTTGCGGGCGGCGCCGCCGCCGTAGCTGTCGCTGGTGCCATCGGCATTGCTGCGGTTCACCACCGTCGGCACCTGTGCGGTGGCCAGATTGATGGTGCTGCCTTGCTGGCCATTGTTCCAGCCGCCCAGCGCCCAGAAGGCATCAAAGCCGAGGCCGACGGCCACCACTGACAGCGTACCCGTGGCCAGCGAGCCGCCAGTGGTGGAGCCAATCAGCGTGGGCTGCGGGGTGGTGCCCAGCGGCATGCTGGTATTGCCGCCGAGAATCACGCCTTCTTCACCGATCATCAGCGAACGCAGCAGGCCTTCCACCGCACGCGCCTTCACGTCGTCAAAGCCTTCGGCGGCATATTCCGCTTCAAAGCTCACATAGTCTTCCAGACCCAGCCCACGGTAGGCCGCCACATACTCGCTGGTACTGGTGGCAATCACCCCGCCACGGCGGCCTTCGGCCACACCGGCAGCCAGGTTGTTGACGTTGATGCCGGTGATGGCACGCCAGCTGGCCTGGGTGCCGCCTTTGCCGGAGACACGGGGAATCTTGTTACGCAGCGGGGTCAGCACCGGGTACAGCGTCAGCGCCGGGGCTTGCAGGTCGTAAGCGGTGAGGCCCTGGGTCGGGCTGGCGGCCTGGTTGAACGCCTTGGCGATTTCATCCGGCAGCGCCGCCTTTTGTGCCAGCTTCAGCAAAGCCAGCGTTTCTTGGGTGGCATGAGCGCCCATATAGCAATCTCCTTCGAGAGAAAAACGCGCCGTCGCTCTCGCGCGGCACATACACACATCCGCTTGCGCGGCACGTTCACAGCAGTCGCATCGGCGTGGCAAACGCCCGCTTGATCAGGGTGGCGGTCTCCTCCACGCTGCCATCCTCCTTGCGCACCGCATCCGTCACCGGCACGCGGCGCACATCCTCGCCCTTCTCCACGCTGCGCAACGCCAGGCGCGGCTGCTCCGGCAGCGCTTCGAGCTGGCGCACCCGCTTTTGCAGGCGCGAGCGCTCTTGCGACAGGCGGCCCAGCTCGCCTTTCAGCAGTTCAAAATCGGCTGCCAGCCGGTTCAGCTTGCGCAGCGCGTCGCCGCCCAGCCGGGTTGATTTACGGGCTGCCGGTTTGTCACCGGTTCTGGCAGAAGCCTTGCCAGCGGGTTTGCCTCGACGGCGGGCCGGGGCGGCGTCTTCATCGTCCTCCTCGGCCTCGTGGTCCTCAGCCTCCTCGTCATCCTCGGCGTCTTCCTCTTCGTCCGCGTCTTCGTCCTCATCCTCGGCGAAGGCGGTCTTGCCCGGTTTGGCGGGAGGTTGTTGCTTGCCTGCTTTGGCCGGAGGCTGCTTGCCGGAAGGTGCAGGGTCGGCGGCGTCTTCGTCTTCCGCGTCGGGATCGACTTCGTCCTCGCCTTCGGGCGCAGCCCCCAGCAAGCCTTGCACCCGCAACGCTTCAAACTGGGTGAGCTCCACCAGCGCGTCGTACATCGCCCCGGTCAGCTGGCCGACCTGCCCGATCAGCACCGTTGGCGCTTCGCTGTTGCAGGACAGCAGCTCCAGATAGCCCTTGAAGCCATGCAGCGCTTCCGCCAGCTCGGCGGCGCGGGCCACGGCAAACGCACCCTTTTTCAGTGGGCGAGCCTGGCGGGCCTTGAAGCAGGTAATCACCGCGTCCGGGTTGGCCGGGCGATCCACCAGTGAGACTTCCACCAGCTTGAGGCCGGTGATGACTTGCGGGTTGGCCGGGTCACGGGTGGTCACCTGGCCACCAATGGAAAACCCTTTGTAGACCCCCGCGCGCACCTTGCGCACGGCTTCGCTGTCCACAATGTGGGCGCAGAAGCGGGTCTGGCCGTCGGGCAGCACTTCCGCCTCCAGCGCGGTGCCCGCTGCCAGTGGCTGGTGCATTTCGCGCACCGCGCCAAAGCGCAGGTAGTCTGGCAGCGCATCGCGCATGGCCTCGGCGGTGATGGTTTCGCCATCCGCATCTTCTGCGGCACTGGACGCGATCCCCCACACCCGGATGGTGCCGTCGTCCAGGTCCTCGACCTTGGCAATCGCACCAAAGCGTTTCTTAAGCGACATCGTCAGCTCTCCAAAAGAAAAAGCCCGCCAGTGGCGGGCAGGTTGTCAGGGGGTGTCCAGCGCGGCGTCATCCTCACCCACCGCGGCGGGCGGAGGTTCAGGCGGCGTCAGCTCCGGCATCAGGTCGGCGCGTTGTGCGGCGGTGAGTGCGGGCAGGCCGAAGCGCTTGGCGCGGACTTCATCCGGATGCAGCACGCGGGCTTCCACATACTGGCGGTCGATCTCGGCCTGCTGCAGTGGGTCGACCGATTCGTCGCTCTCCCACACAAATTCCAGATCGGTATAGCCAAACTGGCTGACGATCACCCGGTCGATCAGTGATTTCACCCAGTGCTGCAAGGGGGCCAGCCCTTCGGCCAGCGCGGCCTGCTGGCCGGTCTGCGCGGTGGCACGGTTCATGTCACGCACAAAGGCCTGCGGACTGACCGAGAAGGCAAAGCAGATGATGCGGGCCAGCCACTCGTCCATCTCGTCTTTCAGCGCTTCCGCCTTGGTGTTGTACGGCTCCACCCCCTTGGGGACAAACTTGGCACCGCGACGGGCGCTGCTGTTGCCGGACAGCACCGAGTTCCACCAGTCCTCGAACTGGCGGATCTGCTCCGGCTGCCAGCTCTCCGGTACCTGAAAGATCAGGTCGGGCGTGGCGCCTTCGCTGTAATAGGCGAGCTGGTGGGCCTGCCGGCGCAGCGCGATGTTGACGCTGACAATCACCTGCTCCACCGGGCTATAGCCATAGACCTTGTGGGTGCGCGGATTACGCGGCAGGTAGAGCAGCTCATCGCGGCTGTAGTTCACCGCCGGCAGGCCCTTCAATACCTGCTGGTAAGCGGGATCGGGTGGCAAGGGGGTGCGACCGGAGAGGTCCAGCACCCGCTTGATGGTCGAGCCATCCACCGGCTCCAGCGCGTACAGGCCGCCGCCACGGGTGCGGCGGGGGTACAGCGCCGGTGCGTCGATCACCAGCAGGTCTTCCAGTAACATCCGCAGCCAGGTGGACCAGTCGTGCTCACGGTCCGGGCTGTGGAAAAACGCCAGCAAGGCCTCGCAGCGGGCATCCGGCTTGGCCAGCCGGGCCTTGGGCCGGATGGTCCAGTGCAGCTTGGCCAGCTGGTCCTTGCGGGTTTCAATCACCAGCCGCATCAGGTCGTAGCCATCGGCCAGCGCCCGCATCTGTGCAAAGCTCACCGGCTCTTCCGCCCGCGGCGTCTGCCGCAGGTTGTAACCGGTCGGGTAGTCCATCTGCCGCCCGGCTACTTCCGGCGGGGCCTGCGGTGGAAAGGGCTGCATCGGCCCGAACCAGGCCGGGGTTTCGCCGGTTACGGCATAGCGCACCCCGGCCACCATCCGGGCCAGCAGGCCGGGCTCGATCGGGGTCAGTTTGGCGTCGCTCATCGGAATCGGTCCTCTGCAAGTCAAGCGTTGATCGCCCCGCCACGTGGCAGGGCCGGATTCGGGTCAGTCGGTTCGCGGCGGGCGCGGTGGGCGTAGTGGTCGAGCAGGCCAAACGGGCTCTGGCTCAACTGCGCAAAGGCCAGCGACAGCGCGTCCACCTGATCGTCGTGCCGGGCGTTGGGGAACAGCCGCAGCTCGGCCAGCAGCGCGTCGTTCCACGGTGCGCGCTGCAGCAGCACGTTGCCGACGTTGAGCTGCGCCGCCAGTGGCTCGGCACGGGTCAGCTTGTCGCCCGTCACCGGCGAGGCACTGAGGCTGAAACCGGCCAGCTGGCGACTCAGGTAGGCCACCTGCGCCTTGCCCGCCTGACCGGGATCCTGCGGGATGGCGATACGGCAAGCCGGGCCATCCCGCTGGGCGGCATGGCGAATGGCCGCTTCCACCTGGTCCGGCCCGCCTTGCAGGCGGATCAGGTCGCCCACCAGCCAGCGACCATCTGGCAATGCCCCCAGCTTGGCTCCCACCGTCCAGTCGCCACCTTGTGCGGTGGCGGCCAGATCCCAGGCGCGCACCCAGCGCACCCCGGCGGGTACGGCGTCCAGCAGCGCCACCTGATCCGGCTTGAACAGCAGCCCGGCAGGCGGCGCAGGCTGTTGCTGGTATTGTCCGGCAAAGGTATACGGTGCCGCCTGCGCCATGCGCTGCAAGGTGGCGACATCGTGCCGCTCTGGCCAGAGCGCGTGACCGTCGTCTTGCAAGGCGGGCAGGCACAGGTGCTCCCAAGCTTCGCCATTGCCACCGTCCAGCAGCCAGCCGGAGAGGTCGTGCTCATGCAGGCGCTGCATGATGAGGATGACCGGGGTATCCGGACGGTTCTTGCGGCTCTCCAGCGTATTCTGGAACCAGTCGATCACGCCTTGCCGGGTGGTGTCGGAGCGGGCTTCATCCGGCTTGTGCGGGTCGTCGATCAGGATGGCCCCGCCAAAGCCGGGCCGCTGCTTGCCGGCACCAAAGCCGGTAATGGTGCCACCTGCCCCGGTGGCGTACATCACGCCGCCCGCGGTGGTGCTCCAGTGTGAACGTGCGCTGCGTGCCAGCCGGGTGTGCGGCGCAATCGCCCGGTAGGCCTCGTGCTGCATCAGGCTGCGGATCGCTGCGCTGTTATGGCTGGCCAGCGCAGCGGCGTAGCTGACGTGGATGAACTCGGCGTCCGGCACTTGCGCCAGCGCCCAGGCGACAAAATTGACCACCGCCAGCTCGGTTTTCGAGTAACGCGGCGGGATGTTGATGATCAGGCGGCGACATTCGCCGCGAAACACCCGCATCAGCGCGTCACAGATCAAGCGGTGATGCGGTGCGCGCTGCCACAGGTAGCCGCGCCGCTGCAGGAACAGCCAGCGCGAGAAGAAATAGAGGTCCTGCCGCGCCCACTGTGCGGCCACAGCGTAGTGCTGGGGAGAGAAAGGCTGCATGGACCAGACCTGTACCGTCGCCTGTCAGGCGGGAATGAAAGGTGCGCCCTCCCCGCGCGGTGTCGGGTACGGCGGCTAGACCTGCTCGGCGAGTTCGCGCCGCAGGGTGTCCAGCTGCTGTTCATCCAGCAGTGGCCAGCTGGGGGTGGCTGGCTCGCCGTCACTCGGCAAGGGCTGCGCCAGTTGCGCTGCGCGCCACTTGCGTACTTCCACCCGCAGCTTGGCGGCTGCCACACCGGCGTTATCCAGCCCTTGGGCGGCGTCGGCAATCTCCACCATGTCTTCTGCCAGTGCGTCGAGCTGCACACTACGGGCCAGCTGGTACTGCTGGCGAAACTCGGCTTCGCTTTGCAGCCAGCCCAGCACCACGGCCAGCGCGGGCAAGCCACGCTTGCGGCACACCCGTGCCAGCGGCAAACCCTCGGCCAGCCCGGCACACACCCGCGCCGCCAGGGCCGGGTCATAGGGATGCGCGACGGTCATGCATGGACTCCAGAAAACAAAAAAGCCCGCACAAGGCGGGCTTCAGATGCACTTATTGCAAGGATGACTGAATGATATCAAATGTTGCACATAATGTCAAATGATATATATCAAAATCACACTTTCACCACACGGGTGCCGAACACGATGTCGTGAAAGCAACGACGGTCGGCAGCGAAGATGCGCAGGGCATCAATCAGCGCGATGATGACGCCAGCAAAAGGGATCAGCCCCAGCAATGACATACTGGCTATCCGCAGCAAGCCGGTCTGGCCGCTGGCCTGCTGGCCATCCAGCATCACGATCCGGATACCCACTGCACGCTTGCCGACACTTTGACCGCTGCTCGACAAGCCACGCCAGTTGATCAGCGTATAGAGCACGATGAAGAGCACAGATGTAAACAGCTGCTCAAGATAGGCACTGCCGAACAAAGGGGGCATTTCTCCCGCAGCATTGCGATTCATGAAGTGCCAGGCGGTCATCAGAACAAAGGGCAATAGCCAGACCACGATGGAGTCCAGAAAAGAGGCTCCCAAGCGTTGCCAGCGGCTCGCATCCACCAGCTCTCCGTCAGCGCCTTCCGGACGATCTACGTTGGCCTTGGGGGCGGCATAGGGATTACTCTGATCACTCATGCTTTCAACCTTGCTTGATGGAAAGCGAGCAGTGTAGCGAGCCCTTGCGTGCTGATCCAGCCCCCAAAACACAAAAAGCCCGCACAAGGCGGGCTTCAGATGCAATGATTGCAAGGATAGATGAATGATATCAAAACCTGCGCAAAATGTCAATGGATATATATCAAGTCACACCTTGACCACACGGGTCTGGAACATGATGTCGTGCAGGCAGCGGTGGTCGCTATGAAAAATGCGCAGTGCATTGACCAGGGCAAAGATGTGGCCGACGAAGGGAATCTGGTTGATCAGACCGGGAATCATGAAGCGGAGCAGGCACCGCGCCAGACCGGCTTGCTGACCGTCTTCTGTTACGATGCGGATACCCAGGATGCGCTTGGCCAACGTCTGGCCGGTGGCCATCAGGGGTATCACATTCAATACCGCAAAGCTGCCAAACATCACCGCGGTGATGCCCACCAGCGCCCCCAGCGGCAAAGCATCTTCATCCTCGCCCAGCAGCGAAGCCAGCCAGGCATCTTCGCCATTGCCATAGTAGAACATCAGGGCAATGGCACCCGACAGTAGCAAAAGAAATATGCTGTCCAGGATATTGGCGCCCAGCCGGCTGAGGCGGCTCGCCATCTGCATGCCGTCGATCAGCGGCTCGTCCGGCCGGTCGACCTGGGCGGTTGGGGCGGCATAAGGGTTGTGCGGATCAGGTTCCATCATGGGGTGCTGTGGCTCGCTTGGTGTAAAGACATCATCATATCATCCTGCCTTTACGCACTGAACCCCGTACCCTGCTATGCTGAATCACTGCGCCAAGGAGAGACGATCATGTTCAAGCGATTAAGTGGTTTCCTGCTGGCCTGTCTGGCCGTCATCACAGCACATGCGGTGCAAACCGAGACGGTGCTTTACCGTCAAGGTGATACCGTTCTGGAGGGCTATGTAGCGTGGCCGGACAAGGCCAACCGCAACAGCCCGGCGGTGATCATCGTGCATGACTGGACCGGGGTGGGCGACTATGTGAAAGGCCGCGCCCGCCAGCTGGCCGAGCTGGGCTATGTGGCCTTTGCGGCAGATATCTATGGCAAGGGCGTACGCCCGGCCAGCGGCCCGGATGCGCGGGCGGTGTCCAGCCAGTTTGGCGGCAACCGGCCGCTTTACCGTGCGCGGATGCAGGCAGCACTGGACTGGCTGCAGGCCCGCCCGGAAGTAGACCGCAGCCGGATCGCGGCTATGGGCTACTGCTTTGGTGGCATGGGTGCGCTGGAGCTGGCACGCAGCGGTGCACCGATTGTCGGCGCCATCACCTTTCACGGCAGTCTGAGCAGCCCGACACCGGAGGACGCCCGTAACATCAAGGGCAAGGTACTGGTGCTGCATGGCGCACTGGACCCGGCGGTGAACGCTGAGCAGGTGCGTGGCTTCCAGCAGGAAATGAATAACGCCGGGGTGGACTATCAATTCATTGCCTACAGCGGCGCGGTGCATGCCTTCACCCTGCCCACCGCTGGCAACGACATCAGCAAGGGCTCGGCCTATAATGCCAATGCCGACCGGCGTTCATTTGCGGCGATGCGCACCTTCTTGGATGAGGTGTTCCAGTAAAGGGACATCTGCTCACTACCCTGATGAGACCATGCCGACCCGTTTGATGCTTTGGCTGTCTGGCTTGTTGTATGGTTGCCTGGCCTGGCTGCCGGTGGGCGCACAGGCGCGGACCACTCTGCATCTGGCGACGGGGGAGCTACCGCCATACGCCACCGAATCCCGCCCGGATCAGGGCATTGTGCTGGCGCTGATCCGTCAGGCGTTCGATCAGGCGGGTTATGATGTGCAATACCACTTCATGCCATGGAGCCGCGCCCAGGTGGAAACCCGACTTGGTCGATGGGATGGGACGGCTTATTGGGGCAAGACGACAGATCGGGTGCGGGATTTCTGGCTGAGTGATAATGTGCTGACCGAGCAGTGGGTCTTCCTGCACCGCAAGGACATGCCATTTGACTGGCACAGCGAGGCGGATCTGGCCCCTTATACCATCGCCGTGATACCGGACTACACCTACACCCCCGCCTTCCGCAAACTGCTGACGGAAGGCAAGCTGAAAGGCGACACCACCCCGGATGACCTCTCCGGCCTGCGCAAGCTGCTGTACAAACGGGTGGACCTGCTGCCGATTGAGCGCAATGTGGCCTGCTTTCTGCTGCACAAGCAGTTTTCCGCTGCACAGATCCAGCAACTGGCCGCGCACCCCAAGCGGATGACCGATCAATTCACCACCCACCTGATGCTAAGCCGCCAGCGCCCGGCCAGCCCCGCCATTCTCAAGGCTTTCAACAAGGCACTGGCCGAACTCTATCGCAAGAAGGTACCGCAGCAGCTGCTGGCCAAACTCAACTGCGACCTGCGCTGGACCATCGCCCCCTGATGCCTCACCCCACCCGTTGCAAGGTCAGGCTCACTGGAAAGTGATCGCTGAAGCCGTTGAGGTCGCGCTTGCCGGGTTCCAGCCCGAAGCGGTGCGGCTGGCGGTTGCTTTGCGCCATCAGGCCTTGTCCTTCGATGCGGCATGGCGTTTCCACCCGCCAGCCGCTTTGCCCATTCACCACGCCCTTGCTGACCAGCATTTGGTCCAGCATGCCCCAGCCATCGTAGTAATGGCTGCCCTGCCCTGTAGCCAGCAGCGGCCACATCAGGTTCAACCAATAGGGGTTGCGTCCGTTCAGCACGGTGTCGCGGTCGTTCACCGCCAGCGCGTACTCCTGCAGCGAGCGGTTGAAGGGTTCATCGTTGAAGTCCCCCATCGCCACCACCGCCACCTGCGGCCCCAATTCTTGCTGGATGCGCTGGTGCCAGTAGGCCAGTGTTTCGCCTGCCGTCATACGGTAGGGCTCGGATTCGTACTGCCCGCCCAGGCGGGACGGCCAGTGGTTGGCAATCAGCACCAGCGGCTGGCCCTCCACCGTGAAATTCACTTGCAGCAGGTCGCGCGTAGCCTTGCGTTTCACCACCCAATGCTGGAAGGTGGCCCCAGCCTGCATGCGCTGCGCGTCGTAGAGGAAGGCGACATCAATGCCGCGTGCGTCGCTGCTGTCGGCATGCGCCACCTGGTACTGCCGCCCGCCGTCAGTAGCAATGCGCTGGCACAGTTTGCCCAGCACGGCGGCGCTCTCTACCTCGCACACACCCAGTGCGTCCGGCCCCTTGCCCTCATTGAGGCTGCGGATCACTTTGGAGAGTTGGCCCAGCTTGCTGGACAGCACCGCGTCGTCCCAGCCCTGCAGGCTCTTGCCGATTACTTTCTGCAGCTTGTCGAGCCGGGGTGCTGTCTCCAGATCAAACAGGTTTTCCACATTCCAGAATGCCAGAAATAATGGCTGCATGATGCGCTCCTTGGGACGTTGGCACTCACTGTTCAGGGGACGTGATGACCTGTTTGCCCTGCACGCCGAACCCTATTATTGATCGTGCGAACCTCACTCCGCCATCGTCAGCACAAAGTGGCCCGCATCCGGCTGCCAGCTCAGGCTGCCGGATGACCGCTCCGCTGGCACGACAGGCCCTTGCAGCGGAATCAGCACGGTTTCACCGTCCACTCGGCTTTGCAGCGCGAAGGACAAACCTGTGGCATTGACTGCGCCAAGTTCACCTTCCAGTGACTGCTCCCCCGTCCCCGCCACCGGCCAGGGCAACGCTTGCCCGCTCTGCCATTCCAGTACCTGTGGCGACGCCGCATGCTCACCTGATGTCGTCGCGTACAGGGTGTAGTCTTCCGACCAGTTTACGGTGTTCTGCGCCTGCGGGCTGAAGGTCAACCACGCCACCGAGGCGCCAGCACTACCATTCACTATCTTGGTGATCACCACATGCTCACCTGCCGACAGCAGCGTACCCAGATCGGCGGCAGAGAAATCAATATTCAACGTGTAGCTAGGCATGCTGGGTTCCTCACGGCTGGTGTGGTTCAAATCGTCCGGTTTCAGCACTATAGAACAACGTCAGGCCCTGCTGCACGGCCTCGATGGGGTACTCGGCCACATTGGCCTGCAGGCTGGAGGCCGGGCCCAGTACCGTGCCGGGCTCGACAGCCCGTGTGAGGAAAACCAGCAGGGTATCTGGTGGCGTAAAAGTGATCGTCTGCTCTTGCAGTATGGAGACCGCCGTCACCGGGCTCGGCGCTTGTACATTGCCTGACAGCACCGCTGCCTGTGCCAGGCCAAAGGTCATCATCCGGGCATGGGTGTAGCTATTGGAGATGGCATACTGCCCGGCTGCCGCACCGGCAGTGGGCGGACCAAAACTGGCGTGCCGGTCGAAAGGATAGACCTTGCCCGGCATCGCTGCGTCTTGCAGCGCCTGGACCATCACCACATCATTAGACAACACCTCGGTGGTGGATGCGTACAGGGAATACGCTTCTTCCCAGCTCACCTGGTTGGATGGCAAGGGACTGAACGCCACCCAGGCCAGCAGCGGGCCGGTGCTGCCCTTGTTCTGCCGGGCCACCACCACAGAGAGGTCCGCATCCAGTACGGTGGCCAGCACTTTTGGCGCAATATTGAGGGTCAATTGATAGTGTTGCACACGACGCTCCAGCAAACCCGAAATGGGGCAGCAAGAGCATAGCGCAGACCGTCGCGGTCGGAATTCGACCGGATGGCAACCTCGACTTTCGGACAGGCCAAAACCCCACCAGCCAGGCTGGTGGGGCAATACTGCCGAAGGCCTTGATCGGCTTAAGCAGCGTCAGAGGGCGGATTGGGTACCCGCCGCACCGCCAGCTGATAGCCTGCTGCCGTAGCGCCAACCGCCACCACGGTCAGGATCAGTCCGCCAACCGTGCGAGGACGCCCAAAGAAATTGGCTAACGCATTCACGGTGGGGGGTACATCCCGCGAGCTGATGCGGATGTTGAAGATGGTCCGCTGCGGTGGCGGGTCTACATCCAGCTGCAGGGGAGCCGCAGCCTGGATGGTACGACTCTCTTGACTATCAAGGGCAACCACCCACATACCCTGTGCTTGCTCCACCTGGATCGTACTCTTGGCCAGCTCAGCAGCAATGCCATCGCTGACAACGGCTGCATTCCACTCCACGCTGTTGGCGTAAGCATCCAGTGTTTTCTGATCCACCCGGTCTTTGGGCGACTGCGACATATCCGGGATGCAGATCAACGCCGTGGCGGCGTCATCGCTTGTAAAAGTACTCATGATTCGTCCTTCTTGTATTGCAAAGCCATCAAACGGCCCACTCCACCGGAGTGGGCCCAAGGGGGCGGGGCTCAGCGCAGCACGCCGCAGGCCGGGCACGGTATGGCCATGGGATTGACCGCGTCTTTCTCCTTGCGGACAAACAGCAGGTGCAACACCTGCTCCCGCGTATGACCGTCGCGGATCTGGTCCAGAACATAGCTGCCGTACAGCAGCCAACCACCATTGAACATGCAGGATACGACCTGCTCGACGTCCTGCTGCGGCGAAGCCAGAACTCCCAGATCCAGTTCAATCACTTTGCTGGCATACGACATGGCGCTGTCCCCTTGAACGATCAGCCGCGCGGCTTCAGCACGAAACCACCCACTGCCGGGCTGTAGACGATGGTCTGCTCATTGACACCGGCACCGAAGGTCAGGTCGATGGTGTTGCTGTAGACTTCGGTCAGCACCATGCCGCTGTCGATGTTGGCCTGCATGAAGACCTGGATGATTTCCAGCGGCTGGAAGGTAGCCTGATGGTTCATCGGCACCAGCGCAGCGTTGATCGGGCTGGCAGGCAGGCCGGTACCGGACACATTGGCTTCCTGTGCCAGACCAAAGGTCATGGCAGGCTGACGCAGGTACTGGTTGACCAGGCCATAGGTGTCCACCGGCAAGGTCAGGCCCGGCGTGGCAGCGCCGAAGCTGGCGAGGTTGGTGAACGGCAGCTGCATGGTTTCCGCACCCGGCGCTTGCGACAGCATGTTGATGGTGGCGCCGTTCTGCACGCTGGAGGTGGACGCATACAGGGTGTAGCTGTCGGTCCAGCTCACCGTGTTTTGCTCCAGCGGGCTGAAGGTCACCCACGCCACTGAGGAACCGGCGCTGCCGTTCACCGTCTTGGTGATCACCACATTCTCGCCAGCCGACAGCAGCGTACCCAGATCGGTAGCAGCGAAATCAATGTTCAACTTGTAGCTAGGCATGTCCATTACTCCATAAAAGTTGTCAAAACAGGATAAAATCCGCCAAAACACAGCAACGCCAGACAAACGCTTTGTGCTGCAACGGAGGCTCCAGCATGCGCCGATTGCCGCCCCCGCCCCACCCCTCTCATGTCGTATTGACTGTGCTGCTCATCTCCAGTCGAACTGCTGTAACTGCAGGCCATCGTTCAAGCCCAGCTTGCGCAACAGGTTCTCCCGATGCTTGCGCACCGTCAGGTCACTGATGCCCAGCTGGCGCGCCACCTCCTTGTTGCTCAGCCCCTGCGCCAGCCAGAACCCCACCTCGCGCTCGCGCCGGGTTAATCCTTCAGGCGCACAGGGGGGAAGCGCCCGCCACCGGGATCAGGAGCTGCTGCCGGGCCACCCTGACGGCTTCGGTGGCATTGCGCACCTCCAGCTTGCGGTAGAGGCTGGCCCGATACTCCTTCACCGTGTAGACGCTGATCTGCAAGCGCAGCGCCGTCGCCTTCTCCCCCAAGCCCTCCACCATGCACAGCAACACCGCCCGCTCACGCGGGCTCAAAGCCGGACGCATCATGTCTGCTCCATCTCCGGGCCATTTCAGGCCTCACAGCGTTAACGGCGATGGAGAACAACAGGGCGCACGCTCCCCCAGGGGCGTGGGCGGCCGCACCGGGCCAGCCAACGCCACACGTCAGCACCAGGGGGATAAGGGAGGAAGCACACTACTGGCGTACCGGCAGAACGACGGTACGATGCCAAAGCAGGCAAGGGTCGGGGGTTACCGGCTTGCAGAGCAGCAGTGCAGCACGCCGGGGCGAGCTACAACAGCAGGTCAGCAATCCTCGTGTCATGTGATTGCCGAACCTGAACCATGCAGACCATCACAGCACAGGAGCGGCGTTGCGCAAGCTGCACCTCCACCGACCAACAGGGAGCACGAGCATAGAACAGCTCTCATTTGATGCGTTGTGTGGAACCAGCCAAACGCGACTTTCGTACAGGTAAAAACGGGGGGCAACGCACGGCATAGCGCAAACCTGCAACAACAGGCCATCCCGACACCGACTTGATATGCCGATGGATTAACGCTACCGTACCATCCGTAGATGAGGGATGAGCGCCCACATACCCGGCAAGAGGGCCTCACCCCCGCCGATACCGCCAAGGAGGACACCCATGAACACACGAATCTTGCCCATGACCGCCCTGCTGATCAGCAGCCTGGTCGCGCTCAGTACGGCCCACGCCGCCAGCGCCCCGGTCTGCCCGTTCAGCGCAGATGAACTGAAAGCCCAGCTGGGGCAAACCTTTGCTGCCGGCACCCCCGGCGAAGGCATCATCGGCAAAGGCTGCGTGTACAAGGGCAAAGACCTCAAACTGCTGGTCGATGCCGGCCCCCTGCCCGCCCCCACCGCAGAGCAATGGCGCAAGATGTCCACCCCGCCTGGCACCCAGTGGAAAGCGGCAGCGGGCGACCCGAACAAGGCACTGCATGAAATCCCGCCCACCGGGGTCAGCCCCTTCCCCAATATCAGCTACGAGCGCGGCGGCTGGCTGGTCAATGTCCGGGTACTGGGCGTTGCACCGGCAGCCGTGGCCGACTGGAACAAGAAACTGCTCAAGCTGCGCCGCATTCCCTGAGCGTACGCCTGCGGGCAGGCCTTGCCGCTGGCCTGATCTGCCGATTGCCATAAGAGTGATGGTGGAGGCCCATTTGGCAGAGCATACCGTCAGGGTGCAGCGCCTCCTGCTTCAGGACAAAGCGGGAGGCCTTCCACCTTACGCCAGTGGCAGGCCCGGGTACCGTTCCCGCATCTTGTGCAGCGCAGCTCGGGCGAGCGGTGGACCTTCCGGAAAAGGCGCATAGTCATACAGCCGACCGCTGGGTAGCTGCATCAAGGGATGAGCAGCACAAAAGGCGTCACCATCCTCCAGGCCATGCCGTTGCCGCAAGCGCAGCCAGGCCAGGATTTCGACCGGATACAGCATGTAGGGCGGCGAGTCGAAGCAGTAGGTTGTGTGGTCCGTGGTATTGCGCGTCTGCCGGATGTGCCAGTCACATGCTGCCGTTACCGCAGGCAGCAGGCGTTCGGTATCCGGCTCCAGTGCATGGTCCAGCAGGGTCTGATACCACGGCAGCAGCACCCCATCATGCCGGCCATGCAGGGCATCGTAGCCCGAGAACCATTGCAACAGTCTTGCTGAATAGGGGGTATGCCCTCCGTACCCCCCAAGATACTCCAGCCGCTGGGGCTGATCGGTGTCCAGTATGGTCAGCAGCGTGCTCACGGGTTTGTCATACCCGGCCACCAGCATATGCAACAGCTCCAGCGGCAAGTCGAGGTAGAAGCTGACGCGCTGCACCCGCACAAACTGGACTTCAAGCTGCGCATACCAGTAGCAATACCAGGCGGCCAGCCGGTTGGCCTCCAGACCGGCTTCCAGATCATTGCGCAACAGGCTGTACATGCCATGGCAAAGATGCCCGTACGACAAATAATGGAAATCCTGTCCTACAAGAAAGTGTGACCGCCCCGCCTTCCCCGCAACAAAGTCTTCCAGCCCCTTCATGGGCTCATCCAGCAGATACGGCGCTCTTTCCCGCAAGATGAACTTCAGATGGTCATACTGCCGCCGATATTTTTGACCTGCGTGGATCGCCATGCTCACTTGCTCCGCCCTATCCTTGAACCAGCCCTTGCGCCCCATGACCTAACCTGCCATTGAATACCGCTCGACCAAGCCTTGCCAAACCATTTGTGCAGGCCATCCCCCTCTCACGCACGAAGGCGGCCAGCAGTAAGCGCCCCACCGGCCGACGCCCTGCCTTGCCAGCCCTGCCGATTGCCATTAAGGTAATTGCTTGCGACCCGCAGGGCCAGGGAGGCCGATTTGGCAGAACATGCCGTCAGGGTGCAGCGCATCGCCAGCCTGGACCTGGAAGTGGTCGAGGCGGCATCAGACCGCACCTTTAGCAAACACATCCATGACCAATATGGCATTGGCCTGCTGCTGCATGGCGCGCAGCAATCGGCCAGTGGACGTGGCCCGGTGGAGGCTACGGCGGGCGACCTGATCAGCGTCAACCCCGGCGAGGTGCACGACGGCAAGCCGGTGGGCCTGCAAGGGCGGCGCTGGCACATGCTCTACCTGTCGCCGCAGCGGGTGCAGGCCGTACTCGACGACATGGCCGCCGACCGCGCCCAGCCTGCGGCGGAGCTCTCCTACCCGGTACTGCGCCATGCGCAAGCTGCCGCGCTGTTCCAGACCCTGTATCAGACCGTGCGCCAGCCCGGCGGGCGCGACCATGCGCTGGTGCTGGATGAAACCCTGCCGCTGCTGCTGGCGCAGTTGCTGGACCGCCCGCTACCCCCAGCCCCCGCGGCCGACAGCGCCGCCGGGCGCGCCCGCAGCCGCATCGACGACACCCCCTTGCAAGCCGTCTCGCTGGCCGAGCTGGCGCAAGAGGCGGGCCTGAGCCGCTTTCAGCTGATCCGCGCTTTCACCCGGCTGACTGGGCTCACCCCGCACGCCTACCTGCTACAGCAACGCCTGCTGTGGGTACGCCAGCAGATCGCAGCAGGCATGCCGCTGGCCGAGGCCGCCCACGCCAGCGGCTTTGCCGACCAAAGCCACATGACCCGCTGCTTTGTCCGCAGCTTCGGCTACACCCCGGGCCGCTATGCCCAACCCGCCCGCTAGGCCGCTGCCCTCGTCGGCGCGTACATACTAACCAAGACCATCCCACCTCCAGCGTCATTCCCAGATGAGTAGAGGAACTACCGAGGAGCTTTCACCCAAAGCATGAGCTAGCTCTGGGCATATTCATTTCAACCTTGATGACAGGGACACACTCTGAACACATGATGCATCCCGATCATGCCTTACCGTACTTGCTGCTACGCCCATGAATGAAAAATGCCCTTCACGAGAAGGGCATTTGATTCACAGGCCGGCGTGTCTTATACGCCCTTGGCAACTGCCTTGCGGAAATCCGGATCGTCCAGCAGTTTATCCACCAGCTTGTGGTATAGGTTTTCATACTGCCCAACCGCACCCGGAATGGCTACAGCCCCCAGGAAAGGCGAGTCCCAGCCAGACTCCACCCTCAGGTCGCGCTTATAGCGCTCTACGCCAGCCAACGTCACAATGAAGCGGGCCGAGAGTACAGCGCTGCCCTTACCAATAGGCGCCTGGACATCATGCTCCAGCAGAGTACCTGTAATCACCACGGGAGAAGCATCATCCAGCAATCCAGCTGCTTGTAGCTCCACACGCAGCAGTTCACGCAAGTGCTGGCTGAAGGCACCGTTTACCGGGGAGCTCAGCGTATTGGTCCGGATACTGATTCCCTTGTCCGTCTGCGGATCTTTCGCAGCATCCAGTGCGAAAGCGCCAACCTTCATCATGGTAAAGCTAGCTGCGCGGAGTTTGCTGGTAGTGGCGATGGTGGGTTGCGGTGGTGACATGCTCAACTGCATACACCCTGTTAACTGCAACAACCAGACCAAACCCACTGCACCTACGACATGCCTGAACACCACTTTCAATTTCTACTCCCTGTCTTGTTTTAGTTATTGAAACCAGCGTCACGCGACAAGTCGCGCAGCGCATTGCTCAAGATTGCACG
The DNA here is from genome assembly GCF_012641365.1 of Leeia aquatica. Lineage (NCBI taxonomy): Bacteria > Pseudomonadati > Pseudomonadota > Betaproteobacteria > Neisseriales > Leeiaceae > Leeia > Leeia aquatica. The sequence continues at coordinate 729,334 of NZ_JABAIM010000001.1, forward strand.
GGTCATAACGGTCACCGCTTCATCAATACTGCCCACCTTGATGCCCCCTGGAGGCGCACCTGCGCTACCCAGCGCCGTATGAATGGCGTGGCGTGCAGTCGTGACGACAGGTTTGACCTGACCAGCAGGCAGATACGTCAACGTGCAGATATAGCCATCCGTGACCGTGTTGCCTGCTGCCCCAAAGCTGAGGCCGGTCAAGAAGCCCTTGCGCATCGCCTCATCAACCAATGCAACATTATTCAATGTCACATTCAGGATGGGTGTATTTGCGCTGGGTGTACCTTCCACCGATGAAAACAAGCCACTCTCGGAGATTTGTTTAACAACCATCTCCTTCAATGCCTTGGTACCCATGGCATTCGATACGCCATTGGTTTGAAACTCGAACACCACGGCGACAGGCTTGGCATTCGCCACAGCCTTCATCTCAGACACCGGCACTTCCTTGGTCGTACCATCCACATAGAAGTTGGCACAACCCGTCAGCATCATGGCTGCAAAGAAAACCAGAGCACCCGACATCTTGTGGGTTAGCTTCTTATAATAAAATGACAAATGCATTCAAATCCCAATCATGCTTGATATTGAAAAACGCTACTCCCTTACGGCTGTATACGCAGATTCGCCGCGGCGAATACCATAGCGTGAGCTGCAGAATATTACAACGCAAAGGACGAAAACGCTTGACTAATGAATGAGACGTCACGCAAACGCCCCATCTATGGGCTAACTCACCTCGTTGCCTGCAGGCGCACAGCCGCAGCGTTGATGTACTCTCATCCGAAGCCGCCCACGCCAGCGGCTTTGCCGACCAAAGCCACATGACCCGCTGCTTTGTCCGCAGCTTCGGCTACACCCCGGGCCGCTACGCCCAACCCGCCCGCCAGGCCGCTACCCTCAGCCCATGCTGCAGGACAACACAAACATAGACAGCACTTCCAATACCACACCCAGCGGCACCAGCCACAGAAAGCCCAACCGCGCCCAGCGCCAGCGCTCACCCTGCGTCCACAGCCCCCAACCCACGGCTATCGAAACAATGGCGAACCAGTGCAACACATCCACCGACACCGGACGCACCCAGCCTGCAGCCCCACCACATTTGGGCTCCATCACCAAATCAATGACGCACAACGCCGTCCCCATAAGGTAAAGCAACATCAGCAGGCTATGGGCAAGTATTTTCAGTGCGGGCTTGAGGGTCATGGTCAGGATGTCGCTTAGGGTAGACGGACGAAGTATTCGCGGAGGTGGAGATCAGGCATCAGCGGGTTAGCCGTGTAGACCCACATCACGTCCTTGCTTTCAAAGTTGTAGATCGTGATAAAAGGCCGCTTGGTGTATGGGTCTATGGATGACAGGGCTATCTGCGTATCCGTCTTCCCCAGCACGGTATAGGCGTCATGATTCGTGTAGGCCGTGAACCTGGAATGTTTCCCGGATGCTGACAGCACCTCAATTGCCGGCATGTCACTCGTCACCATTCCAGGCTTGAACGTCAGCACCAGATGCCCCATCAGCTGTTCCAGAAACCGTACCGTCTTGGCTTCCAGCAGGGCATGCTTACGGGCAAAATCCATCGTCCGCTGCCGGTCAGACTTCCACCGCCCGAGCAGTTGTGGCTCATCCGCCTGTGCGGGCAACAGCAGAACCGGCAATAACAGCGCGAGCAACAGCAAGGCCAGCCACAGCCAGGGCCCTTGATGGTGCGATCTCACCGTACCGCCATTATTGCGATATCTCATCCGACCTCAACTCTTCAGGCACCGTGTCCGGAAACTGCTGGTGCAGCGCGTTGGAAATCTCAATTAACGCCACCATGCTGGCCCCCAGCGACTGCCGGAAGTCGTCAAACTCGGCATCGGTCAAATGGCGCTTCATGTAGTGCGCCACCTGATCAATGCTGCCCCTTGCCTGCATCAGCATGGCGTCCAGCCTGAGTGCAATATCCCGCTGCATGGTGTCTCCAGTCAACAAGGTGGTGAGCCCAGCAAAGGCCCATGTTCAACCCAGCGTGTAGTCAAAATCGTAATAATGCTGGCCACCCTCGATGCGGATGACCATCTGCCCGGCGAGGCCGCTGAGCTCGCCACTGCCGGAGTGTGGCACCACTTTCAGCGCCAAGTGGCTGTGGCTGCCAACGTGCTGCAGCAGGAAGCTGCCCTCGCCCTCAGCCCATGCTGCAGGCCCACACAAAGAGAGAGGCCACCGCCGACACGATACCCAGCGGTACCAGCCACAGAAAGCCCAGCCGCGCCCAGCGCCAGCGCTCACCCTGCGTCCCCAGCCCCCAACCCACCACCATCGCAATGACGGCGAGCCAGTGCAGCACATCCACCGACACCGGACGCACCCAGCCTGCAGGGGCCGCACACTTGGGCACCATCACCAGCGCGATGGCACCCAATGCCGTCCCCACGAGGTAAAGCAACATCAGCAGGGCTTCCAGCCAAGGTTTCAGGGCAGACCACGTTAACTTGATGCCCACCAGGTTACCCCTTCACACTCAATCCAGCGTGTAATCAAAATCGTAATAATGCTGGCCACCCTCGATGCGGATGACCATCTGCCCGGCGAGGCCGCTGAGCTCGCCGCTGCCGGAGTGTGGTACCACTTCCAGTGTCAGACGGCTGTGGCTGCTGCTGCGGGTGCCGAAGTGTTGCAGCAGGAAGCTGCCGGTTTGGCCACTCAGACTGCCGCTCACCTGCTCGATGGCCACATAGGCAGCGGCCCCCTCCACCGCCGTGCGGGCGCTCAGCATCTCGCCCCGGCTTTGCGCGCTCAGCTCGCCATGAAAGGTCTTCTCGAACGACATGCGCCCCAGCTGCACCCCATCCTGCCCGGCAAACGCAGGCTCCAAGGGTTGCAGGGTAATGTCAAAGCTGCCATGAACGACCATGATGTGTCCTCTTCCTGAGCGGGATATGAATTGAGCATGCATGCTAGCAGGATGGACTTGTGAGGCGTCAAGCCCGGCGTGGTCTGCGCGGGCGGAGAGGACGCAGCGCCGCCCTGTCTGACTCCAAGGCCAGATGGGGCCGCAACCGTGCCCAGGCGCGGGTCAGGTAATCCCGCGTGACCACATGATCCCGCCGTCGCCATGGCAAAGTCTGGCGGTCTTCGGCGGACAGATCGTCCAGCACATCTGCGCCGCAAAACAGCAGATGGTAAGCCCAATCCACCGCTTTTCGCCTGGTCGTCGCATAGGGTGGCAAGGTATAGCCCAGCGTGCGGGCGATATCCTCCATCATGTTCCACGCATTCAATATCGTGGAGAACCAGGCTTTGTCAGGCACCCGAGCCGGCCGCACAGACCGGATCATCGCCATCACGTCATCCAGATGGTAATGCGTGACCGACTCCACCTCCATCAGCGTGACATGCTCAGGCACCAGTTGCAGCAAGGCCTCTCGAGAGTCTGCCAGCAACAGCCGCCCTTCGTGCATCAGCAGATACTCCGGCTGATCACCCGTCAGCCACAGCGCATACTGCGCCTTGCCGCCGTAGTGCAGACAGATGATACAGGCGGTGGGAGCGTGCTCATGCATCCTGATCAGCCCAGTTAAAATCCGGCTTTATCTTGTAGCGGATGCCAACCGAGTCCAGCAACCTTCGTGCACGCAGTATGTCCCTCGCCAATCCTTGATACACCTGCAGGGTTGGCGCTCGGGTTTCTGCTCGAGCTTGCAGGTAATTGATACTCATCAGTTCTGCAACGGCCTTGATTTGTTGCTGCGATACTGGGGGCGCTGGATACACCAGCACCGCATATACCTGCTGATCATGATCAATCGGTGGTAACCATGTCGTCACCACAGACCAGTTGCAATGCACACAGCGCATACCCTGCGTACTTCCATCTACAAATGGTTCTGCTAGCGCACCACACTCAGGGCAGTTTTGCTTACGCTCAGCGGTGGGGAGCGTAAGCTCACCTTGCCACGCCCCCGACCGATACGCCTCGGGAATATCATCTGACCACGGATCAACCCCTAACGCCCCCAGTTCCTCAAACCAGCGGTCGCGCAGCGATGCGGGCAGGCGCGTGCCGCACCACGGGCAGAAGGCAATGCTGACTGAGCTGCGCCCGTCATCATGAATGATCAGCCCGTACTCTCGAAAGCGAGGGTCATAGACGATCAAGGCATCCGGGCACGCATGCGGCGACGCATGCTGCGCGCACGTCCACTGCCGTTGCTGCCACATGGCATCACAGCAGCATCCAGCATCATCGGCGAAAGCGCCATTATTATCGTCAATCAAGCTGCCAAATCCTCAAAAATCAACCCCATATTGAGGGTGTCGTGGTACACGCCGTGGTGGAACAGCCCCATCGCCCGGCGCCCTTCGGGCTGGAAGCCTGCGGCGGTGTAGAGGGCAATGGCGCTGGCGTTGTCGGCGCGGACTTCGAGGTCCACCCGGCGTACGCCGAGGCGGCGGGCGTGTGCCAGTGTATGCGACAGCAGCCGGGTGCCGATGCCCTGCCCCCGGTAAGCCGCCAACACCCCCATGCCCAGCTCGGCCCGATGCGCCAGCCCGGCCGCCCAGCACGGGATGGCATCACACCAGCCCACCACCACCTGCTGGTGCAGGGCCACGTATTGCGGCAAGTTGCCCTCAATATTGTTACGCACAAAGGCCGCGATGGCTTCCAGCGGCGACGCCTGTGTCTGCCCCAGAAAGCGCCCCTCACGCGCCACCGCATCCAGGCAGGCGTGGAACCCGGCGATGTGGGTTTCGTTGATCTTTTCAATGGTGATGGTCATGCAGCGGAATACCCTCAGTCATGGCCAGGCGGCCCGGAGGGCTTCAGTGTAGCGGGGAATGTCTGTACGGAGCCAATGGACAGGCTCTACGCCCGGCGCATGCCACCTGTACGTTCGGGCAACGTAACCATTCGCCCCCCTCCCTCACAACACACAGCCTCCGGGCTTCATTAAACTGGACGCACTTAACCAATCTGGCTTAGCCCGTGTTGAGTTTTAAAAATCAATCCATTCTGAAACAGCAACCCCCGGCACTTCAGGAAACTCCTCTCTCTCCCAAGACCACTCGCTATTATTTGAGATATTTTCAACTAACGCATCCAAGGCAAGCAAGCACCCGAAACCGTTTTCAACAACACAATTCTTACAAAAACCCCCAAACCATTTCCCAATTAACAAAACAGCCTCTTTGGCAAGATTTATGTTTCGATAATGTATCGTAATTTTTGACCCACAAGCCAACAGCGTTTCCCTCATATCGTCCGCGGGTCGATCCCATTGGGAAATTTCGTGAATAAAATCCAGATTATTACCATGGTACTCCAACAGGAGATATCCTTTACCCCTACCTCTTTGTGCTGAAAATTTAAAACCAAATCTTAACTTATCAGGAAGCTCATCTACCTTTAATGCAAGACTCTCGACCAAGCCGTCAAGCATGAATTGCATATCAGCGCGCGAGGGCGTAAAAATCGTTAACAAGTCAATCCACTCTGAAACAGCAACTCCCGGCACTTCCGGAAACGCCTCCCTCTCCCAAGACCACTCGCTATTACTTGAGATATTCTCAACCAGTGCATCCAGGGTAAGCAAGCATCCAAAGCCATTTTCAACAACACAACTCTTACAAGCCCCCCCAAACCATTGCCCAATAAACAAAAATGCCTCTTTGGCAAGACTTATGTTTCGATAATATATCGTAATTCTTGAACCACAAGCCAGCAACGTTCTCTTTATATCACCCGAGGGGCGATCCCATTCAGAAATATCGTGAATAACGTCCAGATCATTAGCACGATACTCCAATAGAAAGTACTCTCTACCATTGCCTTTTTGTGCTGAAAATTCAAAACTAAAATTTGAATGATCAGGAAGCTCATCCACCTTTAATGCAAGACCCTCAACCAAGCCGTCAAGCATGAATTGCATATCAGCGCGTGAGGGCGTAAAAATCATTAATTCTTTCGCAGCCATCTTATTAGCCCCTTTCCCCCAGATACCGCAGCAAGGGGGCCACATGCATCAGCATTGGCCGCACGGCCTGCGTTTCATCCTGCAGGGTGGCGGTCAAGAATTCCCAGTCATGGTAAAGCTGGCCATGCTCAAAGGTCTGGCCATCCGGTACTTTTGAAAAATCGTAGCGCATGAATGACGGTACATCCCAATAGCTATCCAGGGTAACCGCTACCCGGCTGCTGCCTGCTTCCTGCTCCATGCGGTCCAGTATGAGATTGATCACCCGTCGGAGCGCATCCAGATCCAGCTCAAGGTCTTTCATGGCCTCCCTCAAAAAAACACCGACAGCAAAATGCCGCTGAAGGCCAGCACCACGCCGCTGAGGTAGATGCGCAGGGTTCGCTGGTAGTAGGCCTTGATGTCGCTGTCCGGCAGGATGGCGAGCATGCGGAAGAGGGCGACGAAGAGGCAGAGCGAGCCGGCAAGGCAGCCGCCAAACACGATGCGGTCGTCCCACCGCTCGAGGCTGAAATGCTCGTCCGTCACCCACTGGCCGAGGAAGCCAACCAGAAAGCCGAGGATCACGCCAATGGAGGTCACCATCGGCTGGCGGTAGTCTTTGAGGTCAAATGCGGGCTTGGGGGTAGGGTCGCTCATGGCTGGCTCTTTATGGGTAAGGGGTGCGGCGCCGTTTTAGCTGCGCTGCAGCTTATTGCGTCAAATACGAGTACGCCTGTCATCCAGTCTACCTTATGATGTTCCGCTCTTCTTCCCCCAGCGAAAGCGAGCCCAGCCATGTCTGCCCTCCCCTTGTATGCCCAGATGTTCCGCTATCAGGCTTGGGCCAATGCCGACATGCTGCGGGCGCTGGGCGAGCTGGAGCCGGCATTGCATCCGGACCAGCGGCATCTGGGCATCCGGCTGATGAACCACTGTCTGGTGATCAACCAGATTTTCCAGGCCCACCTGCAGCGCCAGCCCTCACCGCACAGCGCAGTAAACACCAAGGACACCCCCGCGCTGGATGCACTGCGCGCGGCGCACGCCACGCTGGACCAGTGGTATCTGGATTACCTGCCCAGCCTGAGCGCCGAGGCGCTGGCAGAGATGCTGCCCTTCCGCTTTACCGATGGCGAGGCGGGCTATATGAGCCGCAATGAGATGCTGGCGCATGTGGTCACCCACAACACCTATCACCGTGGCGAAGTGGGCATGCTGCTCAAGCAGGCCTCTGCCGTACCCGGCACCACGCTGACCATGCCGTGGGACACCTACGCGGTGTTCCTGCATCAGGACGAACCGGCCCGCCGCCAGCAAGGCCAGCCGGGCTGAGGGTTAGCCGGGGGGCGTATCGTCCGGCAGGCGGGTGGCGAGGGCTTCAATGGCGGCAATGCCGCGCAGCATGCGGGCGCGCGCCGGGGGATTGGCGGAGTGGACGTGCAGGCGGGGTGGGCGGTAGCCGCGCAGCGCCACCGCCTCTTCAATCCAGCGGATCACATCGTAGCCGGTGCCGCGCTGGTCGTCGCCCAGATCATGGTCCAGGCTCACCTCTGCCACCTCGCAGGTCTGCAGCAGGGTGATGACTTCATCCGGCCACCACGCCCGCACCCAGCCCGCTGGCGTGGCGCGTTCGTCGTCCAGGAAAATCCGGATCGGCATGGTGGCGCTGCCGGGGGATCAGGCTTTTTTCACAAACTCGGTTTTCAACTGCATGGCACCGATGCCGTCGATCTTGCAGTCGATGTCATGGTCGCCGTCGATCAGGCGGATGTTCTTCACCTTGGTCCCCACCTTCACCACCAGCGAGGAACCCTTCACCTTCAGATCCTTGATCACGGTGACGGTATCCCCATCGTTCAGCACCGTGCCGTGCGCATCCTTCCACACCCGCGCCGTCACCCCCTCCGCCACCGCCTCACGGCTCCACTCATGCGCACACTCCGGGCACACGTACATCGCCCCATCTTCATAGGTGTAGCTGGACTGGCACTGCGGGCAATGGGGCAAGGCGGTCATGGGATCAACACTCCAAGGTTCATGGCTAAACCCGGATTTTAACCGAGTCGCCGCCGGGCTGCCGGGGGAATCGGTTTTGCCGCCTCCTTATCAAGACTGATCCCCAGCCTGCCGCCGGGGCAGGTGGTCCCATATCAGGCCGAGCAGGCCGATGCAGAACAGCAGGTAGCCGTAGGCTGCACCATGCAGTTGCAGGAGCAGCGCCAGCGAATTCTGCTCAACCGTTGGCTGCGGGGCAGGCAGGGTGATGAAGTGGACCTGCACGCCCAGTACTCTCATGATGCGCGGCACCAGGATCAGCAGCGACCCGGTAGCAACCATGCCAGACCATACGCCGGGTCGTCTGAACACAGCCAGCCCGGCAATCAATATGCAAAGGGCAGGCAGTGCAAGCTGCGCAATGTCAGCCCCTCTATCGAGTAGCCACCACAGGGTGGAAGCGCTGTATACGTGTTGGTCCATATGGGATAGGCAAGGTCAGGAAGGGGAAGTAAGTCAGCAGCATGTCCAGCTTAGGCTTTGCTCAACTGATAGTGCAGGCGGGTAACGCCATTATCAAAGTGGTGGATGTCGGTCAGCTGCAGGGGGACGATGCCCTCCCACGCGGCGAACAGGCGCATGCCCTGCCCAAACAGGACCGGATTCACCTTCAGAATCACGTTATCAATCAGTCCGGCGGCCATCAGGCTGGATGCAAGCCGGGAGCCACCACATAACCAGATGTTGCCTCCGGCTGCGGCCTTGAGGCTGTGGACGTGGGCGATGGCATCGCCGCTCACCAGTTGCACATCCGGGTGAGGCGAGGTTTGCCATTGCGTGCTGAATACGTACTGCTGCATTGCAGGATAGGGACTCAGCACACCCATGCTTTGCCCAAGCTCATAGGTCGCACGCCCCATCAGCACAGTATCGTAGGCGGCCAGGGAATCCAGAAAATCGGCCACATGGGGACCTTCCATGAGGAAGCCACCCAGTGAGCCATCAGCATGGGCGATAAAGCCGTCTGCAGAGGTTGCCACATAGTAGGTCAAGCGCCGCATACTGCCTCCAGATTCAAGGGGAAGCCCACAGCTTACCGCTCTTGGCCATGGCTGCACAATTGAACATCTGGACAAGCGCGTAGCGACCAGTCCCCCCCTTGCAATCCTGCTGGTGCTGGTATAGTCTGACATTAATTTCAGTCAATACAGAAATTGAAAAAATGAAAAAGCCACTACTCCCTGCCGGTTACGGCCTTCTGATCGCACCGGGTGTGCCTATTCTGATGCTGTACTTCGCACTGGGCGCTTATGGCCATACGGGCGCTTTTTTCTTTCTCGCCTTCCTGGCTTACCTTGTGGCCCTGTTGCTCGGAGTGCCAGTGCATCATTATCTGCGGTACAAGCACCACAGCAGCCTGCTGGCCTACATACTGTCCGGCGCGTTGGTCGGGCTCTTCGGTGTTCATCTGATCCTTAGCATACCTTCCAACTCAGCACTGCCCATGCTGTCGCTGCTGGTTTTCTTCACGCCCATTGTGCTGGCTTTGGCATTCTGGAAGCGCTGGCTAAAGGGCAGAATACGCCATGCGGGGCTGGCACTATTGGCGTGCAGCATGTTGTATGCCGCTTACCTTACTGCGGTTTACTTTCTGCTTAAGGATGAAGGCGTTGTTGAGTTTGGCATCGTTCCAGGCATTGCTGCCGCCATTATGGCCACCTCCGGCCTGATCTTCTGGCTATTGTCAGTGTGCGGGATACGCAAAAACCTCCCACAGACCACATCGTCCCTCGCCACTTCCCGGCATTAATGTCGCCCCTCAGGCAGGCCGAATTGCACGCAGATATTTCTCTCAATACCGAAAGTGAAGAATGAAAAAGCCGCTTTGCTCCGTTCAAGCCGGTTTCCTGCTCGCGCCGGGTGCGCCGTTCTGGGTGCCTGCGCTGCTGGTGCTGGTCATCTCGCCTTCTATGGCGGGTTTTCTCCTGTGCATCGCCGCTTTTACCAATCTGGGGGCATTACTGCTGGGCGTACCCGTCTACCGATTCTTTCGGTACAAGCAGATAAACAGCCTGCCGGCCTACCTGCTGGCGGGCGCCATGATTGGGGCGATGTATAACCAGCTCGTCTTCTCCGTGTTTGGCAATAAGGAGGCCACGCTGGCCTTCGTCATGTTTTCGGTGCCGTTGCTGCTCATGGTGCTGATCGGGCAAGCCTGGCCACAACGCTGGTCCAGCCGGGCCGAAAACCAGGCAGCGCATAAGTGGCTTGCTGCAGCCATACTCGTGACGCTCTACGGGGCATATCTCGCGGTCGTCAAAGCCATGATCGGCTCATACACCTTTGGCAATTGCCTTGCTATCACCATGTTTGGCGCGGTGCCAGCCACCCTCTCCAGTCTGATCTTCTGGCTGCTGTCGGTGTTTGGCACCCCGAAGGAACCGGCCACCCTGGAGCCTGACACACCCGCGGCCAATGCAGCGCAGCAGTGCGTCACCCCTTGAACCTGCGGCATGCGTCTGTGCGGCCTGCTCGCCAGCCCATGCCTGTCATTATCCTGATCAAGCCAACCCAAGGAGCCATCATGACGATCGAGGCCTATCAACACCTGAGGCAGCTTGGCATGCAACTGGCGGGCGGCATGGATGCCCTCTGCCAGCGGGTCGGGGTCTATCACCATATGTATCGGGATTCTGGCGGGCGTAATGTGTTTCCGCTGATTGCGGCTCATGTGGGCCTGCATGCGGTGGATTTTTATCGGAAAGGGGCGTTGGCCGGTCAGCTGCTTTCGCTGCTGCATGTGCTGTGGCCACGTCGGCGGCGGGCGCTGCTGGCGTCGCTGGCGGGGTTTATTCACCAGTTTCGCGATATCAACCGCCGGGTCTGTGCCGAATCGTATGCTCTCTATTACTACACCAGGCAGTATGGTCACACGGCGGAGATTGAGTCGGTGATCGGGCAGGATTTTGCGGCGTTGCTCTGTCGCTGCCATGACTCGCAACGGCACAGCAGTGTGTTTGCGCCGGAGGAACGGGCCGCGCTGTTCTCGGCCTTCTTTGGCTGGGAGCAGGATCATATCGTGGCCCCGGCGGTGAAGGCGGCGTTTCGCAGCTTTGACTGGCCGCTGATCAAGGCGCTGGCGCTGCGGCCCAAGATCGAGTTTGCCTATTTTGGCCGCCGCAACCCGATCCGGTTCAAGAATTTCTCCAGCAAGGCCGAGCGCATCGCGCACGGGCTGGAGGCTTATCGGCGGGCAGAGGCCATCGGGCTGGATCGCGTCGAGGCCGCACTGGCCGATTACCGCATCATGCCGCAGGCGTTTGTGCAGAACCCGCAGCGGTATTTTGATTCGGTGGCGCTGGCGGCGGGTGTCAGCAATAGCACCAGCAGCTACTATCTGGCTCGTTGAGATGGCTCCCCATTCAAGTCAAGGAGGAAAGCTGCACCATGCACGCACATGCGCTCTACAAAGAAATCTTCATCTGGTCTCGCCTGAACGAAACCAGCGCCGTTCGCTATACCTGTTTAGAACCCCTGCAAGATGGGCGATTCGCCGTACAAAGCGCAGATTTCTTTCATTTGCCCCTCACGCCACAAACCTTGCAGGCAGCGGATATGCAGAAAGTGGAACTGCTGATTGAAACACCAATCGCCGAGCGTTGCCGTTGGTATAGTACGCTGCAGGAGGCTATTGCAGCCCATCAGGCTGAGTTTGTATGATGCAGCCCCCTATTCCAGCACAAGGCTAACACGCTAATCAGGTACTGCTTCCGTCGCTTGCCTGCCATTTTTGCCTGGTATACCCTGCCCGCTTCGCCCCCGCTGCCTGAACCATGAACCCCACCCTGCTTGCCGACTTTGAACAGCGCGCCCGCTTTGCGCCGGATGAGGTCTATCGGCATCAGGCGTGTGGCTGGCGTTATATTCCGGTGCACCCGTTTGCCGATGAAGCCGCGCTGCTGGTACAGCTGGGCTGGCAGGCGGCGCAGTGTACGGCAGTGGATGCGCTGTGGGCGTGCGGGGATGAGGTGCTGATGCTGCAGGTGAGCACGCAGGCGGCCGCCGCGCAGCCCGTACAGCATGTGCAGATGCAGCCAGACCCGCAAGGCCACCGTTACCTGATTTCCATTGTCGATGCGCCCTGCCTCACCCGCCCGCTGTTTGAGGCCGTGATGCAGGATTGGGCGCAACGGCTCAGTACCCCCACCTGAAAGACACTGCATGGCCTCCTCCCGCTTGTGGAACCGCTATACCTTGACCGCGCTGTGCATCCTGCCTGTTGCGGCGCTGTGGGGCTGGCAGCAGCTGTATGTGCGCGGCCCCAGCCTCTCGCCCGCCGCGCTGTCACAGCAGCTGCAGCTGGCGCAAGCGGGGGACAGCAAGGCAATGGTGGCCCTGATCCAGCACTATCAGCTCTCGGTGCCGGGTGATCCCAAGCAAGCACGCTACTGGATGACCCAAGCCGCCGACAAAGGCATCGCCGCCTGGCAATACCAGCTGGGTAACGACTTGCTGCGCGAAGGCCAAACCGCCAGTGGCTGCCGCTACCTGACACTAGCCGCTGCACAGGGTGAGGAAGAGGCGCGCCAACTGCTGGCCGCCTCGCCAGCTTGTGCCAAGCCCGCATGACCCTCCGTAGGGCGCAATAAGCGTAGGGCATTGCGCCGTAGCGGCAGTCAGGATAACGTGCGCCGAGCCCAAGCTTGCGGCGCAATGCGCTTTGCTTATTGCGCCCTACACGGTTTGCACATGCCTTGCCCCGGCACGTCGCATGCTCCTACTCACCCGCATCTTGCCAATCAACGGTTTCCAGCCTCTCGACATTCCAATCCGGAATCAACCCAAGCGACTGCATGTAAACGGGAAAGGTGGAGCCCGACTCACTGGAGACGGGCTGGTGCGAGTCCCAAACGGCATCACATTCAAAGCACATCAGGAAACTGTACTCAGGGTGCGCTTTCAGCCGGACACGCCAGATGGCATCCTGCTCACAGTAGGGGCATAGGTTGGCAGGGGTTTCCAGAGCAATGATATGACGCGGCACATGGCGATAATGCCGACGCATTGATTCATCCATCACATGCTGTTTGAAGCGCGCCGCACAAGCACCAAGCTGCAGGAAGTTGTTTCGCCCCTGCCGGAGTGTCAGCCCGTGGTTTGCTCCCGAGCGCTGATCGGGTTTGCTGATACCCCACGCATCCTGCTCCCAGAAGCAAACCGGGCAGATTTCATAGTCTGCCCCCGCTGGAATACAGAAATAGTCACAGCAATCACACTGCACCAGCGCTTGGGTCTGCAAGATATCCGACATTTAGCTTTCCGCAGGTCCAGAGGCTCGCTGCGGGCCACATTCCGGTTACGACGCCCCGGATTCCAGCCTGGCCTCAAGCGGACCTCCTGCTGACTTAAAATCAGGCCTCATCATACAAGATACCTCCCAGTGTCACCATGATGCTGCCTGACATGGGGGGCATCTCGACGTGGTCACGCACAGTTTATGGAATCTCACAGAAACACCCCAGCAATCAACCATGCCTTTGGCATTCATTAAGCTAGCCACGTTAGCCTGTGCGTTCGCTCAATGTACCTCCCGGCATACTCAAGAGGCCCGCCATGTCTGAACCCCGTTCCCTGTTTGTCAAAGCCAGCTTCATGCCGATGCAGTTCGAGCACTTCATGGAGGCCGAGCCGTCACAGCCGGTGCTGGATGCGATGTGGCAGGCGTGGTGGCAGAGCCGGGAGATGTCCGGCAAGATGGCGTTGACGCAGGATGCGCTTACGGCCACACGCGCCCGCTGCTATCGGGACTACGTGCAAGCCTGGCTGGATGAGCCGTCGGCGGCTGCGTTCTCCCGCTACCACGTCGACACCTTGACGTGGACGTTTGGCATCACCCTGTTCAGCGAGAACTATCTGGAGCTGTTGCCGATGCTGGCCATGCTGGTAGACCTGGGGAACTACCGCTGTGCTACGGCCATCCTGCCGGATGATTTTGCGCTGGTCTACCCCTTCTTCTGGGGCGACAGTGATGTGATGGCTTACCTGTGCTACGGCGAGGGGCAGACCCGCATCGACCCCACGGTCAATGATCTGTCGCAGATTCCCGAGGCGCAGGTGGCGCTGGCCAGCAAGCGGCTGGGCGAGCACTGGCAGACAATCGAAGCCACCTTCAACAGCCAGCCCGATTGAACAGCCGATCGCTCCTCCGGCGGCCACGCGTCGCTGGGGTGCTCTGCCCGGCGTCCTCGGCTATGATGTCTGCTTCAAACGCGGAAATCCCATGTCGACCTCCAGACTGACCCTATGCGCCCGCGCTACTCTGGCGCTGCTGCTCCTCTCGACCACCGCCCATGCCGAGCTGGTGCTGACCGATGTCGGCCAGCGCCATGAGTGCCTCTCGCCCGGCCTGTATGCGCCGGTATCGGCACTGGAGCGCAGCAAGCGCACCCAGTTCTGTGCCAGCACGTTTGCCGACTTGGAATTCATGCGTGCCTCCTGCATGGAGCAGGCCAACAGCCCGCATGCGATGCGGGTCTTCATTCAGGATTGCGCCACCCTGCCCCAGTTCAGCCCCTATCTGATCAGCGTGAATGGCAAGCTGCACCCGCTGACCGCCCGCACCCCTCCAGCACAAGGTTCCTTGCTGGGGGAGTACACCGGGCGCGGCATTACCGTGCGCATCGAAGCCCTGTCCCCCGCCACCCCCACCACACTCACCACAGACAACGATGCCACCCTCAGCCCGCAAAGCGTGCGGATGACGGTGACACTGGGCAAACAACAGCGCAGCTTTGACGTGGTGGTGGGGCAAGGGCGCTAGCATGGACAACACGCCCTTGATCGGCTACGTGTATGTCGGTGCAGACCGGGACGATCCGATGTCCGCCGCCGTAGTGGGCGCGCAGATCGGCAGCGGCGTGGACCAGCCGCCGTATATCGTGGTAGACCACACGCTGGAGCGTACCCTGCTCACCCGCTGGCCGGGGCGGCTGTGGCGGGTGCAGGTGCTACAGTCAGCATCCGACCAGCCCTTGGCCTACGCCCGCTACACCCGCGCCACGGCGGTACAGGTGCTGGAAGCCCTGCCGCTATCTTGCCTATTTGAGCATCAGGGCGACGCCGTGGTGGATTTTCTCAATGGCATTCGCCTGCTCACCCCCGCCCAGAAGATGGCGCTGGCTGAGGCACAAGACCCGACCGCCCATCAGCTCTACAACCGCGTATTTGACCGCTGGCTGACACGGATGAACCCGGAATCCCAGCATCTGGGGCAGGACCACCACGGCGTGATCGCCATGGGTGGCCTCAACCCGCGCTCCCCGGTGGGCAACGCCAGTTCCGTGCTGTATGACGAACTGCGCAAGCGCGCCTGTGAACTGGAAGGCGCAGCCGCCTTGGTGCTGGACGAAGACGGCGACGAATGCCTGCACCCGCAATGGCACGCCGCTGCCGACACCCTGCAAAACGCCCTCTACGGCATCGCCGCCCCCGACGCCCTGCTCAGCCCGGAAGAACGCACGGTGCTGCTGCGGGCGTATCGGGCAGTGGTAGGCGAGGACGGCTGAACAGCGCCCCTCTGACGCGGCGGAATACGTCCGGAGGCCTGCCAGATCCGCCCTGACAACATGAGCACCACACAAGGTAGCATGGCTGTCACGACCTGGCCGTCCTGCCAGCCACGATCCCGGAGCCCCAGCATGTACATCAGCCAGGAAACCCCTGAAGCTACCCACGCCCGCCTGTGCCAGGTACTGGCGCAAGCCGAGCTGGTGGTTCATGAGGGGGCCTATACTTTCATGGAAACCCCAGTCTCAGCCTTCCCTCTGCATGCGCTGGAGCACGCGCTGGCTTTTGTGCGGGATGATGCGGTATGGAGCGCCCTGATACCCTGCCAAGAGGGCGCAGATGATCCGGAAGCGTTCATTCTGTTCAGCTTCCACTTCCCACCCGGCCTCGACAATTCAGGCTTTGTCGGCTGGCTGGCCAGCCACCTTAAAGCCCGTGTCGGCACCGGCGTGATGGTGGTGTGCGGGCAAAACACCGCGCGCGGTGGCATCTTTGACTACTGGGGCGCCCCGCTTGCCGTTGGCGAGGCCGTCATTCAGGCCGTGCACCAACTGCGCGGCAACGCAGAAGCACAGCGCTAACGGCGAGCCCTACCGCCGCACCTGCCCATCCAGCCAGGCGGCGCGGATCGCCCGCCCGCAAGCCACCGGGCCGATGGCGGGCTTGTCTCAGGCTGCCGCTTGCTCAGGCTTTGAAGGAGATCAGCACCGATCCCGGTGTCTGCTTGAAGGCCTTGAGCACGGCGCTACGGGTTTTGGCGGCGATCTCCGGCAGCGTGGCATGGGCCGGCACGCTCTCAAACGTCACCGTGACCGAGGTCAGCGTGCCATTGTGGATATTGAAAACGACAAAGGACTTCACCCCCAACGACTGCTCCAGCTCAGTGGCCACTGCTTCAGAGTTCCTCAGCCCATCGGACAGGCTCTCCAGCGGATTGCACGCAGCCAGGGTCAACGCCAGCAGCACGGCAGCCAGGATACGAAGCATCATGTTCACGCTTTCTCAAGAATCAGGGAGGGGGACGCGCGGGTCCGTAGCCGCCATGGTAACCGCCCACGGCACAGCCAGCCATCCCCTCGCCGCAAGCAACCGTCCAGCGGAAAAACTGGAAGCCCCCCGCAGGCTGACCAACAATACAAACACCCCACCGCCCCGACAGGAGTACCCCCATGAACCGCCGTATCCTGATCACCACCCTCAGCCTGATGAGTGCTACCGCAGCTTGGGCCGCCGCCCCGGCCCACGTCACCAATGGCATGCTCACCGGCCCCAACGGCATGACGCTGTACACCTTTGACAAAGATGCCGCAGGCAGCGGCAAAAGCGCCTGCAACGGCCCCTGCGCCGCCAACTGGCCACCGCTGATGGCCGCCGCCGACGCCATGACGGAAGGCGACTACAGCATCATCACCCGCGACGACGGCAGCAAGCAATGGGCCTACAAAGGCCACCCGCTGTACTACTGGATCAAGGACCAGAAACCGGGCGACCAGACCGGCAACGGCGTCAACAACGCCTGGCACACCGCTACCCCGTGATACGGGCAGGCAGGGCGCAGGCACCGGCAGCGCAAGGGCTGATGGTGGCTGCGTCCTGCTGCATCATGGCAAGGTTGAGCTTTCATCATGGTCCAGGGAAGGTGTCGCCTCAATGGCAGTGATCACAGGTTCCTTATCTGCCAATATGGACACACACTCATGCCGACTAATCAGCAGGAACTCTCTTACGCAGCCTAAATGCCTGGAATAGAAATCGGGCCGCAGCGACTCCAGCGCCTTCCAGCCATTCGCATGTACTTCGAACAACCAGCCCTGCTTCAGGGAGCACTCACTCCAAAAGGCGGTTAAGTCCAACTCATCCAGCACGCGAAACCCATAATACTCATGGAATGTAACATTCACTTCCCAGTGAGGGGATAGCACATGGATAACGAGCCCATCGCTTGAAAAAGAGAGCCTTTCAATATCCAGCAGTACATCTGCTGGAAAAGGGGTCTGAACCGCGACCACTTGCACAGGACCAAGCATCAGATCGCCTCCTCTTAGCCCTCAACCGCCACAGTCACAGCCTGACCGGACCAGAAGGCATTCAGGGCGTGCCACGCCCGCTGACTCTCCGGCCCAAGGTAAGGCTCGAATTGGGCCGGGTCTACACCGGTATTTCCCCAGACATTCTGGATGCCTTCCAGCAACCCGATGGTTACCAGCTCTTGCACCCAGGCATCACCCTCGACATGCAGCCGCTCAATGGCCACGCCCAGTGCAGCAAAGCACGCCGCCTCTCCCGATTGCTGCAACTCAAGCAGGTGGTGGGCCAACTCTCCCATTACGATGTAAAACAGCACCTCCCCCTCATACTCCCGCAGATGCGCCTCCCACAGCGGTGCAAAGCTGGGGCAGGCTTGCAGCAGGAGGGGCATCACCTCGTGTTGTTGAATCATTTCAACCTTTGCTTAATTTATCTGCCGGGACCAACCCATTAGGCATAAGTGATCCTGACCCCTCGAGTCTCCTTGGCTTCTGCCCGTCGCGAGAAGGTCAGCTTGAGGTTAACCAAGCTCTTGGAAGTGTCTGACCCAACCACCTCAGCATAGACATACCGCCCCTCGCCATAGTCCGTAAATGTCAATTCATGGAAAGCCTCACTGGACATCAGCAGGGATTGCCCATTTGGAATCGGGGCAACATAGACATCAATGTCATTAAAACTGCATTGGTACTCGTCGCCTGCTCCATCGCGGCGTCTTACGCGAAGATCGTCGGGTCGCTTGTAAGTGTCAACAAAATCAGCATGTTGCCAGTCCCACACCCAATCAGGGCTGGTTGCGTCACCTAGCAGCAGGATGGGTTTCTCCCCCCGCTCCGTAATATGTCTGGCTTCTTCCTTCAGCACTCTCCAATAGGTATCAGCATCTTGAGCGGTAATGTGCTTGAGGTTCGATTGCCGCAAGATATCGTTCAGTACAACGCGAGCCACCTCCTGCGCCATGACCTCAGCAAAATATTCCCCCTCATTGGAAACCGGCTGCTCCATTTGCATCACCGTGAATTCACCACGCCGCCGTTGAGTGAAGTTGATCGTGAAATCTTCCAGCGGCTCAACCGTATGTCCGACCCTGAACAGGTGCACAGGAAAATATCCGCTCTCCTTGCTAAATCCACTTGATGAGGCCTGCCCTGCAAGCAAGAGGAGCCGCTCCTCATCAATCGGCTGAGCCACCAAAACCTCTGTGCGCAGGCGCTCCAATACCTGCTTTGCTTCGGTCAGCCCTGCCTTCACATGGTCAATCGCAGTTTGTGCTTTAATTCCAGGTCTGACGCACCCCTTCAACCAGCCAATGTGTGCCACCGGCAACTCAGGCTGCATGTCTAGTCGGTCAATCCAGTGTTTCAGACGACCACGCAGAACTTCAAGACAAGGGTAAAGCTCAAGACGAGGGTCAAGCCATACCTCCATCTGCCGCTGCAGTGCATCAGGCACGCTCCAGCCCTCTGTTGCCAGCACCGCCATCAGTGCCAATTGCGACTCTTGCAGAGACTCCACATCATCTGCCCCGGAAAAGGAATACACCCGCGAGCTGATCATATTGGGGCGTTCCATGTCCTTTACGGATGCAACAAACCCGTCCAGCCTTGCTATATAACCCTCGCGCCATGATCCGGATGCCGCAAACTGGCGTGCTTTGGCAAGCAGGTATTCTGGTGGGGACAAGTCGTCGAGCGTGCCCACCTGTTGCCCCCCGCTCTTCCACTGCTTTCCAGTCAAAAGCCCCGCGGTGATCTCGAACGCCAGTGAAGGGCTGTCTGCCTCCGCAGGTGTGGACCACACCCAGTCAAGCATCAACTCGATGCTCAGCAGGCGTATATCCGTCCAGTAGTTCCGAAGAGCAATCAGGAAGGTGTCATATTGCAAGTCAAAGTTCGCGTCTACCCCAAACCTCATGCAAAAGTCTGGCCACGCCAGCTTGAGATCTTCAATGGTGATGAATGCCGTCTTGCCATAAAGCGGGTAGAGCTCATAGTGAAAGCCTAAATTCCCGCTCCACTTGCACAACACATCAGCCAGCCATTCGGCGGCGGCTCGGTCACCACGCGACACTGCCGCAAGCAGCATCAGAGCCGTATGGTCGATATGCTTGGTTATTAGCCGCGCTTCCGTTGAACAAACAGCCCAGCTCGGCATGGCCTTCTTTTGATACTTGGCATAGCGGATAGGCGTTGCGCGTTCCCATCCTGCCACAAAGGTAGCAAGCACTTTGTCATAGGTACGGCTAAATGGTGGGCGTAATGCCACACCCTTGGCATGGCTATGGTCCATGTCACCTTGCTCTTCAACCCTGTCGACCCACCAGTGGCCCAAGCGAAAAAACATCATCAGTGGTAATTGCAGCAGGTGCTCACGGAGCTCAATGGGTGAAACACGCAACGCATCACAATCAAGATGCAGCAGCAGGTAGCATAAGCGCTCTAACGGGTCTGCATCTTTGCTCATGCCCTCCACGGCGGCCTCAAAGAGGCCTCGATAAACATTGCCCCACTTCACATGCAGCGCGCGCTCAAAGATGCCTTCAATATCGGGGAGCAACGCCCAGCTGCCTTGCTCCCCGGTTTTCGTTTTGTCCAGACTGGCTGCCAGCAGCAATCTATGTAAGTCAACCAGTTCACCATACGCTCGTTCAAAACCGGCCCGATCGGCTTTATCCACCATGTTTCGTGCTTCAGCGGCCACATCTTCAATGATCGCCTGAGTTCGGATGCCAGTCCGCCCACGATACTCAGGTTGAAGTACAACGGCAGTGCGCAGCAGCCAGTGCTGCCATGCCGTTAATGCTGGGCCGTTCTCCACATAGGCAAGGCCCAGCTTGCTTTCGTACACCGTTCCCGGCACGAGCGGTAAACTGAGTAGTGGCTGTGGCTTGTGCACGCCCACACGCTCTGCTTTGTCAGCCGGTGGCCGCTTTCGTGCGTTGCGATGCCAGGATTCGACAACCCACTTTAGCAGCCAGATCCGTACATCAATCAGCCGAGCTGGCCTGTGCAGGCTAATCTCTTGCTGAAGTGCTCCTTCACGATACAACGTACTCAATAACAGATGCGGCCCAGTTGCAGCTGAACTGCCCTCATAAGAAGGAACTGAGAGCCACCCCCTCTCTATCGCCCGAGCCAGCACCTGAGAAGCGCTAAGGCGCGCAACATCCCGTGGCAAAGCCATGCCGATAGCATAACGCTGAACAACCATCTTCTGAACAACTGGTCTGAGAAACTCTACTGTCTTGAAAAGAAAATAGATCGTCAGTGCAACATTCAGCACAAACCAAGTAGTATCAATCACCAGCCAGCCATGCAGCCGGGCCACACCCCAGTTAATAACCTCCAGATACTGGATTGCCATCACCAAGACCAACCCCAGTGAAGACAGGCCCGCCACCAACGCTCCAGAGTCCAGCAGGTATAACTGCATGGAGACCTCTGCTGCAGCTCGGCGCTGCAAGACAACGGCAACAAAGGAAATCACGATTGGGTAGACCAGCGCCGAAAGCGTCGCCTGAATGCTCCATACGGTGGTGAAGTGCTGTACTAGCCCCTCCAACTTCCAGCCGTACCAGAGCGGCACGAACCACGCCTTGGGAAGAAACGCCACCGAGAACATCAATGCAGTGCATAGCCCTACCAGGCAAGCCAAAAATTGCATTGGACGCTCTCCTGCAAACAGCAGGCAGCGCTCTACTCTGGAAAACCGGTAAAGACGTCTGGTTTCGTTCTGCGCAAGCCATTCGGCCTCATCGCGCCGAGTAACCGAGTGGATGGACCAAGGTATCCGATACCAATCTCTGATCACATGGAACATGCGCTTCTTTGGCATCTCTACATTGCAGGATAATGGATCCTTTGGCATCTCTACATTCTAGGATAATGGATCCGCCATTCTAACGTCCTCCAGCGCGCTATGCGTTGAACGAAAGGGCAAGCGGCACACACACCAGCCTGCGTTGTATTAAAAAGCCACTCTCTAGATACCCCCCTACCCCACCAGACCCGTTTCCTTCCAATAATCATGCAGCTGGGTTTCAAGGGTGGTTTCGAGGTGTTCCAGTTCGGTGCGGATGAGTTCGGCCAGGTAGTCGATGGCGCGGCGGGAGGTGCCGCTGCGTTTGTGGATGCTGTAGGGGGTGGGGGCTTTGAGGCCGCGGAAGCGGTTGACGTGGCGGCGCACCAGCCCTTCGACGACGATGCGGTCGGTGATGCCGCAGCGTTCCATCATCAGCTGTTCCAGCTCGGCGAAGGCGACCACGCGCTCGGCGCCCCAGGAGTAGAAGGCGAGGCAGTAGGCGAGCAGCGGGCGCTCCAGCTGGCCCACGCGGGCGAGGATGAGGGCGCTCTGGGCGTGCCAGTCCCACGCGGTGAGGGTGGCGGGCCCGGCAGGCAGCAGCTCGGCGCCGTGTTCGGTGACGACGAGGCGGGAGAGCATGTTGCGCGGCTCGATGCGGTATTCGCGGATGGCGAAGGCGAATTTGAGGGCGTGGTCAACGTCGCGGAACGGGGTGTGCATGGGCTTTCCTTTGGGCGCAGGGGGGCTGGCCGGCCGTGCGGTCACGGTCGGGTGCATCGGGGCGGGCGCGCTGCGCCTGCCGGGCGGTGCGTGCGGTGCTTAGCGGGTGTCGGGCAGCCGCAGGGTGATGCGGCTGAGCGGTAGCAGCGGCGGGCTGTTTTGGCCGTCGTGGTAGACGCGCTGGGCGCGGTGGGCGTCGCCAATCGCCAGTGGGTCGTCTCCCGCGTAGCCGTGCTGGCGGTTGTGGCTGTCGGATAGCCCTTGCAGCAGCGGCAGCCAGGCGGGGGGCTCGGCGCGCAGCCGGTAGCCGCGGTAGAGGGTTTCAAAGCGGTTGGCGAGGTAGGGCCAGTCTTGTTCGCTCACTTGGCCGAGCCGGGTCCAGCCGCCGAGGTCGGCAATGCAGAGGTGGATCAGCGGGTCGTCAAACACCACGCTGCGGTGGGTGCCGACAGAGCGCAGCGCGCGGTCGACCTTGGCCCAGGCAATCTGGGCGGCGTCCTTGCTGCCGCCTTGCAGCAGGCGCACGATGTCTGCCGGTTTCGGCAGCCACTGGCCGCCATCCGGATTGGTGCAGTGGCGGCTGAAGGCTTCGCGTACTGCCGGGTAGTCGTAAGGTCGCATGGCTTCGCTCCAGATGGCGTGGGCAAACCGGCTGAGCGGTTTGTTGTAGAAGTCGTAAACCGCGGTGAGCAGTTGGCGGAATTCGGGCTGGTGGTGGTCGTGCATGGTTTACGCCGTCCGGGTGAGCGGGGTCCACGGAGCGCTGTCCCCCCAGGGTGAGTGTGTCTGTGACGGTGACGGTGTTTCGTCTGGGTTCAGCGCTGGGTTTGCCTGATCCGGCAGCGCGGCCAGCCGTGCCAGCAGGCTATCCACGGCCAGCGGCTGCTTGCGCGGGCGGCCGCCTTTGCGTCCATTCTGCCGGTTCTTCTCGGCAATGGCCTCGGCGCGTTCCCACTCCGCCAACAGGCGCGGCTGCACCAGGCTATCGCCCTCTTGCCGGAAGAAAGGCAGCAGCACCGGCTTCACCCGCTGCCAGCTGCGCACGCTGTAGCGGCAGATGGCGGCAAGCTGGCTATCCTGCAGCGGCAGCCGCCCGCCCTGCCGCCAGGCGGCCATCAGCAACAACAGGTAGGCGCCGTGCTGGGCGGTGCTGAGGTGGGTGGTGTCGGCCAGATAGTCGCCCACGTACAGCGGCATCCAGATATCGGTTTTCTTGCTCATGGGCGGGGGTTCCTGATCGGTTACGGTTTCGATATCTTAAGATATATTCATGAATATATCAAGCGATGTTTGCGAAAAAATACCGACCGCTATATGCTGGCAACAGTCGTCTGCTGTACGGAAGAACAGGGCATCGCGCTGGACTTGCCGCCCCGGATGTGCTGCAGACCATACCCCTTGAAATACACCAAGGGATGTTTTTATACCCATGATGGATGAGCCCCGATGAGCACCTTTGCCGACCGCCTGAAAGCCGCCCGCCAGTACGCAGGCCTCACCCAGAAAGCGCTGGCCGACCGCTCCGGCGTGCCGCAGCCGAACATCTCGCGCATCGAGCGCGGCGGGCAAGACAGCAGCGCGCATGTAGTGGGGCTGGCCACCGCCTGCGGCGTGCGCCCGGAGTGGCTGGCCGGCGGGCAGGAACCGATGGTGGCCGAGGGCGGCAACATCGCCTCCGCCCCGCGCCCGGTGCGCGCGTTTGAAGACAGCGACCCGCTGGATGCCGACGAGGTGGAAGTACCGCGCCTGACACTGAAGCTCTCCGGCGGCAGTGGCCGCCTGCAATGGGAGATCGACCAGCACGGCGCCTCCAACCGCTTTCGCAAGAGCTGGTGCGCCAAGAAAGGCCTGCGCGCCGAAAAGCTGGTCACCGTCATGATCGAAGGCGACTCCATGGCCCCCACCATACCGGATGGCGCCAGCGTCACCGTCAACACCGCCGACACCACCCTGCGCAATGGCCGCCTGCACGCCATAGACTACCTGGGCGAATTCTTCATCAAACGCCTGCTGCGCCAGCCCGATGGCTCGCTACTGGTACGCAGCGACAACCCGGACAAAACCCGCTACCCGGACTGGCCCATCTCCCCCGAACACGCCGACGCCCTGCGGGTACTCGGCGCACCGGTGAGTGTGTCGGCGGATCTGGATTGAGGGGGGCGGCGGCATGACTTTAATGTACAAACCTATGGAATGTGACAGGGCTGAAACAGGAGACTTGCACTGATGCTAACCTCATTACATATAAAAAACTTCAAGGCATGGCAGGATACTGGCCCCATCAGGCTGGCGCCACTTACAGTGATTTTTGGTGCTAATAGTGCGGGTAAAAGTAGTCTGGGTCATTTATTGCTGGCCCTTAAGCAAACTGCGCTCTCAGCAGACCGAAAGCGACCTCTCCATTTGGGAGATGATAATGCCCTGATTGATTTGGGTACATTTGAAGAGTGCTTGCATAACCACGACCTGCTAAACACCTTGGAGTTTGAACTAGGCTGGAAAATACCAGGCAAGGAATTGGAAGCACGGGACCCTCTGACCCATGACAAATTTACAGGTGATGAATTAAAAATTTCAGTGACACTCTCTGCTGATTACAAAAAACAACCTCGAGTGGATAAGCTAACATATCAGCTTCTTGCTAATAGCTCAGTCCAGCTTGCTGTAAAATATGGCAGAGACGATAAAGAAAGGCTCGCAATAAAATCCAGTGAATACAAATTTGTACGCAACACAGGCAGAGGTTGGCCATTGGATGATCCAGACAAGTTTTACCGTATTTCTGATCAAAGTCGCGCTCGTTTCCAGAATGCAGAATTCCTGTCAGATTTTGCGTTAAGCACTGAGGCAGCGCTGAACAGCATTTACTACCTTGGGCCACTGCGAGAGCACCCAAAGCGTATCTATTCATGGTCTGGTGAAACACCGGAAAGTGTTGGACAAAAAGGTGAATTTGCTGTTGCCGCCATTCTGGCAGCCAGCGCGCAAAACCGGAGGCTTAACCGTAGGGCTAAAAAACCTCTGTCGCGGTTTGACGCTTTTATTGCGCAATGGCTCAAAGACCTAGGGATCATTGAAAGCTTTGAAGTGAAGCCTGTCGCGGAGGGGCGTAAAGAATACGAAGTTGTGGTGAAAACTCATGCTACCGCCAGCGAAGTAAAGATTACCGACGTTGGTTTCGGCGTGTCACAGGTTTTACCCGCTCTAGTCCAAGCCTTTTACTGTCCACCAAACACAACCATCTGGATGGAGCAACCCGAAATTCATTTGCACCCTCAGGTACAGGCCGAGCTTGCTGATGTTTTTATATCCGCCACGCAGGTTTCCGAAAACGCTAAGGCACGCAATGTGCAATTAATCGTTGAAAGCCATTCCGAGCATTTTCTCAATCGCCTACAACGCCGCATTGCGGAAGGTGCAATAGCACCAGAAAATGTAGCTGTCTATTTCTGCCGTCGAGCCGGTGCCGCCGCGGAGTTAGAGCCACTACGCCTGAATATGTTTGGAGAAATAGAAAACTGGCCTGAAAACTTCTTTGGTGACGAAATGGCTGATATTTCAGGTCGTGCTTTAGCAGCAATGCAGCGAAAAAAGGAACTTGCCAAAGAGGCTCCACAATGATACGCGCAGTGATTGATACCAATGTCATTTTGGTTGCCAACGAACAGCATGCGAATGTTTCTCCAGATTGTATCATCGAGTGTATTAAACGCTTGCAGACCATGGGAAAAAATGGCATAACGGTCATTGACGATGGATTTCGCATTCTGAAAGAGTATCAAAACAAAACGCGCCTACACCCTCCCAAAGGGGTTGGTGATGTCTTTCTGAAAGAACTGTTACGCCACGTTGGAAATCCAAAGCGAGTGGAGCAGATCAAGCTAACTGAGCTGGCCGAGGATGAATTCGCTGAATTCCCGGATAAAAACTTGCTACCGGTGTTTGATGCCCCGGATCGCAAGTTCGCAGCAGTCTCTCACGCTCACCCTGAGAAGCCCCCTGTATGGCAAGCTGCAGATTGCAAGTGGCTGGATTGGTGGCCTGCACTGCAGAGCAACGGAGTCCGTGTGGAGTTTCTTTGCCCCATGGATGCTTGCGAATTTTATAAAAGTAAGTTTCCGGACAGACCATTACCAGTATTGCCATTACCAGGTTGAGCCGTATCGACTTTTGCGTTCCCCCCTTTCCCCGGAGCTTCCCCATGACTACCCTTACCGTCGAAACCCTCGTCCAGGCCCCGGTTGCTGAAGTTTGGCGGGCGTATACCACGCCGGAGGACATCATGCAGTGGAATGCGGCGTCGGACGATTGGCATACGCCGCGGGCGTCGGTGGACCTGCGCGAAGGCGGGGCGTTTTCTTCCCGCATGGAGGCACGGGATGGCAGCATGGGCTTTGATTTTGCCGGTACTTACACCCGTATTGTGCCGTTGCAGCGGATTGAGTATGCGTTTGGTGAGCGCTCGGCGCAGGTGGAGTTTGTCGCCGGTGAGCAGGGTGTCACCGTGCGGGTGACGTTTGAGGCGGAGACGGTCTATCCGCTGGAGCAGCAGCAGGCGGGCTGGCAGGCGATTCTGGATTGCTTTGCCCGCCATGTGCAGGCCCGCTCCCGCGCATAAGGTACCGCCCGGGCGCGTTTGCCAGGGCCCCGGGCTTGCCCCTTGCCGGTGGCTGGCTTAGACTGCCATGCCATCGACATACCCCTTCCGGACCGCCATGCCTTTCCGCCCTCTGTACGGCCCTCTATTATGCTTACTGGCCCTGCCTGCGCTGGCCGGTAGTGCAGCGCAGTGGCAGTATGGCAGCGATCTGCGCAACCCCACGGCCTGGCTGTATAGCCGCGAGGTGGTGAATGCGTATGAGGCGTCGCAGGGGCGCAGCCCGAACCCGATCGGGCTGACCATTCGCCAGCAGGGCCGCCGTGCGCCGGAGGTGTCGCTGGGGCAGGAGAAAGGCAGCTTTTACTGCCCGCGCCACCGCTGTGATGTCACACTGCAGTTTGACGATCAGCCCGCGGAGCCGTGGCCTGCGCATGCGGACCCGATCCCATGGGCGCCGCGCAGTTATCATCACTACACTTTCAAGCTGGACCGCAGCCGTGAGTTGATCCAGCGCCTGCAGCACAGCCACCGCATGGTGATGACAGTACGCAGCTACCCCGATATCATCCTGACCGCCCGCTTTGAGGCCGAGCCGCTGCTGTGGCCGCCACAAGCCCCCAGTAACCCGCCCCCGGAACCTGTGTGAAAACCTCAACCTGCCCCGCTTGCCAGCACCCCCTGCCCCCTCATGCGCAAACCTGCCCGCAGTGCGGCGCAGCCCTGCCGCCCGCCGCCTCGCCCGCACGGGCCGGGGTGAGCAAATGGCAGTGGTATGGTGGGCTGACGGTGCTGGTGCTGGGCGTGTTGTCTCTGCCGCTGATCTGGTATGTGCAGCGCCCGGCCATGCAGGAGGCCTCTGGCGCACAGCTTGCCGTTGCCGCCGTACCGGTGGCCTCGGCCCCTGTTGCCCCGGCCAGCGAGGTATCGGCATGTGGTGAGTTTCCGCCGCCGCCGGAGCCGTTGGCCTCCATGCCCATTGCCGCCGTCGCACCCGCCGATACCACTGAAGATCCAGGGCCGCTGGTAGCGGCCTGTGGCAGCGCCCCCTCCACCGCGCAAGGCACGGATGCCACCCAGTGCGCGTATGACATCACATCACAGGATGGGGAGGTTGCCCCCGTCGTCGGCCCGTGTGTCGATGGGGTAGCCAGCGCAGCGGCCGGTGAAGGCAGCGGCCCGCGCTGGACCTATGTGCAATCCGCCAGCCAGGGGGACAGTGTGGATACCATGACCGCCCTGCTCACCGCAAAACGCCAGCCCTACCCCGGAGCCCCGTTCAGCAAAAGCACCACGCTGAGCATCCGCCGAGGCCCCGGCAACCTGCTGCAAGCCATGCTGGAGGTGGATGATGGCCGCTTTCTATGCGATGACGGCTGCACCGTACAGCTCCGCTTTGACCAGCGCAAGCCCGTCCGCTGGCGCGCCAGGCGCGGCGAAGCGCTGCAACAGGTTATCCTGCAAGACCCGCAGAAGCTGGTCAATCTGCTGCGTGAGAGCCAGAAGCTGACGGTGGGCTTTGACATCTACAGGATGGACCCGCAAACCACCACCTTCGACAACATCACCGGCCTGCGGCTGGAATAAACGCCCTCCGGGCCGGGTAGCCTCCCGGCCCCTTATCCCGATTTTACCTGCAGCAAACTTCCTTTTAAATACAGCAGCATACGGTGTCAGTGGCAATCGCTGAAACGTTACGATTTCTTCCGTTGACATTTAAAATAGAACAAATGTTCAATATCGACCGTCTGACCCGCCAGTACATTTGGGCAGGTCAGCAGGGAGTTGTCCGTACCGCTGTTGTTATACAAAACCTCATCAACACTGGAAGGATCATCATGCAAGCTCTTGCCATTCTGGCGCTGGTTTTTGCCGCACTCTCCACCTTTATCCCGGTCGTTGGCCTGTGGATTGCCATGCTGTGCAGCGTGGTGGCCATCATCACATTCCGCAAGCACCCTACGCTGTCCGGAATCGCCATCGGCATCAACATCATCGTCACCGCTTTCCTGAGCCCCAGCCTGCTCGTGGCCTCCGCAGTGGTGGCCACCGAAGCCGTCATTGCAGCCTCTGGCGCCACTGAAGCTGTGCAAACGACCAAGGCCAATACGGCCTTCTTCAGCGTCTACACCTTCTATGTCGGCTGGCATGTGGTGTCGCTGGCACTGGGTCTGGTGCTGTACTTCACCCGCAAGAAGGATAGCGCCCAGCCAGCCAATCAGGCCGCCTGAGTTTTGCCCTGCGGACGGGTCAGCCCATACGGGCTGGCCCGTTTGTTTTATGCTTTAGCCCCACCGGCGCCGCTCCTCTTGCGCCTTAGCAGAGCCACCCCATCCAATCCGGGAATGCCAGCCCCATGAGCACCACAGCCTGCCGCGAATGCAATCTGCAGATCAGCCCGAATGTTGCCAACTGCCCTGGCTGTGGGGCGGCGGTGCGGCAACCCGGCAACACGGGCTGCTCGCTGTTGTTCATTGCCTTGGTGATTTTCGGCTGGGTGATGTGGCTGAGCCGCAGCTACGCGCCTGCTCCCGACCGCAACACGGCCAGCACCGCCCCCACTGCCGCCACCGTGGAAGCGCCGCCCAACGTCGCCAGCCTGCAGAGTGCTCCTGTTCCGGATAGCGCGGCGACCCCGCCTTCTCCATGGGAATACAGTGCCAACCCGGACCCGCTGCGCAAGGCTCAAACCCGCGAGGCCAACCTGCGCAGCAGTGATCTGGATGCCAAGCTGACCGTACGGCAAAGCCCCAAGTACGGCTTTGACATCTACCTCAGCATCCGGCAGGGCCACTTCCAGTGCAGCATGGGCGGCAGCTGCACCCTGCACGCCCGGTTTGACGACCAGCCGGAGAAAAGCTGGCGCGTCACCGCTTCTAACGATGACGACACCCGCACCGTATTCCTTGCGGAGGGCAGCAACCGGAAATTCCTCGCCCTGCTGAAAAAATCCAGACAGCTGGTGATTGAAGTGGGCCTCTATCAGCAAGGCGACCAGCAGTTCATCTTCGACAACACCACCGGGCTGGAGTGGGACTAAACCGGTGAAATCCGTAACCTGCCTGCACTGCCAGACCCTGCGGCCAGCCCGACCGCCCCGCTGCCCCAGCTGCGGACGGCGGCGCATCCCGCCCCGGCTGGTGCGCGGACTGATGCACGCCCTGCTTGGACTCCTGTTGCTGGGTGGGCCGCTGTGCTGGTGGATCTGGGGGCGGTGATGCGGGCGTGGCAGGCGTAGCCGGGCCAGGGCTGCGCGCGTGGTCAGCCGCAACCCAAGGGTATGGCTTAGCGGGCGACGCCGTTGCTCCCCGCCTGCACCACCAGTTCAATGTCCAGATCCGGAAAGCGTACCTGCAAGCCGCTTTTCAGGCGTTGCTGGTCGGCAGCGGGCAGGACTGATGGGGTTTGCATGAAAACCATCAACACCGGCGGCAGCGGCGTACCATGAGCAATGGCCTGCTCGCCGAACGCGACCGTTACCTTTTGCGCTTCCGGATACTGCGCCAGCAGCTCGCGGATCAAGGCTTGCCGCTGGAGGCCCCGCGCCTGAAGCTGGTTGCGCTCCGCCTGCAGCCGCGCAATGGTGGCGTTGCGCTCCTCCAGTTGCAGCAGGGTATTGCGGTACAGGTCCTGCCGCAGCTCTTGCTTGAGGGAGGCGGTATCCAGGCTGGCGGCGCTGGAATTGCGGATCACCACCTTGACCTCGCCCAGCCCGGCGGCCAGCAGCTGGCGGCGCACCTCGTCATCCAGCCGCGCAGGCAGCGCCTTGCCACCTACGGTGAGGGTCACGGTACGATCCGTGGCGGAAATGGTCTTGGCCAGCAGGATAAAGCGGCTATCCTGCTCCAGGCGTTGCAACTGACGGCCCACGGTGGCGGTAAACACCTCCTGCTGGATCAGGCGGTAAGTCAGTACCACGCCGGGCAACATGGTGGCGACAACGGCCACCCCGATCAGCAATCGGCTGCGCCGCCGGGCGGACTCATTCAGCGGCGCGCGCATCGGCAGCTTCAGCAGTTTGACAAACAACAGCGTGGCAAACGCAATGAACACGCAGTTGATGGAAAACAGGTAAAACGCCCCGGCAAAATACCCCAGGTTGCCGGTGGCCAATCCAAAGCCTGCGGTGCACAGCGGCGGCATCAGCGCAGTAGCAATGGCGACACCGGGTACCGCATTGGAAATGTCCTTGCGGGTCAGCGCCACAATCCCCGCCGCGCCACCACAGAAGGCGATCAGCACATCCCACACCGTGGGGGTGGTCCGCGCCAGCAGCTCGGACTGCGCCTGGGACAAAGGCGTACACAGAAAATACAGCGTTGCCGTCAACAAGCTGATGGCAACAAACACGCCGAAACTGCGCAGCGCCGCCCGAATCAGGGCCACATCATTGACCCCGGCCCCATAGCCGACACCGACAATCGGCCCCATCAAGGGTGAAATCAGCATCGCCCCAATGATGACAGCGGTTGAATTGACATTGAGCCCGATCGACGCAATCAGAATCGCAAACATCAGCACCCACAGATTGGTGCCGCGCAGCTGCACGCCACGGCGTATTGCCTCATCAATCGAAGCCGCGTCATCCTGATCCTGCCGCAGATCAAACAAGCGCCACAAGGTTGACTTCACACCACCCTCCTGAATCCGATGTCACCATCCGCAACCGGCATGCTGGCGCGCGCCAGGCCGGGGCATCCCGTTGATCGCAGCCCCGCCGGGGAGCCGCATTCGCCCCTACTTTGGCTGCGCCGCCTGTGCGATAAAATCAAAGCGCCCCATGTAGCGGTCAATGCTCAGCTGGTACACCACCCCATCCAGCTCCAGCGTTTCATCCTCCGCCAGCGCCTCGTCCAGCCGCTGGGTGATGAAATCCTGCAGCTTATCCGCCAGCTGGTTCAGGTCCGCATCCTTGTCCAGCCCCAGCGCCACCGCAAACATCGCCTGGCTGCAATGCGCCTCCACATCACAATGCAGCAGGACCCGGCGCAGGCTGTCAGGCGACACCGCCTCCGCCGTTACCGTCAGCCCCGATGCCACCTTGGCACGGTGCGTACCCGCCGCCGCCGGCCACGACGCCATCACCAGCGGCCACTTCAGCTTCTTGGCGTAGCGATTGAACGCCTCGCTAAAGGCAGGCGGTGACACCTTCATCAGCGGCTCCGCCAGCGCCAGACCGGGCAGCAGCAACAAGGGCAACAACAGGGCTTTCAGACGCATCCAAGGCTCCAATGCGGGTTATTAAGGGGTTGAGGGTGAGGATGGCACCGCAATGATACGTCCTTCGCGATCCAGCGTCGCCCGGTCGCCCGGGTCCATGGAAAACACCTGAAAATACGCCACATGCGGGATGCCCCGGGTCGGACGCACACAGTGCCGGTACCAGACCCAGACCTGCAGTTCGCGCTTCAAGCCGGATACCGGTCCATCCCCACCGTAAACGGTATACACCGCAGCTGCCCCTTTCAGGGAGACCTTTTGCCGCGCCCCCGTCCGCCCATTGCGGATCACCACATACGGCAGCTGCACCCGCTCAATCTTGCCAAACAGGTTGGCGGGCGAAGGTGGCACTTCATCGCCATCCGGCACCGGCAGTACACAGGCGGCTACGCTGGACAAGGGTACACTCAACGCCGCACACAGTAACAAAGCAGATATGATGGGTTTCATGGGATGGATTCTCGCTCATTGCAGCCCGCTTTGGCAGGGGCCTCGCTCAAACAACACAGGCGCAGCCATGAAACCCGTTTCCCCACCGCAAGCCCAGGCGCTGCTGGATACCGTACATATGAAAATAGGCAGCTGGGGGCAGCTGTGCGACGCCACAGACCGACCCTTTTCCCCGGATGGGGTTGAGGTTCGTCAAGCTCCGCGTGATGCCCTCGCCCTCTACCAGTGCATGGACCAGGCATTGCAATGGCTGGACGTGCAAGGCTGGGCGCTGCTGCAGATCGACTACAGCAGCCATTTCGCCAACTCGGAAGAAGCGTGGTCCGTCTTCCCGCTCTCCCCTGCCAAGGTCGATGCAGGTATGCTGGATCACTACCGTACTTTCCTGTTTGAAGCGTGTGACTCCCAAGCAACACGGAGCTGGTACGCGCTGCTGGACCTGGCCCACAAACTGCTGCTGTTTGGCTACCACTTCCAGATCGTTGCCGCCAACAGCACGCACGGCCAGCATCTCTCCGTGCAGGATGGCTTCATCTACTTCATGAGCCGGAACCCCGCCTCGCTGGCAAAAGTGGATACGCTGTTGGGCGGTAGTGTGTAAGTGGCGTCCGTTGGCGGTCAGGTAGAGGGCAATATGCACAACATCCCCAGATCGCTCCAGTACACCGCCTCCATCAGCAAGACCTGCACGTCAATCAGGATGAAGTACACGCCAAGCCGTAGCCAGCCAAAACAGCGGCGCTCAGCCACCGCAGGCCTACGCACTCCCCCTTACGGCAAGTCCAAGACTTGTATGGAAAAGGGGACGCCCACTGGCAGCTGGTGCAGTTGCTGGGGGGGATAGGCCAGTAGCTGGCTGAATTTTGAGTTCAGGTAGTACACGCGCTTGCCGACTATCGTGCCGGACGAGGGGGTGGGTGCGGTGCGGGCATCGGCCAGGGTCTGTACGGTGGCGGTCTCACCGGTGATACGGGCGAGGCTGATGGCGGATTGTGGCCCGCCCACGTCATTTTCAAAGAACACCAGTTGCCCGTGGGTCAGCCGTCGCAGGCCGTCTACCCGCTGCAGGGTTCGCGGGAACTGCACCTGACTGGGTTGGCCCGCCGTGCCGTCGGCGTTGACCGGGATTTGCACCAGGTAGTTTTCGGCATCCACCTTGGAGAGGTAGAGCGTGTCATCGCCGTCCAGTGCGATGCCGTTGAGGGTGAGCCCGCTGCGGCCGGCGGCCAGTACGCCCCCTTGCGCCCAGACTTCCAGCCCGGCGCTGTGGCTGCGCCAGCGCAGGATGCGCGGCTGGATGGAGTCGGTAATGTAGAGCGTGCCTTTGCTGTCCAGCGCCATGTCGTTGCAGTAGCCGCCACCCGGCAGCGGGTAGCTGGCCATGGGCGCGCCCGTCTGCAGGTCAAAGCGCTTCAGGGCCGAGGCGGCGGGTGCGGCCGTGCTGTAGCCAAAGTCACCCGAGCAGACCCAGAGGGTGTTGCGGGCTTCATCGACCACCAGCCCTTGTGCGCTGACCAGCCCATTGCTGCCGCTGGGGATGAACACCTGCGCTTGCTGCTGGCCGGGCAACAGGCGCGCTACCGCGCCCTGGCGGAAACTGCTGACATAGACGTTCCCCCGGCTGTCTGCGGTGATGCTCTCCGGATAAAAGTCATCCGGCAGGCCCCACTGCCGGGCGAGGTCGGTCTGTGGTGGCGGGGTGACGGCGGGTGCTGCGCTGACGGTGGCGGCGGTCAAGACGGCAGCCAGCAACAGGGATAAGCGCGAGGATGTCATGTGGGGAAACCGGTTCTTTTGTTAAGGAACCAGCATCATAGGGAGCGCATGATGATGAAATAATCCACTCAAATTTCGATTAAGAAGTGAAATATTTTAATCAATATTACCCTTGACCATCGCCCCTCCTTGCTTCCTTGTCGGCCACAGTTGTTTGACCACCCTACGATGGCGTCTTTCGCAAAATAGGGGGCATGCGCAGGCTTAGCCAGTCTCCACACATTCGCCCCTGTTCAGGCCGCGCGGGTCTCTGCTATCGTACCGGCAACTTCATGAGGGAATTTCACATGTACCAAGCCCATGCCGACCGTTACGAGCGCATTCCTTACCGACGCTGTGGCCGCAGTGGGCTGAAATTGCCCGCGCTGTCGCTGGGTACCTGGCACAATTTTGGCGGCCATGTGGCAATGGAGCAGCAACGCGAGATGCTGCGCACGGCGTTTGATCTGGGCATCACCCATTTTGATCTCGCCAACAACTACGGCCCGCCGCCGGGCAGCGCTGAGGAATGCATGGGGCAGCACCTGCGGCAGGATTTTCGCCCCTACCGCGACGAGCTGATCATCTCCACCAAGGCAGGCTGGAGCATGTGGCCCGGCCCCTATGGCACCAGCAACAGCTCGCGCAAATACCTGCTGGCGAGCCTGGACCAGAGCCTGCAGCGGCTGGGGCTGGACTATGTGGACATTTTCTACTCGCACCGCTACGACCCGGATACCCCGCTGGAAGAGACCATGGGCGCGCTGGCCAGCAGTGTGCAGCAAGGCAAGGCGCTGTATGTGGGCATCTCCAGCTACCCGCCGGAGCAAACCCGGCAAGCGGCTGAGCTGCTACAGCAGATGGGCGTGCGCTGCCTGATCCACCAGCCCAACTACAGCATGCTCAACCGCTGGGTGGAGCATGGCCTGCTGGATGAGCTGGCGCGACAAGGCATGGGCTGCATCGCCTTCAGCCCGCTGGCGCAGGGTCTGCTGACCAACAAATACCTGAACGGCACGCCGCAGGACGCCCGGGTCAACCGCCCCGGCGGCAGCTCCATCGACGAAGTGCTGACCGAGGCCAACCTCAACCGCGTGCGTGCCCTTAACCGCATCGCCGAGCAGCGCGGGCAAAGCCTGGCGCAAATGGCCGTGGCCTGGCTACTGCGCGACCCACGCATGACCTCGGTACTGATCGGCGCCAGCCGCCCGGCGCAAATCATCGAGCTGGTCGCCGCCCTGCAAAACGCCGACTTCAGCGCCGAAGAACTGGCCGCCATTGAGCCGCATACGGTGGCCGGGGGCTTTGATCAGTAATATGGTGCTACCTGCACCTCCCTTCACCCGGCTGGACGGGACACTGCAGGCGATGCTGCGTGCGCCCTCCGCCGCCCTGCTGCTTGAAGGTCTGCATCAGGAACCGGCCTTTGCCGAGATGCCGATCGTCGGGCTGAAGCCCCTGCTGGAAGCGGCCTGGCAAGGCGGCGAGGATTATGAAGAGGAGCATGTGGCAATGCAGGTGGATGGACGCTGGGCGGTGGGGACGTTCGAGCACCTGCACGACCTGACCGTGGGTGACGCCCTGCAGCTGGTGGTGGCCCCGTCCACCCCGCTCAATCCGGCTGTCTCGCTGATCCGTGGCATACACCGCGTGCAAGATGGCCTGCTGTGGCTGCCCTTTGGCTGTGAAGAAACCCAACCGTGGCGCAGCCACCTGCCACTGTTTATGTTCAGCCTGGTGGTCGCCCTGTTTACCGGCCTGCTGTCGACGCTGATTGCTGAGGGTTTGACCTTCTGGGCCATCGGCAACGGCTTGATGCTCGCCATTCTCCTGCTCGGCATTTATCTACAGCCACGCAAGGTCAAACTGCAATGCGCCACCACGCTAGAGGTGCTGCACGGCTTAGGCATCCCGCAGCCCCACCGGCTACACCTGTCGCGCCATAAGCTGAAGGACCACCCTGCCGACGCCGCCAGCCACTACCTGCTGCGCAGCCAGCTGGGCCACGTTTTCAATCTGCGGCAAGCGCAGCAGCACCGGGATTGAGAGGCAGACTGCGGCCCTGGGCCTGCGCCATCCCCCTAAAAGCCACTCCCCCCGCCTATTCCGGACAAGCTTTGTCAACCAGACGTACCCAGTCAGGCAAAATGGGTGGGGTATGGCGGCTGGTCGCCTCACGGCAGTCAAACTCCGCCAGCAGCTTGCCATCAACGACTCGTCGTAAGTAATAGTGGGCCGCAGTGGGGCCGTGCGGCAGGTCGGTGACATAAACCACCGTCCCCGGCTGGCGCCCAAAACTCCAGCGCCAGATGGCCTGCCCTTCACGCATCACCCGGTGCTGATGGCCCCATTGCACCACCAGCGCGGTGGGCAAGGGGTAGCTGGTGCAGCAGTTTGGCGTGAGCACCAGCCAGCCGATCATCCGGCCCTCTCGGGACACTCGCGCTTGCGCAACACCCTGCTGCTCATTTACCCAGCGGGGCGCCGCTATCCGGTGGCCATCCTGCACGTAACTCAGTTGCGCCTGATCCGCAGTCCCGTGCAAGCGCGGCGCGGCGTACTGTGTGGCCTCTGCCAGCAGCGGCCAGATGCAGAGCAAAACAGACAGCCTTACTCGCATTTGTGTCTCCATGCAGCAGAAGGGGGCGCGTTCTTGATACTATGATGCGCATACGGCGGCAACGTTTCCGCCTTAACAAGGTTTGGCATGAACCCAAGCAACCTGACGTCACACCAAGGGCGCATTACTCAGCTACAGCGGTTCCCCTTTGTGGTCCACGAGGGCAAGGTCACCCCGGCGCTGAGCGCACTCGTCACCCTCATCCGCCAACAGCGCCCGTGGCAGCATCTGTCGGACGAAGCGGTGTTACGTGCTTTGCGCGCCCGGCTGGTGCGGCATGGGCCGCGTCGTACCCATCAGCGCACAGCGCCCGCCCATTATGACTGGGTGATGCTGCAGCTGGAGCAGCGCATGTATCTGGCGCAGTTGCAGGATACGCAATCCCTGCAGGAGGGCGATGAGGTGCAGCTGGTGCAGGCAAACGATGATCCCCTGCAGCCGGTACTGGCCATCCAGCGCCCGCGGGATGGCTGGCTGTGGCTGCGGGATGACCTCGGCTATAACGCGCAGCAAGTGCGACGCAGCATGTGGCTGCTCTGGCTGGTGGTACCGGTATCCCTGCTGCTGGCCCTGCTGTTCTTCCGCGATACCATCTGGTCAGCCGATATTTTTGCGCTGGCCTTCATGGCCATTTTCCTGCTGGGGCTCGTCGGCATGGTCCGCAACCTGCAGCGCCTCCAGCAAGGCAGCCATGACCGCAGCACACTCACCGCGGAGATCATGGCCGCGCTGCAGGTACCGCAGCCCGAGCGTTTCATGCTTACCCGCTACCGCATCCGCCCGCCGCAACCCGATCAGCCGACCCGGCAGGTCAGCTTCGTGTACGACTTCGGCCAGGCCCTGCGGCAGCACCGGGAGCGCCTGCTGCAGGAATGATTCTTCACAAGGCGTTCGGCAGGGTATTGCGGTGATATGATGCAGGCATGTCGCGCCGGGCAGGCCTGCAGGCAGCCCGGCTTACCTTCACCGCCAAGGATGCCGCCATGCCCCGCTATACCCGCCCTGCTCTGCTGCTTGCCCTGCTCACCTGCGGCCTCGCTGCAGCTGCCGCCGCACCCCGCGCCCAGAGCTGGACCACGGTGGGTGTGGAAGGCGGGGTGCAGATCACCCTGCCGATGTTTGACCAGCGCGAACAGCTCATCATCCGCAAGCAGCCCGCCAAGCGTAGCATCTACACCTACCGCATCCAGAATTACCAGACCAGCTCGGCCGAGTTCAGCCTGAAGCCCGGTGAATTCTTCCTGGAAATCTGGCGCAACGACAGCGTGTACGACCCCGCCGCCTTCCAGAACCGCTGCGCCGACAAAGCCCGCCCACTGCCCAACGCCAAGGCTGGGCTCTACTGCAAGGCCCGCCCGGATGAAAACGGCGAATCCAGCATCACCCACCTCGCCATCGTCCGCAGCGGCCCGCTGGCCGTCAACCTGCAATGGGACGCCAGCGGCCTGAACCCGGCAGACGTCGAAAAAATGGCGCAGTCGATCACCGACAAAGGCGCGCAGTAAGCCTCACACCCGAGCCGCAGCATGGCACCTGCCACCACGCTGCGGCCCGCAGGCTTACGCCTCCTGATAGAGCCGAACCTCCGGCGCGGCGTCCAGCAGCGGCTGCAGGGCCACCACCACATCGGTGTTGAAGAGGGCGCTCTTCAGGTAGGCCTGGGCTTGGTCCTGAGTATCAAAACCGTGCAGGACCTGCACGTCTTCGTCCCGCACCAGCAGTTGCTTGGAGCGTGCGCCGGCAATGCCTTGCAGAAAGGCCGCCTTGTACTGTGCGTACACAGCCGCCGCAGCGGCACGGTTGGCCTGGGCAATGCTCAGGGTGATTTGCAGATAAACCATGTTATTGCTCCTCGTTGAAAATCAGTTGCGTCCGGCCATCACGCCGCCATCGACATCCCAGTTGGCACCGGTCACCCAGCTCG
Source organism: Leeia aquatica (assembly GCF_012641365.1). NCBI lineage: Bacteria > Pseudomonadati > Pseudomonadota > Betaproteobacteria > Neisseriales > Leeiaceae > Leeia > Leeia aquatica. Next base: position 767,955 of record NZ_JABAIM010000001.1, read on the forward strand.
CCTTGTCGGACAGCAGGAAGGCCACCACTTCGGCCACATCCAGCGGCGTGCCGATCCGGCCAATCGGGTGAAAACCGTTAAAGCCCTGCAGGGCCTCGCGCACTTCCGCCTTGGGGATGAAACCCTCGTAAATCGGTGTGGCCACCACCGCAGGGGAAACCGCGTTGACCCGGATCTGCCTGGGGGCCAGCTCCATGGCCAGATGCTGGGTCAAGGCATGCAGCCCGGCCTTGGCCATGGAGTAGGCCGAAGAGGGAGTGGCCGCAATCGCCTGCTTGGCCCACATGGAGCCGATGTTCACGATGGCCCCCGGGCGCTCCTGCGCCACCAGATTGGCCGCCACCTTCTGGCTGATAAAGAAGAAGGCCTTGTTCAGCCGCATGTACTGCTCATAGTCCTCCGGCTCATGTGCCAGAAAGGCCTTGGGGAAGAACACCCCCGCCGCATTCACCAGCAGGCTGATGTCGCGGTGCTGGGTATCCAGCGCCTGCAGCAGCCCGGCCAGACCCGCCTCGCTGCCCAGATCCGCCGTCAGCGCCCACACCTGCCCCAGCGGGGCCAGCTTCTGCCGGGCGGCCTCCACCTTGTCGGCCTGGCTACCGACGATCACCGCCGAGCCGCCCTGTTGCATCACCAGACGGGCCGTCTCCAGCCCCATGCCGCTGCTGCCCCCCACCACCAATAATTTCTTGCCTTCAAATTGCGCTTGCATATGAACACCCTCTCATTAGAAAAACTTTCCGCAATCAGCCATGCCTGTGCTGGATGTCGCTTTACTCTGCTACATCAACCCGCACCAGATGGATCGTGCTGCCATTTTTCACCGCTTCTCAGCGGCCGACAAACGAGATAAAGTGTCTATCAAGCAAAGAAAATCTTTATCATATGAAGCTACCGGTACACCTGAATGCCCTGCGCGCCTTCGAGGCCAGCGCCCGCCACCAAAGCTTTGCGGGCGCGGCGGCCGAGCTCAATGTCACCCCCGCCGCAGTGGGGCAACTGGTCCGCACGCTGGAAGCCTGGCTGGGGACGCCGCTGTTTCACCGCAGCAGCAGTGGCCGCCAGCGCCTCATCGTCAGCGACAGCGCACAGCGAGCCCTGCCGGACATCCGCGCCGGGTTTGACCGCCTCAGTCTGGGGCTGGACTTGCTCAAGGCGCAGACGGCCAGCGGCGTGCTCACGGTGACCGTCAGCCCCGCTTTTGCCAGCAAATGGCTGCTGCCGCGGATCGACCGCTTTCAGGCGCAGTACCCGGATACAGATGTCCGCCTCGACACCAGCCTCAAGCCGATCGACTTCATCACCCACGGCATCGACATCGGGGTGCGCTATGGCACCGGCCACTGGCCCGGTCTGACGGCGGAAAAGCTGCTGGATGAAGACCTGTTCCCGGTCGCCTCCCCGCGCCTGCTGGAACGGCACGGCAGCATCGCCACCCTGCTGGCGAACGAGAGCCTGCTGCACGACCTCTCGATGGATGGCCACGCCGACTTCCCCGGCTGGGAAGGCTGGCTGCAGCACGCTGGCTGGAGCGGGCTGCTGGTGCGGCGCGGCCTGCAAATCAACAACTCCGCCGCCGTACTGCAAGCCGCCATGGACGGCCACGGCATCGCCCTCGCCCGCAGCGTGATGGTGAAAGACGACCTCGCCACCGGCGCGCTGGTGCGGCTCAGCCCCGACCTCACCCTGCCCTCCCCGCTGGCTTACTACGTGGTCTACCGCCCGGACTGCGCCACCCAGCCCAAACTCACCCGCTTCCGCGACTGGCTGCTGCAGGAGGCCGCATGAGTGCCATGTCGACACCCACCCGGAGGGCAGCATGAAACAGACTCAAAAATGGATCGCGCTGGTCCTGCTGGTCAGCAGTGTCGGATGGATGATTCCCATCCTGAGTGCCCTGCTGCATGGTTATGTGCACGCTCGCTCTGCCACCCTGCTATCCGTTTTCAACGGCCCCTTGCTGTGTGGCCTGCTGTGGATGCTCACCGCACTGCTGCTCCTGCTGCAGCGGTGGCGGCTAGCCTGGGCTACACTATTGCTGCTGAGCATCGCCCTGCTGCTGCGCTGGTGGCATTATCGGGAGCAGCTGCCACCCTTTGGCCGTAGCCGGTTTCACCCTGAAGGCACAGGAAGCCTGGTCATGGACATCTGGCAGCAACAGCACTTCGCCCTGCTGATGGTGAATGTATCCGTGCTGGTGCTGCTCGGGTGTGCCAGACGCCTGTCCGTCGAACCACAACAACCCTGATGGATGCCCCATGCCCACACGCCCCAACCTTCCATCACGACTCAAACCCATACTGCTGGGGCTACTCGCCGGTGCACTGGCCTTTGTCGCCCTGCAGATGATTGCAGCCCAGTATGCCGACTACCGCGCGCTGAGCAATAGCGAGGACCTGCTCGTCGCCTTGCGCCCGGTGCAGCAAGTACTGGATGCCGCCCCCGGTGGTGCGCAGGCCGGTGCCGAGCAAGCGGAGCAGACATTGCGCTCGCCTTCTGGGCGTACGATCGGGCGCTATCGTGTGATACACCATGGCATGATTGTGGCCTATGGTGATTTTGGCCAACTGTTGCTGCTGATGCGGTCAGGCAAGGGCTGGACGTGTACCGGAGGCAGCCCGGATGCCGTGCCGCGCGCATGCCGGTCGTCTCCTCCCAATCCTTAACCTGGTCTTAAGCCTGCACCCTGTATGCTGCTGATGACGCACGGTCGCGGGTCAGCCGGAGGCGTGCAGGATCACAATTACAGAACAAGATGAGGGCAAGCACGTGAGCATGAAGATTGGCATTGTGGGGGGGCTGAGCCCGGAATCGACGGTGACCTACTACCTGCACCTGACCCGGCGCTATGCGCAGTTGTTTGGCGGCTCAACCGCACCGGAGATCGTGATTTACAGCGTGAATCTGGAGGCTTACCACCAGTATCGCAATCAGGGCCGCTGGGATCTGGTGACCGATGATCTGGTGAAGGCCATTCACCATCTGGAGGGCTGCGGCGTGGACGTGGCGCTGATCTCCACCAACACCATGCACAAGGTGTTTGCCGAGGTGCAGGCGCGCTGCACGGTGAAGCTGCTGAGCATTATTGACGCCACCATTGCCGCCATTCAGGCGCAGGGCTTGCGCAAGGTGGGCTTGCTGGGCACCCGCTTTACCATGGTGGACGATTTCTTCACCAAGGCGCTGACCCGGCATGGGCTGGACCCTGTGACGCCGAATGCAGAAGAAGTGGCGATGATTCACCGCATCATCGAGGATGAACTGGTGAAAGGGATATTTACCGAGGCCTCCCGCGCGCAGTACCTGGCAGTGATCCAGCGCCTGATCGGCGAAGGCGCGGAGGGCATCATTCTGGGTTGCACCGAGATTCCACTGCTGATCCAGCAGCAGCATGTGCCGGTGCCGGTGTTTGACACCGCCACCCTGCACGCCGAGGCGGTGCTGCAGTATGTGCTGCCGCACCATACGCCGGTTTGACGCCGCTCAGGGGATATTCGGCTCCACCAGCCGTGCCAGATGCTGCAGCGATTCTTGCCAGCCGAGGTAGCAGGCTTCCGGCGGGATCAGATCGGGGATGCCTTCTTGCACAATGTGGATTTCCGTCCCCACGCTGACCGGCCGCAGGGTCACAGTCACCTGCATCTCGCCGGGCAGGGCCGGGTCGTCAAAGCGGTCGCTGTAGCGCAGCCGCTCGTTCGGTACCAGCTCCAGATACTCGCCGCCAAAGTGGTGAGTCTGCCCGGTACCGAAGTTGGTGAACGAAGCACGATGCACGCCGCCCACCCTGGGCTCCAGCGCTTCCACGCGGCAGGTAAAGCCATTGGGCGGCAGCCAGCGCGCCAGCGCATCGGCCTCCAGAAAAGCACGGTAGACCTTGTCCGGCGTGGTGGTCAGCACACGGTGCAGGCGGATGGTGTTCGGCATGGCGTCACTCCCGGAGGGTGGTGTGAGCAGGCAGCATAGTCGCTGGTGCGGGGTGGGGGCAAGGGTCGTCTGGCTGATCAGCCTGCCACACCGGGACTGACAAAGCGCTGGGCCGGGTCGCCGTCAATGATGAGGGTGTCAAACTGACCGCCAGTGTAGTCAGTGAGTACCCGTTTCCAGAAAGCGGTGGCCGCGGTGTTGGCAGGCAGTTGCAACATCTCCCAGCGGCCCGGCAGCCGGTCGAACAGCGCACAGGCCGCCCGCCGCCCCACCCCGCAGCGCCGGTAGTGGCGCAGGATGAAGAATTCGCTCAGCCGGTAGTCCACGTCCTGACGCATATGCGGGAAAGGCCGCGCGCCCACCAGCGCCAGCCCCACCGGCTGCGCATCCAGCCAGAACAGGAACGGGTTCACCTGCGGATCATCCTCCGCCAGCCAGGTGGGCAGATAATCCGGCGACCACGCCCCATCCGCGCCCAGCTGGTAGAAATCGGTAAACTCGGAGAGGTCGTGCAGATACAGACCATACAGCGCCCGGAACAGGCCATGCTGCGCTGGAGTGACGGCTTGCAGGGTGATGGCAGGGGTCATCAAGTGTTCGCAGCTCCAGACGCGGACGATCAGGCCTTACTTGCGCGGCAACACAGGTAGCAGGGGGACACAGTAGGCATTGCCGGTGATCGCCAGCTCATCTTCCGTGAGGTTAGGGTTATTGCCACTCACCCATTTCATGTACTCAGCCGTTTTCTTGATCGCCGTGTGGATGGGGCCTGGCTTTTGAGCTTCCATCAGCACCAGCTTAAAGAGCGTGGAATCATCACTCCCAAAGCGATTCCGTAGTGCTCTGGCTTTCCGTGTGGAAAAATCAGCACACATTGATCTTAATGCTTCTACATCCTTCCTCGTCAAAGGCTTCACCGGCTCCGCATCTGCATCGGGCTGGCTTGGCGCCTCCATCACCTGCTGCTGCCCTCCATCGCAAGGCGTACTGCTGTAGGTGGTCTTGCCGTTGATCGCACATTTGTACATGGCCGCGTGGGCAGCAGGGGTCAGCAAGCACAGCAGCAACCCCAAGGTACTTATCCGCATGAATCCCTCCAAAGTCAGAGCCGGAATGATACGGCACCGGGAGCGCACCTGCTGCCCCCAGTTCCGGCATATCTGACCTTTTGTCCAGTTATGTAGCGAGGCAGCAACACTCAAGGCACCCGCCGCGTCACGCGCAGCCTGACGGTATAAGCACTGAGCGGCAGCGGGTCCGTGCTCGGACGTTTGGGCAGTAATTCCTGCAGCTCGATCTGCCAGGCCGGATGCTGGTAGCGCTGCCCCCATGCCGCCAGCCCTTGTATGATCGGGCCATCCTGCGTGGGCCAGCTGAGCCCGATCAGGGTAGGTGGTGCGCTGGTCTGCTCGCGCAGGCCCAGCACCAGCAGCGCGTGCCCGGCGTGGTAGCACTCGCGGTCCTGCGGGCAGCGGTGCTCGTCCACCGACAGCAGCTCCAGCCACGGTCCGCCGTTTTGCAGGGCAACGGCCTTGCCGCCGCTGAGGGTGAGATGCATGGTGGGCTCCGCCTGTATGTGCAAGGCCAGCAGCAACAGGCTGCTGCAGGCCAGATGTCGTAATAGCCGCTTCAAGTGCGCTCCTTCAATGAAAGGTCACCAGAAACTGCGGCATCGTCCGCTGCCCGGGCTGGTAGAGCGCGTAGCCGTAGCGGTTATAGCTCTCCCGCATCATCAGGAAACCCGGCTGGTCTTTGCCGTCCAGGTCAACCATGCTCAGCACCGTCAGGCTCGGCCCGCCAAAGCCGTCACCCTCCAGCTGGTCTGGCAGCAATTGCACCTTGCCGTGACGCGGGCGGTAGAACCAGAGTTGCTCCGGGTAGGTCAGATCGCCATCGCAATGGCTGCGGCGTGAGCGTTTGAACTGGAGCTGTGCCAGCTGGTTTCCCCGCTGGTCCTGCCACTGGCTGATGACCTGCAGGTCATCCTGCCGCACAGGCCGAACTGGCAAGACACGCCCCATGCGCGTACACGCCTTCACGCGCGGAATGTGCTGGCGAAAGTAAGGGAACCATGCCGCCTTGGCGTGTTGGTCCGGCGGCTGTGCCTGCCAGCCCTGCGGTGACGACGCGGACTGCACGCCCCCCACCGTTGCCAGCAATGGCCGACGCAGCATGCCCGTGTCTGGCAGTGGCTGGTCTTGCTTGGCTCGAGGCGGCCAAGGTGCAGGCCCGGTCAGCTGCTGCTGTCCCAAACGATGGTAATAGCCATAATCGTCCGGCGTGACGCCTTCTACGGTGCCCACTGCCCGACCTTGCTGCCAGACCGTCCAGTTCAGACGCGCCGGGAAATCCAGTGGCGCCGTGTGCAGGCACGTCTGCGTCCGACAATCCGACGGCAGCGCCTGCCAGCCTGCCTCAGTGCGCTGAAACAACACCCGCACCACCGACTGCGCCGGCTCACCGTCGTACGTACCTTCCTGCTCCTCCAGCACCCCCAGCCACGTCGGCCCGGTGGCCATCGCCCACAGTGGCAAGGCCAGCAGCCCGGCCAGTGCTCTCCTCACATATCGCCCCATACCCACCCTCCGCCATCATGCGTAGAGCATACTGCTTGCCGCAGTCTGGCGGTGTGAGGAAATGCTCACTGCCCTCTCAACGACCACTTCCTGAACCCAGTATTATCAGTGTGATATACACATACAGAATCATTGCCAACGACATTACTGCGTACCAAGTTTGTATACAATACTACCGATCGGTATGGTCGCGATTACCTAACCAGACAGGAATATCGCGACATCGACTTATGTCTTGGTGCAAACCCAGTGGCCCACACGATGAAATCCCACGTCTATCTACTCCGCCATCGAAACGGACTGCGTTTCAAGATCGGCAAGGCCAACAACATCATCAGACGTGCGCGCAACTTTGGCCTTCAAGACATCGACTGGGATAGTTCGATTGGACTTGAGGTATCAGACGAACGTGAAGCGTTCCGCCTGGAGAGGATTCTGCTACGTGCATTCGAGAAATGTCGGCTGACTGCACAAGAGGTTGTCGACGACGACGGAGTGCTCGATGGCGCGACGGAATGGATGGATGCTGGCAGCTTCGCTCGCGTTGATTTGTTTCTGCAGCAAGGCACTGACCTTTTCCCGCATGCACGCATCACTGGGGCGCGCCTGCGTGAGGAGGTGATAGCACTGACAGCTTCTGCAATCGAGAAGATCGCAAAGCGAGCGCATCGCAAGGCCGAAAAGCTGGCTCGCTCCGAAGCTCTCGCCGCTCGAAAAAGAGCTGACGATGCTGCGGCAGATGCTGCACTGACAACCGCCTTACGCAGTGCGAAAGACGTTCTTTGGCAAGAGCTGCTACGTCACCTCGACGCCGGAACGATCATAGGAATGGCTACGGAAAGTAACAATTGGTATCTCGTCCTCATGGGACAAGACCTAGGCCAAGATGAGAGAATCTGGCGCCCGTCCCTAAGGGGGACGGAGTTCAACTGGCCACGGGGAGCTGGCAACTTGGTGAACTCATTTTCGGAATATCGATCAGCTGATGTACGAGTTTGCTTCGTATGCTTGAGCGATTCTTTTTATAGCGGCCGGCCAAGTAGGGAGGTTGTGCTTCCCGCCCTCGCGGAACCTAGCGGACTCTTGCAATCTCTACCTCTCGTGGACCTTGGGGGGCTCAGCCCGACGTCTGATATGCGTCAGTGTGGTGAGCCTTGGTTCGTAGATACCCGCACAGGCCTGCACGAATTTTTTGACACGCATTTACCCATTTTGCAGTCACGACAAGCGGCTCGCTTGTCGATGCCTCTCTTTTAACAAGACCGCTTTGTGGGCAAATGCTGTAACAACCTGCTGACTTATCAACTGCCATTTACCCCCCTTGCCACCACCTCCGCCCATTCCGCATCCGTGAAGACGCGGGAGCGGGTGTGGAAGGCTTTGCCTTCCGGGCCTTCGAGGGAGAAGGTGCCACCCGTGCCGTCGATCACGTCGATGATGAGCTGGGTATGCTTCCAGTATTCGTATTGGGAGCTGCTGATGTAGAAGGGGCAGCCGCCGATGTCGCCCAGGTGGGTGTCGCTGGGGCCGATGGTGAGTTCGCCGGGCAGGTAGCAGTTGGCGGCGCTGTTGTCGCAACAGCCGCCGGACTGGTGGAAGATCAGATCCGGGCCGTGTTTGTGCTGCAGGTGGGCGATCAGCGCCAGCGCGGCGGGGGTGGCGATCACTTTGTCGACCATGGTTGGCTCCTGGGTGAAAGGCAATGGCGCAATGCCCTGCGGTGATTGCGCTCTGTTGGGCTGGGCTGTCGGGCTGCACTGGTGCGGGTGATACCGGCCCCTTGCGGGGCCGGTTTCCATCACGGCTTCTGCGAAACCATCGCTCAGAAGAAGCCCAGTTTCTGCTCGGCGTAACTTACCAGCAGGTTCTTGGTTTGCTGGTAGTGGTCGAGCATGTCCTTGTGGGTTTCGCGGCCGATGCCGGATTCCTTGTAGCCGCCAAAGGCGGCGTGTGCCGGGTAGGCGTGGTAGCAGTTGGTCCACACCCGGCCGGCCTTGATGGCGCGGCCCATGCGGTAGGCGATGTTGCCATTGCGGGTCCACACCCCGGCCCCCAGCCCGTACAGGGTGTCGTTGGCCATCTCCAGGGCGTCGGCTTCGTCCTTGAAAGTGGTCACCGCCAGCACCGGGCCGAAGATTTCTTCCTGAAAGATGCGCATCTTGTTGTGGCCCTGGAACACGGTGGGCTGCACGTAGTAACCATCGGCCAGCGCGCCGCTCAGTTGCGCCCGGTTGCCGCCGATCAGCACTTTCGCGCCTTCCTGCACGCCCAGATCGAGGTAGGAGGTGATCTTGGTGAGCTGCTCGCGGGAGGCTTGCGCGCCGATCATGGTGTCGCTGTCCAGCGGGTTGCCCTGCTTGATGGCGGCGATGCGGGCGAGGCAGCGTTCCATGAAGCGGTCGTAGATGGATTCGTGGATCAGGGCGCGTGAGGGGCAGGTGCAGACTTCACCCTGGTTGAAGGCAAACAGCACCAGCCCTTCAATGGCCTTGTCGAGGTAGTCGTCGTCTGCCGCCATCACGTCCGGAAAGAAGATGTTGGGCGATTTGCCGCCCAGCTCCAGCGTGGCGGGGATCAGGCTGTTGGCAGCGGCCTGGGCAATCACCCGGCCGGTGCTGGTGGAGCCGGTAAAGGCAATCTTGGCGATGCGCTTGCTTTGCGCCAGCGGCATGCCGGCTTCGCGGCCAAAGCCGTTGACGATGTTGAGCACGCCCGGCGGCAGCAGGTCGGCAATCAGCTCGGTCAGCAGCAGGATGCTGACCGGGGTGGATTCGGCAGGCTTGAGTACCACCACATTACCGGCAGCCAGCGCCGGGGCCAGCTTCCAGGCGGCCATCAGGATGGGGAAATTCCACGGGATGATCTGCGCCACCACGCCGAGCGGCTCGTGGAAGTGGTAGGCCACGGTGTTGTCGTCGATCTGGCTGATGCTGCCTTCCTGCGCACGTACGCAACCGGCAAAGTAGCGGAAGTGATCCACCGCTAGCGGAATGTCGGCGTTCAGCGTTTCGCGGATCGGCTTGCCGTTGTCCACCGTCTCGGCATAGGCCAGCCGCTCCAGATTGGCCTCGATGCGGTCGGCAATCTTCAGCAGGATGTGCGCGCGTTCGCCCGCCGAAGTTTTGCCCCATGGCTCGGCGGCGGCGTGGGCGGCATCCAGCGCCAGCTCGATGTCCTCCGCGGTGGAGCGTGCGGCCTGGGTGTAGGGCGCGCCGCTGATCGGGGTGATCACGTCAAAATACTGGCCTTTGACCGGCGGAACCCATTCGCCACCAATGAAGTTTTCATAGCGGGCCTTGTATTGGACCAAGGCATCTGCCGTACCGGGTGCAGCGTAGATCATGGTGTCGCCTCCTTGTAGGTATGCAGTGTCATGTGTCATGACACCTGCACCCACCATGGCAAGATGCGTACCAGCCGAAGGCTGAATGGCAAGGCACTGATTTATCAGTGTTATTCATAAAATGCAGCACCACTGCACCCAAGCCTGACACGTCCCGAAGCGGGACACTGTCCCAAAATGGGACACCCGGCTGGCAATTTGACCGGTAGGGCTTGTTTATTCCTTTTGGCTTCAGTACCTTAGCTTGCATAACAGCGGCCACCGACCACGGTGAGACCGGACACAAGCGCCCGCGCACAGCGCCCGGCGCAAAGGAGGAGACATGTTGCCTGCCCAAACGGGCCCGGACCTGCGCCGCGCCCGGCAACGCTATCTGGCGCACGGTGAAGCGCCCCCGGCAGATCTGGTCGGGGCCATGCTGTCGCGCTCCTGGCAACGCTGCCTGGCAGCGGGGCTGGCCCCGGTGGGCCGCCTGCCCAGCCCGCTGCAGCTCGACGCCAGCCAGGTAGCCCGCGCCAGCGACCGGCAAAGCGAGCTGGTGGCCCATGCCCGCCCGGTGATGGAATACCTGTACGGGCAAACCCGCGACAGCGGCAGCATGGTGATCCTGGCCGACGACCGCGGCGTGCTGCTGCAAACGCTGGGCGACATGGATTTCCTCAGTCGCGCCGAGCGGGTGGCGCTGATGCAGGGCGCCTCCTGGCACGAGAACCAGCGCGGCACCAATGCCATCGGCACCGCCATAGCCGAATGCGCACCGATTGCCATCCACGGTGCCGAGCATTTTCTGGAGCGCAACGGCTTCCTCACCTGCGCCGCTGCCCCGGTGATGGCCCCGACGGGCCGCCTGCTCGGCGTGCTGGACATCTCAGGCGAACAGCGATGCCGCCACCCGCACACCTTCGGCCTGGTACGGGCTGCCGCGCAGATGATCGAAAACCGGCTGTTTGAAGCCCGCCACGGCGACGCCATCCGCCTGCGCTTCCACCCGCTGCCGGAAGGCATCAGCACCGTGGCCGAAGGCGTGCTCGCCCTCACCGAAGATGGCTGCTGCAGTGGTGCCAACCGTGCGGGCCTTGCCCTGCTCGGCCTGGTCCCGGCGGACCTGGGCCTGACTCCGGTTACGCAAGTGTTCCAGATTCGGGTAGCCGATCTGGTGGCCTGGGGTCGCCAGCACCCCGGCGAAGCCATGCCAGTGCTGCGCCACAACGGCCAGCGCGTCTTCCTGCGTGTGGAGCTGGCACACGGCGCGCGGCGCATCGTCGCAGCCGAACCGGCCCGCAGCACCCCGCCGCAGGATGCCTTCACCCGGCTGGATAGCGGAGATGCCGCGCTGCAAACCGCCATCAGCAAGGCACGCCGTGTGCTCGGCAAGCCCATCGCCCTGCTGCTGCAAGGCGAATCCGGTGTTGGCAAGGAGCTGTTTGCCAAGGCCTGCCATGAATCCGGCCCGCGCCAGGCCCGTCCCTTTGTGGCGGTGAACTGCGCCACCCTGCCGGAGAACCTGATCGAAGCCGAGCTGTTTGGCTACCTGCCCGGTGCCTTCAGCGGTGCACGCAAGGAAGGCTGCCCCGGCCGCATCCGCGCCGCCCACGGCGGCACCCTGTTTCTGGATGAAATCGGCGACATGCCGCTGGCGCAGCAAGCCCGGCTGCTGCGGGTGCTGCAGGAGCACGAAGTGGTGCCGGTGGGCGGCAGCACCCCGGTGCCGGTCGACTTTGTCCTGATCTGCGCCACCCACCGCAACCTGAAGCAGGACATGGAAGCCGGGCGGTTCCGCGCCGACCTCTACTACCGCATCAACGGCCTGACCCTGATGCTGCCCCCCTTACGCGAGCGCAGCGATTTTGCCGCCCTCACCGCCCGCGTACTGCACGAGCTCTCCCCCGAGCAGCCCCGCTACCTCGATGACCGCGTCGCCGCCGCCTTCGCCCGCTACCACTGGCCCGGCAACCTGCGGCAACTGGTCAACGCCCTGCGCACCGCCTGCGCGCTGATGGGCGACGATGAGCACACCCTGAGCTGGGACCACCTGCCGGACGACCTGCTGGACGAACTCCACAGCCAGCCCACCCCACTCCCCAGCCCCCACCCGCCGGAAAACCTGCACGCCCTCTCCAACGCCGCCATCCTCCGCACCATCACCTGCTGCGAAGGCAATATGTCCGAAGCCGCCCGCCGCCTCGGCATCAGCCGCAATACGTTGTACCGGAGGATGAAGGGAATGCCGAATTGAGGCCGTACTCACAAAATAGCCGCAGGGTCACTGGCTTTCTACACCAAGCGTCTGGGTAGGAAGCATCCACAATCCGGTTAGCCACCGAGGTGCCTGCTCGCGGTGCCCCGCATGGTAGTCCAGCCAGGCCCGGGTCCAGAGCACACTGTTTTCAAACGTATCTGTGCTGAACACCTCGGGGTAGCTCTCCGACAGCTCCATCGGGTAGAAGATTTTGGTGCATGGCATGGCCTCGCGCCGCTTCCCCTCTGGCCCCAGCGGGCACCAGGCCGTGTCGCCTGGAGCTACCGTCCAGCTCACCCCCTGAATGAAGCAGGACAAGGCGCGGTAGCGCGGCTCGATAATCATCTTGCCCTGCCCATCCTGCAGGCCCCACAGCCCCGCTTTCTCCACATAGCGTAGCCCACCCGGGCATGCCAGCGAGCGCGCCCGCGCCACAAATGGATTGTGGTGCGGATCAGGCTGGTACTTGCCGTAAGCATTGATCCAACCCGACTGGCCTTTATCCCGGTATGCGAACAGCGCCTCCTCCGCCGACCATTGCAATTGATCAAACTGGGGTCTGACAGTGAACCTACCGTGAAGGTCTGCAATACCCCATTTGCCGTTGACCTCGACTGCCCGGTATTCCCTCTGTGGGGCCTTCGGATCCAGCCAGCTGCCATCCTCCAGCAACAGCCATGCGTTACCCTCGCGGGTAACACGGAACGGGCCAGGGCACCGTCCACTCCAGTCCCCTGGAAACCGCCCCAGAGACTGCCCACCCGGCTTCAGAAATTCATCGCCATCACTGTGATAGAGAATGGATATTCCGCCGGGGCAAGCCTCAATTGGCTTTCCCTCTTTTTGGTCCGCGATCAACTCACCGGCGTTCCGGATACTGAACCATGTTGCCCCCACTCGCACACGGGGAAGCGCGTCATAGCCCGCCTCATCCACCTCGTCAAAATAGCGCCCGCCCAGCAGCTGCCCATCCTCGGTTACCAGCGCCTCTTGCTGCCACCTGGAGCCATTATGATCATTGATGCGTCCTTGGTGAGCCACGCCATAGCGACCTCCACGAAAGGTTAGCCATTCAAAGGCCATCGGCACCACCAGCTTGCCATCCGGGTCTACCGCACCCTCACGACTAAGCAAATGAGCACCACCCGGGGCTGTCGCACCCTGCTCGGGCTCACCCTCAACCACAGCACGAGTCCCGACCAAGCCCTGCACCCTATGAAAGCGCGGGGCCACTTGCCAGCTACCATCCATGCTCATCAACCCCCAGCGCAGATCCCACTTTGAATTACGGGTACCGGCCCAGACCAAGCCGCGCTCTGCGCGATCAAAGCGGGTAAATCTCACGTTCGGCTCTGTCAGCCACCCCCGGTGAAGGTGGTACAAGCCCATTTCATCCGACCCAAACAAACCGCTTTTGTGAACGTCATACCGCCCTGCAAGCCAGGAAGGCCGACTACTGGCCATAAAGTTATCCTCAAACTGCTGGTGCTTTCGTGACCAGACTGACACGGGAGCGGCAAAAAATACCTCGCCCGTAAAGGGGATGATCCGGCCAAACTGGGCAGGCACCACCCACCGGCCTTGCCGGTCGATGATCCCGGACGCCTGCAGGGCGCGAACCTCCGCGTAAGGCCCCAAAAAGGGACCGGCATCCTGATAGGCCGGAGGAATCACCACCTTCCCGGTGTGATCAATGTAACCATAGCGCCCCTGGATGCGCACTGCAGCCAGACCATTGCTAAAACGCTGCGCGTCCTCAAACTGCTGAGGAATACGCTCTACCCGGCTGTCCTTGTCCACATAGCCACACAAGCCGAAAGCCCCCCCGCAGTGGGGCACCAGCTCGACCTCAGCCTGTGCGGCAAGCGACAGCATGCCGAGCAAGGTTAGCAGAAGGGCGTGTGCACGTGATGGCAAGGCGGATAGCAGGTATCGGAGCAGCGTCATGAGGGGGCTGTCTATGGATTGGAAGCATTCACTATACCGCACGACACTACCCTCAAGAACCACTGCACCATTGACAGCCCGCGTAGGGCGCAATAACCAAAGGGCATTGCGCCGTTTGTGGTGAACCACATGCGCCAAGCCCGACAGGTTCGGCCCAACGGTGGGAGGGGTACCTCTCCAACACAAAACACTAGGGCAGCATCTCTGTCTGGCACATTGAATGCACCTCGATCCGTTTCAAAGGTGAGGCGAGGTACGGCGCAATGCCCTTTGGTTATTGCGCCCTACACGAGCTGCATGACCCGCGATCAAGGCAAAGCCGCACCGCCTCCGCTTCAGCCGTAATACTCTGTATCGGAGAATGAAAGCAATACGGGGGTGAGGGTGCGCTGTCAGGGCAGATTGCCATCGTTGCTCAAGATGCACCAGAAGAGACGGCTGGCGGTGCGGGCGGCCCACACTCCGGACCCGTAGTGGGATTATCCTGAGCGCCGGGCCGGCGCAAGCCGCACATGGCCTGTAGCAGGGTGGAATAGGCTTCTTGCTGCCCCAGCCCGTGGCGCACAAAAAGCGTGATGGCGGTGGCCTCTCGTTTTGTCATGGCGTCCATCGGCTCACCCTTCTCCCCGTACTGCGATACGATCCAGTATGCGCCGAGGTCACCCTTGACCTTCAGTACGGCATGGTAGTATTGGGCATCGTCTCCTCCTGCTACCTCGGCAGGGCACACCAGAGACACCTCTCCAGCCTGCGCCGGAACAGGATGATCCGCCATCGCGTCACCACGGCAGTGGATGGAGCTACCGGGCGCCCTGATTCGCAGGGTCTTCAAATCCACCAGACTGAATCGACCGGGGAGCGCCTGCTTGATGGCAGACCAAGGGTTCGTGCATACCGCATGGGCCCATTTGCGCTTCATCTTGGTGCAGGTCATTTCGCTGCGCTCTTCAGGGCCGCTCCAATCCAGCGTAATCGTCACCTGCTGCATCGGCAACGGCTGGTTCGGGTTCCCTGTTTGCTGCAGAAATTGCTGACGTTTCGCCTTCTCCGCCTTGCGGTCGCCTTCGTGATCCAGGGTGAATGCAATGTACCCATGTCCATAATCCTCAAGGGCAATAAAAGGCAGGGTCACCGGGCGCTGTGCGATGGCGAGGTGAACGTCCAATGCGCCGGAGCCATCGTCGGCCAGCTGGTCCGCTTGAGAGGAATTCAAATCAAGCACGATCAAATACAGCACCACCAGCACAACAGCCAGCCCCCACGGCCACCAGCGCTTCCGCTTGCGGGAAGCAGTGTGTAGCTTGGGCTCTTGTTCTACGGCATCCGTCATGGGTTTTGTTTTCCTGTGAACAGGGGGTAGCGTCAGGGCTGTGGGTCCTGCACGGCAGGCTGGCCCGGCATGTTGTCGGCGTGAATGATGAATGGTGCTTCAGGGTTTGGCAACGGCGCACGATATTCATCCAGCGGCAGCAGGTCTGCCAGTTCCTGAAT
Source organism: Leeia aquatica (assembly GCF_012641365.1). Classification (NCBI taxonomy): domain Bacteria; kingdom Pseudomonadati; phylum Pseudomonadota; class Betaproteobacteria; order Neisseriales; family Leeiaceae; genus Leeia; species Leeia aquatica. Next base: position 783,475 of record NZ_JABAIM010000001.1, read on the forward strand.
GTGGCCGTAGCGGATGTCTTGCCCTGCTGAGGCGAGGCAGCGGTCGATCAGGGCGAGGGTCAGCCGGGTGTAGCGTTCCGCCGCGCCCGGTAATACGGTATATACCCCGTCGGCGGAGGGGGGCAAATCGTTGCGGGTTGAATAGCGGTGGAGCCAGCGTAGTTCCGGGGGCAATTTGGGCTCAGGGGTTGCAGGGGTCACGCCGTGATAGTCCTGCCGTACCCAGCCCATGGCTTCAGCCAGCTTGCCATAGGCCTCTGTGCTGAACGGCATGGCGACACCGTCCGGCACGCCATCCAGCCCGGCCAGCCGGGCTTGATCGGCCAGCAATTGCCGCTCATTCCAGCGCACAATGCCCTGCACCCACGGCACTGGCCCGCGTTCGATGCTCAGGTCCAGCCAGGGGCTGTGGAGCTGGCAGCCCCGCGTGGGGGCATCCTTCAGCACCGTGAACACTTGTGGTGGGGTGCCTGCGGGATACACCAGCGGCCAGCGGACAAAGCGCAGCAGTGAGCGCTGCTGGCTGGCGGCGCTGCCCGGGCAGTGCTGCGGGTCGGCCAGCCGTGCGGCCAGATGCTGGCTGATGGCGGTAACAAACTCACGGTAAGCGGGGGGGTGTGCGGTCCACCGGGTGGTGGACAGGGTGGTGACCGGTGCGCGATTGGACGGGTCCACCAAACGGATCGGGATCGAGTCTACCGGGCAGCTTGCCGCCACGCACGCGCTGCCGAGCAGGGCGGCCAGCAGGAGGGTGCCGGCGATGGTGGGGTTACGCATCATTAAGCTCACAGGCATCGCAATGATTGAGGGCTCAGCTGGATCAAGTGTCGGCGATTGTGCCAGTATAAGCTGGCCACGGGCACCGGCTTTGATGTTTTCAGCCCGGCTTGCCGTGCCGGGCCGTCTGACCGGGCGGGCTTGTGTTCCCCGCCCGCACTGCTACGCTTCAGGCAAGCTACCGGACACCGACACCCTGATTTCGCCCGAAACCTTGCTTAGCATGTATACGGTGATGACCTCCCCCTCGTTGACCACGGCTGTTACGCCATGAGCTGGCAATCCCGCCTGCCGCCGGAGCTGCTGTGGCAGGCTGCTGCGCAATCGCCCTTGCTGGTGGCCCTGTTTGATGAGCAGGATGTGCTGCAATACGCCAATCCATCATTCTGCCATGCCTTTGGGGTGGCCGAAGGGGAGCAAATCAGCTGGGCCAGCCTGATGCGGCGCAACCATGCGCGGCGTGAGGGCTCATTAATCGAAACGGAGGATATCGACACCTGGCTACGCCAAGTCAGCACCCGGCGCGGCAAGCTGCCGGTGCGCAGCTTCGAGGCCGATCTGTGCGATGGCCGCTGGATCTGGATGACTGAAACCCTGCTGCACAATGGCTGGATGCTGTGCCAGGCTTGTGATGTGACCCAGCTGCGCCATGATGAACGCGCCTTGCGGCAAGCGCTGCAGCGTGCGGTACGGGACAAGCAGACCGATACCCTCACCCAGATCAGCAGCCGTTCGCACATCCTGCGCCTGCTGCAGCGGGACCTGAAACGGCTGGCGGTATCCGGCCGCCCGCTGTGTCTGGCGGTGCTGGATCTGGACCATTTCAAGCAGATCAACGATCAATACGGCCACCCATTTGGCGACAGGGTGCTGGTGAACTTTGCGGCGCGGGTGCAGCGGCAGTTGCGCCGCAGTGATCGTTTTGGCCGGCTAGGCGGCGAGGAATTCCTGCTCATCCTGCCCGACCTGCAACCGCACGATGTCACCACCGTGCTGACCCGCCTATGTGAGGACATCGCTCAGCCAGTGTCCCTGGGGGAACAGCCCGCATTCCGCTACACGGTGTCCATCGGGCTGACCCTGGCCCACCCGGATGAAACGGCCGACCGCGTCTACGCCCGCGCTGACCGTGCGCTCTACCTCGCCAAACAGGGTGGCCGCAACCGGGTAGTTGCACTCGGCTGATGCCTCCTTGCCGGTGCTGGCGCCCTGAGGGGCTCAAGGCATAGAATAACCCATCACCGCGATAAGCGCTCCTCATGCACATTGCCATCCTCACCTTTGACGGCTTCAACGAGCTGGATTCGCTGATTGCCCTCGGCATCCTCAACCGTATCAAAAAGCCAGACTGGCGTGTATCGCTGGCCTGCCCTACCCCCACCGTACGCTCCATGAATGGGGTGACCCTGCACGCCCAGGCCACGCTGGCAGAAGCCGCCACAGCGGATGTAGTGCTGGTCGGCAGCGGCATGCAGACCCGCGAAGTGGTGGCGGATACCGCGCTGATGGCGCAATTGCAGCTGGACCCGGCACGGCAGCTGCTGGGCGCGCAGTGCTCCGGCACGCTGGTGCTGGCCAAGCTGGGCCTGCTGCACGGCATACCCGCCTGTACCGACCTCACCACCAAGCCGTGGGTGGAAGCCGCCGGGGTGGACGTGCTGAACCAGCCACTGTTTGTCTCCGGCAACCTCGCCACCGCAGGCGGCTGCCTGGCCTCGCAATACCTCGCCTGCTGGGTGATTGCCCGGCTGGAAGGGCTGGAAGCAGCCTGCAGCGCCATGCACTATGTGGCCCCGGTCGGCGAAAAGGAAGACTGCGTGGCCCGCATGCGGCGCCATATCGAGCCCACCCTGCACAGTGTACCCGCGCTGGCATGAGCCACGCCGACACCCTGCGTGCGCTGGTCCACCAGACGCCGTGGCTGATGGACTGGCTGCAGCAGGCTCGCGCGCTGGCGTTGCCGGACTGGTACATCGGCGCCGGAGCCATCCGCAACCGGGTATGGGACCATCTGCATGGCTACCCTGCCCAGCCCTCCTGCGACGACATTGATCTGGTCTACTATCAGCCGGAGGCCACGCTGGCGGACGAAGCCGCGCTGCAAACCCGGCTCAATGCTGGCCACACCGGCCCACACTGGGAAGCGGTGAATCAGGCGCTCGTCCACCAGTGGTACCCGGCCCGCTTCGGCCAACCCTGCCCGCCCCTCACCTCCGCGCAGGACGGCATCGTCGGCTGGCCGGAAACCGCTACCGCCATCGGCGTACGACTGGAAGCCGACGACCGCCTCACCCTCGCCGCCCCCTGCAGCCTCGACGACCTCTTCCGCCTCACCCTGCGCTGGAACCCCCTCCGCGTCCCGCGCACCACCTTCCTGCAACGGCTGGAGGGCAAACAGTTTCAGCAACGCTGGCCAGGGCTGCGGGTGGTGGAGTAAGGCTCAAATCTATGCATTCAACCACGGCCCGTGACCCGGAAAGCCAATGGATTTTAAATTCAAAAAAGAGGAGCAGTGATAACCTTGTTAATTATGAGCACAACCCAACTGAAGGTAAAATTTGATTAAAGCAATGTGCTTATATTCTTCTCTAGCCGAAATTCCCGGCAATGTAGATCTGTCGCCTTATAGGCAATCTGTAAGGCCTTTAGACTATGATTTCTGCCTTAATCGAGGGGCGGAATATCTAGTGTTATCCATAATAGAAATGGACAAAGCACCTTGGCTATATGTGGTACCGAATAGCGAAGGATCGGAGCTTGATCTCGCACCAGCTGCATTGTTTTCTTTTAGCAATAACATTATACCAGCCGGTACTATTATTGAAAATGATGGCTCGTTGTCTCCATGCTTGGATATATTGCCGGAAAGTTTGGCCCGCATTGAAAACTGGTTTGAGAAGTACGTTGCGGGTGATGAGTTAGTAATAAAAATAGTCGAATCCGAGGTGCACAGATTGCGGGGATTTTAACTCTACAGAGTGCATATGTGTAACGTAGAGAAATAGCAATACATATTCACGCCCCTGTTTCCAGTAGTAGCAGGAGTAAATTATGGACTCGCGCATCAAACAACAACATTTTATGTCATGGCATGGCTCACCTAAAAGCGGCTCTGCTTACATAAAAGAGTGGCATGAGGTAAATTACCGGTTACAGAAATTGAAATTCTTTGGTGGCTCTTTATCTCTTAGCATCTACCCTGAACCTGACTCAGGAACATTAGACGTTTCAGTAGAATCCTCAGGTGGCTATTATTTTATTTCTTCGACATACAACAACGGACTCACTGACAGTATCACAGAGGTAAGGACTTATAACGGCATGATCCATAATTACCCTAGTGTAGAGATGTACGGACATCTCTGGCCTGGCAGCCTCCTGTGTCGTGATTACACCATTGTAGAGCAGGTCTTCAAGGATTTTTTTGAAAGAGGCGTCGTACCTGAATCAATTCTCTCATAGCCAATTTTTTAAAGATCCTTGTAAAACAGCTATCACTTATGTCACGCATCCTCTACTGCTGGCGCTGCCAAATTGAATTACCCATGCTCACGGAGGAAGAGTGGGCTCTGGTCGAACCCCTCCTCTCGAGCAGGGTGTCCCAGATCATGCAATATCGGAAAAAGCATGGTTGCTCACTGGGCGAAGCGCAGCAGCAAGTGGATGGCAGCGAGGCCCTGGCTCTGTATGAAAAACTTACCGGGTTCAAGGCGTCCAACGTCAACGCCTTATCTCACCATCGTCTCAGTATGTACGGGCCGCCATGCCATGTGTGCGGCAAACCCTTGCGCACGCCGCAAGCAAGGTTCTGCGCGATGTGCAACACTGAGCGCAGGTCTGTGGAAAAGCAGCCATAAATACCCCCGCACACGCCTCGGAACAGACCTGCAAGTATCTGGAAGCCTCCAGCAAGGCCGATGCCGAACACTACGCCCACGGCGAAGCCGTAAGCCTGTATCGGGTGGATGATGCGACGGCGTATTGATGAAGTATTGCCTCCCCTGTAAATACCGCCAGCGTTGACGAGAGCACATGATGACACCAAGACTGGAACTCTATCTGGATGACAGCAGTGCGCTGTGCATGGCAAAGGTGGAAAAAGCCGATGGCGCCAGCCGGGTGTTCATGCAGCTGCCGCTTGCTGAGCTCGGCTTGCATGACCGTGATCAGGCGGCTCGTCAGTTGGGAGCGGCGATTCTGGGGCTCTTCGCCATTTGGCATCCAGCCCGGCTTGCTGAGCATGACACCGCCCAGAAAGAAGCGATTGGTGAAGCCACCGCGCTAGACCACTTCTGCAGTGCCATGCAACTCATTCAACAAGCGTTCGCCCAGAAAACCACTGCCTTTAGCCCGGCCATTGAATTTCTGCTGACGCAGGCGGCACCGCACAACGAGGACGCACGGACCTATCTGCGGGAAACCTGGCCGATACTGCGTGCGCATCTGGAATCACAGCCATGAACCCTGTGGGTCAAGCCGACTGACACGCATGCTGCAAAATATCCTGCTCATTCTGCTCTGGATCGCCATCTTCCTGCTCGGCGGCTGGGCGGGGGATCATTTTTGTTCGCTCGGTTTCTGGCCTGGCGTAGCCGTGACCGCCGTGAGTCTGTTCGTCAATGGCTGGCTGGCGGAGTGGGAGGATCAGCAGCAAGACCGGGATGAGTGAGACGTCCTCAGCGGCGCTCGCGCAGCCATAGTCCAACCGCCAGCGCGGCATACGTCAGCGCGAACAGGCTGGTGGCGTGAATGGTGGTGCGGACCAGCAGGGATTCGCTGCTGATGCCGGGCCAGGCGTCGCGCAGGCTGAGCAGGGCGCCACCGGCAAAGGCCAGCAGCACCAGCAACAGCAGCCCACCCCAGCCGTGCAGCGGGTGGGGGTCGGTCGCCGTTGCACGCTCCGGCATCACCCTGCGCAGCCAGCGGCGATAAGCCACCGTCAGCACGCCAACGCCGAACAGCGTACTGCCATGCTGCAGCACGCTGTACACGGCCACCGTTCGGCCGCCCAGCACCAGCAGCGGTTCCCGCAGTACCGGCCAGGTCTGCACGAATAAGCCGTGGTAGTGGGTGGCGGCGTCCCACACGATATGCGTGGCCGCCCCCAGTAGCAGCGCCAGCAGCATGCGCAGCAGGTCCATTCCTGGCCAGAAGCAGGGGCGCGGTGCGTGCCGCCACGCGCTGCGATGTGGCTCGGGTAGCGGCGCGCTCCACAGCGGCAACAGCAGCACCAGCAACCACGCCAGCGGCAGCACCACCGGCAGGCAATGGGTGACCAGCCCGCTCACCGTATGCGCCTGAGTCGCCCAGTCAAACCGTCCGATGTAGTAGCCCAGATCTGGCGCAATACTGCCCAGCGCCAGCCCGGTCAGGGGCAGCTTGAGCCGTTGCAAGGGCAAGACCGCGGCGAGGTGGGCAAAGGTCCAGGGCATGGGGATTGAGAACGGAACTTCGGCAGTGTCCGGAAGCTTGCGAACCAAAATGAAAGTGCGCGACAATCCAAAGATGACAGAGCCCCTTTGCAGAGGGGCACCGTCATAATCGTTGACACTGGCAAGCAGGCAACAATGATTGTGCTTTGGCTAGATGGGAAAATTTAGCAAAGTACTAAGCAGCATAATCTACGTTTCCTGCCAAAAAGAGTCAAGTAATTTATATACACATTTCGTTCAAAATCGAGCGAATTTTGTGTATCTTTTTTTGGAGATTCATAGTGGTAAAAGTACACATAAAAATTCGACTTCAGTGGGTAAAGCGCCCTTTTTTCAAGGTGTTAACCACCATCATCCTCGCCTCCAGCCTCAGCACGGATGTTCCGCCCTCTCAGCCAACATCCCCAGCGGCAAGTATGTCCACATGATTTAACAGAGCATCTTAAGCAAACATCATTTGCAGAACTCTGCATGTGATGTTTGCTGCGCCTTGACAGCCCGCCCTCCGCGCTGCCAGACTATCCCTGCCTTTCCTTTCAGGATTCGCCGTAAGCGTTTACGTCAATCAACGCACCCATGCTGCCGGTCTGTCCGGTGCAGCGGCCGTCTGGCCGGGTGCTTGATGTGGCTGGCTTGAGGAGAATCCTGCAATGCAATCCGTTGATGCTGTTACCCCCCGTTCGCGCAAGTTGCCGGCCCGTTATGCTGGTATTGTGATGCCGTTTCTGCTGTCCCTGCTGATGACCTGCGTGGTGTCGCTGATCAGTACCCTGCGCAATGTGGGCTGGGTGGATCATTTTGCCAGCCGCTGGCTGAGTGCCTGGGGCATTTCGTGGCTGATTGCCTTCCCTGTCCTGCTGCTGGTGCTGCCGGTGGTGCGCAAGCTGACAGCCATGCTGGTGGAAAAGGCTTAAGCCGTTGTGATGTTGCCCGCGCCCGGCTTGTGTTAGTCTGTGCCCGCTGCCGGGCTGGGCGCGGGAACCTTTGGCGGGCCTGCGGGGACCAAGCATGGTTGGCTTTTCCATCAAGGACAAATGACGATGCGTAAACTTTTGCCGGTCGCCCTGTTGTTGTGCGGCCTGTCTGCCCAAGCGGCGGAGTGGGCCCGTGTGGGTAACGATAACCGGATCGACCTGAGCGCGGTGAAGCTCAAGAGTGGCTCGGTGACGTATCAGGTGCGCTGGGACAACCCGAAAGATGCGAACGACTATATGTTCACGGAGATCGTGGCCAACTGTAAATCGGGTGATACCTATTTCTCGCGCATCTATGAGCATCACCCCGGCAAGAAAGCGGCTTTCCGCAAGCCGACCGGTGAGAGCGCCAAGCATGGCAACCCGCCCAAGGATTCGCCGATTGGTTTCCTGAACAACCTGTTCTGCAGCGGGCAAGCCAGCGTGAAAACCATTGAAGAGGCGCTGTATCAGGCACCGGCTGAAAGCACTGCGCCCAGCCCGGAAAAACCGGCCAGCGCGCCGTAAACCGGCTTTGCCATGGTGGCCGGTCAGCCGTACCGGCCCAACTTGGCGTGCTGCTCAAGGCAGCCCCCCCCATGACACACCTGCGGATACCCATGCCCAGACTGTTGCCGATCGCCCTGCTGCTGTGCGCCCTGTCGGCTCATGCCGAGTCATGGGCGCGGGTAGGTGAGCATAGCCGGGTCGATCTAGCAGCGCTGAAGTACCGCAATGCTTCAGTGATCTACCCCATCCGCTGGGATAACCCGGATGATGCAAACGACTACCTGTTCATTGAGGTGGCGACGGATTGCAAATCCACCCTCACCCGCTTCCCGCGTCTGTATCTGCATCGCCCGGATGGTCCAACGGGCTTCCACAAGCCGCACGATGCGCTGGTTCAGCCGATACGGCTGGGTTGGGGCAGAGGGGCGCCGCTCCCTCCTGTCACGCGGCCGGTGAAGTTGGCCCTGGGTTCGGAGCTTGGTTTTCTGAGCCGCAAGCTATGCGCAGGCGGGGCCGATGCCGCCAGCATCGAAAACGCGCTGTTCCCGCCGCCGCTGGTTGATATCATGCCCTATGAACCGCCAAAAGCCGCTAGCGTGCCTTAAGTCGTGTTACCCTGCTCTGCTGCTGCCCCCATCATGGAACCCGCATGCGTACTGCCCTGCCCCTTGCCCTGCTGCTGAGCGCACTGCCGCTGCATGCCGAGAACTGGGCCTGGCTGAATGGCACCATGCGACTGGATCTGGATGCGGTGCGTACGCAGCAGAGCCTGATCAGCTATCAGGTCCGGCTGGATCATCAGTTCGACCCAGAGGACTTCACCCTGTATGAAACGACGGTGGATTGCAGCACCGGCGATACCTGGCTGACGGCACGCGAGGAGCATCACCCCGGCCATCCGCCAGTCATCAGCAAGCTGGCCCCCGAGCAAATACGGCGGACCCCCGCCAGCAGCAAATCCATGGCGGGGGTGCTGAACACCCTGCTGTGCAACGGCAAGCCCGATGTGGCTACCATCGAGCGGGAAATGGAAAAGCTGGCCCCCTGAGCAACCAGTCAGTCGCTACTGCTGTCGCTACTGTCACTGCTATCGCAGCTGTCATGATCGTCGTCGCTGCTGCCCCCTGGATCGCTGCTGTCGTTCACGCAAGCCGCCTCGGATGGGGGATCAGCAGATGAGTCCCACGTGTTACTGCTGCTGTAGCTGAGGTCAGGCCCATCATCATCGTCACTCATGGATGCGCCAGCCCACCCTGCCCCACCCAGCATGGCCTGCGCCAACAGCAGCCCCAGCAGCGGTAGCGCCCAGATCATCAGCACCGGCCCCATTCGCCGCCCGCCCAGTTCAGCCGATTGCAGCACACGCCACGTCATCAGCAGGTTGGCTATCAACAAAGCGATGATCAGTATTTTCAGGGTCATGGCAGCGCCACCTTTCCGGTTAATCCATCAAACGGCTGATCCCGCACCACCGTCTTGCCCGCCGGGCTGGATTCGCAAGCGGCATGACCGGGACTGGGCATAGGCCAGCACCGCAATCATTCGCTCCAGCAGCACCCTTTCGCCTGATGGATGCACCTGCGCCAGCCAGGGCAGCAAGGCAGCCAGCGCCTGCGCCACGGCGGCGGGTGACAAGTCGTTCTCATCCTTAAGGGCGCACAGCGATGCTGCAGCCGGTTCGTCCAGCCGGTGCAGCAATCGCATCGCTGCGGGCCACTCCTCATGGCGAAGGCTGCCGATCAACTGCGGCACGCCATCAACCACGGCCTCATCCACCGCCCGCCAGCACACTGCAAGCGCCGCGTCGGTACTGTCCCCATCCGCACATTGTGCGTTCACCCAGGCACGGAAGGTCGGGAAAGCCGCCTCAGCCTCCGCCACAATCCGGGAAACGGGCCGCTTGCGGCTGGGAGCATGTTGTTTGGCAAACCGCTTGAAGGCTTTGACCCGCTTGCGGGTATCGTCCGGGTAGCTGACGGCCTCGGCAGCAGCGTGGCCCTGCGCCAGCAGCCACAGATAATCGTCGAAATCACGCGCCGCCACGCCTCGCTCACCCTCGGAGCCCAGGAACACCACCGGCTGCATCAGCAACGGCAGATCAGGCAACACCTGCCAGAAGGCCGTCATCCCGCCCGCGCCATCTTCTGCAAACACCTTCAGGCTACTGCCATCAGCCTCCGGATTGCCAGTCCAGGCCCGGAACCAGCGCTTGGTTTCTTTCTTGGGTAGAAAGGCCGACAGCGGCTCAAAATAAAGGCCATCGTCCTCATCGGTGTCATAGTCCAGCGCGTGCAGCTCAGCCAGCAAAGGGGGAAATTTCATGGTCCATCCACTTTAATACCAGGGGCAATTCGCCTACAGCATAGCAGTGTCGTGCCGCTCGGAGTGCCCCATCACCGAACAACAAGGTAACAGGAACCAAGATCATACTTTCCGGTCTGTGAGGGGAAACCTGCTGACCTGCTCCGGAGCCCACCCATGCGCCGCATAGCCCTTACACTGACCTGCGCCCTCAGCCTGCTTGCCACCACTTCGCACGCAGCCGCCCTGCGCGCCTGGGGACCGGAGCAGGTGGTGGGTGCTCCCAATACACCGGGACAGGGTGATTTCGTCACCGCCTGGGCTTCGCTCAGCGAGGATGGGCAGATGGAATGGTTGCTGCTGGACTACGCCCGCAGCGTGGTCCCCAGCCAGCTGCGGGTGTTTGAGACCTTCAACCCCGGCGCGGTGATCAAAGTCACCGCACTGGATGCGCAAGGCAAGGAAACCCCGCTATGGGAAGGTCAGGACCCGCTCTTGGGGAACACGGGGCACGTGGCGGAGCTACCCTTGAACGGCAAGCGCCCCACACGCCAGATCAAGCTCTATCTGGATTCCGTCAAGGTGGCAGGCTGGAATGAGATCGACGCAGTGGAGCTGATTGGCCGTGATGGCAGCCGCCAGTGGGTACAGCAAGCCCGCGCCAGCTCCAGCTATGCCGAAGCGGACAATACCGGCGACACATCGACCAGCTACACCCCGGCAGCGGATGGCCTCAACGCATACCTCGGCAAAACGCTGCGCATCGAGCTGGACAACCGGCAAGTAGTACGCGGCATCCTGCAAGCCAGCAGCCCGACCTTCCTGACGGTAGAGGACAAGCCAAACAAACGCCGCCTGCTCATCCCCACCGCCCGTGTCCTGCTGATCGAGGTACCCTATTCGTCACGCTGAAGCGTGCAGGCTCAGCCAGGCGTGTTTTCAGCCTCCACCCGGACATCTACTGACCAGGATTGAATCCCCGAGGTGTTGCAGCCCCCCAGCCCCGTGTCACCGTAGGCGCCGATGGTCAGCACATGCGGCCCGGCAGCGGCGCGGATCAGGCGCGAGGCCGATGCACCGGGATGCAGCGCACCAAAGAAGTACGGGGTGGTGCCGCCATCCAGCACATCCAGAAACACCACATACATGATGGGGGCGCAATGGCTGCTGGGCGCACGCAGGCTGACCAGATAGAAGCCTTGGTCACCCTGATTGGCGGTAAAGCGGTGGGTGGCAAAGCGGCTGCACGAGGTCTGCCCTCCCGCGTTGGTATCCGCAGGCAGGCACGTAACCGCACCGGAATTCTGCCAGACCGGAAACTGGCGCGCTGCGGGTGGCAACGTGGTGGGCAAGGAAAATGGCCCGGCCCATATCACACCCCAAGTCAGCCATGTGGCCAAACCCAAAAGCAAACGTACCCCTGATGTCATGAACATTCTCCTGCGCGCTGAAAGTGGGAAGACACTGCATGCGGGCTGGTGCCACGGAGGCCGGAGCCCAGTAGCGAATCACCCGCTGTCCCGATCAGACCCCACACCCATGTCAGCATGCCTGCAGTGCAAGCACCGCTACGGCGGCATGGTCAAATATGCCAAAGTCTTTAAAATGGGACATTGTCATGATAGCAGGACTATCACAGTCTGCCAGTTCAGCCCTGGCGCAAGGCCTCAAGCCGCGCCAGCGCCTTGGTCAGCTCCGCCCGGTTGCGGGCCAGCTTCATCCAGCGCGGCAGGCGCGACAGCATGGCGTAGTGATGGGCGCCGTGGCGCTCACGTAGCGAGGCGTGGATATAGCTGGATAGCGCCGCCAGATGGCGCGGGTTGTATACCCACAGCGTACCGTGGCGGGTCGGTGTGGTCAGCCGTAGCGGCAGGCCAAAGTGCGGATCGCGGCACGACTCGGCTACATGAACCCGCCCCATCTCTACAGTTACCTGTGACGTCCGGCCACAGGCGGGGCACAGTGCAGGCCATTCGCCGGGCCGCTGTGCAGGCGCGGCCTCCCGCTGCACGCGCACGCTCAGCCATTTGTGCCCGCAATGCCTACAGGGCCGCCGCCCGTAAAACGCAACCGGCCCCACCCAATCCCCCGCCGCGCTCGTCAATAGTGCCAGGCACTGCCCACACCGAAACCGCGCATCCCAACGATACGGCGACCACGTCGCCCGTACCACCCCCGGCGCATCACAGCGCACGCAACGCACCCACACCTCATCGGCGTAGCTGTGCAGGGACTGATTATTGTCACGATGGCGGAGAGGGGTATTCATCTACAGGCTCACTCACCACCCTTGAACATGCCGACCACCTCACCAGCCTCATCTACTACGGCAGCACTGACGCCATGCGACATCGGGCGCAGGGTACTTTGCAACACGGTTTGGCAGCGCGCATCCGCCATCACCTGCTGTGACACCCGATACTCCGCCAGCCAATAGCGCGTATTGAGGTAAAAGTCTGCAATGTCCAACGGGTTGGCCGCCCGGACATGCCGGTATTGCTGGCATCCTGCAGCCTGCATGCGCATGCGGAGGGTCGCGGCGGATGCTGCATCCGGTAGCCCCACAGACAACGCATAGGCCAGGATGACCAGCAGGACATACAGGCTGCCACCTGTCCAAAGGATACGTGCTACAGATTTTGGCATGGCACTTTCACCATATCTCACCGGTAGACAGGCATGTCTTCTCGTCAGCCTTCCTCCAGAAATGAGTAGGGCTGCTCGTAGTGCGGCAAAGGTGTGCCATCCAGCCACGCCAATGGCAAGTAGGGTGAATCAATGGTGACCGGATACCCCGCCAGGTGAGCAATCTTGGCGTAGATCACCGCGTAGCTGGAAATCAGCCCGTCAGTGAAACCACTTTCCAGATTGGATCGCCCGCGGATCACCGCAGGGGATACCAACTCCTGAAGTGCGGATTGCATCCCTTCCATATTGCCATCTGCCAAGGCCAGGAAGAACTGGTTATCCACTTGGAACCTCCGCTCGCTGTTGGCACCCGGCGGATCCGACAGGACCCGCTCGCAGCGGGTTTTGAGCCGCGACCACTCTTTGCGGAGGGCTACGATCGCGTTGTAAGCACGGAAATTCTCGGTCTTGTGATTCTCGACCCGGTCGAGGTTAAACAAGCGGTCGTAAGCAGTAAACCATTCAATCACCCCGGGATGGTTGGACAGCAGAGGAAACAGCAAACCCAAGACCTGCGCGCCAGGGCTGCCCAAATTTTTTGAAAGTGGCAGATAGGCTTTTTCCACGCTTGCGCAAACAAAGCTCCATTGACGTAGTGCATGAATATCTTGTTCAACGAACCAGCTACATACAGCTTCAGCAGACAAATAGCTGCTCAATCTAAGCAAACAGCCGCTTCGGCTTCCCGTACCCTCGGTTAGAAATTGAATGGCTCGCTTTATCCCTTCAACAGGGTCATGGAACCCCTCAAGATGACTTTTTACATGCGCAATCCGGGCGCTTGCTTTTTCGTGATACTTCTTCATGTCAATAGGCTTGGTCATCTTTGGTCTCATGTCTATCGCCGGTAGACCGGCGTCAGTCTGAATGGTCACGACGGCGACATCATGCCACATCGCCAGGCAGGAGCAGCCGGTCCAGCACATGGTCCTTCGCCAGCAGGGGCAGCGCCAGTAGCTGGGTGCGCTCCGCTTCGCTCAGTGGTACACCAATCAGCTTGAGCTGGCGTAGCGAGCGCAGCGTTGCCAGCTCGGCGTAGCTGCCTTGCTTCAGTTTGACCCAGACCAGCCACAGGGCTTGCAGCGCGGGTAACTGGGTGAGGGGGTGCAAGGTGTCCAGCGGGGCTTTGCGGTTGGAGGCCACGCCGTCGCCACAGATGTTGAGCGCACTCAAGCGCTGCAAGGCTGCCACGGCGCGATAGTCGGATACTTTGTACAGCCCTTCCAGCGCCAGGCTTTGTAGTGTTTGCAAGCGGGCCAGCGGGGTGAGGTCGGTCACACCGGCTGCGCACAGGTGCAGGTGCTGCAAGGCGGTCAGACCGACGATGGCGCTCAGGTCGGTGATGCCACTCCACTTGATATACAGCCCCTCCAGCCGGGATTGCTGGCACAGGCTGTTGAACAGCGCTTGCGGCACCTTTGAATGCAGCCACAGCCGCCGCAATCCGGGGCGCGGTTGCGCGAAGAACTGGCACCAGGCTTCGACAATCTTTTTCTGCTGGCTGGCGGTATGGGTGTTGCCAAGCTGGGTACACACCAGCGCCAGGTCTTCACCGCCCTCGTACTCGCTGACCTCGGTGATGGCGGCGGGGCCGGGGTTGATGCGGGCGTGCCAGTAGGGCAAGTGCTGCGGCATGGTGGATGTCTATGAGGAGGAGCTTCAGCCTAAGTGCAAGGCTGCATCATGTCAAATGGGCAGGCGCAGGCTGAAGTAGTGAGCTGGAAGGGCGCGTTTATACCGAACGGCATTCTTCAATCCACTCATCTACGGTTCAGCTTGCAGCGCGTAGGCTTGGTCGTTCATTGACCCCGCCCCGGAGCAACCCATGTCCAGACTGCTGCCTGCCCTGCTGATGTTGTGCGCCCTGTCCTGCCATGCCGAGGAGCGGCTGTGGATTATCAAGACAGAGCCACTCTATCTGGACTTTAACAGTGTCAAACGCACGGGCAGCCTGCTGACTTACCGCATGCGTCTGGATCACGCCAAGCCTGGTCTAATGTATCTGGCCCTGGAGGTATTGCACAACTGCAGCTCCCTGAACACCCAGGTGACACAGGGGTATGCACGCCTCGAAGGGGAGAATGAGCAAACGCTGCCTGTGCGCGAGGAGTTACGCGAGCCCCTGCGCCCCAAAGGGGCAGCTTTCATGCAGGTGCATCGCCTGCTGTGCCAGGGGGCGAGTCCGCGCGAAGTCATTCAGGCCTGGACGGCTGCGGGCATGCCGTCGGAGTAAGCTGCACCTGCCCGCCATCTTGTTGGGTGGCGGGCGCCTCCAAATATACCAAAAGGCATTGACATGAATATATCAAAGGGTATAATCGTCTCACCCTGACGGAGAGACACCATGTCCATCGCCCCCCTGATCCAGCATATCCGCCACACCACTGCCAGCCTGCGCGCGGATAACGACCGCGCCGAGTTGCGTGAGTTGCAGTCGGCCCGGCAGGCCCTGCAGCAGGAACAGCGAGAGACGGTAGACGCGCAGATTGCGCTGATCGGGCTGCTGCAGCCGGATGCGCTGCAACAGGGCAGGCGACAACGGCTGGCCGAGCTGGCCGCTCAACAACGTCAGGCGCTGGCCCGGTTGGCAGAGCGCATCAGCCTGCTGCAACTGCGGCTCACGCCTGCCCGCCCCCCGCGCCCAGTGGCATCAGCCAGCCTCTCTACCCTGATGGGCTACGGCAGCAGCCGCTACCAGGGCGACTAGCCCGCCTCACCACCCCGATAACCCCGCCCACCCGCTGTTCCACACAGCGGGCAGGCCCCCTGCACGCTTGCGAGGCCCATATGCACCCCGATACCGACTGGCTGGATTACCCTGCGGATGACGACACCCCCACACCACTGCCCCCCTCCAAGGAGCAGGCCGCCCACGCCCGCCGCCTGCGCGAACGCCGCGCAGCATTGGAAGAGCGTTGGCTGGTAGCAGCACTGGAGGGGGAGGGGCTAGCCACATGTTGCACCCCGCTTGGCGACATCAACGGCACTCCATCACAGTATTGATAAAAGAACGAATGTTCTGTAAGGTATAACTAATGCACTCAGGAAATCCTGATTGCCATTCTTTATAAAACCATACAGAATCACCATGTTTATTAACGCCTTGGCGTCAAACACTGACGGAGGTGTTCCATGATGACACATAGCACAACACATAAAATCAGGTCTGCTGCTGGCGTGCTGGACCATTACTGGGATGGCACCATCCCGGTCCCCGTAGATACACTGGCTGAGCGTCTGGGGCTCGTGATTCAGCGTGAGCCGGGCCTGGATGCAAGCGGCATGATCGAGTGGCAAGCGGATGACAGCTATCTGATCCGTATCAACAGCTCAGACTCCATGGTCCGTCAGCGCTTCACTGTAGCCCATGAGATTGGTCACTATGTCTTGGGGCATCTGGACGGCCAGCACCGCATGTATCGGGATACCAGTGAGCAATTCCGGTCCGGCATTCAGCAAGCCAAAGAGGCAGCAGCCAACCGGTTTGCAGCCAATTTGCTGATGCCGCCTGACGCTATCGAATGGGCATTTCAGGTCAAAAAAGAATACACCATTGAAGGCTTGGCCAAGCTCTTCCGGGTATCTGAAGCTGCAATCCAGTTTCGGCTGATCAACCTTGGTTATCTGGAGAAACAGTGAGCAATACCCCAGATCTATCTAATGACAAAGCCTCAGAAATCCATCAGGTTTATGCTCCATTAGATAGGCTGGGGCAACGGGAAAACTCGACGCTGGATATGCTCAAACAGCAGAGCAAACACCGGAATTGGGTTATCGGGTTTGCCATGGGTTTTGCAGGCTTACTGGCAATCACTTTCATTATCTTTGTCTGCCGGGTAACCACATTTGCAACCAGCACCCCTCATGGGCCTCAAGTTGTAACCCTCCCAGCCTCCGCGTCTTCCCCGGTTGCGGTTCCCGTTGCCTACCCCGCATTTGACTGGCATCTGCTACTCTTGGGCTCTTCCCTGATCATCCCGCCCACCATCATCCTGTTCATCCTGATCCGCCGGGTGTTTGGTGAAACCAGTCGCAGCCACAGCAGCACGAACAGTCCAAATGATTCATATCCGGATACCCCATGGGGTGAGGTGCTGACGAAACTGACAAGCATTGCAGAATCCTTCATCGATCTTGTCAAGAAAGTGCCCCCTTTTACCGGGAAATAGTGCAGCCGCGTGGAGAGACCACGATATCACGCCCCTACCCCGCCACCCTCCGCATCAGTGCTTCCAGCGGGCCGCGTTGGAACCAGCGTCGCCACAGCCAGGCGTAAAGGATGGCCAGCAGGGCGAAGCCGAGGGCCAGTAGCCAGGTCAGGTTCAGGCTTTGCCCTTGCAGCAGGTCCAGCGCCTCCAGTGCGCCCATGCCGAGCAGGATATGGGTAAGGTAGAGGGTGAGCGTTTGCTGGCCGGGGCGGATCAGCCAGGGCAGCAGGGGGCTGTCGGCATAGCGCCGGTGCAGGATGAGGCAGCAGCCGATCAGCAGGCAGGCTGCGCCGCAGCCGCCCAGCACAAACAGCGGCGACGGCGGCAGCGGGCCGGTATCCAGCATCCAGGCCAACTCGCCCTGTGCGGCCAGCGCCCTTGTCAGCAAGTGTGACAGCAGCACGGCACTCGTCAGCGCCAGCCCCCCACCCCATACCATGCGCTGTTGCAGGCGGGCCTCCGTCAGCGGCAGGCGGCTGAGCCACAGGCCGAGCAGGAAGAAGCTGAACCATGGCAGCAGCGGGTGCCAGCCATTGAATAGCAGGTGCCGCATGAAGCCTGCCACCGTCCAGAAATCCACATACTGCCAGCTGGCCCAGTGCCAGCCCTGGTTGTAGAGGCCCGTCACCTGCACCCACACCGCGAGCGCGGGCAGCAGCAGCATCAGCGCCCACAATGCCCGGTTAGCCAGCCGCAGGCAGAGCACGCCGAGCAGGAAGAAGCAGGCGTAGTAGTGCAGGATGTCGGCCTCGAAGATCAGCAGATTGAGCATGCCAGCCAGCCACAGGAACAGTGCGCGTCGCCAGGTGACGCGCCAGCTGTCTTGCCAGTCCTGCCGGGCAGCGGCCAATCCGAGCCCGATGCCCGCGAGAACCACAAAGCTTGCAGCAGCGCGCCCCTGCAAAGCGGCGAGTGCATGTTGCAGCAGGAGCCAGCCCTGCTGTGAGCTGCCCATCGCCATGCTGAAGTTCACCACCGTCATGCCGACAAAGGCACCAAAACGGGCCAAATCCAGTCCTTGCAGACGCTGACTCATGACGCCCCCCCCGGCGTACGCAACAGGCGGCAACACAGATCCACCTGCTCCCACTGCTCTGCCTCGCTGAGGGTGCGCCGCTGAAAGCCCAGGCGAATGGCCACGCCTTCGATGGCGTCGATCATCATGCTGGCGACTTCCTGCAGCTGGCCCTCGGCCGACACCGTGCCTTCCTCAATGCCCTGTTCCATGACAGCAACCATGGCGTGCATGACTTGCAGCCGATTCGCCGTGAACAGTTTGCCCAGCGCGCTATTGCGCAAAGCTTCGCCAATCACCTCCACCGTCAGCATCACGTTTTCAAACTGCATGCTGCTGCACAGATAAGCATGCACAAAGCGACGCAGCCTGGGCAGTGCAGGTCCCGCTTCCCAAAGTGGCTGCATGCAGGCTGCCATCTCCTCGGACTCCAGCGCCGCAATCTCGGCTACCAGCTCGGACTTGCCGGGGAAGTGGTTGTAGAGATTACCCACGCTGATGTGCGCACGGTCAGCAATCTCACGCATCCCGGTCTGATGAAAACCTTTATGGATGAAGCACGCCAATGCGGCCTCCAGAATCTGCTTTCGTTTTGCTGCTACCTGTTGTTGCCGGTCCTTGCTCATGCGCCTGCTTCCATTGAAGATGGTGTTGCGCATTATACTGAACGAACACTCGTTCAAATCAAGTAAACACCCAAAGCCAGGCCAAAGCACAGACACCCCTCCCGCTTACTGCGTAAGCCCCTGCAATTGCGCCGATGCTTCGGTGCTTCACCAAAATGCGGCTCTGCTACACTATGAAACACCCCCTGTGCAGGAGTGCATGCCATGCGTCGCATCATACAGAGCATGAGTCTGGCGGTACTGCTGCTGTTGGCCCTGCAGGCCTCGGCACAAACCCTGCGGGTGGCAGGCGCGCAGTTTCCCCGCATTTTTGAGCAGCAGGGGGCGGGGGTGTTCCAGGGCATGGGGGTGGAGCTGGTGCAGGAGCTGGCGCAGCGGCTGGGTTACGATGTGCAGTTTGAGCTCTATCCTTGGCCTCGCGCACTGCATCTGGTCGAGAGCGGCCAGGCCGACGTGCTGGTGGGCCTGTACAAGACCGCCGAGCAGGAAGACCGCTTTCTCTTCGCCGAAACTCCTTTTTACCAGGACGAAATGGTGTTCTACGCCCGGAAAGGCAGTTTCAACTGGGATGGCAACATCAGCATGCTGCACCGTCGCAAGATCGGCGTGGTGGCGGGCTGGGTGCATACCACGCCCTTTGATGCCATCAAAGGCAGCCTGAATCTCTCTACCGTGGAAAACGTGGAAACGGGCCTGCGTATGCTGGAGTTTGGCCGCATTGACCTGCTGGCGGCCGACGCGCGCAACGCCGAACCCTTCCTCAACCGGGGCCCGTGGAGCCGGAGGCCGGTTGCACTCAAGCCCAGCCTGGGCACGCAGGTCGGCTATCTGGCCTTCCCCCGCAAGCCCCGTTTTGAAGCGCTGCGCAGTGACATGGACCGGGTGTTCCAGCAGCTGCAAGCCAATGGCACCCTCAAGCGCCTGGCGCTGAAGTGGTCCGTCGCCTTGCCCTGATACCCCACAGCGGGCCGCGCCCCAGCAGCCATCTGCTATGCTGGAAAAGTCATCCACCCGGTAGCCGCACATGCGCCTGATCTGGCTTCGTTTCTGCCTTTGCTGCCTGCTGCTGCACGCCACGGCACTGCACGCGCAGACGCTGCGCGTGGTCGGCACGACGTTCGCCCGCATTTATGAACAGAATGGCTATGGCGAATTTAGCGGCATGGGCGTGGATCTGGTGCGGGAGCTGGCGCAGCGGCTGGGTTACGACATACAGTTTGAGCTCTATCCGTGGCCCCGGGCGCAGCAGATGGTTGAACTGGGCCAGGCCGACGTACTGGTGGGGCCATATAAAACCCCTGAGCGGATAGCGCGCTTTACCTTCGCCGCCACCCCGTTCTACCGGGACGAAATCCTGTTCTATGCCCGTCGGAGCAGCCCTAACTGGGATGGCAACACCAGCAGCCTGTATGGCAAGAAAGTGGGTGTGGTGGCGGGTTGGGTGTATACCCCCCAGTTTGACGCCATCAAGGGTAACCTGGAGCTGACCACGGCCGATCAGGTGGAAACTGGTCTGCGCATGCTGGATTTTGGTCGCATTGATCTGCTGGCGGTCAACCAGCGCAACACCCAGCCCGTGCTGATCCAGCTGGGGCTGATAAGCAAACTCACGCCCGTACAGCCCGCACTGGGCAGCCAGGTGGGCTACCTGGCCTTCCCCAGACAGCCGCGCTTTGAAGCGCTGCGCAGTGATATGGACCGGGTGTTCCAGCAGCTGCTGGCCAATGGCACCCTCACCCGCCTGTCGCAAAAATGGTCGGTGGCCTTGCCTTGAGGTTTAGCCCTGCTCCGCCTGAAAATGAAGGTCCGCACTGACCACCACCCGCGCAATCCGGGGTAGCACATGCTGGATGCTCTGCTGGTGCAGCTCCGGCAGCAGGCTGCTGCACACATCCTCCAGCACCACCACATCATAGCCCAGTTCCCAAGCCTGGCGGGCGCTGGATTCCACCCCCAAGGTCGTGGCGATGCCGCACAGCACCACCGTGCGCACCCCGCTGCGCCGTAGCAGCACATCCAGCTCGGTGCCGTGAAACGCGCCCCAGTTTTGCTTCTGCACGCAGTGCTCGCCCGCCTGCTGCATGCCCTCTACCAGCTCACTCCAGCCGGCTGGCATGCCGCCCTCTGGCCGGGGAAAGGGGCGATCCACCTTGCCCGGTGGGTAATCAGCAAAATCCGCCCGCCAACCTACCCGCACCCAGATCACCTGACTACCGGCCTCACGAAACCGCGCCAGCACCGGCTGCGCCGCCGCCACCACTTCCGCCCCGCTGCGTGGGGCCAAAGGCAGATTGACGATACCGTTCTGCAAGTCCACCAGCACCAGTGCGGTGGTTTTCGGGTCCAGCTCCAGCATGGGCGTATCCTTGTGGTGACATTGGGCTAGGCGATTTTGGCGCAGCACGCTATGCTTCACCCTGTTTATGAGTAATGCCTCACAAATTATATGAGCACCCACTCACAAAAAACAAGCCCGGACCCGCAAGCCAAAATCCCGCAGCGCAGCCGCGGTATCCAACGGGTGGATGCCCTGCTCCATGCCGCCAGCGAGGTCTTCCACGAGCACGGCTACACGGCGGCCACCATGAGCGAAGTCGCCCGCCGCGCCGGTGCCCCCATTGGCTCGCTCTACCAGTTCTTCCCCAACAAGGCACTGCTGGCCGATGCCGTGATCAATCGCTATGCCGACCGGCTGCTGCAGGGCATGCAAGCGATCCAGGCTGAGGCGACGCTGACACCCCGGCAGCTCGCCCGGCAACTGTTCGCGCTGATGCTGCAGATGCAGCAGGAACGCGCCATCGCCCTCGCCCTAGTCGACGCGGCCGACCCGCACAGCCGTCGCCAGCAGCTGCGCGACGCCCTGCTGCTACAGCTCACCACCCTGCTCGCTCGCCTGCACCCGGCGCAATCCGCCGAGCGCCACCGCCTGCGCGCGCACTATGTGCTGCAGCAGCTCAAGCAAATCCCCTCGCTGCACCACGAAGCACAGCAGCAACCCGGCCTGCTGGAAGAGGCCGAGCGCGCCCTGCATGCCTATCTGAAACGGGAGTGAAACCCGCAGGCCGACCGCCCACGGGAGAAGGGAAGCGCGGAATCAGCTACGGTCGATGATGCGGCTGATCTTGCCGCCCGAGAAGGCAAACTCAGACTGCCCCTGCAGCGCCAGCACACTGCCCGCCGTCATGCCATTGGGCAAATCCACCGCCAGCGTGCCCCGGTAGTCGATCGCCACCACCGCCGCTTCCGGCGACAGCTGCCACGCCGTCACCCGCTGCTCGCGCTCACGGAACAAAGCCTTGCCCTGCTCCGCCAGCGCCCGGAACGCCTCACGGCCATCGGTACTCACCGTCAGCGCCCCGCCGCTATGGTTCTCAAAATGCACCTCATCCGACAGCAAGGCCAGCATGCCTTCGACATCAAAGGCGTTATAGCAAGCCAGATAGCGCTCGATCAGGGTTTGCGGATTCGCAGTATCACTCATGATGGCTCCCTATGCCGGATTCAGAAACCGCCCGCCTCACCTCGGCAAGCTCATAAGCCACGCTGGGGGTGGCTGCATTGAGGCTGTCATTTCCCGGTGTTACCGTCAAGTTATGGTTTGATGAAGGTGGTTTGGGGTAGATAACGGGATAGTTAATCATCCAGCTATCTTTATGCTATGCTTTGCCCACAATTGTGCATCGGGCCTCCAATAAGCCATGTGATATGCATTCATAAAATAGGTATAATGAAGCCTAACGCACATACGAAAACAAAGTAATTTACTTAACTTTGAAATGGGCTATATGCAGTAAACAGCACCTGAATTAATTCACACTAGACCGTTGCCACACCATGGGCCACAAATGAACTTTCCAATTATCAATGTATTCGATGAACCCTATGAAGTTCGGGAAATGCGGGAACTAAGCAATGATGAATTTTTTGAAAAGGCCCTGAGAACTGGCAAAATTTCCTTCACCCAACGGCAGCACATTATTGAGACCATCAACAACCATTATGAAGCTGCACATTACATGCTCAGGGTTGCACAGGATAATAGCTTGGAGTCCCATATTGATCGGGCGCTAGAGAATTCTTTCTCAAAAATCATGAATCACATGCAGAAAACGCTTCCGAATTCTATTTCAACCTACCAAAGCTCCTACCCCGATTATGACATTGCTGCGGTATCCAATGACATTAAGAGATTTGGTGGCCTACTTCACCAAGGGCAAGTACTTTTCCATGGTGGGTATTGTCGTCATGAGGTAGGCGAGACGCTCTCTATTGATAGACCGCTTTCCACCAGCTTCTGTCCGCAAATTGCGTTACGCAACGCAGAGTGGCGTGAAAAAGCTTATGATGCCGACGAAGTTAACATTTTTGTTTTGACGGTTTCTTCGACAACCGTTAAGGCCTACGTCCTCCCGTTAACCGGGAAGTTTGGACACGAAAAAGAAGTTCTTATTTCGCCAGGCATAACACTGACAGTAAAAAAGAAAACATTGGTTCGTAATGATTACGCTGTACGCAAGTCTAATTATCCCGAAAAGAGTGTTTCCGCATATATTATTGAAATTGACCTTGAGTAAAGCCAACGTTTGTAATTTACAATTTACTGCACCACTGAAAATTCTTGAACAATTCCTTTAGGCGAACTCTTTAGCTTTATCATAAGCACTGTCTCTCTTTTTTTATAATCAACCCCCACGCCAAGGCTAACAATTTTAATTACCCCGTTCCTTTCACACAAATTAAAGCCCCGCACCCCAGGGTATACGTATTGTGCTTTAATTAAATAAAAACTGCCTTCGCCCTTTAGGGTCCCCGCTCTGCTAAAGAAAAAACGCTCATCCCCTTTTGGCATTTTATAGTACGCACTCGCCCCAAGATAAAATTTGGCCGCATCCAATGTTGAATAAGGCACTTCAACCCATGCATTATCGGGAATAAGGTTGAATTTTTTAGCAGGGTTTGTTTCCTCCGTCTGGTTCAGGCAATCGTTATTATCAAACTCTGCTTTTACATAGAGCGGGAAAGATACGGCAGCCAGAACCAGCAACCATCGCACGTACATTAAATTTCCTCCAACTGTGTTCAGCCATCCCTGACAAGGCATTACTTTACCCCAGCGGACCATCTCCCCTCACCCCTCCAGCATCCGTTCCGCCGTCTCCACCATCGCCTGCACCACCGGGTGTTGCGGGGTGTAGGTCTGGCTGGCGGCGTAGGCGCCTTCGATGAGCAGGGCCAGCGCGTCGGCGCGGGCGGGGGGGAGCTGGGCTTGCTGGCAGAGCTGGTGCAGGCGGGCGAGCAGGCGGGCTTTGCTGTCTGCCACCATTTTGCGAGCCGGGTGCTGCGGGTCGGTGAATTCGCTGGCGATGTTGACGAAGGGGCAGCCGCGAAAGCCGGGCTTGGCGGCGCGGCCCGCGAGGTCGACAAAGAATTGCCGTATCTGTAGCCGGGGCTGGCCGGGGTGGGCGGCTTCGGCGGCGGCAAAGTAGGCCCAGAACACCTCATCCATGCGCTGCAGGTAGCGCAGCAGCAGCTCATCCTTGTTGGCGAACTGGCGGTAGACCGCCATCTTGTTCACCCCGGCCCGGCTGGCCACTTCATCCACACTCACGGCGCGCGCGCCTTCCTGATAGAACAGCGCATCCACCGCTTCCAGGATGCGCTGCTGGGCGTCCTGCGCTTTGGTCACCGTCCGGCGTGGGGTTTTGTCACTCATGCTGTTGCTCTTGACTTGTTACTGACCAGTATCATAACATCGAATCATGTTACCGATTAGTAACAAAACAGGAGAGCGAAGATGTCGGAGCAGAAGTGTGTGATCGTGATTGACCCGGAGCTGCCGCTGGGGGTGATTGCCAATGCCGCAGCGGTGCTGGCGGTGAGCCTGGGCAAAGCGGTGCCGGAGCTGGTGGGGCATGACCTGCAGGATGCCGATGGCCTGCCGCACCGGGGCATCACCACCGCCGCCATTCCCATCCTGAAAGGCAGTGCCGATGGCCTGCAGCAGATGCGCAGCGCGCTGAGCGCGCATGAGCCCGAGCTCACGGTGGTGGACCTGACCGATGCCACCCGCAGCACCCGCAGCTATGCCGAATACGCGGCACATCTGGCGGCCACGCCGAGCAGCGAGGTGCGCTATCTGGGGCTGGCCGTGCATGGCAGCAGCAAGCTGGTCAACAAATTCACCGGCAGCCTCGGGCTGCTGCGCTGATCCTTACCTGCCTGGAGTCGATGATGGACACCCTGCTCAGCTTTATTCTGGCCACTACCATAGTCAGCTTCATGCCCGGCCCCTCGATGGCGCTGATCATGATGCACGCGGTGGACCGCGGCTTTGCCACCAGTGTGCAGACCAGCCTGGGGGCGGTGCTGGCGGATGCCATTTTGCTGGTGCTGGCACTCTCCGGCGTGGGTGCCATCCTCTACAGCTCGGCGCTGGCGTTCACGGCCCTGAAATGGGTGGGGGTGGTGTACCTGATCTGGCTGGGCATTGCGCAGCTGCGCAGCCCGGTGAACACGTCTGCAGATCAGCCCGCCAGCAAGCCGGGCAATGCTTTTCTGCAGGGGCTGGGGGTGACGCTGTTCAACCCCAAGATCATCGGCTTCCTGATCATGTATTTCCCGCAGTTTCTGGATGCCAAGCGCCCGGCCCTGCCGCAGCTGCTGGTGCTGGGGCCGCTGTTCCTGCTGGTGGTGTTTGTGGTGTTCCTGATCTGCGCCATGCTGGCGCACGCCATGCGCCGCCTGCTGCTCACCGAGCGCGGCCGCCTGTGGTTCCGCAATACCACCGGCGGCGCACTGATCGGCTGCGGCTTGCTCTCCATGCGGCTGTAGTCCGCGCCGGCGGCAGCGTGTTACGCCACGCCATCCAGAAACAGTGTGCGCATGTATCGCACGATGTCGTCATCGCTGTAGCGGCTGTAGTCTTTCATATAGTCCACAGCCGGGTCGCAGGTGCGGGCGTAGTAGGCGTAGAGGATGGCATCGGTGGGTAAATCCTTGCGCATCTCTCCGGCGGCCTTGGCCTGTTCGACCATGCCTTGCAGTTGCTTGTGCAGCTTGTACACGCGGGTCATGTAGCGCAGGCTGCGGGTGAGCATCGCTTTCACGTTCTGGCTGGCGGAGGGCAAAAAGGGCAAGCCGCCCTGCAGGCGCACCCGCAGTGCCCACTCCAGCAGGCTGGCCAGCTGGGCCTTGCCGCCCTGCGCCGGGTCCAGCTGCTTCAGGTAATCCAGCGCACCATCGAGCAGCCGGATCATCACTTCCGTGGCCAGGTCTTCCTTGGATTTGAAATGCTTGTACAGGCTGGGCTTGGAGATACCGGCTTCGCTCGCCACATCATCCATGGTCATCAAGTCAAAGCCCTTGCTGGCCAGCAGGGTGGTGGTGGCGTCGAGCACGGCCTGTTCACGTAGCTTGAAGGCCTGATCCTTGAAGCTGAGTTTGCCAGAAATACTCATTGGTATGATCTTTTACTCATTAGTAGCTTTTTTTCCTTCGCGGTTATAAGATGACTATAAGCACTCTGTTGCAGGGTGCCAAGCAGTTTTATCGGAATGCGTCAGAACGGAAGCAAAGATGAGCCCCTTACCCGTTGCACGCCAGCGTGTCGCCGTCATTGGCTCCGGTATCTCCGGTCTGGCCAGCGCCTGGCTGCTGGCCCCGGCGCATGAGGTGACGCTGTTTGAAGCGGCGGACTATGTCGGCGGGCATACCCATACGGTAGACCTGTCGCTGGAGGGTCAGCAGTTTGCAGTGGATACCGGCTTTCTGGTGTTCAACGAGCGGACCTACCCCAATCTGATTGCCCTGTTTGCCGAGCTGGGCATACCCACTTGCAGCACCGACATGTCCTTCAGTGTGTCACTGGATCAGGGACAGGATGAGTGGGCCGGTCGCAATCTTGCCACCGTGTTTGCCCAGCGCCGCAAGCTGCTCTCTCCCCGCTTTCTGGGCATGCTGTATGACATTCTGCGGTTCAATGCCGCCGCCCCTCGCCTGCTGGATACAGCGCTTCAAGAAGCCTGTACGCTGGGCGAGCTGCTGGCACAGGAAGCCTATGGCGACGCCTTCCGCGACCGCTATTTGGTGCCGATGGCAGCCGCCATCTGGTCCAGCCCCAGTCGTGAAATCCTGGACTTTCCGGCGGCGACCTTCCTGCGTTTCTGCATGAACCACGGCCTGCTGCAGATCCGGCATCGCCCACGCTGGTTTACCGTGCCGGGTGGTGCACGCCAGTATGTAACACGCATGCTGGAACGCCTCACCGATGTACGCCTCTCCACACCGGTGCGCAGCGTGACACGGGGGCCGGATGGCGTCCGCATCGTCAGTGATGCCGGCACGGAACATTTCGATGCCGTGATCTTTGCCTGCCATGCGCCACAAACCTTGGCCCTGCTGCAAGATGCCAGCGAGGTGGAGCGCAGCGTGCTCGGTGCCGTTCGTTACCAGCGCAATACCGCAGTGCTGCACGGCGACCCGGCGCTGCTGCCGCAGCGCCAGCCGGTGTGGTCTGCCTGGAATTTCCTGGCTGAATCAACCCAATCAGACGGCCGTGCAGTATGCGTCAGCTACCTGCTCAACCAGTTGCAGCCGCTGCCGGTATCGTCGCCGGTGATCGTGACCCTGAATCCGGTGCGCGAGCCCGACCCGTCCAAGGTGTACGGACAATTTGAATATGAGCACCCGCTGCTGGACCGGGCCGTCGTCCAGGCCCAGCAGGACCTGCCCATCTTGCAGGGCTTGCAGCGCTGCTGGTATGCCGGCGCCTGGACCGGCTACGGTTTCCATGAGGACGGTCTGAAGTCTGCCCTGAATGTGGCCCGGCATTTTGTTCCACTGCCAGCCTGGGCGCAGGGGGTGTCTGATGCATGATGCCTACCTGATCCCGGGTCTGGTGATGCATCAGCGCTTGCGCCCGGTGCGGCATCGCTTCCGCTACCCGGCCTGTGCCATCCGCCTGCGGCTTGCCGCACTGGACAGGGTGAGCAACCGCTGGTTTGGCGTGGACTGCTGGCGGCCACTCTCCTTGCGCACCCGCGACTATGGGCCGCGCGATGGCTCGCCCTTGCTGCCCTGGATACAGCGGCAGCTGCGCGCCGCAGGCTTGCCCGCCGATGGTGAGGTCTGGCTGCAGACGTTTCCCCGGGTGCTGGGCTATGCCTTCAGCCCGGTGAGCTTCTGGTACTGCCACGATCGCGCGGGCCAGCTGGTGGCGGTGCTGGCCGAGGTTAACAATACTTTCGGCGAACACCATGCCTATCTGCTGGCCCGGCCGGGTGGCGAGCCCATCACCACAGGTAGCGTGCTAACCTGCCGCAAACAGCTGCACGTCTCCCCCTTCTGCCAAGTGGCAGGCCATTACCAGTTCCGCCTGGCCGAAACCCCGGAACGCATGCTGATGCGTATCGACTATCACGATCCCCACGGTGCGCTGCTCCAGACCAGCATCTCCGGCCCGCTGCAGCCACTGACCGCCGCAGCGGCACGCCGCATGGTATTGCGGCAACCGCTGGATGCCCTGGCCATCATCAGCCGCATCCACTGGCAAGCCTTGCGGTTGTGGATCAAGCGAGTGCCCTGGTTTGGCAAACCGCGCCCCCCTGAACAACCCGTCAGTCATGGACAGGAGTACCCCTGATGCCCCTCTCCCGCGCCATCAACTTGCCTTATCGCATGCTGCCGCCCTTCGCCAGACTGCTACTCAATCGCCTGAAGCGGCTGCAGCACGGCAGCCTGCAGTTGCATACGCCGGAGGGGGACACCCTGCGGCTTGGCCAGCACGGTGCAGCCCCTGAGGCCGAACTCACGGTGCACGACTGGTCGGCTTGCCGCAAACTGCTGCTGTCCGGCGACATTGGCTTTGCCGAAGCGTACCGCGACGGACTGGTAGACTCCCCCGACCTCACCGCCCTGCTGCGGCTGGCACTCCGCAATGAAGCCGCCTTGCGGACCACCCTCAGCGGCAGCCTGCCTGCCCGCTGGTGGTACGCGCTCAAGCACCGGCTGCGTCGCAACAGCAAGTCCGGCAGCCGTCGCAACATCCACGCCCACTATGACCTCGGCAATACCTTCTATCAGCTGTGGCTGGACAGCAGCTGGACCTATTCCAGCGCCTGGTTCAATGGCGACTGCACGCAATCCTTGTCCCAGGCGCAAGCCGCCAAGTACCAGCGCATCTGCGATGTACTTCAGCTGCGCCCCGGCATGCGGGTGCTGGAAATCGGCTGTGGCTGGGGTGGCTTTGCCGAGCACGCGGCGCAGCAAGGCATCGCCGTTCATGGCATTACCCTTTCTGAGGCCCAGCTGGCTTTTGCCCGGCAGCGGCTGGCCGACTATCCGCAGGTGACACTGGCGCTACAGGATTATCGTGATCTGAGCGGCCAGTACGATGCCATTGTGTCCATCGAGATGTTTGAAGCCGTCGGCGAGGCCTACTGGCGTGACTACTTCCACACCCTGCAGCGTTTGCTCAAGCCGGGTGCCCAAGCGCTGGTGCAAAGCATTACCATCGACGATCGACACTATGACCGCTACCGCAGCCGCAGTGACTTCATCCAGGAATTCATTTTCCCCGGCGGCATGCTACCCAGCTGCAAACGCTTTGAATCCACCGCCGCTCAGTGCGGGCTGCAGACACTGAACCGGCTGGACTTTGGCCCGGACTACGCCGAGACCTTGCGCCGCTGGCGCGAGGGGTTTGAGCATACATTGCTGGCAACCCGCCAGCTGGGCTTTGACGAGGCATTCATTCGCATCTGGCGACTGTATTACTGCTATTGCGAGGCGGGCTTCGACGAAGGCCGTACCGGTGTCTCCCAATTCCTGCTGCAGGCACAGCCAGCATGAACACGCGCCTTGTATCTCTGCCCGCCTGCCCGCACTGCGCGGCTTAAGCCATCATGCTGCTGACGCCACCCAACCCACCGATACGTGACTGGCGCAGCCAGCGGGTGTGGGTCATTGGCGCCTCCAGCGGCATCGGTGCGGCCCTGGCGAGAGCCCTGCTGGCACGGGGCGCCGAGGTGATTTTGTCTGCACGTCGCGAAACCGCACTGCAGCAGGTTGCGGGGGGCGCGCCCCGCAGCCTGATCCTGCCGCTGGATGTGCGTGATCCGCAGTCCTGGCAGCAAGCATGGTACCGCCTGCAACCACAGGTGCCGGACCTGCTGGTGTTCTGCGCGGCCGACTATCGCCCGCAGCGCTGCTGGGAGCTGCATCATGAGCAGGTCCGCCACACGCTGGAAACCAATCTGAGCAGTGTCTACTACGCGCTGGAGACGGTGCTGCCCGCGATGATGGCACGCCGCAGCGGCGGCATTGCGCTGGTCGCCAGCGTGGCGGGCTGTCTGGGGCTGCCCGGTGCCAGCGTCTATGGGCCCGGCAAGGCGGCGCTGATCAACCTGGCCGAGCTGCTGCATGTTGAACTGCACGACCATGGTCTGGGGGTTTACCTGATCAACCCCGGTTTTGTCGCCACCCGCCTGACGGCGCAGAACACCTTTGCCATGCCCGCCCTCCTGAGCCCGGAAGCCGCTGCCCAACGCATGCTGGCGGGGCTGGAGCGCGGCCAATTTGAAATCCACTTTCCCAAAAGGTTTACGCTATGGATCAAGCTGATCGCCCTGCTCCCCTACCGGTTGAGGCTGCCGCTACTCAGACACCTGATACGGACCTGAGGGCATGTCTGCAGGCGCTGGTGGACTGGTATCAGCAGTTGACGCCAGACAGCCTGGAACACATCCATCGCTACTACCACAGCAGTGCCCGCTTCAAAGATCCGTTCAACACGGTACAGGGCCGCTGGGCCATTCTCGACATTTTCCGGCATATGTTCCAGACACTGGAGGCGCCCCGCTTTGTCATCCTGCAGCAACTGCTCGACGCTGATCAGGCCTTCCTGACCTGGGATTTTCACTTCCAGCGCGGCGGTAAAGCCTACAAGCTGCACGGCAGCAGCCACCTGCAGTTTGGACCGGACGGGTTGGTCACCCTTCACCGCGACTACTGGGATTCCGCCGAGGAGCTGCTGCACAAGCTGCCGCTGATTGGCCCGATCCTGCGGGCCTTGCGCCGCAAATTGTCGGTACACGATGAAGGCTGGACGCACTGACGGCCAGCACCCGCAGCATCTCGGCACCGGAGGCCCTGCACGTCGCCCTGCGCCATGCTACAGTCCGCCCATCCACACACACCGAGACCCGCATGACCACCCTGCAGCAGCTCATCTCCGATCTGGAGCGCTTTGCCACGGAACGCGACTGGCAGCCCTTCCACACCCCCAAGAATCTGGCGATGGCGCTGAGTGTGGAAGCCGCCGAGCTGGTGGAAATCTTCCAGTGGGAAGACGGCCAGCGCCCCTTCGCCGATTACGACCTCGCCCAGCAAACCGCCACCCGTCACGAGGTGGCCGACATCCTGCTCTACCTGCTGCGCTTTTGCAGTGTCACCGGCATCGACCCGCTGGCAGCAGCGGTAGAGAAAATGCGGCTGAACGCGGAAAAATACCCGGTCGAGACCGCCAAGGGGCGGGCCAAGCAGGTGGGTAACGTGGCCGATTAAGCAAGCTGGCCGGATTGCTGCCGGGTGATCGCGGCGCTATCATGCCATTGTCTTGAAGCGCCCGGTCACCCCATGTCCACACCCCTTCTGCGTCGCTGCACAGCCTTGCTGCTCCTGCTGGGAGGGGCCTGTGCGGGCATGGTACAAGCCGCCCCTGCCACACCAGCAGCGAATACCTTGTCCACCCCGGCGGAATGCGGGCTGGATGACGATGAACCGCCCTACCCCGGCGCCACCGCCACCGGCTATAAGGGCGCACTGGAGTCGGACCCGGTCTGGCACCGCAATGTGCGCAGCCGTCGTGGCCGCGATGGGCAGATGCAATTCCGCCTGCGCTGGCAGCGAACATGGTACGCATCGATTGAGCCCGTACACCTGCGGGGGCAAGCCTGGGCGTATATGATCCGGCAGCATGGCTGCCATCGTCTGCTCGATCCTCAAGGCCGGGCCTACCCGCTGCCGCCGTTTCGCGCCTTGTCGTACCCGTCCTTAACCCCATCGCCGCTCAGCGGCCTGCTGCGGTTTGAGACAGGCCGCATCGGCCAGGCGGTCTACCACTACGCCCGCTTTGACCGGCGAGGCCGCCTGGCCGCCGTCTCCCCCCACACCTACAGCATGAGCTACAGCAGCTCCAGCCTGCCCACCGACGGGCTTAGCCCCCCACTGCTGGATGTGGTGATCCCCGCGCCAGACCGCCACGGCCTCCTCAATCTGACCACTTTGCGCGAAGTGATCGAACCGCGCTGGCTGGGCGTAGGCGGGATATGGCTGAACGGCCCTGACCGCGAGCCCCGCTACCTGCTGACGGATGACGGCCAGACCCGCACCGTGTACAGCCGGGAGGGGCAAGTGCTGCTGCGGGATATTCACGGCATCACCCTGCTTCCCCACGGGCTGCCGCCACGACCCGACACCCCCGCCAACGATCAGGCCGCGATGGTCATCACCCGGCAAGGTGGTGCCCAGTGTGAAGTGTATGATCTGGACCTCAAGCCCCTGCTCAGCCAGCCACACCGCACACGACACGGCAGCTGCCTGACCGCGCCAGACCAGACTGGTGGCCTGGGGCTGGCCGGCGAAACCCCGGATGGCATCCTGCACTTCTACACCCGCCAGCCCGACGG
The DNA here is from genome assembly GCF_012641365.1 of Leeia aquatica. Classification (NCBI taxonomy): domain Bacteria; kingdom Pseudomonadati; phylum Pseudomonadota; class Betaproteobacteria; order Neisseriales; family Leeiaceae; genus Leeia; species Leeia aquatica. Next base: position 815,670 of record NZ_JABAIM010000001.1, read on the forward strand.
CAGCTTGCGGCAAACCGGGCAGGTGAACGGCAGCCTGGCCGCCCTCACCCGCACCGGCAACGCCGTCACCCGCATCGACACCCCAGCCGGGCCGCGCTACCGCGTGTACACCTTCACCGCCCAGCCAACCCACCCGCAGGATTTTGACGACTTCCGCGACCTCGGCTGCGGTTTTCATGAAGTCCGGCTCGGCGAGCAATGGCTCACCCTGCTACCCGACGGCAGCACTCGCACGGAACGGTATTTTCCGTTTAGTTGTTGAGCGACATGAAGTCTCTTTAGGCTGACACCATAGTAAAAATGAGCCTGAGCCCTGCTTTTACACGCAGATCCGACTTGTTTAGTCTCGCTATGCAGCCGGGGTCAGTCTGGGTGGCAGGGTCAGGGTAAAGGTTGTACAGCCAGGCTGGCTGTGAACGCGAATCTTGCCCCCCAAGGTCTGGGTGACGTTGTTGTAAACGATGTGCAGGCCGAGGCCTGAGCCTCCCTGACCAAAACGGGTGGTGAAGAATGGGTCGAAGATGCGGGGCAAGGCATCCTCCGGAATGCCATAGCCATCGTCGGTCACGCTGAGCTGGACCATGCCATCGCTCAGAACCTGTGCCTGGATGCGAACCTCGCCATGGTCGCGCTGCTGGAAGCCATGAATGACTGCGTTACTGACCAGATTGGTGATCACCTGTGACAACGGCCCCGGGTAGCTGTAGAGGCTGATCGTGTCCGGCACATCCTGCACAAAGCGGTAGGGCGACTTCTTGAAACCTGGCGTCAGGGTCAGCATGGTCTCCCGCACCAGCTCGTGCAGACTGAACGCTCGGAGCTGGATGCTGCTGCAATCCACCGCGACCTGTTTGAAGCTGGCCACCAGATCCCCGGCCCGCAGCAGATTGCGTTCCAGAATATCGGCCCCCTCCTGCATCTCCTGCAGGAATTGCCCCAGCTCGCTGCGCTTGAGGTGGCCTTGCTGGAACTGCTCCAGAAACTTCAGGGTCAAGTCCTTCATGGTACTGGCGGCGATGACACCGTTGCCTACCGGCGTATTGAGCTCATGCGCCACCCCAGCCACCAGCGCACCGAGAGCCGCCATTTTTTCACGTTCGACCAGCTCCTGCTGCGTCTGGTGCAGGGCTTCGATGGTGGTGCCCAGTTCCATATTGGCCTGCTCCAGCAGATCGCCCCGCGCGTTCAGGCGATGGCGCATCAGATCCATCACTGCCAGCAGGCTGTGCTGATCGCCGGGGCGTAATTCAATATCCCGGTGCACGTCGCCCTCGGCAATCTGTCTTGCGACTTGCATGGCATAGCTGGGCTCTCCTCCCAGTTGCCGCAGCAGGGATCGGGCCAGTCGTACCGTCAGGTACAAGCCGGCCAGCAAGGCCAGCACCGTCAACGCCAGCATGACGGTGTTCACCCGGTAGTAAGTACTGTCTAATGCCTTGCTGCGTGCCAGCATCAGCTGCCGGTGGTGCTGCTTGAGCCGGTTCAGCAAGGCAAAGTATTGCAACTGGTAGGGATGCACATCGACCAGTAGCAAATTACGCGCTTCACTGAGGGGAGATTCTCGGATCAGGCGGATGAAATCATCCTGGTTGACGCGATACGCGGAATCGACGATGTCGATCTCGCGCAGGATGGCCTGCTCTTCGGCATCACGAAAAGATTCATGCAGTTGCTTGAGCGATGTGAGCAGCCGGGCATTGGCCGCAGCGATGGTGTCCAGCTCGTTCTGTACCGCCCCACCCTCGCGCAGAAACAGGGTATTGCGCATGCTGAGTGCAATGGTATTGAGGTGGCCCAGCGTATCGTCTACCAGCTGAGACTTGGGGTAGTCTTCCTCGACCAGCCGATCCGTATTCTGGCGGAACTGCTCAAAGCCGAGCATGCCCACCACGACCACCGCCATCAGCAAACCCAGAATCGCCCCGAAACACAGGCCCAGCCGGTAGCGCAGGCTGACCACCCGCGGCATGCGGGTCAGCTCACGCACCTGGTGCCGTATCAAGGGGCAGCCTTTTCCGCGCCGAACACCGTCCGTTTGGCCACCGGCAGCCATTCATTCACATTCATGCTGGTTGCGTTCAGAACAGGCACCAGAATCTGCTTGGCCGCCGGTTTACCCTGGATCGCATCCAGCAGCGCAGCGGCAGACTGGGTTCCCATCAGGTAAGGCTGCTGCATGCCCACCGCCACCAGATTACCTTGCTTCAGTTGGTCCACAAATTCTGGAATGCCATCGTAAGACCCAACCACCACTTGCTTGAGTTTGCCACTTCTCGACAGCACCTTCAGTGCCCCCAGTGTGGGTTTGTCCACTTCCACAAACAGCGCACTCAAGCCAGGATGCGCCTTGAGGATGTCCTCGACAAACTGCTCGGTTTCCTCAATGGTGTAGCTCTTCATCTGCCGCAGCGCCACCTGATTGGTGAATCCGGCTTCCTTCATGGCGTCAACAAAGCCATTGGTACGGTCCTGCCCGTTCTTGCGCGTGAGCTCAATGGTACACAGCGCAAATTCCGGGTTACTGACATTACGCGCCTTCAAGGCCGCCGCCACCGCCTGCCCCACGTTGTACGCCCCCCGATAATTGTCGGATTTGACGTAGGACACGTACTCGCCGCCGTTGGTCCCGATGTCGGCAATCACCACCGGAATGCGTGCCTTGCTGGTGAGGGCCAGCATGCGCTGTGCCGAAAGGCTGTCGATAGGCGACAGCACAATGCCACTGGCCTGTGCACGAATGGCCGCCTGGATATGCTCAGTCTGCTTCGCCTCACTGTTCTGGCTATCCAGCACCTGATACTGGAAACCCCGCTGCGCTGCACCGGTCTTGACCCCCAAGCCCAGCGTTCGCCAGAACGGCAAATCCAGCCCCGGCGTAATGTAATAGATCACCTTGCCCGCCGCCCATGCTGCCCCCGGCAACATCAGCAACAAGGCCAGGCACAGCAACACCCGCCGAACCGGGCTGACGCTCCACCGTAGCAGCATGATCCACCTCGCCTGAACACCATACACCCCGCCGCCTTCCACCATCCAGGCAGGCCCTGCAGGGATCGGGACAGCACATCTTGCCTGTACTCTAGTACAAGCAAGGTGCTTGCGCGACAGTAAGCGACTGAAGGTTCATATGACTGGCGGCTCATGCGCTACCGGGGGAAATGAGCCAGACTGTGGGAACCCCCTGCCGGGCAGTGAGGTCTTAGCCTGCCCGTTACCCCGTCAGACCACATGCGCATGGATCACCCTTACACCCCCACCCACTATCTGCTGGTCGATTTTGAAGCCACCTGTTGCGACCAGGGCAGCGTGCCACGGCAGGAGATGGAGATCATCGAGGTGGGCGCGGTGATGGTGGACTCAGCCTCGCTGGGGATGGTGGGGGAGTTTCAATCCTTTGTGCGACCGCAGCGCCACCCACGGCTGACCGCCTTTTGTAGCAGGCTGACCCATATCACGCAGGCGGAGGTGGACGCCGCGCCGACCTTCCCCGAAGTCTGCGCACGCTGGAAAACCTGGCTGGGCGGGTTTCCGGATTACCTGTTTTGCTCGTGGGGCGACTATGACCGCACGCAGCTGGAGCAGGATTGCGCCTTGCACCGGGTGCCTTACCCGATGCGCTCCGGCCATCTGAACGTGAAACGGCAGTTTGCCCGCCAGCAGCACCTTCCCCGCCCACTGGGGCTGGGTCAGGCGGTCGCGCTGGCCGGGCTGACCTTCATTGGCACCCACCACCGCGGCATCGACGATGCCCGCAACATCGCCCAGCTGCTGCCGTTTATCTTTGGTGAGGCGCGGGTGCCACGGTAAGGTCGTCATCGTAATAAAAAAGGCGGGCCGCAGCCCGCCGTTTTACCTTGACTGCCACACCGGCTTACTGAATCTCTTCCGGTTTCACCACGACCCAGTTCTTGTCTGCCGTCACGGCCTGGCCCAGGGCCTGCTGGCGTTTGGCGGATTCTTCCCACCATTTCTGCATTTGCGGCATGTATTTGGCCTTGCGGTTCACCCACACGCGCATGCCGCCCTTTTCCACGTCCACGCCGTTGAGCAGCATGTAGCCGTCGGAGATGGGGGTATCACCGCCCACCAGGATCGGCTTCTTCCATTGATCGATCCAGCCGAGGATGGTGCCCATCTTGCCTTCGTACCAGGTCATCGGGTTCATCAGGTAGGGGGTCAGGGTCAGGTCGAGGTTACGCGTCTGATCGTACTTGCCTTTCTTGATCTGCAGGCGGGAGGTGGTGAGCTCGCCGGTCTTGTTGTCCTTTAGCAGCAGGTTCACGCCGATCACGTTTTGCGGCTTGGCGTTGTAACCGTACTTCGGATCGGCTGCCACCATGCGCACCAGCTCTTCGCTGGCGGCGGTCATCACATAGACCTCAATGCCGTTTTCCTGCAGCTTGTTGTACAGCTCCTGCATGCCGCTGTAGATTTTGGGCGGGTTGACCGTACCTTCCACCACCTTGCCTTCGCTGTAGTACTTGATGGGGATGGGCTTGTTGTAGGCCATCAGCTCATCCACATAGCCTTTGAGCTCTTTCAGCGTCAGGCCGGAGAACACTTGCGCCACCCAGGGGTAGCACACCAGATCGTCCACCTCGCACATGCGGTAGTAGTAGGAATTGAGGCTTTCCTTGAATTCCGGCGTGTCCTTGAAGGGCAGCAGCTTCAGCGAGGGGTCCAGCTTGTCGCGGGTGAGCACGCCCTTCATCTCCAGAAAGGGCAGTAGCGATTCTTCCAGGTCGTAGCGGTAGCTGGTGTTGTCCATGTCGAACACCGCATAGGCCCCTTTGTTGGCATTGCTCGCAATCAGGGCATTCAGCTTGGCCGCGGCTTCCGGTGGCCAGTGTTTCAGTTCAGTGGCTCCAGCCAGGCCGGTGGCTCCGGTGGTGAGCGCGGCCAGTACGGCAGCCTGCATCCAGCGTTTGATCCCCTTCATTGCGGCACTCCTTGTAGTGTCGACCTTTACACAGGTCGGTTCAGCGGCGGTGTCCTTGTGCATTTGCACTTCACAAAATGCACAAAAGTACAATATTGCACATATAAGCACAAAAACAACACCAAAGCGACGCTTACCCTATCCAAACCCGACCTCGCTTGCACCGCGATACCGCCCGCCCCACAATGGGTCTGCACACCTGCCACGCCCAAGGGGGCACACACAGAACACCGCAGGCACGAGGAGAGGCTTATGTGGCATCAGGAACGGCACCAGCGCATCCGCGCCCTGCTGGCAACCCAGCAGCGGGTGAGTACCGACCGTATCGTGGCGGAGCTGGGGGTCTCGCGTGAAACCGTGCGGCGCGATCTGCTGGAGATGGAGGCGGCAGGCAGCTTGAAACGGGTGCACGGTGGTGCCATCCGGGTAGAGGACGAAGCACCGATTGCCGAGCGCGCACAGAGCAAGGTGCAAGCCAAGCGGGCGCTGGCGCGCGCTGCCGTCGGCCTGCTCAGCGAGGGACAAACTGTGTTCATCGACGCGGGCACCACCACCGCGCTGCTGGCAGAAGAGCTGGCACGGCTGGCCAACCTCACCATCATCACCAATGCCATCGACGTGGCATTGGCGCTACGGGGCAGTGAAGGCCAGCCGCCCCGCCATGAGGTGATCCTGCTCGGCGGCCAGCCCAACCCGCGCGCCCCGGCCACCATTGGTGCGCAGACGGTGGCTGAGATCGCCCGCTACCGTGCCGACCTCGCCCTGCTCTCCCCGGTGGGTATCGAAGTCGAATTCGGTGCCAGCAGCTATGACGCACAAGAGGCCGCCGTCGCCCGCGCCATGGCCGAGCACGCCCAGCAGCGCATCCTGCTCGCCGACTACAGCAAGATCGGCCTGCGCAGCCGCATCAGCTGGTGCCGCAGTGCCGACATCCACTGCCTGATCACCAACCAGCGCGCCGAGCTGGAAACCAGCTTCAGCCAGCTGCAGCAGGCGGTACAGCGGGTGATCCGGGTCTAGCGACAGCGTGCCTTTCGTGTAGAGTGGAAGGCAATATAAACCGCCCCGATTACATCATGTCGCACGGATGGCCTCACAAGAGCGGGTCGCCCCCCCTCTACCCCAGCACACCCTGCCTTAGTCCCTTCCTTCGCATGGGTTATCCAGAGCGCTATTCACATGTAACAGCGTGACCTATCACGCTGTCTTTTGTCTTGTTTTTACCACAGCAAAAAGAATGTGGGCATGCCTTTATTGCCGCATCAATACACGATTTCATAAATTGATATCTTTTGTTTAACAAATTTTAATAATTTAGTCAGTGAAATTGCTTGAATAGCAAAGGCGCGCGCATGACGATAGACACGGGCCCACCCGGCTGAGGCTATCCAAAGCAGGATGTGGTCCTGTCGTACAAAGCCCATCATTACAAAACCTGGAGGCAACACATGACTGCATCAACAAGCCGTACGCTGGCCCATCAACTCGCACAGAACCTGAGCGCGCAAGAACTGGAACAAGTCGCAGGAGGCTTCAATCCCAACGGAAATTATGCCTCGCCGGGCTGGAACGAACGCACGCTGACCAATCCATTTGAGTTCAGCTGGCAGTGGAATGAATCCACCCACAGCTATCAGTCGCAGCTCACCATCGTCCACAGCAGCATCGACAACATCGTGCATGGCTGAAGCACGCTGCCCCCTCTTTGGAGGGGGCCCCCGGACACAGGACACCAGATATGGGTTTACTCATCATCGCCCCGCTGCGCGACGACCATGCCCTTGCCGTGATGTGGTCGCTACGCCGGGCCGGGCTGGATAGCTGGTTGTGGGATCCCACAGCCTTCCCCAGCCAGGGCACCATCAGCCTCAACCCCACCGAGCTGCAGACACACCGGCTGGAAGTCCACACCCTGAAAGGGGAGCGTGTGGATTTGCCGCTGCAGCACGTCAAGGCCGTCTGGTGTCGCCGCATGATGCGCGCCGCCCCGTATCTGGACTTCAGCCACATCCACCCTGCCGACCTGGGATTTGTGATCGAGCAAGCCAGCGGCATGATCCGCAATGTCTGGGACTGGCTGGCAACCGTACTGGCCGATGTCCCCTGGGTGAACCCGCTGAATGCACACGTCGAGAGCAACAGCAAAGGCAAACAGCTGCTGATGGCACAGCGTGCCGGGTTTGCCATCCCGCCGACCCTGATCAGCAATCATCCGCAGCAGGTGCGTGCTTTCTGCGAACAGCATCAGGACGGCCTGATCTACAAGACCTTCACCCCCGCCAGCTGGCAGGACGAGCCCGGCCGCAGCCTGCCCACCAGCCGGGTCTGCCTCAAGGACCTGCAGGACGATCAAGCCATCCAGTCCAGCCCCGGCATCTATCAGGCACGCATCGAGAAAGCGCATGAGCTGCGGGTGCTGGTCTGCGGCACCCATCTCCTGGCGGCCCGCATCCACTCGCAAGAGCAAGCAGCCTCCAGCACGGACTGGCGAACCCAGCAGGGCCAGTTAAGGATGGAGCCCTGCGAGCTCAAGGCGGATGATCGCGCCCGCATCCGCAGCTTCATGCAAGGCATGGGGCTGGCTTTTGGCAGCCTGGATCTGGTGGTCACCCCGCAGGGCGAGCTGGTTTTTCTTGAAGTCAACGAGCAAGGCCAGTTCCTGTTTCTGGAAAGCCACTGCCCAGCGCTACCGGCACTGGCCACCGTCAGCAGCTTCTTTGCCGAGCAGCTCGGCCTGCATCGGCCACACCCCTGGCCGGATTTCGCCAGCTGCAAAGCCGATAGCCAACTGGCCGAGTGGCGCAACCAGCACCACCGGCACCGCCCAACCCCGACACGCCGCATCGCCTACCGCTTTATCGAACCACCCCAGCCATCGGGTCAGGGCTGAAGCCATCCACCAGCGCGGAGCGCAGCAAGCATGCCCGCGCTGGTTAGCCCGCCCCGCCCTGCAAGAGCGGCAGAGCCGCAGCCAGGTCCCGGCACAAATCGTCCGGCGATTCCAGCCCGATATGCAAGCGCAGCAGCCGCCCGGCATCCGGCTGCACCGGCAATCCGCGCAGGTGGTGCGGGATGGCAGGCATGACCAGGCTCTCGAAGCCGCCCCAGCTGGTGCCGAGGCCAAACCACTGCAGCGACTCGATGAAGCGGGTAAACGCCGGTTCGCTGCAGGGGGCCAGCTCCACAGTAAACGGCCCCGGCGCGCCGGTGAAATAACGCTGCCACAGGGCATGACCAGGATCGGTGGGCAGCGCCGGGAACAGCACCCGCTCAATCTGCGGTTGTAGCGACAGCCACTGCGCCACTTGCAAGGCGCTGGTATGGTGGCGCGGCATGCGCAGATGCAGGGTGCGCAGACCGCGCAGGGCCAGCCAGCAGGCATCTGCAGACACGTGGCTGCCCGTGCGGTCACACCCGCTGCGAGTCGCTTCCAGCGCGGCATACGACCCGGTGGTCAAGCCGAGCATCACGTCCGAGTGTCCGTTAAGGTATTTGGTGGCGGCATGAATGGCGATATCGACACCATGTCGGTGGGCGTCAAAGAACAGTGGTGTACCCCAGGTGGCATCACAGGCCACCGGCACCCCTTGCGCCGCTGCCAGCGCGCACACCGCGCCCACATCGACCATCTGCATGGTGAGCGAACCGGGCACTTCGATGAACACCAGGAAGCTGGCGGCCGTCAGCTTGCCTGCCAGGTCTTCCGCACTGCAGAAGGTTTCCACCCGGCACTGCAACGGCGCCAGCACCTGCTCGCACAAGGCACGGGTAGGCCCATATACCCCTTCTTGCAGCAGAATCAACCCGCCGGGCCGCGCATGCGCGCCGAGTACGGCGGCAATGGCGCTCAAACCGGAAGGGGTGGCGATGCAGCTTTCCGCCCCGCTCAACCGGGCCATTGCCTGCTGCAATTCAAACTGGGTGCTGGTGCCGGAGCGGCCATAGCGGGGCGACTCAAACACACAGCCGCCGTTGCTGGCCTTGAAATCAGCCAACGTCGGGAACAATAAAGTCGAGGCGCGCACCAGCGGGGGATTCACCGCGTGACTGGCGGCTGCCGAGTCTCGGCCCAGGTGAACGAGCGCGGTTTCCAGCGAGGCGGGCAGATCAGGTCGGGAGGTCAGGGTGCAGGCAGGTGTCTTCATGCCACCCAGTGTAGGCATGCTACACTGGTCTGTATCACGTCAATCAGACAGAATATGTCGCCAATCGGCCATGCCTACCGCTACCCCACGCAAACGGCTGGACTTCCAGCACCTCACCTCGCCACTGATTGCGCTGGACAACCACTGGCCCAGTGGCAGCAGCACCGGGTGGCACACCCATCCACGCGGGCAGCTGCTCTACGCCATCCACGGGGTAATGAAAGTGGAAACCGAAGCCGGCAGCTATGTCATTCCCCCCAGCCGGGCGCTGTGGATGCAGCCTGGATTGCGGCATAACGTCACCATGGCGGGTGCCGTCGAGATGCGCACAGTCTATCTGGACACCACGCTGATGCCCGAGCTGCCCGCCCACAGTGGGGTGGTACATGTCTCCCCCTTACTGCGTGAATTGCTGCTGGCTACGGTGCACCTGCCGCACGCGGCCCCGGAGACCGACCGCGCACACTGCATCCGGCAACTGCTGGTCGACGAACTGCGCAGCGCCAGCACTCTGCCCTTGCACCTGCCCCTGCCACATCACCCCGTCTTGCAGCGGCTATGCCAGACGCTGTGCGACCACCCCGCCGACCCACGCAGCGCCACCGCCTGGGCCCGCGAACTGGGCATGAGCGAACGCAGCCTGCATCGCCTGTTCACGCGGGAGACCGGTCTACCTTTCACCCGCTGGCGGGACCAGGCCCGCCTGTTCGCGGCACTAACCGCCCTGGCCGAAGGCCGCAAAGGTCTGGATGCCGCGTTTCATTGCGGCTTCAGCAGCCAGAGCGCCTTCGTCGCCTGGTTCCACCGCCAGACCGGCGACACCCCCGCAGCATACTATCGGGAAGGTTGAGGGGTTCGGGGCGGCGCAGGTTGTTACCCCTAAGCTGCTCAGTCGCTAAGACCGCCCCCCGGGGCGATTAGTCAATTGAATGCTTATAAAACATCCCAAACGCTGCAAAGTGATGCTTTACTCAGTGGAACCTTCTCTTGCATGGTAACCCCCAATGGGCCTTCGCTGATCTTGAGCACCAGGAACTCACAGCTTGATCCATTTAGTCGAAACAAGGCCTCATAATTAGCATCACGCTCAGGAAGGAAGGATTGATGTACAAAGCACTGATAGCGACCACCACTCGACAAGTAATCCAGCGTCATGGGTTTCCCGGCCGGAATATACACTTCTGCTTCCTCGAATCTTCCAGCACTCCGGAACTGCTTTGTGGTAGCTGAGGGCGCAGGCATCGGAATAGGTGAGCGCTTGGGATCCGCAAAGCCTCCCATCGTGATGGCAATCACCCCAGACTCCGGCACGCCCCAGTCTATGCAATCCTTTCCGGGTACACCACGGACCATTCCGCCTTGGACCGATACGCGTAGTTGTGCTCGGTCACCCTCAGTAGGCTCCTGGTAGTTGCGATTGAAGGCTCGGACATTACTGATGTTGCCACATGCCGTCAGGACAGTAGCCAGTATGAACGCCAGCAATATAGAAACCGTACGCTGTGAAGGCATTATTCCCTCCAAAATCAATCAGCATATATCATAAGCATGGAACGTATCACTGTACCGAGGTACAACCCCACTACCCCCAAGCCCGCCACAAGGTCAGCCCGCCTGCGGCGATGACCAGCAGCAGCACGATGGACTGGAACTGCTGCTCGGTAAGGATGCCGACGATTTTCTTGCCAAGCCAGGTGCCGACGACGCTCACCCCCAGCAGCAGCGGGATCAGGTAGAGGTCGTCGTGATGTACGAAGCCGCTGGCGGCGTACACCACGCTGCGGCTGGCGTCGATGCCGAAGTCGATGATGGCAGAAGTCGCGATGAACACCTGCGCAGGCAAGCCATACGCCGCCAGCACCACCCCGCGCACCGCGCCGCCGGTGCCGAGCAGGCCAGAGAGGAAGCCGGACGCGAGCCCGCCCAGCACCGCATTGGCGGCAACCGGGCGCAGGCGGAACTGACGAAACAGCAGCAACAGCCCACCCAGCCCGATCAAGAACCCCGCCAGCAGCAAGGTCAGCAGCGCAGACGGCAGCAGCCCGCTCATCAGCGCCCCGGTGATGGCCGCCAGCACCGAAGGCAGCCCCATCTGCAGGATCAGCCTGCGGTCAAACCCCGCGCGGAAGAAATAGATTTTGGCGGCATTGCTGCTCAGGTGATACAGCGCCGCCACCCCCAGCACCGAGTGATAATCCAGAAAATACCCGGCCAGCGGCACAAACAGCAAGGATGAGCCAAAGCCGCCCACAGTACCGACCACCTCGGCCAGCAAGGCCAGCAGCATGAAGTACAGCAGCAGGTCGGGCGGGAGCATGGTTTAGTCGCCTGCCTCAGCCAAGGCGGGCATGCTCAATCAAAAAGCTGCTGGATGTTGGCATTCCAGAAGAAGGTGTTGAGCACCCAGCCATTTGGCGACTTGTAGAAGATAAAGCGCCAGGGCAAGGCATGCTCCTCGGTTTTCTCGATGTACATATACTGCATCACCGATTCGCCCGCCTTTTTGAGGCTGACGAATTCAAAACCGACCGGTTTGCCATACCGTCCACCAACTTGATCACGCAGGGCCTTGGTTCGCAACTCCAGACTCTGCAGCTCCGCAACCGGAACCACCGCGTAGGGTTTCATACTGGCAAAAGCACCAGACAAGTCCCCCTTGCCGACTTGCGCCATCACCTTGTCCGTGAACGCCCGCACTTCCACCTCGGACTTCAAGGTCGCGGCCGTGGCAACTGTTGCGAGGAACAATATCAGCAGTGAGGCACACAGTTTTTGCTGCATAGAGAGGCAGGCTCCAGTGATTGGTCAGAGAAGATCATTGTGCCACACGCTGGCCGCATATGACCTCAGCCCTGTGCAATCACTGCGCCGGTGCAGCCCTACTGCACTGAAGTCACGGTGCCACGACGGCTGCCGAGAGGTTCACCTTGTTGAACTGCACATTGCTGGCGCGGTCTTCATTGATGGTAAAGCCGCTGCAGCCCTTGCCGGGGGTGCAGGCAAACTGGACCATCCCGAATGGCCACGGGCCGACCAGGCGGTCCCCTTCCAGCGGTACCAAGGCCACTTCTCCGCGTGGGTGGCGCAGCAGTGGCTGGCCATCCTGGATGCGAACGGTGTAGAGCACCTGCAGCTCCTTGCTGTAATACTCGCCCGCCAAGCGGCTCAACTCCTGCTCTGGCACGGTGGCCATGCGCTTGCCGCGCACCGAGCGTGTATTGCGCAGCCAGGTGCCACTCTCCACCACGCCCGCAGCATTGGGTGGATCAAAGCGGAAGCTGGCGTTGACCAGCTTGGAGAAGAACTCGCGCTCGCTCTTGGGGTAAAACGGCATTGGGTCATCGCCCACCGTCCAGCCCACCAGATGGCCGTTTTCCTTGCGGAAGATAATGGCCGAGCCATTTTCCAGCCGGTAGCTGCCCTGCAGGGCATCCAGCCGCGCCGGGTCCAGCGCTACACGGGTACTGCCGGAGTAATCCGGCACCGGCTGTGGCAAGGGCTTGAGCTGGCCCTCCAGCACAATATCGGCAATCCGCTGGCCCAGCCGCGCCGCCTGCACGTCCGCACCATTGCCCAGCACGATGATGCTCAGCTTCTGCTCCGGAAAGCGCGCGATATTGCTGCGGAAACCCGCATCCGAGCCGCTATGGCCGATCTTGCGCACCCCACGGTACGCATCCAGCTCCAGGCCACCGCCATAATCGGTGGCATTGCCGTCGTTCAAAGTCGCCGAAGTCTGCATCTGGACAATCAGCGCCTTGCCGCCCACGCGGGCATCGTCGAAATTACGGCTCCACAAGGCCAGGTCGTCAATGGTGGTCAGCAGATTGGTCGGGCCCACCGTGGAAAACGACAGCGGCACCCCCTCATAACCCTGATCCGGCGCAGGCTGGTAAGACAGCGCACGCCCGGCCACCAAGGCGCTGTATTGCTCGCGGAAGGACGTATTGCGCATGCCAAGCGGATCGAAAATGCGCGCCTTGGCAAACGCGGCCAGCGATTGGCCGGAGACCTTCTGCACAATTTCCGCCAGCAGCAGATAGCCGGTATTGTTGTAGGCAAAATCACTGCCCGGCGCGAAATTCAGCGCCTGCTGGTGCCGCACCAGCTGCATCACGTCGTTCGCCGTGATGACATCTTCCATGCGCCAGCCCGCCAGCGCCAGCAGGTTCAGGTCATCACGCAGGCCGCTGCTATGGGTCAGCAGATGGCGGATGCGAATGGGCTGGCCAAAGTGGGGCACCTCAGGCAGATACTGCCGCACATCATCATCCAGCGACAGCTTGCCCTCCTGCGCCAGCAGCAAGATTGAAAACGCGGTGAACTGCTTGGCCAGCGAGGCCACGTGGAAGCGGGTGGTCGGCGTAATGGCCCGCCCCTGCTCAATATCCGCCATGCCGAAGGCTTTGCGGTAGACCACCTGCCCGTCTCTCAGCACCGCCACCGCCGCACCGGGCGTATCCGCATGGTTCCAGGCCGCAAACAGACCATCCAGCTGTTGCTCAGTTGCCGCAGGCAGTGCCGCGCCATCCTGCGCGAAGGAAGCCAAGGGGAACGCCGCCAGCATCAGTGCCAGCACAAAGGAAGGTGTACGCATGCGGGTCAGCCTCTCCAGTAGATGAAAGGCATGCGGCCCCAAGCCCCATTACGCCCGAAGTGCATGGTAGGCGGATGCCGTGCATCGTGACAAGTGGCCAAGTAGTCAGTTTTTGGCTTCGACCGGCACCGTCGGGTAGCAACACGTAGGGCGCAATAACCGCAGGGCATTGCGCCACACTCACGATCACACCGTCACGTATTCTCATGTCACCATGCACGGATGGTTACTGCATGGCAGAGTATGCAGGGAAAGCGGCTCGAGTAGTACGGCGCAATGCCCTGCGGTTATTGCGCCCTACGCGGGCTGCACCACTATGTATGGCTGTATAACCAGCACTTGCCACAGAAAGCCTTGGGTCATGAAACACTGATACAGGCGTTGAAACGATGGCAACATTTCCATCCGCATCTATTCTTGAGAGCGGTGCGTAATCATGCGGGACCTGACAGCTAGATGGAAATAATGGCCAAAATACTTTTCTCTTTTATAAATACAATCCATTTCCTAAGACACTCCTCAAAGACATTTGTTTCTATTACTGCGCTATAATTTTCATCATGACTTGAAAATATTTTCACGGTGTCAAAAGAAATTAAACCAATCCAGCCTTCACGTCCCCACTCCATGGTATCTGCATTATTTTTTCGAATATAATCAATACGTCGCACCCCTTCATCTAGCCAGCATATAGATTCATCGATGCCTACGCCACCATCATCCATAAGAATACATGACAATAGACTAACATCTCCATGCATCGCCAAGTCTGAGGTGCAAACTGGGTGGTGACCCGTGACATCTGTGCTCCAGTAGAATTTCGTGGCCATTTTATTATCTCGATTCAATATGCCGGATAAACAGTGATTTTTGGTTGTAGCACGTAGGGCGCAATAACCGCAGGGCATTGCGCCACATTTACCATCACGCCATCACGCATCCCCATGCCACCATGCACGGATGGTTACAGCATGACAGTGCACGCAAGGAAAGCGGCTCAGGGGGCGGCGCAATGCCCTGCGGTTATTGCACCCTACGTGGGCTACTTCTCAGCGGGCTGGTTTTGGGGAGGATTACCGGGGCTTCTGCAATTTAATCGACCACCCTCAGAGTCAGAAAATAACAAGCCGCCCTTTTGGGAAATTACCATCCCAGCCACAAGGGAAATGGCCTTTAGCGTACCAATAGGCTTGACTTGCAAAAAATCCAGGAGGGTAAACATCGGAAAACTCTGCTTCCAAGCAAAGATGCAATACATCCCACTGAACAATATCCACAAAAATTGTAGGAAGGTTATTATCTTTAACAACCTTCGCTGTTTTTTTTATAACAAAAGGAATTGCCACCTTCTTCACTTCTTTAGCTATTGCATTCCAATACAAAAATCTATCTTTATTTCTCTCGGCGAGCCTTGAAGCGTATTGATTCGCAGCTTCTTGACATAGCCCCTCCCAACCCTCACTGGAACAACTCTCCACTGCACCATCCCATGTCTCAAGAATCAATGGGTAGTCAGAGTCTTTTTTTCCTACATTGCAAAACCATTCGACTGCATCAAGTTCTTGCAATGTTATTATCGATCTACTTAACATTATTCCTGACCCGCCTGGTAAATTCTACGAGAAGTTCTAGCCCACGTAGGCACCCGCAACACCACCGGAGGGCACACTCATCCAGATGATGGATTCAGTAGCCCCCTGCCCGCCCCTCAGCACCGGGCGTATCCGTATGGTTCCAGGCCGCAAACAAACCATCCAGCTGCTGCTCGGTTGCCGCAGGCAGTGCCGCACCATCCTGCGCGAAGGAAGCCAAGGGGAACGCCGCCAGCACAGTAGGGCGCAATAACCGCAGGGCATTGCGCCCCATTCACCATCACGCATCCCCATGTCAGCATATCACCATGCACGGGTCGCTACAGCATGGCTGAGCATGCATGCAAAGTGGCTCAGGGGGCGGCGCAATGCCCTGCGGTTATTGCGCCCTACGCGGGCTCAGGGGTCCAATTCCAACCGGTAACTTCAGTTATGTAATCTTCGAAATCGCAAGACGCCACAACAAAGTCACATTTCAAGCGCAGCCAAATCACTAATTCCACCAAGGCTCGATTGAAATTATCTTCGTTATCCATGTTAGAGACAGAATCAATCTCAACGTAATAACGAGATCTATCCACTGGGTAAGTAGATGAAGTAATGCTCGCTCCTTCAACACGGCTATCATTTACAAACAGCGAGTACTCTGCCATGGAAATGCAAATGCATTCTTTGAAACCCAGAGCAAAAACACCCTCCATCTCGTCAAGGTCGAAGTTCGCATCAATATAGAGTTTGCAGTAGCTCATTGTTTACAGTCCAAATGTATATGCCAGCGCCGATCGAAGTCCATTATCGAAAATACCTCCCGCACGAATGATAGAAATCTGAACCTTGTTTGTCGGGAAACTCAAGTCCTTAGGGAGCTCTGAAAAAGCCCTCAACAGTCGCAGCGAAAAACGCCCCAAACGCAGTACATTATGTGTCAGGTAACGGACGAAGGTTTGGCTTTCTGACAAACCGTTCCGGGTACGACGGATAGTAACCCTTCGACGCCAGCCGTGCGCTACATCCTCACATGCCAAGCCCCCCACAACAAAAAACCGCCCATTCGGGCGGTTTTTTCACATGTAGACGCGCTCATCAGCAGCCGATCAACTCCCCCACACGTCCTTGAACACGCGCAGCCAGTTGTCACCCAGCACTTTGCGGATGCGGCTCTCGGACCAGCCGGCTTTTTCCATGGCGGCGGTGAGGTTGGGGGTTTCGCCGATGGTGCGGATGCCCAGCGGGTTGAGCACGGTGCCGAAGTTAGTGAGGCGGCGGTGGCGGCCTTTGTCGTGGGTGATCCAGTCGAAGAAGCCTTTGTCGTAGCCTTGGGTGAAGTCGGTGCCGAAGCCCACGCAGTCTTCACCGGCGATGTTGATCACGTAGTCGATGGCTTCCACGTAGTCGTCCACCGTGGCTTCGATGCCGCGCTTGAGGAAGGGCGGGAACATGGTCACGCCGATGAAGCCGCCGTGGTCGGCGATGAATTTCAGTTCTTCGTCGCTCTTGTTGCGCGGGTGTTCCTTGAGGCCGGAGGGCAGGCAATGCGAGTAGCACACCGGCTTTTTCGATTCGAGGATGGCTTCCATCGAGGTGTTACCGCCCACGTGGGAGAGGTCCACCATGATGCCGACGCGATTCATCTCGTTGATCACTTCGCGGCCAAAGCCGGAGAGGCCGCCATCGCGCTCGTAACAGCCGGTGCCAATCAGGTTTTGCGTGTTGTAGCAGAGCTGCACCACGCGCACGCCCATGTCCCAGAAGGCTTCAATGTAGCCGAGGTTGTCTTCAAAGGCGTGGGCGTTCTGGAAGCCGAGGATGATGCCGGTTTTGTTGCTGTGCTTGGATTCGCGGATGTCGTCGGTACTGCGCACCAGGGTGAGCAGGTCGGCGTTGTCGCGGATCAGTTTTTTCATGTCGGCGATATTGGCCACGGTGTCCTGGAAGCCTTCCCAGACCGACACGGTACAGTTGGCCGCAGTGAGGCCGCCTTTGCGCATGTCTTCAAATACGGCGCGTTCCCACTTGGCGATGATGAGACCGTCGATGACGATCGAGCTTTCATGAATTCCGGACATGCTGTTTCCCCTGTGCGGCAGCGGCGCCCGCCGCTGCGGATATCAACGTGATGATGTGCTCAACCGGCAAGGCCAAACCCGGCGGGCAGGCTGCAGATGCCCAAGCCGTAAGGTGTGGCGGCGCGTTCGATCAGTCGCCACACGTAGTCGGCAAAGCTGCGGCGGAATACCAGGTGCAAGCCGCCCTCTTCCAGCCGGTAGACGGTGACATTGGCCTTGGTCAGCATGGTGCTCACCGCGCGGCCTACTGTCACCTGCTCAAAGTCGTATACGCCGAGGTGGCGCAGCAGCGTCACTGCGTGGCGACCGGTGAGGTAGACCTGGGTATAGCCACCGGAATTGTCCACCACCTGAACGTGCTGGCCCTTGAGCGCGCTCTCCAGCGCCGGGATCAGCGATTTGACGGTGCTGCGCTCGCCGCTGAGCAGCCATTCGTCCGGCGAGATCCACAGCAGGGTGCCGCTGGGGCCGTGGCTGTAGCTGCTGGGCTGGGTGGGCAGCGGCTGGCCGAGTACGTTGGCCACCGCATCGCGGAAGGCGGCATCGCTGCCCTGCCCGCGCAGGGTGAGGTAGCCGCGCAGCGGCAGCTCATTGGTCCAGACCCCGTGGCGATCATCCTGCGCGACCGCCCGCGAGGGCAGGTCGAACGCGTGCAGCGGGGACTGCATATAAGGCTGGAAGCGGAGATCAGACACTTTGACGTTCTCCTTGCGGATCAACAAACACGCTGGATGCAATCTTGGCGGCGTGAACCTTGCCCCCGGCCCAGACATGAACGGTATCGCCCTCGCGGTGCGCTCCGCCCTTGACCAGGGCCATGGCAATGGAGCGGCCCATGAAGGCGCTGTGGTAGCTGGAGGTGACATGGCCCAGCATCGGCACCGGCGGCATGCCCTCGCCCGGCGCACTGGCGGGCTGGTTCAGCACTTGCGCGCCTTCCACCAGCACCACGCTCGGGTCTTCGGTGAGCAGGCCCACCAGCTGCTTGCGGTCCTTGCGCGCGGTGTCGCTGCGGGTGAGCGAGCGGCGGCCAAGGAAGCTGAACGGCTTTTTCATGCCCACGGCCCAGCCCATGCCGAGGTCGATGGGGCTGACCGAGCCGTCGGTATCCTGCCCGACGATGATGAAGCCTTTTTCGGCCCGCAGCACGTGCATGGTTTCCGTACCGTAGGGGGTGATGTCGAATTCGGCACCCGCCTTCATCACCTCTTCCCACAGGTAGTGGCCGTAGCTGGCGTCCACGTTGATTTCAAAGGCCAGCTCGCCGGAGAAGCTGATGCGAAACACCCGCGCCGGCAGCCCGGCCACGTTGCCTTCGCGGCCATCCATGAACTTGAAGGCGTCCTTGTCGAAGTCGATGTCGCCACACAGCTTTTGCAGTACCTTGCGGCTGTTGGGGCCGACTACGGCAACGGTGCTCCAGTGGTCGGTGACCGAGCTGAACCAGACTTTCAGCTCCGGCCATTCGGTCTGGTGCCAGCGTTCCAGCCAGTTCATCACCCGTGCCGCACCACCGGTGGTGGTGGTCATGTGGAAGTGATCATCGGCCAGGCAGGCGGTCACGCCGTCGTCCATCACCATGCCGTTTTCGTCCAGCATCAGGCCGTAGCGGCACTTGCCGGGGTCGAGCTTGCTCCAGGCATTGGAGTAGACGCGGTTGAGGAATTCGCGCGCATCCGGGCCGCGCACGTCGATCTTGCCCAGCGTCGAGGCGTCCATCACCCCCACACTGAGGCGGGTGGCCTTGTCCTCGCGGTTCACCGCCGCGTGGATGTCCTCGCCGCCCTTGGGGAAGTACCACGGCCGCATCCACTGCCCCACCACTTCAAACTCGGCACCGCGTGCCACGTGGGCGCTGTGGATCGGCGTATAGCGGCGTGGCTCCCAGGTATCGCCCTGCACATGGCCCGCCAGCGCGCCGAAGGTCACCGGGGTGTAGGCCGGGCGGTAGGTGGTGGTGCCAACCTCAGCCACCGATTTGCCCAGCGCCTCAGCGGCGATGGCAAAACCGTTGACGTTGGAGAGCTTGCCCTGGTCGGTACCGAAGCCCAGCGCGGTGTAGCGCTTGATGTGCTCGATATTGCGGTAATTTTCCTTCACCGCGGTGTAGATCGACGCTGAATCGACGTCGTTCTGGAAGTCGATGAAGGCCTTGGCACTCTTGCCTTCCGGCTTGCCATCCGGCACGCGGAAGATACGGCGCGAGCGCACCAGCTCCGGGTCGTCCACCTGCGGCAGCTCGCTGCTCACGCTGCGGTCAAACGCAGCCAGCACGCCCGCCATCGCGGTCTGCGTCTGGGCCAGCGCGGCCCCCAGCTGGAATTGCCCGGTAATGGCGCCGACGCAGGCAATGCCGCTGCGCCCGGTTTCCGGCACCACAAAGGCCAGCCGCGATTCGTCCCACAGCGGGCGGCCGCCGTTATGGCAGAACAGGTGCACAGTCGGCGACAGGCCGCCGCTGGACAGCAGCGCGTCGCACGACAAGGTGGGGCCGCTGCCGTTCACCTGATTGCTGTGTGCATCCAGCCGCACCAGCCGTGCGCCAGTGACCTGACGGCCCCCCAGTGCCTTGGCAATGCCATAGCCCTTGTACAGCTGCACCCCAGCGGCTTCCACCGCCTGCTGGCGATGGCGCACCGCACCCTGGGCACGGGTGTCGATCAGGTGGACACGCGCCCCGGCTTCGGCCAGGTCTCGCGCGGCATCGTAGCTGTAGTCGTTGTTGGTCATCAGCGCCACCTCGTGCCCCACGCGCACGGCGTAGCGGTTGAGGTAGCTGTGGCCTGCGGCGGCGGTCAGCGTGCCCGGCAGGTCGTTGTAGCCAAACACCAGCGGGCGCTCGATGGCACCACAGGCCAGCACCAGCTGGTGCGCGCGAATCTTGTGCAGACGCTGGCGCGGCTGAGTGGCGATGCGGGCGGCAATCGGCATATGGTCTTGTTGCTGTTCCAGCGCCTGCACCAGATTACCATCGTGTACAGCAAAGGCGGTAGTACGCGGCAGCAGCTGCACATTCGGCAGGCTGACCAGCTCGGCCTGTACCGACTGCAGCCAGGCAGCAGCGGCCTGACCGCCAATCTGCTGCGCCGGATCGGACAGCAACCAGCCACCCAGTTCCGGCTGTTCATCCACCAGCATGGTCTTCAGTCCGGCGCGCCCCGCCAGCAGGGCGGACCACAGCCCGGCGGCACCACCGCCGACCACCAGCACGTCCACGTGGTGGTGCAGGTGGTCGTAAAACTCCGGGTCGGCCTCGCGCGGGGCCTCGGCATAGCCCGCTGCATTGCGGATGATGCGCTCGAACATCGGCCACAGGCTGGGGAAGCCCATGAAGGTCTTATAGTAGAAGCCTGGCGGCATGAAGCGGCCCAGCTTGCCCATCATGCCCTTGAGGTCAAAGCCCAGCGTCGGCCAGCCGGTGGCGCTGCCTGCAATCAGGCCCTGATACAGCTCGATCTGCGTGGCCTTGGCATCCGGCACGGTATACGCCCCGGTTTCCAGCTGGAACAGCGCATTCGGCTCTTCGGCACCCACGCCATAGATGCCACGCGGACGGCCCAGCTTGAAGCTGCGGCCAATCATGCGCACGCCATTGGCCAGCAGGGCGGAGGCCAGCGTATCGCCGGCGTAGCCGTGCATCTGCTGACCGTCAAAACGGAATTCGAGCGGCTGCGACCGGTCAATGCGGGCGCTGCTGCGTTCGACGCGATGGGTATTACGAACCGTACTCACGCCTCATTCTCCTGCAGGTAAAGCGGCTTGGCTTCCGCGAGGGTCCAGCAACCGGCGATTTCATGGGTGATGGTGCTGCGCTTGACGGCAAACACCTTGCGGCAGCCGCCGGTGTGCTGCCACTGCTCCCAGTGCCAGCCTTTCGGGTTCTTGCGCATGAACACGTAATCGCCCCAGGTGGCATCGTCCACCGCTTCCGGTTCGGCCGGGCGCACGATGTAGGCTTCGCCGGCGTAGCTGAACTCTTCTTCCTCGCGCACTTCTTCGCAGAACGGACAACGAAATTGCAGCATGGGTCTGCTCCTCAGTGGGCCACGGCAGCGGCGCCGTGCTCGTCAATCAGGTGGCCGCTGTGGAAGCGGTCCAGCGCGAAGGCGGCGTTCAGCGGGTGCGGTGCGTCGTAGGCGATGGTATGGGCAAACACATGGCCGGAACCCGGCGTGGCCTTGAAGCCACCGGTACCCCAGCCACAGTTGAAATACAGGCCCTTGACCGGCGTTTTCGAGATGATCGGGCAGGCGTCGGGCGACACATCCACAATCCCGCCCCACTGCCGGTTCAGCCGCACGCGGGAGAACATCGGGAACAGCTCGATGATGGCGGCGGCGGTATGCTCGATCACATGCGGGCTGCCGCGCTGGGCATAGCTCAGGTAACTGTCGATCCCGGCACCGATCACCAGCTCGCCCTTGTCGGACTGGCTGACGTAACCGTGCACCGCTCCAGACATCACCACCGTGTCCAGACAGGGCTTCATGGATTCGGACACAAACGCCTGCAGCGGGTGGCTCTCCAGCGGCAGGCGGATACCGGCCAGCTTGGCCAGCACCGAGCTGTGACCGGCGGCCACGCAGCCCACCCGCTCGGTACGGATATAGCCTTGCGAGGTCTGCAGACCTTTGATGCGGCCATTGTCGATGTCCATGCCGGTGACTTCGCACTGCTGGATGATGTCCACGCCAAGATCACTGGCGGCACGGGCAAAGCCCCAGGCCACCGCATCGTGCCGCGCCACCCCGCCACGCGGCTGGAAGCTGGCCCCCAGCACCGGGTAACGGGCGCGCTTGCTGCAATCCAGCAGCGGGATGCGGGCCTGCACTTCGTCGGCGGTGAGCACCATGGCGTCCACCCCGTTCAGCACGTTGGCGTTCACCCGGCGCTCGATGTCGCGCATGTCCTGCAGGGTGTGACCGAGGTTGAACACCCCGCGCTGGCTAAACATGGTGTTGTAGTTCAGGTCCTGCGACAGCCCTTCCCACAGCTTGAGCGCGTGCTCATACAGCTGGGCGGCTTCGTCCCACAGGTAGTTGGAGCGCACGATGGTGGTGTTGCGCGCGGTATTGCCGCCGCCCAGATAGCCCCGCTCCAGCACGGCGATATTCTTCACACCGTGGTTCTTGGCCAGGTAATAGGCGGTGGCCAGCCCGTGGCCGCCACCACCGACGATCACCACATCGTAAGAAGACTTCAGCTGCGGGCTACGCCACGCCGGGTCCCACTGCTGATTGTGCTTGAGCCCGTGCTTGAACAGGCTCCACAGCGAATAACGGTTGGATGGCATCATCTATCCTGTCTGGTGCGCTGCGCGAACATGGAAAAGCCCTGAAAACGAGGCTTCCCGGATGGCGTTCATTGTTCAAATTCGCCACTCTGTGCGATTGACCGGATCGGACGATGATTTGTTGATTTACGACAAGCCCCCTACCCGGCCTTTATGCCAGCCCGGCTTGACGCCCCCGGCCAGCCCGCACACAGTAGCACAGACTCCTCACCCGCAACGGCGACCAGCACCTCCTCCTGCGCCGCCGGACCACCCCCGGTCAGCCGGTGGGGAGTCGCCAGTGGCGGGCTACAGCGGGTAGACTCGCGGTATAATCTGCCGCAACGTCACCTTGTGTTCATACCGGACAACCCGGCCCCGCACTGTACAGTAGCGGCGCTGTGCATGCACAATGGGTACAACCCTTAGCGTACCTCACCACCTGACAACCGAACCTTACCGGTTCCAGCCAACCATGCAACTCTTGCACCGCCATTACGCCCTGTACTTCACTGCTGAGGAGAATGAACACGGCGCCGTGCTGACCTGCCACGCCCAGCACTTCCTGAGCAAAGCTCATCAGCACATCACGCTGAGTGCCACCATCAGCCTGCCAGCGGCCATGGCTGCCTTGACTCGTCAGATGGAGGCAATAGAAGTCACCCAGTCCATCAGCATCAGGCAAAGCATTGCCTGGCACTATGAGGTCAATGCCAATGTCTGCTATGGCTATACGGCAGATTGCGACTTTGCCCATACCACGTGGACTCAGGGCATGGCAAAAGCCTACAGCACCCGCTTCAACACCGAGATGCTGGCCTTGCTGGACGCCCTGCCGCCTGAGGACCAGCATTTTATCCTGCACTTTTCCGAGCAGGACTGTAGCGACCCATTCTACGACTGTTACTACAGCGAGCTTAGCCACGCCCGCGACGGCTACCAGACTTTTCGGGCCCTGCGTGCACAGTGGCAAACGTACCACCATTAGCTGCCAGACTCCCGCTTGAATTGGGGGGTGGGTTTGCTATACCGAAGTCAGGCCATAACACACTGAACAAGGGTAAGCGGATGCGGACCGTGCTGCTGTTGGCGTGCCTGCTGCTTTCGGCCCTTCAGGCCTGGGCGGGCGAGACGTTGAAAATCGCCGCTGGGCTGTGGCTGGAGCCTTACGTGATTCAGGGTAAGCCGCCCCGAGGCATGGAGCTGGATATCGTGCGGGAGGCCCTGCAGCATGCAGGCTATCAGGTGACATTCATCCTGCAGCCTTTCCACCGGAGCAAGCTGCTGTTTACCACGGGTGAGGTGGATGGCGTGATGACCATTCAGGAAAGCTTCCCGGAGGCCAAGGCGGCCTATCTTTCCGAGCGGTATATCGCTTACCGGAATCAGGCCATTTCCTTGCAAACCCGACAGCTCCAGATCTACAGCATGGCAGACTTGCAGGGGTTTTCTGTTGAGGCCTTCCAGCAGGCCCAGTTTGCACTGGGAGAGGAATTTGCGGCAGTAGTACGCAAGCATCCGTCTTACAGTGAGACTGCGGATCAGCGTACGCAGGTCTTGAAACTGCTGGCAGGCCGGACGGATGTGGCGGTGATGGATGAACGGATTTTCCGCTATCAGCAGGCCCGCCTGCAAAAACAGCCCCCTGCCAACGTGCCTCCTTACCTGCTGCGGGGTGCGGTTGAGATGCATAACCTGTTTCCCGCCACCTGGTATCGCATCGCGTTCAGGAAGCCCGCGCTGCGTGATGCATTCGACCGGGGCCTGGCCTTCCTGCGTACCAGCCACCGCTATCAGCAGATCGTGGATCAATACCTGCAATAAGCCTAATCCTCATCCCGGTAGCGTTCGGCGATCTCGCGGAATTCGGTTTCGATCTGCAGGAAAGCATCGAGGATATCCGGGTCGAAGTGGCGGGCACGGCCTTCGCGCAGGATGCGCACCGCTTCTTCGTGCGGGAAGGGTGGCTTGTAGACGCGGCGGGAGATGAGGGCGTCGTAGACGTCGGCCACCGCCATCAGCCGGGCGGAGAGCGGAATGGCGTCGCCCGCCAGCCCTTCCGGGTAGCCGCTGCCGTCCCATTTTTCCTGATGGTAGTGCGCAATCTCGCGGGCAAAGGTGAGGAAGCTGTTGCTGCCACCCAGCTCGCGCTCGACACTGAGGATGGTGTCCCGTCCGTAGAGGGTGTGCTTTTTCATTTCTTCGAATTCTTCCGCATCCAGCCGCCCCGGCTTGAGCAGAATGCGATCGGGCACCCCCACCTTGCCGATGTCGTGCAGCGGGGCGGATTTGTACAGCAGGGTAATGTTTTCCTCGGTGAGGGTGTCGGCAAAACGCGGGTGCTCGCGCAGGGTGCGGGCGAGCGCGGCGACGTAGTGCTGGGTGCGGCGGATGTGGTTGCCGGTTTCGTTGTCGCGGGTTTCTGCCATCGAAGCCATGGCGGTGATCAGCGCATCCTGCAGGCGGCTGAGTTCGGCGGTGCGCTGCTGCACCAGGTGTTCCAGCAGCTGATTCTCCCCCTTCAGCCAGCGGCTGGCCTGACGTAGCCTTAAATGGGTAGCAACGCGAGCGTAGAGTATGGGCGGGCTGATGGGCTTGGTCAGATAATCCACCGCGCCAAGGTTGAGACCATACTCTTCGTCTTCATCCTGGCTGCGGGCGGTGAGGAAAATCACAGGTATGTCGGCGGTCTCCGGATTCGCCTTGAGCTGGCGGCAGACGCTGTAGCCATCCATCTCCGGCATCATCACGTCGAGCAGGATCAGGTCGCAGCTGGGGGCCAGTTGCAGGGCCAGCGCGCCATTAACAGCGAGCTTGATCCGGTAATGGTCTTTCAGCAACCCGGCCATCAGGCTGAGGTTGTCCGGGGTGTCATCCACCACCAGCAGGGTTAACGGGCTGTTGCTCAGCGGCTCGGCCATGGGTGTGCTCCGCAATGATCCGACGGATTCAGGTCTTCCCTTCCTCCTTCAGTATTGCGGATGCCGCCGGGAAATCAAACCTGGACATGGCTTGATTCAGCTTTTGCAGGCCGGTTGCCCCCAGCTTTTGGGACAACGTCTCTTGCATGCCAGCCACCATCTCGCACGCTTGAGCGTCACACTCTTTAATCAGCGCGCGCAGCTGCTGCAGGCTATCCTCCGGCGACATCTGCTCTGCTACTGCCCCAGCATCAGGCTGGGACAGCCATTCCGCAGCGTGATGCAATATGGACTCCAGCTCAGTCGCCAACGCTTGCAGCGCGGCGGGAAGCTGCTGTTGCTCACCCGCGTGCAAGGCCTGCTCCAGTGTTTGCGCCGCTTCAGCCAATGCATCAGCCCCCAGGGTCGCGGCTACACCTCGCAGGGTATGGGCGCGCCGCTCGGCATCGTCCAGTTGCCCGGACTCCAGCTCGGACTGCAGTGCAAACAGGCAATCGCGCTGGCCTTCGACAAAGCGCCCGAGCATGCGACGAAAGAAGTCCTTGTCTCCCCGCATGCGGCGGACGGCGCTGTTCATGTCCAGCCCAGGAATCTCAGCCATTCCTTGAGGCGGCCGTTGCGCGGGCGTCACGTCAGGACCTGCTGAAGGGTCAGGCAAGCCCGCCCAGTAGGCCAGGGTGGCGTAGAGCAAGGCTGGATCAATCGGCTTGGTGATGTGGTCATTCATGCCGGCACGCAGACAGCGTTCACGCTCGCTTTTCATGGCATGCGCTGTCATGGCCAGCACAGGCAAACTGGCCAGTGCCGGATCCTCCCGCAATAAGCGGGTCGCGGTTAGACCATCCATCTCCGGCATCTGCACATCCATCAATACCAGATCGACCGGGTGGTCGCCCTGCAGGGCAGCCTGCAACAGCTGCAGCGCTTCCGAGCCGTTGCTGGCGACGCTAACCCGTGCCCCTGTGGCCTGCAGCAGTTCCATTGCGATCTGCTGGTTAACATCGTTGTCTTCTGCCAGCAACACATGCAACCGTGAAAAATCGGGCGCAACTTCACTTGGGTGCAGTTGGACCGCATCGGCAGGCTGATACAGCGCGACCACACGTTGCTGCAGGGTGTGCAAGAGCAAAGGAATCGGCAGGGTTCCCTCTACCGTCGCACCTTCCACTTCACGACGGGCGGGCTCGTCGCTGGCCGGGTATAGCAACATGACCTTGGGTTGCGGCACAGGTAGCAGCGACAGCAAGGAGACACCTACTCCCTCAGCCGGATCCAGCAACAACAACTGATAAGGGTGTTGCTCCAGAGCGCGCTGCGCCTGAGCGGTATCGGCGACTGCATCCACGGTGAGCGGCATGGTCCGCAAGGCCGACTGCAACCACTCCCGCCAGCATGCGTCCCGCGCGACCAGCAGGCAGCGCAGGCCCGTCATGGCAGCGGGCCAATGTGACGCAGGCGCAGGTCGGGCCGTCAGTTGCGCCGTGAATTGCACGCAGGTACCCTCACCCTCTGTACTTTCGATGCCAATGTGACCTTGCATCAATTCAACGATTGCCTTGGCAATGCTAAGCCCTAGCCCGGAGCCTCCAAAGCGGCGCGTTGTCGAATCATCGGCTTGGCTGAAGGCGTGGAACAGCCGGTCAATCTGCGCGGGACTGAGCCCGATACCGGTGTCACGTACTTTGAAGACCAGCTCATAGCGCTCCTCTCCCTGCAAATTCGCGCTACAGCTCAGCATGACTTCACCGGCCTCGGTGAACTTGATGGCGTTGTTCAGCAGGTTGATCAGCACCTGCCCCAGCCGCAATGGATCGCCCAGCCAGAGCCGGGGGACTGCCGGCGGTACCTTGACGTGGTAGCGCAATCCCTTCTCATGGGCCTTGCCACAGGTCACCGAGATCACATGCTCCAGCACCCGGTCCAGATCAAACTCCACCGGCTCCAGATGCAGTTTGCCCGCCTCGATACGGGAAAAATCCAGAATGTCATTGATAATACCCAGCAGCGCCACCCCGGCACGGTGGATTTTCTCGACATAATCGCGTTGCTGCGGGGACAGCGAAGTGCGCAAGGCCAGGTGCGCCATGCCGATGATGGCATTCATCGGCGTGCGGATCTCGTGGCTCATGTTGGCCAGGAACATGGATTTGGCGTGGGTGGTTTCCTCTGCCAGCTGGCGGGCCAGCTCGGCCTCCTGCAGCTCCAGTTGAAACTGGCGCAGCTGCAGCTGCTCCCGCTCTGCCGTGCTTTGCAGCAAACGCTCTTCGAGCTGCTTGCGCTCAGTGATGTCAGAGATGAAGGACAGGGTGGCGGGCTCGCCATTCCAGTCGATGCTCACTGCCGACAACTCGACCCATTGCACCCGGTCCTCCACGAGGTTGACGGTGCGGAAGCAGTAGTGAGGGGGAACGGGCTCACCACGCAAACGCCGCAAGTGATTCTCCAGTACCAGTGGCCGGTCCTCCGGATACACCGCCGTCAGGAAAGGCTGGCTGAACAGGGTTTCCCGGTCCAGCCCGGTCAGGGTCAACACACGCGGATTGGCGTACACAATATGGCCATTGGCCACCACCAGGATGCCTTCGGTCACATTGTCCAGCACCAGCCGGTGCTGCTCTTCAGAGCGGTTGAGCGCAGCCTGCAGCTGGTGGCGTCGGTCCACATCCAGAATGGCCCACACCGAGCCACACAAGGGATCCAGCCGATCAATCAGCTGCCCCGACAGCAGCGCCCAGAACAGCGTGCCATCAGCACGGCGCAGAGGCCGTTCTTCCTCATGGGCACTGCCCGCCTGCATCTGCTGCATGGCTGCGGCCATCCACGATGAAAAAACCGTGTCTTCGGCAAAGTAATCCACCAGCCGACAACCTGCCAGACTATCGGCAGACACCCCCAGCAAATGCCCCAATGCCGGGTTACCCCACTGCACCCGGCCATCGCCCGTCAATTGCAGCATGCCAATCAGGGTATTGCCGAGAATGGTCTCCCGCTCCTGCAAGGAGCGCTGCAGCTGGGCCTCCATCTGCTGCCGCTCGCGCACCATCTGCTCGGCGTGGTGCTGGCGCAGCTCGGCGTCTTTCAGTGCCTGCTTCATGTGTAGCGATTGCAGCCGTACCCGGGTCGCAATGCCCTGCACCTTTTGTGCCACCTGCTGGTGCTGGCGCAGGGTGGCACACGCTTGCTGCCATTGCCCCAGCTTGCCTTGTACCTCAGCCAGCTCGTTGAGTGCACTCAGGGTCATCAGCACGTAACCCATGTCGCCGACATCCGACAGCGCATGCTGGAATGCCCGCACCGCCTCCTCCAGACGGCCCCGCCGATGGTGAATATGCCCCATCGCCCACCAGCCATAGGGCTTCAACTGGCGGTCCTCGAAGTCATGCATCCGGTCGGCCGCCATCTTGGCGTACAGCTCGGCCTCATCCAGCCGCCCCAGCTGCGCCCAGACATAGGACGCCACAGAGAGGCAGAAATACCAGGTCGACAAATCCATGCCGTCTTCCTGCGCTGTGTCCCTCATGACGGGAGCCAGCACCGTGGCTGCCTGCTCGTACTCCTGCTTTGTGACGTGGCACAACGCCAGCAATGTCCGGACAAAAAACCCAAGCCAGTGCTCACGCACCGTGGGCAACAGCTGCAACGCCTCATTCAGCACAATGCTGGCATCATCGGTGTTGCCACTGGTGTAGAACAGCTCACCAATATTGGCAAGGATATGCACCGTGCGCTCCGGCATCTGCAAGGTGCGAGCCATCTCCAGCGCAGCCTGGAAGTGGGTGATGGCCTCATCCGACAAGCCACGGTCTTGTTCAGAAATGGCACAGGCGTTCAATGCAAACACCCCGGCCGGATTCGGGGTGGACATCACCAGCGGCAATACCCGCTCCCGGGCATAGCTCAACGCCTCGTCCAGATGGCCAAGCCGACGCAGCCGGGCCTGCGCCGCGGCACGCACCCAGAGCAGCAGCTCCGCGTCCGGCACCCGTTGCAGATCGCCCTCCAGCTGAGCCAGTGCGGCCTGCAGCCGCACAAAATCCCCGCTGAAGTAAAACTGGAAGGCCAGCGCCACCCGCGCGCCCACCTCAGCCCGCACGTCCCCGGCACCTGCCGCCTGCTGCAGTAAAGCCTGGGCCAGCTGTACACCCTCCGCCGGGCTATCCCGCATGCGATCAATGGCCTCTGCCATGCAGGCGCGCCAACGTGCCAGCTCCACTTCGTCCGCCATACCGACTCCATCCAGTCAGTTCACATTGATTATATGTCGGGGATGGTGGCTTTGCTGGCACGCGGGGAACCCATGACAAAGGAATGCGTCTGAGCAGCATCGCTTGTGGAGAAACCGCCATGTACCCACGCTGGCTGGCAGCGCTTTGCGCATTGCTGCTCTGCCTCCCGCTCGCCGCAGCGCCGCTGCAAGCCGACCGGGTGGTGGTGGACAAATCTGCCCGGCAGTTGACCCTCTACCGGCAGGGAAAAATCCTGTTGCAGCTACCCATGGTGCTGGGCGGTGTTCCCCGTGGCCACAAGCAGCAGCAGGGTGACCGGCGAACGCCGGAAGGGCGCTATCTGCTGGACTGGAAAAACCCGAACAGCCGCTACTTCCGTTCCATCCGCATCAGCTATCCCAATGCAGAGGATCGCGCCCAGGCCGCCGCTCGTGGCGTGAATCCCGGTGGCGACATTTTCATCCACGGGCAGCCTAACCAGAGCCGCTGGCCGGAAAGTGTGCTGCAGGAAGTCGACTGGACCGATGGCTGCATCGCACTACGCAATGCGGACATGCAAGCGGTGTGGGATCGGATCACCGTGCCGGTGAGTATCGAGATCCGCCCGTAGCCAAGAGGCAAGATCAGGCGGCGACCGCCAGTGCAGGTACACTGCGACCGGCACTGAGCGCCTGCTTGCAGCGTCGCATCAAGGCCTTGTCCCCTTTGGCCTTCAGCCAGTCGCGGATGGCGGACAAATGCTGCTTGGCCAGCTTGCGCTCGCCCAGCGCCAGCAAGGCCAGCGCATAATGCGCCCGCATATCCAGCAGCAGCCCGCACATGGGGGGCGAGTCCAGCTGGTGGCAGGCCTGCTGCATGGCCAGCTCCAGGTGCGGCAAGGCCAGCCTCGGATGCCCCGTATTGAGGGCAATCAGACCACGGCTGTAATGCAGGCACAGGCTGGCCATGCCCTCCAGCCGGGACTCATCCACCTCGTCCAGCAACTTGCGCGCCGCCTGCGGGTTCTGTCCCCAGCGGACCTGCACCAGTGCCAGATCCAGCCGGCTGTGCGAGGTGGGGGCCAGAATATGGGCCTCATGCAGGCGCAGCAGCATGCCACGGTAGTCTCCCGCAGCATGATGAATGGTCGCCACCCGCGCCAGATATCGGGCCGGGCCCAGCGCTGCATCACGGGCATAGTGGTCGATCTGGTCCAGCGCCTGTTGCAGTCGCCCCTGCCCGGCTTCCGCCATCGCCAGCCGGAAATCCAGTTCCTGCCGGGGCAATGGGGTACTCAGCCAGCCGCGCGGCAGACGCATCAGCCGTCGCAGCCAGCGACCCGATGCGGCCCAGTCGCCCCACTCCGCCGAGAACAAGGCCAGACGATACAGCGCTTCTGGCAAGGACGACCACAGAAACCACACCACATAGCCCAGCAAGGCGATGGCGGGTACGCCATGCGCCCAATCCAGTGGATGGCGAAACAGCAAGGCCAACAGCAGCCACCCTGCCAGCGGCCCCCACCAGGCCACCTGCCGCAGGCTCACCCGGCCCAGCTGCATCCACAGGCCGGAGGCGGGGTGCAAGCGGGCCTCTTCGGTAGCGGTCAGGTTAAACTGCGGGCGGCTGAAACGCTCGTGCACCACAGGGGCCGTATCGGTGGACTCATGCAGCTCAATCTCCAGATAACCACGCTGTGCCAGCGTCGCCCGTGCCGCCGCATCGTCACTGGCGGTCACTTGACCGCTCAATGCACGCCCTTGCGGCGTCCGCGCCCGATAGGTGAAATGAAACACCGCCCGCTACCCACCCCATGATGAATGTCAGGAGCATGCGCGGGCCGGGCCAGGCTGGTCAAGCCACGGCGGCGTGGACGGCAGCACGGGCCGGATGAGCGGTGCAACATGATGCTGCGCGCAGAGCAGGACTGCTACAGGTCCAGCTGCAATGCCGGGCCTGTGGCCCAGGATACGCAAGGGCACATGCCTTTGGCGCGCTGCGCCGGGGTCAGGCACACGTCGCGGTGGTCGACCTCGCCGCCGGTCACTTCGGCGTAGCAGGCACCACACTCGCCCCGCAGGCATTCATACGATGCCCAGGCTCCCGCCCGTTGTGCCACATCCAGCAGCGTCTCACCCGGTTGCGCCAGCACGGTGACGCCGGTACGGGTCAAGGTCAGCGCTACGGGCTGGTCCTGCGGGCGACGTGCTGCACCGAAGCTTTCCATATGCAACACCACAGCAGGCAAGCCCAGTTGCGCGGCTCGGGCCTTCACCGCCTCCAGCATGCGGTGGGGGCCGCATACATAAAAGGCGCTCCCTGCCGGCGCTTGCTGTAGCAGCGACTCCAAATCCAGCCGTTCGCCGTGCGCTTTGACATAGGTGTGCCGATGCGGCCCCAGCTGATCTGGCAGCAGCAATCGGTCGACAGACTGTACGGCGTAATGCACCTCAAATGAGCGTCCGGCCTGGCTGAGCGCATCCACCATGCCGAAGAACGGCGTCACCCCGATGCCGCCCGCCAGCAAGACGGTATGGGGCGCATCCGGTTGCAAGGGGAAGGCGTTGTAGGGGCCGCTGGCAGTGACCTCATCGCCCACCTGCAGGTGGGTGTGTATCCAGTCCGAGCCGCCCCGGCCCGGCTGGGCACGCTGGACACAAATCTGGTAGTGCTCGCGTGTTGTCGGCAAGGAAGTCAGGCTGTAGCGGCGCTCGCCAACCGGCGAGTGCAGGGTCAGGTGTGCCCCGGCGGTAAAGCCGGGCAAGGGGCTGGCATCCGCAGCCACCAGGGTCAGCTGCACCACATCGGTGGCGAGTAGGGTTTTACGCTGTACGATGAGTTTCATGATCAAGGATTAAACGGTGAGTAATCAACAAAGTCCCAGTTAACGCGGCTATCCAGCGGGGCAATGCGCCACTGCTCGGGCTGCACCCGCCACCAGCGATTGGTACCCCCGGTGGCCTGCTCGGTACCCGGCACCGCCAGCTCGATCGCGGCGGGGCCGCTCAACAGCAGCTGCTGGTGGCGGCTAAAACTGAGCAAACACAAGCCCGCCTGCGGATACACCTGGATATTGCCCAGGGTGCCAAACATGGCATTGCCGGCATAGTCCGGTATGCGCAAGGTGTCCCCCTCGCGCAGCACAAAGCCTGCGGGTCCGCCCCGATGCGAGCAGTCCAGCCCATGCGAGGGGTGAACACTGGCGACAAACAGCGTATCCGTTTCCGCCAGCCACACATCCAGGGTGTCCGGCACGCCCTGCCCCGCCATGACATCGGGCGTTGGCGCAGGCGCGGCCTCCCCCCATTGCGGAATACGGCGCTGGATGTACTTCGGGCAATTGGGGTAGGCCTGCTCTACCGCCACCCGCAACAGCGCTCCCTCCTGCTGGCTGACCCGGCCATTCACCCGCAAGCGGCGACGGCTGCTGAGCTCAATGAACAGCAGACCCAGCGCTTGCCCCAGCTGCAGGTCTACGGGCGCATCTTCCGGTAAACGAAGCTCGACTTCGTCGCCGCCTGATGAGACCTGGGCCAAGCCCGCCTGCCCCTCCAGCCAGCGCACCCAGGGCTTCCCGGCGAGGTCTTGCCAGGCCAGCGCAAACCCCGTTTGCAATGCGACGAAGGGTCGCGCCGGCATCGGTACCAGCCGGGTGATGGCGTGGCCATTCAGCAGCGCCTTGTGTCGCTCGCCGGTGGCTTCCTGGATGGCCACTTCACCTTCATGAAACAGATCGTCCATGCGGATTCTCCGGTCAGGCAGCCCGTTGCCGGGCTGCCAGCATGATCAGAACGTCAACAGGCGGTAACCGTCGTCCAGATACTTGGACAGGTCGATGATGCCGGAGGTACCCGGGATGGCCTTCTCGCGGATCAGCTTGGCACCGGCCTCGGTCGCTTCTTCAGTGGCGCCGAACACATCGGCACAACCACCGCAGACCCCGACCACGCTGGGCAGGATGGCCTTGTACAGGGTGTTGGCCGGATGCTCGGGCTTGATCAGCTCGCTAGCCCAGCGCACGCCTGCGCCCTGAAAGATCACCGCGACAGTCTGCTTCTTTTCCTGCAATTCGTAGGCGACGAACAGCGCGTTGAACAAGCGACCCAGCGCTTCTTCCGAACCCGATTTGGCATCTGCAAAAATCACAATGGCGGTCTTGGACATGTTGAACTCCTGAGGGTGTTGGTATGGGTTAAAATTTATTACCGATCGTTCGGTAAATAAATGCTACAGATGAAAGCGCTGCCGTGTCAATAGATATTTTACTGATCGTTCGGTATACTATCCGGACTGTAACAATGCCAATGAGTACACCGTGGGAAGAAAAAGCACCGTGCAGGATGCTGACCTGCTCCAGCGCATCTGTGATGCCTTTCGCGCCGCAGGCTATGAAGGCGCTACGCTCGCCACCCTGTCACTGGCCACCGGCCTGCAGAAGGCCAGCCTTTACCACCGTTTTCCGGGTGGCAAAGAACAAATGGCCGCCGAAGTACTGAACATGACCGGAGAATGGCTGGGCAAGGAAGTGCTGCAGCCGCTGCAAGGCAGTGGTACGCCACGCGCCCGGCTGGAGGGCATGGTGGCCCGGCTGGACCAGTTCTATGAGGGTGGCCGCAAGGCGTGTCTGTTGAACCTGATGTCACTGGGCCAGCCTTGTGAAGGCCCGTTTGATGCCACCATCCACAGCCTGATGACCGCCTGGGTAGATGCCCTCTCCCGGCTGCTGCATGAAGCGGGCATCGACATGCCCCTCGCCCGCAATCGGGCAGAACAAGCCTTGATCAGCCTGCAGGGCAGCCTGATTGTGTCACGCGGCATGGGCACGCAGCGACCGTTTCAGGACTTTCTGACCAATCTGCCGGATACTTTGCTCGGCTCGTCTTAACCCTCGTCACGCAGGGAAACGGGGCGGTACAGCTTGCGCCAGGCGGCGGGGGTGATGCCGAGGTGGCGCTGGAAGTGCTGCCGCAGCGAGAGCGCCGTCGCAAAACCCACCGCCTGGGCCACCCGCTCCACCGGCCAGTCGCCGCCTTCGAGCAGCTGGCAGGCCAACCGCACCCGTTCCTGCGCCAGCCATTGCTGCACGGTCTGGCCGGTAGCGTCGACAAAGCGGCGCTGGAAGGTGCGGCGGCTCATCAGGGCACGCGCCGCCAGTTGATCCACATCCAGCGGGCTGTCCAGCCGTTCACGCGCCCAGTCCAGCGTGGCGGCAATGCGCTCGTCGCCAGCCCGGACCGGTACCGGCTGCTCGATGTACTGCGCCTGCCCGCCTTGCCGCTGCGGCGGCATCACCAGCCGCCGCGCCACCCGGTTGGCCGCCTGTACGCCTTGCTGCTGTCGCAACAGGTGCAGGCAGCCGTCGATGGCGGCCACCGTTCCGGCGGAGGTCATTACCGCGCCGTCATCCAGATACAGCACATCGGCGTGCACTCGCGCCTGCGGGAAGCGCCCGGCCAGCTGCGCGCACCAGCCCCAGTGGGTGGTGACATCGCGGCCATCCAGCAGACCGGCATCGCCCAGCACAAACGCCCCCAGGCATAGCCCCACCATGCGCGCGCCCCGCTGCGCGGCCTGCTGCAAAGCCGCCACCAGCACCGGGCTGGCGGGTATGGCCGGATCCCCCCAGGACGGGATGATGATCAGTTCAGCTTCTGCCAGCACCGCAAGATCATGCGCGACCTGCACAGGCAGGCCATTGGCGGTGGGCAGCAGGCCCGGCTGCTCGGCGCAGACCTGATAGTGCAAACGGGGCAGGCCAAGTCGGCTCCAGTCCTCGCCAAACAGCAGGTCCGGCACCGAGAGGTGGAACAGGCTGATGCCGGGAAAGGCCAGCACCGCGACACGGGGATGGGAAGACGACATGGGGCAGCGCCAAGCCAATGCGGTTGGCACAATTATAATCATTTATGTCATTCATGCCAATGTTGGCGATGCGCCCTGCCCGGCACAATGCCGACATGCCTGTACGACAGGTGTCTATTTCAAGGAGAACCGCATGTCCCGCCGCGCCCTGTTGGTCATCGACGTCCAGAACGACTATATCGACGGCCCTTTCCGCATCACGTACCCCGCCGTCAATGATTCGCTGCCGAAGATCGCCGCCGCGATGGATGCCGCCACCGCGCACGGTATCCCGGTGGTGGTGGTACAACACAGCAGCACGATGGATTCGCCAATTTTTCGCCCAGGCAGCCACGGCTGGGAGAACCACCCGACGGTGGCGTCACGCCCCGCCCAGTTGCAGATCGAGAAGAAGCTGGCCAGCGCGCTGGCCGGTACCGGACTGGATGACTGGCTGCGTGAACGCGAGATCGACACGCTGACCTTAGTCGGCTACATGACGCACAACTGCATCGACAGCACCGCCCGCGACGCGGCCCACCGTGGCTATCAGGTGGAAGTGCTGAGCGATGCCACCGGCTCGCTGCCCTACGCGCATGAGCGGGGTCAGGCCGATGGCCAAACCCTGCACCAGACCACGCTGACCGTGCTGCACACCGCTTTTGCGCTGGTGCTGCCACAGGCCGAGTGGCAAGCGGCGCTGGAAGGTGCGCCGCTGCCGGCCCGCAGCAATGTGTTCAGCGCCAACCAAGCGGCGCTGGCGCTGCAGCTGGCCTGATAACCTGTTTATAGCCTGCTGCGCGACGGCGATACGGCGTTGAAAACCACTTCGGAATGCTCATTCACACCCAGTAAACTCCGCTTCCTCAGTCGTTTTCGCCTTGTCTCCCCCTCGCTCGCGAGACCCTAAACAGGTTCTGAGGCTCAAGATCAGAAGGTGTAAGCCGCACCAAAGAAGGCGCTGACACTGCGGGATTTCTGGGTGATCGGACTGCGCGCTGCATCACCGCGCAGCTTCGATACCCCGACCCGCCCCAGCAGGGACCAGTGCTTGTCCAGCTGGTGCTTGCCTTCGATGAACAGCTCCACGTCACGCAACCCGCCCTTGGCTTCAAAGCTGCGCAAGCCGGACTGGCTGGCCTGCCGGGCATTCACGCCAAAGAAGGTTTCGGCGTAAGCCTTGTTCATGTGGGTGGCCGACAGCCCCACGCTGACTTCGGTCTGCTGAGTCTGCACCACGGCGTAGCTGCCTTCGATGCTGGTGAGCATGCCGCCCTTGCGCCCGGTTTGCCCTGGCAAATCATCCTTGCCCATGCGGCGGCTCAGCGACACCCCCAGCTTCCAGCGGTCTTTTTCCCATTCGGCCCCCAGATTGAAAGTGGCACGCGCCTTGATGTCACCCAGCCCTTTGAGGCGGTTATCGTCCTTCTCCTTGCGTTCATCCCCGGCGGCGATCGACGCATATGCACTCCAATGCTCACTCACCGGATACTGCACGCCCAGCCCGCGCATGCTGTCCAGAAAAAACATATCCCGATACGTCACGTTCACGATCGGCATCAAGCCAGATTCCCGCTTGCTGGCGCCCGGATACTTGGGCCCACTCACCACGCCCGCCCCCAGGGTGACCGACCAGTTGTTGTCTTTGTTATCCGGGGCTGCCGCTTCCTCGGCACGCACCTGCGCCCCGGCTGCCAGCAACATCATCCCGACCCACCATCCCAGCTGTTTCATGACTTCACTCCTGCGATTGCACAAGCCGCACGGGGCGGCGACCGGTGCACTGTAAAGTCGGCGACCCTCAGGTACGCCAAAGGCGGGGCCACTGAAACCTAATACTGGCCGAAGTCCAATGCGGGCGCGGCTCGCAGCGGTGTGCTGGCATCAATGCGGACCCGCACACGGCATGAAAAACGGGGGCGCCAGGCCCCCGTTTTTCATGCTACCCGGTGACACCGGGTGTGATCTGCAACGCTTACGCGCCGCCGTAGCGGTTGTAGGTGTCCAGATAGGGTTTGGCATCAATCTCGCGGATATTGGTCACCCGCAAGCCTTGCCACAGGGCTTTCTGCTCCGGGTTGGACATCATGGCCAGCAGTGCCTGGCGCAGTTGTGCCAGCTTTTCCGGCCCCAGCTGCTTGCTGCCCAGAATCACCCACGGCGGCAACGCCTCGCTCTCCAGCACCGGCACCATGGCCGCGTTGCCCTTCATCTTGGCAAACACCGAGGCATCGCTCTTTACCGCGGCCAGGTCGGCCATCTTGTTTTCCAGCGCGAACGGCATGGCACCTTGCTGACGTACCGAGTACACCGTGACCTCGTCCAGATTCACGCGCTGTGCCTTGAGCATGCTGGTGGCCACCTGATAGGTTTCACCGCCGGTAATCGGCAAGGCCAGCTTCAGGCCGCGCAGGCCGGCCTGGGTCTTCAGCCGTTCACGCATGGCCGGGCTGCCCATCAGCACCACCTTGCGCGGAGCCGGGCCATTGTCCAGTGCCACCAGCGGGGTGTAATCCAGCTTCTGGATCGCCCAACCTGCCACCGTGCCCGGGCGTACCAGCACCACCTGATAGCGCTTGAAGCTTTCAGCATCAAACTGCCGATACGGCGACAAGCCATTTGCATTGACAGGCTGCTTCAGCACCTCGCTGAGCGCAGCCGCCAGCGGCTGATACTTGTTGCTGCTGTAATCGGCTTCCCCGCTGCTGCCGGAGCCTTCCTGAATACCGAAGGTCAGCGCCTGTGCTGGCATCGCCAGCCATGCCAGCCCGGCCACCACGCCGGAAACCAGGGAACGCCACCGTTTGATCTGCTGCATATCCATCACCTAACTTAGTACACACAAATGAATGTGCTAATAATTTTTAACCGATTTGTAACAATCGAAACAAAATGACTCAATAGTCATGTCAATGTTTTATGACAATGAATCAGACAAAAAAACAAGCCCAAACGGGCTCAAACATCCAGACTGCCAGAGAGAGAATACGGTCAACCACGCACACAGCGCAGAAAACAGACAGGCTGCCAAACAGCCTCATTCGACACAGCAGGGGATGTGGTGCCGGTAATAGGAGTCGAACCTACGACCTTCGCATTACGAATGCGCTGCTCTACCAACTGAGCTATACCGGCGTCCACGATTGGCGGGTCTGCCAATCAGAGGGCGCGATTCTAGCAGCATTTGGCCGTTTGGGGAAGCCCGCAGCGACTTCCCCGCCCTG
The DNA here is from genome assembly GCF_012641365.1 of Leeia aquatica. NCBI lineage: Bacteria > Pseudomonadati > Pseudomonadota > Betaproteobacteria > Neisseriales > Leeiaceae > Leeia > Leeia aquatica. The sequence continues at coordinate 854,472 of NZ_JABAIM010000001.1, forward strand.
CCCTCACACCATCAGGGCTTGATGGCGCTGCTGACCAGGCGCACACCTAGCGCCATCATCACGGTACCCGCTGCCCGATCCAGCGCCGTCTTGAAGCGCAGATAGGTGCGGCGCGGGGCCGGGGCGGACAGCAGCAAGGCCACCGTGGCATACCAGCCAACTTCAATCATCCAGCCCCCCAGCAGCACCAGCAAGGCGAGCAGCAGGGACACCTTCCCGGGCAGGAAGGTGGCGAACACACTGGCGTAAACGATGGCGGTTTTGGGGTTGCTGATCTGGGTCGTAAACGCCATCCAGAAGGAACGGGATGCCGAGTGGGCCTGCCGGGCTCCGCCCCCGGCATCCGCCAATGCGGCAGAAGCACCGCGAAAGATACGGTAGCCCAGATAACACAGGTACAAGCCACCGATCACTTTCAGCACCAGATACAGCAGCGGCACCGCCAGCAGCACCATTGTCAAACCCAGCATGGCCGCAGAGGACATGAGCAGCCCGCCCAAGCCCATCCCGAAGGCGGCGGCCAGACCATTGCCGCGTGATACGGAGACAGACTCGCGTGCCACCATCACAAAGCTGGGGCCGGGGCTGACGGCACCAATCGCCAAAGCAGCCAGAATACCCGCCAATACGTACAGGTCTTGCATCATGGAGACACTCCAGTCGGTCGAGGAAAGGATGCCGCATCGTGCACGCCATCCCGCCCCGTCGACAAGGGCCGATACGGACAGATTCACGGACCGCCGATCAACGGTCAAAGCCTGAGGTAACGATCCCGCTGCAGCGGCGGTGCAGGTATCGGCAGCACGATCAGCGCGCCGCAGCAAACCACGCTGGGTGCTGCTGCATATAGCGGTCACTGAGCGCATTGTAGAGCTCGGCCTGCCAGATGCTGGGCGGGTACTGGCTGCTGATCATGAACCAGGCGAGGTCGTGCAGCCTTTGCCGCCGGCTACGCCAGCGCCACAGCATGGGGTTATGCACCATTTCCAGCCAGGCATGCTCGCCGTCCCGCGAAAAAGCCTGCGCCATCTGCCGGGTCGACAGGTTGGCACACGCGTACACCACCAGCCGCAGGGCAACATCGTCTCCCTCCAGCAAGCGAGCCGCCAGCCGGGGAGACTGCGCCAGCGCCAACCTGCCCAAGGCCATCCGCACCGCTTGCCACGTCGAAAGCGTGCAATGGCCTGACGTTGCGGGCTCCAGTTGCTGATCGCCTGGCGGTAACCAGCGCTGCGCCACCTCCAGCGGCTGCGCCAGCGCGCTTCGCAGGGCAGGCAGCCGAGCGTAGAGGCGACTCAGTGCCGCCGCCGTGGTCGCGGACACCGTTACCTGTGCAGCGAGCCCCCACACCGCCTTGAGCAGCGCGGGCTGATTCGCCGCATCGTCTGTTTGCAGCAGGGGGCTGGCCATCAGTGCCTGCAGCACGCTCGCCTGCTGTTCTACTGGCAAACCCGGGTGAACATGCACCGCTTGCAGGATGCGACAGAGCGCACGCCCCTCCAGCGCCGGGCAGGACAGCACCGCCAGCATCTCTTCCTCACCCGCCTGGCTCAGCCAGTCCGGAATAGCCGCTGCGTGTCCTGCCAGCGCCTTCGCCATCTCTTCAGTGGTTAGGGTCATGTGTGTCCCTGGCAATTTCCATGTCATCCAACCATTGCCGGATCAGCCGCCCCAGCGCCTCCGGCTGCTCCAGTGGAATCAGGTGGCCGCTGTGTTCAATCACCGTCAGCCGGGCCTGCGGGATGCGCTCGACCAGCTCCTGTGCTTCCGTGAGAGAGCGGGTCTCGTCTTGTGCAGCCGCAATCACCAGCGTGGGGCAGCGGATCGGCGCGGTGCAAGCTTATGACAACAAGCCAACAGCTGCTGCAAACCGCTTGCCCAATTCGGTACGCATCAGCCCTCCCCTTTGATACGTCACTTCTTCCTTGTCCACCAGTGAAGATCCGGCAAATCGAATGTACTCTGGTCGTAGCTCAACCCACGAATAACTAAAAGGTTCGTCCAACCATACGTCGTACCTAATTTCTACCAAGCCAAGACGAATCCAGTTATCAATCATTGCTGAAGTCATTGGATTTTCCACGCGGATGCCAGCCGTATTTTTCAGATCAAAGATGTGTGGTACAAGGATGCTAAAAGTACTGTTCGCATTTATGCGGCGTATCTGAACAATCGGAACCGCATCTTCAGATTGAAGAACATTCCGAACTAGCCTCGCGTCTTCACTGTCAAGCTGCTTGATGATCTCCACGAATGCCGGATGAGCCACTGATGCGGCCCTGCCGTCCATTGAGGTTGCCAGCAGGCTCAGGTACATCTCTTTGAGGTTCGGCTCCTCGTGCGTAAACGCGAGGCCTTGGAGTGTCGGGCCAGCGATGGATGCCTTTGGCTCTATGATGTGCTCTGGCGGGATGGCCGCTGTCTTCTCCGCAATGTCCTGTTGAAACTTGCCAGAGAAGTAGGTTCTGGCCTTGTTACAAGCAAAATTGATTGCTGCCAGGGGAAGCAGCGCGTTGTTGATGGCTTGCGTAAGCGTTACCGCCGTTTGCCCAAGATTACTTGCGGCCTCCTTTACCTGCGTACTCTCACCCGCTGCTTTGATAACCTCGGACACGAGTGAAACACTGTCTCTGGCGGCCTTAAGCGGATCATCTTGCATGTGCTCCCCCAAGATTAATGGTGATGCCAGACATGAAACATGTACTTGGTCAGGTGCATTTTTAGTGCAGGCATGGCACATCAAACTTGGAGGCTCACACCTTGTAGCCCCTCAATGCAAAGTACGCGGTATGCTCAAGGTGAAGCTGGCGATTTCGGCTTCGAAGTGGGTGCCGTCGTCGGCGAGCATCTGGTAGCTGCCGTGCATGGTGCCGACCGGGGTGGCCAGTGCGCAGCCGCTGTTGTATTCAAAGCTCTGGCCGGGGTCGAGGTGGGGTTGCTCGCCGACCACGCCTGCGCCGCGTACTTCTTCCACCTTCATGTGGCCGTCGGTGATCACCCAGTGGCGGGAGATCAGCTTGGCGCCGACGCTGCCGACATTACGAATGGTGATGTAGTAGGCGAAAAGGTAGCGGTCCTGCGCGGGATCGGACTGGTCTTCCAGGTATTCCGGGCGGACTGTGACTTCGATGGCGTAGCTGGAATCGTCGGCCATGGACGGTTTCCTCGTGACGAAGCGGTCATTATGCCACAGCACCGCGGGACGGGATAAAATAGACTTCATTCCTGTTGACCGTCTGCCGAGTACAACCATGACCGACTTCCGCATTGCCCCCAGCATCCTCTCTGCCAACCTGGCCCGTCTGGGCGAGGAAGTGGTCAACGTGGTGGAGGCAGGCGCCGACCTGATCCACTTCGACGTGATGGATCATCACTATGTGCCAAACCTGACCTTCGGCCCGGTGGTGTGTGAGGCCATCCGCCCGCTGACCACGGCGCTGATCGATGTGCACCTGATGGTGAAGCCGGTGGATGCAATGATCCCGGCCTTTGCCAAGGCGGGTGCCAACATCATTACCTTCCACCCGGAAGCAAGCGAGCATATCGACCGCACGCTGGCGCTGATCCGCGATCACGGCTGTCAGGCCGGGCTGGTGTTCAACCCGGCCACCCCGCTGCACTATCTGGACCATGTGATGGACCGGCTGGACATGGTGCTGCTGATGAGCGTGAACCCCGGCTTTGGCGGGCAATCTTTCATTCCGGAAACGCTGAACAAGCTGCGGCAGGCACGCACCCGCATCGACCGCTGGCGCGAGCAGACCGGCCGCAATATCTGGCTGGAGATCGACGGCGGCGTGAAGATCGACAATATTGCCGAGATTGCCGCCGCCGGGGCCGATACCTTTGTGGCCGGGTCAGCCATCTATGGCACCAGCGATTACCGCGCCACCATTGCCGCCATGCGGGCCGAGCTGGCCAAGGTGGCGGCATGAAGCGCTTTATCATCACCGGCCACAGCAGCGGGCTGGGCGAGGCGCTGGCCCGCCGCCTGCTGGCCCCGGAGCATGAGGTGATTGGCCTCGCCCGGCGGCGCAATGCGGCGCTGGACGATGTCTCCCGCGCGGCGGCGCTGCCCCTGCAGCAGCACGAGCTGGACCTGAGCGAGGTGAGCACGCTGGACGAGTGCTTTACCGACCTGCTGGCCGGGCTGGAGTGGGACGGCATCACCGATGTCTATCTGGTCAACAACGCCGGCACCGTACAGCCGATTGCCGTACCGGGACGCCAAGACCCGGATGAGGTGGTGGCCGCGCTGCAGCTGAACCTGATCGCCCCGGTGCTGCTGAGCAATGCCCTGCTGCGCCATACCGAAGCGCTGCCGGTACAGCGCCACATCCTGCACATCTCGTCTGGCGCCGGGCGCAAGCCCTACTCCGGCTGGAGTGTCTACTGCGCAGGCAAAAGCGGGCTGGACCACTACACCCGCAGCGTGGGGCAGGACCAGCCCGCGCGGCTGCAGATGGCCTCGCTCGCGCCTGGCATCATCGACACCGACATGCAGCAGCAGATTCGGGATAGCGACCCGGACGACTTTCCGCTGCGCCCGCAATTCCTGCACTACTACCATCACGGCGAGCTGAGCAGTGCCGACAGCGTGGCGGTGCGCATTGCCGATTTTCTGCTCTCCGGCAGCATGGGCTGCGGCGACATCCTCGACCTGCGGGACATGGAGCCATGATACGTGCCGTAGCCTTTGATCTGGACGGCACGCTGATCGACTCGCTGCAAGACCTCGCTGCGGCTGCCAACCAGATGCGCAGCCAGCTGGGCCTGCCCGCCCTGCCCGCCGAGCGGGTAGGCAGCTATGTGGGCGACGGTGCCGCCGTGCTGGTGGCCCGCACCCTGCAGGACAACCCCGCAGCCCAGCCGGACGACAGCCCACAGCAAGCCACCGCCCGCGCCGCCTTTCACCAGGCCTATCTGACGGGGCTCAGCCAGCACACCCGTTGCTACCCCGGCATCCGCGCGCTGCTGGACCACCTGCAGCAACAAGGCCACCCGCTGGCACTGGTCACCAACAAACCACTCGCCTTCACCACCCCGCTGCTGCATGGGCTGGACCTGCACCGCTACTTCACGCTGGTGCTGGGGGGCGACTCGCTGCCCGAGAAAAAGCCCTCCGCGCTGCCGCTGCTGCACGTCGCCCAGGCACTGGACTGCCCACCCGCCCAACTGCTGATGGTCGGCGACTCCCGCAACGACCTGCTGGCCGCCCGCGCCGCCAGCTGCCCCATGCTCTGGGTCGACTGGGGCTACGGCGACCCGGCAGACGCGGCAGAGGCCAGTGGCGTGGTGTCGACGGCGGAGGAGGTTGGGCTGTGGGTGGGAGAACAAGTTGGTTTGGATGTGCTGTAGACTGAACCTCGCCTACCAGAAAACCTTTCTGCATTTGCCCTCTGTCGTTTATCCAGCCGTTGGGAGACACTGCTTTGCCTAACCCCAATCACAAGCGGCGGAAGCAACTTACGCAGACCCTGACCCAGCTGGAGAGGCAGGAATGGGGTCCGGCTCAGTCGAGTTCCAGTCTGACCGTCTCCTGCCATCAACTGCGCCACAAGCCATTGGGGCAGATGACGGTGGAAGACCTGCGGATATTGATCGGGCAGGACATCGGGCTGCCTTACCTGATGCCACTGGCGCTGGACACCCTCCAGAATGACCCACTGGCAAAAGGGCAGCACTACCCGGGCGACCTGCTGTGCGCTGTACTCCGTGCATCCTCTGCGTTTTACCAAAAATATCCGGCTTATCGCCTCGCGGTACGCGAGCTGGCAGCGCTGGCATGTCATGCGGTGCAATGGCTGGAGGAGTGGGAGCAATCCTCCACGCAAAAAGTGCTGAACGAGGCGCTCAGGGCGTTTGATGCCTCCGGCCAAGCGATATGAGGCGTTAACACAGGGGTGGTGCCAGCAGTTCACTTGAGCCCCCGGAAGACACCCTCACGCCTCCCCCTCCTTCTTCACATCACTTGCCGTTGCGATCCCCCCGCCGCTACAGTGCGCTATCTTCCTCCTGCTTCGGTGTACCGCCATGCGTGTGAACTTCTGCCTGCTGTCCTTGACCAGCCTGTTGCTCAGTCCGTTAGTCCATGCCGGGGAGTGTGCGGCGGGTGGCAAGCTGCTGTTTCAATGTACCACCAGCAAGGGCAAGCAGATTGTGCTGTGCGACAGCGGCAAGACCATTGATTACAGCTTTGGCCCGCGTGGCAAGCCGGAGATTGTGGTGCGGGCCAAGCGTGACGAGGCGTCCACCACGCAGTGGCATGGCATGGGCCGCTATATGAATTACTCGGTGGATGTGCCGAACCGTGATGTCAGCTACAGCGTATATTGGGGAGTGGATAGGCTGGACGAGCAGCATCCGGTGGAGGCCGGGGTGTATGTCATGCAAGGGGAAACCGAGCTGGCCAATGTGAAGTGTGATGGCCGCAAGCCAATTGCGCAGCATATGGAAGGGGTGGCGCTGCGGGAAGTGGAATGAGTACGTTCCCCCCTCGTCTGGGACGCAGGCTGACGCTGCTTGCGCTGGGCTTGCTGCTGCACGTGGGCAGTGTACTGGCTCATGCCTGGCTGACGTTTGCGGATGTGCTGGCTTCTGGCGAATCGAGCTGGCCTGATGATCCCGCACGGTCCGAAATCATGCTGGGTGGCGCGCTCTGTGCGCTGGTCACTGCGGTGATGTTTGCCCTGCTGATCTGGTCTGTCCGGCGCTGGCTCTCGCCCAGCTTGGCACGGTGGCTATTGCTGCCAGCCTATGCGCTGCTGTGGCTGCTCTCCGCCTATTGGGTAACGGATGCTTACGTGGTGTTGCTGGGCAATACCTGGCTGCCGGTTGAAGTGCTGGCACTGATACTCAGTACCGGCCATGCCACCCTGCCCGCACTGCTGATCAATGGCTTGCTGCTCTACCGCTGGCTGTCGCAGCCCAGGAGCGGGGGGCCGTGCTAACTTATTGCGTCCGACAGCTTCCAACCTATAAATTTAAAGTCCATCCGATGTCCGATCAACTACCCCAATTCCGCTACCATCCTGATCCAATTGCGTCAGGCGTCATCTCATTGAACAACGCGACATGTATCTGCTGCGGGTACGCTCGAGGCTATGTCTATGGTGGGCCACTCTACACGGCACAAGATGTCGAAGGGTCGGTATGCCCCTGGTGCATTGCAAATGGTGAGGCAGCCGCCCGGCTAAATGCATCATTTGTGGCTGACTACCCACTGCTGCAGTCAGGCCTTCCATCAGACATCGTTGAGGAAGTTTGCTCAAGAACACCGGGCTACTATTCATGGCAACAGGAGGAGTGGCTCTCGCATTGTGGTGATGCCTGCGAATTTCATGGGGATGCCAGCGTGGAGGATATTCGGTCAGCCTCTATTACCACTAAAGCACATTGGATGGCAAACTATCAGCTAAGTGAAGACGACTGGGTGAGTGCTACTAAAGACTATCAGCCCGGTGGTCACTCAGCGTTCTACAAATTTGTTTGTCGCCACTGTGGTCAGGTGTCATTCGGTTGGGACTTGCCCTAGAATTTGGGCACCGCTCTTTTGCCCGCCCTTGCCAGATCCCCTTGGGTTTCCATGAATTCGTACAGGGGATGGCCCAGCTGATGGGGAGCATGTACTTCAACCAGTCGGCAAACTGATTACGCCGCCCGGCTGCAAGCCGCCCTACCGCTGCAGCTTGCGCCGCGCCACCTGAAACAAGCCAGTCAGTATGCACAGGTAGAGGCATTGCAGCGGGATATCCAGAAAGCGGTCGGCCAGCCATGTACCCCAAGGCGTCCAGGACAGCGCCAGTGGCGGGTAGAGCAGCAGCCCGATGGCCCGCTCCGGCATGGCGGAGGCCACCCCATAGCCCAGGGTATCCACCCCCAGCCGCAGCAACAGCGCCACCCCCAGCACCTGGATGGTGCGGGCAACCACAGTGAGCAGTCGGGCATGTGCGTCTTCTTGAAGCGGCATAACGTTATCCTGGGGAAACCGGCCCATGGGGCCGGTATTCTGATATCTTGCAGTATCGCCCTTGCCACGCCCGGCAGCAAGCCGCTACGCTGGCAATCGCGAAATGCGAGTGGCTTGGCCACGCTTTGATCATGAATGGACAGCATGCAATGACAGCAGTTCTGGCAGGAAAAGTGGCGGTGGTGATGGGTGGTACCTCCGGCATTGGCTTGGCTACCGCGCAGCGCTTGATCGCAGCCGGTGCGCAGGTGGTGATCACCGGGCGCGACGCTGCCAAGGGGGCACAAGCCCAGGCCGGGCTGGGGCCGATGGCCGCTTATTTGCCCTGCGATGTGTCGCAGGCGGAATCTGTGACCGCCTGTTTTCAGACACTGGCGTCGCGCTATGGTCGACTGGATTGTGCGGTGAATGTGGCGGCCATTCCGTTCAACCCTGCCCTGCTGCACCACACATCTGATGCAGATGCCCGCGCCCTGCTGGCCAGCGACGTGATGGGCCCCTACCTGTGCATGAAGCAGGAGATTGCGTTGATGCTGACTGGGGGTGGTGGCACCATTGTCAATGTGTCTTCTATTAACGGCATGTCTGGCGTGGCCTCTGCCGCGCTCTATAGCGCGGGGCGGCATGCGATTCTGGGGCTGACCCGCTCGGCGGCGCTGGAATACATCAGCCAGCAGATTCGCATCAACGCGGTCTGCCCCGGTGCGGTGGATACGCCGAGGCGGCAGCAACGGGTGGCGCACCTGTCGCCCGCCGCCCAGGCCGAGGCAGCAGCACAGACGGCGCAAGCCATCCCGATCGGGCGCGTGGCGGAGGCTGCCGAGGTGGCGGAGGCCATTTACTGGCTGTGCTCTCCCGCATCATCCTATGTGGTGGGGCAAGCACTGGCCGTGGATGGTGGCTTGTCCGCCTGAGTTGGCGCAAGAAGGAGGCGATATGCCGCAATTTCTCTACCAAGTCCGCCCGACACGGCTGGCGATGCTGACCGAGGGGCCGACCGAGCAAGAGTCCGCCATTCTGGGGCGACACTTTGCTTATCTGGAACAGCTGCTGGCGCAAGGCGTGCTGCTGATGGCCGGGCGCACCCTCACCGAAGATGCACGCACCTTTGGCATCGCCATTCTGGAAGCCGAGTCCGAAGCCGCGGCCCTGCGCTGGATGCAGGATGACCCTGCAGTGGCGGAGGGGGTGATGCGGGCGGAGCTGTTCCCTTATCGCGTAGCCCTGTGGGCTGATGCGGGGCCACCGCGCTGACAGGATGAAGTCGGCTGGTAATCCTCAAAAAAGTGCCGGCCCCGAGGGGTCGGCCAACCATGAGGAGGACCTACTGCGAAATCAACACGTTAGAAGCTGTGCGACAGACCAATGAACAGGTCACGCGAGGCTTCGCTGTTGGTGTTGATCTTTTCACGCTTGTATTCGGCAAAGAAAGCCGTGCGCTTGGAGAGGTCATAGCTCATGCCCAGCCCCCACACGCGGTTGTTCTTGCCATCCACATTGCTGTGGTTTTTGGTGCGGATCACCAGCCCGCGAAAGTGCAGGCGACCCGTTTGATAGTCGGCATACAGGCCAAAGCTCTTCTGCTTGACGCTGCTGCCCGCCAGGCGGCCCAGGTTGTACTCGGCCCCAATGGTGAAGTTGTCCACCGGGGTGATCTTGGCGGCGAGGTTGGTATTGCTGTTGCGGCCTGAGCTGGCGTTCTTCTGGGCGTTGTAGCCGAAATGCACGCCCCAGTTGCTGCCTGCATAGTTGGCGCTCATGGCCCAGGCATCGGTGGCCCGCGCGGTGGTGGTCTTGTCCTCACCTGCCGCCCAGCTCAGGGCGGCGGTGAAGCCCCCCATCGCCGGAAACTCATACTTCACTGCGCCCTTGTTGCTGCCGGAAGACACACTGTCGTAGTCCAGACCACGGTCGTACACATACCAGCCACCCTTGAAGTAACCGTCACCAAAGGCATTGATGCCCTTGCCGATCTTCAGCGCGCCAAAGTTACCGGCCAGCCCGACGAAGGTATCCCCTGAGGCCAGGGTACCGGCGCCGGAGGAGCCATCAATGCGCAGGTCGCTGTTCACCTGCCAGATGGCCTTCATGCCATTACCGAGGTCTTCGCTGCCGCTGAAGTTGAGCTCGGAGCCGGCATCGTCGATCTTGTTCTGAGTAACACCACCCACCGCGTGCTCAATGTGCAAGCCACCTTCTACCTTGCCGGAGATGGTGACATTGCCTGAGTCCGCCAGAGCGCCCACCGATGCCAGGCCCATGATCACTGCACTGAGGTACGTTTTCTTCATGCTCTCTCTACCCTTTTTCCATTTGTTGTTTGCGTGTTGTTTGACCCCTTTGAGGTCAGGGCCTATTGAACGCGCAAGGGCAGATGTAGCCAATTTGTTGCCAGGCTATTGCAGATAAATCATTGAAATCAATGTATTAACTACACCACAGCAACAAAACCGCCGTGCGGTGCAGCATGCTTGATTTTACCGTGTAAGGTATAAGAAAGTTTAATGTAAGCATTTGTAATGTTGATGTAATGCTGCAAGGCAGCATTGATGTGCCTGCCTAAAATGTAGTCAGTATGCTCCGAGCTGGTAGCATAATCTGCTAATACCTGTAGTAATTCCGCCCTCTCATGTAACTGCCCCCATTCCTGTGGCAGCCCCCGCCACGCAGGGCATCCCGCAAAAACACGGCTTCCCCTCGATACCATCGGGTGGCAGAATTCAGCCTCTGCCACAGACCACGGGAACGGCACCATGCTGACCTACCGCCTTGCCACTGAGGCTGACATCCCGGCCATGTCCCGCATTCGCCTGTCTGTGACCGAGAACGTGCTGTCGCGGCCTGACCGTATTACGCATGACATGTATGTGGATCATCTGGAACGTCTGGGGCGCAGCTGGGTCTGCGAGCAGTCACAGCACATCATCGGCTTCGCCAGCGCCTGCGTGACGGACCACAGCATCTGGGCCCTGTTTGTCCACCCGACGCAAGAGGGGCAAGGGGCGGGCCAGCACTTGCTGGCGCTGGCCTGTGACTGGCTGTTTACCCAGGGCGCGCCAGTGATCCGCCTCAGCACCACCCCAGGCACCCGCGCCGACCGTTTCTATCAGGCACAAGGCTGGCAACGGGATGGCACCACGGCAGACGGTGAAATCTGCTACCTGCGCCTGCGCTGAACCCATATCACCCTGTAACAAGCTGCTTGGGCGCCCCCCCCCAACCCTTTGTTAGACTCGCCACACTGACCTGACTCCGAGCCCATCCCATGCTTGCACTGACCCGGCGCATCGTTACCGGCCTGACACTGACGCTACTCGCTCAACCGATACTGGCCACCCCCTACCCGGCGCACGACCTTAGCGCGTTACTGCAGGCCCCCAAGGCGGGTCAGCCCGCCCGCTTTGACCTTGCCCGCTTTGATGCCATCGTGTCGGACCTGTACCCCCACGCGCAGAACTACCCGCCCAGCTTTGACAGCCCAGAGGATCTGGCCCGTGCCAGACGGGAATACCAGCAGCTGAGCCAGATGCTGGATACCTTGCTGCAACACCCTGCCCGCGATTTACTGCAGCGTAGCGCCCTGTTGCACAATATGGGAGCCATCATGGATGTGCCCGGCGCGGCACAACGCGCCCTGCAGCGTTACCCGCAGTGGATCGCCGCAGATGCAGCCAATCCGCTGGCGCACTACAGTTATGGCCGCTTTCTGGCCGACATCGGGCAAGCGGATCAAGCCCGGCCCGTACTGGAGAAGGCCAAAACACTGGGCAGCGAGCATGCCCCCTTCACCCTGGGGCTGGTCTACCAGCAACTGGGCAACACACCACAAGCGCTCGCCAACCTGAAAGCCTGGCAAGCCCGCCACCCGGATGACGCCCATGTGAAGAAAATCATCAACGCCATTGAGAAAGGCACCCTGACCTTTCACTTCAAGCCCAGCGCCTCAGCCACCACCCCCTAAGGCAACGCCAGGCGTAAACGTGTCAGCACCGGTTCTGCTTGCCCATGCGCATCCAGCGGCAAGAAGTGCTGTAACTGCCAATGCTGGCTGCGCACTGCGGCCCGGGCCTGTGGCTGGCTCCACGGCGGGTACAGCCGGAAGGCCCGCTTGCCCTCCCGACCTGCGCCGGAGAGGATGCCGTGCGCCAGCAGGGTGACCTTGCTGAAAATGAAGTGCCCCTGCCGCCCACCTTCTGCAGCCAACACGATGGTCACATCCAGCGGATCATGCTCAGCAAAAGGCGCAATCTCCGCCCCCGGATGCGGACGTTGCCAAAGGGTAACGAACTGCCCGATTTTGGTCGGCGTGGTTTTGGCCACCCGGTAATGAATAGCGAGGCCATTCAGCCCAAAACGACATGCACCATACTCCTCCCCTTCGACCTCCGGCTGCAGCGGACTGCTCAGTACAAAACCGGCAGGTTCATAGACTTGCTGGAGTGCAGCTTCAAGGGCAACGCGATGGTGGGGTAGCATGGATCATCCGGTTGGCTGTGGGCGCAGTCTAACAACAGACCGCTTAAGCGCCCATGATCCAGCAGGGTGATGACAAGAGGTGTCAGCAGGATGCCAACACTCACGCCGCAGACATATGCACCTTGGGCCATTCGCCCAGGCAGGCGGTCACTATCGTGATAAGCGGCTGATCGCGGTTGGAACAATTTTGCGGAGCACGACAATAATTGCGGAGCAACGCAAAACGGCCTGCATCGCTGCAGGCCGCTTGTCGATTTGGAGGCGGGTACCGGAGTCGAACCGATCTCAACGGATTTGCAATCCGCTGCATAACCGCTTTGCTAACCCGCCGTATCTGGTCCGGTGCCACCGGGGGTGCCGCTGTGCGACACCATCAAATTCTGGAGCGGGAAAAGAGTCTCGAACTCTCGACCTCAACCTTGGCAAGGTTGCGCTCTACCAACTGAGCTATTCCCGCATTGTGATGCGCTGTATGTGGAGCGGGCGAAGAGTCTCGAACTCTCGACCTCAACCTTGGCAAGGTTGCGCTCTACCAACTGAGCTACGCCCGCATTCCGGCTTACAGCAGACCTTGTTACTGGAGCGGGCGAAGAGTCTCGAACTCTCGACCTCAACCTTGGCAAGGTTGCGCTCTACCAACTGAGCTACGCCCGCGTCGTTCACAAGAGACGGCAATTATAGGGGCTTCAGGATTTCTGTCAACTGCTTTTGCCGCTGTCTTGCCAAATTTCGGGGTTTTACAATCTGGCCAGCTCAAAGGCTTGAGCCAGATCCTGCCACAGGTCTTCGGCGTGCTCGAGGCCCACGTGAAGGCGTACCAGATTGGTGGGCACATCGAAGTCAATCAGGGCATTGGCCACGCTGGCGGCCTGGGCGAGGCTGACGATGGAGGGGATGACCAGACTCTCGTAGCCGCCCCAGCTGACGCCAAGCTTGAACAGGCGCAAGGCATTGCAAAACTTGCGCGGGTCGATATGGGGCTGCAGGGCAATAGTAAAGGGGCTGCCACCTTCTTCTGCCGGGGTGCGGCTGTCACTGCCGAGCGTGGGGTGCAGCACGCTGGCCACAGCGGGGTGCTCACGCAGGCGGCGGCTGAGTACCCCCACCGAGCGACGCTGGGCAGAGAGGCGTTGCGGCAATGTGCGCATGCCCCGCAGCAGTAGCCAGGCTTCCCACGGTGACAGTTTGGCCCCCAGGTAGGGGTAGGTCAGGTCGTTGATGGCATCAATCCGGGCCTGACTGCCGACCACAATGCCAGCGACGGTATCGCTGTGGCCGGAGAGGTATTTGGAGGCCGAGTGCACCACCAGATCAATCCCGGCTTTCAGCGGTTGCTGATAGAGGGGCGTGGCCCAGCTGTTGTCACACAAGGTGACTACCCCGCGCTGGCGGGCGGCGGTGGCCAGCCGGTGCAGGTCCTGCGTGCGCATGGTCCAGCTGGTGGGGCTTTCCAGGTACAGTACGGCAGCCCCTTCCAGCCGCGCGATCACAGCATCGGTATCGCTGCCATCCACATACTCTACCGTCACATTGAGGCGGCTGAGCAGCTTTTGCATGAAGCGGTAAGCGTCGGGGTAGACATCGCGTACGCAGACCATGCGGTCGCCTGACTTGACCAGCGAGAGGATGGCAGCACTGATGGCCCCCATGCCGCTGGAGAAGGCGCGTGCTGCTTCGCCGCCTTCCAGCTCTGCCACTTTCTGTTCAAACAGCTGTACCGTCGGGTTGTCACCCCGGCTGTAGATGGGCTGGCTGCCATGACCGGCAAAGCGCTGCTCCATGTCCTCCACCGTGGCGAAGGTGAACAGCGAGGATTGAACAATGGGCGGCGTGACGGACATCCAGGGGTTCGGTTCGTCATGGGCCAGCAGGGTCATCGGGTGCAGGGTCACGGTGCAAGTACTCCGGTGGCTGGAGAGGAAGGTGCCGTCAACAGGCAAATCCGCCCTCTCGCGGCAGGTTGTCATTGGCTGGCATTTCACATTGCCAGCCGCCCCCCCGGCAAGCGACAATATCTATCCATTGGCATTAGTTTTTCTAAACGAGCCCCGCATGCAAAACCGTCTGCCCCCGCTCAACGCCCTGCGCGCCTTTGAAGTGGCCGCCCGCCACCTCAGCTTTGCTGCCGCGGCACGCGAACTGCATGTCACCAATGCGGCGATCAGCCACCAGATCAAGTCGCTGGAAGAGGCACTGGGGGTGCAGCTGTTCATGCGGCAGAATAATCACATTCTGCTCACGGTCGCCGGTGAAACCTATCTGCCCAAGGTGCGGGAGGCCTTCCGTACCCTGCGCGAGAGCACCCATCAATTGCTGGGCATCCATTCGGTCACCTTGCGGCTGGCGGTACGCTCTGCGTTTTGCCTCATGTGGCTGCTGCCACGCCTGCCCCGCTTCTATGAGGCCTACCCCGGCATCCACCTTGATATCGAGAACGAGGTGGACCGCAATTACCTGCAATACGACCTGACCATCGACTACCGCCCGACCGGGGTGCCGGATTACAGCGTGCAGCAATTGCTTTCCACCCCGCTCTACCCGGTCTGCAGCCCGCAGTGGCGCGAGCAGTTGCAGCAGCCGGAAGACCTGATGCGGGTACCGGTGCTGCACGATCGCCCCTTGCAGGGCATGCCGGAGTATCCGGACTGGCAGCGCTGGCTGGCCGCCGCTGGCTGCTCGACCAACCTCAACCCGCAAGGGGTGACCTTTGCCACCGCCTTGATGTGCCAGCAAGCCGCAGTCGCGGGGCTGGGTGTGGCGCTGGGGCAACATGCACTGGTAGAGAGCGAGCTGGAAAGTGGGCGTCTGGTGCGAGCCTTGCCCGAATTGCAAGCCCCCATCCACCTGCCGTATTACCTGATTTCGCCGGTCACGGCAGATGAAAACCCGGGCATGGCGCCCTTCATGCGCTGGCTGACCGCTGAGGCAGCGCGTAGCCAGACCAGCCTGCCGGGCTGAGTTAGTTTTTCTAACTGATGGTATCTATTTTTCTCGTTTGACGCCCCTCCCCCCTCTACGGTCTGATAGTCCCCAGCCAAACCAAGATTGGCCGCACCAGAGGCAGGTCAGCCGCTACAGCCGACGGCCTCTCCATTCGCAGAAAAAAGGGGACCAAGATGACATTCAAGCCGGGAAAACTGCAGTGTCTGGTTGGGGCCGTGCTGGCCACCATGGCCTGCAGTGCTTTTGCCGAAGACGTGGAAGTGATGCACTGGTGGGTGACCGGCGGGGAAGGCGCTGCCGTTGCCAAGTTCAAAGAAGGCCTGAAAGCCAAAGGCTTTGACTGGAAGGACATGGCAGTAGGGGCTTCGGACGCCCAGCGTCTGTTGCTGAAGACCCGCATCCAGCAAGGCAACCCGCCAGAAGCCGCCCAGGTGCAGGAAGACATCTACGCCCACGCCCATGAACCGGACAAGCTGGCTAACCTGGACGAGGTCGCCAAAAAGGAAAACTGGGACAAGGTGCTGCCGCCGGTGGTACAGCGCTACGCCAAGGCAGGCACCGGTCACTATGTGGTGGTTCCGGCCACCATCCACCGCGAAAACGTGATGTGGATCAGCGTGGCCGCGCTGAAAAAACTGGGCGCCAGTGCCGCACCGAAAACCTGGGACGAGTACTTTGCGCTGGCCGAGAAAGCCAAGAAGGCCGGTATCATGCCGGTGGCCGGTGCCCGCACCTGGGCACTGGACCTGACCTTCCACCAGATTGCTTTCGGTACCATGGGTGGCGCGCAGTACAGCAAGGCCTTCTATGATGGCGACGATGCCGCCATGACCAGCCCGCAGATGATCAAGGCCTTCGAGATCTTCCGCAAGCTGAGCACCTACGCCGACAAGGGCACCGAGACCCGCCGCTGGAACGAGGCCACCTCGCTGGTGATTCAGGACAAGGCGCTGATGCTGATCATGGGCGACTGGGCCAAGGGCGAATTTGCCCAGGCCAAGAAGGCTCCGAACAAGGATTACTTGTGTGCCGCCGTGCCAGGTACCGAGAACGGCCACTACTTCCTGACCGACGCCTTCATTTTCTACAAGACCAACAAGAAGGATCTGACAGGCCAGATGGCGCTGGCGCAAACCATCCTGGACAAGAACGTGCAGGTGGGCTTCAGCGCCGCCAAGGGTTCGGTGCCGCCGCGTACCGACGCCGATGTCAGCAGCCTGGATGAGTGCGCACAGGACTCCTACGCCGACTACCTCGCCGGTGCCAAGAGCGGCAAGCTGGTGGGCTCACCCGACCTGTTCGTCCCGGCCGGTCGCTCCAATGCCTGGAACGATGTGATCCGTGCCTTCTGGGCCAACCCGGACATGAGCGCACAAGACGCGGTGAAGAAGATGGCGCAAGCCAGCAAGGCCAGCTGAGCCTGACTCACGCCCGGTGGTCTGCAGGCAGACCCTGGGCGTTTTTGTTTTTGCATTCAGGAGTTTTCCCTACATGTCGCCACCCTTATCCGGTGAGGTGGAAGCGCGTCCGCTGACTGACGCGCCGAATCCATCCGCCTGGAAACACCAGCTGGAAAAGTGGCTGCCGCAGATTGCCATCTCGCCGGCGCTCACCTTGTGCATTATTTTCTTCTACGGCCTGGCCGTCTGGGTCGGGATGATTTCCTTTACCGATTCCGCCGGCATGCCCAGTTACAACTGGGTGGGTTTCGACAAGTATGTCGCCCTGTGGAACGACGACTACTGGTGGGAAGCCGTCAAGCACCTGCTGGTGTTTGCGCCGCTGGCCGTGGGGCTGCCGCTGCTGCTCGGTGCCATTCTCGCCATCTTCCTGGATCAGAAGATCCGCTTCGAGGGCGGCTTTCGTACCATCTACCTCTACCCGCTGGCGCTGTCCTCGGTGGTAACCGGCACCATCTGGCGCTGGATGCTGGCGCCGGATACCGGCATTGAAGCCTGGCTGCACAGCATCGGCATGCAGAACGCTTCATTCGCCTGGCTGGTTGAATCCGACAAAGTGCTGTTTGCCCTGGCGATTGTGGCCATCTGGCAGTCCACCGGCTTTGTGATGGCGATGTTTGTGGCCGGGCTGCGCGGTATCGATGACTCCATCTTCAAGGCTGCCATGCTCGATGGCGCATCGCTGCCTCGTGTGTACTGGCGCATCATTCTGCCTATCTTGCGCCCGACCCTGTTCAGCGCCTTGCTGCTGTTGCTGCCTGCCGCGCTGAAATCGGCCGAACTGGTGATCGTGATGACCCAGGGGGGACCGGGCCAGTCCAGCACCCTGCCCGCCTACTATATGTATGACCGCTTCTTCACCCGCGCGCAGATGGGGCTGGGCTCTGCTTCCGGCATGATCATCATGATGATGTGCATTTCCATTGCCGTGCCGTATGTGATGATGGAGCTGAAACGGAGCCGCCATGAATAAGCCCCGTCTGACCGTCGGTCGCGTCTGTATCTACGCCTTCCTGGTACTGAGCGCACTGTTCTTTGCGCTGCCCACCTGGTTTGCTTTCATGGCCTCGTTCAAGACCTTGCCAGACCTGCAATCCGGCAATCTGTTCGGACTGCCCAATGGCTGGACCATCGCGCCGTGGAAGCGGGCCTGGCAGGAGGTCTGTACCGGCATCCAGGGCTGTACCGGCATGATGCCGTACTTCAAGAACTCGCTGATCGTGGTGATTCCGTCCACCCTGATCTCCACGCTGTGGGCCGGGTTCAATGGCTATGTGATCAGCAAGTGGAAGTTCCGTGGCAGTGAGTTCGTGTTCTTCCTGCTGCTGTTCGGCCTGTTCCTGCCGACGGTGATGTTCCTGTTCCCGCTGTCACTGATCCTGCACAAGCTGGGCATGTCCAGCTCGCTGCTGTCGCTGGTGCTGGTACATATCATCTACAGCCTGCCGCTGGCCCTGTACTTCCGCAACTACTTCAGCAGCTTCCCCGGAGAGCTGATCAAGGCGGCCCGTATTGACGGTGCCGGTCTGTTCACCATCTTCTGGCGCATCCTGCTGCCGTCGACCAAACCGATCTTCGTGGTGGTGCTGATCATGCAGTTCACCTCGATCTGGAACGAGTTCCTGTTTGCGCTGATCCTGGCCCCGTATGACCAGCAACTGGTCACCGTCGGCCTGACCAACCTCACCGGCTCGCAAATCGGCACCCCGGAAACCAATGTCTATATGGCCGCTGCACTGATGGTCGCCCTGCCGACCGTGCTGATCTATGTGGTGGCCGGCAAGTATTTTGTCCGCGGCCTCACCGCCGGGGCAGTAAAAGGATAATTCAACATGTCTGGACTGCAAATTCGTGATGTTCGCAAAGCCTACGGCAAACATGACATCCTCAAGGGCATCAACCTCACCGTCAACCACGGCGAGTTTGTCATCCTGGTCGGCTCCTCCGGCTGCGGCAAGTCCACCCTGCTCAACATGATCGCCGGTCTGGAAGACATCGAGCACGGCGAGATCCACATCGGCAGCCGCCGGGTCAACGACCTGAGCCCGAAGGACCGGGACATCGCCATGGTGTTCCAGTCCTATGCCCTCTACCCCGGCATGACGGTGCAAAAGAACATCGAGTTTGCGCTGGAAATGCGCAAGGTGCCGAAAGAAGAACGGGAAGCGGTGGTCAAACGGGTGGCCAAGACCCTGCAGATTGACCATCTGCTCGACCGTCGCCCCTCGCAGCTCTCCGGTGGCCAGCGCCAGCGGGTGGCAATGGGGCGTGCGCTGGCACGTAACCCGGCCATCTTTCTGTTCGACGAGCCGCTGTCCAATCTGGACGCCAAGCTACGCGTGGAGATGCGCAGCGAGATCAAGCAGCTGCACCAGCGCGTCGGTGCCACCATTGTCTACGTCACGCACGACCAGGTGGAAGCGATGACCCTGGGCGACCGTATTGCGGTAATGCGGGAAGGCCGCGTGCTGCAATACGGCACACCGGAAGAAATCTACAACCAGCCCAGCACCCTCTACGTAGCCGGTTTCATTGGCTCGCCGTCGATGAACTTCATCCCGGTCACCCTGCAGGAGATTGACGGACAGTGGACCTGCGATTTCGTGACCTCAGTCGGCGACCGCAAGCTGGTGGTCGGCCCGGTGCGGGACCGTCAATGGGACGGCAAGCAGGTGATTCTGGGCATCCGCCCGGAACACTTTCATGAGGCACGCAGCCTCAGCGAAGACCATCTGCCCTTGCCGATTGACCGGGTAGAGCCGACCGGGGCCGACACCTACATTTATGGCAGTGTCAACGGCGCCACCGTTGCCGCTCGCTTGTTGCCGCGCCAGATGAAGCACGGCACATCACGGCTCTCTCTACAGTTCGATTTGCCATCGCTCTCGTTTTTTGATCCGCAAACCGAACTGCGCATCACCCCTTAAGCCCAGGGGGACTTGACAGGCCACCCCTCGGGGTGGCCTTTTTTACATCCGGCGCCCGCGGTCTGCTGCAGCCGCTCCGCACTTGTTCATCGCCTGCTGCGCGACAGGATACGGGATACGGCGTTGCACCGGCGTTGGATTGCCTTGCACCCCGTAAGCGCTGCTTCCTCACCCCTTTTCGCCTGGTCTCCCCCTCGCCTGCGAGACGTTCAACCTGGCCTCAGCGCCCGGCACGCCCCGTGAGCAGCGGCCACGCCTGGCGCAGGTAGTAGACCATCGACCACAGGGTAAGCACCACCGCGATCACCAGCAGCCACTCGCCGGCCAGGCGGGTTGCCAGCCCCGGGATCAGCGGCAGGTCGTACAGCAAGGCGGTGATGGCGGCCATTTGCGCTGCGGTTTTCAGTTTGCCGACATAGGACACTGCCACGCTCTTGCGGGCACCCAGCTCGGCCATCCACTCGCGCAGGGCGGAGATGGTGATTTCACGGCCAATGATGATGGCGGCCAGCGCCGGGTCGGCGCGGTCCAGCTGCACCAGCATCACCAGTGCCGCGGCCACCATCAGCTTGTCCGCCACCGGGTCGAGGAAAGCACCAAAGGCGGAGGTCTGGTTCAGCGCTCGCGCCAGGTAGCCATCCAGCCAGTCGGTGACGGCGGCCAGCACGAAGAAACCGGTGGCCAGCAGGTTCTTGTCCGGCATGGAGAGCATGGTCAGCGGCAGGTAGTAGATGCCCATGAACAGCGGGATCAGGATGATGCGCAGCCAGGTCAGCAGGGTAGGCAGGTTCAGGGTCATGGGTGTAGTTGCCGGTAAATGCGTTCAGCCAGTGCGGCACCAATGCCGGGCACGGCGGCGATATCATCCTCGCTGGCGGCCAGCAAACCCTGCAGGCCACCAAACTGGGTCAGTAAACGTTGCCGGCGCTTGGCGCCGACGCCTTCGATCTCTTGCAATGAGGACTGGGTACGTGCCTTGCCGCGCCGCGCCCGATGTCCGGTAATAGCAAAGCGATGGGCTTCGTCACGGATCTGCTGGATCAGGTGCAGTGCCGGTGCATCGGTTGCCAGATTCAAGGTTAGGCCTTGTTGCGGCACAATCAAGGTTTCCAGGCCCGGTTTGCGCTCCACCCCCTTGGCAACCCCGACAATATCGAGGTCCGGCAGGCCCACTTCGTTCAGCACTTCCAGCGCCACATTCACCTGCCCCAGCCCGCCATCAATCAGCAGCAGGTCCGGCAGCCGGGCCTCTTCACCCGCCGCCTTGGCTGCTGCCAGTTTGCCATAACGGCGGGTCAGTGCCTGCCGCATGGCGGCGAAATCATCACCCGGCGTGATGTCGGTGATATTAAAGCGACGGTATTCGCCCGGTTGCATCGCCAGGCGGTCGTATACCACGCAGGAAGCCACGGTGGCCTCGCCCTGGGTATGGCTGATGTCAAAGCATTCGATGCGCGACACCGCCCCCAGGTTCAGCGCCTCGGTCAGGGCGGACAGCCGCTGGTCCTGCGCCGCGCGCGACAGCAACCGTTGCTGTAGTGCCAGGCGGGCGTTCTTTTCCGCCATCTGCAGCCAGACCCGCCGCTCGCCATTCGGGTTGCTGTTGAGTTTGACCTTGCGCCCGGCTTGCTGCGACAGCAGGTCGGCCAGCCCTTCGTCTTCCATCGGCTGGCTGAGCACAATCAGCGCCGGGGGCGGCAGCTCCAGATAGTGCTGCAGTACAAAGGCCTCCAGCACTTCGGCCTCGGTGGTGCCGTCGGACAGCGCGCCGGGGAACATCGCCTTGTCGCCCAGTTGCCGCCCACCGCGCACCATCACCAGATTGACACAGGCCATACCCTGCTCCACCACCACCGCGATGATGTCGGTATCAAGCTGGCTGGCGTTGCTGGAGACAAACTGCTTTTCCTGCACCGCCTGCAGCTGCTGGATCTGGTCACGCAGCACCGCGGCCTGCTCGTATTCAAAGGCTTCGGCGTGCGCCTGCATCTGCTGGGTGAGGCGCTCCACCACATCGCGCTGCTTGCCTTCCAGCAGCAGCCGCGCTGCATTCACATCGGTGGCGTAGTCTTCTGCACTGATCAGCCCGACGCACGGCCCGGAGCAGCGCTTGATCTGATACAGCAGGCAGGGCCGCGAACGGTTGCTGAATACACTGTCCTCACAGGTGCGCAGCCGGAAAATGCGTTGCAACAGGTGCACGCTTTCCCGCACCGCCCAGGCATTGGGGAACGGCCCGAAATACTGGTGCTGCTTGTCCACCCCACCGCGATAGGACGAGATGCGCGGGAAGGCATGGCCGCTGACCCGGATGTACGGGTAGCTTTTATCATCCCGAAACAGGATGTTGTATTTGGGGCGCAAACCCTTGATCAGGTTGTTTTCCAGCAGCAGCGCTTCGGCTTCGCTGCGGGTCACTGTCACCTCGATGCGTACCACCTGCGCCACCATCAGCCGGATGCGCGGCGAATGGTCGGTTTTCTGGAAGTACGAGGTCACCCGCCGCCGCAAGGCCTTAGCCTTGCCGACGTACAGCACGCTTCCGTCCGCCGCCAGCATGCGGTAGACCCCCGGCAGCAGCGGCAGGGTCTTCAGGAAGGACGGGATGTCAAAAGGTTCCATCAGGGCAGTTTGCGAAGTCGTGGGCGGATTCTATTACAAGATGGCGACGCCGCCCGCACAAGCTGCAACTTTTCCATGCATGATGACGTCTGAATGCCACGTCTGCACCACGGAATCCTCATGCTGCGTTACAGCCTGCTGTTGCTTTGCCTTGCCATGCCACTGCAATCCGCCACCCTGCCCGTACAGCGGCTGGATCAGCATGCGGCCTCTGGCCGGGTGCGTGCCGAAACGGTAGAGACCTCGCAAGGCTGCACTACCGTCACCCTGCGTTACCGCCAGCAGGTACTGCACAGCCAGGGCTGCTATGTGCTGTCCGGGCCAGACGCCTACTGGGCTGACCTGGATTTTGACCACCATGCTGATCTGTGGCTGCGGGGCTGCACCGATGGCCAATGCCGCAGCATCCGCTCCGAGGTCTGGCGCTTCCAGCCCGGCCGCCAGCGCTTGCAGTACGACGCCACCCTTTCCGCCCTGCCCAATCTGCGACTGGCACAGAACGAACATCGGCTGGAGTCCGGTATCGACAATGCCGGTTGCGCCGGGCAGGCTTTCCACTATGAACGTTACTGGCTGCCCAACGGGATATTGCGGCCCCTCTCTCGCCGGATACAGGAATGTCTGGCAGACGGCCGCATCCGTTATCAGGAGCACGCCTGGCAGGATGGCCGCTGGGTCACCACGCTCAGCCGCGAGGGTGCCCCCAGCGAGGCCGAGGAAGCCGCCCGCCGCAGCGGGGGCCTGCACACCCTGCCCTGAGCCCTTCGCCACAGTGTAAAATGCCAGCCCGGTATCACCCTCATCAGGAAACAACAGCCCATGTGGTTCAAGAATCTGCAGCTCTACCGCCTCTCCACCCCGTTCACCCTCAGCGCAGAAGCCCTGGCCGAACAGATGGCCGCCCGCGCCTTCAGCGGCTGCACCCGGCTGGACCGCAGCCATAGCGGCTGGGCTGAACCTTACGGGCTGGATGAGCTGGTGGTGGCTGGCGGTGGCGCGCTGTGGTTCTCGCTGAAGAATGAGGACAAGCTGCTGCCGTCCAGCGTGGTCAACCAGACGCTGGCGGACAAAATGGCGCATATTGAGGCCACCGAGGCACGCCGAGTCGGCCGCAAGGAAAAACAGACGCTGAAAGAGCAAATCGAGGACGAGCTGCTGCCGCGCGCCTTCAGCCGCTTCAGCCGCACCCACGCGGTGCTGGACCCGGAGAGTGGCTGGCTGCTGGTCGACGCCGCCAACGCAGGCAAGGCCGAAGGGGTGATCAGCGCCCTGTTGCAAGCGGTAGAAGGGGTAAGGCTGGAACGACCGGATGCCGCGCAATCCCCGGCCAGCAAGATGGCCGACCTGCTGCTCACCCCTGCCGAAGAGCAGGAGCTGCAATTGTTCCAGCTGGACAGCGATTGCGAGCTGAAAGGCGCGGGGGACACACAGAGCGTGGTGCGCTTTGCCCGCCACAACCTGTCGCTGCCGGAAGTAGCCGCGCACCTGGCCACCGGCAAGCAGCCGGTCAAACTGGGCTTGCAATGGCAGAACCGGGTGAGCTTTGTACTGACCGAGGATTGGCAGGTGCGCCGCATCAAGTTCCTCGATCTGGTGCAGGATCAGGTGACCGACAGCCATGCCGACGACCAGCGCGCGCTGATCGAAGCCACCCTCACCATCCAGATCGCCGAGCTGCGTGGCTTGCTGACGGACCTAATGGCCTGGCTGGGAGAGGCCGCAGAAACACCGGCAAGCGCCTGATTCTGGACTATACTGGCCCCATGGAACCACCCACCCTCTCCATCCGGCGAACCCTGCTGTTGCTGGCGGGTTTGCTGCTTGCTGGTATAGCCCATGCTGATCGGCCTGTGCTGAAAGTGCTGTTCGGCGTGCACAAACCGCCTTACATTCATGAGCCCAACCGCTCGGGCCTGGATTACGAGATCGTCAACCAGGCTGTGCAGCTGATGGGCTACCAGCTGCAGGCGGACTTCACCCCGCCTGCGCGAGGCGTGCTGCTGTTCAAGAATGCGGACATTGATGCGCTGGCCACCATGCGGGAGAGCAGCGGGCTGGAGGGGGCGTACTCCGACGCTTACATCAGCTATCAGAATGTCGCCACCGTGCTGGCCAAGCGGGGTATCGTCCTCAACAACATTGAAGATCTGGCGGGCTACAGTGTGGCCGCCTTCCAGAATGCCAAGCTCAATCTGGGCGAGCGCTACCGCAACGCGGTGGACAAATCACCCTCCTATCAGGAGGTCTCACCCCAGGTAATCCAGAACAAGCTGCTCTACAGTGGTCGGGTAGACGTGGTGATTGGTGACCGGCTGATCTTCCGTTACTTCAACCAGGAAGCCGCCAGCCTGGTCGATGTCAAACAGCCTATCCAGCAATTTGCCCTGTTTCCGCCCACCGAATACAAGGTCCTGTTCCGCGACCCGGCCATGCGGGACCGCTTCAACAATGCCTTGCGTGCCCTCAAGGCACGCGGCACCTACCGTGAGATCGAGCAAAAATACCTGGATAATCAGAGCAGCGGCACCGCCCCGCAATAAGCAGTGCCGTCGCACCTGAAGCGGGTCTGACGGGCCTTGAGGCTTGGGGTGCGTCAACGCCCCGCCAGCGGTCTGTCCCTTAAACCGCGTCTTCGTTCTGCTCACCGGTGCGGATGCGCACCACCTGCTCCACCGGCATCACGAAAATCTTGCCATCACCAATCTTGCCGGTGCGTGCCGCCTTGGTGATGGCATCAATGGCAGCGTCCACCAGTTCGTCTGCAATCACCATCTCCAGCTTCACCTTGGGCAGGAAATCCACCACATATTCGGCACCGCGATACAGCTCGGTATGACCTTTCTGCCGGCCAAAACCCTTGACCTCGCTCACCGTCATGCCGGTGATGCCGACTTCGGACAGCGCCTCGCGCACTTCGTCCAGTTTGAACGGCTTGATGATGGCGTCAATCTTCTTCATGTGTACTCCCGTTTCAGGTCATTTGCATTCGGTTTACCAGCCGAGGCGGCGACGCCAGGCGGACAGCAAGGATAATTGCGGCCACGGCACCGGCTCACCCGGCGCACGTTGCTGCAGGCGGCGGCGCTCCAGCCCCAGTCGCAGCATGTTCAGCAAGGCCCAGCCCACCAGTGCCAGCGCCGGGATCGCCACCGCATGCGCCAGCCAGGCCGGCAGCCAGCCTTGTTGCCGCAGCCCTTGCGCCAGCCAGGCGAAGAACAGGCCCAGCGTCAACCGCGCCAGCAGCCCGCCCGACACCCGCCGGATCAGTTCATCGAGCAGGGGCTCTGCCTCACTACGCATGTCATTGCCATGATTTATTTTAGGCATGGTCACCACAGTTTGCCGTGCGGCAGCTAGAATAAACAGCATGTTCACCTCACATCATAGCAAGAGCGCGGCAGTGGCTACAGCCCCCGCGCATCCGGTCCTGCAACAGGCACTCACCCAGCTCGGGCAGCAGCTGCTCGGCAAGCCGCAGCAGATTCGTCTGGCGCTGGCCTGTTTGCTGGCGCGCGGCCACCTGCTACTGGAGGACGTGCCCGGTGTCGGCAAGACCACACTGGCGCACGCGCTGGCACAAACGCTGGGCCTTGGTTATCAGCGGGTGCAATTCACCAGCGACCTGCTGCCCGCCGACCTGATCGGCATCTCCATCTATGTGCGGGAAACCGGCCAGTTCGAGTTTCACCGTGGTCCACTGTTCAGTCAGCTGGTGCTGGCGGACGAGATCAACCGCGCCAGTCCCAAGGCGCAGAGCGCCTTGCTGGAAGCGATGGCCGAGCGGCAGGTGACGCATGATGGCACCACCTATGCGCTGCCCGATCCCTTCTTCGTCATCGCCACGCAAAACCCGCTGACCCAGATCGGCACCCATCCGCTGCCCGAATCGCAGCTGGACCGCTTCACCCTGCGCCTGTCGCTGGGCTACCCGGACGCCCGCTTCGAGAAGGCCCTCTACCAGGGCCAGCGCATGGCTGAGGTGCAGCAGGCGCTAAGCATCGAGCAGGTGCGCGCCTTGCAGGCAGACGCCAGCGCGGTGCATGCCGCCGATCCGTTGATCGACTACGTGATGGCCCTGGTACACGCCACCCGTGACCCGCAGCGCTTCCAGTATGGCCTGTCGCCCCGCGCTGGCCTCGCCCTGCTGGCGGTCGCGCGCAGCTGGGCCTTGCTGGCCGGGCGCGACATGGTGTTGCCGGAGGATGTGCAGGCGGTGTTCCCGCATGTGGCAGCGCACCGCCTGCAAGCGGCCAGCGGCGCAGGCGCCAGCCTGCAGCAGGTTTCGCAACTGCTGCTCGACATCCCCTTGCCCTGAGCCGGCATGTCTGCCGTTTCTGCCTCCAGCCTGACCCCGCTGGGCCGTATCCGCCAGTGGCTGAGCCGCCCGCACCTGCCGGTCAACGGGGTGCTGCAGCTGGACCGCCGCCGCCTGTACATCCTGCCCACCTTGCACGGTCTGGTCTTTGCCGTGCTGTTGTTGACCATGCTGCTGACCGCGCTCAACTACATGCTCAACCTCGGCTTGCTGCTTACCTTTGCGCTGACCGGGCTGGGCTTTGCCGTGATGTGGCATGCCTACCGCAATCTGCTGGGGGTGGAATTACGCGCCGGGGAAGCCGAGCCGGTATTCCTGGGGCAAACCGCCTGGCTGCCGGTTACGCTCAGCATCCCGGCAGGGTATGCCCGCTTTGGGCTGGAACTGCACTGTCGCGACCAGCACGCCGCTGCGATTGACCTGCCTGCTGGTGGCAGCGTCCACGCCCTGCTGCCGTGGCAACCCGTGCGCAGGGGGTGGATTACCTTGCCCCGGCAGACCATCACCAGCCGCTTTCCACTCGCCCTGTTTCGTTGCTGGAGCTATAGCGACCTGCCGCTGCGGGTACTGGTCTATCCACAGCCAGAAGCCGATGCGCCTGCCGCCCCGGCCAGCACCCAGCCCGATGAGCAATCCAGCGCGTCCCGGCTGGACGACGACCACCCGGACCAGCTGCGTCCCTACCGCCCCGGCGACCCGCTGCGCAGCATTGCCTGGAAACACAGCGCGCGGCTGGACAGCTGGCTGACCCGCGTCGGCCAGCAAGGCGAGCGGCTGGAGCGCTGGCTGGACTGGCACACCCTTCCCAGCGGCTTGTCGGACGAAGCCCGCCTGTCGCGGCTGACCCGCTGGGTGCTGCGGGCCGAGCAGGAAGAAATCGACTACGGCCTGCGGCTGCCGGGACAGGAAGTGCCGCTGGGTCACGGCCCGGCACAACTGCGGCAGTGTCTGGAAGCGCTGGCCACCTGGGGGCAGCCTTGAGCCGCCCGTTGACCGCGCTGGAGCAGCGACGTCTGCTCAGCCAGCTGCTGCTGGTGTTGCTGCCGCATGGCTGGAACCTGCCCGTGTGGCTGAGTGCGCTGGTGGGGCTGGCGCTCGGCTGGCAGGCGCTGCGCTTGTGGCGGCGCTGGCCGCCGCCGCCCCGGCTGCTGCTGTCGGTGATCAGTATTGCTGCCCTGCTGCTGGTAATTGTGCTGAATCTGCGAGACGGCAATGGTTTCAACCGCGAACTGGCGGTATCCATCCTGGTGCTGTTTGGTGCGCTCAAGCTGCTGGAAAGCCGCCAGCTGCGCGATGCGCAATTCTGTTTCCTGCTTGCCTTTTTCCTGCTGCTGACCTTGTTTCTCTATGGGCAGCCGTTCTGGCTGGCTGCATATGTGTTGGTCAGCGCGATCTTTGTCCTGCGCAACGGACTCTACCTCTGCCACCCGTCGATTGAGGGGCAGCTGTCGGCGTGGCGTTTCCTTGGACGGCTGCAACTGTATGGCCTTCCCTGGCTGGTGGTGCTGTTCGTGCTGTTTCCCCGGCTGGACCGCCCGCTCTGGCAATTGCAGCATGACCCGGGCCGAGGCATCACCGGGGTCAGCGACCTGATGAGCCCGGGCAATATCGGCCAACTGATCCGCTCGACTGAGGTCGCCTTCCGCGCCGAATTCAGCGGGGCCCGTCCGTCGCCAGATGAGCTGTACTGGCGAGGGCTGGTGCTGTGGGATTATGACGGCCGCAGTTGGCTTCCAAGCCCGGAGCGCCGAGCATTCGCACGCGACATTCCGGCAGCGGCAATTCGCTATCGCTATCGTGTCACCCTTGAGCCACACCAGCAACGCTGGCTCTACCTGCTGGACCGCGGTCAGCAGGTGCTCGACAATGACCGGGGCAATTTCACGCTGGATGGCGAGTACTTCCGCCAGAGCACCGTCGACAGCCGCATGATGTACCGGGCGACCGCCGTAGCGGAAGACCCGGAAGTGATGGACACCCCCACCTTGCAGCAAGCCTTGTACCTGCCACCGGGCAACCCGCAAGCCCGGGCGCTGGCTGCACGCTGGGCCAGCCTGCCCACGCCACAGCAGCGGGTCAACGCTGCGCTGGCCTTGTTCCGGCAAGCCCCATTTGGCTATACCCTGGAGCCGCCGCCGCTGGGTAAGCAGGCGGTAGATGACTTCCTGTTCCGCACCCGGCTGGGGTTTTGCGAGCACTACAGCTCCAGCTTTGTGTTCCTGATGCGCGCATCCGGCGTACCGGCGCGGGTGGTGGTGGGTTATCTGGGCGGGGAATACAACACCCTCAGCAATTACTACATCGTTCGCCAGGCCGACGCCCACGCCTGGGCCGAAGTCTGGCTGGCCGGGCGCGGCTGGGTACGTGTGGATCCGACCGCGGCCGTGTCGCCTGACCGGGTTGACCAGGGCATTGCAGCCGCCATCAACGACGCCGGGGCGCAGGATATCCGCGCCTTGCGCACGCCGGACTGGATGCGTTCGCTACGCTGGGGGGTCGATGGTCTGGTCAACGGCTGGAACAAGTGGATTCTGAGCTACGACAGCCGCGAGCAGCTGGGCATGCTGGAGCGGCTGGGGCTGGAGAGCAACGCCATGGCGCTGGCGCGCCTGCTGGGGCTGGTACTGGCCAGCCTGCTGTTGCTGGCCACCCTGCCCCTGCTGCGCCAGCGCGGGCCGAAGCTGAGCCCGCTGCAAGCCGCCTATCAGCAGTTGTGCCTGCAGTTGGCCAAGGCAGGCTGCCCGCGTCAGCCGCAGGAGGGGCCGCTGGATTACGCCGCCCGACTCAGCCAGGCCTTCCCGTACGCCGCGCGCGAGCTGCAATCCCTGCTGACCAGCTACGCCCGCCTCTACTACGGTGCTGCAGTGAGTGAACAGGCCATGCAAGCCTGGGCACAACGCGCCCGCCGCTACCGCTTGCCGCGGCCTTGAATGGAGAACAAGGCATGTATCTGCTGCTGAAATACCTGATTACCGCCGGGCTGGTGGTGCTGATCAGCGAGGTGGCGCGCCGCAACGATCGCCTGGGGGGCTTGCTGGCCGCCTTGCCGCTGGTGACTGTACTGACCCTGTGCTGGTTGCGGCTGGAGCAGCAATCGGCCGACAAGATCGGCAACCATGCCTGGTATACCTTCTGGTACGTGCTGCCCACCCTGCCGATGTTCCTCAGCTTTCCCTGGCTGCAGGCCCGCTGTGGCTTTGTGCTGGCCTTGCTGCTCAGCGTGCTGGGTACGGTGCCGCTGTTCTGGGGCTACGCCCGCCTGCTGCAGCGGGTGGGCATCCACTTGCTGTAGCGACTGCCTTGTCAGCACCAGGGCGCACACGGCGGGCTTGTGCCTCAATGCTTGACATATTCACCACCCAGCACCAGCGCAGGATCATCCACCTGCAACCCGTTCTTGCTGCGCTTGAGCTGTAAACGATCAAAAGCAGGTGTCACCAGCCAGGTCTCGTCGTCCACGGCAAATGCCGCAATACGGGCACGGCTGCGCTCGGCTGGCAAGACCAGCCATTGCCACTCCCCTTGCAGGCGCGCCACCCGCAGCCCGGCGCGCACCCACTGCTCATTGGCGGGCATGTGAACGATGGCATCGCCATTCTGGCCACTGATGGCGGTCAGCGTCTTGCCATTTTTGCTTTCAAAACGAACCTCAACCCCGGCAATCGGCCCGCGACGCGGCACGCCGACAATGGCTACCCATGATCCGGCCTCCGGTGCCTTTTTCAAGCGTAATTCGTCTTCCTTGAACAGGCGAAACTGAGGGGGTGTTGACGGCGCCGTGGCTTGCAACTCAATCCGGTCCCCCTTCAGCTGCCAGCGACCTTGCGCCGACTGGTCCAAGGCGCCATAGCTCAGTGCCCACTGAAAGCGTCCATCCTTGTTTAACAGCAGCTCAGAGCCGACCTCCATCACACCTTGCAAATAGTAATGCCCCGCCAAGGCGGCCATATCATCCGTTTCAGCAGCCAGCGCTGGCAGGCAGATCAGGGGCAGCAGCAAGACACGGGACCAGGTTCGCAGCATCGTGCATCTCAAGCAGTATGGATTTCGCCAGTATACGCAACCGCTCACCTGTATGTCATACCTTCCCGCTGCCCCATGCGGCTATGGCATGGGCAGCCTCAGCCTCTTGTTTGCTAATCACCACGTCGCCGTATATCGCAGGGGCATGGGGGGCATGAGCAGGAGTAGCGCTGCGGTTCGAACCAGGCTTTGACCTTGCTTGTCTTTTATATATTCTAGCACTAGAATATAAAACCATGAACCTGACCGACGCCGAACTCTTGCTATTGGGCCTCGTCGCGGAGATGCCGCGACACGGCTACGAAATTGAACACGCGCTGGAAACACGGGGGATGCGTGAATGGACGCAAATCGGCTTCTCGTCCATCTACTTCGTGCTCGGCAAGCTGGAAAAAGCAGGGCTGGTATTAGCGGCAGCGCCCGCGGGCACCAAGGCGCGCAAGACCTTTTCCATTACGGCCGCAGGCAACCGGGTGCTGCTTGCGCAAACCGTCGCCGCCCTGCAAACCTATCGCCCCACCTACTCGACGCTGTTGCTGGGCATGATCCATTGGCCCGCACTATCCCGTGACGAAGCGCTGGCTGCGCTAGATGGCCGTCTGTCTTCGATCACCGCGGAAATCGCCAGGCTCGAAAACCTGCGCCGACAGCGGCAGCCCATGCCGGATCACATTGAGGCCCTGTTCGATTTTTCTGCCAGCCAGCTTGCTGCCGAGCGTAGCTGGATTACCAACACGCTGGATTACATGAGGAGCAAACCATGGCCGACGCAGGAATGATGGATCTGACCCATGACCGAGAGATGCTCCGCACGCTCTATGCTCCGGCAACCGGGGCTTTCAGCATGGTAGATGTCCCCCTGCTCCCATTTGCAGTCTGGGATGGCGAAGGCCTCCCAGAGCTGTCGTCAATCAGCACAGCGATCCGGAACCTGTATACCGCCATCTACCCGATACGGCGTCACGCTCGCGAGCGCATGGGCAAGTCCTTCGTCGAGCCCCCGGTGGAATTGCTTTACTGGGCAGACGACATGCGCGAATGGGCAGCGGGTCATCGCAATAATTGGCGTTGGCGCGCGCAGATCACATTACCCGTTTGGGCGGATGCCAGAGACCTTGAAGACTCTGCTGCAGAGATGCGGCAGGAGCTTGGGCTAGCCGCCCCCCTGCGCTGGGATGCATTCGCAGAAGGCAAGTGCGTCCAGATGCTTCATATTGGCCACACAGACGACGTCCCTGTCATTCTTGAGCGGCTTTACAGGGAATATCTGCCACAAGCAGGCCTGGAGCCTTCAGGCCCGTACCACGAGATCTACCTTGATGACTGGAGCCGCGTCTCACCCGCAAAGCGCAAGCTCATCCTACGGCAGCCTGTGCGTACGCGGCCCAACTGAACCCGCATACGCGACGAGCCTTCCTTGCTGATGCGACAGACGGCCATTCAGATTGCCATGACACCGCGTACCTCGCGCTGTCATGGCAACTTGCGATGCGGCCCCGGCTAGGGCGCCAGCCCCTGATTGATGGCTTCAAACAGGCTGCCATCCAGGTTATGGCCGTACTCCCACACCATGATGCCGGCCAGCCCTTGTTGTTTGGCCCACGCGGCCTTGGCGCGGGTGCTTTCGGCGTCTTCGTAGCTGATCATCTCGTCGCCGTTATACAGCCAGGGGGCTTTGGCCACATCGTCCCAGTAGCGGGTATAGCCTTTGGTCAGCAGACCCTGGATGTCGCCCCAGGAGACTCCATCCGGGTAGGCGGGCGCGGTAAAAGGCTGGAACAGGCCGTGGTTTTCGTTTTTCACGCCCTTCCAGGCCACACCGTAGAAGGCGGTACCCAGCAGCAGCTTGCTGGCCGGAACGCCTGCATTCAGGTACAGCTCCATGCTCTGCTTGGCGCTCCAGCCGCCCCAGGCCGGGTCATCCGGACGCTGAAACAAGTTGGTATGGTGCCCGGTCTGCTTGCTCCAGCCACCGTAGATGTCGTACGCCATCACCTTGAGGTAATCCACGCTACGGGTGATGCGCGGTACATCATTTTTCTGGGTGTACCAGATGTTGGCGGGCACGGCTACCGAGAGGCCATAACGCTGCCCGGTGCGCTGGCCCAACTGGTCCAGCGCCGCACGCAGGGCTTCGAGCAGGGCCGGGAAGTTGTCGCGGTCCTGCGGACGGGTTTTGATCGGCAGGCCCCAGTCCGGCCCGACCGGGTATTCCCAGTCGATGTCGACCCCGGCCAGCCGGTGCTGCTCCACCAGCTTCAGCACATTGTTAATGAAGGCCTGCCGCAAGGCCGGGTCTGCGGCCATGTCGGAAAAACCATCCGCGCCCCAGCCGCCAATCGACAGGTTCACCTTGAGATGCGGGTAGCGCTGCTGCAGCGTCGCCACCTCATCCCACAGGGTGGAGAACGGGGCAATGGTGCTTTGCTTGGTCGAATCCGGGCGGGGTTCAAGGTCCGGCAGGTAGACCTCACTGCCATTGCGCAGCAGGGCAAAGCTGATATTGAGCATGGTCAGCTGGTCGCCGCGTATCTGCGAGGCTTGCCAGTGCACGCCCTTGTCCTGCTCCGCCGCACGGGAGCCTAGCGGCCAGGTGCGCAGGTAAGCCACCACTTGTTTGCCGTGGGCGAGCGGCGCCGGTTCAGCCTGCGCAGCGGGCAGGCCGCAGCCCAGTCCGATCGCCAGCGCGATGGACAGACGTTGCAGCAGATTCATTGACAGGTTCTCCAAGGTAGCGAATCCGGGGATGCGCTGTATTTTTATACCCGTAGCCGGGTTTGTGGGCCGGATCTTTGTCCTGACCTCGCCTTCATCTAGCCACAAGCCGGGAGCTGATGCAAGCCATGTCCGGCAAGGATTTTTGCTGCATCGCGGGTGGTGAGGCATCGGTCTGCTCGTGGGCAAAACCACTTGCAAACCATCCGCCCAAACAGCCGCCTCCCCACTGGCCGCCCAGGGCAGCGGGCAGATTTGGTAACGATACCAGTCGCCGCTTCAGCATTTGTTGCATTCTGTGGACAGTTCCCCGTCGTTTCCCGTATTGCGAAAACTGCGGTGTGCGGCTAGGCTTGAATGAGTTTATTGCGATGTGAGCAACAATGCTGACCCTGCAAGCCTTGCAACTGTTTGTCCATGTCGCCGAACATGGCAGTTTTGCCTCTGCCGCCAGCCGCTTTGGTCTGACTCCGTCGACCGTAACCCGCCAGATCCAGCAGCTGGAGCAACAGTTGGACAGCCGCCTGCTGCACCGCTCGACCCGCAGCGTGGCGCTCACCGAGGCCGGACGCCACTTCCTGCCCCATGCACTGGCGATGCTGGACGCCTTTGAGAGCGGCTCGGCGGTGCTCAACCGCTTTGCCCAGCAGCCCAGTGGCATCCTGCGGATGACGGCACCGCACACCCTGACCAATCTGTATCTGGCCCCGGCCTTGCCCTCCTTTCTGGAGCGTTACCCGCAGGTCAAGCTCGACCTGCAGCAGACCGATGATTACATCAACCTGATCGAAGCCGGGTTTGACCTGGGCATCCGTCAAGGAACCCTCTACGACAGCACGGTGGTGGCCCGCCCGCTCTTTCACTTCGAGCGTATTCTGTGTGCCAGCCCACAATACCTGGCCCGATACGGCCAGCCGCGCCAGCCTGCCGATCTCGAGCAGCACAACTGCATCCCCTACAACCGGGGTAACCGCGACATGGTGTGGCAATTTCAGAAAGGGCAACGCCGCGAACGGATCACACCGAGCGGCAATATGCAGAGCAACTGCACCGAAACCCTGCGCTCCATGACGCTTGCCGGCATGGGTATCTGCCGCTTTGTCGAGCGGCTGGTGGCGGCCGATCTCGGTGCCGGGCGGCTGGTGCGGGTGTTGCCAGACTGGCAATCAGTGGTGGATGACCAGCTGGACACCCTGTTTGCGGTTTACCCGCAGCGCCGCATGCTGTCGTCCAAGGTCGCCGCCTTCCTCGACCACCTGCAGCAGTGGCTGCAAACCCATACCACCAGTGGCAGCGCCTGATCTGGCCGGATAGGTCCTGTCGCTGGCGGCCATCCCCCCGTATACTGCAGCCATGCCCTGAAAGCCATGGTCCCACCGTGTATCACCCTGCGCGTATCCTGCTGCCGTTTGCCCTTGGTTATTTTTTCTCTTACCTGCTGCGTACCGTCAATGCGGTGATTGCGCCGTGGCTGACCCATGAAATGGGGCTGAGCAAGGCCGAGCTGGGGGCGCTGACCTCGGCTTACTTCTTCACCTTCGCCTTGGCGCAGTTGCCGCTGGGTATCCTGATGGACCGGCTGGGTCCGCGCCGTTTGAATGCTGCGCTGTTGCTGGTCGCCGCAGCGGGCTGCGCCGTGTTCGGGCTGGCCAGCAGCAGTGCGGGGCTGATGCTGGGGCGGGCGCTGATCGGCCTGGGCGTCTCCGGCTGCCTGATGTGTGCCATCAAGGCCAATACCGAGTGGTTCCCGCTGCACCGCTTGCCAGCGCTGAACAGCTGGATCCTGTTTGCCGGGCTGGCCGGTTCCATCGTCGCCACCCTGCCGGTGGCCTGGCTCCTGAGCCAGCTGGGCTTTCAGGGCCTGTTCATGCTGCTGGTCGGGGTGGGTGTGCTCGCCGCCTTCATCCAGTGGCGGGTGGTGCCGGAACCGGCACAGGCGAGGCCGCAGGAATCATTGCGCGACAGCATGCAGGCCGTAGGGCAACTGTTCCGCCAGCGCCGTTTCTGGTCGCTGGCCCCGCTCGGGGCGCTGGTGATGGGCCTACACATGGCGATGCAGGGCTTGTGGCTGGCGCAATGGTTGCGGGATGTACGGCAACTGCCGGGAGCGACAGTCGATCATCTGCTGTTCCAGCTGGCGCTGGTAGCCACTTGCGGTGCCTTGCTATGGGGGCAGGTGGCGTCGCGCCTGCAAAAGCGCGGCATCGCCCCGCTCACCCTGCTGTGCGGCGTGGCGGCCTTGAACGGAAGCGCCTTGCTGCTGCTGGCCTGGAACCCGGACTGGCCTGCCTTGCTGCTGATCGGCAGCTACAGCTTTACCGCCATGGCGGGCAATCTGGCGTACGCGGTGATGACCGCGCGCTTTGACCCGCAACTGGCGGGCCGGGCCAATACCGCCCTCAATCTGGTCAACTTCGTGATCGCCTTCCTCACCCAGTCCGGCTTTGGCTATGCGCTGGAAGCGCTGCAGCCGCGCATGCCACTGCTACAGGCCTATCCAGCCTTGCTCACCACCATGGCGGCGCTGGTGATACTGAGTGTGCTGCTGGCGTGGCGGGGGCGGCGTGCGCATGGGGTGCCGCCCTCTCCGGTGTCAGCGCCGCAGCAAATCCATCGGTAAGCGCCCCTCACTGTCCTTGATCCGCTGCATCACGATATTGCTGCGAATGTCCATCACCCCCCGGGTCTTGTACAGGCGATTGATGGCGAACTCGGAGTACTCCTGCAGATTGCGCGCGCGCACCCGCAGGATGTAATTGCTGTCACCGGTCACAATATAGGCCGCCACCACCTCCGGCCACTGCTGCACCGCGTCCAGAAAGGACTCGTGCCAGCCTTCCATGTCCTGCCGCATCGACACCTGCACGATGGCCTCCAGCTCCAGCCCCAGCCGCCGTGCATCAAGGATCGCCTGATAGCCAGCGATCGCGCCCGCTTCTTCCAGCAGACGCACCCGCCGCAAGCAGGCCGAAGGCGACAAGGCCACCCGCTCCGCCAGGGTCTGGTTACTGATGCGCCCGTCCTGCTGCAGCAGGCTCAGAATGCGCAGGTCCAAAGCATCCAGCGAAAGACTTTGCATAATCAACCATCAATTTCCATTTTGTTCGCAAAATATTCTACTTTATAAGCTCAACAAGCAATGTTTCGCAAGCACATTGCGCACTGAATTGCCTATGATGAGCAGCAGAAACCGCACAGGAGCACAGCATGCGCATATGGGACATCAACCCGCCGCTCAGCCGGCACACCCCGGTCTGGCCCGGCGATACCGCTTTTCACAGTGAGCGGGTGTGGCAACTGGATGAGCACTGCCCGGTTAATGTCGGACGGCTGACGCTCTCCCCGCATACCGGCGCTCATGCGGATGCGCCCTTGCACTACAGCGCGGACGGCGCGGCGATCGGTGCGGTTTCGCTGGAGCCTTATCTGGGGCCGTGCCGGGTGATTCACTGTCTGGATCGACGCCCGCTGGTGGAGCCCGCTGATGTCGCCCCCTGGCTGACAGACTGCCCACCGCGCATCCTGCTGCGTACCTACCGGCAGGCCCCGCTGACAGCGTGGGACAGCCAGTTTTGCGCGATTGCGCCAGCCACCCTTGACCTGCTGGCCGCACAAGGGGTGAAGCTGATCGGCATCGACACCCCGTCGCTGGACCCGGAAAGCTCCAAGACGATGGACAGTCACCAGCGGGTGCGCCAGTACGGCATGGCGATTCTGGAAGGCCTGGTGCTGGATGAGATTACCGCAGGCGATTACGAGCTGATCGCCCTGCCGCTGAAACTGATGGACCTGGATGCCAGCCCGGTGCGTGCCGTGCTGCGCGAATTAGCGTGACAACGGAAAGGAAGCGAAGCATGGTACAACACCGGGAAGACTGCCTGCGACTGGACGCGAGTGATCCACTGGCGCCGCTGCGGGAGCAGTTTGCATTGCCGGAAGGGGTGATTTACCTCGATGGCAATTCACTGGGCGCCCGCCCCAAGGCCTCACTGGCACGCGCCCAGCAGGTGGTGAGCCAGGAATGGGGCGAGCAGCTGATCCGCAGCTGGAACGATGCCGGCTGGTTTGCGCTGCCGCGCACGCTGGGAAACCGTGTCGCCCGCCTGATTGGCGCCGCAGACGACGAGGTGGTGGTGACCGATTCCACCTCGATCAACCTGTTCAAGGTGCTGGCGGCCGCCCTGCGCCAGCAGCAACAGGACGCACCGGGTCGCCGGGTGATTGTGTCCGAGCGCAGCAATTTCCCCACCGACCTGTATATGGCAGAAGGGCTAACCCGTTTGCTGGGTGACTTCGGCAGTGCGGGCTGGACCCTGCGGCTGATCGACGACCCCGCGCAGCTGGCGAGTGCGCTGGACGATCAGGTGGCGGTGGTGATGCTGACCCATGTGCATTACCAGACCGGCCACCTTTACGACATGGCGGCGGTGACCGCGCAGGTGCACCAGCACGGCGCGCTGATGGTGTGGGATCTGGCGCACTCCGCCGGTGCCGTGCCGGTCGACCTGAACGGGGCCAATGCGGACTATGCGATCGGCTGTACCTACAAATACCTGAATGGCGGCCCGGGCTCACCGGCTTTCCTGTGGGTACCCAAGCGCCTGCAAGGCCGCTTCGAGCAGCCGCTGTCTGGCTGGTGGGGGCATGCCCGGCCGTTTGCCATGGAGCCTGGCTATCAGCCAAGTGGCGACGTTGGCCGCTTCCTGTGCGGCACCCAGGGCATCGTGTCGATGTCGCTGGTGGGTTGCGGTCTGGACATCTTCGAGCAGACCAGCATGGCGGCACTGCGACAAAAGTCGCTGGCGCTGACCTCGCTGTTCATCAATCTGGTGGAAACCCGCTGTGCGGGCTACCCGCTACAACTGATCACCCCGCGCGATCCCGCCCGGCGCGGCAGCCAGGTCAGCTTTACCCATCCGCAGGGTTTTGCCGTGATGCAGGCACTGATCGAGCGCGGCGTGATTGGCGACTACCGCGAACCGCAGATCATGCGTTTTGGCTTTACCCCGCTGTACACCCGTTACCAGGACGTGTGGGACGCAGTCAGCATCCTGCTCGACCTGCTGCAAACCGAGGGCTGGAATCAGGAACGTTTCCACCGCCGTGGCGCGGTAACTTGACCGGAGAATCCGAATGACGACCCCAAACCAAGCCGATGGCTGGCACGGCGCCCAGCTGGACTTTGCCAAGAGCATGAGCTACGGCGACTATCTGGCGCTGGAGCAGATCCTGAATGCACAGCATCCGCTGTCACCCGACCATAACGAGATGCTGTTCATCGTGCAGCACCAGACCAGCGAGCTGTGGATGAAGCTGATGCTGCACGAGCTGCATGCCGCCCGCAAGGCGGTGCGCGATGAACACCTGCCGGAAGCGTTCAAGATGCTGGCGCGGGTATCCCGCATCATGGAGCAGCTGGTACAGGCCTGGAATGTCCTGGCCACCATGACGCCGCCAGAATACACCGCGATGCGCCCCTATCTGGGGCAATCCTCCGGCTTCCAGTCCTACCAGTACCGCGAGATCGAGTTCATCCTCGGCAACAAGAACGCGGCCATGCTCAAGCCGCACGCCCACCGTGCCGAAGTGCTGGCTGAGGTCGAAGCCGAACTGAAGGCCCCTTCGCTGTACGACGAGGCCATCCAGTTGCTGGCACGCCACGGTTTCAGCATTGCCCCAGACCGCCTGCAGCGCGACTGGCAGCAACCCACCACACATGATGAGTCGGTGGAAGCCGCCTGGCTGCAGGTGTACCAGAACCCGCAACAGCACTGGAATTTCTACCAGCTGGCGGAAAAACTGGTCGACCTGGAAGACGCCTTCCGCCTGTGGCGCTTCCGCCACCTGACCACAGTAGAGCGCATCATCGGCTTCAAGCGGGGTACCGGCGGCACCGAAGGCGCCAGCTATCTGCGCCGCATGCTGGATGTGGTACTGTTCCCGGAGCTATGGCGTCTGCGTACGGTACTGTAAGCAGCAGCGCCCCCGGAGGAGCACGCATGCAGCTGTACATGAACCCCATGTCCACCTACTCACAGAAAGCCCTGATCGCCTTGTACGAGAAAGGGCTGCCGGTGACGCTGCAGGTGCTCAATCTGCGCGACCGTGCGGTGCGCCAGCGCCATGAGGCGCACTACCCGCTCGGTCGCATCCCGATGCTGGAAACGGACGACGGCCAGCAGATACCGGAATCCAGCATCATCATCGAGTACCTGCAAGATCACTACCCCAGCCACGGCCCCTGCCTGATTCCGGCAGAACGCGAGGCAGCACGGCAGGTCCGCCTGCTGGACCGCCTGTTTGACCAGTGCCTGAATGATGCCGCGCTCACCCTGCTGCACCTGCAGCTGGGTATTCGCCAGGCGGATGAGCGTGCAGAACGCAAGGCAAAGAAATGGCTGACAGCAGCTTACCCCATGCTGGAGCAGGCCCTGTCAAACGGCCCATGGCTGGCCGGTGCCTTCTCCATGGCCGATTGCGCCGCACTGCCCGGTTTGTACTACGCCAGGCAGTTCCTCTCCTTTGACGACCGGCCATTGATCGCAGACTACTGGCAGCGCGCCAATACACGCCCCTCGGTAGCAGCCACCTTTGCGCTGGCCGACCAAGCCTGGCGTGAGCAAGGCGCGTAAGACCAGGCTTGGTGCGGTTCAGGCCGCGACCCGTTTCCCTTGGCTGGACAGGCTCAGCAAAGTTTGCCGCAGCAAAGCCTGGGTAGTTGGGGCCAGGAAACCTTCCACGAACTCGTCCACCGGCAATTGGTTGATGTCCGCAAACGCTTCTCGCAAAGAGGCCCGAGCCGCCTGGCGCATGGTCTGGAAACTGTGGCTGGGCAGGCGTGACAACTGTTCTAGCTGACGCAGCGCCTGTGCCAGCTCCTGCCCCGGTGGCACCAGCTCATCCACCAGCCCCAGCTGCAGCGCGCGCGCCGGGTCGCAGCTCTCGCCCCAGACCAGCAGGCGCTCGGCATGGCGGGCACCCACCACCCGCTCTACCGCCAGTCGGAAACAGGGTGGCAGGCAGACGCCTACGCATACCTCGCTGAAGCCGATACGCCCCTCGCCCACGCTCATCACGCGATAGTCAGCAAACACGGCCAGCAACGCCCCGGCGGCCAGCGCATGCCCAGTGAGGGCAGCACAGACCGGCAGTGGGCTGTGCGCCAGCTCCGCCGCCAGCAGAAACACCTGTTGCCAGTAAGCACGCACCTGCTCACGGTCTGCCGTTAGCAAGAAAGGCAGGTCGATCCCTGCCGAAAACACGCCCGGCTGGCCTGACAGCACAATGCCTTGCTGCCCCTGCCGCTCAGCTTCGCTCAGGGCATGCCGCAGCTGCAGCAGCATGGCGCGGTCGATCAGGTTATAGGGTGGGCGCTGCAATCGGATTTCGACCCGCTGCCCCGGGTGTTGAATGATGTCCAGCATGGTATGGCTCCTGCTTGTATCGGCCTGATGCTGCATGAAGGGGGCATCCGCCGCCCTTTAATCAGGCAGCGGCGGATGGTGAGCGTGCTCAGTCAACGATGCCGTACTGGCGACACCAGTCGGTAATCTCGGCAAAACGTGCCGCATTCAGCTTCTGGTTATGCTCCGAGTAGCGCACCTTGCGGATCGCCTCGTGGTCGCCCGGCTGAATCGGGTAATCAAAGCTGGCGAAGCGGGCTATCTCCGGCATATAGGTGTATTCCTCCAGCAGGAAGACATAGCCCTTGCGGAAAAACTCGCTCAGCCTGGCGGTATCGGCCGCCGGGGCCTGCCGGTAGTAGTTTTCGACCACGTTCTTGGCGAAGGCGATATGGCGCACCTCTTCCAGATGGTGCTCACGGAACATGGTGCGGGTCAGCGGGTCGATCACATCATGCTGGGTTTGATAGATGGAGTTCATCTCGGCAAACCATTCGATCAGGAAGTTCCACAGAATGCCGTACACCGGGTGCAGGTCCGGCAACTGCCGCTCAAAGCTGGAAAACTGCGGGATGTTTTCCGGATGGCTCCACATCTCCAGATTGGCCGCTTTCAGGTAACGACGGAACATCAGGGTGTGCATGATCTCTTCCCGCGAAAAGATCATCAGATACTCCCGCACATCCGGCTCCAGCTGGGCATGGAATTTGTTGACATAGCCCACATACAGCTCGGGCAGTGCCTGTTCCAGCCAGATGAAGTAAGACACGTCGCGCGCCGTTTCCAGCCACAGGGACTCCGTGCGCTGCTCGGGCGTCATGCGCTCCCAGTATTCGGTGCCGTACAGCCAGCCGGTTTCTTCCAGCTTGGGTGGTTTGCTGAAATCAATGCCCTGTTCCCAGTCCACCACCTTATCGAGCTGCAGCAGCTTGCGATGTGACGCATTGATCAGCGTCTGCACCATCTTGTGGCTTTTGTCGTCGAGGATGATCGGGTTTTCCAGTGTCGTGCTGTCCATCATTCGCGTCCTTGTGGGGGTCAAAAAGGGGGCTGTCGCCTTAAGGGGTTCCTGCAGAAACCTTCCTCAAACCACGCGGTCCGGCTGAGCACCGCCCTGCCGCCGGTCTGGCAGCATGTCAGGCCCTGCGGGCAGGGTTTCAGGAAGGATTCCGGCGGGCCGGGCTATCGCAGCCCGGCCCGGGCTCAGGCGGCGATCCGCTCCGGTTGAGGTTCCACCGGACGTTCCTCGCGCAGCTTGCGGCGCAGGATCTTGCCCACATTGGTCTTGGGCAATTCGTCCCGGAATTCGATATGTCTTGGCCGTTTGTAGCCGGTGAGCTGCTCCCGGCAATAGGCCATCAGCAGCTCCTCAGTCAGCTCCGGGTCACGCCGCACCACATAGAGTTTGACCGCCTCCCCGGAGTGCGGGTCTGGCACGCCAACGCAGGCGCACTCCAGCACGCCC
This sequence comes from Leeia aquatica, assembly GCF_012641365.1. Classification (NCBI taxonomy): domain Bacteria; kingdom Pseudomonadati; phylum Pseudomonadota; class Betaproteobacteria; order Neisseriales; family Leeiaceae; genus Leeia; species Leeia aquatica. The sequence continues at coordinate 896,790 of NZ_JABAIM010000001.1, forward strand.
GGGTGTTGGGCCACCACACCTTCCACTTCATTGGGGTACACATTGAAGCCCGAGACCAGGATCATGTCCTTCTTGCGGTCCACCACGCGGACGAAGCCCTGCTCGTCCATCACCCCGATGTCGCCGGAGCGGAAGAAGCCATCTGCCGTCATCACCAGCGCCGTTTCATCAGGCCGGTTCCAATAGCCCTGCATCACCTGCGGGCCACGGATGGCAATCTCCCCCGGCTCCCCCAGCGGCAAGGTACGACCATCGTCATCCAGGATGCGGACTTCGGTGGAGGGGATCGGCAAGCCAATCGTGCCAGAGAACGTTTTGAGAAACGGTGGATTGAGGGTGACCGTCGGTGCCGTTTCCGACAAGCCATAGCCCTCGAGGATCGGGCAACCGGTGACCTGCTGCCAGCGTTCACTCACTGCCTGCTGCACCGCCATGCCACCGCCGAGGGTAATGCGCAGGCTGGAGAAATCCAGCTTGGCAAAGTCCGGATGGTTGAGCATGGCGTTGAACAGGGTATTCACCCCCGGCAGAAAATGGAAACGATGCTTGCGCAAGGTGGCGATAAAACCGGGAATGTCGCGCGGGTTCGGGATCAGGATGTTCATGGCCCCCCAGCGCATGCCCATCAGCAGGCAGGCGGTCAGTGCCAGGATGTGGTATAGCGGCAGCGCACACACGGTATGCAGCCGCTCCACGCCGGGCGCACGCAGCACCGGGCCGGCCCAGCTGTCGTTCTGCAGCACGTTGGCAATGACATTACGGTGGGTCAGTATTGCGCCCTTGGACAGGCCGGTGGTGCCTCCAGTGTACTGCAGGAAGGCAATGTCATCATGACCCAGACTGGGCGCGGCAAAGGGCAAATGCGCCCCTTTTCGGATCGCCTGCATGAACGGGATGGCGCCCGGCAGTGACCACGCCGGCACCATTTTCTTCACATGGCGGACCACCCAGTTGACCACCGGCCCTTTCACCAGACCTTGCATGTCGCCCAGCGTGGCCACCAGCACATGCTTCACCGGGGTCTGTGCCACCACCGCCTGCAGGGTGTGCGCAAAATGCTCCAGCAGAATGATGGCCTCAGCGCCGGAATCCTCCAGCTGGTGTGCCAGCTCACGCGGGGTATACAGCGGATTGACGTTCACCACCGTATAACCAGCGCGCAGGATGGCGGCTACCGCAATCGGGTAGTGCAGCAGATTGGGCAGCATCACCGCCACCCGGGATCCCCGATGCAGGCCGCGTGACTGTAGCCAGGCCGCCAACTGGCGGGAATACTGCTCCAACTCGCGATAGCTGAGGTAGTGACCCATGCAGACACAGGCGGCCTGGTCGGCATAGCGGGTAAATGACTCCTCCATCAGGTGAACCAGGGAGGGATAGCAGGAGGGGTCGATGCTTGCCGGAATCCCTTCCGGATAGGACTTGAGCCAGATGTGATCCATGGTCTTCCTCTGTTGCGGCTGCATTATGGTTATGGAAGGCGCGTCATCTCTGGCGGGTAGCCATAAACGACGGCCAGGCATCGGTCGATGCCGCCAGCGGCCCGGTAGGCCACTGTGTGCAGGATGGCCCCGCCATTGGGCAGGGCAAGCAACAGGGGAGGCTCCCTAGGAAGCCGTGAAGCAGGTTCAGCGGCGCGTGCGGGCCGCTTCAGCCAGCGCCCGTGCAGACGCATCTGCTGCCGGGCCCGGCTCAAAATCCAGTTCGGTGGCCGCCAGCGGCACACCGGCCTGTGAGAAGATCTGCACAGGGCGTACCACTTGGCGGCTCTGCCGCTCAATCAAACGTATCCTGCGACCTTTCGGGTGAGGCATCCATGCCTCCCCCCAGTCCACCATGGCCGCCAGCAAGGGGGCCAGCGCCTGGCCTTTTTCCGTCAAACGGTAGTGCCATGCTCGCCCGTCCTGCGGGTCGGCCTCACGCTGGACAATCTGCAGCGTGGTTAGTCGCTTCAGGCGGGCTGCCAGAATATTGCTGCTGATCCCCAGATGCTGCTGCAGGGCATCAAAGCGACTCATGCCGCAAAACAGGTTGCGAACGATCAGCAGGGACCACCATTCCCCCACCTGCTCCAGCGTCTGGGCGATCGGGCAATGCTGCCCGCCAAGGTCAGCCTTGTGCATGCGGTCCACCGACCGTTTTGTTTAGTAAATGTATATTCACGATCGAGTATAGGGAGATTACTTTCATGATGCAAGCTTTCACCAAAAAACCATAGGGCTTCTAAATCCAGCATTCATGCGGGTTACGGGATGGATAACGGTCGTACCTGTCCCTAGGGACAGGGGTGCTCAGGGGCAGTTTAACGCTTCCACCGCAAACTGCTTGACCTGTTGTGTGAGGTGCAATTCTCGTACCGGCATCACCCCGATCAGGCTGTTGCATAGCCACATGCGATCTGCCGCCAGCACCATCTCCAGCGTGAGGTCGGCACATTTCAAAGGCTGGCGACTGTTGCGCGACGCCTCAATCCAGCGATCGCGGGTCAGCCCGGCGACCCCGCAGCGGCGCAAGGCTGGGGTCAGCAGCTCGCCATCCAGTCGCACAATCAGGTTGCTCTGGATGCCTTCCACCACCCAGCCCTCCTGATCCAGCAGAATGCCCTCAAAAAAGCGCTCGGTCGGCAGGGCCTGGCGGGCCAGCACATTATCCAGCCGGTTCAGGTGTTTGATCCCGGCCAGTTGCGGCTGGTGGCCCAGCCGCAACGCGCTCAGCTGTACGTCCACCCCCTGCTGGTAGTGGCTTTCCGGGTAGTGGGGCAAGGGGCTGAGTTGCAGCAGGCGGTTGGGCTGAATGCCATCCGGCGGGCGGTAGCCACGCGGGCCGCACCCCCGGGTCAGCGTCAGCTTGATCACCGCGTCTGCCTCGCCCCATGCTGCCAGCGCGGCCTGCAGGTCTGCCTGCCACACACTGGCTTCCGGCATGCCGATGCCGAGCACCTCGGCATCGCGGTGCAGCTTGTCGAGGTGCGCATCCCACAGCGGTACCTCGCCCGCCACCCGCCGCAAGGTGCGGAACACACCATCGCCATAAAGGAAGCCACGGTCATCCAGCGGAATGCTGCTGGCGGCGGCACCATTGAGCCAGCTGAGCGTGGTCATTGCTGGATACCCAGCGCACGCAGCAAACCGCGTACCTTGGCGCGGGTTTCGTTCAGCTCGCGCTCGGGGTCGGAGTCCGCCACAATGCCGCCGCCCGCGCGAAACAATAGCGCCCCATCCGCTCGGTGTGGCGCATACATGAAGCTGCGGATCAGGATGTTCATGTCCAGCGAGCCGTCCCGGTTCACAAATCCCATACTGCCGGTATAGGCGTAACGCGGCGAAGTTTCCAGTTCACGCACGATCTGCATGGTGCGTACCTTGGGGCAGCCGGTGATGGTGCCGCCAGGGAACAGCGCCCGGATGGCTTGCGCCGGGCTGATGTCGTCACGCAGATTGCCATGCACATTGGATTCGATATGGTGCACAAAGGCGTAGCTGGCCACCGCCATCAGCTCATCCACCTTCACGCTGCCCGGCTTGCACACCCTCCCGAGGTCATTGCGCTCCAGATCAACCAGCATGATGTGCTCGGCGCGCTCCTTGCGGCTGGCCAGCAGGCGGGCCTTCAGCGCGGCATCCTCATCCGGATCGGTCGAACGGGGGTGGGTACCGGCAATCGGCCGCGTTTCCGCACGGCGCTCGCCTGCCTGGTGCGAGACGCGCAGCAAACGCTCCGGCGAAGCCGACACCACCCAGGCCTGCCCTTCCCCATCCGGCAGGCAAGCAAGCCCGGAGAACGGGGCCGGGTTCACCTCACGCAACTGACGGTACAAGGCGCGCGGGTCAAAACCGTCGGCCACCTCAGCGGCCCAGCGGCGTGACAGGTTGACCTGAAAGACATCACCCTCGTGGATGTATTGCTTCACCCGCTGGATATTGCGCAGATACACCGCCGGGTCTTCCTCGTTCAAGGCGGTCACGCGGGCGGGCGGCCACGGTGGCAAGGGCGATGCATCGTGGCAGGCAGCCAGCAACTGCGGCAGCAGGTGGGCGGCGTCATCCTCCAGCAGCAGCATGGACTGGTTGCGGTCGCGCCGGTGCAGGATGGCGGCGGGCACCCGCAGCAGACATGCCTGCGGGAAATCCGGCGTGGCGGGGAAGCGTGGCACGGTCGGTTCAATCTCGTGCAGCAGCTCGTAGCCACAGTAGACAAACCAGCCACCACGGAACGGCAACTCGGCCAGGTCCGGGTCCACCGGCTGCTGCTCGGCACGCCACGCTGCATCCAGCACGGTGAACAGCGCATCCGGGCTGCTCAGCGCAACCGGCTGCGGGCAGGCCAGCAGAATATCCCAGCCTTCCGGGCCGCTGGATTGCAGCAGTACCGGGAACTGCGCCGGATTGCGGGCGGCCAACAGGAACAGGTCGGGGACGATATCAAGGGGGTGGATGCGTGTGCGGCTCATGGTCGCCATTCTGCCTCAAGGCGGGGGTGCTGACGAGCGCCCCACAAAACAAAACCGGCAAGGCGCAGAACGCCTTGCCGGCTGTACGGCTGGACCCCGCAGCGTCAAACGCGGCGGAACACCAGGGTACCGTTGGTACCGCCAAAGCCAAAGGAATTGGACAGTGCCACGTCGATCTTCATCTCACGCGCCTCGTTCGGCACGTAGTCGAGATCACACTCCGGGTCCTGATCATGCAGATTGATGGTCGGCGGGCTGACCTGATGATGCAAGGCCAGGGTAGAGTACACCGCTTCAATCCCGCCCGCGCCACCCAGCAGGTGACCGGTCATCGACTTGGTGGAGTTCACCGCCAGCTTGGCCGCATGATCGCCAAAACAGCGCTTGATGGCGATGGTTTCGGCAATGTCACCCAGCGGGGTGGAGGTGCCGTGGGCATTCAGGTAGTTCACTTCATCGATATTGATGCCCGCATCGCGCAGTGCATTCTGCATGCCGCGCGCCGCACCTTCGCCGTCTTCACATGGTGCCGTCATGTGGTGCGCATCCGAGCTCATGCCAAAACCGGCCAGCTCGGCGTAAATACGGGCACCACGCTTCTTGGCGTGCTCGTACTCTTCCAGAATCAGGACACCCGCGCCCTCACCCATCACAAAGCCGTCACGGCCCATGTCCCACGGTCGGGAAGCGGCTTCCGGATCATCATTGCGGGTGGAGAGTGCACGGGCGGCAGCAAAGCCGGCCATGCCAAGGCGGGTCACCGCCGCTTCGGTCCCGCCCGCCACCATCACGTCCGCATCGCCATAGGCGATGATGCGTGCCGAATCGCCGATGCAGTGGGCGCCAGTAGTACAGGCCGATACGATGCCGTAGCTCGGGCCTTTGTAGCCCTTCATGATCGACACCTGACCAGACACCATATTGATGATGGAGCCGGGGATGAAGAACGGCGATACCTTGCGCGGACCTTGTTCACGCAGCAAGCCATCGGTTTCTTCGATCAGGGTCAGACCGCCGATCCCGGAGCCGATATTGACACCGATACGAGTCGGGTCAATGCCAGCGTCGTCCAGCCCGGCGTCACTCACCGCCTGCAGGGCGGCAGCAATGCCATACTGGATGAACAAGTCCATCCGGCGCGCATCCTTGGCCGAGATGTACTGGGTCGGGTCGAAATTTTTGACTTCACCGGCAATCTGGCAGGCCAGATCACTGGTTTCAAAACGGGAAATACGGGCAATGCCGCTCTTGCCTGCCAGGATATTGGCCCAGCCGGTTGCGACATCATTGCCGTTCGGGGCCAGCAAACCCAGCCCGGTAACTACCACTCTGCGCTTGGACAACGGTTTCTCCGTGCTTGTTTTCAGATCCTGCTACAGATGCAGCACGATCCCGGAAAGCGGTCCGGTAAAGCAACGGGCGCCCGGGGCGCCCGTTCTTTGAATCCAGCTTACTTGGCCACGTTGGCGTTAACGTAGTCGATCGCCTGTTGCACGGTGGTGATCTTTTCAGCCTGATCGTCCGGGATTTCGCACTCGAACTCTTCTTCGAGGGCCATCACCAGCTCGACGGTGTCCAGCGAGTCCGCGCCGAGATCGTCGACGAAGGAGGATTCGTTCTTGACTTCCGCTTCGCTCACGCCGAGTTGTTCAGCAACGATCTTTTTAACACGCGCTTCGATGTTTTCCATTTTTACTCAACCATTCCTTTCAACAGGATTCAATAAAGCGCAGGCATTGTAGCAAATTTGCGGGAAAACCCAAACCGCCTGCCTGCAACAAAAAAATCATTCAAAAACAAAACGTTAAAACTGAACGCGCATTCAAGGCCGACCCGCACGCGGCGAGCCCGCCCAGAATATCACGCCCTTGGGCCAGGATCAGCCCATATACATGCCACCATTCACGTGCAGGGTTTGCCCGGTGACATAGCCTGCAGCCGGGCTGGCCAGATACGCCACCGCCGCCGCAATTTCTTCCGGTTGGCCCAGCCGACCCAGCGCAATCTGTCCCAACAAGGCTTCGCGCTGCGCTTCGGGCAGATCCTTGGTCATGTCGGTTTCAATGAAACCGGGTGCCACACAGTTCACCGTGATGTTGCGGCTGCCCACTTCACGCGCCAGCGACTTGCTGAAGCCCATCAGACCGGCCTTGGCGGCGGAATAGTTGGTCTGCCCCGGGTTGCCGGTGGCACCCACCACCGAGGCGATATTGATGATACGGCCCCAGCGGGCCTTCATCATGCCGCGCATCACCAGTCGTGACAGCTGGAATACCGGCTTGAGGTTGGTGTTCATGATGTCGTCCCACTCGCTGTCTTTCATCCGCATCAGCAGATTGTCGCGGGTGATGCCGGCGTTGTTGACCAGAATGGTGATGGCACCGTGCTGGCTCTCGATGGCCGCCACAATGGCGTCCAGCTGGGCGGCATCGCTCACGTTCAGCACGCGGCCTTCTCCAGTCACTCCGGCTTCTTTCAGATAGTCCGAAATAGCGGCTGCGCCGCTTTCGCTGGTCGCGGTGCCGATCACGGTGGCGCCCATGCGCCCCAGTTCCAGTGCAATTGCACGTCCGATCCCGCGTGATGCGCCGGTGACCAGCGCAATCTTGTCTTTCAGCATTGCCACTCCTTGCGGATGGTTAAAGGGTTGAGGCTCAGGCCAGCTCGGCAAAAGCCGCCGGTTCGACCAGCGCCACATGGCGCGCGTCCGGCGCACCCCGTTTGTTGAGACCCACCAGCACCTTGCCGGGGCCACACTCAGCAATCACGCTTACCGGACGAGCGGCCAGCGCCGCCACGGTTTCCACCCAGCGCACCGGGCTGTACAGCTGTGCCACCAGCGCGGCCTTGATGGCGGCCGCATCGCTGTGGCTGCACACGTCGACATTGTGCAGCACCGGAATCGCCGGGGTATTGATCTGAATCTGCTCCAGTGCAGCCGCCAGACGGTCGGCGGCCGGTTTCATCAGCGCGCAGTGCGAGGGTACCGACACCGGCAGCAGCAGGGCACGCTTGGCCCCCTTGGCCTTGGCCAGCTCGCAGGCACGTTCGACAGCCGCCTTGTTGCCGGCGATCACGGTCTGGCCTGCCGAATTGAAGTTGACCGGGGCCACCACCTCGCCTTGTGCCGCTTCGTCACAGGCGGCTTGCAGCACGGTGTCGTCCAGCCCGAGGATGGCAGCCATCGCGCCGGTCCCTTCCGGCACCGCCGCCTGCATGGCTTCTGCGCGCAGCCGTACCAGTTTCAGCGCGTCGGCAAATGCCAGACTGCCCGCCGCTACCAGTGCTGCGTACTCGCCCAGGCTGTGCCCGGCCACCACGCTGGGTGCCGCGCCGCCTTGGGCCAGCCAGGCGCGGTATACCGCCACATCGGCGGTCAGCATCAGCGGCTGGGTATTGATGGTGGCATCCAGCTGTTCCTTGGGACCATCGGCCACCATTTGCCAGACGTCAAAGCCGAGCACGGCGGAGGCTTCTGCAAAGGTGTCACGCACCACGGCCACGTCAGCAAAGGCATTCATCATGCCCACCGACTGGGAGCCTTGACCGGGAAACACAAACGCCAAAGACATGCTTTACTCCTTGAATCCGTCAGGGCGCAGGGCAGTCACCCAGCCGCTGCGCGGTAAATACCGAGAGAAAGGTACCCGGTGGCCAGCCATTGAGGCTCTGCGCCGTGGCTTCACCGTGGTAATGGGTAGAGTCATCAAACACCAGCCAGGCGGCGCCTTTGGCCGGAATCTTGCCCTCACAGCGCGCCTGCCAGCTGGCGCGATTGCCTTCTTGCTTGAACTGGCTGGTTTCACACTGCTGCTTCTGGTCACCCAGCAAACGATGCAGATCACTGCGCCACTGTTGCAGCTGAGCTTCTTCCAGACAGCGTTGCACCGATTTGGGCCGCTTGCCGATCAGGCTGTGGCTGGTCACGGTCGAGATTTCCCACAGGCCCGCCTGCAGTGGCGCGGCGGTGTCCTCGGCCCAAGCCAAGGCTGGCAGCAGCCCGAGCAGGATGAGGAGCGCTCGCAACATGATCCGGCCCGCGCGCTTTACCAGCGCAGCAGAACCGCGCCCCAGGCAAAGCCGCCGCCGATGCCTTCCAGCATCACCAGATCACCGGCTTGCAGGCGACCATCACGCGCGGCTTCGTCCATCGCCAGCGGAATGGAGGCTGCCGAGGTATTGCCATGGCGATCGACTGTGGTCACCACCTGCGACATCGGCAGGCCCAGCTTTTTGGCGGTGGCTTCCAAAATACGGATATTGGCCTGGTGCGGGATCAGCCACTTGAGATCGGCTGCCGTCAGGTCCTGCTCGCGCAGCACCTGGTCGGCCATCTCACCCAGCGACTTCACCGCAAACTTGAACACGCCCTGCCCGTCCATGCGGACAAAAGGGTGGCCGTTGATCTGACCACTGCTGGCCTGACCCGGCACTTCCAGCAGGTGCTTGTGGCGTCCATCGGCCTTCAGCTGCGAGCTGAGGATGCCCGGCGTCTCGCTGGCTTCCAGCACCACGGCACCAGCACCATCGCCGAACAGCACGCAGGTGGTGCGGTCCGTCCAGTCGATGATGCGGGAGAAGGTATCGGCTCCGACCACCAAAGCTTTTTTCGAGCTGCCACTACGGATGAACTTCTCGGCAGTTGCAACCGCATAGACAAAACCGGCACAGACCGCCTGAATGTCAAAAGCGACCCCGCCAAAAGCACCCAGCCGGTTTTGCAAGATAGTGGCCACACTGGGGAAAATCTGGTCTGGTGTGGTGGTGGCCACCACGATCAGATCAATCTCTTCCGCTGCGACACCCGCCGATTCCAGCGCACGCAGGCAGGCTTCAAAGGCCAGATCACTGGTCAGCTCACCTTCGGCGGCAATGTGACGCTGACGGATACCGGAGCGAGTGACAATCCACTCATCGCTGGTATCCACCATCTTTTCCAGATCTGCGTTGTACAGCACTTTGGCCGGCAGATAGCTGCCGGTACCGGTAATCTTGGCGTACATCAGGAGGCCTCACGGGCTGCCGCGTCACCGCTGGCAGTCGGTTGAAATTCTGCCATTTTGCCAGAAATGTGGGCGATGACGTTATGTTCCACTTCCAGCAACGCCTGCTCCAGCGCATAGCGGAACGCCAAAGCGTCTGCGCCACCGTGGCTTTTCACTACCGTGCCGCGCAGACCGATCAGGCTGGCGCCGTTGTAACGACGCGGGTCCATACGGCGGCGGAAGGAAGACAGCGCAGGCAGAGCCAAGAGGCCCAGCAGCTTGGTCAGCCAGTTACGGTTGAACGACTCTTTCAAGGCCGCGGCAATCATTTTGGCCACGCCTTCCGAAGTCTTCAGCGAGATATTGCCGGCAAAGCCATCGGTGACCACCACATCGGTGGTGCCTTTGAAGATGTCATCACCTTCCACGTAACCATGGAAATTCAGGCCACTGTCACGCAGCAGCGCAGCCGCTTCCTTGATGGTGGCCGTGCCCTTGATGTCCTCGGTGCCCACATTGAGCAGGCCTACCGTCGGCTCGGGCTTGTTCAGCAAGGCGGAGGCCAGCATGGCCCCCATCACGCCGAACTGCAGTAGGTGCAGGGGCTCGGAATCAATATTGGCACCCAGATCCAGCACCACACTGTTGCCCTGCATATTGGGCATCAGCTTGGCGATGGCCGGTCGATCCACCCCCGGCAGCATCTTCAGCACAAAGCGGCTGGTGGCCATCAGCGCGCCGGTATTACCGGCAGAAACACAGGCCTGGGCGCGCCCTTCCTTCACCATATTGATGGCGATGCGCATCGAGGACTGTTTCTTGTTCTTCAGCGCAGACTGTGGCGATTCGTCCATGCCCACCACTTCGGTGGCGGGTTCGAGTGACAGGCGGTCGGTCGGCACATCCTTGTGACGGCGCAATTCAGCCGACATGGCGTCCGGCATGCCTACCAGAATCACGTGGATAGCAGGATGTTGCTGCAGAAAGCGCAGAACTGCGGCGATCGTAACCCGACAACCGTGATCGCCACCCATGGCGTCAACGGCAATGGTGATATTCATCGAGCAGAGGCAGGCGAGAAATGAGAGGGAGGGAACTGCGGGCGGGTCGTGCCCTGGGGACCGTTACCGGTCCGGACATGACACCGCCGCCACAGCGGGCCGCGCAAGGCGGCAGGACCAGCAGGCTTACTCGCCCTTGGTCTTCAGGACCTTGCGGCCACGGTAGTAGCCGTTCGGGCTGACGTGGTGACGCAGGTGCACTTCACCGGACACCGGCTCAACAGCCAGCGGCGGGGTGGTCAGAAAGTCGTGGGCGCGGTGCATGCCACGCTTGGACGGGGATTTTTTGTTCTGTTGAACGGCCATGATGACTCCTTAGACTAAATCGGCTGCGATTGCAGTTACCGCCCGCAACCGGCGCCAGCGACCGGCTCAGTGCCGGGTTTTCAATTTCGCCAGCACCGCAAACGGATTCGGCTTTTCTTTTTCTGCGACCGCACCCGCTGCCGCAGCAATGTCGACACACTGTTCGTGCCTGGGGGCAAACGAGAGGTTAAGCAGCACCTCATCTTCCACCCAGGTCAATACGTCAAAAGCTGCCTCGACCAGCACAGCATCTTCGTCATCACTGTCGTACTCTTCCACCTGCTCCTGCGTCTTCACCACCACCAGACGGTTTTGGCTCGACACCGCATGGGTGAACGGTTGCAGACAGCGCTGGCATACCTGGCACACGTCGGTTTCCACCGAGATGTCCAGCACCGGCAAGCGCAAGGCGTTGACACCACCCTGCACCACAAACCTGACTTCGCCGTCGGTACGTGACAAACTGGCGGCCAGCCGTGGCAGCTGCTGGAGCGGCACGCGGCCTTCCAGACGTTGCTTGCCCTCGGCAAAGGCGAGGTTATGGATGACGAACTGTTCTGACATAAACGCGGCATGATATAATCAGCGCCCTTGATTGTCAAAGCCTTTCACGCCCCGCCCCATGTCTCCCACGCTGGTTCTGGCCTCTACCTCCACCTACCGCCGCGAGCTGCTGGCACGGCTGCAGTTGCCGTTTGACGTTGCCCGCCCGGATGTCGATGAAACCCCGCTGCCCGGCGAGCGCGCCGAGCAGACGGCACTGCGCCTGGCAGAAGCCAAAGCCCGCGCCGTGGCACCACGCTTTCCCGGCAGCCTGATCATCGGGTCCGACCAGGTTGCCTTGCTGGACGGCGAGCAACTGGGCAAGCCCGGCCACCACGCGGCTGCCGTGGCCCAGCTGCAGAAGATGCGGGGCCGCCGGGTGGTGTTTCACACCGCGCTGGCCTTGCTCGACAGCCGCAGCGGTGTGGCCGAGGTGGTGGATGTACCGTATGAAGTACAGCTGCGCACCTACTCAGATGAACTGATCGAGCGCTATCTGCGCACCGAGCAACCGTATGACTGCGCCGGCAGCGCCAAGACCGAAGGACTGGGTGTCGCCCTGATTGAATGGATGCGGGGTGACGACCCTTCCGCACTGGTCGGTCTCCCCTTGATGGCGCTGACCACCCTGCTACAACGCGCCGGGCTGCCACCGCTGGGGGTGATATGAGCTACGGCACCCTGTATCTGATCCCGACCCCGCTGGGCGAAGGCGCACCACCGGAAGCGGTATTGCCCGCCAGTGCGCTGGCCATCACCCGCCAGCTGCAGCACTTTGTGGTGGAGCATCCGAAAACCGCTCGCGCCTGCCTCAAGCTGATGGGCACCGCCCTGCCCCTGCAGCAACTCAGCATGCAGACGCTGAATGAGCATACTGCTGCCAAGGACGTGGAGCCCTTGCTGGCCCCGCTGCTGGCGGGCCAGGATGTGGGCCTGCTGTCGGAGGCCGGTTGCCCGGCGGTGGCGGACCCCGGTGCGCAACTGGTGGCACTGGCCCATCAGCGGCAGATCCCGGTACGACCTCTGGTGGGCCCGTCTTCGCTGTTGCTGGCCTTGATGGCCAGCGGCCTGAATGGCCAGCGCTTCTCGTTTCAGGGCTATTTGCCTGCCCAGCCTGCCGAGCGTCAGCAACGCCTGCAACAACTGGAGCAGCACTCACGCCGTCAGCAGGAAACCATCCTGTTCATCGAGACCCCATACCGCAATGCGGCGATGCTGGAGAGCCTGCTGCAAACCTTGCAGCCGGACACCCGCCTGTGCGTGGCCACCGACCTGACGCTACCGAGTGAGCACATCCTCACCCGCAGGGTGGCTGACTGGCGGTCGCAGCCCCGCCCGGAGCTGAACAAGCGGCCCAGCATTTTCCTGTTTTTGGCCTGATACTGTATTGCTCTTACTGCGCACTGAGCGGCGGCAAGGCACTATCTAGCTGAGTCATGACCGCATCAGGCACCTGCTTGCTGCACATCAGATAGCGCAGATTGCCTGGTGGCATATCCGTAAAGGTCAGCCGGGCCAATGCCACTTTGGGCGCATTGGCCTGCGGGCTGACACGCAACACGTGTTGATAATAGTCCAGCTCTTCCGGGTTAAGCGGAACCAGCTCTACCCGTTGGAATTGCAGCTTACGCAAAGCCTGCAGCACATCACTGGAGCGATCCACGTCCGCCCCCATCCCCTGCAGTAGTGCATCCAGCGGCGCACCATAGACAAAACCGTCCACCACTCCGACCCGTGGTGGCGCCGGGCGGGTCAGCAACTCGCTGACCCGCGCAATGCCGCTCCAGTGCGCCACATGCTCTGGCAGGCTGGCAAATACAATGGGCTGGTCCCGATGCAGAGGCCGGCTAAAGCGGGCAAAGCCTCGTCGCTCATCATTCATGAACCAGCCGATGGAGCACACGGGAAAAGCGTTCACTCGTATCTCTTCAAGTGCCCGCCGCGCCGGGCGAGCCACATAAACTGCAGACAACCCGCCCTTGGACAACGCTTGCCGCACCCGTTGCAACAGGAAGCCCGCAGGCAGACCACGCTCATCCGTATAGTAATAAGGTGGTTTTTCGATGTAGGTGATGGTCAAAGGCTCCGCCGCCCATGCCATCGGGCTGATCGCCAGCAGCAAGAATGCCCGTTTCAGCATACCCATCCTCCTGCCATGAGTATGGTCCAGCGGGTGACATTTTCCCAGCGTTCAGACATCCTGATTGCGCATGAAATCTGCCGTGCGAAACAGTGCTTCCTCCAAATGACTGCGCAAGGCGTCTTCCATGGCCACCTCGTTCATGGCTTTGAGCATGCAGTACATCCACTGATCACGCCCGCTGCTGTCAATGGCAAACGGCAGGTGCCGGGCACGCAGCATGGGATGGCCAAAACGCTCAATGTACAGATTCGGTCCGCCCAGCCAGCCCGACAGGAACATGAACAGCTTATCGGCAGAATGGGTCAGGTCTGCCGGGTGCATGTCACGCACGGCTTTCGCTACCGGATCGGTATCCATGATGGCGTAAAAGCGGTCCACCAGCTGGCGCAGCACGGCTTCGCCGCCCAGCAGTTGATAAGGCGATAATTCAGTCGACATCCATCACACCCGGGTCTAAGCCATCAAACGCGAGAAATCCGGTACGGGTGACTTGCTCAACGCTACCAGCACCATATAGAAGAACACACAGACCGCCAGCACCCAGCACACCAGACGCTGGGCATGTGTCTTGCCACGCTTGAGCGCAAAGGTGCCCAGGCCGATATAGGCCAGCAGGGCAAAGAACTTGGCGGTCAGCCAGGGCTGCATGAACGGATACATGCCGCTCAGCACCATCAGCGCGATCGCTGCAGACAGCAATACGGTATCGATCACATGCGGCACAATGCGCACCCAGCGGTAAGCCAGCCGGGGGGATTCCTGCAGCATCCAGACGCCCCGCAGCAGGAACAGGCTGCCGGACAAGGCAACCGCCAACAGATGAAGATGTTTGATGGCTGAGTACATGGCCCCTCCACTCGGTCGATAAACAGGGCGCACTGTACCATTTTGCATCACGACCCGACCAGTCTATCCGCTCCTGCCTGCAGGAGCATTGGACAGCCACTTGCATCTGGCTTTAACATTTCTGACCAACAAGCCAGTTAAATTTTGCAAACAGCATAAATGTCTGCTATGACCTTCAAGTACCCCCTCCGCTCGTACAAGAGGTTCGCCCACTGATCATGTCCGACAGCGAAGCACAATTCGTTGACATCGCCCGATTGCGCATCGGTTTGTACATCCACCTGGACCTGGGCTGGATGGCGCACCCGTTTTCGCTCAACAGTTTCAAGATTCGCACGGAAGAACAGATCGAGATCATCCGCAATCTGGGACTGGAACGTATCCGCTATGACCCAGCCCGCAGCGACGCTCAGCCGCTGGCGGAGCCCGGTCATGACACAATCAAACCCATCGTCGCTACCGAAGCCAGCCCGGTCGAGAATCCTGAGATCAAGGCCAAGCGTGCCCGCCGTGAACGACTGGATCAGCAACGCGCCAGCCTGGCGGCCTGTGAGCGGCAGTTTGGTGAAGCAAGCAGGCAATTCAAACTGGTCAGCAAGCAGGCCAATACCTCCCCCGAGCAGGCACGGCAACTCTCCGAGCAATTGATTGGTGGGTTTGTTGATGACCTCACAGGCGATCAGGAAGCAGCCATCCGGCTGCTGTCTGAGAAAACTGGCGAAGAGGGGGCACTGCATGCCCTGAACGTCACCATCCTGTCCTTGCTGCTGGGTAAGGCCTGCGGGCTGGAACGGCAAGCCATGGCTGACCTCGGCATGGGCGCACTGCTGCATGACATCGGCAAGATTGAATTACCTGACCGGGTCCGTCATCTGGACGATCATTTCAATCACGCCGAGCGTGAGCTCTACCAGACCCACGTCAGCCAGGGCATTGCGCTGGGGCGTCGCATGGGCCTGTCCGCCCCGACCTTGCTCACGCTGGCCCAGCATCATGAGCATGCCGATGGCAGCGGCTTTCCGCAACGGGCCAAGAGCGACAAGATCAGTCCGGCAGCCCGCATTGTGGCGCTGGTCAATCGCTATGACAATCTGTGCAACCCGGCCAACCCGGCGCAGGCACTGACCCCGCATGAAGTCCTGCGCAGCCTGTTTGCGCAGCAGCGAAATCACTTCGACGCCACCATTCTCAACAGTTTTATCCGCATGATGGGTGTCTACCCGCCAGGCTCGGTGGTACAGCTGGAAGATGAGCGTTATGCACTGGTGGTATCGGTCAACGCCGCTCGGCCGCTCAAGCCCCATATTGTGGTGCATGATCGTGAGGTGCCGCGCGAGGATTGCATTGTGCTGGACCTGGAAAATGAGCCCGACTTGTCGATCAAGCGCAGCTTGAAGCCCACGCAGTTGCCGCGTCCGGTGTTTGATTACCTCTCGCCCCGCAAGCGCATGTGTTACTTCTTTGAGCGCGGTCGTGAGGCGGCCTCAGGGACACCACCATGAAGCTCAATCGCTGGCAACCCCTGATCGACGGCCTGATGGAGGCGGTCTGGCTGGTCGACCCGATCAGCCTGCAAGTGGTCGCCGCCAATGCCGCCACCGAGCGTATGCTGCGCATGCCGGTCACCGCCCTGCTGGGACGTTCGGTCGCCGAGCTGGCGTCCACCCCGGAAGACCTGTACTTCTGGGAAGACGTTGCTGCAGGTCGCAGCCAGCATATCAATTCGGAAACCGTCATGCGCCGTGGCGACGGCGGCCTGATCACGGTGGAGCGCTGTGTCAGCCTGGTCAAGCTCGGCAACGAATCCATGTTCATGGCCAGCTTCATCGACCACAGCGCCCAGCTACAAGCCGAGCAGGAGCTGGAAACCCTGATCGCCGAGTTACGTGCCACGCTGGAGTCGTGCGCAGATGGCATTCTGGTGGTCAACCGGCATGGCAGCATCCGGGGCTACAATCAGCGTTTTGCCCAGCAATGGGGCCTGCCGGAGTCCTTGCAGACCCGCCGCGACGATCCTGCTGTGTTCCAGTGGTTATTGCAAGCCGTGCAACACCCCGATGACTATCAGCGCCGCTTGCAGCAACTGGAGCAATCTCCGCTGCTGGAAGCCACCGACACCCTCTACCTGCGCAGTGGCCTGGTGCTGGAGCGGGTATCGCTACCCCAGTTTGCGCGGGGCCGCGCCATTGGCCGGGTCTATGCCTTCCGTGACATTACCCGGCGGCTGCAGGATGAGGCCCAGCTGCAAGTAGCGGCCAAGGTGCTGGATGCCAGCCTGGATGCCATTTTCATTACGGATCAGCAAGGGCGGATCGTCACCGCCAACCCGCGCTTCGCCGCCCTGACCGGGCAAAGCATCACTAGCCTGCAGGGGACTGATCCCTCCCGCTTCCTGAGCCACCCGGATGGCAAGCGCTTTCTGCATAACCTGCAACTGGAGCTGGCACAGCATCTATTGTGGGAAGGTGAGATTCAGTTGCAGCAGGCCCATGGTGGAACCATACCCTGCTTGCTGTCACTGGTAAGGATGCTGGATAGCCAGGGCATGCGCAGCCACGATGTCGGCTTCCTGAAAGACCTGACGGAAGCCAAGGCGGCCAAGCGCCGTATTGAAGACCTCGCCTATAACGACACCCTGACCGGCCTGCCCAACCGCCTGCTGCTGGCCGAGCGTGTCCAGATGGCCATCCAGTCCGCCGAGCGCAACCAGAGCCAGTTCGCCGTGCTGTTTCTGGACCTGGACCGCTTCAAGCACATCAACGATTCACTGGGTCATCTGGCCGGAGATGCCGTGCTGATGGATGTCGCGCAGCGGCTGCAGGATTGCCTGCGGCAGCAGGACACTGCAGCCCGCCTGGGCGGCGACGAATTCATCCTGGTGCTCAACGGCGTGAATGAACAGGGCGCGGAAAACTCGGCGCGCCGCATCATTGATGCGCTGTCGCAACCCTTCCACTTTGCCGACCTGACGTTCTCGGTCACCTGCAGCATTGGCATCGCGCTCTACCCTGATGATGGTCGCAGCATGGATGACCTGATCAAGAACGCCGACAGCGCGATGTATCACGTCAAGGAGCGGGGCCGCGCCGACTTCCGCTTCTACCAGCGGCAGATGAATCTGGGTCTGCTGACCCGCATGAAGCTGGATCATGCCATGCGTGAAGGGCTACGCGAGCAGCGCTTTCATCTGCACTACCAACCGCAGGTGGACCTCAATAGCGCTACCTTGCTCGGGGTGGAAGCACTGATTCGCTGGCACGATCCGGAGCTGGGTGAAGTGCCCCCCGGCCAATTCATCCCGATTGCCGAGGAAACCGGGCTGATCGTTGCGATTGGTAACTGGGTACTGGACAGCGCAGCCGCTCAGGCCAGCCAGTGGCGGCGTGACGGCTACCGCTTCACGACAGCGGTCAACGTGTCAGCCTACCAGTTTCAGCAAGCTGACTTCGTCGAACGGGTGGCGGACACCCTGCAGCGCCATCAACTGCCGGGTGAGGCACTGGAGCTGGAGCTCACCGAAACCTTCCTGATCCGCGATGCCACCGAGGCGCTGCGCAAGCTGGATGCCCTGTCTGCGCTCAAGGTGCGGATGGCCATTGATGACTTTGGCACCGGCTACTCCAGCCTCAGCTATCTGAAGCGCTTCCCCATCCACAAGCTGAAGATCGACCGTTCCTTCATCCACGATGTACCGGGCGACGAAGGTGCAGAAGGCATCGTGCAAGCCATCATCAACATGGCACAGGCCCTGCACCTGCAGGTGACGGCAGAAGGAGTGGAGACCGAAGCCCAGCGCGCCTTCCTCAGCCGCGCAGGTTGTACGCAGTACCAGGGATACCTGTTTGCCCGCCCCACCGCCGCTAGCGACCTCGCGCCGATGCTGCCCTCCCCCGCTCAGCGCTAGACCTTGTCGTTGCGCTGTCATCCTGCACTGCTATAAGTACATGACCAGATGGTCTGAGGCCCGGCTTTACCCAAAGCCAGGCCTGCCTTAGCATGATAACCATCGCCTGTGTCTGGAGCCTGCATGACTGCCCCGCTGCTGCAAGAGCACCCGCTGCGCCAATCGCTGAACGACGAAGCCCATGCCCGCCCCTCAGTACCGGTGCACACCGGTAGCCGGCTCAGCGCACTGGTCTTGTTTGGCGGTGATACCACCGCACACCGTGCCGCCTTGCAGGCATTGACGCGACAGCTAGGCCTGCCGGAACCGGGCAGTCACCCGCACTATGTCGGCGAACACGCCGGGCTGACCCTGCGCTGGGACAGCCATACCGAATTTACCCGCTACTCGCTGCTGCTGCCGGATGGCCCGGAAGATCCTTTCGCCGAATCACCGCTGGACCGCTTGCCTGCGGACTGGCTGGATACCTTGCCAGGTCAATTGCTGGTCGCCATCCATGCTGCAGTGGTACCACGACAGGAAGAGCCCGTCGATCTCACCCGAGTAGCGGACCGATATTTTGCCGGGCACGACTTGATCGGCTCCGAGCTGGGCGATGGTCGCGGTCTGGCCCTGACCGACCTGCAGCTGCACCCGGACCGCCACCTGCCCTCCGGCGCCAGCCGCCTGCTGCTGCTCGATGGGGCGATGAGCGAACGCCAGTGTGGCCGCATGCTGCAGCGCCTGCTGGAAATCGAAACCTATCGCATGCTGGCCTTGCTCGGGCTGCCGGTAGCCAAGGCCTTGCTACCGCAGCTGGCCGACATGGAAGCCCGCCTGAGCCGACTGACCCGCGCCATCCGCCAGCCAGAAAGTGACGACCGGCAACTGCTTGACGAGATGACCGAACTGGCCGCTGAACTGGAAGGCAGTCTGGCCGCCAGCAGCTACCGCTTCAGCGCCGCCAGTGCCTACTACGCCATTATCGAACGGCGGATTGCCGAGCTGCGCGAAAGCCGCCTGAGTGGCCTGCAGCCGTTTCGTGAATTCGTGGAGCGACGTCTCGCTCCCGCCATTGACACCTGTCAGTCGGTCAGCCGGCGGCAAGAGCAGCTCTCCTTGCGGCTCCAGCGCAGCACCGCCCTGCTGCGTACCCGGGTTGATGTCAGCAGTGAAGCTCAGCGCCATGGCCTGCTCGCCTCCATGAACCGCCGCGCCGCGCTGCAACTACGCCTGCAACAAACGGTGGAAGGGCTCTCCGTTGCCGTACTCACCTACTACATCGTCAGCCTGATCGGCTACGCCGCCAAAGCCCTGCACGCCCTCGGCCTGCATGTCACCCCTGAACTGGTCACCGGCGGCGCCATCCCGCTGGTCGCCGCCACCGTCGCATTTGGCCTGCACCGCTTCCAGGCCCGCCAGGAAGAACCCCGACCTCCGGTCAGTTGAGCCCCTGCCCTATCGGACAGTACTTACGGCAAGGCAAATAGTGCAGTGTGTGCGAGCGCCGGGTCATGCCCAGCGCTGCCACCATAGACTTGCCGTAAGCGCTTGCCTATCACAGGGAGACCCGCATGCACCTCGCCAAACTTCGTTTGCTTGCATGGAGCATGGTGCTCTTGCTGGCTGGCTGTGGAGCCAATCACAACGCCATCCACCATGAGTTCACGATACCTGCTAACAACACAAACTCTAACAGCACAAACTCAGTACCCGGTAAGGCGATTTTCGTAGATGCCAAGCAGCGCGCCATCCTCGCCATACCATATGGAGGCGCAATTCGGGTCTGCGCAGAGCAGGCACCGGATGTGTTTTCGGTGCTGAGTGCCAGTCTGGCAGCGGATCTTGATGCGGGGATCCCTGAGCAAAAGCTGAAAGCGGCAATCAAGATGGCCAGCAGCGAGAGTGGCGCCACCATCCGCCGTAGTCAGACGGTCAATCTGCTAAGCCTGTCCATGCTGAATACCTGCTTGCGCTATGCCAGTGGTGCCATTAGAGAGGACGAGCTGAGGTTGCAGGCAGCACGGGACCAGCGCATGCTGGTCAGCGTGCTAGCCATTGAGCAACTGACCAGCCTGGGAGACAGTCAACCCGTTGTGATTCTAAATACCCAGTCTCAGGCGAGTGGCAGCAATCCGCAACTGTTGAGTGACGCAAAGCAGGATCGCGACCAGAAACAAAGCGCCTTCGACGACAAGAAAAAGGCAGCCGGAGACCCGTTTGAGGCATGGATAAAAGACAAGACCTGCAATGACGTATCTAGTGACGATAAGGGCAAGTGCCATGCATTGCACGAGGCACAATCCGCGCTGGATAAGGCGGAAAAATACTACCAGGCCATGCTGACAGCAACTCAGAATGCAGGGGCAGCCTATGGTAATGCAAATGGTACCGTCACCCTCCCTGCCCACAGCACAACACTCTCCGAGGCATCCATCCGCGAGATTACCCAAGCCGTCATAAAAATTGCAGAAGCGGGCATGCGTCTTGACCCACTCGAACACTGCCTGGCAAACGCCAATAACCAAACAGAAAGAAATCAGTGCATTGCGGAACATGGGAAGCCCGAAGAGGAGGGTACCTCCACAGCCTCTTTAATAAAAGGGAATCAAGTCAAAATTACTCCTGCTAAGCTTTTTATACAATTCTCCGCGGAATCCATTGCTCAAGACGTCAGAACGCTCAATTACACGCTTAAAGCATGCTTGCCAAACCTGAGCATTTATTCCCCGGAACGAATGAAGACAGGAACGCCGAAAAACACAATAGTCCGCTATTATTTTGAGGAGGACAAAGGTGCAGCTGAGGCGATCAGCACGAGCTTCACAGCCCTCACTAAACAGCCAGCAGTGAAAGAACTGTATCCTGGAAATGGCAATGTCAAACCCGGCCTGATCGAACTCTGGATAGCAAATGACACACTAAGCTTAACCCTCACCAACAAATGCCAATAACAAGGCCGCCCAAATTAACGGCTTCCCTCAGTTCACCCCTGGCACCACCCAGCGGGCCGGGATGCCGCGCAGGAATTCCAGTTTGCAGGGTTGCTGGTATTCCTGCTGGCAGCGTTTGAGGACATCCTGTTTCACCTCGTGCGCCTCGGCGGCAGAGCCGCCGCTGAGGCCGCCGTTGGGTGCGCGGGCGATGGCGACAAAACCGTTGTAGAAACTGAAGCCGATCCGGCATTCCTTGAGCTGGGCCTCATTGCAGGCCGCCATGGCTTCGCGTTCAGCCTCTTCCTGACTGGACCAGTCCAATCCGTAGGCGTAGCTGGGGGCGCCTTTGGCATCACGCGCCCAGGCTATGGCGCTGTAGCGGCGTTGCCAGTAGCCGGTCGGGCCAGGCGGTGGTGCGGCTTGCGGGGTATTGCCTTGCCGCCCCGCTCCGTTGACCCGCGAATTCCACTCCGGGGTACCGGGCACATTGCCTTGTGGGTCATAGATCGGAGCACAACCGGACCAGCCGGCATTGCCCCCCCCCAACGGGTATTGACCCGGCGGGCAAGCATGAGCCTGCAAAGACCAGACCAGACTCAGCACGAGGAATGCAGTAACAGATAGCGAACGGGGCATGCTCGGCTCCGATAACAGATGGGGCTATGACCCGAGCATGCCGGGCTAGTTCCGCCGCTGCCAGAAGCCCTCTGCAGTGAATACCAGCAGTGCCAGCCAGATCAGGCCAAAGCCGATCAGGCGCACCTGATCAAAAGGCTCATGATACAGCAGCGCACCGATCAGCAATTGCAGCGTGGGCGAGAGGTATTGCAGCAGGCCCAGTGTACTGAGCGGCAAGCGTCGTGCACCCGCACCAAACATCAGCAAGGGGATGACCGTGACAATGCCGGTACCCATCAGCAGCAGGGTTCTACCGCTGTCGATATGGCCGAAGTGGCCTTGCCCCTGCCACGACAGCCAGAGCAGATAGCCCAGCGCGGGCAGGAACAGCAGGATGGCCTCCATCGACAAGCCTTCCAGCGAGCCCAGCGCGGCAGTCTTGCGCAGGAAGCCATAGAAGCCAAAGCTGAAGGCCAGCACCAGCGCCACCCACGGCAAGGTGCCCAGTTGCCAGCCCAGCCAGGCCACCCCGGCTGCTGCCAGCGCGACCGATAGCCATTGCCCGGGCCGCAGCCGCTCATGCAGCAGTACGCTGCCCAGCAGCACATTGACCAGCGGGTTGATGAAGTAACCCAGGCTGGCTTCCAGCACCTTGCCCTGGTTGACCGCCCAGATATACACGCCCCAGTTACAACCCAGCAACAGGGCGGAGCAAAGGAAGAGGCGGCTACTGCGCCATTGGCGCAGCGCGGCCAGTACCTGACGCCAGTCTCCTTGCCAGGCCAGCAGCACGATCAGCACTGGCAGTGACCATACCATGCGGTGCGCCAGAATCTCCGTCGCGGGCAAAGCGTGCAGCGGTCGCCAGTACAGCGGGAACAGCCCCCAGCAGAAATAGGCTCCGAGGCCATACCAGATACCCTGGCGAACCTGTGCCGCGCTCATGACCGTGCCTCCGGGGCATTGCCGTGTGTGTAATGTGTGTTGTGCTGGCGAGCAGGTTTGACCTGCATAAGATTCCTTGCGTGGCCAGAGTGGCCTGACTTCAAAGTCAGCACTATACGCGGACACACGACACACTGTCCCGGTACAGCCAGAGGGCACTGCACCATGACAGTGCCTGATCAACCTGCCTCAGCAGCAGCACTCCCCGGGCTTTCTTCACGCTGGATGCGCTGGCTGGTTCGCCACAGCAGCGGCATTGCCAGCACACAGCACAGGGCGTTGGCATACCACATGCGCTCGGCACCGAAGTAGCGGATCAGCTGACTGGAGCAGACGGGTGACAATAGACTGGCCACGCTCCAGGCCACCGTATAGATGCCCAGATAATGGCCGGTACGCCGCCCTTCTGCCCGCTGCATCACCACGCCAATGACCGTGGGCATGATCACCATCTCCGCCACCGTCCACACCACCGTAGAAAAAGACAGCCACACCACGCCCTGCCCCAGCGGCAGCATGGCGCTGGCCAGGCCCATCAGCAGCGCGCCGGCCAACATCAGCAGCGGCGGCTGGGCGTTGCGACTGCACCAGCTGGTCAGCGGTATCTGTACGGCGACGATCAGCAGGCCGTTGAGCGCAATCTGCCAGCCAAACCCCTCCGGCCCCAGCCGGTAATGCAACACCGTATAGTTGCCCAGCTGCGAATAGATGGCCTCCAGCACCAGCCGCAGGATCAGGCTGCCGAACATGAAAGCGAGCAAAGGCCCATCCCGATAAGGGCTCTGCAGATGGCGCTCACCCGTGGTATCCCGTGTGACGGCAGCCTGCGCCTGCCCGGCATGCCGCCGCAGCGCCCACCATAGCCACAAGGCTGCCAGCGCGGAGGTGAGGCTGTCGAGGATGAACACAATGCGATAGTCGTGGCTGGCCGCCAGCCCGCCCATGACACCCGCCACCGAGACTGCCAGATTGATCGACACCCGGTTGAGCGACTGCGCCACCACCCGGCTTTCTGCCGAGCAGGTTTCCATGATCAGCCGGTGGATCTGCGGCCGAAAACCGGTATCCATGAAGCCACTGGCCATCATCACCAGCGCCAGCAAGATCGGCTGCTCAACACACAGGTAGAGCAGGAAGCAGCCTGCCGAGCCGCACAACATGATCAACGCCAGGCGGCGGGCGGGCCAGTGGTCATTCATCAGGCCGCCGCCGTAAGCCCCGGCCAGCATGCCCAGCCCATTGCAGGCCAGCAGCCAGCCCACCATCTCGATCGGCAAGTGCAAAGCCTGGTGCAGGTACAGCGGCATGAAGATGCGCACCGCACCGCCCATACGGTTAATCAGTTGCGCCCCCGCCAGCACCCAGGCCATCGTGGGCAAGCTGCGCAGCGACGGTCCCAGCCAGCGCCGCCAGTCCGCAGGGGCCGCTTTACTCATGCACGCCCCCCGGCCTCAGCCGGTTTGGCCGCAGCATGCTGATCCTGCATGACACGCCCGGTGCGCAACAGCAGCGGCAACACCAGCACACAGGCCAGACCGCTGAGGTACCAGACACTGTCCGCCCCGCCATGGTGAATCAACTGGCT
The DNA here is from genome assembly GCF_012641365.1 of Leeia aquatica. Classification (NCBI taxonomy): domain Bacteria; kingdom Pseudomonadati; phylum Pseudomonadota; class Betaproteobacteria; order Neisseriales; family Leeiaceae; genus Leeia; species Leeia aquatica. Next base: position 921,091 of record NZ_JABAIM010000001.1, read on the forward strand.
GGACCATACCGGCGCCAGCAGCCCGGCAATACTCCACGCCATGGAGTACACCCCCAGATAATGCCCGGTACGACGCCCCTCCGCACGCTGCATCACCAGCAGCACCAGGGTTGGCATCCACAGCATCTCGGCCACCGTCCACACCACGGTGGTGAACGACACCCAGCCAAAGCTCTGCCCCAGCGGCACCAATGCCGCACCCAATGCCATCAGCGCACCGCCACTGAGTACCAGCGCCGTAGGCGGGTAGCGGCGGTTGCCCCAGGCGGTGAGGGGAATTTGTACCACGGTAATCAGCAAGCCATTGATGGCCATCTGCCAGCCAAAGGCCGATGGCCCCAGCCGATAATGCGCCCCCATATAATTACCCAACTGGATGTTGATGGTCTCAAACACCATCTGCAGCACCAGCGCGCCGCCCACAAACCAGAGAAAGGGCGGGTCCTGATACGGGGTTTGCCCCTCCTGCGGTGCTTTGGCAGTACCGGTCTGCGCTGCAGGCGCAGCCTCCGGTGCAAAGCGGCGCAACGCCCACCACAACCAGACACCCGCCAGGGCCGAGGTGAGGCTATCAAACAGGAACACAATCCGGTAATCCATGCTGGCAGCAATCCCGCCCAGCACCCCGGCCAACGCCACCGCCAGATTGATCGACACCCGGTTGAGCGACTGCGCCGTCGCCCGGGTCTCCGGCGGACAGGCCTCCATGATCAGGCGGTGGATTTGCGGCCGCAGCGCCACATCGGTAAAGCCGGTCACCAAGAGCAGTGGCGCCAGCCACCAGATTGAGTCGAGGAACAAATACAGCAGGAATATCAGCGCCGCGCTGAACAACATACCCACCGCCAGTCGCCGCGCCGGCCAATGGTCGGTCATCACGCCACCCAGCCAGGACCCCGCCAGCATGCCCACCCCATTACAGGCCAGCAACCACCCCACCTGATCCATCGGCAAGTGCAGCGCCTGATGCAGATACAGCGGCATGAACATGCGCACCGCGCCACCCATGCGATTGATCAACTGTGTCGCCGCCAGTACCCAGGACATCACCGGCAATTGCGACACCGCCTCACCAAACATACGCTTCCACACCGCAGGCGCAGCAGACATCAAACCTCCTGAACGACGGGGCTGCTTGTGGCAGCACACCGAAAGCAGCGCCACCAGACGGTAGCGCCAGAGAAAGGGGGGGTGCACTTACTGTACGGTAATGTCATCGGTTTGAAACGATACAGATGGTGCAAAAACCAGCAGACAGTGTTACGCCCTGTGCAAACGGGCGGGAGGGCTTGACTTGGGAGGGGGCTACAGCTGGAATGACCGAAGTTTGGGTATGGAGTCAGTTATCTTTCCCCTAGACCAGCATGCACCTGCCGGTAGCGCTTATGCAAATCGACTATTCAGGTGTATATTGTTACGCACCCTTTATCTGGTACGCCCCATGACACGATCACGCGGTTTAGCTTGCGCCCTGTTTCTGTCCGCCATCACGTTGAGCACTCACAGCACGGCGGCTCAACCCGCGTTTGAGCTATCCAGCAAGTTTTACGAGGCGGATTTCAGCCGAGCCCCCATCTGGGATGGCACCCATCGCTTCGAGAATGTGTTTTGCCTGAGCTTTCCGCGCAGCCAGGAGGCGCAGGGGCTGGCCTACGCGCTGTACAACAGCAATACCCTGTACTTTAGCCGGGTGGCCTACCCCGACCTGACCGCCCTCTACGTGGTGACGTCAACCGTGCCGGCAGGCCGCACCACTGAAGCGGAGATCGACAATCTGGCCGCGCAAAACCAGCGCAGCGTGGAGGCCTACCCCAGCTATTTCAAGCAGACCCGCACCACGGGCGTACTCGGCCCCTCACTGACCTTGACCGTGCGGAATGCGCGAGAAGGCGGCAAAGAAGCGCCCTTCCCTTTTGTACGCAGCGTAGCCAATCGACCGGATGGGCAGCTGGCCTCGCTCTCGGTGCATCGCCTGTTCGTGCACGGGCAAGATCGAATTGAAGTGGCCGGGCTGCGTTACTTCCAAGCCCCCATCAGCGCCGACCGCGAAGCCGAGGCAATCTCTAACTTGACCGCACTGGTCGAAGCCGCAGCCGACTCCTTGCAAAGCTGCACGGCGAAACTGCCACCACGGGGGTAATTAAGGCAAAGAGGCGACCCCAGTATGCAGCAGATGCCAGCTAATAGCATCGGCCTGCTTTACTTCAACGCTCCGAACAGCCCCGCTCATAAGGCTGGGTCCAATCCCTTGCAAACCTTCACAATGAAGCTGCTGCCATAGTAGGTAGTAAGTGTAATCTATGTACGCTATCGCACCGCCAGGTGAGTTGAATGCGCCTAGTCTTAATCTACTGCCCGGTGGTCTAGCCAATTAAATTTAGCTCGGTCGCTGTGATGCAGAAACACGTTCCTAAATTATCTAACACTAAATAACATGCCTGCTGTGCAAGTTAGATATTCTTGCCTGTGGCACAACCACCCATAAGGAGCATCAAAATGAACTGGGATATTACTGAAGAAAACTGGAAGCAATTTAAAGGTAAAGTTAAGGCGCAATGGGCTAAGTTAACAAATGACCATCTTGATGTCATTGCGGGAAAACGTACAGCCCTAGCTGGAAAAATTCAAGAAACATACGGTGTCAGCAGCGAGACGGCAGAGGAGCAGATCAAGAAATTTGAGGCGCAACAAAAAGATGGCTGACCGCATTAATGACTAATCCTATCTCGGGTGTTGAAGTGAAAAAATAAAAGCACCCGAGGTTAGCTGCCAGGTTATCAATAAAAACAAGCTTTGCCCCATGTATTTTAACAATATGGGGCATTTTTTTAAATAATTTTCTTGTTGGTAAAGGAGAGAAAATGCAAGCCATCGCCACCCCGCAAGATGCACTGGAAGCAGATGAACTACCGAACAGTCGCGGGGGAATGAATGAACTGTTGAGCCCATCTACAGACGAGCGATTTGTTGAAATGAGCCCCTACGAGCTGCTAATGTGTGTAGATGCATGGCTATCGGAGGGAGGGCGTGAATAGGCTACAGTGATTGAGTTAGGTTGCCATTATGTTGGGTAATAAACGATCATATTCTTTCTTAACCACTGCATAGCACTCGCAAGAGCGTTTCTCAAGCCCCAGTCTGTCCAGCACTTTGATATGCCCGCGTGCATAACTTATCAGCCCTGCTTTTTGCAACTTTAACGCAGCTTCCGTCACGCCCTCACGGCGTACACCCAGCATATTTGCAATGAGCTCCTGTGTCATCACCAGTTCATTTCCTGTCAGGCGATCAAGGCTTAGTAGCAGCCAACGACACAATTGCTGGTCAAGTGAATGATGCCGGTTGCAAACGGCTGTTTGTGCCATCTGGGTAATCAAAGCCTGAGTATAACGCAATAATAAATGTAAAGCGGGACCAGCTCGATTAAACTCATCCTGCAATGCAAACGCTTTTAGGCGAATACCCTCTCCGGCACTCTGTACAACGGCTCGACTGGGGGTTGATCCACCTCCCATAAAAAGCGATATGCCGACTACTCCCTCATTGCCTACCACAGCAATTTCAGCTGAGGCGCCATTTTCCAATACATACAGCAAGGAAACAATACTGGTTGTTGGAAAGAAAACGTGAGATTGAATGCATCCTGGCTCAGAGATTACCTGACCCAGTGGCATATGAACGTGTTCGAGAAACGGAGCCCAGCGTGAAAATTCCTCCTGGGGAAGTGCTGCCAAAAGATGGTTATCGTTCTTTTCGTTTAGGAACAGCACCGCTTGGCCCTCACTGGTAAGGTTATAGGCAGAGGGTGTACACCCGCCTCTTGGTGCCACACCATACACCTGTGCATGTTACCTGTATGTACGCTACCGCACATATGGCCAAAATATTGATTACTGAATCACGCACACTTCAATGGCACCAGGATTCCTGCTCTCGTACTACACTGGGGGCGTTCCAAAATTTACATCTGGGGCGGTACGCTATAGATTAAACAACGACCGCCACATTTATTGCTGTGTCACTCTCGGAAGCTTACTTGCTATGCTTGCTAGCATGAAGCTGGATTGCCTCTTTAGCATGCTCATTGGCCTGAATCGAATGACTGCTGGCGACTACCGTATGATGCGCAGCAGCTTTGTGATCCCCGGAATGATGCAGCTTTGCTGCCTCCTTATGATGCTTGGAAGCCAACTCATGCTGTTCAGCCGCCTGTTGATGATGTGAGCTACTCTGTTTTTGCTCGGTCTCTTGATTGTTTAGCTTGATCTGTTCCATTTGAAACTCCAGTCATAAGTAAGTGCGATGTACTTAATAAAAATTATTGAGTTGGATCGCAAACTCATCATGACAGGGTAGTCACTACAGTTCTGTACGCTTGAGCACACTTGGCCATTTAAATTTGCAACAGGGTCAACACTTTGTTTTAAGCTGGATCTGGCCATGACACCCCCTCCATGCAGCCCTCAACCTGCAACCGTGCGAAGGGGCACAATGACCCATCAGACATTGCGCCATACACTGATCTGCCCTGTAGAACATTTCTCAGAAGCAAGTAGCGCACCTTGCCACACAGCGCGCTACTCTCTGGCCCGCATCACATCTTCACGCCCAGTTCACGCAGGCGCTCTTCGAGGTAGGAGAGCGCGGTGTAGCGCTCAGACAGGACCACTTCGTCGCGCGGGTGCAGGAAGAGCGGCAGCGAGACGCGGGATTTGAAGCGACCTTCGCCGGTGGGGTTAATCACGCGGTGGGTGGTGGAGGGGAAGTAGCCGCCAGAGGCTTCCTGCAGCATGTCGCCGATATTGATCACCAGGGTGCCGAAATCACAGGGGACGTCGTACCACACGTCGTCCATGCCTTTGACCTGCAGGCCAGGTTCGTTGGCGGCGGGCAGCACGGTGAGCAGGTTGATGTCTTCGTGGGCGGCGGCGCGGATGGCGCCGGGCTCTTCGTCACCGGTCAGCGGTGGGTAGCGCAGGACGCGCAGCAGGGTTTTGGCACTGCCTTCGATCATGTCGGGCAGCGGCATGGAGAAGCGGGCGCGCACGTCTGCCGGGCTGTTGTCCTGCACCCAGCCGAGCAGTTCTTGCGCGAGGCGGTTGGCCACATCATAGTAGCGGCGGGCGGTATCTGGTACTTCAGCCGGGTAGCGGCCCCACGGGTAGAGGTGGTAGTACTCTTTGATGTCTTTCTTGCTGTGGCCTTTGGCGGTTTCAGAAATGGCAGTGGAGAAGAAGCCATCCTGTTTGTCGCGGTCAAAGGCGTATCGGGTTTTGGCATCGGTATCAAAGAAGGCCAGCCATTCGCGGTAGATGGCTTCCACCATGTCTTGCGGGATAGGGTGGTTCTTGAGTACGCCAAAGCCGGTCTGGCGCAGCGATTCAGTGAAGCGGGCGGGCGCGTCCGGGTCGCGGTAGTCTACAACCTGTACTTGCATGGTATTGAGTGCCTTTGCGAGTTCGTTCTGTTTCAACACGAACCGGGGGGATACCTATTGTATGCCCTTACGGTCTGAGGGTCGAGCCAGCGGGTCGACTGTACTGGTGGCTGCCGGGGCTGCTGTACCTGCTGGCTCGCCTTCCCTCGCCCTACAATGAGCTACCCTTCCTTGCCGGAGTTTCCTGCATGCACCTCGCTGCCCTACATCATTACCCGGTCAAGTCCTGCGCCGGGCAGCCCTTGGCTGAAGCGGATGTGTCCCCCTTGGGCTTGCCGTTTGACCGTCACTGGATGCTGGCGCTGCCGGATGGACAATTCATCACGGGCCGCGATTATCCGCTGCTGGTGCGGGTAACGGTGGTGGCGAATGCGACAGGTCTGCAGCTCTCCGCGCCCGGCATGCCACCCTTGCAAGTCAGCCCGGCAGATTGCACCGCGCCGGTGCAGACCGGGGTGTGGCGTTACCAGTTCTCGGCCTGGGGTGGATGCCAGGTGGCCAACACCTGGTTCAGTGAATATCTGCAGACGGCGTGCCAGTTGTTATACATCGGCGCGGAAACCCAGCGCTGGCACGACCGCATGGAAGCGGTACCCCTGTCGTTTGCCGATGGTTACCCGCTGCTCTTGATCGGGCAAGGCTCGCTGGATGACCTGAACAGCCGACTGGCGCAGCCGGTGGGAATGGCAAACTTCCGCCCCAACTTGGTGATTGCGGAAAGCAACGCCTATGAAGAGGATTACTGGCAACGCATTCGCATCGGTGAGGTGGAGTTTTTCAACCCCAAGCCTTGCTCACGCTGCATCTTCACCACGGTGGACCCCGCCACGGGGGAGAAGGCCGCCAGCGGCGAACCGCTGGCCACCCTCAGCCAGTACCGAATGATCGAACCGCATGGGGTGTGCTTCGGGGTGAATCTGGTGGTCAGCAAGCCCGGCACCTTGCGGATTGGCGATCCGCTGGAGGTGCTGGACTGGGATTTCTGACCCGGCTTAGCGCACTAGGGCCAGCTTGCCTGCGGGCGCTGGCGCCGGGCGGCTGGAGAGCAGTACCCCGCCAATCACCAGCAACATGCCCAGCCATTGGGCGCCGGTGACTACTTGCCCCAGTAGCAAGCCCATCAGGCAGGTCAGCACCGGCACCAGATTGATGAAAATGGTGGCGCGTGCCGTCCCCAGGGTTTTGATGCCCTGGTTCCACCAGACGTAGGTCAAGCCTACGCCGAGCACACCCATCACAACCAGCGCAGCAAACAGGGGGAGCGTGGGCAGATGCAGGCCCTGTGCTGGCACGCTGATGCCCATCAAGCCCAAGGCCCCAGCGATGATGGTCACCGTGGTCATCTGCAGGGTAGTCATGCCACGCACAAAACCGCGCCCGATGACTCCGTAACTCACCCAGCCCAGTACAGCGAGCATGATCAGGCCATCGGCAGGGGACAGGTTCAGATGTTGCAACACCTGCCAGCTGCCGCGGCTGACAACAGTAACCACGCCGGCAAACGCCAGCCCTGCACCCAGCCACTGCTGCACATTCAACCGCTCACGCAGCAGGAGCGCCGACATGACCGCCGTCAGGGCTGGGGTGGTCGCCATCAGCAGGGAAGCATTGACCGGTGAACTGCCCCCCAGGCCACCATAGAGTGCCAGATTGAAGCCCACCACCCCCAGCAGCACCATCATCAGCAAGGGGCGCGCATTCTTTCGGATGGCTTGCCAGTCGTAGCCCTCGGACAGCCATACCCAGATACCCAGGGTCAATGCAGCCAGCAGCATCCGCCAGGTGGTCAACTCCAGCACCGGCAGCTGCTGCAACACCCACTTGCCAAGGTGGAACATGGCTGCCCAGCACAGCGCGGTAATGATTAGCTGGATAACTGCCCTGCGGTAACTCATATTGCCCTCACTTGCTTTGACTCATTGAGCTTGCAGTTTAATTTTCCTAAATTGATAATTGAATAGCGATAAATCGAAATTCATTTTCCACTTATGCAAAGCAAACCCTCGCTGGACTGGAACCATCTCAAGTATTTTCTGGCCGTTGCCCGCCACGGTGGGCTGACACCCGCCGCCCAGCATCTGGGCAGTAGCCCCTCTACCGTGATGCGGCACGTGGATGCCATGGAAGCCGAGCTGGGCATCACCTTGTTTCTGCGGCAGCAGCAGGGCTACCGGCTGACCGACCAGGGCGAGAGCCTGCTCTCCCACATGCTGGAAGCCGAGCAGGCCATGCTGGCGCTGGAGCGCCACGGTAGCCAGCTGGCGCAGCGCGATCAGGCCATGGGCACCATCCGGCTGGCGACGGCGGAAACGCTGGGCAGTACGTTGGTGGCTCCCAATCTGCACCGTTTTTTCCAGCAGTATCCACTGGTGCAGGTGGAGTTGATCATTGGCCGCCAGCTGAGCGACCTGTCGCGCCGGGAGGCTGATCTGGCCCTGCGCTCCATGAACCCGGAACACCGGGATTGGTACCAGGACTATGTGCTGCAGGAAGTCGGCCTGCTCAGCTACCGCCTGTATGGCACGCCGGAGCGTTGTGAGCAAGCACGCCGCGAGGGCTGGCAACGCACGCCGCTGATTGGCTGGGACGAGGCCTGGCTGAAGGACGCGCGCGGGCATTGGCTGACCCGGTTTCCAACCGAGAGTACGGTATTCCGCTGCAACAGCCTGCAGGGGCAGTTCGCTGCGGCCTGCAATGGCATCGGGCTGGTGCTGCTACCCGACTTTCTGGGCAAACAGGATGCACGGTTGCAAGCGGTGGAGGAAGGCGAGATCTATCAACGACAACTGATGCTGGTCTGGCATCGGGATCTGCGCGCCAGCCAGCGGGTGCTGGCGATGCGGGATTTTCTGGTCAAGCTGTTGCGGGAGTACATCCCGCAAGCCTAACCTTCGCCGCACACCTGATTACGCCCGCCCTGCTTGGCGCGGTACAGCGCCTGATCCGCAGCCAGGCTCAGCTCACTGGCCGTCATGCCGGGTTTCCAGGCAGCCACCCCGGCGCTGAAGGTCGAATTGAACACCACCTCCCCTGCCGTGTGCTGTAACTGCATATACGCTTGCCGCAGGGCGTCGATCCGCTGCATGGCAACTTCCAGCGACGTTTCCGGCAACAGGACGGCAAACTCCTCGCCCCCGTAGCGGCCCAGCTGGCCAAAGCGGCGCAGCCGCATCTGCAGCATGCGTGAGAGGCTGCGGATCACCCGGTCACCGACCGGGTGCCCGTAGCTGTCATTGATACGCTTGAAATGGTCGATGTCGAGCATCGCCAGCGCCAGCGCCTGCGGTTCGCGCTGGTTACGCGCCACTTCCCGCAGCAGCTGCTCGCCAAAGTGGCTGTGGGTCAGCAGACCGGTCAGGCCATCGTGGCACATCAGGCGGCGCAACGTCCGGTAGCGCTCGGCGGTGATGGTGACCGACTCCACCAGCACCTGCGGCTGGATAGGCTTGGTCAGGAAGTCATCGCCGCCCTTGCGGCGTGCCAGCAATTGCTTGCTGATGTCGGTTTCACCGGAAAGAAACACAATGGGCAGGCTCGCCATATTGTCTTGCTGCCGGATGACCTTGGCCGCTTCGTCGCCCGTACACTCCGGCATATACATGTCAACCAGCAGCAGCTCGGGCTCGAACTCTTCAATGGCTTGCAGCAGGATCAAGGGGTCGGTTTCCACCCGTGTGACCATACCCGCCTGCCGCAACACCTTGCCGGTATGCTCGGCAATGCTGTGAGAGTCATCCACAATCAAGACGCGGTAGGGCTCAAACGGCAGGTTGTCGGTCTGTCGGTCCAGCCGATCCACCAGCTGGGTCAGGTCATAGGGGTGAATCAGCAGCTCGGCACAGCCGGCGCGGACGATCTGAACCTGGTCCTCAAAAGGCAGCGGGTCACAGATACCCAGAATCGGAATCCGCTCCGGCAAGCTGGCACGCAAACGGGCGACCTCATCGGCCAGCCGTGCCACTTCTTCGCCTCGGCCTTCCAGCAGCACCGCCGACGGCATTTGCACCTTCGTGGCCGTCGCCAACTCTTCGGTCGAGCCAAAATGCAGCAGGACATAGCCAAAGTGGGTCAGCTGCTGACCCAGCTCATTCAGGTCATGCGCCTGGCTTGAATATGCAAACAGGGTTTCGTATCGCAGGGACGCATCCATGCTGCCAACTACCCAGTGGGGAAGGTGTATGCAGTATGGTTTATTCCAGATGATTTTGCCAGGAAACATCACGAACGCTTGCGGTGGCGTCACAGTGTTTCACTTTGCGAAAGCCCATTCCTCATCTATAACCAGTGCAGGGCATGTCTACGCGTACCCATTCTTGTGTCGCCCGTTCATTCTTCATGAGTGCCCACTGTCAGGAGGACGATCATGTCGTCATTGCGCAGCAAGCTGGTCAGCTTTGTGCTGATCCTGATCCTGTTCCTGTCCATGTTGTTGTGCGGGGTGGCCTACTGGCAATCCCGCTCTGCGCTGGAAACGGAAATCAAGGCTGAAATCAGCCAGTCGGCCAGCAACAAGGTCAGCTTTGTTACCGAATGGGTCAGCTCCCGCCAGAAGGTGGTAGCAGCCATCCTGCCCCGTTTCGGACAGGGCGAGCTCAAGCTGGTACTGGATCAGGCCAAGGCCTCGGGCGGACTGGATGAAGCCTATGTCGGCCAGCCTGACAAAACCATGACCATGACCACCAATGCGCCGAAGCTGCCGGATGGCTATGACCCGACCGGCCGCCCCTGGTACAAGGCCGCCGCAGCGACCGATGGTCCAATCGCCTCCCCACCCTATATTGATGCCGGCACCAACCAGCCCATCATCTCCTTTGCGCAGGCGCGCAAGGATAATGGCCAGGTGGTGGCGGTAGCCGGTGGCGATGTGACGCTCAAGCGCGTGGTGGAAGAAATTGTCGCAACCAAGCTGCCTGGCAATGGCTATGCCTTCCTGATGACACAAGAAGGCGACATCATTGCCCACCCGAAGAAGGATTCGGGCCTGAAAAAGGTGGCCGAGGTCATCTCGGGTTATAGCCTGACCGCGCAAAGTAAGAATGGTCAGATCAGCGAATCCAGCCTCGATGGCAAAACCGTGTGGACCGCACTCTACCCGGTCGGCGATACCGGCTGGCTGCTTGGGGTGGTGGTACCGGTAGCGGAAGCCACCGCACCGGTGAACACCCTGCTCTATCTGATGCTGGGGCTGCTGGTGGTGGGGGTTGCCGTTGGCGGAGCCATCACCTATGTCGGTGTCAGCCGGCTGATGCACGGTCTGATCATGATGCGTGACGCCATGCGCAATATCGCCAGCGGTGGCGGGGACCTGACGGTTCACCTGACCGTAGACAGCCAGGACGAGGTCGGCCAGAGCAAGGATGCCTTCAACCGCTTCCTTGGCGCGCTGCGCGGCATGATTGCCGATACCAAATCCAACGCGGGCGAGCTGCTGCAAGGCTTCCATCATGTGGCCGAAGAGACCGACCGCATCAGCAGCAGCTCACAGCAACAGGCGATGTCGGCCAATGCCACTGCTGCGGCGATTGAAGAGATGTCGGTGAGTGTCAGCCACATTGCCGATTCCGCCAAAACCGCCGAGCAACTGGCCCGTACGGCCGGGCAGGCCTCCCGCGATGTGGCGCAGGATGTGCGGGAAACCGCTGCCGAGATCTCACGGATTGCCGATACCGTGCGCCAGCTGTCCCAGGTGCTCAACGGACTGGACGCCCGCTCCAGCCAGATCAGCACCATTGTCGGCGTGATCAAGGAAATTGCCGATCAGACCAACCTGCTGGCCCTGAATGCGGCCATCGAAGCCGCGCGGGCCGGTGAGCAAGGCCGTGGCTTTGCAGTGGTGGCGGATGAAGTCCGCAAGCTGGCCGAGCGCACCGGCAGCTCAACCGTTGAAATCGGCAACATGATCACCCTGATTCAGGAAGAGACCTCAAGGGCGGTGCAGAGCATGCAGACGGCGGTGAGCCAGGTGCAAAGCGGGGTGGAGAAATCCAGCTCGGTGGCCGAATCCATCCAGCGTATTGAACACAGCTCACTGGAAGTAGTGAGCACGCTGGGTGACATTGCAGCGGCCACTGCAGAGCAATCCAGCGCCAGCCAGGACATTGCCCGCAATATCGAGCGCATCAATGAAATGACGGAAAACACCGACTTTGCCATCCAGCAGGCGCAGCAAACGACCAGCCGCTTGCGGCAAGTGGCCGAAGACTTGCGCGCGATGATGGACAAGTTTCAGGTGTAAACCCGAGGCCACCCACAAAACAAACGGGCTGCCGATGGCAGCCCGTTTGTTTTGTACCCGCCGTCATCACGGGTGATACAGCGCCCTCGCCAGCAAGGCCCCGGCATCCCCAAAATAGTGCCGCCGCAATAAGCCATCCAGGATCACCCGCGCTGAATCGGGCGTAAACGCACCATCGCGTATCCACTCCAGCACCATCGGTACCGGGAGCAGTGCATGCTCCGCCACTTCACCGTCCTGATTTTGCGGTACAAAATCCGCAGGCAGTGTCAGGTCATGGACAAACAGCCATTCGCGATGCAGGCCATCTGGCCGCAAATGGCAGGACAGCACCCGGTTACCAATGCGGGCATGCTGTGCGCCCTCAGGCGGAATGCCCGCCTCCTCCCAGCACTCGCGCAGCATCGCCTGCTGCAGCGATTCACCATGGGCCACACCGCCCCCCATCAGATTATCCCAGCGACCGGGGTCTATGGCTTTTTGCATGCTGCGCCGGGCAGCCCACAGCCACAGGTCCTCACCATCGCGCACCCAGCCATTCAAGTGCACCGCCCGGCTGGTCAGCCCCAGCAGGCGGAAAGCGCCACGCTCCAGCAAGCCCAGCCCGGAGCTGTCCTGCTCATAATCCTCATCGGGCAGGCGTACCGGGTACAGCTCATCACGCCACTCCGGAAAGCCCCCTTGCTGGTGTACCTGCTGCACCCATTGCTGCACGGCAGACGGCTGGCCCTGCAGCAGGACATCACTGCCCAGCAGCAGCCTCTGACCCACCTGCTGGAACAAGCCACTGGCCTGCCCCCATTGCAACCACGCGGCCTCCGAGATCCAACCCATGCCCTGCCCCGCCACCGACCAATGCCGTCCCTGCTGCCAGGGGATCGGCGGCTGCGACTGCAACCAGCGGCACAAACCTTGCACGATATGTGATGGGCTCATCCTGTCCTCCTGGCCTGCCGGCCTGACATTCCACCCGCACCCGGCGGCGCTGGCTTGCTACAATGCGGCATCCTGTTCGTGATGCAGACCATGTTGCCTGTTGCTACCGAGCCGCCTCATGCCAGCCTGGCCGCTGCCCTTCTGGACGCCCTGGGTCACTTGCCCGGCGCCATCGTGGTCGATGCGCAGGCCCGCATCCGCTGGCTGAGCCCCGCTTACGCGCAACTGCTGGGCGTGGCGGACCCGGACACCGTCATCGGCTGGCCGGTCGAGCAACTGATCCCGCACAGCAAGCTGCGCGACGTCGCCCACAGTGGGCACGCTACCCCGCTGGATTTCCTGCAGCACGAGGGGCGGGATTATGTGGTCACCCGTCTGCCCCTCTGGAATCAGGATACACCAGCTGGCGCCATTGGTCTGTTACTGTACGAGGAATGGCAAACCCTCAGCCCGCTGGTCGCCCGTTTTCAGCGCCTGCAGCGCGAGCTGGACGATGCCCGTCGCCAGCTCTCCAGCCAGCGCCCGGCCCGCTACCAGCTCAGCGACCTGATCGGACAGGGTCACGCTGCCACCCGGCTGCGGCAACTGGCCGAACGCGCGGCCCAGCTGGACACCACCGTACTGCTGCAAGGCGAAACCGGCACCGGCAAGGAGCTGCTGGCGCAAGCCATCCATCACGCCTCACAACGCCAGCACGCGGCCTTTGTCGGCCTCAACATCGCCGCGCTGCCGGATAGCCTGCTGGAAGCCGAGCTGTTTGGTGCCGCTCCCGGCGCCTATACCGGCGCCGACCGCAAAGGCCGCGAGGGCAAATTCCAGCAAGCGCAGGGCGGTACCCTGTTTTTGGATGAAATCGGCGATCTGGCGCTGCCGCTGCAAGCCAAGCTGCTGCGGGTGCTGCAAGAACAGGAAATCGAACCGCTCGGTGCCAATCGTCTGGTCAAGCTGGATGTCCGCATCATCGCCGCCACCAGCCGCGACCTGCCCGCCATGGTGCAGCAAGGCCAGTTCCGCGCCGACCTCTACTACCGGCTTAATATCCTGCCGATCACCCTGCCGCCCTTGCGAGAGCGCAGCGAAGACATCCCCTTGCTGGTGCGCCACCTGCTGTTGCGACAAGCCGAACGTACCGGCCTGTCCTGTCGGCAACTCAGCACCGATGCCCTCTACCGGCTCACCACCCACGCCTGGCCGGGCAATATCCGCGAGCTGCGCAATGTACTGGAGCAAGCCTGCCTCTACCAGCCCGAAGGCGTACTGGACGCCCGTAGCCTGCACATGCTGCCCAACCCTGCTCCTGCCACACGCCCCTGCACGCCGCTGGCCGACCTGCTGGCCGCCACCGAACGGCAAGCCCTGCTCGACGCGCTGGCCGCCTGCCAGCACAACCGCAGCCAGGCGGCACAGCGCCTGGGGATTAGCCGGGCCACCCTCTATGAGAAGCTGGCCCGCCACGGTATCCGCTAAGCCGGCAAGTCCGCAAAAAATGGTAAGTCGGTCTCCCTACAATGGGGGTGCGTTTAACCCACTCACCCGGAGACCAACATGAACTACCATACGCTGCAACAGCCCCAGCGCATCATCGGCATGGCCTTTCGCACCAGCAATGACACCGCCGACCAGGACATCCCCGCCTACTGGCAGCAGGTGATGGGCGGGCAAAAGCTCGATGGCATCAGCGGACGACTGGACGACGCCGTCTACGCGGTGTATACGGAATTCAGCCACCCCGGTGTCGACAACATCGGCCCTTACACCTATGTGATCGGCGTGGCGGTGACGGACGATGCACCGGTGCCGGATGGTCTGCAGGCATTCACGCTGCCCGCCGCCCGCTATGCCGTGTTTGACGTACCCAGCGGCCGCCCCGAACATGTCGGCGAGCGCTGGCGCGAGATCTGGAACTGGAACGATGCCCGCAAAGCCTACCGCTGCGACTTTGAACGCTACCGCCAGCAAGCCGATGGACGCTGCGACATCGCGATCCATGTCGGCATTCATTGAGGCCCCGGCCAGTGGCCCGGCGCAGCGCTATGTGCAGCGCATGTGCCGGGTGATCGACCATGTCTACGACCACCTCGACAGCGCGCTGGACCTCGACGTGCTGGCCGAGGTGGCCTGCATGTCGCCCCACCACTGGCACCGCATCTACCAGTCCATGTACGGTGAAACCCTGGCCCGCACCGTGCGGCGGCTGCGCCTGCACCGCGCTGCGGCCGAGCTGGCTTACAGCGCGCTGCCACTCACCCGCATCGCCCGCCGTGCCGCCTACCCCAGCCTGCCTTCGTTCAGCCGCACCTTCAAAGCCGCCTACGGCGTGCCCCCGGCCCGTTACCGTGCCCTCGGCCAGCACCGCAGCTTTACCCTGCAGCAAGCTCAGCCACCCGGTGAAGACCTGCAGGTCAGCATTGAGCAACTACCCGAGTTGAAACTGCTGGGTATCGCCCATCAAGGCAGCTATATGCTGATTGGTCGCGCCTTTGACCGCCTGTTTGCCCACACCGCCGCCAGCGGCCTGCTGCAACACGGCCCACGCTGCTTTGGCCTGTATCTGGACGACCCCAGCCAGGTGCCGGAGCGCCTGCGCCGCTCTGTCGCCGCCATCGGCCCGTTTACCGCCCCCCCGAGTCTGCCCCACGCCGAGCTGCAGCCCTGCACCACCCACGCCGGCCCCTACGCCACCCTGCTGCACCGTGGCCCCTACGACGGCATGCACGCCAGCTACCGCTGGCTGCTGGGCCAATGGCTGCCGCATTCCGACTACGACGCCGCCGACGGCCCACTGATCGAGGAATACCTCAACAACCCGCGCGACACTGCACCCTCCGATCTGCTGACGCGGATACACCTGCCGCTGCGGGCGGAGACAGGACAATCATAGCCTAATGCGGACCAAGCAACCCTATGTCCCATAGCCCCTCCTTGCGATTCACGCGCTGGCCGTGGCTACGCCCCGCCCTGTTGTGCGCCTTGCTGCTGTATGCCATCGTGGCGGCGATCCGGATGATCCGGCAGGACAGCTGCTGGTTGCAGCTGGGTGCGCGAATGGGCGGCCACCCATCATGGGCGGGTATGGCGGTATCGGCCCTATTGGAGCTGCTACACTTCGCTTTACTCGGCTTGCTGGGCTACCGTCTCTACCGTGGCCACCTCCCGAGCGCGCTTGAGTACGGGCACCCACTACTCAAGCGCGCACTGCGTGGCAAAAGCCTGGCGCTTGCCTTGCTCCTCACCCTGATGGCCACCGAGCCTTTCGGTTTTGCCGCCACCGGGCTGGAGCAAGCGGCCTGGCAGGTGTTGGGCCTGCAGTCGCATGAGTGCGCTTGGTGGTGAAGCTGTTACCCCCCTTTTGAAACCGGAAGACCATGTCCAAGCCACGCCATTTCGAAAAACTGCCCTCCGTGACGGCCTTGCTTTATTTTGGCATGGCGGCTTTTTGCTTCAGCGCATGGCTAATGGAACCCGGGACGGGAGGCGCGCTGCCATGCATTATGCTGATGGCGTGCTGCATAGCCTTCGGTGCGTGGTCACTCTTTGGGGGGCGATTCCCGTTAACGGCAATGGCGATCCTGCTTTTGCTTGCGTCCCTCTTCGCCCTGTTCAGCTTTGCAGAGTACGATCAGACCCCGCAGCGCAAACGTATCAAAACCATACAGGCGAGCGCCTGGCTGCTGGCGACCACCTGTTATCTGTATCACTTGAAACGCTTTGAGCGTACGCGGCACCCCACCTTGAGCGCAGCAGACCCTGCCGGGACCAGCGACAACCCTGACAGGACCCGCAATCCAGAAGGATAACGACAGCCACTGCGCGCCCACTAGCCGTGGCCCCGCTATCCATGACTGGGGCAAGCGGCCTGGCAGACGTTAGGACTGCAACGGCATGCGTGTCTCTGGCGGTAACCACACTACTGCAGCGCAATATCGCGGAAAGACGTGGGCCTGAGGCCACGTCTCGCACCTTACTGTGCAGGCTTTTGAAACCGCCGCCGGATCGCCATCGCCTCATCGCTACTGGCATCAAAAAAGAAGGCCGGTGCACAAGGGGCCTGCAATACGGTAAGGATGTCCGGTTCGGCAGAGGGCAGAATCGTGGCGCTGGGGCCACGCAGGGGTGGAGTGCGCGACTTGGGTGAGCGCAAGGCGATCAGGTACGGCCCTTCATCCATATGCTCTGGTTCACCGAAGGTAGAGTTATCCCATGTTACTGTCAGGGTGGGAGACGCTTGGCCTGCCAACACCCGGTCCACCGCGATGGTAAAGCGGGCATAGTCCGACAGGTAGCTTTGCGTGGGTGGCCTGTCGGGAAATCTTTTACGGATATCCTCATCACGCACGATTTCATAATGGGTCACTCGGCCAATCACCACCGTACTGGCATACTGGAGATCATCAAGCCGCAGCCCGGCCATCATAATACACGCCATCGCCGGTACCGCCGTCCACAGGGTGATCAGCCCGGCCAGGGCCGCCTTCCAGCGCTTTCGCATGTCACATCCTCCATCCGTGGGTGTCTCTGCGCCCCAGTGTAGCGGCAAAGCCATGTTCATGCAGCCTGTCACATTTCGTATCGCTCCGTCGTCATGGTGTGATCAGGTCAAGCAGGAGGCATCATGAGGGGGTGGCATCGTTTCGGGGCGGGGGTGTTGGGGGTGTTTTTGCTGCTGCATCTGGGCAATCACCTGCTGTTGTTCGTGGGCTTTGAGGCACACCAGGCGGTGATGCACAGCCTGCGGCAGCTGTACCGCTGGCCACCACTGGGGGCGGTGTTGCTGCTGGCGGTCTGCACGCAGCTGATCAGTGGCGTGATGCTGGCGTGGCGTAGCCGACGTGGCAGTTTGCCCGCGCTGCGCTGGCAGCGCTGGAGTGGCCTGGCCCTGCTGCTCTTTCTGCTGATCCATGTCAGCGCGGTCCTGCTGGGGCGGCGGGCCGGGCTGGATACCGATGTACATTTTGCTGCCGCTGGCTTGCACCACTACCCTGCCTGGCTGTTCTTTGTGCCGTATTACACGCTGGCGGTGGGCGCGCTTGGTCTACATCTGGGCGCCCGGCTGGCGCGGCGCTGGCCGCAGCAAGCGGGACGCTGCCTGTGGGGTGGTGCAATGCTGGGCCTGTTGCTGGGAGCGAGCTGGGTGATGGCGATGGCCGGGTGGCTGTACCCGGTGGCGATTCCAGCGGTGTACCATGCAGCTTTCCGGTGATGGCCTGATGATGGCAGATGCTTTTCTCGCGCAACGCGCACACCTGCGGCGGGTGGCTTACCGTATGCTGGGGGACCCCCATGCGGTGGAGGACGTACTGCAGGAGGCGTGGCTGCGCTGGCAGGCACAAGCCAGCCTGCCGGATGTGCCTGCAGCCTGGCTGCATACGGTGGTATCCCGCCTGTGCCTGGACCAATTGCGGCTCCGGCGGCAAGCGCAGCACCACTATGCGGGCAGCTGGCTACCTGCGCCGTGGCAGGACGAGGCCGACGAGCAGGCCGACCCGCTGGCACAGCTGGGGCAGCGCGCCGAGCTGGGGCAGGCGCTGATGCTGCTGCTGGAGCGGCTGAGCCCGGACGAGCGGGTGGCTTGGGTGATGTACGACAGTTTTGACCATGACCACCGGCAGATTGCCACGGTGCTGGGACGCAGTGAGGCCGCCTGCCGCCAACTGGTCAGCCGCGCGCGCAAGCGCCTGCAACAGGGCGAGCGGCGCTTTGCCTGCCCGCCGGAACAGCGGCAACAGGTGCTGTTGCAGTTTCTGACAGCCTTGGGGAGTGGTGACCTGAGCGGCCTGCTGGCGACACTGGCGCCAGCGGTGCAGCTACACTCCGATGGCGGCGGCAAGGTGTTGGCCGCCAGCCGACCGGTGCATGGCCCGCGCGCTGTCAGCCGCCTGCTGCTGGGGGTGCGTCGTGTGCAACCTGCAGGCTCCTCCATTCAGCTGGCGTGCCGCGGCGGGGAAACCGTATTGCTGGGTTTGGTGGACGGCGCGCTTCACTTCCAGATGAGCTTTGCCGTTGGTGCGCGGGGGATTCAAGGCCTCTACCTGCAGTTGAACCCGGACAAGCTGGCACAGCCTGTGGCCGTTCATACATAAAAAAACGCGCGATGTTGCCATCGCGCGCCAAGCCCACCTGTGGGCATGGATTACCCACGGTTGAAAAAACGGTATGTCGGGCAGGTTCAGGCCACCATCTGGCGAGCCCGATCACGCAGCACAAACTTCTGTACCTTGCCGGTACTGGTCTTGGGCAGCTCGCCCAGCAGCACCCGCTTCGGTACCTTGTAGTGCGCCAGATGCTCGCGGCACCACTGCAGCAGTTCTGCTTCTGCCGGCGCGGCCACCCCGCTGCGCAGGGCGACAAAGGCATAGGGCACCTCGCCCCACTTCTCGTCCGGGCACGCCACCACCGCCGCCTCCAGTACCGCCGGGTGCTGATAAAGCGCGGCCTCTACTTCGATGGAGGCGATGTTCTCGCCACCGGAGATAATGATGTCCTTGGCGCGGTCTTTCAGTTCGATATAGCCATCCGGGTGCAACACGCCGAGGTCACCGGAGTGGAACCAGCCTCCCGCAAACGCTTCCTCGGTTGCACTCGGGTTTTTCAGATAGCCTTTCATCACGATGTTGCCGCGGAACATCACTTCGCCCAGCGACTGCCCATCGGCAGGCACCGGGGTCATCGTATCCGGGTTCATCACCGTCACCGCTTCCAGCATCGGGTAGCGTACCCCCTGCCGCCGCAGGAAATCCGCCTGTCCGGCTTCGTCCATCTGCTCAAAGGCAGGCTGCCACTGGCACAGTGTGGCCGGGCCGTAGGTTTCGGTCAGGCCATACAGGTGCAGCACCTTGAAGCCGATGGCTTCCGCCGCACGGATGATCGGCACCGGCACGGGCGCCGCTGCGGCCTTGAACTGCACGGTGCGCGGGAAGGTGCGGCGCTGCTCGGGCGGTGCATTGAGGAACAGGCCCAGCACCACCGCTGCCCCGCACATCACGTTGACCTGATGCTCGGCAATCAGCCGGTACATGCTGGCGGCTTCGACCCGCCGCAGGCAGACCGAGGTGGCCCCGAGCGCAGCCAGCGTCCAGATGAAGCACCAACCATTGCAGTGGAACATCGGCAAGGACCACAGGTAGACGGTATCTTGCGTCATCTGGCTGGAGAGGATGTTGCTCACCGCGTTCAGGTACGCGCCGCGGTGGTGGTAGACCACACCTTTCGGGTTGCCGGTGGTGCCGGAGGTGTAATTGAGGCTGATCGCCTGCCATTCATCCACCAGAGCGGGCGCCTGCCAGTGCGGGTCACCTTCTTCCAGCAGGGTGGCGTAGTCCAGCGCACCAATCCGTTCGCCGCTGTCGTACTCGCTGTCGATGATGTCCACCAGCAGGGGCGGATGACTGCACAGCGCCACCGCAGCGCGGGCCAGCCCGGCAAACTCGCTGTCCACCAGCAGCACTTTGGCCTCGCCGTGATCCAGCTGAAACGCCAGCGTGCGGGCATCGAGCCGATAGTTGAGGGTATTCAGTACCGCCCCGCATAGCGGCACTGCAAAGTGGGCCTCAAACATTTCCGGAATATTGGGGGCGAGGATGGCGACCGTCTGCCCGGTCTGCACCCCATGCTGAACCAGCGCGGAGGCGAACCGCCGCACCCGCTCGCCCACCTCACGCCAGCGGTAGCGGCGCTGGCCATGAATCACGGCCAGCTTGTCTGGCCATACCTGCTCGCTACGCTGCAAAAAGGTACACGGCGTCAGCGGCGTGTAGTTGGCCGGGTTGGGTGGCAGATCGTCCACAGCGTGCATGCAGCGCTCCCTCTCAGGGTATTTGGGCTCCTGAGTACATAGCAAACGACGTGCCAGCTGGCCTTTCCCGCATGGCGCGCCTGCTGGCAAGCGGTCTGGCAAGCCATGCCCTCCAGATGGGGTTGCCATGGTCAAGCGGGAGAATTGTCTGGAAAATCGGACAGTACCGACAGAATGTCGTTATTGCTCAGTGAGCAGGTGGAATTCCAGAAAATAAGACAATGTCCGATAATTCAGACAAGCCATCATGAAGGCGGCCTCGCCTGCACGCACCCCGCGACAGCAAGGCTTATTTACGGCTGAGGCAATCCAGATAGATGGCCGGGTCCGGCATGGTCTGGTAGCGCTGGGCGTGCCACAGCATCTCGCCAAAGCAGTCGAGGAAGGCATGGACCGCCTCATGCTCGCTACCCAGCTTGAGGCACAGGCGATGAAAATGGGCGCGTACGCCGGGCGGCTGGTCGATGCTGAGCTGCTCGCGGATCGACAGGTGCATCATCAGATGCAGGAAGGGGTTGGGCTCGCCCTGCTCTGCCGGATAATCCCGCGTCAGGTAACGATCCGGGTCGGACAGGATGGCGTGGTATTCCGGATGCTCACCGATCACGTCCAGTGCCATCGCCTCCAGCGGGGTCAAAGGCAGGCCATCGTGGTGCTTGCGCCAAGTATCAAACAGGAACTGGCGGGCCTGATCGCGGCTGGGGTCGAACATGCTTACTCACTCACCGGAACGGTACGGCCCGGAAATTCACACAGATCGGCAATGATACACGACTCACAATGCGGCTTGCGCGCCGTACAGGTATAGCGGCCATGCAAAATCAGCCAGTGGTGGGCGTCCAGCAGGTACTCCGCAGGGATCACCTTCAGCAACTTGTCCTCCACCGCTCGCACGTCCTTGCCTGGAGCCAACCGCGTGCGATTGGAGAGGCGGAAGATATGGGTGTCCACCGCCATGGTCGGCTGGCGGAAAATGGTGTTGAGGATCACATTGGCTGTCTTGCGGCCCACCCCCGGCAAGGCCTCCAGCGCAGCGCGCTCCGCCGGCACCTCGCCGTCGTGCCGCTCAAGCAACAGCTGACAGGTCTCGATCACATGCTTGGCCTTGCTGCGGTAGAGGCCAATGCGATTGATGAAACCCTCCAGCCTCTCCTGCCCCAGCGCCAGAATCGCCGCCGGGGTGTTGGCCACCGGATACAGCTCACGGGTACACAGGTTCACGCTCTTGTCGGTGGCCTGCGCGGAGAGCATCACCGCCACCAGTAGTTCGAACGGCGTGCGGTATTCCAGCTCGGTGGTCGGTTCCGGATTGGCGGCAGCCAGCCGGGCGAAAATCTGTCGGCGCTTGTCGGCGTTCATCGGGGTTGGGCTCCAAAAACGGCATTATGCCTGAGCCGAGGGTGTCCGGCAGCCCCTTGCCCGGCGCTGCGGGCCGCTTGCGATACTGCGATGAACCATGCCAGCATACGGCCTCAGAACCTGTTTATAGTCTGCTGCGCGACGGCGATACGGCGTTGAAAACAACTTCGGAATGCTCATTTACCACCGAGTAAACTCCGCTTCCTCAGCCGTTTTCGCCTTGTCTCACCCTCGCTCGCGAGACCATAAACAGGTTCTCAGAACAAGGAGACCGCATGCCCGAGATCATTCTGGACGAAAACCCCGCTGACACCGACATCCAGATACTGGAAGATGGCGTCACCCGCTACGGGCGCAACCTGTCGCAAGGCGATGCGCGACCGCTGGCCTGCTGGATACGGCAGGATGGGCAATTGCGGGGTGGGGTGTGTGGCCGTACCGAGCTGGGCCGCCTGTTCATCCAGTACCTGTGGGTAGATGAGGCACAGCGCGGGCAAGGCTGGGCCAGCGCGCTGCTGAACCAGATCGAAGCCGCGGCCCGCGAGCGCGGCTGCCGCGATGCCTTGATCGAGACCCTGCTCGACCCGGTGGCCGAGCTGTACCAGCGACGCGGCTATCAGGTACTGGCTTGCATTCCGGACTGGGTGGGCCGCTTCAGCCGCACCATCCTGTGCAAACCCTTGCAGGATTGATCAGTGCAGGGTGAGTGCGCGGCGGATACGGATACGTTTGTACAGCCCATAAAAGGCGACCAGCATAAAGCAAACGCCCACCGCAGCAATCGCCCCGACCACGGCCATGCGGCCTTGCTGCATGGTATCAAAGGCCTTGTAGAGCGCAACCAGGGTACGGTCCATGGTCACCGACGCCACATCACCCTGCTCCAGCTCCAGCAACTCCTTGTTCTGGAACCAGGCCCAGACAAAGAACACCGCGCCGATCAGGTTCCAACCCCAAAAGCTCTTGAAGACGCTGCGATCCGACCGGCCATGGTACATATTGGGAGAAACACTCATGCTCAGGGCCTCCTCGCTTCAGCCACAAAGAAATGCAGTTCCGCTCCGTTTTCATCGGTGCCATTCAGCTGGAAGCGCTCTGGCAGGTCGGCACGGCTCAGGCGGAAATGCTGCTGCGTTTGCAGGTCGCTCTCGGGCGGTACTGAGCAGCGATTGGTTTCACAGCCACCAGCATAAGGCATTACGGTCACGTCCTTGTCCGTCACCCGCTCCACCTTCAGCCAGCGGAAGCGGGGGAGAGGCTGCTCGGTGGTGTTATAAGCAATCTGCATCCCCAACATCAGGTCACCCACCTGGGGCGCTCGGCTGACCTGCTCCCGCACCCGCTCACCGCGCCCCTGGATGTACATCCACACCCCCAGCCCGATGAAGATCAGCAGCAGCATGCCCAGGAACAGTTTGAAAAACAACTTCAGCCGGGAGGTAGCGGGCTGCAGCACCGCCTGCTGCTTTTCTGCCAGATAGGCCTCTTCCAGCAGGTCGTCCCAGTTCAAGGGATGCAGCTCATTGTGACAAGCGGGGCAGGACACCAGTCCACTGACATTTTTTGTCATCTTCACAGCGCCGCCGGTTTCCACCTGGCGCTGGAAATACTCCACCTTCAGGCTGCCATGATTGCAATACGGGCACGACCGCGGCAGGCTGGCCTGATGGATCGGGACATACGTAATGGTATATGACTGGGAAATGATCATAGGTAAGTCCGCTAAAACGGCAGGCCGTCACATAGACCATGCATTATGTCATCGGTATGGCCGGGGTGCCAGTGCAGCCTCCTTGCGTTTTGGCTTCACTTAAGGAAGCAGCCAGAATTCGGTCACAGTGCATTCATCGGTCAGTACACACGACCAAGCATACACAGCCTGCTTCCTGCAGCAGCCTTGCTTGAGTTGTCTGCACTGCAGCGCATCAGGGCCGCTCGAAATCCACAACAAAATAGTGCCGCTCAGCCCCGCGAGCATCCTGCCCATTCAGGTTATTACCGGTCTTGCGGAAATCTTCGCGGCTGGCCTGAAAGCGCAGCCCCGGCTGCAGCGCAGATTCTGACGGTTTGGGGCAATCGTCCCGTGTGGTGCAGCTCCCGGCATAGGGAATCAGACTGAACTCAAGGTCCCCCACTTGCACCACTTTCAACCAGAGATAGGTGGACTTGGGCTCCGGGTCAGTATCCGTCGCAATCGGCATGGCCAGCAGCCTATCCCCCGGCTGGGGCTGCTGGCTGATGGCCGTACGCAGTTGATGATCCGTCCAGGCCGAAATCGCCCAGATCAGCAGTGGCACAACCAGCAGCAGCATCGCCATCAGGAGCTTGGCAGGTGTCTTCCAGCGGAAGAAAGGAGGCAAACGCACCGCCTGCTGCTCACCGGCCTGACAGGCCTCGGTCAACGCCTTATCCCAGGTGGCGGGAGCGCACTCACGCTGGCAGGCCGTGCAGGACACCCGTCTGCTCAGCTGATCCGTCAGTCTCAGGGTCCATCGGGTTTCTCGCTGCAGCTGAAAGTAGTGCCCGGTGAGCGCCTGTGCACCGCAGTGCGGGCACTGCCCGGGCAGGCTGAGCTGATGAATGGGCCGGTAAGTGGTGGTCATCGACAGAGTTGCCATGCTGTGCTGCGCTCCTTGCTTTCCCGTTCCTGCAGGCACCCGCCTGCAGCCACCATGCCAGTTTACTGCGGGCACGCCACCGGCTGCGGCTTGCCGCTGCTCACCACCTGCAGCAATTGCGCCGTGTCATAGACATCGGACTGCTCGGTATTGACCACATAGTGGCCGATCCGCAACGTGGCCGTCCCCTTGAAGCCGCACTGGCCTTTGGCAGGCTTGGCGGGCAGCTTCAGCATCGACCGCGCTTTGGTCTGTGGATCAAAGCAGAACCAGGCACTGCGGGTATCGCCCTTCTCACGCGGGATCAGGCCTGCGGTGGCTTTATCCGGGGTGAAACACAGCGTATCCCCCAGCAGCTCATCGCTGCTGTCTTGCAGGTATTGCCCGCTCACCACCACTTCGCCGCTGTAATACACCAGCGCATCCTTCTGGTGATGACGCTGCAAGGCCGGTGCAGCTTGCGCGCCCAGCGCCAGCGCACACAAAGCAGCCCAATACATCCGTTTCATGGTGTTCCTCCTGTTGATCGTGTGGCGATTATATGCATATTGAATGATCTGGACACCCTGCCTGAACGAGCACCACGCCATCGTAGCGCCGCGCCTGGCAAACTTCATTGCCCCATCTGCTGCAACCAGGGAATACTGGCGGCCAGCATCACGGTGGTCAGCCCCTGGCCCAGCACCCGTGCGGTGACCGGCTCAGGGGAGCTTTTCTCGGCGGATTGCAGCAGCGGGGCCAGCAAGGCCAGGCTCAACAGCAACACCGGCACCAGCCAGGCCAGGCGGGGCATGCACGCCAGCGCCAGCACACCCAGCAGCAGGCAGGCACCAACATACAGCAGCACCAGCTCGGCCTGGCGGCGCAACCTGGCCTCTGCGGTGAGCACCAGATAGCCACACACCCCGATGCCCACCGGCACACACGCCACCCACAGCATGCTGTTCATCCCCAGCCCCCTCGCTCTTGATGGAAGGCATGGTAGCAAGCTACGGATTTTATTGATGAAATGGATGTGCAGTATCAGAAAGTGATACCTGACAGATCACCCATGCGGCGCTGATACTACGGCAAGGCGGGCAAACGGCTACACCATACCTTGCCTGTTGCGCTGTACAGGCTCAGCGGCGGTCTGCGCCACCTCTGGCTGCCAAATGTGCTCACCCATTGCAGCTGAGGGCACCATGCAGTAGTCACGCCGTCCAAACCAGTGAAAACGATGGCGAGCCACGGTCCGGTACAGGGCATCGCGCAAAGGGCGTGGCACCAGCCACAGCAGTAGCCCCAGCACTTTCATCGGCAGACTCAAACGCCACAGGATACGGATGCAGGCGGTCGAGTGCGTATAGGCACGTGAGTCTTCCAGCAGCACAAAGCTCTCCGGATCATCTGTCGACATGCCGAGTTGAGGAGTTCACGACCGATCAGTTGCGGTGACTTGCTTTTTAGAAGATATTCGTCCCGGGCCCAACAAATAGGTTTCGACTAGAGCAATTAGCTTTTGAATCTGGCTGACATTATAATAAACCTTGACTCAAAAAGATTATATGAAACCTGAGCCAATGCAGCTGTCGCCATGATGCATATAGTGCACATTAAGGCATACCCGAAGTATCCATTCGGCAGATGCTTTAAAATCTGATTAGCCAGGAAATAGATAATAGTTGTATGGAAAACATATAGCCCATAGCTTACCTCTCCCAACTTTGTGACGCACTTGTTGCATAAGATATTGCTCAAATACTTTGTGGTAATCGCTAGTTTATTCAGCGAAAACTGAGCGCAAGTCTCGATGCTCAGAACGGTGAAAACAATGATGCAAGACAGCGCGGCAGAGAGAGAAAAAACTAGAGCGCTTTCGTTTCCTGTTGTTGCGGCAGTAGCATGCGGAAGGTGGTAAAGTTTATTATAAATTCCATACCCGCAGATTGCTATCAAACCCTGCAGTGGAACATTTCGTCCGGCAAACAAAAGAAAGGACCTTCCTTTTTCTGATCTATAAAGCCAAGCCAGTAGCGCTCCTAAAAAGAAAGAATCAATCCCTCCAATTAGGTTAACATATACAAAAAGTGGGCCATAAATATTGAATGCACTGACCTTTAATATCCCAGAAAACCAGAAGAATAAAATTATTACCACGAATGGAAACCAAACATTTCTATGGAAGTCAATTTTTTTACATAGCATAGTGAACAGTACAAAACTGATTGAAAATGCTGCATAAAACTGAATCTCAACAGTGATTGACCATAAAGGGCCAATCACACCCCCGACTCCACCCCAGTCAATATCAAATAACGCGGAAGAAAAGTTCGATACAAATGTCAAATAAAATGGGATGGCAGACAAAAATCTAAAGTACTCTTCACCTTGGACGTAAAGAGGTCCGATTCCGACTCCAATAAATGGAAATATAACGAACCCAATAGCTGCAACAACGAAATATAACGGCAATAAGCGAAGTGCTCTTCTGGCAAAGAAATTTCCTACCGAGAAATTGCCGGTCTTGTCTATTTCACTCATTGCCAAATACGTGACAAGAAAAGCACTGAGCACAAAAAAAACCTGCACTCCAACCCAGTTGGTAAATTGCATGTGCCTTATCCAGCTGGAATTCAATGTCTGCGGAAGATGGCCAATAAACACCCATCCAAATGCAAAGAAGCGCAACCCATTTAGCGCTGCAAACTGATGATTTGTTTTCATTTTATCCATAAGTTCAAGTCTAAGGAGTCGGTGTTGAAGTATTCGATTTCATGCCTCAAACGTGCAGCTCCTTGTGGGGCATTACACAGCTTCAGGAGTGGTATTCAGGTAGCATCATGCATGCTCAGGTGGCCTCTCTCTTATCCGGAAACTGCCCACCCATCCCAAGCAGCCGGAACTTTGTACGCACCCCTCTTGAACAGTAGTTAAACCTGCTGGGTTAACTCAAGCAAAAAGTGAAGATGCGGTGCTGCGGCGCCTCGCTCGATGTTGGTGACCAATCCTCCACCCAATCGTAGTGCAGGGACAAAGAAATACATTTGCCCCTCATGCAAGATCCCCGCGCCTTTTACGGTTTTCTCAAACTGCGCTTGCCGGAAGAAGTCTGATCTCACGTCTTGATTGCAGCACCACTCATTGAAAAACTGGGTCAGTGACCAAACCAGCACTCCCCCTTCTGATGTATGTGGGTCCAGATAGCAAACATCCTCGTCGCCAGCATCACTGAGTTTACGGTAATAGAAAATGTCCCCAAATGCCGAGATGGCGATCGGCAAGCGACTCATATCCTCATCCCGCATCAGCCAGTCCCAGAGGTTGTCTCGGTAGTCGTCCGGGTCGACGATCTGAATCAAACCATCCCCGTACACGCCAAAACCATGCTGCCTCCAAAGCTCAAGCAGGCTATCCGGCAAATAAGGCTGGTACTGAGCGATCTTGCCTGGATCCGCCCGCCTCAGTCGCAGTCCTGGCTCAAATGTGTCCACAAACGCTTGCAATGTAATGCCCATTTCACCTCCATCAACCTGTTGCCGCCCCATCTTAACCCCCCAGCTGCCGCAATGTCTCTACCACCTCGTCAACGCTGAGCGTGCCTTCCACCGTCAGGTTCGCTGGCAGGGCGTCCAGATGCGGGCCGAAGAAGCCGCTGTCCCAGCTGCGCTGGATGGTCATGGGCCAGAGCAGGATCAGGGCTTCGCCGTCCACCTGTGGCAGGTGGCGGGTGAGCCCTTCACCCCAGATCGGGAACAGGGGTTCGGGCGTGGTGTGTTGCGGCCAGCCGTAGTGCCACCAGCCGTGGTCGGATACTTGCCCGTCGCCGCCCAGTGCAGCGGCCAGTACGGCTTCATCCGGTGCCCGCCCGCCCGGCAGCAGGGTGCCTAGGCGGCATTGCAGCAGGCTGAACAGGTGGAAGCAGTTGGCAACATTGTGGTAGTGCACGCGGTAGCCTTGGCGGCTTTCCACATGCAGCACGGTGAGCGGGGCGCTGTGGCGCTGGATGGCTTCTCGCACCCAGCTGAAGGCGTAGCTGTAGCCTTCGAGCTGTTCCAGCCGGGTCATGCGGGATTCGGTGGTGGCCCAGTCCTCCCGCCGGTCCGGCAGGCGTGCCAGATGGCTGACCAGCGCGCGCGCCAGATTGGGGATGGCATCCAGCCAGATTTGCTGTGCTTCATCCAGCGGCGGATAGTCTTCATCGTCGTCGCTGATCTCGGGAAAGCGCGCCAGCAGGTGTTCGAAGAACTCCAGCAGGCACGGTCCACTGGGGTCGGCCGGGTGGCCGTTTTCGACCAGCACACCAAGGCTGACCGCCACCCAGCCCGCACCATGCGGCGGCAGGTTGCCGACTTGGGCGGCGACAGCGCCCATCCAGTCCGGGTGGTCACGCAGGGTGCGTTGCAGGTTCTGGATGCCCAGGCGCACATCCGGGCCGGGTTCGGCTTTGTGGCAGCGCTGGAATGGGGCCAGCAGGATTTCCAGGGTTTCGTAAGGGACCATCGAAAACGATCGTAGTGTAGGTTCAGGACTGTCGCAGCGGCGGCAAGGTGGCGTGCTCCATTTTAGCAGCCTGCGTTCGCTTGCGTCCGCACGCGTTATGCAACCCTCAGAGCCGCGCCCGCATCAGGTAAAAGCCTTCCCGCATCTCCAGCTCTTCGAAACCGCAACGGGCATAGAGCTGTCGCGCCGGGTTCTGCGGGTGGACGGTGAGGGAGACTTGGCGATAACCCGCCTGGCGGGCCGCTTCCAGTGCTGCCCGCATCATCTTGCCACCGTGGCCTTGATGCTGGTAGGCCGCGCCCAGCGAGATGCCAAGCTGCGGGGTCTGGTTATCCACCCAGGCGAGGCCGACCTGGTCTTTCAGCATCCGCATCCAGCAAGCGCCGATGTCGACGCCGTCGAGTACCGCCACTACACCGACATCGCCCGGCTTGCCCCAATCCTGTGCATAAATGCTGACCTCAGGGTGATCCAGCACGCTGCGCGGGCGCAAGCCAGCCGGTGGCGGATCCCACAGGGCCACGTGCAGCCAGTTCCATAATGCGGTCTGATCTTCGGATAGCAGAGGACGAAAACTGAGCATCAGGCAATCCTTGTCATGGTGCATTGGCCTTCATGGTGTCCAGCTCCTGCTGGCACTGGGCCTTGTTGTGGTAAATGATGTACTCGCTGCGGGACGATGCCTTGCAGCTGGCCACCGGCTTCGGCCCACTGCCAAAACCGGGTGATGCCTCACACTGGCGCAGCTTGGTGAGCAATGCTGGCGTGACCACCACACAGCGGGCTTGCTCACCCTTGAGCCAGTCAAAGCCATACTGGCCGGCAGTCGGAACAGGGGACGACGCTTGTGCTACAGGCAACAGCAAGAGGCTTGGCAACCCGAGCCACAGAATACGCCGCATGATCCCGCTCCATTACACTAAAGGGTGGCAGTATAGCGCAACGTCATGACTGCCTGACAAGCGGGAACTGTCCTGCAACCTGCATGCTCCAACCATTCACGCCCAAGGAGCACGCACATGAGCGAAACGCCTTTACCAAGCATTGCCGACAAATTTGATACCGATAGCGCCGAGCAACTGGTGGCACTGGGCTACCCGGTCAATTCGGACGCGCTGGACGAGCTGATTTTCTGGTCCTGCTTTCCCAACGACCCGGTCTGCCACGTGACCCACCCTTATATCCAGAGTCTGCCCAATGAGGCACTGGTGGCCCCGCTGCTGGACTTTCTGCAATACAACCTGGAAGTGGGTCAAACCGAGCTGGTGGTAGATGCCTTCTGGCTGTTCATCAACCCGCGTGGCGAAGCGTTTCGCCAGCAGATCAAGCAGGCCACGGCAGACGAAGCCATCCGTGCGCTGTTTGACGACCCCGAGTACGCCCCCGACCCGGACGACGCCGCAGACTGAGCTCAATGAGGGTGCTACACTGCCCACCTTGCCTGCCCGCTCACCACCATGTGCGTCAATTACCTGCCCGTCTCCGCTGACCAGCTGACCCGCTACTTTGAAGTAGCGCTGGAAGCGGAGTGGGCGGACGAAGTGTGGCAGGACCATGACGCCCCCATCATCCTGCGTGCGCCGCAGGGCATTGTCGCTACACTGGCAGGCTATGGCATGGTGCCGCGCCGCCACCAGCCCGCCGGTCAACGCGCCTACAGTACGCAGAACGCCCGGCTGGAAACCGTGGCGGAGCGCCCCAGCTATCGCGGGCCGTGGCAATACGCCCAGTTCTGTCTGGTGCCAATGCTGGGCTTCTTTGAGCCGCGCTACGATGCACGCGGCCGTAGTGAACGCTGGCTGATCCGCCGCACCGACCACGCCCCGTTTGCCGTCGCCGGACTGTGGCGCTCCTGGCGCGAAGCGGATGGCCGTACCAGCCACGCCTTCACCCAGCTCACCCTGAATGCCGACCAGCACCCACTGATGCAGCAGTTCCACCCGCCCGAAGATGAAAAGCGCTCACTGGTGATCGTGCCGCCCAGCCACTACCATACCTGGCTGCACTGCCGCCAGCCCGAGGCCGCCCTGCCGCTGCTGCAACCGTTTGACCCCTGCGACTGGACCGCCGAGCCGCGCCCCCGGCCCAGTGCCAAGGCGGCGCGGATGCAGAGCCTGTTTTAAGCTACAGCCTTTGGGATGAGTTGCACGGCAATACCAGAAGATGGGACTGCAACTATAGACAGCAGTAGCAGTTAATCAAGGAGGAACGGCAATAACGATGCGAAAAAAAATAGAATATGAGCAGCTACCTGTGCAATTAACTTTGGTGGTCAGAAAAACTGACTTTATCAAGGGTTACGATTGCGCAGATCGAGAAGCTTTTGTCGTCTGGTTTGCCAACAGAGCGACTGGAAAGCAGCAAGAGGTTGAGTTCTCCTTGAGAGAGCAGCGTATTTTGTCACGGGCGGAGCGTGAGAAGGACTTTCCCCCCGAAGAAGAGATTGCGCTGCCCGGGCTGGGCTTCAGAGTAATCAAGGGATATTACCTTGAGCAAGGTACGGATGTGCGCTATGAGACATACGACGTATATCCAGAAGGTATCCAGTCGAAGTTACTTACCTGCGAACAGATTTACTTTTCTCCAGTTCTCATTAATATCGGTGAATTAGTACGCTCTGCGGCAGAAAATGCGTCATTTCCGACGGTGTATAGTGGCTGGCCGTTATCGGACCGGGTGAATTACTGGGTTTCTGCGTTATATCGCCTCAGACATCGCACAGGTGAGTTAGGGGCCTTGGAGGATGATGTGTTTGGACCCGGACTCATTAGTAAAATGAAGTCCATAGATACCGACATAAACTCAATATTGCCCGCTATACTCAAGGGCCTTGCCGCCATGGAGTCGATAAGCCCACAAGGGTTGCTTCTGTCATTTAACTTGCGTACAGGGCTGTCAATTGTTCCGTAGGGAGCCCCTGAACAAGTTCCCAATTCAGTGACATAACACATCCTGTCCACCACAAGCGCCCACAACTTTGAAACCGCTCGCCACCACGCTGTGGTAGCCGACTGATTCCTGTACCGAACGGCAAGATTATTACGGTCTCGCAGGGGTTAGTGATGTGCAAGCCGATGTCGTGCGCTACACCCAGTCTGCGAGCACACACTAACGCGACTGGACCGCCGAGCCGCGCCCCCGGCCCAATGCCAAGGCGGCGTGGATGCGGAGCCTGTTTTAAGCTACAGCCCTTGGGATGAGCTGCACGGCGGATGTACCCCTTCTACCGCCGGATAATTGCATACTTCGTCGATACGCTTCAGATAGCTGTCGATCAGGCAGGCCTGGGTGGTGCAGCGGTTACGCTGCTTTAGCCACTGCTTTTGTGTCTTGCGCAAATCTGCCACTGCTTCTTTGCCGATCTGAGGTGCCTGCATCATCTGGTAGTTTTCCGCCAGCACGTCATCCATATGGCTCAGGCGCGGCGTGCCACAGATCTGTGTTTCAGCATAGCCCTTGGCAATGCTGCATTTGAAGGATGCCGCCCCTGCCAGCGTACTGACCAGCAGCAGTGCCCATGCAGTAACTTTTTTCATGACCTCTCCTTGAGCGGGTTGCGCTTGCAGTCCAGCACACCCGGACTATGACATGGGGATTATGTGGCATACCCCACCCCACCACAAGGCTTAATCACAGCCAAATTTCACACTCCCTGCACGTATGCCCACTTGCCACATCGCACTTGCCCGGTAGACTGTGGCTGATACCGCAAACCATCATGCCATGACATAGAAGGGTATACATGTTCGGCTTGACCCCTGCCACGCTGGAAGATCCTGCCTTGGGCCTGCTCAAGCGAGACCGCTGGCGCAGCCTGTGGCGTGGCACGGTTACGCTGGACGGGCAGCAGGTGCCTCTAATTCTGGCAGGCAACCGGCGTGCGCCCAGTCCAGCCGCCTTGCGCACTGCCCACACCATGCAAAGCCAGTACACCAGCTGGCAGCCGTACATCGCCCAAGCCTTGTACACGCACTGCGCGCCCTATGTGGAAGCCATTGCGGCTGGCGAGCTGCCCGCCCCGGCCTCAACCCTGCCCCCGCTCACGCAGCCAGATCAGGTCTGGCCGCATGTGTCTCTGGTATTTGCGTCGGTACTGCCACTGGGCGTAGCCCTGACCGTGGAGCTGGCCTATGCCACGGCCTGGGATGAGGAACACCTTGTCGCCGCGCGCTTTCTGGAAGGCCGCTTTCTTGAGCTGTGTGGTAGTGTCATCGCCCCCTAACCTGCCTGTGGAGTCTTGATGTCATTGAAACTGGAACCGCTCGCCCAATATCCACAGTACCACGCTGTAGTGGCCGACTGGTTTAGTACTGAATGGCCAGACTATTATGGCCCTGGTGGGGTTGGCGATGCACCAGCCGATGTAGCGCGTTACGCCCAGCCTGCAAACACCGCCCCCTACGGACTGCTGGCATTGCAAGATGATCAGCCTTGCGGCTTCGCCGCGCTGAAAACGGAAACCTTCCCCAGCCATCCGGAATTGGGACCGTGGCTGGGTGCCGCCTACGTACCGCCCCCATTACGACGAGGCGGTATTGGCGCAGCCCTGATTACCGGACTGGAAGACGCGGCACGCCAGATGGGCTACCCGCAACTCTACTGCGCTACCGCCACCACCGACAGCTTGATGCTGCGCTGCCACTGGACCCTGCTGGACACCGTGCAGCACCAAGGGCACGCGATACGGGTTTATTTCAAACCGCTCTCCTCACGCTCATAGCCACCCTCTGCACCCAGTGAGGTAGGCCGAATCAAGCGCAAAGGGCAAGCTAGCGACATCAAGCACTGCAACGTGTGAGCGGCATGCCCTCCGGAACCTAACCCACCCTTCCAGGTCAGAACCCAAGCCAGCTGCCCCTTAGCGCTGGATGACCTTCGCTGACGCAAGTTGCGGAATCGGAATGCTGATTAAGAGTCCCTGCCCACGTTGTCATACTCCGGTACGGATTGCTTGGCTGACCCGTTTGCAGTGTCCTGGCTGTCAGTGCAGGCTGGATTATGATGACTCCATTTACAAGGTGGTGATCGTCGTCGTGATGGCGCTGCTCAGCCCGCTGACCCTGGGGCTCAGTGCCGGGTTGGCGATGCTGTGGCCGGCCATGCCGCTGGATGGGTCTTTCTGTTTTCTACTGCTCAACCTGCTGATTCATGGCCTGGGCACCGTGGTAGCATTCCGCCGGGGGTGGCTGCGCTTGTATTGCAAGGGATGAGCAGCGGATACGGCCCCCTTCCCCTGCCACCGCCCCGGTCAAGGATACAGCCTCATGATGAGTGCTCATGCGCTAGTCCAGAGATGGTTGCCCGTGTCGCATTTCAGGGAGCGACATTCCGTGTCCATGGCAGGTGATCCGGCGGCCATTCTGGATATTCTGACGCAGCTGGAGGTCGAGGACGACAGGGTCATCCCTACCCTGCTGCGCCTGCGGGAAGCCCCATCGCGGCTATGGGCTTGCCTTGGGGGGCAATCCGGCTTGCGTCAGCGCCCCCACTTCAGTCTGGCGGATTTCACCTTGCTGGAGCGCAACGAAACCGGGTTGGCGTTTGGTCTGGTGGGGCGCTTCTGGCGGCACGATTTTGGCTTGCATCCATTGTCATCCCCTGAGGATTTCCGTCACACAGCGGCACCGGGCTGCGCGCGCCTGGTGATGGTTTATGCCCTGGAACAAGACACGCCAGGCCAGCAAAGGCTGACGACTGAAACCCATGTGTTTTGCCCGGATCGACGCAGCCGGCTGTTGTTCAGTGTGTACTGGGTGATGATCCGGCTGGGCAGCGGTTTCATCCGGCGGCGCATTCTGGCCCGCGTTCGCCGACACTTGCTGAAAACCCGTGACTGAGGCGACCTTACTCGGCCTCCACGTGGGGTTTAAGCAGACGTTTTAACTCGCCCTGCTGGCGCAGACGCTGGATGCCACGATCCAGCGTTTGCAGCAGGTCCACTGCATTCGGCACATTCCGGCTGACCAGAAAAGAGGCGCTCAGGGTCGGCAAGCCTTGCAACGATGCTTTGCGCAGCTGCGGGTCACTCAGTGCCGCATGCAGCAGTTTGCGAAAACCCGAAACGACTTCGGTATTTTCGACGAATACTTCGCAACGGCCAGCGCGCAACTTGGCAATGAGGGACGCGTAATCAGTAGCGCCCGTATCCAGCTGCGCCGGGTCCAGCCCAAGGTAGCTGTAATTGAACCCCAGCAGACCACACACCTTCACGCCAACCAGATCCTCCCGCTGGCGAATACGGGCCCCCGCCGGGTAGCGGTCCGCCAGATAATAGACCTGAGGGTTAAGCTCCAGATAGGGCTGACTGATTCCGTATTGCGCCTCCCGCTCCAGCGAGCGGGTCGCACCCATCACAATGTGCACCCCTGCTCCGCTCTTGGCCAAGGCAAGGCAACGAGCCCACGGCAGCAGGATCACATTCAGCTGGTAATCACTGCCCTTGAGGGCGGCACGCAAGACATCGGGCGAGTAGCCCACCACCCGTTCCGGCTGCTGCCGGTCATAATAGGAAGAAGGCGGCCACTCATTTTCTCCGCCGCACGCCGTGATGCGTTCGGCACGTGCAAGCGTAAACAGTAACCCCAACAGTATGAGCAAGACAGCACGCACCGGGTCAGGCTCCCATGAACATGTCCACAGTATAGGCTAGACTGCCGGGTCAGGTCGTTTAACGTTCCCGCCTACCCCAGTACCCCGATAATCACACTGGACGCCTGAAACAAGGCGGTGACCGCCTGGCCTGGCTGCACGATCAGCGCATCCATGCTGGCCTGGGCGATCAAGGTATGGCCACTGGCCAGCGACAGGCTGACTTCGGCGTTGACCGCGCCGGGCCGCACCTGCGCCACCGTGGCGGGCAGCACATTGCGGGTGGCAAAGCGTGCCTGCCCGGCCTCGCTGACCAGCAGCACCGAGCTGGCCTTGATCAGGGCAAAGGCTGTCATGCCGGGCTGTAGCGCCAACGCTTCGCTGCTATCGCGGGTAATGGTGGCCACCAGCTGAAAACCATCGGCCACATCCAGCACCACCTCATCATTGACCGCACCGCGCTGGAGGGTCTGGATGGTACCGGCAAACTGGTTTCGCGCGCTGGTTCGCATGGTCATTCTCCGCAACAGCTGATAATCCTCCGGCAGGCCATCGGCCAACCCGGCCAGTCGGCCCAGAAAGCGCTGGTGTTCCTGCTCGATGCGGCGGAAGTTGGCCACCAGTTGCTGTCCGCGTGGGGTCAGCCGGGTCCCCCCGCCGCCCTTGCCCCCCGCCAGCCGTTCAACCAGTGGCGTCTCCGCCAGGCTGTTCATATGGTTGATAGCCTCCCACGCCGCCTTGTAACTGAGCCCAACCGTCTGTGCCGCCTTGGTGATGGAGCCACAGTCATCCAGCTGCGCCAGCAGCGCCATATGCAGGCTGCTACCCAGCTTCTGCGCGCCACTCTGCAGCCAGATGCTGCCCTGCACATCCCACTCTCCCGCCTCAGCTTGCATCACTGCCCTCCGCCACCTGACCTTGCTGCAACACCAGCCGGGCATCGGCAAAGCGTTCCACGTCTTCCGGGTCGTGGCTGATCAGCACCATCGGCAACTGCAGTTGCTGCTGCCAACGGTCCAGCTCATCACGCATCTTTTGCCGCAACAAGGTATCCAGCGCTGCAAACGGTTCATCCAGCAGCAGTACGCTGGGGCGTGCCGCCAGCGTGCGTGCCAGCGCCACCCGCTGCCGTTGCCCACCGGAGAGATCTGCCGGACGCTGCCGTGCCACCTCATCCAATTCAAAAGCCTGCAACCAGTCGTCCACCTCGCGCCCGCCTGCCTCTGGGCTGGGATTGCGCCAGCCCCGGGTCAGCCCAAAGGCGA
This sequence comes from Leeia aquatica, assembly GCF_012641365.1. Lineage (NCBI taxonomy): Bacteria > Pseudomonadati > Pseudomonadota > Betaproteobacteria > Neisseriales > Leeiaceae > Leeia > Leeia aquatica. The sequence goes on from NZ_JABAIM010000001.1 coordinate 957,803, forward strand.
TGTTCTGCCGCACCGTCAGGTGAGGAAACAGCGCATAGTCCTGAAACAGGAGCCCGGCGCGCCGCTGCTCGGGAGGCAGATTGAGGCCACGCTCGGTATCCAGCCAGTCACGACCGGCCAGTCGTATCCGCCCCTGCTGCGGGGTGACCAGACCCGCCAGCAAGCGCAGGGTTTGACTCTTGCCGGAACCAGAGGGGCCAAACACCACCAGCCGTTGCCGGGCGGTGGTAAACGCAATATCCAGCGCAAAGTGTCGTCCAGCGGATTGCAAGACGTGGCGAAACGCAAAGGTCAGTTGGGGTGCCGTCATGTTCGCCGTCCTTGGCCGGGGGCCAGCCAGCCGGCCAGCAGCAGGACCACGATACAGACCACCGAGGTGATCAGTACCAAGGTTTGCGCCAGCCCGTCTTGCCCGGCCTGCACCGCATCGTGCACCGCCGTGGCCAGGGTCTGGGTGCGGCCAGGAATGCTGCCCGCCAGCATCAAAGTGGCGCCAAACTCGCCCATGGCTCGGGCAAAGGCCAGCAGCACACCGGCCAGCAAACCGCGCCAGGCCAGCGGCAGGGTTACCCGCCAGAACACCGCCCAAGGCGACAAGCCCAGTACCCGCGCCGCCTGCTCCAGCTGTACGTCCACGGCTTCAAACGCGGCACGGGCCGGCTTGAGTACCAGCGGAAAAGCCACCACTGCCGCCGCCACCGCGGCCCCCTGCCAGCTGAAGACCAAGCGGATGCCAAGGCTGTGTTCCAGCCACTGGCCGAATACACTCTGCCGCCCCAGCAGCACCAGCAGGTAGTAGCCCAGCACGGTGGGGGGCAGCACCATCGGCAAGGTCAGCAGGCTATCCAGCAGTTCGCGCCCCGGGAAGCGGCAGCGCGCCAGCAGGAAACCGGCCAGCCCGCCGCTCAGCAAGGCCAGCAGCGTGGCCCAACTGGCCACCTTCAGCGACAGCAGTAGCGGTGTCCAGGCCTCGCTCATGGTCGCTCAGGGCTGCTGGAAACCGTGACGGCGCAGAATGGCCTGCCCCTCGGCGGACAGGACAAAGCGGACAAAGCGCTGTGCCTCTGCCGGATGGGTACTGGCGGCCAGTGCCGCCAGCGGGTAACGCACCGGCTTCGCCAGCGGCACGGTAAACGCCACCTTCACCTTGTCCTTGAATTGCAGCGCGTCGGTCTGGTAGACAAACCCGGCATCCACCTCGCCGCGCGCCACATAATCCAGCGCCTGTCGTACATTCTGCGCCGGGATCAGCCGTGGCTGCAGTATGGACCACAAATTGGCCTGCTGCAGTGCCTGCTGGGCATAGCGCCCGGCGGGTACGCTGTCCGGATTGCCCAGCGCCAGTTTCTGAATGGTGGCCCCGTTCAGGTCTGTCAGCTGCTTCGGCATGACCTTGGCCGCAGGCGGCACCACCAGCACCAGTAAATTGCCGGCAAAATCCTTGGCTGCACCCGCCTTGACCAGCCCCTGGCTGATGGCCAGCTGCATGGTCTGCTCATCCGCCGAGGCAAATACGTCTACCGGCGCGCCCTTGGCCATCTGCTGCAGCAAGGCACCTGACGCCGCAAAGTTGAGCAACACCTTGTCACCAGGGGTGCGTGCCTCGTAGGCGGTGGCGACTTCCTTGAATGCCTCACTAAGGCTGGATGCGGCCGACACCGTCAGCTCCCCGGCTTGGGCCAGCGGGCATAACAAGGCCAGTACCCATACTGATTTCCGCAACATCCTTCGGCTCCCTGCCAACTGATTGATTAACCGCAATATACCACACTACATAACGAATCCAACAATTAATAAGGACTCCTTTACAAATGAATTGACGGCGGCTAAGATGCCAGCATGAAACCTGAACAGCCTTGGCAGGATACGCCCCCGCTCAGCGCACGCACCCTCAGTGCGCTGTCCCGCATTGCCAGCGTGCTACGGGCAGGTGAGTGGCAATTTGCCAGCCGCGCCGGGCTGAACCCGACCCAGCTGGACATCCTGCAACTGCTCTCGCCTCGCCCGGAGGGCATGCGGCTGAACTGGCTGGCGGAGCAACTGGGCGTAACCGCAGCCAGCGCCAGTGATTCGGCCTCCTCGCTGGTCAGCAAAGGCTGGCTGGAAAAAACCCGTGCGGTGGATGATGGCCGCGCCATTGCGCTGCGGTTGACCCCGGCAGGCCACGATCTGGCCGGGCATATTCCGGAAGCCAGCCAGTTTGCCGAAGCCGCACTGAGCCGATTGCCGCCGGGCCAGCAGGAAGCCCTGTATGACAGCCTGCTGGCGCTGATTCGCCAGCTGCAGCAGGCCGAGCGCTTTCCTGAATTGCGCGCCTGCATCGCTTGCCGTCATTTTCAGGCGCAACGGCACGCCGATCCGGTCGCCCCCCACCACTGTGCCCTGGTGGATGCCCCTTTGCCCGCCGCGCTGCTACGGCTGGATTGCCCCGAGTTCGAATCACGTTGATGGAGGTTTTCCCTGAAGTGCGCTGTGTTTTTGTTGTATTAATTTATTTAGGATTCCTAATATTAAGGAGAAAAACATGAAAGCCAAATTGATGCTATCCACCTTGACCGCTGCCCTGTTCAGCCTGGCTAGCCAGGCGCACGATGGCGGCATCCATACCGCCCCTCAAAGCTCGGTAGCGCCTGCATTCGACATCGTCCACACCCGCATCCGCAGTGAAGGCAATCAGCTGGTGTTCCACATGATGACCCAGGGCAGCCCCGGCAGCCAGACACCCAGTGCCACCGGCAAGCTGGCAGGCAGCACCGTCTTCTCCTATGTTTGGCCCACCAGCCTTGACCCCGCAACCGTGGGTTTTGCCACCCAGAGCGGGGTGCTGGCTTTTGCCGTCACCCATCATCCGGACTTCGACGACACCCCGCTGTTTGATGAAAACGCCGATGGCGACCCCGCCAACGACGGCGCACGCTGGCATTCACACTGGGTGGTACTGGCGCCGGATGCCGCTTGCGGCAAGGATACGCTGAAGGTGGTCGACATTCCCGAGGGTAGCCGCCCCCCGCTGCCGAAAACCTGGCCCGGCCTGCCGCTGCTGATCGACAGCCCCGGCTGGAGCCCGCAGTTCAAGGGCGATACCGTCGAGGTACGCGTGCCCTTTGAGAACATCGGCGCGGTCAAGCAAGCCAGCTACGATGGCGTAACGGCTGCCTTGCGGGTGAACGAGAGCATTCACGCGCCGCTGCTGTGTGTGAGCAATGTGTTCAAAGTGGCCTCGGGCAACCTCAGCCTGCCCGGCAAGGTCGATCAATAAACATCCCGGCCCGCTGCGGCGGGCCACCACCGGAGACTCGCCATGCCCTCCTTCCACCCGATGCTACCCCCTCTGCAGGTACAGCAATGGTTCAACACCACCCCGCTCACCCTGGCCGACTTGCATGGCCGTGTGATTTTGCTGCATGTCTTCCAGATGCTGTGCCCGGCCTGTGTCAGCCACGGCATTCCACAGGCCAAACAGGTGCGGCGGTTGTTCCCGGCGGATCAAGTCGCGGTGATCGGCCTGCACAGCGTGTTTGAACACCACGCCGCCATGCAGCCCGACGCGCTGTCTGCCTTCCTGCACGAATACCGGATCGACTGGCCCGTCGCCGTGGACCAGCCCAACCCGCACGGCCCGATCCCGCTCAGCATGCAGGCCCTGCACCTGCAAGGCACCCCCTCCACCCTGCTGATCGACCGCCAGGGCCGTCTGCGCCTGCACCACTTCGGCCATCTGGACGACCTGCAACTGGGCGCGCAGCTGGGGTATTTGCTGCAGGAAGCCAACGTGCAGCAAACCGCCGACGCAACGGATGCACACGGTCATACACAAGGATGTACGCCCACCGGATGTAAGGCACCATGAAAAAGGCCGCCTCGGTCAAGCGGCCTTTTCAGCAGACGGTACAGCCCCCTACAAAATCGCCCCTGGCTTTTCACCACGCTCGTACACCACGTGGGCGCGGCCGACGATGAGGGGATCGAGTTTGCCGACTGCCTCTACCGTCTTGGTGTTGTACGGCAGTTTGTGCAACACATAGCGCATGGCGTTCAGGCGTGCGCGCTTCTTGCAGTCGCTCTTGATCACCGTCCAGGGGGAATCTGCGGTATCGGTCTCGAAGAACATGGCTTCCTTGGCGCGGGTGTAGTCGTCCCACTTGTCCAGCGAGGCGAGGTCGATCGGGCTCAGCTTCCACTGCTTCAGTGGGTGAACCTCGCGCTCCTTGAAGCGGCGGCGCTGTTCGGCGCGGCTGACGCTGAACCAGAATTTGATCAGGTAGACCCCGCTGCGGGCCAGATGGCGCTCGAACTCCGGCACTTGCCGCATGAATTCGTTGTACTCCGCCGGGGAGCAAAAGCCCATCACCCGCTCCACACCCGCCCGGTTATACCAGCTGCGGTCAAACATCACGATTTCGCCCCGCGTGGGCAGATGCTGGATGTAGCGCTGGAAATACCATTGCCCCTGTTCGGCATCGCTGGGCTTTTCCAGCGCCACCACCCGCGCACCACGCGGGTTAAGGTGTTCCATGAAGCGCTTGATGGTACCGCCCTTGCCAGCGGCGTCGCGCCCTTCAAACAGGATCACCACCCGTTGCCCGGTTTCTTTCACCCAGGCCTGCAGCTTGAGCAGCTCCACCTGCAGGCGGAATTTTTCCTTCTCATAGCTACTGCGGCGCAGCAGGTTACGGTAGGGGTAGCCGCCATCGCGCCAGTCCTCCGCCAGCTCCAGATCCGGATTGCGACCGGATTTCTTGTCGCGGCCTTGGTCGTCCCCCATCAGCAGGCGGCGCAGTACGCGCCGGTCGTCCTCAGCAGCACCTTCCACCAGTGCACGCAGCGCCTGTGCCCGCTCATGCACAGGCGTCTGCTCATCTTCCAGCAGGTCTGCGGCCACCTCCAGCAAGGATTGCCGGGCTGCCGCAGCGGCATTGCCCGCCACCCAGTTCTCCAGCTGCTCTGGCTGTGCCACCGGGGCGGTATCTCCGCCGGATACCGGCCGATTGCGACCCGCACGGCTACTGCGTTTGACTTTGCTGTCCATCACGATCCCCCCTGCCACAATGTCATGACAATCTCAAGACAGCATAGCCGGAATCGCGCGGGAGGCATCGGGGTTAGATCAAATAATTGTGCATGCGGCAGGCTTGTCAGCTGGCTTGCCCTGCTGCAACATGTCCGGCATGCCACGCACCAAGCCTCTCTCCACGGTACCTGCCAACTGGTGTGAGGCCAGCCAGCGCTTGGTCTCCGCCGCCGGGACCCGGCACTATACCGACCGACCGTACACATGCTGGCGCTGCAAAGTGGCCTGTGTGTTTACCGCAGCAGATCAGCGCTATACCTATGAAGTCAAAAAAGCCAGCATTGACCAGGACCGCCTGCTCTGCCGCCCTTGCTGGCAGCGTCGCAATGCCATTCTTCTGGCGCTGGGTGAGTGTCAGGCCAGGTGGAACGCCCAGCGTACCTCACTGCGGCAAGACCCTGCCTTTCTGAGCACCTGGCTGGCTCTGCTGGATGAGAAAGACCAGTACATCCCCTATCGGCGCGATACCGCCAAAAAAAGCATGCTGTGCAAGCTGCTCAACCCGCCCCTCCATGCACCTCCCCCACCTGACTAAGCCCCCCGCAGCTCAGGCGCGGTGCCATCGCGGGCTACAGCAGTCATGGTTAATGGTGGGGACCTGGAAGGATGGATTGGTATGCCTGCCATCCAGAGCAAAGTGTTGCCACACTGCGTAATCCCACTCTACCGGCTGCTGAACATTCGGCATACCCTGCATTGCCCGGCGGGGTAGCCGTGTATCTGGAAGCCTCACCGCATGAGGCGCATCACCGCGAGTGGTAATGAATATTGCTTCTATATTGAGAATGATAACCGTTATTGAAAATATCAAATTGCCTGTGCTACATTCCCCCAATCGCTGGTGCAGCCAATCGGCCCAGTCCACAGCTTGCCGCCAGCGGTCACAACCAACAGACAAAGTCCGATCCTTGACAGGAGTTTATCCATGGCAGACATGATCGCCAGCCGCATTGTATTGGCCGTGCAGGACCTTGAGCGCTCGGTGACGTTCTATCGCGACCGCTTGGGATTTGTGGAGGACTTTGCAACCGGAGGCTGGAGCTTCCTCTCACGCGGCAGCTGCCGCCTGATGATCGGCCATTGCCCGGACACCCCGCCCGCCAGCACCCTGGGCGACCACAACTACATCGCCTACGTGCAGGTGACGGATATTGACGACCTGCACCAGGAATTCAGCCAGCGCGGCCTGACCCCGCTACACATACCGGAAACCAAACCGTGGGGCATCCGTGAAATGATGGTGGTCACCCCTGACGGGCATCGGATGATGTTTGGGGAGGAGATGGCGTAAGCTGACGGTGGAGATACACTCCCCTGATGACCCTCGCACCCGCACGGCCAAGCGTAGCACTTGCGGCGCTTTCCGCACTCCGCGAAGTGATCAGGCGCACTGACCACCTCACATCCACTGTGTCTGAGCCCCGCTGAGCTGAAGGTTAGAACTTGCTCGGGAATTGGCCAGCTTCAAACAGGGGCAGCATCTCTTTTAACTCCAGAACCCGTTCTTCAGTACAAAACTTGGGGTTGTGCTTGCTGTGCAGGTAGGCAAAATCAATGCCTATCATTTTATGAATAACCTCCCCTTGAGGGTAACGGGTATCCAGTGCAGCAAGAACCTTGCGTTCATCAAATGCAATACCGCATGTTTTGGCAGCCCCGATACGTGACCAGGCATACTGCAAGTTCGGGTCCCACCCCATGGCGTCGACGCCCGTGAATCCTTTATCGTAGTGGTACTCATAGACATTGTCGGGGATATTGTACGCCGTCATCCCACCCACGCCTTTATACCCGCCATAATCCGCGGCCCACACGGCAGGGACGGCAAGGCCCAGTGACATCGCAATGACAAAGATTTTCATATCGATATTGTTCGCAATATATTTAAATGGTCGACCCAAAGCGGCGGATGAACTCATCCGTGTGGAATGCTGAGCCACACGGTGAGTCCCCGTCAGCCCCGCCCCCACAGGTTCACCCGTTCCTTGTCCAGCCCTTGCTGCACCATTTCGGCGGCACGCAGCACGGCGCGGGCCTTGTTGTGGGTTTCTTGCCATTCGGCCTGCGGGTCGGAATCGGCAACGATGCCGGCACCGGCCTGTACATAGAGGGTCTGGTCCTTGATCACGGCGGTACGCAACGCAATCGCCAGGTCCATGTCACCGGAGAAGCCGAGGTAGCCCACCGCGCCGGAGTAGATGCCGCGTGCAGTGGGTTCCAGCTCATTGATGATTTCCAGCGCGCGCACTTTCGGCGCGCCGGAGACGGTACCCGCCGGAAAGGTGGCGCGCAGCACGTCCATATTGCCTACACCGGGCTTGAGTGTGCCTTCCACGCTGGAGACGATGTGCATCACGTGGGAGTAACGCTCGATCACCATCTTGTCGGTCAGTTTCACGCTGCCAGTATCGGCAATGCGGCCCACGTCGTTGCGACCCAGGTCGATCAGCATCAGGTGTTCGGCGCATTCCTTCGGGTCGGCCAGCAGTTCCTGCTCCAGCTGCACATCTTCATCATGATTGGCGCCGCGTGGGCGGGTGCCGGCAATCGGCCGTACCAGCACATTGTCGCCTTCACGGCGCACCAGAATCTCCGGTGAGGCACCCACGATGTGGAAGTCGCCCATATCGTAGTAGAACATATAGGGCGAGGGGTTCACCGAGCGCAGGGCGCGGTAGAGGCTGAGCGGGTTTTCGGCAAACGGCATGCGCATGCGCTGGCTGAGTACCACCTGCATGGCGTCGCCATCAAAAATGTAGCGTTTGGCAGCGTCCACCGCCTGCTTGAACGGGGCCTCACCAAACTCGGACACCGCAGCCTGCACGCTGGTGGCCGGTTGCAGCGGCAGCTTGCCGGTTTCCCGCAATTGCAGGCACAGCTCGGTGAGGCGCACCAGCGCCATATCGTAGCTGTTAGGGATATTCGGGTCGGCATACACCACCAGATGCAACTTGCCGGTGAGGTTATCCACCACCGCCAGCTGCTCGCTTTGCAGCAGCAGGATGTCCGGCGTACCCAAGTGGCCGGGCTTGTCGACATTGGCCAGCCGCTTTTCGCAGTAGCGGATAGTTTCGTAGCCAAAGTACCCTACCAGCCCGCCGTTGAAGCGGGGTAGCTCCGGCAGAGGTGCGGGTTTGAAGCGGGCTTGATAGCTCTGGATGAAGTCGAGCGGGTCGCCTTCATGCGATTCGATCACGTCCACACCACGCCGCACCTGCACCTGCTGGCCGCGTACTTCCAGCCGGGTTTCGCATGGCAGGCCAATGAAAGAATAACGACCAAACCGTTCGCCGCCTACCACCGACTCCAGCAGGTAGGAAAACGGCTTGTTGGCCAGCTTGAGGTAAACGGAAAGCGGGGTATCGAGGTCGGCTAGCAGTTCTACGGTGACCGGAATGCGGTTATAGCCTTGGCGGGCGAGCGCTTGGAATGCGTCACGGGACAACATGGGTATCTACTCCAGACAAAATGGGGGCAAAAAGAGGGCTAAAAGGAATCGCTTAACCGCGACGCCATCGCCACATCCGCCACGCCTTGCCGGAGAACAACACCATGATTCAGGCACACCCTGTCGAATTCAATGAATGGCTGCCATTCTTGCCGATTTTGCTGCCAGGCACAAGAGCCCGCTGCCGAGAGGCTGATGCGGATCAAGCCCATCGCGGCTTCCGCCACCCTGTATGGCTGGACAGTTGCCAGGTCAGGTAGAACGCGGCAACGTGCCCTGCTGCCCACTCAACAAATCCCCAATATTCATTTAGAATAGTCCATTTGAATCAAATGCATGCAGCCGTGCTTGGCATGCACAGCAAGACAGGAACACGTCATGTCAGGAAACAGTAAGTGGCTCGCGGTGGTGCTGGTTGCCGTGGTCAGCGCAGGGGGCTCCGGCTACTACAGCTACCACAAACAGCAAGAACGGCGACAAGCCGAGCAGCGCCTGATGCAAGACATGCAGCGCGCGCAGCAGCAAATGGATCAGGCCAATTCGGGCCAGGTCGTCGTCCAGAAGCTGGACGAAACCACCCAAGCCACTGGCCAGACCGGGCGCACCGAATTGGCCATGCGACAGATCATCAATCAGGTGATCGACGTGCGTAACGGCTATAACCAGGAAATTGCAGCCCTGCAGCTGGACACGCTGCTGGATGCCAGCAACCTGCAAGCCGACACCGACCTGAGCCAGTCTTTGGCGCGCCTGGACAAGGCGGCAGCCGTTGTCGAGCGCTATCGCTTGAAAAGCAAGGATCTGCTGGATCATGCCCACGACCAGCTGGCCGCCAAAGGCGTCGGTGCGACCGACTTGAACAGCTTTGATGCCGGTTTACGCAAGAACCGCAGCGCCAGCGATGAAACCTGGACGCTGGAAGCCAAGATTGTGGTGGAAATGCGTAGCGTGATGGAGCTGCTCCGGCAACATCCCAAGCATTGGACCTTGCAAGGCGGTCAGTTAACGTTCAACAATCCGTCCAGCCTGAATCAATATCAGCAACATCTTCACACGATTCAGGAACTGGTAGCACGTGAGCAGAGTCTGCAACAGCAAATGAGCCTTAATAGTCAGTAATATGTCGTAGCGACACACGTACCTTCTACCCTGATCCGTCTTTTCATTGGACCCTTGATGAACAAACTTAAACTCAGCCTGATCACTGTCGGCGTGCTGGCTGTCGCCGCAGGCGGCACCACCTTCTATGCCGCGCACAAGGCAGAAACCGACCTGCGTGCCGCCTACGACTGGTTCAACAAGGAGATCGGTGAGGGGTGGCTGGACCAGAAGCTGCAGCTGAAGAATGCCCAGTACCACAAGGGCGTGTTCAATTCTGAAGCGCAGTTTGACCTGACCATTCCGGGCACCCCGGACAAGCTGACCATCCTGCAGCACATCCACAATGGCCCCCTGCTGAAGACAGCGAATGGCTGGAAGCTGGGCTGGTATGCCGTGGATTTTGAGGTGGACCCCAAGATACTGGCCAAACTGGATGCCAAATCCAAAGCCTGGCTGGAGCAGCACAAGAATCTGCTGGCGGTGGGTTACCATGTCGGCCTCGACAACACCCGCCATGCCTTCTTCAAACAAGGTGAGGTTCGCTTCGAAGACAATGGCGAGCAGTTTGTCTCTGCTGCCACCACCCACACGCTGGATTTTGACTCCGCACTGAGCCACATCCGCTACCGCTTTGCCCTGCCGCAATTATCCTTTACCGGCAAAGACAAAAAAACCGGGGGTGCGCTGAAAGACATGGTGCTGGAAGGCGAGATCCGCTCCACCGAAGGCAAGCTGGACATCAACAATGCACAGCATCAGTTCAGCCTGGGCAGCCTGTCATTCACGGAACAAAAACCGGACTATTCCGCCGAGGAACTGTTTACTGAGATGCCCGCCAGTGAGGCTAGCGCTGGAGAAGCCGCCGCCAGCGACGTGCCAGCCGAGCCTCCGGTGAAGATGAAAACGCAGCAGGTCGCGATCAAGGACATCCAGGTCAGCGGCAACGGCGAGCTGAAGGACGGTTTCTACAATCAAAGTGTGTCCTACAAGCTGGGCGACATTCAGGGTAATGCGGATGGTCTGGCACTGGGCAAGGATCCGATCCGCAGTCTGGAGTTCGGTTTCAGCCTGAAACATATCCATGCTGAATCCTTGCGCGGACTGACGGATAGCATGGTGGTCATGTACCGTAATCTGCTCCGGCAGAGCCTGAATGGTAATTACCAGGACATGGAGAAGCAGTTGGGTTCTGCGGCCTTTGGCATGGGTGCAGTGATGATTGCCAACTGGACCACCATCGCCAAGCATGACCCGACCATCAGCATCGACAAATTTGTCATGAAAACGGCGGCGAACCGCAGCATGCAAGGTGATCTGAGTGTCACCCTGAAGGGGCTGACCGATGCCGACATTGGCGGCTTCAACTGGGCCGCCATCCAGAACAAGCTGCTCATTGAAGGCAAGGGCAGTGTGTCCGAAGCCCTGCTCAAGGCGATGGAGTCCAATTACCAAGCAGACAGAATGGAGCGTTTGGTCAAGGCTCAGCTGATCCGCCGTGACGGTGATACCCTGTCCACGGAGTTCAAGGTGGCAGCCGGCCAGATCACGGTGCTGAAGCGGGTGTTCCCGAGCTTGCAAGCATTCGAAGCCGAAACCCGCAAACTGACAGACGAGTAATCCCTTCGCAAGATCAGTGAACCGTCGCCATCCGCTGGGGCGGTTCACGCAAACCCAAAGGGAGTACCCCTGCTCCCTTGAACCATGACGAATGGTCCGGGCCTTCGGCATGCACGCTGTTCAAACGGCCCGGCCATCTCACCCGCACAGACCGGAGCCGCACTCCACCATGAGCAATCCACCGCCCGCCTATGTCGGCCGCAGCTTCCTGCTGGGGCTGCGTGATGGTTTCAATCCCCTGCTGGCCTTGATCTCCCTCTGCATCACCGTGTTCAGCAGCGTACTGTGGCTGTTCATTTTTGTGTTCTGGGGCCATGAGATCATGCAGGCACTGCTGCAGGGCTCAGCCTGGCTGGCGCATACCGTGATGGGCTGGTTCGGGGTGAACTACACCCTGACACCCGATATCGCCGACCCGCGCTGGTGGGTCCGCCTCAGCAGCTGGATGCTGGGTTGGGCACTGACCTCCCTGTGCTACACACTGGCCGTTCTGCTTACCATCCGGTTGGTGGTGGAGTTGTTTTTCATTCGCCTGGTGCAGCAGCATTGCCTCAAGCGCTACCCGCATCTGCGCACCGACGTGAAGCGCTCGCTGCCCAGTGTGATCCTCACCATCATCCGGGGCTGGAGCCTCTTCCTGCTGCTGGCGCTGGTCTGCCTGGCCTTGCCGGTGATCGGCGGCGCCTTGCTGTTTGTGCTGGTGAGCTATTTCAATGTGCGCAGTCTGGCTAATGATGCGCTGGACGGGCTGGCCGATGAACCGATGGTACGGCAGCTGCTGCGCAGCAACCGGCTGCGGATGATCGGGCTCGGTATCCTGCTGTCGCTGTTTGCGCTGGTACCCTTCATCGGCCTGTTCCTGCCGGCCATCATTGCCGCCGCCAGCTGCCATCTGTTCATGCAACAATTGCCCGCCGCCGAGGCTTGACCGGCCCGTAGGCGTGGCGGCACAATGCGCGCATATTTAAACGCCTCAGACCAGAAAGGAGGTAAATCGGATGTTACAGACCAACGTGTTCAAGCTCAATAACGCACAGTTGCGCTACTTTGGTATAGCTGTCTGCGCTTTCCCGCTTCCCGTCGCACTGCGATGAGCGGGTCGGAGCGCCCTCAATCCCCATTCCATTGAGCCATTCCGGCTACCGTCATCGCCAGTGCATCTGTCGAAACGGGCGAGTTCGCCCTTTATTCTGGCAAAAGCACGATGACTACCCTACTTTCAGCACTTGATCTTCATCTGGACACGGTGGATGGTCCCCTGTTCAGCAACCTGAACTTTACCCTGCGCCTCGGCGACCGTATTGGCCTGATCGGCCACAATGGCTGCGGCAAAAGCACCCTGCTCGCCTTGCTGGCGGGCGAACTCAGCCCGGATCGCGGCCAGTTGCAACGCGCCCATCAGTGCCGCCTGCAGCGGGTGGAGCAATACTTGCCTGAGCACCTGGCATCACGCAGCTGCTGGGCGGTGCTGCTTGATGCCTTGCCGGATCCCGATGCCCATTGGCTGGCGGAGCAGCAACTGGCCCGGCTGGGGCTGCAGGACCAGCGGGATGTCCCGGCCATGGACCTCAGCGGTGGACAGCATACCCGGCTGCTGCTGGGCCGCGCGCTGCTGCAGGAGCCCAATCTGTTACTACTGGACGAACCCAGCAACCACCTCGACTTGCCCGCCCAGCTCTGGCTGGAGCAATGCCTGCTCGACTGGAAAGGCGCCCTGCTGCTGGTCTCGCACGATGCCCGTCTGCTGGATAACGTCACCCGGCAGAGCTGGATACTGCGTGATCAGCAGTTGTACAGCTTTGAGCTGCCCTGCAGCGCCGCGCGACAAGCTTTGCAAACGGCGGATGACGCTGCCCGGGTACGGCACGCAGCAGAGCAGGACGAAATCGACCGGCTGAATGCCAGCAGCAAGCGGATGGCCATCTGGGGACGCGACTTTGATAACGAGAAACTGAGCCGACGCGCCAGAGTCATGGCACAGCGCGCCGAACAACTGCGCGAAGAACAAACCTTCGTCAGTCGGGGCGCACCCTGGGTATTGCAACTCTCTGGTGAAGCCTTACCGGGACGGCAACTGCTGATGCTGGACCAAGTGGCTGTTCGTGCCGCTCCAGCGTTGCCCGTGCTGTTTTGCAGCGCAGAGCACTACGTTCGCAGCGGTGACCGCATTGCCTTGCTGGGTGCCAATGGCTGCGGCAAGTCCAGCCTGCTGCGGCTGCTGTGGCAGCAACTGCAGCAGCCGACTGAGGACAGCGCCATTCGTACCCACCCCGCCGCGCGAGTAGGCTATTACGACCAAAGCCAGCAGCAGCTGAGGGATGATGCCAGCCTGAGCGATGCCCTGCGCCCCTATTGCAACTTGCAGGATGCCGAACGACGGCAGGCACTGATCCGCGCCGGCTTTGCCTACCCACGCCATGGGCAACGGGTGGACACCCTCAGCGGGGGGGAGCGGGCACGGCTGATGTTCCTCGCCTTGTCGTTGGGCAGCCACCACCTGCTGCTGCTGGACGAGCCCAGCAACCACCTTGATCTGGAGGGCAAGGAGGCCTTGGCCGAGCAGCTGAACCAGTTTAGCGGAGCACTGCTGCTGGTCTCACACGACCGCGCGCTGATCGAAGCCAGCTGCAACCGCTTCTGGCTGATTGATCAAGGCCAGCTGGTTGAATGGTCCAGCGCAGAACAGGCCTGGTCGCAGCTAAGTCAGCACCAAGCCATCTCGCCAAGTGGGCATCACGCGGAGGCGATCCACGCCATCAGCCACGACGACGATGCACTCCTGCAAACCCTGCTAGCGCTGGAAGCACGGCTGGAAGCCGATCTGGCACGCAAGCCCAAGCAGCAAAAACCCCAGTTACAGCAAGCATGGCGTGCCGAAATCGCACGCCTGCAGCAGCAGCTGGGGCTGGTGTAAGGTCAGGTCCGGTGGGCGTGCCCGCCGGACCCTCCCTCAGTCTTGCAGCAGCAGGGTTACATCAATATTGCCACGGGTGGCGTTGGAGTACGGGCAAACCTGATGGGCTTGCTCGATCAGCTGCTGGGCCTGTTCACGTGCCATGCCGGGCAGGCTGATGCGCAGTTCTACTTCGATACCGAATGCAGCTCCAATCGGGCCAATACCTACGGTACCGTCAATGCTGGTATCGGCTGGCAGCGCCAGCTTGTTGCGCCCGGCCACCACCTTCATCGCGCCCATGAAGCAGGCACTGTAGCCTGCAGCAAACAGCTGCTCCGGGTTGGTACCTGCACCGCCTGCGCCGCCGAGCTCACGCGGCGTGGTCAGTTTCAGATCCAGCTGGTCATCGCTAGAGGTCGCGCGGCCATCACGGCCACCGGTAACATGAGCAGAAGCACGGTACAACACTTTATCGAGAGACATGATGACACCTTTCTTGGGTTGAACTTAGTTTACTACAATATAGTTTGCTATATTTAAAGCATGACACAACACCCGCCTGACCCTACCTCAACGACTGGCAAACAGCCGCTCCCGCAGCTGTACCAATTGCTCACGCAAGCCAACCAGCTCATCGACCGAGCATTGCGTGGCCTGCATTACACAGTGTGGCACAGCTTCAGCCGGCTCACGCAAGGCACGCCCAGCTTCGGTCAAGCTCACCACCACCCGGCGTTCATCTTGCTCGCTGCGCTGGCGCTGCACCAGGCCTTGCGCTTCCATCCGCTTCAGCAGCGGCGTCAGCGTGGCGGTGTCCAGATACAGGCGTTGGCAAATGTCTGTGACAATCAACTGATCCTGCTGCCACAGCACCAACATCACCAGATACTGCGGGTAGGTCAGCCCCAGCGCTTTCAGCTGCTTGCGATACACCTTGTTCATACCCAGCATCGCCGAATACAGGGCAAAGCAGAGCTGGATGTCCAAGTTCAGCAGGCTGGGGGGGCGTTGTTGTGTGTCCATGTGCGCATAATACATAGCGTACTATATTATTGCAAGCACTTTTTGCTGCCGCGTGCTCAGCGTTTCCCTGCATGCGCTTGCGCAACAGTGAGGGCCTGCTGCCCTTCTTCCACCATGGACACCATGATGGCCTGTATCTGGTCTCCTAAGGGGGTTGCAACCGCACCAAACCTTCGTATGACATCCTCCAGTGCCGCATCGTCCGCATGCCCCTGACTAAACGCCATCAACGTTTCATACACCTCCCGGGACATGGACTGCTGCGCATCCAGCAGGGCACAGACTTGCCTATGATGGGCTTGGGCTCGAGGATGAGCGTATACTGCAGCGGCAAATCGCTCGGCCACAGCCTTCATGCTCAAATGATGTCGCTGCATGGTGGCAATCGCCTCCTCCACCGGCGTATCCGCCTTAAAGCGCCCCTCCATCCCCTTGAACGCACGCCCTGCCTCATCAACGACGTCCTGCAGCCGCTCGCTCAACAACAGCATGTCTCCTTCCAGATGGGGGCGAGGCCGCAGGGTGTGGCGTATCCACGCCACCAAGGGCAGCACGAGCAACGGCAGTAGCCAATAGGGCGACATTCCTACTCCATCCATACGGTAGAAGCCTGCCCCCGTCATGCCATAAAAGCAATGGGAGGACTCCTCGGCAGAACTAGTTTTCGGTCAAGAGAATAGGATCAGTACAACGCCCGAACCATCTGCTGCAGCACAATCTCGGGCTGGTGTTCCAGTGGCTGAAACACGTTCTCCCAGACAAAACCATTCCGCAGGTAGAGGCGGCTGGCCGCTTGGTTGTCAGGTGACACCAGCAGATGCATGTGTTCCGCACCTGCCGCTTTCGCATGCTTCAACACCAGCGCAATCAGTGGGTCCGCTACCCCCTTGCCGCGCGCATCCGGATGAACCCACATGGCAATCAGCTCTGGATGCTGCTGGACCCATACCATGCCAATCAAGCCGATCACTCGGCCATCTTGCCGGGCGAGCCAATAACGTGCCGGGGTCTGGCCTGCCGCGCGAGCTTGCCAGTCCGCATCACTCAACTTGACCTGATCAGCATGGCGCAGGCCAAACGCCAAAGGGCTATCCAGCAAGGCTGCCAGCCGGATGACTTTCAATTCTGCCCAATCAGCAGCCCCACATAGGGTAATTTCCAGTGACATGACGTGGTTTATCCTTAGTGCCGGAAGACAGCGATGGCGGCCGATACGGATTCGGCACGATCACGTACCCCGTTGGCGGCTTGTGTCACCTGGTGGGTGGATTGCTCATTGCCCTCGGTCATGCTGGCAATCACTTCCACCTTGCTGGCAATATCCTGCATGGCACGCTGCTGCTCGGCCAGCGCGTCGGCAATCGACTGGATGCTCTGATTGATCTGCCCGGCATTGTGGCGAATCTGGCCAATGGCCTCGGTCGCGGTCGTGGTCTGCACCACACCCTGACCCGAGGCGGCTACACTGGCCTGCATCAACTGCACCACCTGCTCCATGCCCTGCCGGATGCGCGTAATCTGCTGGCCGATTTCCACCGTGGCCCCACCCGTCCGTTCAGCCAGCTTGCGCACCTCGTCCGCCACCACGGCAAAGCCCCGCCCGGACTCACCGGCGCGGGCCGCTTCAATGGCTGCATTGAGCGCCAGCAGATTGGTCTGGTCGGCAATGCCGTGAATGGTATTGGTGATCTGTGCAATCGCCTCAGTCTGGCCGTCCAGCTGATGGATGGCCTGCGCCGCTTCGCTGATCTGACTGGAGATCAAGCGAATGCCGTCGGCGGCTTCAGCAATGACCGTCTCGCCCTGACTGATGGACTGATCCACCGAATGGGCTTCGCGGCTGACTTCCTCGGCACGCTCACCCAGCTGCGTCATGCTCTGGAACATCTCCTCCAGCGCGGCGGCGATACTGCGGGTGGCATCCCCTTGCTGCGTGACGCCAGACTCCATGCGTTGTGCAGTATGCGTCAGCTGTTGAGCGTCCTCGGTCAGCTGGCCGGACAAGGTTCGAATCTGCCCCGACAGGTTACGCAGCTGCTGCTGCATGCCGCCCAGCTCACCTAACAAGCTGCTGGCGGGCGCCATAATGGATTGGCTCAGGTCCCCCGCCGCCACCGCACGCGTGACCGATACGGCCAGCGCAGGCTCCCCCCCCAAGGCTTCAAACAAGCGGCGGTACAGCACCAGCCCCGCCACCACCACCAGCCCCAAAACCAGAACACCCAGCCCGACAATCAGGTTGCGCAGCTGCACCGCCTGCGCAGTGCTGCGCTGTACAGCTTCGGTAGTCAGCTGTTGTGCATGGCGTGTCAGTTGGTCCAGCTTGTTCGTCAGCGCCTCGGCACGATCATCAAAACCGGTTTGCGGCTGCTTCATCAGCGCATTGCCCGCCTCACGGCCCTGCTGCTGATAGCGCTTCGCCATCTCCTTGCCCACCCCGTAAAAGGCGTTGCTCAGCGCGGTGACCTGGCTGGCCTCGTCGGTCAACTCGGGGGCCAACCGGGCCGCCTGCTGCAAGGATTGCTGCAGGGCCTGATAGTGCTCTTCCGCATCCGTGAAACCATCACCATCGCCTGTGGCACTGACATCGGTGAGGAACTGCTGGATCTGTACCACATGAAACCGGGCATCATGGATGGCAGCTGGCAGTGCTTGGGTCTGCTGCAGATCAAACTGCACCTGGTTGGCATTCTGCACCAGCCGGACGGCCGCGGTTATCACCAGCAACACCAGCATGCCGATAATGGCGAGATTGAAACCCACCAGCAGCTTTCTGAGTTTGATCGTTCTGCCTGCCATGTGCCCCCCTGTTATTTGATTTTGACCAAGCAGGGTATACCGCCGACACTGGACTGACAAGACACCTTCAACCGTGCCGAGGAAGGAAGTGCAACCCCTCAAGGTCGGCCCCGCCGCGACAGGCATGAAAAAAGCCGGGAGACCCGGCTTTTTTCATGCCCCGCGTGTACAGGCGCGGAGGTGTGCGTGGCATCACGCCATTACTGAGTCTTCCACTCCACGCCTTTTTCCTTGGCCAGCTTGGACAGCTCACCCACGGCGCCCATGGCTTTTTGCTGGCCTTCCATCACTTGCTTCATGCCGGTGTTGAGGGCATCCTGACCTTGCGCCGGGTTCTTCATCGCCCCTTCCAGGGTCTTGAGGCCTGCCATCATGTCGTCAAAGCCACCAATGATCTTGTCGGTCTGCGCCTTTACTTCCGGCGACTTGGCTTCAAAGGTCTTCAGCTTGGCGACCCGCGCTTCAAACTTGCCGATCACCTCATGAAATACGGCGGCCTTGCCTTCCATGGTCGGGGCTGCCTGCATCTTGGCATTCATGTCGGTCTGAATCTGCTGCATGTCGCCAAAGGCTTCCTTGCCCAAAGCATCAAACGCCTTCAAGTCATCTACGATCGGGTCTTTCTGGCAGGCCAGCAGCAACATGGACAGCATCAGTACTGCAAACCAGCGCATCGACTTCAACATCTTCTTCTCCCTTGGTGATCAATCACATCAAAACAGCATCATACTGGCATCAACCCGGCATGACAAAATCATCAACCGGTACTGACTGCGACTCACACTACTAGCACTCCACATCCGTCTGCCGCTACGCGGCAAGGCCAAAACCCCGTCCACCTCAGGCAGGACGCGGCATGTCGCAGCAACTTGGCCGCACGGGCGACGGATGCCATCCAGAAGCCAGGTAAGATGGCAAGCCTCACAACGGTCTCAAGCCCGGAATCTCTCTTCACAGACCGGGTTTTATGTTTCCGGGGCAGGTACACTCTCTCCTGCCCCTCCCGCCCGGTTTTCTCAGTTCACCAGCTCATACAGTGCGGAACCATCGCCATTGTCCTTGACCTGGCGGATGCCGGGGTGGTTGGACAAATATTTGCTGGCCGCGGTTGCGGAGAGGAAGCGCAGCTTGACGCCGGCCACCGGCAGGATGCGCCAGTTCTTGTCCGCGCTCAGGTTCAGCTTGGGAATGCTGGTCAGGTACTGCACCACGGCTTCGCGGTTCTCATCCGGCGAATCCACAACCACCTTGCTGCCATTCACACCGGGGAAGTTGCCACCGCCAAAGGCGCGGTAGTTGTTGGTCACGACCAGGAAGCGCGCCTGCTCGTCGATCGGCTTGCCATTGAAGCTGAGGTTGTGGATACGGTGCGCCTCGACATTTTGCAGCTTGCCATCCAGCGCGTAACGGGCAGGCTGGGTCACGTCGATGTCGTAGTTCACGCCGTCGATGGTGTCGAAGTTATACGAGCGGAAGTTGTCGTTGATCAGCGATTGTTCGGCAGCGCCCTTGGGGTCGATCTGGTTGAACTGGCCGGCCGACATTTCCAGCCACTCGCGCACTTCTGCACCGTTCAACAATACGGCCTTCAGGGTATTCGGGTAGATGTAGAGGTCCGCCACGTTCTTGATGGCGATATTGCCTGCCGGGATATCGGTGTAGTACGACCAGCCCTGACGACCACCGGCCTTGAACGGCGCCGCCGCCGACAGGATCGGATACTTCTCGTAAGCAGTACCTTGCACGGCGGTGCGGACAAAGGCGATCTGCGCATTGGACACCACCTGCACCGAGGAATCATCCGCCACCTGGGCAAAGTAGCTGTAGATCGGAGCGCTGCTTTCACTCACCTTGCCACGCACATAGCTCAGGGTATCGGCATGCTCATGGCCGATCAGCTGGGCGACAGCGGGATCAGCATCGACCAATGGCTTTTTGTTGGCGCGGTCAAAAATCGGACGGATGCTGGCCTTGCTGTCCACCACCTTCCATGGTCCGCTCTGGTTGTCCAGCTTGAGGTCGATCACCCCCAGATGGTCGCCCCAACGGCCTGGCATCACCGAAGGGATGCCATTGATGGTGCCTTGCTCCAGATTGACTTTGGGGTGGCTGGCAAAAGCTTTGCTGGGGAATTCAGCGTGAGCATGACCAAACAGAATGGCATCCACCCCCGGCACATTGGCGAGACCGGCTACGGCATTCTCGGCCAAATCTCCCAGCTCGCCCTTCTCAAATCCGGAGTGCGGAATAGCGATGATCAGCTGTGCCCCCTTGGCACGCATTTCCGGCACATAGCGCTGCGCCGTCTTGATGATGTCCTTGGCCACCACCTTGCCTTCCAGATTGGCCTTGTCCCAGCTCATGATCTGCGGCGGTACAAAACCAATCACGCCGACCTTGAGGGTGTGGCTCTGCCCGGTCTCATCCACTACCTTGCGGTCCAGCAGCAGATAGGGGGTGAACGCGTGGCGTTCGTTCTTGCCGTCCTTGTCGTCCAGATAGACGTTGGCATTCACATAGGGGAAGCGGGCGGTCGCCAGCGACTGCTTGAGGAATGGCAACCCGTAGTTGAACTCATGGTTGCCAATATTGCCCGCGTCGTATTGCAGAGTGTTCATCACCTTGTAAGCGGGGTGCGTCTCACCGGCTTTGAGCGGCTTGATCTTCGCCACCAGGTCACCCAGCGGGTTGCCCTGCAGCAGGTCACCATTGTCGAACAGCAGGCTGTTCTTGCTCTCGCTGCGCGCGGCCTTGATCAGGCTGATGGTCTTGGCCAGGCCATACTCGTCGGTACTACGATCCTGGTAATAATCGTAGTTGAGCAGGTTCATGTGAATGTCGGTGGTTTCCAGAATGCGCAGGCGCACTTCGGCAGCATGGCTGTTACCAACCAGCGCCACACTCACGGCAAAGGCCAACAGGGTTTTCTGCATGACGTCTCTCTTTCACTGGCGGGCGTGGCTCGCCCTTTTTTTGTCAACAAAGGGTGTAGTTTTCGCCAACAATATTACAACGTCAAGACAGATGACTGCGTTTACAGCAAGAAAAGACCAAGGTGTGGCATGGATGTGAATAACTATTCATCATCTGGCAGCAGCTCATCCACGCCGTTCAGCACCTGGCGGATCAGGCCCAGCGGAAAACCACGGCTGGCCAGGAAGCGGATTTGCCGGGCCTGCTCAGCGGGCGTGCTGGCGGCTTGCGAGAATTTCTTGCGCCAAGCGGCGCGAGCCCGTTCGAGCTCGCTATCGGCCACACTGGCCAGCGCTTCATCCAGCGCTTCGCCACGGATGCCGCGCTCTTGCAGGGTGTGCTTCAGGTAGCGGCTGCCATACTGGGCAGATTTGCTGTTGACCCACTGCTCGGCAAAGCGGCTGTCCGATTGCCAGCGCCGCTCGGCCAGGCGGTCCAGCAGGGCGTCGAGTTGCTCGACACTTTCCGCATGGGGCGCCAGCTTGCGCTGCAGCTCCAGCCGGGAATACTCCCGGCGTGAGAGCAGCTGGATGGCCCGGGCTTCCAGGCTCAGTTTGGTCGGGGCCATCCGCAATCAGCGGGCTCAGCCGAGTTCCGGCTCCGCGTCCGCATCCGCCAGCTCTTCCGCGGTCGGGGTGAACTGCGGCGCAGCCACACCCACGGCGGCACGGACCTTGGCTTCAATCTCCTGCGCCATCGCCGGATGGTCTTTCAGGAATTCGCGCACATTGTCCTTGCCCTGGCCGATCTTGCTGCCGTTGTAGGCATACCAGGCGCCGGACTTTTCGATGATCTTGTGCAGCACGCCCAGCTCGATGATTTCGCCTTCGCGGGAGATGCCTTCGCCGTAGAGGATGTCAAACAGCGCCTCGCGGAACGGCGGCGACACCTTGTTCTTCACCACCTTGACGCGGGTTTCATTGCCCACCACTTCTTCGCCCTTCTTGATCGAGCCGATGCGGCGGATATCCATCCGTACCGAGGCGTAGAACTTGAGGGCATTGCCGCCGGTGGTGGTTTCCGGGCTGCCGAACATCACCCCGATCTTCATGCGGATCTGGTTGATGAAGATGACCAGGGTATTGGTGCGCTTGATGTTGGCCGTCAGCTTGCGCAGGGCCTGGCTCATCAGGCGGGCCTGCAGGCCCACGTGGCTGTCGCCCATCTCGCCTTCAATTTCAGCCTTTGGCGTCAACGCCGCCACCGAGTCGACCACGATGATGTCGACACCACCGGAGCGAACCAGCATGTCGGCAATTTCCAGCGCCTGCTCACCGGTATCCGGCTGGGAGATCAACATCTCGCCCACCTGCACGCCCAGCTTCTGGGCGTAGGTCGGGTCCAGTGCGTTTTCCGCGTCAATATAGGCTGCCACGCCGCCCTGCTTCTGCACCTCGGCCACCACCTGCAGACACAGGGTGGTCTTGCCGGACGATTCCGGGCCATAGATTTCCACCACACGGCCACGTGGCAAGCCGCCCACGCCCAGCGCGATATCAAGCCCCAGCGAACCGGTGGACACCACTTGCAGGTCTTTCTCAATCTGGCCTTCGCCCATCTTCATGATGGAGCCTTTGCCAAACTGCTTTTCGATCTGCGCCAGTGCAGCAGCCAGTGCCTTGCTCTTGTTATCGTCCATGCGGTGAAGTCCTCGTCAGCGATGTCAGGGGTCGATACAGCGAATGCACGCATTATAGAACGAACGTTCCATGCTTGTACAACCCCCGACCGGGATTTTTTTACAGCTGGAAGGGGTAGACCGAACCCAGCCGCAGGATCTGCGTCAGCTGGTCGAGCGCGGTACGGCATTCCTGCAGCAGCGCAGGATCCGCCAGATCGGCCTCGCTCAGCTGATCGCGGTAATGCTTGTCTACCCACTGATTGAG
The DNA here is from genome assembly GCF_012641365.1 of Leeia aquatica. NCBI lineage: Bacteria > Pseudomonadati > Pseudomonadota > Betaproteobacteria > Neisseriales > Leeiaceae > Leeia > Leeia aquatica. The sequence goes on from NZ_JABAIM010000001.1 coordinate 980,617, forward strand.
CTGGCGGAACAGCTCATCATTCATCAGCACCGCCGGGTTGACCGCACCCAGCTCGGTCTCGGTCAGCGCCACACGCAAGCGCAGGCAAGCCGGGCCACCACCGTTGCGCATGCTTTGCTTGAGGTCGAACACTTTGTAGCTATCAATCGGGCCGCCACTCTTCACCAGCGTATCCAGATACGCCGCCACACGCGGATTGTCGCGGCACTCTTCCGGCACCACGATCATCATGCGGCCATCCGCTTTGGTCAGCAACTGGCTGTTGAACAGATAGGACTGGATGGCATCTTCCACCGAGACCGCGGCTTCCGGCACTTCGATTGCCTTGAATTCCACCCCTTTGGCGGCCAGCTTGCGCTGCAGCTCGTCCAGCACCCGCTGCTGATCAAGGAAACTGCGCTGGTGGTGAAACAGCACATTCTGGTTGCCAACCGAAATCACATCGTTATGGAATACACCCATGTCGATCACGTCCGGGTCCTGCTGGGCATACACCACGCCGTCATCCGTCAGTCCATGCAGACGGGCAACGGCCTGGCTGGCTTCCAGCGTTTGCCGCGCCGGAAAACGGCGTGGTTCCGGCTGGCCATGTGCGAAGGCGGCACGGCCATAGACGAAGAACTCGACCCCCGGCTTGCCATAGTCGCCACAGAAGCGGGTATGGTTGGCCGCCCCCTCATCCCCAAACGCCGCCACCGGCGGCAGGGCCGCGTGATGGGCAAAGTAATACTCATCGGCGAACATGGCCTTCAGCACCCGGCTAGTGGTCGGGTGTTCAATGGCGCGGTGGAATTTATTGTTGAGGTTGGCGGCGGTGAAATGGACACAGCCGTCCTCGGTATCCGCCGACGGGCTGACGGTGGCCGCATTGGCCGTCCACATGGACGATGCCGAGCTGCAGGCGGCGAGGATGGCCGGTGCCTGCTGCGCTGCCTGGCGGATCACCTCGTGATCCTTGCCGCTGAAACCCAGCTTGCGCAAGGTGGCCACGCTGGGGCGCTCTTGCGGTGCCAGCACGCCTTGCTTGAAACCCATGTCGGCCAGCGCCTTCATTTTCTGCAGCCCTTGCTTGGCCGCCAGCTTCGGGTTGGAATACTGTTTCAGGTTGCTGGTGGAGGCCACATTGCCAAACGACAGCCCGCTGTAGTTGTGGGTAGGGCCAACCAGGCCGTCAAAATTGACTTCAAAGGCACGCATGGGGGAAGAACTCCTGTTTTACAGCACCAGACCCGGGCTGAGGCTGTCCGGCATCTGTAGCGCATCACTTTCCAGCGAGGCCATCGGCCACGCGCAATAATCGGCTGCATAGTAGGCGCTGGGCTTGTGGTTGCCCGAACTGCCAATGCCGCCGAATGGCGCCGCGCTGCTGGCGCCGGTCAAGGGCTTGTTCCAGTTGACGATACCGGCACGGATTTCCAGCAACACCCGGTCATACAGATCACGCCGATCGGACAGCAGCCCGGCTGCCAGGCCAAAGCGGGTAGCGTTGGCCAGCCGTAGCGCCTCATCAAAGTCGGTATAGCGCTGCACTTGTAGCAAGGGGCCAAAGTACTCCTCGTCCGGCAGCTCGGCCACCGTTGTCACATCCAGAATGCCCGGTGTCAGCAACGCCGAGCCCGTATCCGGCTGGGTCAATTGCAGCAGCGGACGCGCACCCAGTGCCAACAGGCGCGCCTGGGCCTGCACCAGCGCCTGTGCCGCCTGCAGGGAAATCACCGCCCCCATGAAGGGCTGCTCGGCGTCATCATAGGCGCCGACCTTGAGCCGGGTGGTGGCCTCGCACAGTTGCTGCAGGAAGGCATCACCCGCCTCGCCATACGGCACCAGCAGACGGCGCGAGCAGGTGCAGCGTTGCCCCGCCGATATGAAGGCGGACTGGATGGTGTGGTGTACCGCTGCGCGGACATCCGAGACATCCTGCACGATCAGCGGATTGTTGCCGCCCATTTCAAGGGCCAGGATCTTTTCCGGCTGACCACTGAACTGCTGGTGCAGCAGGTGGCCGGTCTGCGAGCTGCCGGTAAAGAACAGGCCATCCAGCCCGGGGTGTGCGGCCAGCGCCATGCCGGTTTCACGTCCACCTTGCAGCAGGCCCATCACCCCGGCAGGCAAACCGGCCTCGTGCCACAGCTTGACGGTTTCTTCTGCCACCCACGGCGTCAGCTCGCTGGGCTTGAACAGCACGCAGTTGCCCGCCAGCAGCGCCGGGACAATATGGCCATTCGGCAAATGGCCGGGGAAGTTATAGGGGCCAAACACCGCCACCACACCATGCGGACGGTGGCGCAACACGGCGCGAGCGTCGCCCTGCTGGCCATGCTTCTCACCGGTGCGCTCTTCATACGCCTTGATGGAGATGTCCACCTTGTTGATCATGGTGGCGACTTCGGTCAGTGCCTCCCAGCGCGGCTTGCCGGTTTCGGCGCCGATCACCTCCGCCAGCCTGGCCTTGTGTTCACCGAGCAACACTGCAAAGCGCTTGAGGATGTCGATGCGTGCGCTCAGCGGCTGGCGGGCCCAGGTGGGGAAGGCCGCACGCGCCACAGCCACCGCCGCATCCACATCTACCGGACTGGCGGCCGAAGCCTGCCACAAGGCCGCTTGCGTGATCGGGTGCAGCGATTCCAGCACACTGCCGTGCCCGGTACGCCATTGCCCACCCCAATACAGGGCTGGATGCAAAATCGACATTACATATTCTCCTTCGGAATCAGCGGTACAGCACGCAGCAGGTCGCCCGGCGCGACGTCCAGCGCGGCGGCCTCTTCGGCGCTGAGCGGGAAGACTTCGCCCAGCTGGCTGGCGCGCGCCAGAATGCTGCGATAGTGGTCATAGCGGGTGTTGGACACCAGATAAACCTCCCCCTCCCCCGCTTCCGGCTGCACCGAAGCATGGTAGAGGCGGCTGTCCTTCACGGCGCGGATATCGCGTACATAGGCTTCCAGCGTCGGGCCCGCGTCGAAAATATCAACATAGCCTTCATAGCGCAGGCCTTCTGCCGTCAGCATGGCGCGTGCCGGCTCGGTCTGCGGGTGGACCGCGCCGATCACCGCCTGGGCTTCATCGGTCAGAAAGGTAACGTAGAGCGGGTGTTTGGGCATCAGCTCGGCCACAAACGACTTCTGCCCGATGCCGGTCAGGTAGTCCGCGCGTGAGAAGTCGATCGAGAAGAAGTGCCTTCCCAGGCTTTCCCAGAAGGGCGAGCGGCCTTGCTCGTCCGACACACCGCGCATCTCGGCCACCAGCTTTTCGGCAAACCGCTCCTGGAATTCGGCCAGAAACAGGAAGCGCGATTTGGAGAGCAGCGAGCCATTGCGGCTGTGGCGATAGTCGGGGTCGAGGAACAGCGAGCACAGCTCGCTGTAGCCGGTATGGTCATTACTGAGGAACAGCGTAGGCATCTGGGTGTAGACATCCAGCTCCTTGCTGGCGTGCACCAGGGTGCCCACGCGGTAGTTGTACCATGGCTCGGACAGGCCCACCGCCACCTCAATGGCGCAGATACCCACTACCCGCCGCTCGCTCAAGTCTTCCAGCGCGAACACATAGCTTTGCTCTTCGCGGCTGGCTTCGCCGCGCCAGGTGCGTACCGCGCGGTCGATCTTGGCAGCCAGACGCTCTTCATTCTGCGGCAAGGTGGTCACGCCAATGCCGGCCTTGCTGGCCAGTTGCATCAGCGCAGACACGTCATCGCTGCGGATCGGGCGAACGATCATCATGGGGAGGGACTTTCAGAGAACAGTTTGCTTACAAGCGGGTCAGGCGGACTTCATCGCCGTCGTCGAGTTCCAGGGCATCAGCCACTTGCTGCGCCAGCAGCAGCTCATCCGGCAGGGTCTCTGGCAACTGCAGCAGCATGGCGCGGAATCGCATCACGGCCGTGCTGGCCACCAGATACCACACCTGCCCGGCAGGCTGTTTGCCTCGCCTTACCGGGCGCAGCTGGCTTTCACGCACGCTGCGCAAGGCGTCACGACGGGCTCGGACCACCGGGCCACCGTCGAAAATCTCGATGTAGTTGTCCGCTTCAAAACCTTCACTGAGCAGGATGTTGAAGGGCAGCATGGAACCGCTGTGCACTTGCCCCATGGCCTGCTGGGCAGCATCGGACAAGAGCGGGACATAGATCGGATAGTGCGGCATCAACTCGGCGATGAAGGTCTTGTCCTTCACCCCCGAGAAGTATTCGGCCTGGTTGTAGTCGATACCGAAGAATTTGCGGCCAACACTTTCCCAGAACGGTGCCTTGCCCTGCGCATCACACACCCCCGGCAAAAACGCCATCAAGTTACTGGCAAAACGCTGCGGGTGCTGGGCGATGAACAGCAACCGGGCACGCGACAGCAGGCGCGGGTAGTGGGTGCCGGCCAGCTCGGGGTCGATGTAGAACGAGCAGAGCTGGGTATCGCCGGTGAGGTCATGGCTGAGCGTCAGCGCGTGGATGCGGTTATGCACCTTGAGCTGACGGGAAGCATGCACAATGATGTCATTGCGGTAGACGTAGAATGGCTCAGAGTAGCCTGCATAGGCCACCAGCGCCGAGGTACCGTGCAGCTGCCCGGTGGCCACATTCTCCAGCACGAAGAAGTAGCTCTCCTCACCGTAGACCTCGACCTCGCTCTCCATCGAGTGCGAAGACGCCTTGATCTTCTCGAACAGGCGGTCACGATGTGCGGGCAGCGTATGCACCGCCGGGCCGCTGGCCGTGGCCATGCGCTCGATCTGCGCAAGGTCTGCCAGTCGGCTCGGGCGAACGATCAGCACGACATCAGCCCTTTACCACACGGGCGACGGCACGCTCGAAGCGGGCCAGCCCTTCGGTGACATCCGCTTCCGGAATATTCAGCGCAGGCGCAAAGCGCACCACATTCGGCCCGGCAATCAGCGAGATCAGGCCCTCGGCTTCGCCCGCACGGCTGAAGTCTTTGGCACGTCCGGCATAATCACTGTGCAGTTCGCAGCCAATCAGCAGGCCGCTACCGCGGATGGCGCTGAAAATGCCGTGACGGCGGTTGATGGCGTTCAGCCCTTCGATAAACAGCTGATGCCGCCACTTGACCCCCCCCAGCACCTCCGGCGTATTGATGATTTCCAGCGCCCTGCCCGCCACCGCTGCAGCCAGCGGGTTGCCGCCGTAGGTGGTGCCGTGGCTGCCCACCGAGAAGCTCGCCGCCACCTTGTCAGTAGTCAGCATCGCGCCGACCGGGAAGCCGCCACCGAGAGCCTTGGCACTGGTCATGATGTCCGGCGTCACGTTGTGGTTCATATAAGCGTACAGCGCGCCGGTGCGGCCCACACCGGTCTGCACTTCATCAAACACCAGCAGGGCGTTGTGCTTGTCGCACAGTGCACGCAGGCCTTCGAGGAAACCGGGCGCAGCGGGGATCACGCCGCCCTCGCCTTGCACCGGCTCCACCATGACTGCGCAGGTCTTATCCGAAATCAGCGCTTCTGCAGCGGCCAGATCGTTATATGGCGCATGGTGGATACCACCCGGCAGCGGGCCGAAATCGGCGGAATACTTAGGCTGCCCCCCTACCGACACCGCAAACAGGGTACGGCCATGGAAGGCATTGCTGAACGCCACGATTTCATGCTTTTCCGGGCTGAAATGGTCACGTGCATACTTGCGGGCCAGCTTCAATGCGGCTTCGTTGGCCTCTGAGCCGGAATTGCAGACGAACACCCGATCCGCAAAGGTGGCGTCCACCAGCTGCTGTGCCAGCCGCAGCACCGGCTCATTGGTAAAGGCATTGCTGATGTGCCACAGCTTTTGTGCCTGCTCGTGCAAGGCGGCGACCAGGTCCGGGTGCGCATGACCCAGACCATTGACGGCGATCCCGGCGGCAAAATCCACGTACTCGCGACCGTCCTGATCCCACACACGAGAACCGGCCCCACGCACCGGTACAAAGGCAGCCGGTGCAAACATCGGCACCATCACTTCATCAAAGGTCTGGCGGGTAACAGCACGTTGTGACATGGTTTCCTCAAGCATCAAATGACCCGGCATCATCCGGGGAATGTAGTGAATTGTAACGAAATCGCCATCGGCGTCATTTCTTTGATGCGACGCTGATGTATATCTGTCAGCCCCCTGCCCCCTCACGGCCTTCCTCGCCGCCTACGGCACCCAGCCCGGCCCGCTGACTGCGCTCTTCGCGCGGCGTCAGTCCGAAGTGGCCCCGGTAGGTGCTAGAGAAATGCGGCCCGCTGGAAAATCCGCAGGACAGGCCAATCTGCACGATAGACTTGCTAGTATTGATCAGCAACTGCCGCGCCCGATTCAGGCGCAATTCCAGATAATACTTGGAGGGGACACTGTTCAGATACTGTTTGAACAAGCGCTCCAGCTGTCGCCGCGACAAACCGACATAACCGGCGATGTCGTCAGTGGTCAGCGGCTCTTCGATATTGGCTTCCATCAGCATCACCGCTTCGGACAGCTTGGGCTGGCTGCCGCCGATGCGCGCCACCAAGGGCACCCGCTGCCGGTCATTGGGGGTTCGCACCCGCTCCAGGCACAGCAGCTCGGATAGGTCAGAAGCCAGCTCCATGCCCTGCCGCTCGCCAATCAGGTGCAGCATCAGGTCCAGCGTGGCGGCTCCACCGGCACAGCTGATGCGGTCACGATCGACTTCAAACACATTGCTGCTGACGATCACGCCTTCAAAGCTTTCGCTCAAGCGGGATTGCACCTGCCAGTGGATGGTGGCCCGATAGCCGTTGAGCACCCCGGCACGCGCCAGCCACCAGCTCCCCGCACCGATCCCGCCCAGCACCACCCGCTGCTGCCCTAGGTGGGCCAGATGTTGCAACAGCGCGTCCCCATCCTTCACCGGCTGGATGTCGTCCGCCACCACCAGCAGCATGTCAAGGGTGGGCGCGTGCGATACCGCCAGATCCACCGGCCACTGCCCGCCGCCAAACAACGGGACGGGCTTGCCATCCATCGACAGGGTCAGGTAATCATAGGCCCGGGTACCGAGGGTGCGGTTGACCCAGCCCAGCGGGTCCAGCACGGCGGCAATGCCCAGCGCACTGCAAGGCGGCAACAAAAGCACGCCGACACGTAGCGGGGGTTGGACAGGTGAGGCAGGGGTCATGGCGGGATCAGGCCCGACGGAGAACGCCGGGCCGGGGTCAAACCTTACTTGAGGGCGCCGGACAGGAACTGCTTGAGCCGTTCACTGCGGGTATTGCCAAACACTTCACTGGGGTGGCCTTGCTCCTCAATCTGCCCCTGATGCAGGAAAATCACGTGGTTGGACACTTCACGGGCGAAGGCCATTTCATGGGTTACCACAATCATGGTGCGTCCTTCTTCCGCCAGCTTTTGCATCACCTTCAGCACTTCACCCACCAGCTCCGGGTCCAGCGCCGAGGTCGGCTCGTCGAACAGCATCACTTCCGGCTCCATCGCCAGCGCGCGGGCAATCGCCACCCGTTGCTGCTGACCACCCGACATATGCGAGGGGTATTTGTCTTCCACCCCTTTGAGGCCCACCTTTTCCAGATACTTGCGGGCACGGGCAATGGCTTCATCCTTGGGTACACCCAGCACATGCACCGGGCCTTCGATGATGTTTTCCAGTGCCGTCATGTGCGCCCACAGGTTGAAATGCTGAAACACCATCGACAGCTTGGTACGCATGCGTTGCAACTGTTTCTGGTCGACCACCCGCAGGCGACCTTGCTTGTCGCTCTCGGTGCGGATCTCTTCACCATTGAGCGAGATGCTGCCCGCATTGGGTTGCTCAAGGAAGTTGATACAACGCAAGAAGGTACTCTTGCCGGAGCCGCTGGAGCCGATGATGCTGATCACGTCCCCGGCATTGGCAGAGAGGGACACCCCTTTCAGCACTTCGTGGTTACCATATTTTTTATGCAGGTCTTTGACGGCTAAGGTGGTCATGGGATGAATTCCTGGTATGCGTTCAATTCGGGTTCACGGCGCTTTACTGGCTGAGCAGGTTGCCGCTGCGGATCGGCGTCGATCCGGCGATACGGGCAAGGCTCGCGCCACACGTGGCAAAGCGCAGAAAATGGCGAGCGTACAGCACGCCTTCAATACTGGCATGGAGGGTAGTAACGCGGTCGCTGAGCGGGTCCACCACGTCGACCACCGGGTCGCCAGGGCGCAGCCACGCGCCGGGCTCGGCACGGTAAACCACCACCCCGCTGTGCGGAGCCTGCAGCGACTCCGTACCACTCAAGGGCGTGGCATCGTGCAGCAGTGGCGGCAGAGCCGGGGGCGGCAGGTCCACATAGCCCTGGTGCGCCAGATAGCCGAGCAAGGCATCGGCATCGTGCTCGGCATTCGCCCAGCTGACTTCACTCTGCCCGCGCAGCTCCAGGGTGGCCGCTACGCTGCCATTCGGGATCGGATAATCCGGAAAGCGCCCGCGCAACTGCCACCAGATCTGACTGTTGGCTTCGTCAAAGCAGAAGCTGTCGCCAGACACCGTGGCCAGCAGTGAGGCATGCGCCCCCAGCAGTTGTGCCAGTGGTTTCAGTGTCTCCCACAGCGGGTCGGCGGTATACAGGTGGAATACCGCTTCCCAGTCGCAATGCAGGTCCAGCACCAGATCGGCATCGACCGACAGTGACAGCAAAGCCAGACGCATGGCCTCCAGCTCCGTGCCGGGCTGCAGCGTCGCCAGTGCCTGCTTGACCCGCTCGCGGATGACGCGCTGGTTGTGCAGCGGGTCCTGCGTCAGCACCTCAGCCAGCCCCTCCACGATCAGCGCCGCCAGATCGGGGTAGCTGCGGTTGAAGTTCTCTCCAGTCAGCTGCTCAAAGCGGCCGGTATGGCTGCCTTGCACATGCTGGTTAAGGCCAATGGGGTTGGCCACCGGCACCAGCACGATCTCGGCACGCAGCTTGCCTTCCGCCTCCAGCTGCGCCAGCCGTTGCTTCAGCACATGGTTGACCAGCATGCCGGGCAGCTCATCGGCATGCAGCGAGGACTGCAGATAAGCCTTGCGGCCGCTGTCTTGCGGGCCGTAGTGGAAACTGACTATTGCCCGTTCGGTGCCCAGCGACTGGGCCAGCAGTGGGATACGTCGAGTTTCCATGATCAGTGCTTCCGTGGCGCGAGGTAAGCCAGCCAGCGCTTCTCGGCCAGACGGAACAGGCCCAGCAGCAGGAAGGTGAGGATCAGGTAGATCACCCCGGCGGCGATGAAGCCCTCAAACGGTGCGTAGTACTTGGAGTAGACATTGCGGCCAGCACCGGTCAGGTCCACCAGCGTCACCGCACTGGCAATCGAGCTGCCTTGCAGCATGAAGATCACTTCATTGCTGTACGCCGGAATGGAGCGGCGCAGCGCGGACGGCAACACGATGCGGCGGACCATGGTAAACCAGCTCATGCCGATGGCCCGTGCCGCTTCAATCTCGCCGTAGGCAATGTTCTTCATCGCCCCGGCAAAGATCTCGGTGGTATAGGCCGCCGTATTGAGGGTAAAGGTGAACAGCGCGCAGAAGTAAGGCTCACGGAAGGGCAGGATCAGCGGATTTTCCGCCGCCCACTGCTCCTGCACCCACTCCAGCCCGGCAAAGCCGTTGTACACAATGAACAGCTGAATCAGCATCGGCGTGCCGCGCATGTAGTAGGTGAAGGCCCATACTGGCTTCGAGACCCACGGATTGCGCGAGCAGCGCAGCAAGGCCAGCCCGATGGCCAGCACCACCCCAAGGATCAGACAAGTACCCACCAGTTTGAGGGTCAACAACAGGCCGTACAGGTATTCCATCCGGCTGTCGTAAATGATCTGCAGGTTGAAGTCGTTCATAGTTCACCTGCCCTGACGCCCAAGGAGTAGCGTCGTTCCAGATAACGGAAACCAGCCGAAGAAATGGCGGTCAATCCCAGATAGATGAAGCTGGCAGCCAGCAGGAACTGCATCGGCTTGCCTGCGCTGCGACCGGCGGTATCCGCCACGTACAGCAGCTCGGCCAGACCGGTCATGGAAATCACGGCCGTACTTTTGAGCAAGACCAGCCAGTTGTTGCTGATGCTCGGCAGCGCATAACGCACCATTTGCGGGAACATCACGCGGCGGAACACCTGCATCGGAGTCATGCCGTAGGCCGCACCAGCTTCCAGCTGCCCTTTTTGCACTGCCATGAAGGCGCCACGGAAGGATTCGGTAAAGTAGGCGCCGTAGATGAAGCCCAGCGTCAGGATGCCCACCACAAACTGATTGAAGTCGATATGCGGCAGGTTGTGCGATTCGACAAAGTTGTTGAACAGGATTTGGCCACCAAAGAACAGCAGCAGCATCCAGACCAGATCCGGCACACCGCGGATCACTGTCGTATAGAGGGTTGCCATCCATCGCAACGGGGGAACGGTTGACAGCTTGCAGGCGGCACCGATCAACCCCAGCACACAGGCAAGGATGACCGACAGCACGCCTACCCTGACGGTCACCCAAGTGCCGTCAAGCAATTGGCTTGCGTATTCAGACCACATTTTTGTGTTGTTTTCCTGACAGGTGGCAGAGGCTCATTATTATGTCGTCCGGGCCCAATCCCCGGCCTCGTGCCTGTTGTACACCCATGACCGCCCGGTGCGGGCGGGCCAGCAACATGACTACCTCAGGGCGAGGGCACCCTGAATGACAACGCCCCGACCAGGCAGGTACTGCATGTTTCGTGCCGGTCGGGGCGCCATCGGGGTTCAGCCTGTGTAAGACTTAGCCGCCGTAAACGTCAAACTTGAAGTATTTGCCGTTGATCTTGCCATACTTGCCACTCTTGCGAATGGCGTCGATGGCTTTGTTGAAGGCGTCGCGCAGGTCTTTGTCTTCCTTGCGCACTGCCACACCGGCGCCTTCACCCAGCACGGCCTTCTCTTCCGGAGTTTTGCCGAACATGGGCTCGCCCACAAACTTGAAGTCCTTGCCTTCCGGCTTCTTCAGGAAGCCTTCTGATGCTTCCACCGAATCCTGGAAGGAGGCATCCACACGGCCTGCCTTCAGGTCCATGTACACTTCATCCTGCTTGGCGTAACGCACCACCTTGGCACCCTTCGGTTCCCAGAACTTGGAAACGAACTGGTCGGCAATGGTACCGCGCTGCACGCCAATCTTGACGTCCTTCAGGTGCTCAGGCTTGGCATCCTTGATCTTGGTGTTGTTCTTGGCCACCAGGCGTTGCGGGGTGTTGTAGTACTTCTTGCTGAAGTCCACCTTCTGCTTGCGCTCTTCGTTGATGGACATGGAAGCGATGATGGCGTCGAACTTCTTGGCTTGCAGCGCCGGGATCATGCCGTCCCAGTCTTGCTTCACCAGCGTGCACTTGGCCTTCATTTCTTCGCACAGCGCCATGGCGATATCAATGTCGAAACCGACAATGGAGCCATCCGGCTTGGTTTCGGAGAACGGGGGGTACGCACCCTCCACGCCGATGCGGATTTCTTTCCAGTCCTTGGCGAATGCGCCCATCGATGCGACAGATGCAGCCAGCGTCAGCGCGGCAATAGCCTTCTTCATGCAACCTTCTCCTCTGGTTTGTCGGGCCGGGCGATACATCGTCGATCCCGGTCCCTGCGGGTCTTGCGGGCGCGCTCCCCGTTCCGTGTCTGAAAACCGGGCCAGCACCTGCTTCAGGTCCATCACCTTCCGGCTCAAACCGTCCGGAAGTGGGTGACGGCAATAATGTCATGAATATTTATAGGCTACAATGTAAAACGCCTGCCCCGATCCGCACCAGCCTAGTACAGCAACATATTCAGGCACCAGGAATCAGCAGACAAAACGTTTAATATCATTGACTTAAGCTATATTGTTACCCATAAAAGCGGGGTGAATGACGATTTACTTAAACGCCATTCTGTAACTTGGTGTCGCATTCCGGAAATATCCCCCCTGTCCGCAGGTCTAGAATGCGCCTGAGCCGTGGTGGCCCCCCTCTCAGGTGATCCCTGAACTGCCACCCGCCCTGCTGGCCGCCAGTCAGCCCCGACAAGAGAGACAACAACAATGACGCAAACCCCGATGTCCGACCTGCAAGCCCTGATCGAGCAGGTACAGACCATTGCTCGTGAAAAACTGCCCGCAGCCCAGGTCAAGAAGATGTTGCCCTACCTGCAGGCCTACTTTGATGATGCCAACGTCGATGATCTGAGCACCCTGCCCGCGGTAGACCTGCTGGGTGCGGCCAGCAGCCATTTGCAGCTGGCGCAGCAACGTGTGACCGGTGAACCCAACATCCGCATCTACAACCCGGAATTCGATATTCACGGTTGGCAATCCACCCACACCATCATCGAGATGGTGAACGACGACATGCCTTTCCTGGTGGATTCGGTCACCATGGCTCTGTACCGCCGTGGCCTGTCACTGCACGTGCTGCTGCACCCGGTGCTCTCGGTGAGCCGGGACAGCAAAGGCAAGCTGACGAGCGTGGCCGAGGCCAGCGATGAAACCCCGGTGCGGGAATCCTTCATCCATATCCAGATCGACCGCCAGACCGACAAAGCCACATTGGCTGCACTGCAGGCCGACCTGCAGCAGGTGCTGACGGACATTCGCGCCGCTGTCAGCGACGAAGCCACCATGCGCCAGCACCTGCAAGAAGCGATTGCCTCGCTGGCCAGCGCACCGGCCCAGGCCGGGGATACGGCAGAATTTGCTGAATTCCTCGGCTGGATCGAGCGCAACAATTTTGTATTGCTGGGCTATGCCGACTATCAAGCCAAGAGCGGCAAGGCCACCGAGATCACACTGGTGGAAGGCTCGGGCCTCGGCATCCTGCGCGATACCGACCATCCGGTCTACGCCCAGTGCCTGAAAGGCATCCCCGGCGAGCTGGTGGAACTGAAAAAGCGGCCGGAAGCCCTGACGCTGGTAAAGGCGGATGCCCACTCCACCATCCACCGCCCGGGTCACCTGGACTTTATCGGCGTCAAACGCTACGACAGCAAGGGCAATGTGGTAGGGGACCGCTGCTTTGTTGGCCTGTACACCGCCACGGCTTACCACGCCTCCCCCAGTGACATCCCGGTGCTGCGCAAGAAAGTGGCTTTCGTACGGCAGGCGTGCGACTACATCGAAAACAGCCACCGCGAAAAAACCCTGCTCAACGTGCTGGAAACTTATCCGCGTGATGAGCTGATCGAAATGCCTGCCGACATCCTGCTGAAATTTGCACAGGGTATCGTCGGTTTGCAAGAACGCCCGCGCGTACGGGTGTTTGTGCGGGACGACCGCTTTGGCCGCTATGTCTCCGCGTTGGTCTATCTGCCGCGTGACGCTTTCAATACCGAAGTGCGGCTGAAGATGAACCAGATCCTGCTGCAGGCGTTTGGTGGTGAAAGCAGTGAATTCAATGTAATGCTGTCCGAGAGCAATCTGGCGCGCATCCAGTTCAATATCCGTACCCCGATCGGGCAGCTGCCGGAGTTCAGCGAGCAGCAGATCGAAGCTGACATTGCGCGCGCGGTGCGCGGCTGGAAAGACGAATTGCTGCAGTCGCTGCTGGAACAGCATGGCGAAGAGCGTGGCAACAACCTGTTCCGCCGCTATGGCGAAGGTTTCCCGGCGGCTTACCGCGAAGAATTCCTGCCACGCAGCGCCGTGAGTGATCTGGACAAGATGGAGTCGCTGTCCGCCGATTGCACGCTGGCGATGAAACTGTACGCACCGCAGCGCGACGATGGCAGCCATCAGCACTTCAAGCTGTTCCGCCTCAACCAGTCGATTGGCCTCTCCAATGCCTTGCCGATGCTGGAAAACCTGGGCGTGACGGTGCTGGACGAACATCCCTACCGCATCGAACTGGAAGACGGTAGCCAGGTGTCCATCAGCGATTACGGCCTGCAGCTGGGTAGCGAGAGTGCGCGGGATACCTTGCAGAACGACGCCAAGGTGCGTGAGGCGTTCCAGGAACTGTTCGCCAAGGTGTTCCACAAGCAATGCGAGAACGACGGCTTCAACCGCCTGACCCTGCTGGCCGGGCTGAACTGGCGTCAGGTCAGCGTGGTGCGTGCCTACGCCAAGTATCTGCGCCAGGCAGGCCTCACCTTCAGCCAGAGCTATGTCGAGCAATGTCTGGCCAACTATCCGCAGCTGGTGCGGCTGATGCTGGCGCTGTTCGAAGCCCGCCTGTCCCCCACCGCACACGATGCTGCACAGGCCGAGCAACTGACGGCAGATATCCGCGCCGGGCTGGATGATGTCGCCAACCTGGACGAAGACCGCATCCTCAATGGTTTCCTGACCCTGATCCTGGCCACCCGCCGCACCAACTTCTGGCAGCTGGATGCGCACGGCCAGCCCAAGCCTTATCTGTCGTTCAAGCTGGAAAGCGGGCAGATTCCGTTCCTGCCGGATCCAAAACCGCTGTTCGAAATCTGGGTGTACAGCCCACGGGTAGAGGGCGTGCACCTGCGTGGCGCCAAGGTGGCGCGTGGCGGCCTGCGCTGGTCGGACCGCATGGAAGACTTCCGCACCGAGGTGCTGGGCCTGGTGAAGGCGCAGATGGTGAAGAACGCGGTGATCGTGCCGATGGGCTCCAAGGGCGGCTTTGTCGGCAAGCAGCTGCCACCGGTCAGCGACCGTGATGCCTGGCTGGCGGAAGGCATTGCCTGCTACAAGATGTTCATTTCCGGCCTGCTGGACATCACCGACAACATCGTCAGCGGCAAGATCGTACCCCCGGCCAATGTGCACCGGCTGGACCCGGATGACCCCTATCTGGTGGTGGCAGCCGACAAGGGCACGGCCACCTTCTCCGACATCGCCAATGGCATTTCTGCCGAATACGGCTTCTGGCTGGCGGATGCATTTGCCTCAGGCGGCTCTGCCGGTTACGACCACAAGGGCATGGGCATTACCGCCAAGGGCGCGTGGGAATCGGTCAAGCGCAGCTTCCGCCATCTGGGCATCGACACCCAGACCACCGACTTCACGGTGATCGGTATTGGTGACATGTCAGGCGACGTGTTCGGCAACGGTATGCTGTTGTCGCAGCATATCCGCCTGCTGGCCGCATTCGACCATCGCCACATCTTCCTTGATCCGAACCCGGACGCCGCCCGCAGTTTTGCGGAGCGCCAGCGCCTGTTCGCCCTGCCCCGCTCCAGCTGGGCCGATTACGACAGCGCGCTGATCTCGGAAGGCGGCGGCATTCACCCGCGTAATGCCAAGTCGATTGCGCTGACCGCACCGGTGAAAGCCTGGCTGGGGGTGAGCGTAGACAGCATGACGCCGACCGAGCTGATCCACCACATCCTGAAAGCCCCGGCCGACCTGCTGTACAACGGCGGCATTGGCACCTATGTGAAAGCCAGCACGCAAAGCCATGCCGAAGCCAACGACCGTTCCTGCGATCCGATCCGGGTCAACGGCAATGATCTGCGGGTGAAGGTATTGGCCGAAGGCGGCAACCTCGGCTGCACCCAGCTGGGCCGTATCGAGTTCGCCCTCAACGGCGGCCGCATCTGCACCGACGCCATCGACAACTCGGCAGGCGTGGACTGCTCCGACCATGAGGTGAACATCAAGATCCTGCTCGGCCAGATCGTGGCCGGTGGTGACATGACCCTGAAGCAGCGCAATGTGCTGCTGGCAGAGATGACCGATGAAGTCGGTCAGCTGGTGCTGGCCAACAACTATGCGCAAACCCAGGTGATTGCCGTCGGCCAGCAGATTGCACCGTCGATGCTCAATACCCATGCCCGCTTCATCCAGCACCTGGAACATACCGGGCAAATGAACCGCAAGCTGGAGTTCCTGCCGGACGAAGCCCGCTTCAATGAGCGCCGTCTGGCCAAGCGTGGCTTGACCCCGCCAGAAGTCGCCGTGCTGATCGCCTACAGCAAGATCGAGCTGTACCAGAACCTGCTGCAGAGCGATTTGCCGGATCAGCCCGACTTTGAGGACATGCTGGTGGAGTACTTCCCGCTGCCGCTGCAGCAGAAGTTCCGCGAGGCGATGGGCAGCCATGTGCTGCGCCGCGAGATCATTGCCAACCAGATGGCCAATGAAATCGTCAACCGCATGGGCAGCACCTTCGTGTTCCGCCTGCAGGAAGAAAGCGCAGTGCCTGCAGCGGATATTGCCCGTGCCTGGCAAGCCGCCAGCCGCATTCTGGACGCCCGTGCGCTGTACCGTCAGATCGAGGCACTGGACAATGTGGCTCCCGCTGCCGTGCAGGCCGACATGATGCTGCAGGTCCGCACCCTGGTGGAACGTGCCTGCCGCTGGTTGATGCGCAATCGCCGCCCGATCACCCCGGTGAACGAGATCATCGCGGCTTTCCGCCCCTCGGTGGAGAAGCTGCTGGGCGACGTCAGCAAGCTGATTCCGTCTGCCGGTTACGCGCAGATTGCCAAGCGCGAAAGCCAGCTGATCGAGCAGAACGTACCGGCCGCACTGGCCGCCATGGTGGCACGGATGGACGAGCTGGTATCCGTGTTTGACATCATCGAGGTGGCACACGGCAACCAGCTGGCGCTGGATGTGGTGGCGGCCAACTGGTTTGCCTTGGGTCGCGCACTGCAGCTGGACTGGCTGCGGCAGGTCATCACCCGTCTGCCGCGCGACAATCGCTGGCAGTCGCTGGCACGTACCGCTTTGCGTGACGACCTGCATCGCCAGCAGCGGGCCCTGCTCAGCCGGGCACTGGCAGAAAGCAAGGATTGCGCAACCGACCTGCAGGTGACCGACTGGCTGGTGAAGCATGAGCATGCCGTCCATGTGTGCCAGCAGATGTTTGCCGAGCTGCAATCCTACGATCAGCTGGACCTGGCCATGCTGTCCGCCGGCATGCGTGAGCTGCACAATCACCTGATGGTGTAAGCGCAAGGGCTGCTCTGGTTTATTCGGGGCAGCCCGCCTTTTCAGGCACGGGGGATCATCAGCAGGGCTCGCAAACCCGTCTGAGGCACAAGCGACCGCGACTCAGTTGAGTGGGGAATACCAGAGCGAAGGGTCGTTCAAGGGGGTTTCAGCAGGCAGGTTAGGATTCTCCAGCCTCAGAACCCGCCGCCCTTGCAGTTTGAGGCCTCTGAGCAGTTCAGACTGATACGTCTGGAACATCTGCTCAAAGCGGCCATCCTGTCGCATCCGCTGCAAACCCGCCTCAATGCGCTGCCCCAGCCGCTCGCCTTCCTGCGTGCGTCCGGTGAAGAAGTAACGGGGCAAGGGCAGGTAAACCAGCAGGCTTTGCTCAATTTTCAGGCTGGGCAACTTGTCATGATGGCCCTGCCATTCCGGCATGATCTCGTCCACGCCCCGCAGGAAGTAATCAAACCGCCCATAAGACAGCATGGAAAACAAGGGCTCGTAATCGCTGCTGGTGACGACCTTGAAGCCAGCCTGGCGCCATACATCCGTGATGGTCCAGTTTTCCTGCAGACCCGCACGCAACTGCCGTAACTGATCAAGATTGCGGATCGCATCAAAGCGGGGTTGATCCTTGTCCCGGATCAGCAGCAACCGATAGCCGAGCAAACCTTTGTCGATAGGAATGCGAATGGGGCGGAGCGCTTGCTCATAGCTCACCGAGGTCGGCACATTGATGACATTGACCTCACCATTGGGGTCATTCAGTGCCAACACGCTGCGCAGACGGTTGATCGGACTGCTGCTGCGAACCAGCACATACTCGCCAAAATCCTTGCGGGTATGCTCCAGCGCCTCCTGCAGCAAGTCATACGCATAGCGATCCCGCACATCAATATCGGTTTCAGGGCGGGGAAAGACCACCCGTATGGGTGCCGCCCATAGAGCCACACTCACAAAACCGCTTAGCAGTAATGTCAACCATGCACGCATGTTGTCCCCCACACCGTCTCAGTATAGTGCGGATTTGCCAGTGCGTATGTCACCCTTCGTCACCCAGCCGGATGGCATTGGCCAGCCACGGTACATTTTGCTGCAGCAGTGGCAGGTAGCGCTGCCGCAGCACCTGAATGATATCCTGCGATAGCTGTGCTGGCAGACTACCCAGCTCTTCCTCACGCGCCACCAGCGTCAATTCGCGATGGAACTCGCCTTCCGGGATCGGCAGGCACTCCACTTCTCCGGTCAGCAAGCCACTTTGCAACAGGCATAGTGGGGTGGTAATGGTCCAGCCTACCCCGGCCTTGACCATGCCCAGAATGGCGGAAGAATTGTCCAGCTGCATGCGCAGGGGCGGCGTCAGCCCCCAGTGCTGCAACTGGGCCTCAATCGAGCGGCCAATCACCGTGCCGTGGCTGTAGCGCACAAAATCCCCCGCTGTGGACAGCGCCCGCAAACTGTTGCGCGGCCCGGCAAAGTCCTTGGGCAGCACCAGCACGAAGGGCTCGCGGATGATGCGCTGACGGAACAGCTCAGGATGGTTGGCCACCGCGTCGTCCGAAATGATGATGTCCACCTTGCGCGCCAGCAGGCTCTCGGCATGCTGGTGCGACTGTCCGGTGACCAGCGACCAGTGCGCACTGCGCAGCTTGACCACGTCCAGTAACTCGCGCCCCACGCTGGTCGCCAGCGAATCGACCGAGGCAATGCGCACATGCTTGAGGGTCGCTTTTTCCTTGCGGCGAAAGTCCAGGCTCACCTGCCGCGCCGAGTCCAGCAGGCGCACGCTGCGCTCGTAGAACTGCCGCCCCAGCGGGGTCAGCATCGGGGGGCGCTGCGAGCGGTCCAGCAACTGAACGTGCAGCGACTGCTCCAGATTGGCCAGACTTTGCGAGACCGAAGACTGGGTCATGCCCAGCCGCTGCCCGGCCGCCGTCATGCCACCGGCTTCGACTATCGCCGCAAACACCTCAAGGGATTTCAGATCAAAACCGATCTGCGATGCCATACCGATCTCCTTCCAGCCTGTACGCTACCTGCTGCGCGCCAGATTGGCAATCCGTGGCGGTGCGGAGCCTCAATCGGTCAGCCAGCGCGCCAGCTGCATCAGCAGGCTGTCCGACAGCAATTGCTCCGGTAAACAGAGCTGCAGCTGACGCGTGGCCCAGCCATCTTCCAACTCCACCACGGCAATCGGGTGGCTTTCCCGATAGGCCAGCGCCACATCCACCGGCAGAAAACCAATCCCCAACTGCGCCACCACCAACTGCACCAGGGCGTAAAAGCCGGGGGCGCGGGCGCGGTATACCGGCTGTACCGCAACATGGCGTGCCATTTTCTCGATAAAACCTTGCAAAGCCCTCTCCTCCGGCAGCCCCACCAAGGGCTGCTGCAAGGCTTCGCTGAAGCGGCAGCTCAGTTTTTGCGCGAGGGGGTGACCGGCTGCCGTCACCACCACCAGCCGGTATTGCCGGTATGGCAGGATCAGCAGGCCTTCCGGATGATAGTCACCGTCGATCACCCCCAGATCAGTCTGCCCGGCCGCGACAGCGCGCCAGACATCCCGGCTGCTGCCCTCCTCCAGGGTCAAGTCCAGCTCCGGATGCCGCTGCAGAAAGGCGCCCAGCTGTGCAGGCAATTGCGAGTGTGACGCCGTGGTATTGGCCTGCACCCGCAGATGCTGCCGTGCTGGGGTGCGCTGGCGAGTGGCGGCTTCCTGCGCCTCACTGGCGGCCTGCAGCGTGCGGCGGGCATGCTGCACCCACAGCAGCCCAGCCTCCGTCAACGCCATGCCATGCGCCTTGCGTTGCAGCAGCTGCACGCCAAGTCGGGACTCCAGCCCACGCAAGCGTGCGCTCGCAGCGGATAGCGCCAGCGGCAGGCGAGCAGCCGCTTCGCTCAGGCTGCCGCACTCAGCCACCGCCAGCAACAGGCGTAAATCCGGCAGATCAAAGTACACCGGCCGCAGCAGGCGCCGCAATTCGGTTTCTGATTTCGTCATGCACGAAATCATACTCCAGAAATCAGGCATGGTCTTGTCTGAAAGGCAAGCGCACAATGACAAAACTGTTTATCCAATGAAGCACTTCCATGTCCAGCACCGCAGAGCACACCTTCGCCAGCCACGAATCAGGCCGCCTTCACTGGTGGCAGGATGGCCGCAGTCTGGCCCTGCTGTCGGCCACCTGCTTTTCGCTCAAGGCTATTTTCATCAAGCTGGCCTATGCCGCCGGGCCGGTCGACGCCATTACCCTGCTGGCCATGCGCATGGGCCTGGCCTTGCCGGCCTTCATCCTGCTGGCCCGCTGGGGTGGTGGCAGCACCCTGAGCCGCCGCGAGTGGTTTCACCTGTTTTTGCTCGGCGTCACCGGCTACTACCTGTCCAGCCTGTTTGATTTCATCGGCTTGAAGTACATTACCGCCGGGCTGGAGCGGCTGATCCTGTTTACCTACCCCTGTTTTGTGCTGCTGGCCGACGCGCTGATCCACGGCAAGCGGGTACGCCTGGCCACCTGGGGTGCACTGGCGATCAGCTATCTGGGGCTGGTGCTGGCATTCTGGCATGACCTCATGCTGGTCAATGTCAGTCAGCAAGTCTGGATCGGCAGTGCCTGGGTACTGGCCAGCTGCCTGACCTATGCGCTGTACTATCTGGGCAGCGGCGTCATGGTGAAGCGGGTGGGTTCCTCCCGGCTGGCCGGTTATGCCGGTGCCTTTTCCAGCGGGCTGGTGCTCAGCCAGTTCATGCTCACCCGCTCACCGGCCATCCTGCTGGACTTGTCCTTGCCGATCTGGGGCTACGCCATCGCCATGGCCCTGATCTCCACCGTGCTGCCCATCTGGCTGGCGGCGCGTGCCGTGGCCCGGCTGGGCGCGGGGCAGACTGCAGCGCTCGGCACCATTGGTCCGGCGCTGACCATCTTCTTCGGCTGGATCATCCTGAGTGAGCCCTTCTCTTGGGTACAGCTGCTGGGTCTGGTCCTGGTGGTGTACGGCATCAGCCGATTGCAGAAAAAGTCATGAATCCAGGCGTGGCTTGTGGCATGATGCTGTTTTATGAATTAGCGTTCTCATCATGCTGCAACGCCTGTCGGGCGCACTGTTGCTTGCCCTGTTGTTCCCAACCTTACTGACTGCCGCCCCAACCCCAGCACCGATTACGGTACCGGATCAGGCTTTGGGGCTGTTCAGCCGGAAATTCCGCTCCTGCACCGGTGGCACCACGACCCATCCCCCTGAGTGCGTCAACAAGGCAGACTGGTTGCTGATCACTCCGGAGGGCGGCGATACCGTCAAGGTCCGCTTTGAGCTGACTTTTGCCAATGGCCACCTCTGCTCTGCCGGCAACCAGTTCAATGAGACTGCTGTAGGCCGCTGGGAAAAACAGCAGCTGAGCGTACAGATCAGCACCAGCCTGGGCGATCGCTGCAGCATGCAGATGCGCTTCACCCCGCGCGGCGTCACCTTCAGTGACCCCGGCTATAAATGTACCCCGCTGGTGTGTGGTGCCCGCGGCCTCCTGAATGATTTCAGCCTGCCGCGACGCGGCGCTTTCTGGTAGGCCCTCAGACCATCATGACACGCTACTTCTGCTTGATCTTGAGCCTGTGGCTCCTCACACCCCTGCTGGCCCATGCAGATACTCCACCCAACGCCACCATGGGCCTGTACAGTCAGAGAGTGCGGCTTTGCCCTGATGGCAACTCGGCCGCGGCTGCCTGCACCGATGTGGTGAGCTGGCTGCTGGTCACGCCAGAGAGCGTCCATTTCCAGCTCCGGCTGCCACAGGGTCAAACCTGCGCCAATCCTTATGAGGGAGCGTATTGGGGTGGTTTTGCCAGCCCCTCAGGCCGCATGCAGAAGGTGGTGTTTGATGACCCCTACCTGAAGCAGAAATGCACCCTGCAGCTGCACTTCAGCAAAGGACAGGTCACCCTGTCCGACCCCAAAGGTGAATGCACCAAGCTGCTGTGCAGAACCGGTGGCAAGCTGGATGGCCAGCGCCTGCCACGGCGCAGTGGTATCTGGTAGGCACAGCATTCACAGCACTCACTCCTGACACTACGCTGTCAGGCAGGGCAAGCATCATGCAAGTTTTAGCCCACCCCGTGAGGTCATGATGTCTGCAAGCGTACTGGAAATCATCCAATGGAAAGCCCAGCCCGGCGTCACCGATGCCGCCATGGTGGCGGCCATGCAGGCCCTGCTGCCGGACTTGCAGCAACTGGAGGGCTTTATCAGCAAGACGATGTACCACAACGCGGACCACTGGTGCGAACTCTACCACTGGCAGAGCGAAGCAGATGCACAGCAATCCAATGAGCGGATGGCAGGCCAAGCCAGCCTGCAGGCCTTGCTTGCCTTGGTGCAGCCCGATACGATCTCGATACAGATCATGCATCAGGTGTAAGACATGGGGTTTCCGGCAGCAGAACGCGAAGCCATGCGCGCCCTCAAAGGGGTCGGTGATACGGTCATCAATCGGCTGGAGCAGATCGGCTTCAGTACGCTGGCCCAGCTGGCCGGACAAGACCCGTTGGTGATTACCCGGCAGATTTCGCAGATGATGGGGTCAAGCTGCTGGCACAACAGTCCGCTGGCGCGGGGTGCGATCACCGCCATTGTCCAGCTTGCCGAGCGCCAAGCCTCACCTGGCTGAGCACGACCCTCCCACTAAGACAGCAGCAACATCAGCAGATTCGGCACCGGCCCGAACAGCGGCGCTGCCGAGTGGCGCAGCGACAGGTCAATACCCAGCAGCAGTAACCAGCACGCCAGCAGCAGCCAGACGGGTGAGCGCAACGGCCAGCCCATGCGCCGCCACCCCCACACCAGCAGACCGCTCAAGCCGGCCAGCAGCAATACAAACAAAGACAGCAGCACGCCATTGAGTGCGATCATCAACAGCACCGACAGCGGCTGCAGCAGCACGCCCCGCAGATGGATATTCCCCAGCGTCAATTCCATCGCGGCTGCGGCCAGCAGCCCCGTCCACAGCTGCAGCACGGGTACCGCCTGCAAGGCCGCCACCCCCAGCGCCGAGCCACGCAGCATCATTCGTGCATTCTGCCCCCAGCGCTGCGCCAGCCAAGCCTCCAGCCCGTTCCAGCCCGCCGTGAACATCAGCCAGGCCGGCAACAGCAAGCCCACCTGCCACACGCCCTTGAAGAAGTTGCTTCCCCAGGCATAGGCCAGGCAAACCGGCATGTTGATGAGCACCAGCCCTGCCCAAACCCAGCCACTTCGGCTGACGATCGCCGCCGTTGACGTTCGGGACTGCTGTAGCATGGTGGATGCTCCTGTGGATGATGGCGCGGTCTGGCAACGCTGTGCATCATAGCGAAACCCGCCCGCTTTGCGGGGCACCTCCCCCGCACGATTGCAGGACGGGGCCAGCCTGCTTTGTTCCCGTACGGGTAGAAACGGGAACACCCATCAGGTTCAAAGTGATGATGCCCCCTATTCCAGCTTGCGCCCCAACCGCTTTTCCACCTGCTTGCGCTCCCATTCCGCACCGAGGAACGGTATCCAGTCAAAGACGGAGGACGCATGAACCAGAATGCCGATGCCCCAGCCAAGTGCAGGCCAGTAAAACCACAGGTGCCGGGGGCTGGACAGCAGGTTGATCAGGCACAGCGCCGAGATGACCACCAGATACTGAATCAGGTGGATATAAAAGCGCTTGAGCTTGCGGACTCTGGACAGGGCCAGTTGTTCATCACGGTCAAGGGGATCACTCACAGGCATGGCTTGCTCACTGGACAAGGTGGAAAAGTCGATCTCAAAGACCGACGCCAGTGATTTCAAGGACTCCGCGCTGGCCGGCTGACCATTTTCAATCCGCTGAATCGTGCGGGTGCTCAATCCGCTGAGCTCCGCCAGTTGCTGCTGGGACCAGCCTCGCTGCAATCTGAGTTTCT
This sequence comes from Leeia aquatica, assembly GCF_012641365.1. Lineage (NCBI taxonomy): Bacteria > Pseudomonadati > Pseudomonadota > Betaproteobacteria > Neisseriales > Leeiaceae > Leeia > Leeia aquatica. The sequence continues at coordinate 1,004,332 of NZ_JABAIM010000001.1, forward strand.
GTACTTGCATGACCACTCCTTGAAATCACGTCACCAAGGCTAAACGCGACACTGCATGACACACCACGACGCGGACACGACAGGCAGACGACATGCCTACGACACCGGCTGTGCCAGCACAGTCAGCGGCTAAGCCCATGCCCGACGGCATCGCCACAGTAGCAGTGCCAGTGCGGGGAGCACCAACGCACACAGACTCAGTAACGCACCAGTCAGGGTCATCATCGCGAACAGGTGCAGCAGGCCAGGTAATGCATTCGTCGGCGGAGGGCCCAACATGCCCTCCGCGACCATGCCCGCAAACAGTTGCAATACCGGGGTGATCTGGGAAGCGGCCAGCATCAACACGGGCGTTCGTAACAGATAGACCGCCACATCCCCTGCCCAGGACAAAGCCCATCCTTCCAGCCGGCTCCAGAACAAGGTAAACATCATCCAGCACGGTAACAGCAGGCTGAACTGCCAGCTGTGCTGAATATGGTGCTCCTGCCAGGCTTCCATAATGCACACAGGCATATTGAGCAGTACCAGCACAGCCCAGACCCACCTGGCATGGTAGGGCGACTTTGCATCCGGAGTATTCACACGCAGTCCTTTATAATGGGTTCACACCGCACCTTCACCCCCTGATCGGGTAAGCCCGCATTGACGCCCTCTCCCGCTGCTGGCAGCATCCGTCCCATCTGCTCTGGAGGACATCCTGCATGCGCGTTGGTCTGTTTGTCACCTGTCTGGCTGACCTCAATCGCCCCTCCGTTGCCCTGGCCACCCTCAAGCTGCTGGAGCAAGGCGGGCATGAGGTGGTGGTACCTGCGCAGCAAACCTGTTGCGGGCAACCGGCCCTCAATGGCGGTCACCGGGCGCTGGCACGGCAACTGGCGCAAAAACTGATGGCAGAATTTGCCGATTGCGACTGTGTGGTACTACCCTCCGGCTCCTGTGCCGTCACCTTGCGCCTGCATTATGCCGAGCTGTTTGAGCAGGCGGAAGAACAGGCACGCGCTCGCCAGTTTGGCAGCCGGGTGTATGAACTCTCGCAATTTCTCACTGAGGTCGCGCCACAGCCCGTCACCGTTCAGCGCGCCCTGCGCATCACCTATCATGATTCCTGTTCCGGCCTGCGCGAGCTGGGCATCCAGCAGCAACCCCGCGCCCTGCTGCAACAGGTGGCCGGGCTGGAACTGCAGGAGATGCACGAGGCGGATCAGTGCTGTGGCTTTGGCGGTACCTTTGCCCTCAAGTATGGTGAGCTGTCGTGCAAGATCACCGATCGCAAATGCAGCAACATCGAGGCCAGCGGGGCAGACATGGTGGTGGGGGGCGACCTCGGCTGCCTGATGAATATGGAAGGCCGCCTGCGCGCCCGTGGCAGTCGCGTACAGGTGCGGCACTTTGCCGAATTGCTGGTGGACGGGGAGGACTGATGGAATCCAGCGCACACCAGTTTAGCGGTAACGTCCGGCGGCAGTTGAACAATGAACCACTGCAGCAAGCGCTGACCCGCATTCCGCTCAAGTTTGTCACCAAGCGCAGCCTGGCCATCAACGCGGTTGGCAATTTTGCCGAGCTGCGCGAAGCGGGTGCAGCGATTCGGCAACAAACGCTGGATGATCTGGCGCACTGGCTGTGCCAGTTTGAGACCGCCGCCCAGGCGCGTGGCGTATTTGTACACTGGGCTGAAGATGCCGCCCAGGTGCAGCAGATTGTGCGTGACATTGCACTCAGCAACGGCGTGCAGAAGGTGGTGAAATCCAAGTCGATGGTCAGCGAGGAGTGTGACCTGAACACGGCGCTGGAAGCGGCGGGCATCACCGTGGTGGAAACCGACCTGGGCGAGTATGTGCTGCAACTGGCCAAGGAACCGCCTTCCCACATCATTGCCCCCATCGTGCACAAGCACAAGGAAGAGGTCGCCACCCTGTTTGAGCAACACCACCCGCGCGAACGCGAGCCGGGCTGGGCTGACGATATCGCCGGGCTGTGCCGTGAGGCACGCGAGGTGTTGCGCCCTCACTTCCTCAGCGCGGACATGGGTATCTCCGGTGGCAATTTCCTAGTGGCGGAGACCGGCTCGGTCGCCTTGGTCACCAACGAAGGCAATGGCCGTTTCTGCACCACCCTGCCCCGTATTCATGTGGCGATTACCGGCATCGAGAAAGTGGTGCCCACGCTGGAAGACCTGAGCACCCTGCTGCGGCTGCTGCCCCGCTCGGCAACCGGACAAGGCATCTCCAACTATGTGTCGGTGCTGACCGGCCCCAAGGACGCCGGAGCCAGCGATGGCCCGGAGCAGATGCACGTGGTACTGCTCGATAATGGCCGCAGCCAGCTCCACAGCAGCACCCTCGCCCCCATCCTGCGCTGCATCCGCTGTGGTGCCTGCATGAACCATTGCCCGGTGTATCAGGCGGTCGGCGGCCACGCCTATGGCTGGGTCTACCCCGGCCCGATGGGTTCGGTATGGACCCCCAGCCTAATCGGACTGGAGCACAGTCTGGACTTGCCGCATGCCAGCACCGGCTGCAACCAGTGTTCCGTCGCCTGCCCGGTGAAGATTCCCTTGCCAGACCTGATGCGCGAGTTGCGCACCCGTCAGGTCGAGCAACAGCTACGCCCCTGGCGTGAGCAACTGGCTTACCGCCTGTGGGGCTGGCTGGCGCTGCACCCGCGCAGCTACGCGCTAACTACCCGCATCGCCAGCCGAGTGCTGCGCTGGCTGGGGGGGCGCCAGGGGCAAATCCGCCGACTGCCTCTTGGCCAAGGCTGGACCCAGGGGCGGACCTTCCCGGCCGGTCAAGGCCGCACCTTCCGCGAGCTGTACCGTTCTCGCCAGCAAGGACCATCCTCATGAACAGCGCCCGCGAACGTATCCTTGCCCGCCTGCAGGCACAACAGCCGGACCGGTCCACCAGCGAGCGGCTCACGCAACGCTTGCAACAGCCGCCCCTCGGCCCGCTGCCACCCGGTGCGCAAGTCGAGGATCTGGTGACGCGCTTTACCGAGCAGGCGCTGGCCCTGTCCAGCACGCTGGAACCCCTCCCCGATCTGGCAGCGGTACCCGCCGCCGTAGCGCGCTATCTGCAGCAGCATGCGCTGCCGTCCCGCGCCATCTGCTGGCCGCAATGGCAAGGGCTGGATTGGACTGGCAGCGGCTTGTGGGTGGAAGCCCGCCCAGCCCACGGCGACGATCTGGTCGGCATCACCGGCTGCTTCTGCGCCATAGCCGAAACCGGCACCCTGCTGCTGACCTCGGGCAGCAAAACCCCGGCCGCAAGCAGCTTGCTGCCGGAAACGCATATTGCCATCGTGCCGCGCCAGCGCCTGCTGCCACACATGGAAGCGGCCTGGACCTTGCTGCGGGAAGAGCAAGGCCAGCTGCCACGCGCCTGCAACTTCGTCTCCGGCCCCTCGCGCACCGGCGATATCGAACAAACCATCACCCTCGGCGCCCACGGCCCCTATCGGGTGCATATCCTGCTGGTGGGGTGAGCGACAAACACTCTTGGTTTCTGCCTCGGGTTTGCATTACCATGCCATGACATCATCCTGCCGGGACGTGCATCATGAAGCGGTTCTGCTTGTTGCTGCTGACGAGTATGCTGAGCCTGCCCGTGCTGGCAGCCAGTTTTGATTGCAGCAAGACCAAAGCCGAAGATGAGCGCGCCATCTGCAAGACCCCGGAGCTGTCCACGCTGGACGAAACCATGGCGGCGCATTACAAACGCACGGCGCAGCTGCTCGCCAGCTACCCGGCCCGTCTGAAAGCGTTTCGCCAGAACCAGCAAGAATGGATCAAAGAGCGAGCACGCTGTGGTGACACCGTCGCCTGCCTCAAGCAAGCGTACCTCATGCGCATTAGCTGGCTGGCGCAGCCGTTGCACTTTTACTCCGGTACCTGGGCCAATGCCCGCTACAGCATGACGGTGCTGGTGCAGGCGGAAAGCAACCGCCCGCTGGTCCGGCTCTACCTGGCGCCGCGCAAGGCAGACAAACTGTTGCTGATGGAATTGCAGGCGCGCTTCGTCGATGCTGCACACAACAGCCAGGAAGGGCAGGATGCGGTACAGCTTACTCCGGCGTTCAGCAAAGCCTACCAACAGTATGAGGGCCTGTGCTCAGCGGTCAGCCTCAACTTTACTCGTGATGATGAAGCCTACCTCACCAGTAATGAAAACTGCCCGCTGTTCCGCGATGCCGGGGACGAGACGCTGCGCTTTATCGCACCGGCATACGATTACAGCCCACCGCCCTGACACATCTGTTACAGCCAGGCCCTCGCCAGCTCGCCGACCCGGGCAATGACCGCCTCTTGCTGCTCGCGGCTTTGCTTCGCCTGGGTCAGGTACACCGCGACCAGCAGTGGCTTGCCCTGCGGGCTGACATAGAGGCCGACATCCGCCGCAGTGCCGTTATCCCCCGTACCGGTCTTGTCTGCCAGCGTCCAGCCCTTGGGCAACTGATGGCGCAAGCGCTGATCACTGGTCTCTGTCGCCCGCATCCAGCGCAGCAGCCGGGCGCGTGATGCCGGCTTGAGCGCATCGGCCAGCAGCAGGCGTTGCAGATCGGCCACCATCGCAGCAGAGGTTGTGGTGTCCCGTTCATCGTTGACGATGGCGCTGTTCAGCTCCGGCTCCCACCGGTCCAGCCGGGTGACCTTGTCTCCCAGCCCCCGCACGAACTCGGTCCACATTGACGGGCCGCCCAGCTGCCGCAGCAGCAGGTTAGCCGCAGGGTTGTCACTGGTGGTCACCGTCGCCTCGCACAGCCCGCCAATGGTCATGCCATCCGCCACATGCTGCTCGGTAATGGGCGACCACGGCAGCAACTCCTCCTTGCCATAGTGGATGCGCTTTTGCAGCGACAGCTTACCTTCATCCACCCGCCGCAGGATGGCCGCCGCCAGCAGCCACTTGAAGCTGCTGCACATCGGGAAGCGCTGCTCCGCCTGAAAGGCCAGCGTCCGCTTGCCCTGCACATCCTGCACGCTCACCCCCAGCCGACCGCCCAGCGATTGCTGCAGCGCCTGCAATTGCTGCAGGAAGATCGCATCGCTCACTTTACCCAAGTCAGACTTGGGGTTGCTGGCGTGCGCGAAGCTGGGCAACAACAGGGCCGCAACACTGCCCAACATGAAGGTTCTGCGCTGCATGGGCTACTCCTTGAACAAGACAGGGGGCATGATAATTTGCTGCGCCACCCTGCAACAAACGCATATCCCCATGGCCAGACCCAAGTAAAACTTATGCCATAACCACCTGTCCTGTGGCATGCTTCGCCGCATGAATATCCCCTTGCATGCCTTACGGGCCTTTGCGGCCGCCGCCCGCCACCTGAGTTTTACCCGGGCAGCGGAAGAGCTTTACCTGAGCCAGCCCGCCATCAGTCAGCAGGTCAAACAACTGGAGGAGCGGCTGGGGGTAGCATTGTTCCGGCGTTTACCGCGCGGACTGGTGCTGACCGATGAAGGCGCGGCCCTGCTGCCCGTGGTCAACGACAGCTTTGCCCGGCTGGCGGGCACGCTGAACCATCTGCAAGGCGGCCGCCCCAGCGAGGTACTGAACCTGGGCGTGGTCAACAGCTTTGCCGTGGGCTGGCTCTTGCCACGGCTGGCCGACTTCCAGCGCACCCACCCACAGATCGATCTGCGGCTGTTTACCCACAACAATGCGGTGGATCTGCTGGGCGAAGGGCTGGACATGGCCATCCGCTTTGGCAGCGGTCATTGGCACGGCACCGCCGCCACCGAGCTGCTGCATGCCCCGCTGACGCCAATGTGCAGCCCGCAATTGGCCCTGTCGCTCAAACAGCCTGCCGACCTGCTGCAGCAGCCGCTGCTGCGCTCGTATCGGCAAGATGAGTGGCCACGCTGGTTTGACGCCGCCGGCCTGCCCGCCCCGATGATACGCGGGCTGGTGTTCGACACCTCGCTTGCCATGGCCGAAGCCGCCGCCCAGGGTCTGGGTGTGGCCCTGCTGCCAGCCCTATTGTTCCAGCACGACCTGAGCCAGGGGCGTCTGGTACAGTTGTTCCCCATTGCACTGCACGGCGGCAGCTACTGGCTGACCTGGCTGCAGGGCCGCCCGGTCAGCCGCGCCATGCAGGAGTTCCAGCAATGGCTAGGCAACAGCAGCCGTGCAGGCGGCCTGCAGCCTTAATATCGCCTGCAGGTTTGGCAACCCTTAGGCTTGTGCAGGAACCCGCGCACGCACCGCACCCTCTCAGCGCTTCCTGACCCCGAAAGATCATCATGCTGAAACCTGCTTTGCTGTTGACCACCCTGCTGGCCACCACCCCGGTGATGAGCCAGACCATTGCCATCTTCAATGGCGCCGGTACCTGCGACGGCTGCGCCGAAGCCGTTGGCGAACGCTATCTGGACCGGAACGACAAGGTGATTTACGTCAACGAGCGCACCCTGGGGCCGGATGTGCTGGGTCTCGCCGATGTCTACGTACAACCCGGCGGCTCCGACGACATCGACGAAACGTTGAGGGCGCTGAAGCCCGAACAAGTCCAGGCCATCCGCGATTTTGTAAAAAATGGCGGCCACTACCTTGGCATTTGCGCCGGCGCCTATCTGGCCGCCCAGTACAGCGACAAGGCGAATAACCACAAAGCGTACGGGCTGGTGGCGCTGGATGAGCTCAGCTCAGAGGTGCCCTACGCCAAGCCCTCGCTGCTAAAAATGAAATGGGGTGCCCAGACCCGCATGGTCTACAACCAGAGCGGCCCACACATGGGCAAGCGCGCCCCGGTCGGCAGCAGCGTACTGGCTACCTATGCTGACAGCGGCCGCATTGCAGCCCTGCTCAGCCACTACGGCAAGGGCAAGGTGCTGCTGATCGGCCCCCATCTGGAAGCGGACCAGAGCTGGTATGAAGATGCCAAACTGGATACGCGCCACGGCTACAATCTGGACCTGTTCCGCACGGCCCTCACTTACCTGAAGTAAGCACGGCCTTAACGGGGTAAGCGCACCCATGATGACATAAAATGTCACCATGGGTGTACACTGCAGGCCTGGCCTCTTTCGATTCATCACCATGTCCCGCGCCCAGCGCCTGCTCGACCTGATGCAATTGCTCCGCCGCTACCGCTACCCGGTGGCAGGCAGTGAGCTGGCCAGCAAGCTCGGCATCAGCCTGCGCACCCTCTACCGCGACATCGCCACCCTGCAGGCACAAGGCGCACACATCGATGGTGAAGCCGGTATCGGCTACCTGCTACGCCCCGGCTTCATGCTGCCACCGCTGATGTTCACCGAAGACGAGCTGGAAGCACTGGCGCTCGGCAGCCGCTGGGTAGCCGACCGGGGCGATGCCCGGCTGGGCGATGCCGCCCGGCAAGCCATCAGCAAGATTGCCGCCGTGCTGCCGGATGACCTGCGTTTTCGGCTGGACAGTGCCGCCCTCATTGTCGGCCCCGGACCCAAAGCAGAAGGCGACCCGGAGCAATTGCTGCCGATACGGCTGGCGATTCGCCGAGAAACCAAGCTGGTGCTGCACTACCGCGATCAGCACGGTCAGGCCAGCGAACGCGTCATCTGGCCATTTGCGCTGGCCTTCTTTGACCGCACTCAGGTGGTGGTCGGCTGGTGCGAATTGCGTCAGGGCTTCCGCCACTTCCGCACCGACCGCATCGTCAGCCTGCACGAAACCGGCGAACGCTACCCGCAACGCCGCCAGGCCCTGCTCAAAGCCTGGCAGGTGGAAGAAGGCGTGCCGCCGCAGTAAGTTACCTTACGTATCAAGCGCCTAACAAGCGCCTGCTCATGCTTACCAACCGAGCAATCGAACGCCGGAATATCACAATGAACTTCATACTTGAAATCGTGGATAGCCAAACCGGCTGCATTGTGGCGGATTATTCAATCAAAACGTGCCAGCAGGGTGACATTGCGGAAGTGTTGACCATCCCGGATTACAACCCAGATGCCTGCTATGGTCTGGAGAAAGCCGACATCCATACGTTGGGTCAAACATACGCGCTGGCGCTTGAAGGCACCGAAGAGCAAGGCTACCTGCGCGCCCGCCACTGGCTGGATGATCTCTCGTACAAGGTCCATACCGGGCGGGAGCTGCTGCTGATGCGTTCTGGCCTGAAACCTTTGGCGGTGTTCAGTGAGTGGGAAGCGACTGAGCAGGAAGCCTTTTTTGATCCACTGGTTGAGCAAGGCCTCTTCACAAAACAGGCTTACCTTGAGCCCGCGCCCAGCGCCTCTTTACCCGCTAACCGACTGACCCTGTATGCACTGCCGGAGGAAGCCTGGCGAATTCAGGCCTACCTCCTGATGCGCCGTGCCGCACGCCAGACGGGATGGAATGAGACACTGGAAAGGATGGAGGGCTTATTGCTGGGCTATACCGAAGCACAGAATGATGAATTCATTCACCTTCGCAAAGCAAGCATGCCCCCTATCCGTCCTGCGTAAGGCAACGCCCAGCCCTGATCAATGCCCCGCCGTACTGCTCCCGGTATTGATGATCGGCTGAGTTTCGCGGTCGGAGCAGAGCACCACCAGCAGGTTGCTGACCAGCGCAGCCTTGCGCTCAGTATCGAGGTCGACGATGCCACGGTTTGAGAGGCTGTGCAGTGCTTCTTCCACCATGCTCACCGCCCCTTGTACGATCTTCTGCCGGGCGCTGATGATGGCCTCGGCTTGCTGGCGGCGCAGCATCACCTGAGCAATTTCCGGGGCGTAAGCAAGGTGGGTGAGCTTGGCGTCGACTGCTTCGACACCTGCCGGGGCAAAGCGGGCTTGCAGTTCGCGCTGCAGCGCGTGGGCAACATCATCAATATTGCCGCGCAGGGTGACGGCCTTGGCATCGCCTTCGTCGCCTTCGTCGCCTTCATCGTAGTTGTAGAGGGAGGCGAGGTGGCGCAGCGCGGCCTCAGCCTGCACCGAGACATAGTTCTCGAAGCTGTCCACTTCAAATACCGCCTGCGCGGTATCCTGCACGCGCCAGACAATGGCGGCGCCGATCTCGATCGGGTTACCCCGGCGGTCGTTCACTTTCAGGGTGGGGGTGTTGAGGTTACGCGCGCGCAGCGAGAGCGGGCGGCGGCGGTAGAAGGGGAGCGCCCAGCGCGGGCCTTCGCTACGGTCGGTGCCGGCGTACTGGCCAAATAGCGTCAGCACATAGCTGCTGTTGGGCTGCAGGATGTAGAGGCCGGAAAAGCAGAACCAGGCCACCACCACCATCGCCGCCCCCACCAGAATCTGGAACAGGCTGGGGGTGCCGAACTGCTGCTGGACGATGTCGTAACCCATCCAGCCGAGGATGCCGAGCAGCAGCACGCCAAACAGGGCTACAACATAGCCATTGAAAGAGTAAAACTCGCGTTCCTGATGCGGACCATTCTGACTCACGGGACACCTGCAGCACAGTTAATGATGTCGCCATGCTGGGGGAGCCCTGTGCGGCTGTCAAGCCAGCTGCTTTAGCCGAGCTTGTGCACCGCCTGCTGCACTCTGGGCAGCAACTCCCCTGCTTCGCCTTGAGCCAGCGCAGCCTTGAGCTGCTGCCGCATGCGGGGTGCCCAGAACTTGCTGAGGTGGTTGTGGATTTCCTGCACCGCCAGGGTGTCGTCCGGCTCCACATCGAAGAACTGGCCGATCTGGTTGGCCATCTTGACCAGCTGTTGCAAATTCATGACATTATCCTTGTTTGACCCGCTGCGGGTGGCTGTACAGCGCCACCCCATGGCGCGGATGCCAGCGCAGCAAGGTTTGCCCGGCCTGCTCGGCCAGCCGCACGGCCAGTGCGGTGGGCGCAGAGAGGCTGACCACGATCTCGATTCCGGCCTGCGCGGCCTTGTACAGCATTTCATAGCTGGCACGGCTGCTGAGCAGCAGGCAGCCTGCCGTCAGCTCGGTGCGACGGCTGCGGGCACCAATCAATTTGTCCAGCGCGTTGTGCCGCCCGACATCTTCACGTACCAGTGCCAGTTGCCCATCTGCCGTCCACCAGCCAGCGGCATGGCTGGCGCCGGTGCTGGCAAACAGGGGCTGCTGCTGTTGCAGGGCGGTGAAGGCTTTCGCCAGTGCCGCCACCTGAAGGGTTTGCGTGTGGGTGACGGCGGGAGGCTGCAAGGGCAACTGCGCCAGCGCTTCCACCCCGCACACGCCACAGCCCGTACGCCCGGCCAGCTGGCGGCGGCGCTGCTGTAGCGCCTGCTGGCAGGCGCTGGCAATGTCCAGCCGCAACTCCAGCCCTGCTGCTGCCGCCACGATGTCCACATCGTAGAGCTGATCAGGGCGCTGAATGATGCCTTCACTGAGGCTGAAACCCAGCGCAAAGTCCGGCAGGTCGGCGGGCGTGGCCATCATCACCGCATGGCTAATACCGTTGTAGACCAGCGCCACCGGACATTCTTCGGCCACGGTGTCCGGCTGCGCCTGCCAGCCGTCCTCCCCGGCCCGCCAGACCGGCAGGCTGCAGGAGGGGGGTGCGGGTGTCATCGGCTCGCGTCCGTCGGCCACATCAACGTCCAGGCTCGGTGACCGCCTTGCGCCGCCCTTTCAGCAGCGCTTGCTGCTGCTGGGTAAAGCTGCGGTGGCGCTGCTGCCATTCCGACGGTTGGGTGACTTTCACCACCTGCACCGCCGTGACCTTGTATTCCGGGCAGTTGGTGGCCCAGTCGGAGTTATCGGTGGTGATGACGTTGGCCCCGGACTCCGGGAAATGGAAGGTGGTGTACACCACCCCCGGCTGCACCCGCTCGGTGAGCGTGGCACGCAGCACGGTTTCCCCGGCGCGGCTGTGGATGCCCACCCAGTCACCCTCGGCAATGCCGCGGTCCTCGGCATCGCTCGGGTGCAGCTCCAGCCGGTCTTCATCGTGCCAGGCCACATTGGCGGTGCGCCGCGTCTGCGCGCCGACGTTGTACTGGCTGAGGATACGCCCGGTGGTCAGCAACAGCGGAAAGCGGCTGTTGACCTTCTCGTCGGTCGCCACGTAGCGGGTGAGCATGAAGCGGCCCTTGCCACGCACGAACTGGTTCAGGTGCATGGTTGGCGTGCCATCCGGGGCGTCGTCATTGCACGGCCACTGCAGCGAGCCCTTCTCTTCCAGCCGGGCGTAGGACACACCGTGGAAGGTCGGCGTCAGCCGGGCGATCTCGTCCATGATCTCGGACGGATGGCGATAATCCATGCGGTAACCCAGCGCCTCGGCCAAGGCCACGGTCACTTCCCAGTCCGCCTTGCCAGCCAGCGGCGGCATCACCTTGCGCACGCGGGAGATACGCCGCTCGGCATTGGTGAAGGTGCCATCCTTCTCGAGAAAGGAGCTGCCGGGCAGGAACACATGGGCGTACTGCGCGGTTTCATTGAGGAAGATGTCCTGCACCACCACGCATTCCATGGCCGAGAGCGCCGCGGCGACGTGCTGGGTATTCGGATCGCTCTGCGCGATGTCCTCACCCTGGCAATACAGGCCCTTGAAGCTGCCATCCAGCGCGGCTTCAAACATGTTCGGGATGCGCAGGCCGGGTTCGTTTTGCAGCGACACGCCCCAGGCAGATTCAAACAGGTTGCGGGTGGCATCGTCCGACACATGGCGGTAGCCCGGCAGCTCGTGCGGGAAGGAGCCCATGTCGCAGGAGCCCTGCACATTGTTCTGCCCGCGCAGCGGGTTCACGCCCACGCCCTCGCGCCCGATATTGCCGGTGGCCATCGCGAGGTTGGCAATGGCCATCACTGCGGTAGAGCCCTGGCTGTGCTCGGTCACACCCAGCCCGTAATAGATGGCACCATTACCTTGCGTGGCGTACAACCGGGCGGCGGCACGCACGTCTGCCGCCGGGACGCCGGTTACCGCTTCCATCGCCTCCGGTGAGCACTCGACTTGCGCCACAAAATCGCGCCACTTGCCGAATGCTGCGTCGTCGCAACGTTCGGCAATAAAGGATTCCGCCAGCAGGTTTTCGCTGACGATGACGTGCGCCAAGGCATTGAGCATCGCCACATTGGTGCCGGGGCGCAGCGGCAGATGATGCACCGCGCGGGCGTGGGGTGAATCCACCAGATCAATCCGGCGCGGGTCAATCACGATCAGCTTGGCCCCTTGCCGCAGGCGGCGCTTCAGCCGCGAGGCAAATACCGGATGGCCGTCGGTCGGGTTGGCACCGATCACGATCACCACATCGGTGTGCATCACCGAGTCGAAATTCTGGGTGCCCGCCGATTCGCCCAGCGTCTGCTTCAGGCCATAACCGGTGGGGGAATGGCAAACGCGGGCACAGGTGTCGACGTTATTGTTGCCAAAAGCCGCACGGATCAGCTTTTGCACCAGGTAGGTTTCTTCGTTGGTGCAACGGCTGGAGGTAATGCCACCAATCGCATCCCGCCCATATTGGGTCTGCAGGCGGCGGAATTCGGAGGCAGCGTACTGCAGCGCCTCCTCCCAGCTCACTTCCTGCCATGGGTCGGTGATCTTCTTGCGGATCATCGGCTTGGTAATGCGGTCCGGGTGAGTGGCATAGCCCCAGGCAAACCGCCCCTTGACGCAGGCATGGCCGCGGTTGGCCGGGCCTTCCTTGGCCGGCACCATGCGCACCACCTTGTTGCCCTTCATTTCGGCACGGAAGGAGCAGCCCACGCCGCAATAGGCGCAGGTAGTGGTCACCGAGCGCTCCGGCTGGCCCCACTGGATCACGCTCTTCTCGGTCAGCGTTGCAGTCGGGCAGGCTTGTACACAGGCCCCGCAGGAAACGCACTCAGAATCAAGAAAGTCCTTGCCGCCTGCTGCCGCCACCCGCGATTCAAACCCGCGCCCCTCAATGGTCAACGCAAAGGTGCCCTGCACTTCTTCGCAAGCCCGCACGCAGCGGTTGCAGACAATGCACTTGGCCGGGTCGTAATCAAAGTAGGGGTTGGAGGTGTCTTTCTGGTCCTGCAGGTGGTTGGCGCCCTCCAGCCCGTAGCGGACTTCGCGCAGACCGACCTGACCAGCCACGTCCTGTAGCTCACAGTTGCCGTTAGACGCACAGGTGAGGCAATCCAGCGGGTGATCGGAAATGTACAGCTCCATCACCCCGCGCCGCAGATCCGCCAGTTTGTCGCTCTGCGTGCGCACCACCATACCGGCCTCAACCGGCGTGGTACAGGAGGCCGGGTAGCCGCGCCGCCCCTCGATCTCCACCAGACACATGCGACAAGAGCCAAACGACTGCAGGCTGTCAGTCGCACACAGCTTGGGGATGCTGCCGCCTGCCTCGCTGGCCGCCCGCATGATGGAGGTGCCTGCTGGTACGGTAACCGCCTGGCCGTCGATGGTCAGCGTCACCTGCTGGTCGGACTGCACCGCCGGGGTGCCGAAATCGGTTTCAAACTTTGAAGTCATGGCTGAGCCTCCTCCGGCGTCAGGCCGAAATCCTGCGGGAAATGGCGCAAGGCGCTCTGCACCGGGTACGGGGTCATCCCGCCCAGCGCACACAGCGAGCCGTGCAGCAAGGTGTCGCACAGGTCATGCAACAAGGCCACATTGGCGTGGGTATCCTGCTTGTGCAGGATACGGTCAATCACTTCCACGCCACGGGTCGAGCCAATACGGCAGGGTGTGCACTTGCCACAGGATTCTTCGGCACAGAAGGCCATGGCAAAGCGGGCCATCTGGCCGAGGTTGACGCTATCGTCCGCCACCACCACGCCACCGTGCCCCAGCATGGCTTGCCGTGCGGCAAAGGCCTCATAATCCAGCGGCAGGTCAAAATCACTGAGTGGCACCCACGCCCCCAGCGGACCACCCACCTGCGCGGCCTTGACCGGGCGACCGCTACGGGTCCCCCCGCCCAGCTCGTTGACCAGCTCATGCAACGTCGGGCCAAAAGCCAGCTCATACAAACCGCCAAATCGCACATTGCCTGCCAGCTGGAACGGCAGGGTGCCACGTGAGCGCCCCATGCCCATCGCCTGGTAAGTGGCTGCGCCGTCGGCCAGAATACCCGGCACCGCGGCAAAGCTCAGGACATTGTGCACCAGGGTCGGCTGACCAAACAGGCCGGCCAGCGCCGGGATCGGTGGCTTGGCCCTTACCGTGCCCCGCTTGCCTTCGATCGACTCCAGCATGGCGGTTTCTTCGCCACAGATATAGGCACCGGCGCCGACCCGAACTTCAAGGTGGAAGGTCTGCCCGCTGGCATCCTCTCCCAGCCAGCCCGCGGCTTCGGCGGCGGCAATCGCTGCGCGCAGGGTCGCCACCGCCTGCGGGTACTCAGAGCGGACGTAGATATAACCCTGTGTGGCCCCCACCGCCAGTGCGGCGATCTTCATGCCCTCGATCAGCAGTAGCGGATCACCTTCCATCACCATGCGGTCGGCAAAGGTGCCGGAATCGCCTTCGTCGGCATTGCAGACCACATACTTGCTGGCCGACTGCGCCTGCTGCACAGTACGCCACTTGATGCCCGCCGGGAAGGCGGCACCGCCGCGCCCGCGCAGGCCGGATTGCAGCACCTCTTCCACCACCGCAGCCGCGCTCAGGGTACGGGCGCGTTGCAGACCACGGCCACCGCCATGCGCCTGATAATCGTCCAGCGACACGGGGCGGGTGAGGCCCGCGCGGGAAAAAATCTGCCGCTGTTGCCGTTTAAGCTGGGGAATCTCTGCCACCGGGCCGATGGCCTTGGGGTGCATGGGTGCGCCCGCTGCCAGCAGCGCGGTCAACACACTATCCGCGTCTGCAGCCTGTACTGCGGCCAGGCCATGCCGTACGCCAGCCACCTCCACTTCCAGCAAAGGCTCCAGCCAGAACAGACCACGCGAACTGGTACGCCGCAGCTCCAGTGCAACACCACGCGTCGCAGCCGCAACCTGCAGGGCGTCCGCCACCGCATCTGCGCCCATCGCGACCACCACCGAATCCTGCGGCAGGTACAAAGTGAGTGCACTCATACACCCTCCCGACTGCTTGCCAGCAGTTGTGTCAGCCGCTCTGGTGTCACCTGCACATGCAATTGCCCATCCAGTTGCAATGCCGGTGAACAGGCGCATGCCCCCAGGCAATACACCAGGCGCACCTGCCATTGCCCGTCCGCCGTTTCGCCTTCGCGGATACCCAGTTGCTGCCCGGCGAGCGCTGACAGTGCCTCAGCCCCCGCCACCTGACAGGATTCCGCCATGCACACCCGCAAGCTATGCGCCGCAGGCGGCTGGGTTCGGAAATCATGGTAGAAGCTGATCACCCCGACCACCTCGGCACGGCTCAGATTGAGTGCCTGCGACAGCTGCGGCACCACATCCTCGGGTACCCAGCCCAGTGCATCCTGAATGGCATGCAGTAATGGCAGCAAGGCGCCCGGCTGATGTTGCCAGGTCGCCAGCAGCGCTGCCACGACCTGCTGTTGTTGCTCGTTCATGTGTCATCCTGCAAGGAATGAGAAAGCTGCCGCTATGGCAGCATCATGCTGCACTGTGGCATTGCGCACGGTACAGAAGTTGACTGTGGCCGACAAACGCTGGCGCAAATCAGACATGCCGCGCGAATGCTCACATTGTAGGCTTAAGAGCAGCCAAAGTGCAGACCGGTCACACCGCAGCAGGTCGCTCGGCAGGTCGTTGCAAACCGGATCAGCGCGGGCGGAACCAGGTGGCGAGCTGCTGCACGCGGCGCAGCAGCCCCTTCCAGAGACGGACTTCCAGCCACAGCAGCTTGGCCAGTCCCGGCGGCAAATCATACTGCTGCAGTTTGCGGTGCGCCTCTTGCTCATCGGGCTGGCGGAACAGCAGTCTGTAGAGCCCCAGCAGTAGCATCAACTCCGCCACGAACACACCGATCTCCAGCACGATGAACAGTAGCTCGCCCACCACGCCCGCCGGCGTCAACATCCGCAGCAGATCACGCTCTGCCGCCGGTATCAGCAGGAACGCCAGCCAGAAGCCGAGCATGCTCCACGCTGCCAGCCGCAAACCTCCGCGGCTCCCCTTGGGGTGATAGCAAGCGTAATACGCGAGCGGCAGCAGCAACATCAGATCCACCAGTACTGCCAGCTCCAGCCAACGGTCCACCGGGCCACTACGGACAACCCACCACTCGGTACCCAGCAGCAACAATGCGCCGGGCCAGAACCAATGCTGACGGAGAACGGTGTACATGATCCCTCCCCTGTGTGCGTGGCTCGCCGGGTTTACCCCGGCGCATCACTGCAGCAGCCCCATACGCCTCCGGTTCCCCCCGCGTCAAACGGCTGTGGTGCCTTGCTCAGCTGTCAGCGGCGGCTCCATCAGCAGGAAATACGCTTCCTCGCCCTCGGCTACCACCGGGCGATGCTCCACCCCGCGCGGAATCACATACAGGTCCCCGGCCTCCAGCGCCACCTGCTGATCACGCATCTCCAGCACCAGCCGCCCCTTCAGCACCAAAAACAGATCATCGGTATGCTCGTGCTTATGCCAGGGATACGAACCTTCCCCCTTGCCCACCATCACTTCCAGCCCGTTGTAACGCGCTGCCAGCACCGGTTGCCACGGTGCGGTACAGCCGGAAAACAAGGAAGTGAGATTAACCGCTGACATCGACAGACTCCAATCATGAATGGATCAAATAGCTTGCCGCCTTTTGCCTTAAGACAGGCCAAAGACAGCTACATTGACGATGTGATCGTTGTGAGCACCAAGGCTTGCGCCCATCATCAACGCTATCGTTCCAGCCGTACCTAACCCAATGGCCTCTCCCGCTCAATCTTCGACCCGCAATACATCCCTCACCCGCATCAGCGTCTGCCCTAACAGATTCAAGCCACGCCAGTGCCGGGGCTGTTGGGCGAGCGGATTATCCGGCGCCAGGCCAATCCCCCAGATGCGATCATAGGGACTGGCCTCTACCAGCTGTCGATCGCCGCTGGCCAGCATCTCCACTTGCAGTTGTGGATTGCTGCGGAATTTGGCGAGGCAGACTTCAAACACCAGCTGCTCACGCTGGGCGGTCCATACGCGCTCATCAAAACCTTCGACCTTGCGCCCCAGGTCGCGCACGGTGCGAGGGTCCTGATTATCCAGAATACGCTGCATGATGGCCTGATCACCGAACAGCCGGGCCTTCTGATACATCATGCCCGCCTCACCGTTGCGGAAAGTCTGGCCATGCAGCTCAAAAACCGAGGGCTGGTACCAGTTGGAAAAGATGCTGTCTGCTTGCCAAAACAGCAGCATGGTCTTGGTTTTAACTTCCATAACATCATTCATCCATATGGTGTTGCCCGCCAAACTGTTGGGCAAAGGCGGTATAGGTCCCGTTATTCCTGCGATCCAGCACAGCAAACTCAATATGCTTGAACCGCCCGGCGTAGTCACCCTGCCCCAGCAACGCTTCGGCAAACCAGCGCGCCATGTCTGCAGGCGCATTTCCGAATACGCCACACCCCCATGCGCCCAGCACCAGGGTGTCATGCTGATGGTGCAGTGCCAAAGCGAATAGCTTACGGATTCGCAAACGCATGATATCTTCCAGCTCGGCTACACGCCGCGGCTCATGCTGCAGGACAGCGCCACGATTGACCGCCGGGGCGGTGACCATGCTGACCAGATAGTACTGCTCCAGGCAGGCATAACTGTCATCCCGGAACACTGGCACATCCGGGGAATAGATCATGTCGTCCAGGTAAGCACAGAAACGCTGCTGCCGGTTAGCTTCATAGAACGCTTTTTGTGCCAGCAGGCAAGGGTACAACCCGGATGACTTGGCAAGATTCTCTTCCTGCGCCTCCGCCCCTCCCAGGAATCCGCCGCCGGGATTACGAGCCGACGCAAAATTCAGGCAAAGCACACGGTGATGACCGGCGTGCAACAGTCGGCGTGCTGCCGCCAGGGTCGATTCATTGTGAACCCCTATCACAGTCGGCTCTGTTCCTACCCCCAACTGCCGGTGATGCAGCTGGGCCAGCTCAGCTGAACGGTAGTGTTGAGTATGCATCCTTGCGGCATCCTGCGCTTCCGCAAGGTCGACCATCTGGCCATGACTATTGTGGTAGCAACCTTGCTCAAGGATTTCCAGGGTATGTTGGGCGATTCGAGCCCGATTTTCGCGATTCATGTTTTTGCTCTTTTTTGTCTTTAGTTTTGGTCGTGCGTCTACTCTACAATCACTTAGTTGACAATGTCAACTAAGTTAGTTGATTATTGACAATAAGAGCATATCCTGCACAAAATCCCACCATCCCCACCCTGAAATCACCACCATGCCCCGCATTCCTTCTGCAGAAGAAGCCGACTTCCTGCGGCGCTACTCTATCCATGACTTTGATGTCCCACTCACCACGGTGGATCTTGTGATCTTCACCTTGCGGCAGGAGCGTCTACAGGTACTGTTGGTACGCCGCAGTGATCACCCCTATAAGGGTGAGTGGGCGCTGCCGGGCGGCTTCATTGATGTCCGCCAGGATGTTGATCTTGAAGCAACCGCACGCCGCAAACTGCAGGAAAAGACTGGTGTGGTGACCCCCTATCTGGAGCAGCTACAGGCATTCGGTGGTCCGCAGCGAGACCCAAGAGGATGGTCCGTAACCCTGGCCTACTACGCCCTGCTGTCGGCAGACAGTCTGCAGCACACCAACACAGAGGGCGCCGACGATAGCGACTGGCTTGATCTAGAAGGAGAAGGCGTACCATACGAACTGGCTTTCGACCACGCGCAGATTTTGCGCTGTGCCGTGCAGCGCTTGCGCAGCAAGGTGGCGTACAGTTCGCTGCTGGTACATCTGGTGCCTGTGGAGTTCACCCTCTCGGAGTTGCAGCGTGTGCATGAGCAGGTTCTGAACCGGAGCATCGACAAGAGCGCCTTTCGCAAGCGCATCCGTGATGGCGATTTTCTGGAAGAAGTCCCAGGCAAGATGCGCCATGGCAGTAATCGCCCGGCGCAACTGTATCGGCTGCGGCCCGAGTTAGGCACGCACTACTACCCTCGTTTACTGGGCGGACGAGAGCCGAATCCGGTAGCCTGAGGAATCAAGCAGGCTACCGGGGCACTCAGCGCTGCTGTGTCTGCCAGTGGGGATGGACCCACACCGGGGCGTCGCTGGCGGGGAGTGGGGTGCGGCCGCGGATCAGGTCGGCCATTTTCTCGGCCATCATGATGGTGGGGGCGTTGAGGTTGCCGCTGACCACGTCCGGCATGATGGAGGCGTCCACCACCCGCAGATTCTGCAGGCCGTGCACCCGGCCGTAGCCGTCCACCACCGCCATTTCGTCGTTGCCCATCGCGCAGGTGCAGGAGGGGTGCAGCGCGCTCTCGGCCTTGTCCCGCACGAAGGCGTCGATCTCTTCGTCGGTTTGCGCGGCTTTGCCGGGGGCCAGCTCTTCGCCGCGGAAGGGGTCAAACGCCCGCTGCGCCATGATCTCGCGGGTCAGGCGGATGCCGTTGCGCATTTCCTTACGGTCCTGCTCGGTCTGCATATAGTTGAACAGGATGCGTGGCTTGTCGCGCGGGTCTGCCGTCTTCAGCTTCACATAGCCACGGCTGGTCGGACGCATCGGGCCGATATGGGCCTGATAACCATGTTCGGTTGCGGCGCTCTTGCCGTCGTAGCTCACCGCCATTGGCAGAAAGTGATACTGCAGGTCCGGATGCAGTACGCCGGGCTCAGAACGGATGAAACCGCCCGACTCAAAGTGGTTGGTGCCGCCGAGGCCGCCACCAGTCAGCAGCCACTGCACGCCGATCTTCAGCATGGCCAGCGGATTTTGCGCGCTGTAGAGGGTGATGGGCTGCTTACAGGCGTACTGCACATAGGCTTCGATGTGGTCCTGCAGGTTATTGCCCACGCCCGGCAGGTCGTGCACCACCGGAATACCCAGCTTTTTCAAATCCTCTGCCGGGCCGACGCCGGACAGCAGCAGCGTTTGCGGCGAATTGATGGCACCGCCGCTGAGGATCACCTCACGCTCAGCGTGAACGCGATGCAGCGTGCCGCGCTGGCTGTACTCCACGCCAATGGCACGCTTGCCGTCAAACAGGATGCGCGTCACCAGCGCGCGTGATTCCACCTGCAACTGCTGCGGGCGCTGCTTGAGTGCAGGCCGCAGGTAGGCCATGGCGGTGCTCCAGCGCCGACCTTTGTGCACGGTCATGTCCATCGGTCCCAGCCCTTCCTGCTGGTAGCCGTTCATGTCTGCCGTATAGGGGTAACCGGCCTGCTTGCCCGCCTCGATGAAGGCGTTGTACAGCGGGTTCGTACACGGCCCGGTACTGACGTTGAGCGGACCGCTGTCACCCCGGTAAGCGTCACCACCTTTTTGCCGGGTTTCGGCCTTGCGGAAATACGGCAGGCAGTGGGCGTAAGACCAGTGCTCCAGACCAGGCCGCTTGGCCCAGCCATCATAGTCAAAGGCATGACCACGGATATAGACCATGCCGTTGATCGAGGAGGAACCGCCCAGCACGCGCCCGCGCGGGCAGTACATGCGACGGTTGTCCATCCACGGCTCAGGTTCGGACTCGTAGTACCAGTTGTATTTGTCATCCTTCAGCGGCCAGGCAAAGGCCGACGGCATGTGAATGAAGATGCTGTAATCACGCGGCCCGGCTTCCAGCAGCAGTACGCGTACATCGGCATCCTCGGTCAACCGGTTGGCCAGCACACAGCCAGCCGAGCCCGCGCCGACGATGATGTAGTCAAACCCCTTGCCCATGTTTCCCCCTGTCATTCAATCTGCCGCCCCTGGCCTGCGTTTCTCGGAACCTGCTGCGCAGCTCACTCGTAGGGGCAGTACACTTCACCCATTTCGACGTACACCGTCTTGAGCTGGGTGTAATAGTCCATCGCCACCAGCCCGTTTTCGTGGCCAATGCCGGATTCCTTGAAGCCGCCAAACGGTACTTCGATCGGGGTGATGTTGTAGTTGTTGATCCAGCACACCCCGGCCTGCAGCTGGCCGATCACCCGGTGCGCCCGCGCCAGGTCACGGGTGAACACGCCACCAGCCAGTGCCATGCGGGTATCGTTGGCGCGGGCAATCACCTCGGCTTCGTCACGGAAACTGAGCACCGACATCACCGGCCCGAAGATTTCTTCGCGCACAATGCTCATGTCGTCGCGGCAATCGGCAAACACGGCGGGCTCCACAAAGGTGCCACCAGGGCAACCGGCCACCTCGACCCGACGCCCCCCGATCAGCAGCGAGGCGCCCTCCTGCTGACCACGCTCAACCCAGTTCAGCACCGAATCGGCATGCTGACGCGAAATCAGCGCGCCCACTTGCGTATCCGGGTGCATCGGGTCGCCAATCTTCAGCTTGCGGGTGCGTTCCACCAGCTGGGCGAGAAAAGCCTCGCGAATGTCCTCATGTACAAACACCCGGGTACCGTTGGTGCAAATCTCGCCCTGGGTATAGAAATTGGCCAGCATGGCAGCGGACACCGCTTGTCGCAGATCGGCATCCGGGAAAATGATCAGCGGCGACTTGCCGCCCAGCTCCATGGTCACCCGCTTCAGCGTGCGCGCCGCATCCGCCATGATGGCCTTGCCGGTTTCCACCGAACCGGTGAGCGATACCTTGGCGATGTCCGGGCTGGCAATCAGCTTGCGTGCCACGTCCGACGTACCCTGCATCACGTTGAACACCCCGTCCGGCACCCCCGCCTCGGAGTAGATTTCCGCCAGCTTGGCGGCGGACATCGGCGTCAGGCTCGCCGGTTTGTAGATCATGGCATTGCCTGCCGCCAGCGCCGGGGCTGATTTCCAGCAGGCAATCTGGATCGGGTAATTCCACGCGCCAATGCCCAGGCACACCCCCAGCGGCTCGCGGCGGGTATAGGCAAACGCGTTTTTCAACTGGTGGTGATGGCCATGCAGGCTAGCGGCCAGGCCGGCAAAGTACTCCACGCAGTCGGCACCCGAGAGCACATCCACCGCAATCGCTTCCTGAATCGGCTTGCCGTTGTCGCGCACTTCCAGCTCGGCCAGCTCCTGATTGCGCTCACGCAGCAGGCGTGCCGCCTTGTTGAGGATGCGGCCACGCTCGGCACCCGTCATGGCCGACCACTCGGCAAAACCCTGCTTGGCGGTTTGCAACGCCAGAGCCACCTCGGCATCGCCCGCCTTCTCCACGCGGCACAGCAGCTCGCCCGTTGCCGGATTCAGGTTATCGGACAGCACCGGATTGGCACTCTCCACATAACGCCCCCCGATGTAACTCCGCAAAATCGCATCCACAAGCACTTCCTTTCCAGTTTACGAGCGGCTTCACGCCAGCCCCCGCAGCGTGCCCCATTTGAAAGCAGCCACCGCAAAACCGGCTGCACGTTTGCGACACAAAGCATGCTGCGAACGACATGCCCAAACCCTCATTATAAGAGGCTCACCGCCAGATGACGCCCCCGCCCGCCTCTGCTACAATCCGCCCTCTGCCTCGCAGGCCTAGCACAGCCGCCTGCCCTCGCCGCCCGGATGGTGAAACTGGTAGACACAAGGGACTTAAAATCCCTCGACCGAAAGGTTGTGCCGGTTCGATTCCGGCTCCGGGCACCAGTCTCTCCCCACCACACGATTGCCATGCCTATAATGGCCAGTCTGACTTACACAGCAGGCAGCCCCCACATCGAGCCCCAATCTCAGCAGGTAATGCATTTTTCACGGACACTATTACACAGTGCCACGGCTAAAATGCATTGCCAACCACAATCTTCCCATGAAAAATATTGAATCTCGCATTCCATTGCTAGACCTTCTTAGATCACTTGCAATCGCCTTGGTATTGGCAGTTCATTTTGGCGAATCATTAATGCCAGGTGGCTCTGTGGGTGTTTCTGTATTTTTTTGTCTCAGTGGATTCTTGATAACTCAGACACTGCAGGATAGGAAAATAGGAAACCGTGAATTCTTAGTTCGTCGTTTTTTTAGAATTTATCCGGCATACTTATTTGTCGTGGCTATGTATGTTACGATATTCTACATTTCTGATCAGCAAAAATTTAATGAAATTCTCCAAAAATTACCACTAATCATTTTGACAACTGACGTATCTTGGGTTGCGCTTGGTTTAGGTGTATTGTGGACATTGCAGATAGAGGCTTTCTTTTACCTACTTGCACCATTAATTTTTCGTTTAATTCCAGTCACACTGCAAGTGGCTGCATTGTTTATTTTAATAGCAGTGTCCTTTCTATTAAAAACCGGCGAATTAAAAGGATGGCTTTCAAATTCATTCATTCAAAATGCAGCAGGGTTTTCATTTGTGAAAATGTTTTTTTGGGCTGATAATCTACTTTACGGATCACTTGCGGCATTTGTCACAAGAGCCCTCAACAGGAGAAATTACTCCATTAACAATAAAATCGGATTTGCACTGCCGATACTGTTATTTACAATAATAATCATTATTGCCAAAGCATGGCCTAGCAACAATATCTACTGGCCTTTTCAATCGTCACTTGTTAGTGCACTTACCGCTGTTATTATAGTCCTAGGGCTTGAGAACACATTGTTAAATAACTGCATACCAAGACTTTTCTCCACCATCTCCTTACTTACATACGCCCTATATCTTACACACTCGTTTTTAATTGATTTCTATTTTATTATTCACGATAGAGTGGCAATACAAAAATTCGCCATTCGGTTTCCGTTGCAAGTTTTTTTCACTTGCATAATTGCCGCTGCTGTTTTTGCATTTGTGGAGCGACCAGGCGTCGCGCTCGGAAAGCGCTTACTAGGCAAGCGCAAGGGTCAGTGAAGAGATAATACAATGGGGACCCCTATCATATCATGCATCCCGAACCCATTCATTCATCAGATCAATGGGCCAGTTATGCATTTATGAGTTGAACGCGGGGTAGGCATCCTTTCCCCGCAGATGATGCATAATGCATATACTTATTGCAGGAATCGATTCATAAACGGACCCAGCGGGTTCGCGGAATAACGCTCAGATTTGGGAGAAACGCATGTCGTATGAAATTTCGCAACTGCTGCTCAAGTGCGATGCAAACGATTTTTCTGTATTGATTTCGCAAATCAACAGCTATGTCAATTTCTCATCGGACTCTGAGTTGAACGAATTGCTAGCTGCGTATAAAAAGAACGCGACTGAAGACTCAAAGTCCACACTGGCAAAGGCTGTTGAACGAGAAATTCGCTACCTCGGTAGCTCCGATATTGCATATGCCTTCCGCAAGATGAAAGGTGATAATGATCCTGCAGGGGTAAGCATTCATGAAATCATTGATGATGTCAGCAAGAAATTGAAAGTAAAGCAGAAGCTATTGGGCACCCCAGAGGCTAAGGTCGAGCGCTTGGTAAAGTGGACTGTCGAAAAAACCTTTTTCGCATTGAATGCGGAAAAGCAGTGGGAGCTATTCGAAAAGACTGGGGTGGGAAAAAGACAGCAAGGTGAGTTCTTTGAAAAGATCAAAAAAAACAAGGCACACTTCCTGCCGTTGTTGTTGTCTTTGCTCGGGCATGAAATAACCGCCAAGATTGTTCAAGGACTAGCTATCACAGCCATGGCGGCTTTTATGGGGCGAAAGGCTGCTGAAGAATTATTCAAAAATCTCGCCACTAGGTTTCCATGGTGGGCAGAGTCGCTAGGACCGATCGTTTGGGGTCTAAGCTTGGGATGGCTCGCCATTGACTTGCAAGGAGCCGCAAATAGAAAAACCATTCCAGTTCTCCTATATTTGGGAATCGTTGGCCTACGAGACGGTCCAGAAGACGGTGAGGCCTTCTGGAATGAACCGGCGCAAATCTAACATGTAGAAGTTCAGACTTGATCTGACAGTCGACCCGTTTTGACGATGCCCGACTGTCAGATCAGTTCAGATTGTCCGCCTTCACCTCCCTGAAGCGTTTAACCGCCATCAGCGTTTGCTGCGGCGCGCGACCACAACGCATCTTCCCTTGGCAGCGGTGACGGCCCGATGGTCCCCCGCAATCCGCAAGCCCTTTAGGTATGCAGCAGATATTCAATTGAAACTACTACAAAAAATATGTTTACCCCGCCACCCAATGCCCCGATTTGCCGCCCTGCTTTTCCAGCAGGCGGACATTGTGGATCACCATGCCACGGTCGACGGCTTTGCACATGTCGTAGATGGTGAGCAGGCCAACCTGCAGGGCGGTGAGGGCTTCCATTTCCACGCCGGTGCGGCCTACGGTCTCGGCTTGCACCGTGCAGCGCACGCCGGGCAGGCTGGGGTCCGGGGTGAAGTGGACGGTGACTTTGGTGAGCGGCAGCGGGTGGCATAGCGGGATGAGTTCGGCAGTGCGCTTGGCTCCTTGAATGGCGGCGATGCGGGCGATGCCGAGTACATCACCCTTGCTGGCTTCGCCTGCGGTGATGCGCGCCAGCGTGTCCG
The DNA here is from genome assembly GCF_012641365.1 of Leeia aquatica. Classification (NCBI taxonomy): domain Bacteria; kingdom Pseudomonadati; phylum Pseudomonadota; class Betaproteobacteria; order Neisseriales; family Leeiaceae; genus Leeia; species Leeia aquatica. Next base: position 1,029,621 of record NZ_JABAIM010000001.1, read on the forward strand.
GCAGCATGTGGATTTCGCCTGCGGCGATGGCGATGCGGTGGGTTTCCTGCTTTGCGGAAACATCCACCATCCAGGCCTGGCCGCTGGGGTCGAAGTGGGTCAGTTCGCTCATGGGGTGTCCTGTTGCGGGGTGGCGGTGAGGCTATCCGGGGTATTGAGGTTGTCGAAAGCGTGGCGTTCGGTAAACTGCACGTGCCGGTGCGGTACGGCTTGCTGCCAGCGCCACAGTGCACGCTGGCCTTGCTGCCACTGCTGCTGCAGCACCGGCCAGCTGCGGCGGTGGGCGAGGCAGACGGTAGGCTGGCGGTGCAGCGTGTCACCGTCAACAAGAGTGGCAACGGTGAGGTCTACCCCATCACAGGCCTGCTGCAGGCGCCGCAGGGTGTCCGTGGGGAGGTTTGGGGTGTCGCAGGGCAGTATCCAGAGCCAGTCGGCCTTACTGGCAGCAAAGGCAGCGTCAATGCCGGCCAGTGGGCCGGGAAAATCCGCTGTGGCGTCTTGCAGCACCCCGGCGATGCCAGGCAGCGCGCGGTAGCGCTCCAGCTCGCGGTTGGCGGATATCCAGATGCGGCGCGGGGGCTGGCTTTGCCGCTGGACCACCGCCAACATGGCTTCGATCAGCGGCTGGCCGCGCCAGTGTACCCAGCCCTTGTCGACCCCGCCCATGCGCCGCCCGGCACCGCCGCACAGAATGAGGGCGTCGATGTTCATTGCCAGCGGTGCAGCGCCGATTCGTCGCTATCCCGCGCGTCGACCCACCAGGCTTCGCCGTTGGCGGATTGCTCCTTTTTCCAGAATGGGGCACGGGTCTTGAGGTAATCCATGATGAAGGCACTGGCGTCGAACGCGGCTTGCCGGTGGGCACTGGCAGCCAGCACCAGCACGATGCGGTCCAGTGGGGCCAGCGGGCCAATGCGGTGGATGATGCGCACCGCTTGCAGCGGCCAGCGTGCAGCAGCTTGCTCGGCGATGTGCTGCAGCGACTGCTCGGTCATGCCGGGATAGTGTTCCAGATACAAGCTGCTCAGCGCCTTGCCCTGCACCTGATCGCGCACCAGCCCGGTAAAGCTGACGATGGCACCAATCTCGCCATCGCCCGCGTGCAGTTCGCTCTGCTCTGCGTTGCAGTCAAAGTCCTCAGCCTGCACGCTGATGCGAATGCGGGTGACCATGCTTAACCCCCGGTCACCGGCGGGAACAGGGCAATCTCACCCTGCGCCGGTAGCGCGGCGCTGCCATCGGCCAGTACTTGATCTATGGCCACGCGGAACAGCTTCTGCCCGCTGAACTCGTCCTGCCACACGCCGCCCCGGCTAGCCAGCCACGCCACCAGATCGTTGACGGTAGCCACCGTATCCGGCAGCACTACACTTTCTTCTGCTCGCTGGAACTCTTCTCGCAGGCGGGCAAAGTACAATAGCTTCAGGGTTTTCATCTTGTCTTCCAGTCCGGCGCAAGCCGGTTCAATACAGGGTGGAGAGCGGCCAGTAACGCACCCTGTCGCCCTGTTGTACCACGGTTTCCGGCGGCAGCTCGACCAGTCCATCGGCCCAGGCCAGTGAGGTCATCACGCCAGAGCCTTGATTGTCGAACAGGCTGAGCTGGCCATCACCATTGATGCGGGCGCGCAGGAATTCGCGCCGCTTGTCCGGTCGCGGCCAGTTAAAGGCCGCAGGCAGGGTCTGCGGCTGCGGGGTGACGTGCCGTTGCCCTTGCAAAGCCAGCAGGAAGGGGCGCACCACCATCAGCAAAGTGACAAAGCTGGACACCGGGTTGCCCGGCAGGCCAACAAAGTGGGTGGCCCCGATCCGGCCAAACGCCAGCGGCTTGCCCGGCTTCATCGCCAGCCGCCACAGGTGCAGCTCACCCAGCGTTTGCAGCGCGGCCTTGACGTGGTCTTCCTCCCCTACCGACACGCCGCCACTGCTGATCAGCACATCATAGTGCCCGGCGGCCTCGCGCAGCACAGCCTGGGTGGCGTCCAGCCGGTCTGGCACCTGGCCCAGATCCGTGACCTCACAGCCCAGGCGCTTGAGCAAGGCGCTCAGTGCGTAGCGGTTGGAGTTGTAGATGCCACCCGGCGGCAGGGGTTGGCCGGGTTCAGTGAGTTCATCACCGGTAAACAGCAGGCCGACGCTGGGCTTGCGGTATACCGTAACCAGCGGCTCGCCAATTGAGGCAATCAGCGAAAGCTGCGCGGGCAGCAGGCGCTCGCCCTCCGCCACCACCACTTGCCCGGCGGCGATGTCCTCTCCACTGCGGCGAATGTGCTGTCCGACGCGCGCAGGCTGGCTCAGCGTTAGCTGCCCGCCTTCTTCACTGGCATGTTCCTGCATCACCACCGCCACCGTGCCGGGTGGCACCGGCGCGCCAGTAAAGATACGAGCAGCCTCACCCGGCAGCAGCGGCTGCCCGACCTGTCCGGCAGCAATTCGCTGGGTGACGGTAAACACCGCCCCAACCGCCGCCTCGGCAGAGAGCGCGTAGCCATCCATCGCGCTGTTATCAAAGCCGGGTACATCCATGCCGGATTTGACATCGACCGCCAGCACGCGGTTATCCGCGTCCAGCAGGGATACTGTTTCGGTCAGCTCCGGCAGTTTCACCGCAGCCAGCAACTGGGCTATGGCTTCACTCACCTGCATCAGGCCTGCTTTACCTTCTTGTGCCACCGTTTTATCCATTGCTCAGAGGTTATAGGTCCAGGCGCCAGCCTGGTACTGCTGCAGCAGCCAGGCTGCAATTTGCGGCGGATTATTGAGGTCCAGCCAGGCGCAGGTGGCTCCTGCCACCGCCGGGATATCCGAGGCCACCGCCACAATACCGGCATCTTCCGGGTACAGTGGCGGCTTGCCAAGCGCCGGGCGCCACACTTCCAGCCGGGCGTGCTGGCCTCGCTTGAAACTTTCCACCAGCACCAAGTCCACCGGGTCCAGTCGGGTGAGCAACTCGGGCAATTCCGGCTCCGGCGCACCGCGCAGCTCGTTCACCAAAGCCCAGCGCCAGGGTGAGCTGAGCAGCACTTGCTGCGCCCCGGCCACGCGTGCCCGCGCGCTATCTTTGCCTGGTGGCTCCAACGTAACATCGTGGTGACTGTGCTTGATCACACTCACCCGCAGCCCGGCGTGCTGCAGCAATGGCAGCAGCTGCTCCAGCAACTGGGTCTTGCCACTGCCGGACCAGCCCACCAACCCCAATACCGCCGGATACGCCACTCGCTTAGCCTCCGGTCTGCGACATGAAACGGATCACCTTGCCCGGTGCTTCGCGGAACTCATGGCGCTCAGGCTTGAGGGTCAGCGCATGGCGAATCGTCGCTTCCAGCTCGGCATCGCTGGCACCATCGCGCAGCAGCGGTCGGAATTCCACCCGGTCTTCCTGCCCCAGGCACAGGTGCAACACCCCATCCACCGTCAAACGCACCCGGTTACAGGTGGCACAGAAGTGCTGGGAAATGGGGGTAATGAAACCCACCTGCCCACGGCCATCCCGCGTCTGCCAATAGCGTGCGGGGCCACCACCCAGCTCGGCGGCCTGCGGCACCAGGTCAAACCGGCTTTGCAGGCGTTGGCGTACTGATTCCAGGTCCAGATAGGCGGTGTTGCGGCCAGTATCGCCCACTGGCATCGCCTCAATCAGCCGCAGGATGAAACCGTGTTCGATGCAGAAGGCGAGCATGGTTTCAATCTCATGCTCGTTAACGCCCTTCATGGCGACCATGTTGAGCTTGATTGGCGTCAGCCCGGCGGCTTTGGCAGCCTGCAGCCCCTCCATCACTTGCGACAGCACATCACGGCCCACCACTTGCTCGACACAGGCGCGCTCCAGTGAATCCAGGCTGACATTGACGCGGCTGACCCCAGCTGCCTTCAGCGCGACGGCATGGCGGGCCAGCTGGGTGGCATTGGTAGAGAGGGAAAGGTCTTGCAGACCTGGCAAGGCCGCCAGCTGCCCCGCCAGTTGCGGCAGATTGCGGCGCAGCAGCGGCTCGCCGCCCGTCAGGCGAATACGACGCAACCCCAGCCGGGTGAACACCGACATCAGTCGGGTGATTTCGTCAAAGGTCAGCCAGTGCGACGGCTCTTCATAGCCTTTGAAATCCTTGGGCATGCAGTAATTGCAGCGCAGGTCGCAGCGGTCTGTAACGGACAGGCGCAGGTAGTCGATGCGCCGCCCAAAGGGGTCGATCAACGCCGGCAAGGCTTGGGACGAAACAGCAATACGCTCAGACACCACCACTACTCCAACCACAGGACTTGATCCGGCTTGGTCGGCCTCATCCTGTGTTTCTATCGCTCAATACCGCTCAGCTTACCTTGAAGCGGCTGAGCACCGCATTGAGCGCGCGCATTTCTTTTTGCAAAGACTGTGAAACCACACGTGCCCGTTTGACTGAGTCGGCGTTCTCACCCGCCTTCTCCGCAATGGTTTCAATATTCTGTGCCAGCTCATTGCTGGAGGCGCGCTGCTCCATGCTGCCCGCCGCAATATCGCTCACCGTGCGCACCACATCCGTGGCTCCTGACTTGATGCGCTCCATGGTTTCACCGGCCTCTCGCGCCAGCTGCACGCCCTCCTGCAGACGTTGGTTACCATCTTGCATACAAGCCACCGCCCGCTCGGTTTCATGGCGGATCTCGTTGATCATGCCGCCAATCTGCCCGGTCGCGGCGCTGGTGCGCTCCGCCAGTTTGCGTACTTCGTCCGCCACCACGGCAAAACCGCGGCCGACTTCACCCGCGCGCGCCGCCTCAATGGCAGCATTCAGCGCCAGCAAGTTGGTCTGATCGGCAATCTCGCGGATCACCCCCAGAATCTGGGTGATCTGGGCTGAACTTTCTCCCAGCTGATTCACCGTACGCGAGGTTTCATCCATCACCGCTGCAATCTGCTCGACTTCGTGCACCGAAGCCAGCACCACCGTCTGGCCTTCAGCAGAGACTTGCTGCGCATTACGCGCCAGGCCATCGGCCTGCACGGCATAATCCGCAACATTGGCGATGCTCTGGGTGATCTGCTCGACGGCTGCCGCCATGGCAGACGCTGCCTCACTTTGCGTTTCCGCGCTTTCTGACAGTTGTTCATTGGCGCTGGCCAGTTGCTCGGAGGCGACGGATACCTCAGCCAGCATTTGCTGCCCCTGACGAATCACGTCCGCCATATTGCCGGCCATTTTGTTGAAGGAGGCCGCCACATCCGACAGTTCGTCGTCCACTTCCAGCGCGACCCGCGAGCCCAGCTGACCATCGGCCAGCTGCCGGGTGTCATCCACCAGCTGATTCAGCGCCTTGCGGATGGAGAGTGTCGCCCCGGTAAACAGATAGCCGCCCAGCAGTACAAAGCCGATCACCATCAGCAAGACCAGCGTGCGCATCATGCCCTCGGGTTGCCAGACCCCCAAGTTCATCAACAGCAGCAACACAATGGGCGCAACGAATACGGCCTCGATCAACCAGAACTTGTTGGCAAAGCGCAAACGGGAAATCACCCATTCAGCTGGGCGGAACACGGCCAGGATGGCATGCACGATAGGACTCTCCGAAAAAACAGGCGGCTTGGCGGTAAGCCTTATCGTGCCATGTTTTCAGGATTTTGGGGGCGAAATGTTGACCCGCCGCAAACGGGATGCAATCCGCCTGTCCAGGCGGACAGGTTCAGCCCGGGCTATAGGCTTTATTGACGCGTTGCGCCACACTTACCGCCCCCAAATCGTCCTGCAGGGTACGCATGCGCGCCCGAAGTACCGGCTCCAGCTGCGACAATGCCTGCTGCAGGGACTGGATGCGCTGTTGCACGGCTGGCGCAGTGGTGTCATCCACCAGCGGGGTCACCAGTTGTGGCAACAGCTCATGCACTGATTCCCAGTCTTCGCCACGTGCGGCTTCCAGCAAGCGGCTGACCAGACTTTCCAGTTGCTCCAGCGTCAGGGGGATGGACTCGGTCACGTTCAGACCTTGCCGTAGCTGATGGTTGAGGTACCATCTGTCTTGGCAGCCTGGGTGCTGCGCGCCAAATCAGACTTGGCCAAGGTAGCCCAAGCTTCATGCAACTCGGAGAGCAGGCGGTGGCACTCATCCAGTCGCTCGGAACTGTTGTTGAGGTTAGCCTCCATCAAGGCTTTCTCGATATACAGGTAGAGGTCTTTCAGGTTGACGGCAATCTCGCCGCCCTGCGCTTCATTGAGGGCATCCCGCAATGCCGCAACAATCGCTACCGCACGCGAGATCAATGCACCTTTGGCCGCATGGTTCTTCTGGCTGATCTCGCCTTTGGCCCGCTGGATGGCGGTCATGGCGCCGTCGTAGAGCATCACGATCAGTTCAACCGACGATGCCGACAGGATCGCTGAATCCACATCCACACTTCGGTAGGCATCCAGGCCTCGGGCAATCATGCGTACACTTTCCTCATCTAGCAATTCTGTACTGCCCCGGGTGGGACAGTGGTTCCTGATTCCAGTTTACACCATGCCAGCCTAGCGCAGCTGTTGTGCCAGAAAAGCACTGACCTGCTGAATGCGGGCCAGCCCGGCATCCAGTGAAGAGAACTGTGCGGTATAGCGCTTCTTGACGCTTTCCAGCCGGTCTTCGATCCGATCAATCTGCTTCTGGGTATCCTTAACCAGCGTTGACAATCCTTCAGAACGGGTCGACAACAGACCACCGACCGCCTGCATGCCCCGCGCTTTTTCATACAGCCGTACCGCAAACCCCTGGCTACTGTCCGAGAAGAGCTGCTGCACGGCATTGGGATTTTCGTTTACAGCTTTTTCAAACGTCTTCGCATCGAGTGCCAGCTTGCCGTCTTTCTGGAAGCTGATGCCTATCTGGCTCAGATAATTGTAACTGTTGCCGGAAATGTTGGCCTTGACGTTGAACTCCCCCAGCAACTGTTGCTGCATGGTCAGTACTGTATTATCTGCCTCCAGCGCCCCTCCCTTTTTGCGCAAGTCCGAGCTGGAAGTCACGAGCTTGTTATAAGAATCTACAAACGCCGCCACTTTGGCCTTGACCCCCTCCAGGTCGCGGGTAACCGAAATGTTACTGGTCTTGGGGGTGGTGACATCAGCCGATTTCAAGGTCAGCGTCACGCCATCAATCACATCATCAAAACTGTTCTTGGTACGGGTAAAGCTGATACCGTCCACCTTGAACTCCGCATTCTGCGCGGCCTGTACGGTATCGAAACCCGCCGAAACGGTGGTGAACTTGTCCAGCGCCGCCCCACCAGCGGTCTTGCTGACGGTGATGGCAGAGCTGGCCCCGGTATCCTTGGCCGCCAGTGTCAGACGGTAATTGCTGCCGTCATTGATGATGGAAGCCACGATCGAGGTATTACTGCTGTTGGAGTTGATGGCGTCACGAATCTGTTCCAGCGATGAATCCGAGGCCAGCGTCACCGAGAAGGTATTGCCATTGGAGCTGAGTGACAGTGTTCCTGCGGTATCCGCAATGGCACTGGTCTTGCTGGCGTAACCATCGGCTGCCTTGGTGATCAGTTTGTTGGACTGGGCCAGCTTGCTCACAGCCAGACTGTAATTACCAACCGATGCAGAACCATTGCTGGTCGCGGTGGCGACATTGGTGTCACTGCTGCCGGCCTTGCTCAGTGCAAGGCTATCTGCATTGCGAAGGTTGCCCAAGGCAGTCTGCAGTGCAGCCAAGTCATTCTTGATCGAGCCCAGCGCAGAAATCTTGCCATTGTAGGCCGTCTTCTTGCTGTTCAGCGCCGAAATTGGCTGACGCTCCAGCGTCATCAGCTGATTGACTAGTCCGTTGACGTCCAGGACGCTGCCTGAAGAAGTGATGCCCATGATACAACCCCTCTATGGCTGATCCACTGATCTTGCCTCAAACCTTCTGCGAAGTCAGCAAGCCTTTGAACTCATCCAGCCGTTTGGCCAGCTCCAGCATTTCCTCAGAGGGAATCTGCCGCACTACTTCACCGGTATCTTTGTCCTTGACCTTGATGACCGTGGTGCCGGTATCCTTGTCAATGGACAGCTCCAGTGAACGCGCCAGTTGCTGGATGGTTTTGTTGACCTCTTCCACCACCTCACTGAGCGGGCGCTGCGCTGCGCCACGAGACTTGTCACCTTTGCCGTCTTGCTGCTCATCGCGGGATTTCTGGCTGGCACCGCTCTCGCTAACCGTGCGCGGCCCCTTGGGCGGCGCTGGCTGCACCGCCGGGTTGGTCACGCCATCATACTGCGGCGGGGTCACCTTGATGGGTTGAACGTTTCCGATTTCCATGTTCACCACTCCTAGCGAAAACGCCGAGACACGCGCTCAGGCGGTCTCGGCGATACCCGAAGGTCAGTTTCCGGCTTAACGCAGGAGCGACAGGGCGGCTTGCGGCACCGTGTTGGCCTGGGCCAGAATCGCCGTACCGGCTTGTTGCAGAATCTGGTTACGGGTCAGTTGCGAGGTTTCCAGTGCGAAGTCTGCATCCTGAATCCGGCTGCGGGACGACGTGATGTTTTCCACGTAGTTCTGCAGGTTGGCGATCACGGCTTCAAACCGGTTCTGGATGGCACCGAAGGTCGCACGGGAGTTGGAGATCTGTGCGATATCGGTATCCAGCGCTTCAATGTTGGCCGAGGCGTTGGCCGAGGTCAGCACGCTGATCGTCTGCACGGCGGTCAGGTTCACGTTGAAAGTGTTCAGACCTACGGAACCGGTGGCGGTCGAACCCACACCGCTGGTGTCTGCCAGCGCGCTGGCCAGGTTCAGGGAAGCGGAGCCGATGGCAACCTGGTTGGTCGCGGCACCTTCGGAGCCGACCTGGAAGGTCAGTGCCTGGTTACCGGACAGCAGCAGTTGGCCGTTGAACTCGGTGGTGGACACAATACGCGAGATTTCCTGCGTCAGTTGGTCCACTTCCTTTTGCAGTTGCGAGCGGTTGGTGTCGCTGATGGAGCCGTTGGCAGCCTGTACCGCGATTTCACGAATCCGTTGCAGGTTACCGGCCACTTGACCGAGGGAGCCTTCCGCCGTTTGCGACAGCGAGATACCGTCGTTGGCGTTACGCACCGCTTGGGTGTTACCACGGATTTGCGAGGTCAGACCGGCAGCAATGGCCAGACCGGCGGCATCATCCTTGGCGCTGTTCACGCGCAGACCGGAGGACAGGCGCTGCAGCGAAGTAGCAAGTTGCGAGCTGCTGGAGGCCAGGTTGCGCTGGGCATTCAGCGACGAGATATTGGTATTGACGACTAATGGCATGATATTTACTCCTTGGTTACCCAGCACCCCGGCTGGCACATCCCGTTCAGGCACGTATCAACTTGGGCCTTCACTGCCTATATCGGACAGGGTGGCGGAGAACTTTAGGGCAATCTGCAAAAAATTTTTCAAGCACCTGCGGCCCAGCGCTGCAGATCGGCTTGCAGACGCTGCAGAGGTACAGTCCAGTCGCCCAGCGTCGACTGCCGATACTGGCACACACTGGCATACCAGGTCGCATCCGACTCGTCAGCCCCCCAGCGCCAGTCACCATCAAAGCGATTGAGCACCCAGACCGGGACCCCCAGGGCACCCGCCAGATGCACCACGGAAGTATCCACACTGATCAGCAAGTCCAGCTGGGTGAGGCAGGCAGCCGTATCGGCAAAGTCATGGAATGCCGCAGCCGCATCCTCTGGTGGCCATGCCGGCTGATAATCCAGCCGCGCCTCACTGCCATAGCCTTTCTGCAGGCTGACCCAGCTGATACCGGGAATAGCCGACAGGACGGCGTGTAGCCGCGACAGGGGCAGGCTGCGGCGGGCATCCAGCCACTCCGAGCGGGCATTGCCCTGCCGACGGCTCCCCTGCCACACCAGCCCCACCTTGCGCCCCGGCAAGGCCGACAGCATGGTTTGCCAGGTGGCCACCCGCTGTGGGTCCACACGCAGATACGGCACCGTGCAGAGCGGATCAGGATGCGTTGAAAGCAGGCGGGCGGGAATGTCCATCAACGGTACATGGTAATCCGCCTGCACCGGGTCCTGCTCCGATATCGGGATCTCTGGCCATTGCAATCGGAACAGCGCATGCAGTGCGCGGGGCATGTGCAGACTGAGCTGCACCCCGCTGGTCCGCAGCGGCTCCAGATAGCGGATGAACTGCAGACAATCCCCCAGCCCTTGCTCGCCATGCACCAGCAGGCGCTTTCCGGCCAAGGGTTCCCCCTGCCACAACGGGAAGGGATAATGCGGCATCTGCCCATTGATGGCAGCACGCCAGCGAGCCTGATACTCCGGCCAGCCTTCCCGATACCGCCCCTGCGCCAGCAGGACCAGACTCCGGTTCCAGCGGCTCAGCGGGTGATCTGGCTCGCGCTGCAAGGCGGCATCAAACGCCGCTTCGGCTTCCGGCAAGCGCCCCATGCCATGCAGCACGATGCCAAGGTCACACCACAGACCGGCTTCCTCAGGCTGGCGCTGCAAGGCGCGACGCAGCCCGTGCTCGGAATCCTCCCAGCGATCCAGAAACTTGCAAGCCAGCGCATGCTGCAGCAAAGGCTCGGTGGCCTGCGGGGCCAGCCGGGCGGCATGCTCGGCCAGGGCCAGCGCATCCTGATACTGCCCCAGCGCCAGACACAAGGCCGCCATACGGCACAGGGGCACCGGATCAGCCGGGGCCTGCCGCATGGCCTGCTCGAATGCAGCAAAGGCCTGGTCATAGCGCTCCAGCGCCTGTGCGGCATGGCCTTGCAGGCACAGGGCACGGACATCCAGCGGCTGCAACCGGGCAGCGGCCTCCAGATCAGTCAGCGCATGCAGCCATTGCTCCTGCTGTACCTGACACTCAGCCCGCAAGCGCCACAGCCGGGCCTCGGCGGGCAGTTTTTGCAAAGCCTCATCCAGTACGGCCTGCATGGCAGGCCAGTCGCGCAAGCGCTGCAAGGCCAGGGCCAGGTTATGCCAGGAATCCCCGTGGAACGGCGCCACGTGCACCACCTGACGATAGCGCTCGGCAGCCTGGACCGGGTCGGTTTCCTGCAGGGCCACCCCTTCGGCAAACCAGCGCTGCAGGGTGGCGACGATCTCTTCTGCGGTGGCCATCAGCGTCCCAATACCCGCATCCACTCATCCAGATGGTCTTCCAGCATATAGTGCTGCAGCACCCATGCGCGCAAGCGATCCCCTTCCTGTGCCGTGGCGTCCAGATCATGGATGCGGGCGCGGATGGCATCAATCCAGGCCTGGGCCTCATTGGGCACCCGGCATACCGGTGCAGCATTAGTCTGGTAAGGCAGGATGTCGGTGCAGACCACCGGCCAGCCCAGTACGCCATACTCCAACAAACGCAGGTTGCTCTTGGCCTCATTGAAGGCGTTGACTTCCAGCGGGGCCAACGCCAGATCCAGATTCAAGGCCGCCATGCGTGTCGGGTATTGCTCATACGGAATCCACTCCAGATGGTATTCCGCCACAAAAGGCCGGATGTTCTCCGGGCACATGCCCATGAACACCCAGTCCACCTCGCCAGCGGTCGCCCGCACGACATCGGTGATCAGCGCCAGGTCTCCCGCATGCTGCTGCGCCCCGACCCAGCCCACACGCGGCTTGCGCCCTGCCCGCCGTTGCGATTGCAGCGGCAGCCACACCTCTTTTTCCAGCCGGTTTGGCACCACCCGGATATCTTCGATCATGTCAGCGGCAAAGACTCGCAATGGCTCAGTGGTCACCACCAGACGGTCGCAGTGGCGCAAGGTCCGCCGCAGGCGCGAGCGCGCGTCCCGCCAGTGCCGCTGGAAGTGCAGGTGCATACTGCTTTGCTCGGGAATGTCGGACAGCAGGTCGTCCAGCATCTGCACCCGCAGCACCTCAGGTACATGCTGCTGGTAGAGTTTGAGCGCACTTTCGTGCTCATCGGACATCGCGTTCTGCAGCACCAGCGTATCTGGCGCCAGCCGAGCCAGCTCCACCACGCTGGGCAACGGATGCTGGGTGAGCTGGTAGTACTCGGCCTGGGCCAGCCCGGCCTTGCGCACCCCTCGGAATGGCATGCGGATGCGGTACTCACCGCTGCCGCCGGTCAGCGGCAAGCCCAGCAGGCGCGGTCGATCATGCAATCCGGGCTCCCAGCACAGCGGGAAGCGGCTGTCGTACTGCATGTCACCGTTATACACCAGGCTGAGGTGACGATTGAAAGCTGGATCGTGCCGCAAACGGGGCATCCAGCGTGACAGCATGCTGGCGCGTTCAGCTTGCAGTTGCGCCAGCTTCTTCCAGTGTCGCGACGGGTCCGGTGCGGCATTCAGGGATTTACTGCCGTGATGCACCAGGGTGGCATACGGGGTCCAGACCTGCTTGTAGCCTTGTTGATCAATCTTCAGACACAGATCGACATCGTTGTAGAGGGTGGCGAAAGCCTCACCATCCATACCCCCCACTGCTTGGTAGACGCTACGCCGGACCAGCAGGCAGGCTGCTGTCAGCGCGGTATAGTTCTGATCGACCTGCAGGCGGTTCATATAGCCTGGTGCATCCACCTCCTGCTCCAGGAAGATGTGGTTGGCGGCATCGTTACCCAACCCCAACCCCAGCACCACTCCGGCATGCTGGATCCGAGCGGTTTCCGGGTAGCACAGCCGCGCGCCCACCGCACCCACCTCCGGGCGCTGCGCATACTGCATCATGCGGGACAACCACTCGGGATGCATCACCTCGGTGTCATTGTTCAGCAGCAGGATGTATTCCCCGCGCGACGCTTCCACCCCCAGGTTGCACTGAATGGCAAAGTTGAACGGTGCATCATAGCGAACCAGCCGGAAGCGGTCTGCCAGGCGGGCCTGCAGCCGCTGGTAGTAGGCCAGGGTTTCCGGCTCCTCACTCTGGTTGTCGACGATGACCAGTTCAAAATGGGCGTAGTCAGTCTTGGTCAGCAAGGATTCGATGCAGGGCTCGAGGAAAGCCATCTGGTCCCGGTTCGGGATCAAGACAGTCACCAGCGGCTGTGCATCATGCTGATAGCTGACCCGCAAGGTACCCGGCAGGTAGCCAGTCACCACCGTGCCAGCTACCTGTCGCCGCAGCAAGTGGTCTTCCACCGCCGCCTGCAGCGCCGCATCCCGCAGCGGGTGCATCCCGCGCCGCTCTGGCAGGGAAAATACCAGCTCGGCCAGATGACCAAATCCGGCCTCACCTTGCTGGTCCAGCAGGCGGAATGCCAGCTCGGCATGCTCGGCACCGGGATAAGCCGCAAAGCCACCCGCAGCCAGCACGGCATCGGTACGGAAAAATACCGTTTCTGCGACATAATCCTGCGAGCGCAACATGTCCAGGTTGAAATCCGGCTTCAGGATCGGGTTACTGCGCAACCCCTCTGGCGACACATCATCATGGTCGGTGTACACCAGATAGCTGTCCGGATGTTGCAGCACATAATCCCCCAGCTGCAGCAGCCCGTGTGCCGTCAGCCGGGTTCCAGCCGGAACCCGCGCCACCCAGTCCGACGGCAAGGCTTCCAGCACCTGATTGCAGGCTCGGGCCAGCAGGTCCGGGTCTTCCAGCGTCTCCAGCTCCAGCCAGCCCAGCACCTCGGTTTCGTCGAAGATGCTGTCCGGGCTCGGGCTATCGGCGAGCACCACCAACCGCCAGTCGGGATAAAGCTGTTCGCGCAGGCTGTCGATGGTGTCCGCCAGCAAAGCATGGTCGCTACCGCGCACCACCATCAGCAGCGTCACCTGTATCCGTTTGGGCCATTGCAGCACCAGTCGTTCGGCGTGTAACTGTGCATCCACTTCCTGCAGGCTGCGGCGGGCCAGCCAGGTCCGGTAGTGCTCGGCTTCGGTAGACTCCGCCGCCGATACGGCCTCACCACCAATCTGTGACAGGAACAAGGCGCGTCGCCGCAGCAGCAAGGGATCGTCAGTCGGGTGCTTGTGGTAAATGCGGCTGTGCATTTCCAGGAAACGCCCCCGGTTCTTGCGCAGGGTATGGTCAGACCGTGCCTCGTCGCTACGAACCTCTACCGTCTGCTTGGCCACATGACGAAAATCACCCAATGCAGAAGCACGCAGCAGGAAATCCCAGTCCTCCAGAAAATCCAGACTCTCGTCGAACAAACCGATGCGCTCGATCAGCGACCGCCGGTGCGCCCAGGTAGGTGTGGGGATGAAATTGCGCACCAGCAACTGGTCGCGTGAATACACCATCTTGTCAAAGGGGTGCTCACGCGCCAGCTCCTTGATCCGCCCGTCTTCGGTACGCTGAATCAGGTACTCGGCATCAGTGTAGACAAAGTCGCCCTTGAAATCGACGAAGGCATCCCGCACCACCTGCAGGTGGCTGGACAGGTAAACGTCGTCATCGTCCAGGTAACTGATGATGTCGCCACGCGCCAGTTGCAAGGCCCGGTTGCGCGCACCGGATGGACCCAGCGATGCCGGATTGCGGACGTAAACAATGGCCAGCTGGTTACCGTAATACGCCAGCAGGTCTTCAATATTGCAGCCGCCGTCGTTGACGATAATGACTTCAAACTGCTTGAAGGTCTGATGGGTAAGGCATTCGAGGGCGTTGCCCAGCAGGTGAGGCCGGTTGCGGGTCGGGATCACCACTGAAATCAGCGGTCGCTCCAGACGCTGGCGCAACTGCACCATGCGGGACTTTACGGCAGCAGGCGGCTGCGGCGGCTCGCGCAGCTCGCCATGCTCCACCAGATCACGCCAGCCGCGTGCGACCACCTCCCATTGATTGCAGGCTTGCCAGTGCTGCCGCCCGAGTTCGGACAGGGTCCGGCGCAATTCCGGATCGGCCAGCAGGCGGGCAATCAGGTCGGGAAACTGGCTGACCGGCGCGATGAAGCCACCGGATGCCTCATTGGCCGCCCCGCACTCCGGCGTCGCCAGCCACGGCAGACCGTGGCTCATGGCTTCGATGATGGTGACCGGAGACACCTCACCCAGTGAAGGCAGCAGCAGCAGGTCTGCCGCCTGCATGGCGGCGGCCACCCGCTCCGCAGGCACCCCCTCAATCAGGCGGACGCGCGGGTCCAGCTTGACGGCAGCGCGCACCTGCTCCACATAGTCGGCATGGCCCGACGGGTGCCCCAACAGCACCAGTTGCCAGTCACCAGCCGCCGCACGCAGGGCAGCCAGCAAGGCCAGGTGGTTCTTCACCGGCCACAGGTTGGCAACCTGAATCAGCAAGGGCGTGTGTGCATCCAGCCCCAGGCTGGCGCGGAAGTCCACATCCGGCGTCGCCGGGGTGGAGGCATTCGGCAGGTGGACATAGGCAATCTGCTCTTCGTCCAGATAGCGCTTGTCTGGCCCGACCTGGGTCAAGCACACCACCTGCGCGGCTGACAGCGTCTGCTTCAGGCTTTGTCGGAAACCCGCGTTGTCTTTCCAGCTGTTGAAGCCATCATTGTTGATCAGGGGCTGTACCAGCACCCGGGTGTGCGGCGGCAACTGGATGCCGCTCAGTCCCCAGATCACCCAGTTCAACGGGTCGGCCCGCATGATGACGCCACGATAGCGTCCGGTTTCGATCAGGTTACGCAACTGCTGGCTGGCGCGGATGCTGCCATCCGGCAGGCGGCTGCCGGCATCCAGCGAATGGATAAGCATGCCCCGGTATTGGTTACTGTGGCGATTTGGCAGCGCCCGCGCGGCGACTTCCACCCGATAGCCCAGCTTTTGTAACGCCTCGCCCAGATTGGCGACGATGGTTTCCACCCCGCCAATGGAAGGCCAGAAGAAATCGCATGCCAGCAACAAGGTCGGGCGACCATCGTCATCTGCGGCTGCAGCAGGCACCTCTGCTGGCTGCAGTGACTGCTGTAGCAAGGCCGCGGCGGGATTGGGCAGCGCATGGTCGCGCAGGTCGATCAGCGCTTCATGCAGGCTGCGGGACACGGCTTCCAGACTGTCTCGATGCAGTACCAGTTCCAGCGCGGATTTCCCCATGCGCTGGCGCAAGTCGGCATCCCCCAGCAGGATGGCCAGCTTCTCTTCCCACTCGGCCTCGCTGCGCGCCAGCATGCCGTTGACGCCATCATCCACCAGCTCCAGGCACATCCCGGCTGCCTCGGATACCGTCGCCCGCGCGCCGCTCATGTAGATCAGCGTCTTGAGCGGGCCACGGATGGCATAATCGTCCAGATCAAACGGTGCCGGGAACACGCCGATGTCAAAATCCAGCACCTCCTGAATCATCAGGTTTTCGTCGTAGTCCGGCACCACACTGTAGCGGACCCCAGGCAGGTCCAGCGGCTTGGCATTACGGTAATTGAGGCACAGTACCCGCAGCTCCAGATTCGGGAAGCGCTGGCTCAAGCGCGCCAGCGGGCCTGCAATCTGGTATAGCGCCTGCAGGGTACCGTGGGTACCCACCCAGCCGATGCGCAGCTGTCCATCACTGCGCGCGGGCCGGTTTTGCCGCGCTTCCAGAAAGCGCTCGACCTGGGTGCAGGCGTAGATGACCTTGACGTTGGGATTGAAGCGTTGCCCGTAGGCCGCCACATAGGGGTTATCACTGAAGATGCCGTCCACCACGGCCAGCATCATCTCCAGCTGCTGCCAGCCGGTATCGCGGTGGTGCGGCTGCCACAGGGCATCGGTCAGGTCAAAGATCACCTTGGCATGCGTCTCGGCCTTCAGCCGCAGGAAGATCTCAAGGAACGGTACTTTTAGCGCGTAGACCAGATCGTGCTGAGCCGCGCTCTGGATGATGTCGTCAATCGGCGTGCGTGCCACATCCAGATAGGTGACCTGCCATCCCAGCTGCTTCAGCCAGCCTTCAAAGATCAGGCCGCGAATGTGCATGGTGACGGAGCCCATCGGGTAATACAGCAGGAACAGCACCCGCTGGCCGGGCTGCCCCACGGGCACGGTGACCGCACTGACCTCTGCCTCCAGTCGCATGTCGCGCCAGGCGGCATGGGACTGTGTCTCCGTTTGCCGTATCCGGCCAAAACCGGCTGCCTTCAGCTCTGTTTCCAGATGCCAAGGGGTCCAGCTGAATTTATTGGGCACAAACTCGACCTGAGCCTGCATGTGGTCACGGCCAAAGGCGTGCAAGGCCCGCACCCCTTCCAGATAGGCATCCAGATTGCCGCGCTGCCCCTGGATCTGCCCCAGTGCCGCCTCGAGATTGACGGTTTCGATCACCAGCCGCCCGCGCGGGCTAAGCAGGCGCATGGCGGCGGCAAAGAAGCGGCGGGCCTCCCACAGGCTGAGGTAATTGATGACGTGATACATCACGATTTCATCTACCGAACCGGGAGCAAACACGGTTTCCAGTTCCAGCGCACTGAGGTACAGGTCTGCCTTGGCCGAAGGATCGAGGTCGATGTTCACATAACCGGGCCAGTAATCCTGCCCGCAGCCCAGGTGGAGTTTCAGATCGCGTTGCTCTCGGTAGGAGACGGTCATGGGTATGCCAGGTCCAGAGTCAGTTGGGAAGGTCAGGCGCGCAGGCCGGACAACAGGGCAACAGTATCGGCAATCGCCTGCTGCAGGCTGCCGTTTACGCCAAAGCCGGTCGCCGCGAAACGTGCGCCGGAAACATGGTAGGACAACTGGTTCATGATGCGGCTATCCACCAGCTCAACCTGCAAGTCAGGCACATGCTGACGGATGGTCTCCACGATGTCGTTCACCGTATAGTTTTCGGTCACCACGTTGTACACCTGCCGGTTGAACAGGGACTGGCGGATGACATGCGCGATGGCGGCCACCCCGTCATTCAGGTCCAGGTAAGGACGCTTCTGGTGCAAGGCGGTACGCCAGACCGTGATCGGCTGGCCGTTCATCGCCTGCCACACGAACTTGTTCACCGCCGTATGAAAGCGGATGCCCGGCGACACCCCAAAAATGGTACCAAAGCGCAGGACGACATGGCGCAGGTCCGGCAGCGCCGCCAGCCACTGCTCGCTTTTCAGCTTGGATTCGGCATAGGGGCTTTGCGGTTTCAGATCCTCCAGCGGGCACTGCTCATCCACCACCCCATCCTGTACGCCGTAAACACTGGTGGTCGAGAAAAACAGTAGGGGTACCCCCAGCGCCGCACAGGCTTCGGCCACCCGCATGGTGCCGGTGAAGTTGACCGCTTCGACCTCCGCTGCCTTGTCAAAACTGCTGGCGGCATCGGTGATGGCCGCCAGATGAACCACCGCATCCGCGCCTTGCAGCACCGGCAGCAGGTCCGCCTTGAGGATGTCTTGCTCCAGCAAGCGGTAGCGGGCACCGGCAGGCAGATTGAACAGGGCGCAGTAACGCTGGGTCAGCAGGTTATCCAGCACCACCAGTTCCGCACCGGGAAACTGTTGTGGCAGCACTTGCAGCAGGCGGGAGCCGATATGCCCCAGCCCTCCGGTGATGACGATACGCATGCACTTACCTCAGGTAAACAGCCAACTGCGGCTCAAAATAGTGTCGTGTCTGCTGCAAGCCCTCTGCCAGCGAGGTACCCGGCTGCCAGCCCAGCAAACGGCGGGCTTTATCATTGCTGATCACGGCATCGCCGATTTCGATGGCCTTGCGATCCGCCGGCCAGGGCACATAGCGCACCTGCCCGCCAATCTGCGCACAGATGGCTTCGCTGACCTCGGCCACGCTGTGGTGCTGGTCGCCAACGGCAAAGAGGGCTTCGCCCAGGCTGCGCTCATCCATGGCCGCCATGATCAGTGCTTCTGCCACGTCGTCTACAAAGCAGAAATTGCGCAGCTGGCTGCCGTCGCCGAAGATGGTGATGTCCCGGCCCTGCAGCGCCAGCCCGATGAAGTAATTCACAAAGCCAAAATCCGGGCTCTTGATGTTGGAGCGGGGGCCATAGACGTTGGCCAGCCGGACCACCCTCGCCCGCACCCCATAGGCGCGCTGGTAGATGAGGAAATATTTTTCCGACACCGTCTTGTTGGCCGAGTAGATGTCCAGCGGATATTCGGCGTGATCTTCGTCGATCGGAGACTGGCGCAAGGGGCCGATCTGGGTACTGGTGCCCACGTGCACCAGCTCGGCATCCGGGTTGAAGCGGCGCACCGCTTCCAGCAGGTTGATCGCCCCTTTGCAATTGACATCAATGTCAATCAGCGGCTCGCGCATGGAATTGGGGTGCGAGGTATAGGCGGCGCAGTTGAAGATCAGATCCTGATTCAGCACTGCGGCACACAGTGCCTCAAAGTTGCGCACGTCATTGATGATGATCTGGTGCTGGTGGCTGATGTCCTTCATATTGGCCATGTTGCCACCCGAACGTGGGTCCAGCACATCATACACTGTGATCTGCGCGCCCAGCTCCAGGCAACGGTGGGCCAGGTTGCTGCCAATGAAGCCGAGCCCCCCGGTAATCAGCACCCGTTTCCCGCTCAGGTCGGGCAAGGTCAAGGCGACCGTCATGCCTCGTCCCTCAAGCTGCTGGACTTGCCTGCTTGCAGCATCCTGCTCTCCCTTGTTGCCAGGCCACGGCATCCCGCCGGGGCTGACTGATTACACCGCCAGTACGCGACGGATACCGTCGCAGATATGATCAATCTGGGCTTCGCTCAGATTCATGGCGCACGACAGGTTAACCCCCCGGTTGGAGACATCATAGGCCACCGGGTTGATCGACTGGTAGCGCTCTCCCATGCTGCCATACGCCGGCAGCGAGGACAGCGGGTAAAAGAACGGACGTGCCGGCACATCCAGCTTGGCCAATTCGGCAATCAGGGTGGGCTTGTCCAGCCCCCATTTCGGGTCCAGCACCAGTGCGGTGGTCCAGATGCTGTTGAACACGTGCGGCGGCTCTGCATTCCATTGCAGGCCATCAATATCACCAAGCCGGGCACGATACTGCTCGAAAATCCAGCGCTTGCGGGCCACCAGCTCGTCAATCCGGCGGAACTGCCCCAGCCCCAGCGCGGCCTGTACATTGAAAGGCATGTACTTGTAGGTGACTTCATAATTGAAGTAGGTCTGCCCGCCCGGCTTGCGGCCATGGTCCCGCCACATGGCACAGCGCTCATACAGGGCATCATCATCCAGCAGCAGCATGCCGCCTTCACCGGTGGTCAGGGTCTTGGTGCGGTGGAAGCTGAATACAGCCCCCACGCCGAAGCTGCCCGCGCGGCGTCCCCGGTAGGTCGATCCCAGGGATTCGGCGGCATCTTCCACCAGCCATAGCTGGTGTGACTCGGCAATGTCGGTCAGCGCGTCCCAGTCCGCCATATTGCCGAACAGGTCTACGGCAATGATGGCCTTGGTGCGCGGCGTAATGGCCCGGCGTACCGCGCCAGGGTCCAGGCACCAGTTGTCCTTGTTGATATCGCAGAACACCGGCGTTGCCCGCAGGTAGCTGATGGCGGCCGTGCTGCCGATCCAGGTGCAGTCCGGCACAATGACTTCATCGCCCTCCCCGATCCCCAGACCGGTCAGCAGCAGGTGCAAGGCCGTGGTGCAATTGGGCGTCATCAGCGCATGTTTGCGCCCGTGCCAGGCCGCAAACTCCCGCTGGAAGGTTTCCACGTAGTAGTAGGGCTGATCGTACCAGCCTCGGGTCATGGCGTCCGTCACCATGTCCACTTCGCTCTGCGTCACCCACGGTCCGGCCATCGGGATGGTGGGGCTCGGCGGCATTGTCATGTCGGCTTCCTTGTTATTCAGGCTGCAAAGAACCGATGAATGGCATCCGCCACCTCATCGACCTGTTCCAGCGGCAACTCCGGAAACATGGGCAGGGACAGCACCCGTCGTGCCAGCCGTTCTGTCACCGGCAGCGGTTGTGGCAAGCGCTGCGTCGCCTGATAGGCAGGCTGCTGGTGGACCGGCACCGGATAATGTACCAGCGACTGTATCCCGGCCTCCTTCAGCGCTGCCTGCAGCCCATCGCGGTCGTCCAGCTGGATCACAAACAGATGGTATACCGCTTCACAATCTGCCACGTCGGGCGGCAATTGCAGCGGCAAGCCCTGCAGGCGCTCACGGTAACGTTGCGCACGCGCGCGCCGGGCGGCATTGTCTGCATCCAGACACGGCAGCTTGGCAAGCAGGATGGCAGCTTGCAGTTCGTCCAGCCGCGTATTCAAACCATGCATATCGCTGATGTAGCGTTGCTTCCAGCCGTACTGGCGCAGCAGCTGCAGGCGCTCAAACCGTTGCGGATCGCGGCAGGCCACCAGCCCGCCATCACCGATGGCCCCCAGGTTCTTGGTCGGGTAAAAGCTGAAGCAGGACAGGTCGCCGACACTGCCCACCCGCTGCCCTTGCCAGCGGGCCCCATGCGCCTGTGCGCAATCCTCGATCAACAGCAGGCCATGACGCTGCGTAAACGTCTGGATGGCAGCGAGGTCCGCCGGCTGTCCGTACAGGTGGACCGCAATGACCGCCTTGGTACGGGGAGAGTAAGCGGCCTCCAGCAGCGCAGGGGCCAGCGTGTAACGCTGCGGGCAGACATCCACCAGCACCGGCGTCGCCCCGGTCGTGGCCACCGCCGACACCGTCGCCACCGCCGTGTGTGACACCGTGATCACCTCGTCGCCGGGGCCCACCCCTGCCGCGAGCAGAGCCAGCACCAGCGAATCGGTGCCATTCCCGACGCCCACCGCATGCGGCATGCCGGTCCAGTCGGCAAACGCGTGCTCAAACTGGCTGACCGACTCACCGAGGATGTACCAGCCACTGTCCAGCACCCGGTCGATGGCCGCCCGAATCTCGCTGCGGTGCGCCTGATACTGGGCCAGGGGTGATACAAAAGGGATCATCAGAGGATCTCCACTCTGGGCACAAAACGGATGAAGCGGCCTCCTGCCTGCACAAATGCCTGCTCCTTGGCCATGATCTCGGCGGCATGGTTCCAGGCAAACAGTACGGCGTAATCCGGCCAGCGCTCGCTGAACGCTTCATAGGGCCGCACTGGAATGTGCATGCCCGGGGTCAGCTTGCCTTGCTTGATCGGCGTGGTGTCGGAGATGAACTCGATCAGGTCCGGGCCAATGCCGCAGTAATTGAGGATGGTGGTGCTCTTCGACGTTGCGCCATAGCCCACCACCCGCTTACCCTCGGCCTTAAGCCGCTTGAGCAGGGCCACCAGATCGTCCCGCGACTGCATCACCTGCTGCCGGAAGCGGTCGTAGGTCTCCGGCAGGTGCAGCCCCAACGCAGCTTCCTTCTCACGCTGGTGGTGTACGGCCTCGCTGACGGTGTACGCGCCCTGGTGCGCCACCACATAGCGCATGGAGCCGCCGTGCGTGGTCTGCGGCATCACGTCGATGATTTCCAGCTGGTGCCGTGCAAACAGGGTAGTGAGCGAGCCTACGGCGAACAGGTAGACGTGCTCGTCGTAAATCTGGTCGTACGATGTCTTTTCGATGACATCGCCCAGATAGGGGTCTTCAAACATCAACACGCCACGTGGCTTCAGCAAGCGCTTGACCCCTGCGGCCACCTGATCGAGGTCCGGAATATGGCACATGACATTGGCCCCGAGGAAGGCATCCACCTGCCCGTATTGCTGCACCAGTTCCGCAGCCAGCGCATCATCAAAGAAAGCGCTGATCACGTTCATGCCTCGTGCGCGGGCGGCATCCGCCACATTGCTCGACGGCTCAATCCCCAGATGAGCAATCCCGGCCTGGGCAAAATGCTGCAGCATGATGCCGTCGTTGCTGCCGATTTCCATCACCATCGGCTGCTCGCTGAGGTAGCGCGACTTCACCAGCTCGGCAAACTGGCGGAAGTGCTCGGCCATCACCCGTGAGGTGCCAGAGAAAAAGTGGTAATGCTCGTTGAACATCGCCTCTGCAGCAGGCTGATCCACCAGCTGGAACATATGGCAGCTGGGGCAGAACGCCGTCTGCATGTGATAGAAGTATTCACCCTGCATTGCGTCTGGCGGCAGAAAGCCATTGCCCAGCGGCATGCGTCCGAAGTCGTTGACCCCTTGGGTGGGGTGTTGGCAGATACGGCAGGGTCTGGCGCTCATCGGCATGCAATCCTCTTCGGGGTGTTTCTAATCATAGTACGCGGCCTGACGGAAGCCTCCTGCCGCCGCATCGCGCTCCGACAATCTGGCTTCACGGTCGGACAGCGGCCACGGAATGGCCAAATCCGGGTCCTGCCAGTGTATGCAACGCTCGCTTTCCGCGTGGCGATACGCTGTCAGCTTGTACAGCATATCCACTTGATCGGCCAAAGCACAGAAACCATGAGCAAAACCCGGTGGAATCCACAGCTGGCGGCCATTATCGGCGGACAGGGTGGTGGCGTACCACTGTCCAAAGGTGGCTGAATGGCGTCGCAAGTCCACCGCCACATCCCACACAGCCCCCTGCACCACCCGCACCAGCTTGCCCTGGGCGTGTTCCCCGGCCTGATAGTGCAGGCCGCGCACCACATGCTTGCAGGAACGGGAATGGCCTTCAAGCACAAAGTCTGCTGACATGTTCGTCCACTGCTGAAAGGCATCTGCGCGAAATGTGACGGTCTCGACACTTGCAGCAGCCTGCTGCGGTACTGTCTCCAGCACCAGCAGGCCCGCCAGCGGTGTTGCACTGGCCGTCAGCAGGTTGCGCATCCGGTTTCAGCCGCCACCGCCACGGTCGCCGCCAGAATCGACAGCACTTTGGGCATGGCCACGTCCATGGTGGACACCGCCTGGTCAAAGTCGATGTGCTGCTGGCTGCTGCCCTTGCCTGCAGCATGGTTCACCACCACGCACAGCGCGGCGTACGGAATATCCTGCTCACGGGCCAGCACCGCTTCCGGCATGGCGGTCATGCCAACCATGTCGGCACCATCGCTCTCCAGCCGTCGAATCTCGGCAGCGGTTTCCAGCCGTGGCCCTTGCGTTACCGCATAGGTCCCGCCATCCAGTACCGCCTCCCCCAGACGGCTTGCCGCCTGCAGGATGCACTGGCGGGTCGTGGCACAATACGGCTCGGTGAAGTCCCGATGCGTCACCGGACCCGCGCCCCCCTCAAAGAAGGTGCTGGAGCGGCCAAAGGTGTAATCAATCAACTGGTCCGGTACCACCAGCGTGCCTGGTACCAGATCGGCCCGGATCCCGCCAACGGTACCGACGGCAAAAATCCGCTCTACCTTGAGATCGGCCAGCGCCCAGATATTGGCGCGATAGTTGATCTCATGCGGTTGCAGGGTGTGGCCGTAGCCGTGACGCGCCAGAAATACCACTTCGCAGCCGTTGAGGGTGCCGAAGGTCAGACCGCAGGAGGGTTCGCCATACGGGGTACGCACCACTTTGCGATGGGTAATGGTCAGGTTGGGCAGTTGGCCGAGGCCACTCCCGCCAATGATGGCCAGCATCAGGCAGCTCCGGAATGATGTTGTTGCAGGAAGGCGGCAAACGCCTGACTGACTTCGGGGTGTTTCAAGCCCAGCTCTACGGTCGCCTGCAGATAACCCAGCTTGGAGCCGCAGTCGTATCGTATGCCGTCAAACCGATGGGCAAATACCGCCTCTTCGTCCAGCAGGGCCGCAATGGCATCGGTCAGCTGCAGCTCGCCCCCGGCACCACGTGGAATGCGGCGCAGGTGGTGAAAGATGCGCGGTGTCAGCAGATAGCGGCCCACTACACCCTGGTTCGACGGCGCCTGGTCCGGGTGCGGCTTTTCCACGATGCCATCAATTCGCATCAGGTCATCCGCAACCGCGTGGCCAGATACAATGCCGTATTGGCGGGTCTCCTCGCGTGCCACCGTCTGCACCGCCACCACTGATTTTTCCCGCTGGGCAAACACCTCCACCATTTGCGACAGCACTGGCTTGCGTTCAGCGTACAGCAGGTCATCGGCCAGCAGCACGGCAAACGGCTCATTGCCAACGGCAGGCTCGGCACACAGTACCGCATGCCCCAGGCCCAGCGCTTCCGGCTGGCGGATATAGATGCAGCTGACATCCTTGGGCAGAATGTCGCGCACCAGGGCCAGCGTGGCCTCCTTGCCGCGCATCTCCAGCTCGGCTTCCAGCTCATAGGCTTTGTCGAAATGGTCTTCAATGGCCCGCTTGCTGCGGCCAGTGATGAAGATCATCTGCTCGACGCCAGCGGCAACTGCCTCTTCCACCGCGTACTGGATCAGTGGCTTGTCCACCACCGGCATCATTTCCTTGGGGCTGGCCTTGGTGGCGGGCAGGAAACGGGTGCCTAGCCCAGCCACCGGGAAGACGGCTTTCTTGATCTTCTGCATTACCGATAACCCTGTCATGCTGCCTTCGGCAGCGTCATCATTGTCCCAGCAGGGCAAGCAGGCCGGCTTCATCCAGCACCGCCACCCCCAGTTCATTCGCCTTGTCCAGCTTGCTGCCAGCAGCTTCACCCGCCACCACATAGCTGGTTTTTTTCGATACTGAGCCGGATACCTTGCCACCTGCCGCTTCGATCAGCGCACTGGCTTGATCCCGGCTCAAGGTCGGCAGGGTACCGGTCAAGACCAGTGTCTTGCCCGTCAATACCCCAGCGGCAGCACTGGCATGATCCGCCTCAGTCAGCAGGGTATCACGACAGGCCCGCAGTTGCTGCAACGCTTCGCGCTGCCCTTGCCCATTTAACCAGTGCCACAGCGACTGCTGCAGCGTATCGGGCAGGTCCAGCTGTGCCAGTCCGGCTTCATTCAGCGCCAGCAGGCCCTCCATATCGCCCACGGCGGCCGCCAGCGCGCGGCTGCGTGCCTCGGTCAAGCCCGGCACCCCGAGGCTGGCCAGCACTCGCTCCAGGGTCAGCCGCTCACGCAGGGCAGCCGCGGGAGCATGTTCACCTTGGGGCTGCACCCCGCTTGCCAGCAGGTCGTCCAGCGCTTGCTGGTTGTTCGGCTCGCTGAAGAAATCGGCAATCGAGGCCGCCACCGCCGCCCCGACATCCGGCAAGGCACACAGCAGCGGTGCCGGGCAATGCCGGATCAGTCGCAGTTGCCCCAGCCAGTCTGCCAGCGTCTTGGCCGTGGACTCACCGACATGGCGAATGCCAAGGGCAAACAGGAAGCGCGCCAGGGGCGGCTGTTTGCTGGCGGCAATGCCATCCAGCAGGTTTTCGGCCCAGCGGGTCGCCACCTTGCCTTGTTGCACGGTTTCAGGCGTCACGCCGTCGCGCTCATCCGCCTGACGCTTCATGGCAAGAAAGTCATCCAGCGTCAGGCGATAGAGGTCGGCCAGCCGGTGCACCAAACCCAGCTCGACCAGATTATCGATATGCCGCTCGCCCAGACCCTCGATATCCATCGCGCGGCGCGCGGCAAAGTGGCGGATGGCCTCCTTGCGCTGCGCGGCGCAGGACAACCCGCCGGAGCAGCGCAGTACCGCCTCGCCTTCTTCACGACTGGCGTGCGCACCACAGACCGGGCAATGGCTGGGCATGTGGAATACCGGAGCGTCCGCCGGACGACGCTCCGGCAAAGCGCGCACCACTTCTGGAATCACGTCCCCGGCGCGGCGCACCACCACGGTATCGCCGACGTGCACATCCTTGCGGCGAATCTCGTCTTCATTGTGCAAAGTGGCGTTGGTCACCGTCACGCCGCCGACGAACACCGGCGCCAACCGGGCTACCGGTGTCAGCGCACCGGTGCGGCCCACCTGGATTTCAATATCCAGCACCGTGGTCAGCGCTTCCTGCGCCGGGAATTTGTGCGCCACCGCCCAACGCGGCTCACGGCTGACAAAGCCCAGCTCATTTTGCAAATCGCGGCGGTTGACCTTGTACACCACCCCGTCAATGTCAAACGGCAGGTTGTCCCGCAGCGCAGCCACGCGCTGGTGAAAGATCGCCAGCCCCGCTGCGCCGTGCAGCACGTCACGCTCAGCGCAGACGGGCAACCCCAGGGCGGCCAGCCAGTCCAGCACTGACGAATGGCGATCCGGCACACTGCTGCCTTGTACCTCACCCAACCCGTAGGCAAAAAAGGACAAGGGTCGCTGGGCCGTTTCCTGTGAATTGAGCTGGCGCAGGCTGCCCGCCGCCGCATTACGCGGGTTGACGAAGGGTTTGCCGCCGATGGCCTGCTGGCGCTGGTTCAAGCGTTCAAAATCAGCATGGCTCATATACACCTCGCCGCGCACCTCCAGCACCGGCGGTGCTTCGCCGATCAAGCGTAGCGGAATCTGGTGGATGGTTCGCACATT
Organism: Leeia aquatica; assembly: GCF_012641365.1. Taxonomy (NCBI): domain Bacteria; kingdom Pseudomonadati; phylum Pseudomonadota; class Betaproteobacteria; order Neisseriales; family Leeiaceae; genus Leeia; species Leeia aquatica. The sequence continues at coordinate 1,056,663 of NZ_JABAIM010000001.1, forward strand.
CTGCGTAACATCCTCGCCGGTGGTGCCGTCACCCCGGGTGGCCGCCCGCACCAGCAGCCCCTGCTCATAGCGCAAATTCACGGCCAAGCCATCAAATTTCAGTTCAGCGGCATACTCCACCGCCGGATCGGCATCCGACAACCCAAGCTCGCGACGTACCCGGCCATCAAAGGCGGCGGCGCCGCTGGCTTCGGTGTCGGTTTCGGTGCGGATCGACAGCATCGGCACCACATGCGTCACGGGATCAAAGGCGTCCAGCAAGGCACCACCGACCCGCTGGGTGGGCGAATCGGGCAGCCGCAAGGCCGGATGCGCGGCTTCCAGCGCTTCCAGCTCGCGGAACAACCGGTCGTACTCGGCATCGGGCACGCTGGGCTGGTCCAGCGTGTAGTACTCGTGGGCGTACTGATTGAGCAGGCGGGTCAGCTCGCTTGCGCGCGCTGCGTCACCCGCAGGCGGGGAAAACAGGTCGTCCTGGTTCATGCGGGGTCTCAGGCAAACAGGCGCAGTGCGGTCTGGCTGCCGGGTTCAATGCCTTTCAGGTTCATGGTGCCGTAGATGGCGCGCAGTTGCTGGCGAATGCTGGCAATACCGTGGTCGGACAAGGGCTTGCGGTTGTCATCCACCAGCTTGCCGTTCAACTGGCCGCTCAGTTCAAACGCCAGATCCGACATCTGGGCAAATACATTGAGCCCATCCGCCACCCGTGGCACGTCAAACAGCAGGGTAATACCTTCGGTGTGATCCTTGGGCAAGGGGTGCGGCGGGAAAGGTGCATTGTCAAAGTTGGCAATGCTGAACAGATGCTGCCCTTGCGGATTGACCAGGTGGTAAGCGCCATCGGCCATCAGGCGCAGGCCATTGCGTTCCAGCCAGGAGCGCAGCTGCACCAGCCCGAACGGCGCAGAATCCGCCAGAATGTTGAGGCCGATGGTGACATCGACATCGGCGCAGAAGCTGTCCAGCTTCTGCGCATCGGCCAGCGCCTGCGATAGCGGCGGCAGGCGCAGCTCGGATTCCGACTCATCGGCAAAGGTTTCCAGGGTGGCCACAAACTGGCGCAGCGAGGGCTCATCCAGCGGGCCGCGTCGGTCGGCCAGCTGCAGGCCAATGCGCAAGCCCATGATGGCCAGGTTGGCGTCCACATCCAGCGGGAACCATTCCCCATTGCTCATCAAGGCCTGCCACGACACCCGCTTGCCAATCCGGTTGAGCTGGCGGTGCATGGCGCGGATCAGGTCCACATCCAGTGCCTGGTGTGACAGGATATCTACCAGCAGGTCCACCCTGTCGTCCTGCTGCCCCGGATAGGTCAAGGCTTCCCGCGCCGTCTTCTGTGGCTGCGGGATTGGTGAGCTGAAGGTGCCGGGTGGCGGCGTCTCGTTGCGACTGCCGCCCATCACCGGCTCGCGGCGTTCGCCGCTGACGCGCTCCGGCACAGGGGGCTCCACCGGGCGTGGCGCATGACGTGCATCGACCTGGCCTCGCGCGTTGTACAGCGCCTCCTCATCCGGCAGATCGTCTTCGCCTGCGATGCGGGTATCCTCATCCATCGGCGTCAGCCCGGGCTCCAGCAGCACATCCTGCTGGTAATGCGCAAAGGCCGCCTGGGCTTTCTTCTTGTAACGCTGTTGCTCCCACCAGTTGTAGGCCACCACCAGCAAGATGGCCACCGCACCGACAGCCAGCAACACCAATTGCAAGTCACTCATTCCACATTATCCTCATGCCGCGCCTGACAACTGCATGGCTTCCATGATGTCAACCGCCACAACGCGGGACACCCCTTGTTCCTGCATGGTAATACCGATCAGCTGCTCTGCCATTTCCATGGTGATTTTATTATGGCTGATGTAGAGAAATTGCGTATCCGCGGACATTTTCTTCACCATTTCACAAAAACGGCCGGTATTGGCATCATCCAGCGGCGCATCCACCTCATCAAGCAAGCAAAATGGCGCCGGATTGAGCCGGAACAGCGAGAATACCAGAGCCAGTGCCGTCAACGCCTTTTCTCCACCCGAAAGCAGGTGAATGGTACTGTTTTTCTTGCCTGGAGGCTGCGCCATCAGGTGCACGCCCGAATCCAGGATTTCCTCACCGGTCAGCGACAGCGTGGCGCGGCCACCGCCAAACAGCAGCGGAAACAGCTCCCCCAGCGATGCATTGACCCGTTCGAAGGTATCTTGCAGCAGGCTGCGGGTTTCGCGGTCGATGCGGCGAATGGCCGCCTCTAGCGTGTCGATGGCCTGGTTCAGGTCGCTCGCCTGGGCTTCCAGATAGCCCGCCCGCTCCTGCGCCTGCTGCAATTCCTCCAGCGCCGCCAGATTGACCGCCCCCAGCGCCTCCACCTCGCGGCTGAGCCGCTGGATCTCGCGCGCCAGCCCTGGTGCTTTCAGCCCGCGTTGCTGCAACTGCTCCTGCAGAGCCGCCACATCCACCCCTTCCAGCGCTTCGGCAAACTGGGCTACCGTCAGCCGCGCTTCCTGCGCCTGCAATTCCAGCTGCAGCAAGGCTTCGCGCAGCGGCTCCAGCGCCCGCTCCTGCTGCAGGCGTTGCTCGTCCAGCTGCCGCTGCTGCCGGGTAGCGGCTTCCAGCACTTCCCGCGCCTGCCGCAGCACACCCTCACGTTCTTCCCGTGCGGCAATGGCTGCTTGCAGGTCCAGTTGCAGGTCTTGTTCCTGCAAGCTGTCCTGTTCGAGCAACAAGGCTTGCAATTGTTCCTCGCGTTCGGCCTGCAAGGTCGCCAGCTGCTCACTGCGGTGAACCAGCTCGCTGGCACGCTGGACCCGGCTACTGACCGCAAAGCGCAGGTTTTGCGCTTGGCGTTCAGCATCGCGCAACTGGTTACGCACCTGTCCCAGCCGTTGATCCGCAGCATTCAAGTGCTCACGCGCCAGCTGCAGTCCCGCCTCGTGCTGGCTGAGGGTATCGCGTAGCCCGTCTTGCTCGAACGCCGCTGTTTCCTGTTCTTCCTGCCAGTGCAGACGCTGCGCCTGCAGCTCTTCCTGCTCCTGTTGCAACTGGGTTTGCTGGCTGAGCTGATGCGCCTGCTGTTGTTCGGCCTGACGCCAGGACAGCTCGGCCTGATGTAGCGCCTGCTGCGTCTGCCGCAGGCGCTCCTGTACTTCGCGCTGCGCGGCCCGCGCCTGCTGCTGCTTCACCTGTGCCGCCTGCTGCGCGTTCCGCCCCCCTTGCACCTGCGGCTGATGCGCCGCCAGCGACTGCTCAAGCTGTTGCAAGGCACGTTGCTGCGCCAGCATCTGGTCTGCCGGGGCTTCCGCATGCAGGTGGATGCCGTCTGCCTGCATGCGGTGGCCCTGCGGGCTCACCCACACGCTTTGTGGCGGCAGGGTGTCGGGCACGGGTGCGTCGGCAGGCACAACCTCAACGTCCGCCAGCCACAGGTCCAGCCAACACGACCATTGCGGGTCCGCACACAGGACCTTGCGTCGTAGCGAAGAGGGGGCGCTGGCTGCCGCAGGCGGCGCATCCGGCAGCAGGGTCAACGCCTGTGGCGGGCTGAGGCTGCGCCAGTCCAGCCCCGCGGGCAAGGCTCTCGCCTGCAAGCGCTGCTGTAGCACCGCGGCCACCGCCACCTCCCAGCCCGGCTCCACCTGCACCTGCTGCCACAGCGCCTCTGCCGCCAGACCGTGCGCCTGCAGCCAGTCCTGCAGCGCTTGCCGCCCCTGCCCGGCATGCAGCAGGGTTTGCAGTGCCTTCTGCTCAGACAGCATGGCGCTTTCTTCCCGCTCAAGCTGCTGCAGCTGCTGGCTGGCCTGTTGCAAGGCCAGTTCGGCCTGCTGTTCTGCATGCACGGCTGCTTCAGCGGCCTGCTGTAAGGTGACCAGCGCCACCTCGGCTTGCTCGCGCTCGGCAGCCGCCTGCTGCACGCGCTGCGGGTCCAGCAATACCAGGTTTTGCTGTCGTTGCTGCCAGCGCTGTTCCCGTTGCTGCAGCTGCTGCAATTGTTGCTGTGCCTGTCGCAGCTGGGTATCCAGCACCCCCAGCCGCTGCCTGAGCTGCTGCGCTTGTTGCTGCTGTTGCTCCAGCTGCTGGCGCGCTTGCAGCACCGCCTGTTCATGGTCTGGCAACTGGTCTTCCAGTAGCTGCAATTGCAGCTCGGCTTCTTCCAGTTGTTCGCGGGCTTCTTCGCCCTGCAACTGCAGGCTGTGCTGCTCTTCCTGCAGCTGCTGTTGCTGCTGCAGGCCCTGCCCCAGCTGCTGCTTCAACTGCTGGCTGCGCTGTTGCAATTGCTGCTGCATGGTTTGCTGATGCTGCAATTGCTGCTCCAGGCGAGCCAGATGGGCGTTGGCGTCAAACAAGCGAGCTTGCGCAGCGTGTAGCTGGTCGTTGTGCTGAAAGTGCGCTTCACGCGCCAACTCCAGGCTGGCCTCGGTCTGGCGGAGTGCTGCAATCGCCGCTTCCAGCGCCGTCCCGCCTTCCTGCTGCTGGCGGGAGAGCTGCTCCAGTTTCAGATGCGCTTCCTGTTGCCGCGCCAGGGCCAGCAGACCTTGCGACTGCTGCAAGGCATCCTGCAGCGCGCGATACTGGCGTGCCACTTCGGCCTGACTGCTCAGCTTCTCCACCTGACGCAGCAGCTCCGCCCGTACGTCATCCACCCGCAGCAGGTTCTCGCGGGTATCCGTCAGCCGGTGCTCGGTTTCGCGGCGGCGCTCCTTGTACTTGGAGACTCCCGCGGCTTCTTCCAGAAAGTCGCGCAGTTCTTCCGGGCGTGCCTCGATGATGCGCGAGATCATGCCCTGCTCGATCACCGCGTAGCCGCGCGAGCCGACGCCGGTGCCAAGGAACAGGTCGGTGATGTCGCGGCGACGTACCTGCTGGTTGTTGATGTGATAGGTGGAGCCGCCATCGCGGGTGAGAATCCGCTTGATGCCGATTTCACCATAGGCCGCCCATGGACCACTGGCGCGCTGCAGGCTGTTGTCAAACACCAGCTCGACACTAGCGCGCGATACCGGCTTGCGCCCGCCCGAGCCATTGAAGATGACATCCTGCATGGATTCGCCGCGCAGCTGCTTGGCGGAAGACTCGCCCAGCACCCAGCGCACGGCGTCGATGATATTGGACTTGCCACAGCCATTCGGCCCGACCACGGCCACCAGCTGGCCCGGCACCGCAATGTGCACCGGGTCCACGAAGGATTTGAAGCCAGCCAGCTTGATCTGTTTGAGTCGCAAGGGGCTATTGGGGGCAGGAAAATGCCGTCATTTTAACGAAAACGGCTGTCGCTGTGGCTGAACTGCTCCCATTTCAGCTGGGCAATGGTGTCGCTCGACTGTTTGAGTCGCTCCACCAGCAGATCCAGGAACACCTGATTGAAACGGGCCTGCAGGGTGTCGCTGGCGGCCTTGAGGGCGCTGGCGCTGATCTTCAGCAACATGGCTGACTCACGGGTAGTAATGGTGGCGCTACGGCTGCCGTCACCCGAGAGGTAGGCCATTTCGCCAAAAATCTCGCCCGCACCCAGCGTCGCCAGCTCTCGCCCGGCCTTGCTGACGACCACCTCGCCTTCGGCCAGCACAAAAAAGGAATGCCCCAGCTTGCCTTCTTCAATCAGCACCGAGCGGGCCGGGAAACGCCGCCATTGGCTGATGCGCAACACCTCCCACAGCTCCGACTCACTGAAGCGGTCAAACACCGCCAGCTGGCGCAGTGCATGGAAACGCTCCGCTTCCGGCACTTCATGCGCAGGCAGGGCCAGATGGCGGTTCACGCTGCGTAGCTCTGCCGCAAATGCCGCCCAGTCCGGATAGCGGTCTTCCGGCTGCTTGGCCAGCGCACGCGCCACCACCCGCTGCAGGGCCTCCGGCAGGTCGGGCCGCACACTGCACAAGTCTGGCGGGGTCTCATGGCAGATTTTGTAGATCACGGCAAAGTCGCTGTCTGCCGTAAACGGCAAGCGCCCGGTCAGCAGCTGGTAGAGCACCACTCCCAGCGAGAACATGTCGGATTGTTCTGTCAGCCGCCGTTCCTGCACCTGCTCGGGAGACATATAGGCGGGCGAACCAATCAAACCGCTAACCTGGGTGTGTTCAGACACCTGATAAAACGCCGCACCAAAATCCACCACCTTCACCTGCCCCTCGCCATCCAGCAACAGATTGGCGGGTTTCAGGTCGCGGTGGATCAAGCCATGCTGGCTGGCATAGGCCAACGCGTGGGCGCATTTGAAAGCCAACTCGGCCACCTTGGGCACCGGCAGCAACTGGTCACTACGGGTATAGCGCTCCAGCGTACCGCCCGACACATACTCCATCACCAGCCAGGCATCGTCTGCCGCTACCGCAGCATCCAGCACCTCCACCAGATGTGGGTGACGCAACTTGCCGGCGAGGCTGGCTTCGTTCTCGATCAGCTTGCGGTAACGCTGGCCATGCTGCGGGTGAGTCAGCAGGTGCTGATGCGCCCATTTGAAGGCCACCGTGCGTCCAGCAAAGCGGTCTTCAGCCAGATAAACGGTACCAGTGGTACCTTCGCCCAGCTTTTTTTGGAGTTGATAGCGACCAACACTATGCGGAAGAACGATGGACGACATGGCAAAATGCGGTAAGCTGCCCGTTGGACTCAATGCCACCATGCTACCACACCATGAGCGACGCCGACCTGCTGCTTCCCCTGTACCTTCCTTGCCGTGTCACACCGCTGGACGCTGCAAGCGACCACCGTCAGTGGGATGCACACAATCTGGCCCTGCTGCAGGGGCTGACCCTGCTGGGAGAACTGAACCTGCCAGAGACCCCACTTGACCCGCAACTGACCCGGCTGGAGGGCAAACTGGATCTGGCGGTATTGCTGCTGGGCGAAGTGCTGCGCGTGCGAGGAGAGGTGCCTCCAGCCCAGCAGCTCAGCCTGAACCTGCATACCGTGCAACTGGCCACACAGCCCGAACTTCAACCCGAACAGCCCGTGCTGGTAGAACTGTACCTAGCCCCCACACTCCCCTTGCCGGTCAAACTCAGCGGCAAGCTGCAACAGCAGGATGCATCACAGATGCGCATCGCACTGGATACCCTGCCGGACGAGGTGGACGACCGCCTAGGACAGGCACTGTTCCGCTTTCACCGCGCGCAGTTACGGCAGCGGAGTTAAACGTCAGGCAGCTGGAGCAGCCGCTTTCAGCTCAGACATGTGACCGGAAAACAGGGTGGCCAGCGCAATCATGGCCGCTCCGGCCCATTCGCTGGGCAACAAGGTTTCATCGGTAAGCAGGCTGGCGCTGAATGTTGCCACCACCAGTTCAAACAGCATGATCACCACCGCCTGGGTGGCGCCAAAGTGTTGCAGGCCCATCTGCATGCCCAGGCTCGCCAGCACCAGCATCAGACCCATGCCCACCAGAACCATCCAGGCCGAAGCGGAAGCCTGCCGCAGCGGTGTCAGGTCAGTCTGTAGCAGCAGCAGCGCGACTACGGACACGGCCAGGCAACCCAGCCAGATCGAGAAGGCACGAACGGCCAGATCCACCTCGCGTGCCTGCCGGGCCAGCACATTGTTGAGCGCAAAGCAGATGCCGCCGGATAGCGCAATCCACTCATAGCGGTCACGTGGCCACGGCATGCCCAGCTCGGGCCGCCACAGGATGGTTACCGCCCCCGCCATGGACAGCAGGAAGACCAGCCAGCCGCTGCGGCTGAACCGTGCACCTAACAACCAGCGATCCATCAGCAAGGTCCACAGCGGTGCCAGATAAAACAGCAGGGTGATGCGTACCACCTCACCCTTGATCACCGCAAACACGTAGCCGATATTGGCCCAGCCCGCACTGAGCCCCAGTATCCACACCGCCCAGCTCGTACTCCAGGGGCGGCGCATCACGCCAAACACCAGCAGGCCGCCCAGGCAGCAGGCCACCACATAGTTGGCCATTTGCGCCAGATCGGCGCCAATCTGCAAGCCTGCCAGCCAGCGGTAGGGATACCACATCAAGCCCCAGGTCATTGAGGCCAACAACAGGCCCGGTGTGGCCAACCAACGGCCTGTAGCTGCATGAACCAATCTTCTACTCCTAGGTCTTGGATACAGTTGTAACAAAAATCGCCCAGCCCAGCGCCGGCCCCGTATAATTTCCGCTTGATCTGCCGCGCCGACGGGATTTGACCGGATTGCATTCCTTGGGCAATGCGCTATCGTGGCAGATTATGCCATTCATGGCCCCATTTTCTTGATTGCCACGCCACAGGAGTTGTCATGTCTGTTGAAGTCCGCATCACGCCTGCCCACGAACATCCGCTGCAAGCGCTGATCGAATCTGCCTTTGAAGACCGCGCCAACCTGACCCCGTCCACCACGCCTGCTGACCTGAAAGCCGCGATTGGCCAGGTGGTGGGTGAGCTGGATCGTGGTACCTTGCGGGTGGCCGAGAAAATCAATGGCGACTGGCATACGCACCAATGGCTGAAAAAAGCGGTGCTGCTCTCCTTCCGCATTCGTGACAATGAAGTGATGGCCGACGGCTACAACCGCTATTTCGACAAGGTTGATACCAAGTTTGCCGACTTCTCGACCCATGATTTCCAGCAAGGTGGCTACCGCGTGGTGCCCCCTGCCGTTGCGCGTAAAGGGGCCTTCATTGCCCGCAATGTGGTGCTGATGCCGTCTTACGTCAATATCGGTGCTTATGTGGATGAAGGCACCATGGTGGACACCTGGGCCACGGTGGGTAGCTGCGCGCAGATCGGCAAGAATGTGCATCTGTCCGGCGGGGTGGGTATCGGTGGCGTGCTGGAGCCACTGCAGGCCAACCCGACCATCATCGAGGACAACTGCTTTATCGGCGCCCGCTCCGAAGTGGTGGAAGGGGTGATCGTGGAAGAAGGTTCGGTGATCTCGATGGGCGTTTACATCGGCCAGTCCACCCGCATCTATGACCGCGAAACCGGTGAAGTGAGTTACGGCCGTATCCCGGCGGGCTCGGTGGTAGTGAGCGGTAATCTGCCCTCCAGCGATGGCAAGTACAGCCTGTATTGTGCCGTCATCGTCAAGAAAGTGGATGCCAAGACCCGCAGCAAGGTCGGCATCAACGAACTGCTGCGCGGTATCTAAAGCCCGGAGAAGCTCGTGCTGACCCTGTACATTGGCAACAAAAACTATTCGTCGTGGTCGCTGCGCCCCTGGCTGGTGCTTCGCCACTTTGACATTCCTTTCGAGGAAGTGCTGTGGCCGCTGTACACGCAGGAAGGCACCGCGCTCCTCAAGGCAAACTCCCCCAACGGCAAAGTGCCGCTGTTGCAGGATGATGCCCTGAAAGTGTGGGACTCGCTGGCCATTATCGAGTACTTGGCGGACCGCCACCCCGGCCACGCCATCTGGCCGCGTGACCGGGCCATCCGGGCGCATGCCCGTGCCATCAGCGCCGAGATGCACTCGGGCTTTACCGGCGTGCGCGGCAGCATGCCGATGGATGTACGCAGCCGTCACCCGCAACCGGTATTCAGCGAAGCGGTGCAGCTTGAAATCCAGCGCATCATCGCCATCTGGGAAGACTGCCGCGCCCGCTACGCTGCATCCGGTCCTTGGCTGTTTGGAGAGTTCAGCGCGGCGGACGCCATGTTTGCCCCGGTAGTCTGGCGATTCCGCAGCTATGGCATTGCGCTGCCGGAAGCCTCGGCCGCCTGGTCCAGCGCCATGCAGCAACATCTGGCGATGCGGCACTGGGAGCTGGAAGCCATCGCCGAACCGTGGACCTTGTAATTGAGAGTCGTACATGAAGCTGTTGTTTGATCTGTTCCCCGTCATCCTGTTCTTTGTCAGCTACAAGCTGAGCAGCGGGAACATCTTTCTGGCGACCGGTGTCACCATTGCTGCATCGGTTGCGCAGATCATCTGGCTGAAAGCCCGCCACAAGCCGGTAGAGCCCATGCTGTGGTTCAGCACGGCACTGGTCACCATCATGGGCAGTGCCACCCTCTATTTCCACAATCAAGCCTTCATCATGTGGAAGCCAACCTTGCTGTACTGGGGGTTTGCGCTGGCCTTGCTGCTCAGTCAGGCCATCTGGCGCAAGAACCTGATCCGCAAGGTGCTTGAACAACAAATGACACTGCCAGAGCCGGTCTGGCTGAAGCTGAACCGGGCCTGGGCCGCCTTCTTTGTGTTCATGGGCGCGCTCAACCTGCTGGTGGCGTACCGGTTCAGCGAATCGATCTGGGTCAATTTCAAGCTGTTCGGTGGCATGGGGCTGATGTTGCTGTTTGTCATCGTGCAAGGCATGGTCCTGTCCCGCTACTTGCCGGACCAAACGGATACCCCTCCTTCTGCGGAGTAACACCATGTTGTATTGCCTGTTCGGCGAAGACCGCCCCGATGCCCTCGCCACCCGCCTGCAAGTTCGCCCTGCCCACCTGGCGCGGCTGGAGGCGCTGCGGGATGCGGGGCGTTTGGTTCTCGCCGGCCCCTGCCCGGCGATTGACAGCCCCGACCCCGGCCCCGCCGGGTTCAGTGGCAGCCTGATTGTGGCCGAATTCGCCAGTCTGGCGGACGCCGAAGCCTGGCTGGCGGCCGACCCCTATGTTACCGAAGGGGTATTTGCCATTACCGAAGTACGTCCGTTCAAGAAAGTGCTGCCTTGAGCGACATCGAGGCGCTGTTTGCCGAGCGGCTGGCGCCGCTGCAGCCCAGCCATATCGAGCTGGTGGATGAGAGCGGTGAGCACATCGGCCATGCTGGCAATACCGGGGGCGGGCACTATTGGCTCACCGTGGTGTCAGAGTCGTTTCGCGGGCAGAGCCGACTGGCCCGGCACCGGCTGGTGCTGACCCAGTTCAGTGACCTGATTCCGGGCACCATTCATGCCCTCAGCATTGCAGCCTATGCCCCGGATGAGTTATAAGGGCAGTTTGTCCTGACGGTTACACCCCCGTATCGGGTGCGGAAAACATTCTGGATTTGTTAGATGGAGAGCAAGCTCATGCGTAAAACTGTTCTGGCACTGGCCTTGGCCGCTGGTGTCGCCACCTTGGCGCACGCCGCCGGTTTCAAGGTCAACGGCGTCATGGTGCCGGAAGCCCGGATGGAAGCCATGGTCAAGGAAATGGTCAAGCGTGGCCAGCCTGATACGCCAGAGCTGCGCGCCCAGGTGAAGGACAACCTGATTCTGGTGGAAGCCATGGCCCAGCGCGGTGCCGCCGCCGGTCTGGACAAGGATGCCAACTACCAGACCCAGGTGGAGCTGACCCGCCTGAACCTGCTGGCCAACGCCTATGTCACCGACTACATGGCCAAGAACCCGGTATCGGATGCGGTGCTCAAGGCTGAGTACGACAAGGTCAAGCCGGACCTGGAAAAGGAAGCCGCTGCAGCAGGCGCACAGTACAAGGCTCGCCACATCCTGGTGAAGGACGAGAAGGCTGCCAAGGGCCTGCTGGCTGAACTGAAGAAGGGTGGCAACTTTGCCGAGCTGGCCAAGAAGAACTCCATCGACACCGGCAGCGCGCAAAACGGTGGCCTGCTGGATTACGCCGCACCGGGCAACTACGTGAAGCCGTTTGCCGACGCGCTGGTCAAGCTGAAGAAAGGCCAGTACAGCCAGGAAGTGGTCAAGACTCAGTTCGGTTTCCACCTGATCCTGGTGGAAGACATCCAGGCCGCCAAGGTGCCGACGCTGGAAGAAGTCAAGCCGCAGCTGCAACAGCAACTGCAACAGCAGCAATTGCAAAACCTGCTGGAAGAAGTCAAGAAGTCGGCCAAGGTCGAGTAATACAAACAGGCCGGTGCAGCCCGACTACAGCGATGCACCGGCTTGCAAGGGAGAACCACACGAATGCGCAAGCTCGCACTGGCCTTGGCCCTGTCACTGGGCGGCCTTACCGCCCTGCAGGCAGAAACCCTGAAGGTGAACGGTTATACCGTGTCCGAGTCGCTGTTTAATGCCACGTTGCAACAGATGATCGAAAGCGGGCAGGAAGACAGCCCTGCCCTGCGCAAGCAAGTGCGCGAACGCCTGATCCTGTCGGTTGTTCTGGCCCAGCGTGCACAAGCCGCCCAGCTGGACAAGCAGGTTGACCTCCAGCAGCAACTGGTGCTGGTCGAGCGCATGCAACTGTCCGATGCCTATCTGCGCAACCATATTGCCAAGCTGACCATTGACCAGAAGTCACTGCAAGCGGAGTACGACGCACAGAAGCCCGCGCTCGCCAAAATGATGTCCAGCATGCCAGCACAATGGAAACTGCGCCATATCATGGTGGACAACGCCAAGGATGCGGGCGAGCTGCTGCAAAAGCTGCGCAAGGGGGCCAACTTTGCCGAGCTGGCCAAGCTGTACTCCAGGGCCCCGGAAGCCAAGAGCGGTGGCCTGCTGGTCAATCAGCCGGAAGCGTTTGCCGAGCTGTTTGGCAAGGACGGCATGGCCGCCCTGAGCAAGCTACCCAAAGGCAAGGTGTACGACAAGCCGCTGAAAACCCAGTACGGCTACCATGTGGTGCTGATGGAAGACGTCAGTGCTGCACGCGCCCCGACCCTGCAGGATTTCCGCCCGCAGCTGGAAGCCCGGCTGAAGCAGAAGCGCATTGAGCAACTGCTGGACGAGATTCACAAAAGCACCAAGGTCGAATAAGAACCTGTTTATGGCCTCGCGAGCGGGGGTGAGACAAGGCGAAAACGACTGAGGACGCGGGGTTTACTCGATGTAAATGGGCATTCCAAAGCTGTTTTCAACGCCGTATCGCCGTCGCGCAGCAGACTAGAAACAGGTTCCAAGCACGACGACCGTGCAGCTTCACCACATGCCCGGCCTTGGCCGGGCATGTTCATTTCAAGCGCCTCAGTCGGCAATCGGCAGCGCCAGACTCTCCTTGACCTCTTCCATCACCACATAGCTCTTCGACTCGGTGGCCCCCGGCAGCTTGAGCAGGATGTCACCCAGCAGCTTGCGGTATTGCGTCATCTCACCGATGCGCGCCTTGATCAGGTAGTCAAAGTCGCCCGAGACCAGGTGGCATTCCATCACCTGTGGCAATTTCAGCACCTCGCGGCGAAACTCCTCAAACAGATCGCCCGATTTGGCAGCCAGCCGGATCTCCACGAACACCAGCAAGCTCCCGCCCAGCGCCTTGGGGTTCAGCCGTGCATAGTAACCTGTAATCACCCCTTCCCGCTCCATGCGGCGTACCCGCTCGGCACACGGCGTGGTGGAGAGCCCCACCTGCTCGGCCAATTCCGTCATGGCAATGCGCCCGTTTTGCTGCAGGATGCGCAAGATCTTGCGGTCCAGCTTGTCTAACTCGCGTATGGTTTGCTGCCTTGTTCGCATGGCACACTGCCCAATCTGTATTTATCTAACATTTTAACTACAAAATAGAAAAACTACAGTGAATAAAACTGCAATCATTTCACTATACTGCGCAAAATTCGTGACCTCCATCAAGGAGGCATAGGCGGCCCTGGTGCCGCACGCTCAGTGATCAGGAGACAGCAATGCGGGTTGTGGTTTTGGGCAGTGGCATCATCGGCGTCAGTACCGCCTACTATCTGGCGCGCAATGGCATGGAAGTGACCGTGGTGGATCGCCAGAGCGGCCCGGCACTGGAAACCAGCTTTGCCAACGCCGGTCAGATTTCGCCGGGCTACGCCGCACCGTGGGCCGCGCCAGGCGTGCCGCTCAAGGCGCTGAAGTGGCTGTTCCAGAAGCACGCTCCGCTGTCGATCCGCCCGGATGGCAGCCTGTGGCAATGGCAATGGCTTGCGCGCATGCTGGCCAACTGCACGGCTGCACGCTATGACATCAACAAGGAACGCATGATGCGGCTGGCCGAATACAGCCGCGACGTGATTCGCCAGCTGCGGCAGGACACCGGCATCGCTTATGAAGGTCGCAGCCAGGGCACGCTGCAGGTGTTCCGTAGCCAGGCTCAGCTGGATGCTGTCGGCAAGGATATTGCTGTGCTGGAACGCTGTGGCGTACCTTATGAATTGCTGGACCGTGATGGCTGCGTGCGCGCCGAACCGGCCCTGGACCGCAACCAGATTGTGGGCGGCCTGCGCCTGCCGAACGATGAAACCGGCGACTGCGCGCTGTTCACGCTGGAGCTGGCCAAGGCCGCCGAAGCGCTGGGTGTCACCTTCCGCTATAACCAGCCGATCGACCGCCTGCTGGTGGATGGTGAGCGCATTACCGGCGTGCAACTGGGGCAGGAACGCCTGCAAGCTGATCACTATGTGGTGGCGCTGGGCAGCTATTCGACCCCTTTCCTGCAGCAGGTTGACCTGCCGATTCCGGTCTACCCAGTCAAGGGTTACTCGCTGACCATCCCGATCACCGATGCCAGCCGCGCACCGACTTCCACCGTGCTGGATGAAACCTTCAAAGTAGCAGTCACCCGCTTTGACAACCGCATCCGCGTGGGTGGCATGGCGGAACTGGCCGGTTTCGACCTGGGCCTGAACCCGCGCCGCCGTGCCACACTGGAAATGGTGGTGGACAGCCTCTACCCCGGTAGCGGTGACCTGCCCGCAGCCACCTTCTGGACCGGCCTGCGTCCGATGACCCCGGACGGCACCCCGATCATTGGCGGCACCCGCTACCGCAACCTGTCGCTGAATACCGGCCACGGTACGCTGGGCTGGACCATGGGCTGCGGCTCGGGCAAGCTGCTGGCCGATGTATTGGCCCAGCGCCAGCCGGACATCCGCACCGATGGCCTGTCGATCGCCCGCTATGGCGCGCCGGTACAATCTGCTCACTGGCAAGCGGAACCCGCCGTCGCCCGCTGAGTCCAAGCCAGCCGATGCCTTTCTTATCCGGCACACCCGCAGGGTGTGCCCAGCCGGACCTTTGCCGATGAGCCGCCCTGCTATTGCCGACATCCATCTGGATCACCTGCGCCACAACTACCAACTGGCGCGCCGCGTACACGGTCACCGCGTATTGGCCGCGCTCAAGGCCAATGCCTACGGCCATGGTGCAGTGCCCTGCGCACAGGCGCTGAGCGGACTGGCCGATGGCTTTGGCGTCGCCGCCATTGAAGAAGCACTGGAACTGCGTGCCGCAGGCATCACCGCCCCCATCCTGCTGCTGGAAGGCTTCTTTGATGCCAGCGAGCTACCACTGATTGCACAGCACAAGCTGTGGCTGACCGTGCACCACCGCTGGCAAGTGGACGCCCTGCTGGCGGCAGAACTCAGCCAACCGTTACACGTTTGGCTGAAGCTGGACAGCGGCATGCACCGCGTCGGGCTGGACCCGCAAGAATACCGTGCCGCCCATGCGGCACTGCTGGCTTCCGGCAAGGTGTCAGAGATGGTCTTGATGAGTCACTTTGCCCGCGCCGATGAGCTGGATGCCGAAGCCACTCGCCAGCAACTGGCGCTATTCCAACAGTGTACCGAGGGCCTGAGCGGCGCACGTAGCCTGGCCAATTCACCCGGCCTGATGGGCTGGCCCGCCGCACACAGCGACTGGGGACGCGCGGGCATCATGCTGTATGGCAGCACCCCCTTCCCCCAGTCCCACCCGATCGCCAACGACCTCAAACCCGTGATGCGGCTCAGCAGCAAGGTGATTGGTGTGCGCGAACTGGCTGCCAATGAGCCCATTGGCTATGGTGGGGCTACCCTGACCAGCCGCCCCTCTCGTATCGGCGTGGTGGCGCTGGGCTATGCGGATGGCTACCCGCGTATTGCCCGCAACGGTACCCCTGTCGCCATTGATGGTCAGCACTCGCAATTACTGGGCCGCGTCTCCATGGACATGCTCACCGTGGACCTGACCGATCTGCCCGCTTGCGGGCTAGGCAGCGAGGTAGAGCTGTGGGGGCCGACAGTTCGCGTTGAACAGGTCGCAGCCTCTGCCCAGACCATTTCCTATGAAATCCTCTGCAATGTGAAACGGGCACACTTCCGTTATCACGGCGGGAAGGCCTGAGCTGCCTGCTTCTCCGCGTCATACCACGATGATGTTTCGCATGTGTGACGGGCATGAACTACAATACCGGCTGCAGGCATTGACCTGTCGGCCACGTAGCCGCCCAAAGACACATAGGACTGACACATGCAAAAACTCACCCCCCTGCTGCTCACCTGTCTGCTGCTACCCCTGACAGGCCAGGCCCGTGACCTCAAGGTCGGCCTGCAAGGTGATTACCCCCCGTTTGACTATGAAGTGAAAGGTCAACTGACGGGCTTTAATGTGGATATTGCCAATGCCGTTTGCCGCGAGCTGAAAGCCCGCTGCGTGTTTGTCAAAACGACATGGGCCGATCTGATTCCCGGTATTGAATCCGGCAAGCTGGATGCAGTCATCGCCTCGATGTCGATCACCGAGGAGCGCAAAAAGCGGGTCGCCTTCTCCGACAAGTACAGCCAGATCCCCGGCAGCTTTGTCAGCCGCAAGAAGCGCATCCTCAGCACCTATATCACCCCGCAAGATCTGGCGGGCATGAAGATTGGCGTGCAAGCCAAGACCACCTTTGCCAACCTGATCCAGGCCCGCTTTGCCGCCAGCAACAAGGTGACGGAGTTTGAAGGCACCAAGGAAATGTATGAGGCCATGCGGGCAGGCGAAGTCGACGTGGTGCTGGACGATATGGTGGCCGCCTATGAGGGTTTCCTGAAGAAACCGGAAGGTGCGAGCTATGAGCTGGTGGGCTCGCCGATTCGCGACCGCAAGTATCTGGGCGTCGGGGAAGGGGTGGCGGTCAACCTGAAAAACACCGCGCTACTGGCGGAAGTCAATGCCGCGCTGAAGAACATTCAGAGCAGTGGCGAATACCAGCAGATCATGAAAAAGTACTTCCAGTTCAATATCTATTGATCACAGACCGCCCTTCCGGGCGGGCTGCACAATAAAAAAGCCACCGCATGCGGTGGCTTTTTTCGGAGCAGTAACCTGCTCAGGCAGCAACTGCCATTGCCTTGATGGCAGCGGACAGGCGGCTCTTGTAACGGGATGCCGTGTTCTTGTGGACAATGTTCTTGTCCGCAATACGGTCGATCACGCTCATCGAAGCCTGGAACACACCTTGAGCAGCAGCCTTGTCACCTGCGTCGATGGCCTTGCGCACCTTCTTCACGGCCGTGCGCAGCATGGAACGCTGGCTTGCATTGTGCTGGCGAGCTTGTTCGGCCT
The DNA here is from genome assembly GCF_012641365.1 of Leeia aquatica. Classification (NCBI taxonomy): domain Bacteria; kingdom Pseudomonadati; phylum Pseudomonadota; class Betaproteobacteria; order Neisseriales; family Leeiaceae; genus Leeia; species Leeia aquatica. Next base: position 1,073,749 of record NZ_JABAIM010000001.1, read on the forward strand.
GACGCGCACGCTTACGGGCCTGGGCGCTATTTGCCATGGAAACTCCTTAAAATTCGCTTGTAGTAAGTGGTACGGAACAATTGGGGGACTATACGGTTTTCTCGCCCAAAAAGCAAGTTTCGCGTATGATTTGCTGCCAACGAACCTCCACCGGGCGCAGCGAGAATACAACACCTGCTCCAAGGTGTGTTCCCGCCCCTGAATGCCAACGCCCCAGCCTCGGTCTGCTGACTCATGTCCAATAAATCCTTGAACCTGTTGCGTACCGTTTTTACCGTCAGTGGCATGACCCTGATCTCCCGCATCCTCGGTCTGGTACGTGATGCCGCCATTGCCCGAATTTTTGGTGTCAGCGCGGCAACCGATGCGTTCTGGACTGCATTCAAGATTCCCAACCTGCTGCGCCGCACCTTTGCCGAAGGTGCCTTCTCGCAAGCTTTTGTCCCGGTACTGGCCGAATACCGCCGCAACCGCAGCGAAGCGGAAACCCGTACCTTGCTCGATCATGTCACCGGCGTGCTGGGGCTGACCTTGCTGATCGTCACTGTGCTGGGCGTACTGGCCGCCCCCTGGGTGGTGTGGCTGACGGCCTCCGGCTTTACCGCTACGCCAGACCGCTTTGAGCTAACCGTCACCCTGCTGCGCTGGCTGTTTCCCTATATCCTGCTGATCTCGCTGACCTCACTGGCCAGCAGCATCCTCAACGCCTACAACCAGTTTTCCATTCCGGCCTTCACCCCTACCCTGCTGAATGTCGCGATGATTGTGGCCACCGTGTTTGTCGCTCCCTACATCAGCAAACCCATTCTGGCGCTGGCGATAGGCGTACTGCTTGGCGGTATACTGCAGCTGGGTTTTCAGCTGCCCTGGCTGATGAAGCTAGGCATGTTGCCGCGTCCGATCCCCTCTTGGAAAGACCCCGCAGTCCGCCGTATCCTCAAGCTGATGGGCCCCGCCATCTTCGGCGTGTCCATTGCCCAGATCAGCCTGCTGATCAATACCCTGTTTGCATCCTACCTGCCCAGTGGCAGCGTCACCTGGATGTTTAACGCCGAGCGGCTGATGGAATTGCCCAATGGCCTGCTGGGCGTCGCACTCGGGACCGTCTTGCTGCCTTCGCTGTCGCGCCATGCCGCAGGCAAGGATGAAACCGCTTACAGCGCCCTGCTGGACTGGGGCTTGCGCCTGTCGCTGCTGCTGGCGCTCCCCGCCGCAGTGGGTCTCACTTTGCTGGCAGCCCCGCTGCTGGGCACCTTGTACTTGGGCGGACGCTACACCTGGCACGATGTGATGATGACCGAACCGGCGCTGATGGCTTACGCCTTTGGCATCATTGGCTTCATCATGGTCAAGGTACTCGCTCCCGGTTTCTATGCCCGGCAAAATATCAAGACGCCGGTCAAGATCGGCATTGCCGTGCTGGTCACCACCCAGCTGCTCAATCTGGGACTGATGCTGCCCTTCGCCCGCTGGGGCTATGGCCATGTCGGGCTGGCGATTGCATTGAGTCTGGGCTCCTGCATGAACGCGGGTCTCTTGCTGTACTACCTGCTGCGCGGCGGCAGCTACCAGCCTGCCACGGGCTGGCTGCGCTTTCTGCTGAAACTGGTATGTGCCTGCGTGGTCATGGCAGGCGTGTTGTGGCTGCTGCGCGGGTCTCATGATACCTGGCGCCATGGCCACACCCTGACCAAGGCCGGGCATTTGCTGCTGCTGGTGTGTGCCGGTGGCCTCAGCTACTTTGCCACCCTGTTTGCGCTCGGTTTCCGCTTGCGCGATTTCCGCCGTCGCGAGTAAGCCCCAATAACAAGGGCGGCACGCAGCCGCCCTTGTCGATCCCGATCTTGGCTGCGTTCAGCCACCTATGGCAGAGCGCACCTCTGCCCACACCCAGTCCAGCCCCTTTTCGATCACCCGGAGCAGGGTCACCGGGTAAGTTTTGCCTTCCAGATGCAGGTCCAGCTGCTTGCCCACGGCAAAGTCTTCCGCTTGCAGGATCAGGCTGCGGGTGGGTTGCCCGTCAATGCCGATATCGACATAAATCACCGGTTTGGGGGCACGCACATCAACGGCGATCACCCCCTCACGCCCGGCATGCGGAACATGGTGGGCCTGGTCTTCCCGATAGGTTGCCACCAGCGGGTCCAGCCCCAGTACCTGGATGCCGACGTAGAACTGCTTGTTCTCACGCAGCTGCACCCGCCGCAACAGGGCAACGTGCCAGTTATCGTCATCATCAATCCGCACCGCCAACAGACCGCCCGGTCGCAGGTCATCACCTTCACGGGTGAACGGCAGCACGGCACCAAAGCCGCCCGCACTTTCGTTTTGTACCAGCCATGATTCAAACGGAATGTCTTCCTTGGCGGCTTCAACGCTCAGCCGGGTTGCCGCCGCCTGCTTCTCGCGGGTTCGCTGCGACACAAAGCCATACAAACGCATGTCCAGCATCTCGTCGTAGTCCACATCGACGGTCTGCGGCCCACCTTGCTGGGCAATATTGTCTGACTTGATCAGCGCAGCCACCCGCTTGAAGCCCAGCGCCACATCCAGCAGCTTGTTGACCTGCTTGCGCTCGGTATCACGCTTCTTGGCGGCAACGGTATTGGCCCAGTAGCCATAGAGCTGATTCAATAACTCTTGGGCACCCGGCAAGCGGATGCTGTCCGGCATGTCGGCACGCGCGGTTTCGCCGTTGCGCAAGGCCTGCCGAACGGCATCGACCTGCTGCAGCAGCTCGCGACTGTCGATATAGCGAACGCTGCTGCTCTCCTGCGCCTCCGCAATCCGCTCCGCACCCTCCGACTTGCCCAGATCCACCGCATAGTGATGCCGCTCGGCGACAAAGCGCCGATCCAGACCAATGCCCTTGCTCCACACATGCAGCCACTGGTCAACCATGTCCAGCTGGCGGACCCCGAAGCCGCTGGCGCTGACGGTGCCCAGCAGCAGCAGTTGCAGGTATTCATCGGTGCAGGAGCTGACATCGGGGGCCACATTCGGATACAGCGTCACCGGCAGGGCTTCAATATCGGCCATCTCCGCCAAGCGCTGCATCTGGTGAGCGGTCAGCCAATGCGGTGCTGGCAAAGGCTCAAAGCGAAAATAGCGCCATTTGGCGAGTACCGCCACATAGCGCAGCACCAGCACCAGCAGCAAGGCACGCGAGGCCGGTGTCTGCTCTTCATAGCGCTCAGCCTGGATCAGCCGCAACAGTACCCGGATTTGTGTTTCAGCAAAGCGATGAATGGCATTCCACGCTGCCTCTTCCATCGGCTTTGGCATGCGTGGGTTCTGCACATAGTGCTCACGCACAAAGCGGAAGGCGGGTGAGAGCTGTTCATCCAGCCACAGGATGGCGGCCTCATGACCCGCATCCACCTCCGGCAAGGGCTGGTCCGGGGCGACCAAGGCCACATAGCGCGCCAGCCGTGCCGGGGCATCCACCTCCGCCAGCCCTTTGAACCAAGAGGCGGCACCTGCAGCCGAGGTCAGCGGCCCACCGCCTCCGCCCAACAAGGATTTCAGTTTTCCCAGCATGTCATCCGGTTCCTGGGGTCAGACCAGCTCATCGTCACTGCTGGTCACCCATGCTTTGGCTTCATCATAATCGGAAAAGATGGCCAGATTGGTTGGCACCAGCAGGCTTTGCATGCCTGCCAGCCAATTGAGCCACTGGTTGTCGCTGACCATGGCAATCCGGCCAAAATTCGGGGCATTCTCGCGGGTGAAGCGTAATTCTTCCCAAACCACATCCACGCTGTAGCCCAGCATGTCGCGAAAATCGAACAGCAGGTTGGCCACCCCTTTGAACTTCACGCTGTAGCGGACGTGGTCTTCAAACTGCTTGTAATCGTCCAGCGTAAACTGGCCGAGCACGGCAGCGACTACCAAGTCATCTTCTTGCTGGATGGAGATCATAGCAGCCTCCTTTGGGCGGTTATCCACGCCTGGGCGCGTGTCAGTTTAACTGTAGCAGAGCCTGAATGGCACACCGTCAACAGAATGTTACATTTCACCGACGATTTGCCCAGCCATGCGCGCCCTGCCCTTCAGTCCTCCCGCGAACCCAGCACGCTGAGCACCCCGCTCCCCACCACCAGCAGCATGCCCAGGCCCGACCACAGGTCCAGACCATTACCCCAGATGCACCAGCCCAGCAGGGCCGAAAGCAGCACCGTTGCGTAGGAGAGGCTCGCCACCACCAGCGTCTTGCCCTGTCGATAGGCGTGTGTCAGCGCAGTCTGCCCCAAGGTGCCGGTGGCCCCCAGGCCCAGCAGGATCAGAGCCCCACGGGCATCAATGGTATGGAAATGGTCAAACAGCATCAGCCCGCCTGCGGCCAGTGTGGCGGTCAGGGTGAAATAGAACACCACCCGCCAGCCGGGCTCCCCCAGTTTGCCCAAAGTCTTCACATTCACATACGCCAGTGCCGCCAGCAAACCGGACAGCAGCCCCACCAGCGCGGCAGACAGGTTCTGGCTGGAGAAGGTGGGTTTGAGCAGGCTGACCACCCCGAGGAAACCCAGCCCGATGGCCAGCAGCACCGGCAGCGGCGGCCGCTTGCGGTACACCACAACGGTGAGCAGGGCCAGAAACAGGGCCGAGGTGTATTGCAAGGTGCTGGCGGTGGCCAGCGGCAGGCGGGACAGGGTATAGAACGAGGTCATCAGTGCAGCAGTCCCAGCCAGCGAGCGCTGCACATGGGCGCGCACATACTGGGTGCGCAGACTCTGCTTGCGCCACACAATCAGCGCGTACACCATCAACAAGCTCAGTAAGGAACGGTAGAACACCAGCTCCGCCGCCGAGAAATGATGCTCACTGCCCAGCTTGACCAACGCCCCCATACCGGCGAACCCCAGCGACGCCAGCAACATCCAGAGCGCCCCGCGCTGCGTAGCCCCCAAATCCAACCATGAACGGTGCTGCACGTGAATGACCTTGTTGGCAGAAAGCGAATCATTATAGGCTGGCCAGCGTAGGTGCTCCCGGTACAGTCTGGCACAATGTAAACCATGACAGCGCAAACAGCGCAGGCCTGAGCTGGATAGTTCGGGCAGAACAGCGCGGAGTGGAACCCTTGGGGGACCGCACAGTCTGAACCCACACACCAGACCGCGACAGGCTACCCGATGAAACGTATCAGCTTCCTGCTGGGTGCCGTAGCTGGCATCTTGTTTGCACTCTGGAATGCGCTGGTCAGCTGGGCCGATACGGCTGAGCTGGATGCCCATGTCGGCCTCACCAGCCTCAGCTGGCCCGCCCTCAGCCTCACCGCAGCCGTCTATGCCATCCTGGGGGGAGGGGCAGCCCTGCTGGTCACTCTGCTGCTACGGCAGCTCCGCTCGCGCTGGGTCAAGCGCAAGCAGACGAAGCCATCTGACCCGTATTAGCTGGGGCGGCGCAATGCCCTTCGGTTATTGCGCCCTACGCGGGCTACTTCCAGTTATAATTTGATACATGTGCTTGTTCAACATACCCAACCAAACCTCGGTAGTATGGGATAAGCAGGTCAATTTCACGGGAAAAAAGTCGAAAGCTACTCTTCAAGCGCACGACCCCGAATAAATCTATTGTACTTTCGATATGCTTCCCATTATAAGAGCCGTCTTCTAGGCGGGCAGCTGCCAAATCATACTTGAATCGTAAATAGACATCCTCAGCAGCATGCCCATCTGTTAAAAATCTTCGGTCTATTTTATAATATCGACTTGTCTCGTAGTTATTCTTCGCAGCCAAGCCGCTTTCACGCAAACACTCATAAATTCCAGATGCGCGCCTCCAGCATTGCTTACTCTCTGAATATGCTTTCTTAAAAAGATCCTTATAAGAATCCCCATTGAGATTTCGCTGTGGAATAGCATCGTACTGATGAACTCCTGTCGACTCTGTAACAAAATCCCGTCCTGCTATTTTCTTGAACAGCGTCTCTTCAAAAGAGTATATATAAGGCACTGAAACAAATCGGATGGGATTTCCATAACATCCCTTCGGCTCCCTCGGGTCCGGCGCTGGTAGATATTTACCCTTTTGCCAATCATTCATAAAATCATCAACAGGGTAGATCGGCTCATCTGCTTTATACTTAAAGCGGAATACCTGATCCGCTGCTGCCCAGTAGATGAAACCTTTGTCACCCGTTCTGCAGTTTCTCGGATCAATTGCCAATACTCCTGGCGCGGGGGGAGAAATCTTTATATTGGCTTTTACAGGGCAAGTTAGGATCAGTGACATTAATAAAACACATACCGCCCTCTTCATGCCATTTTCTCCGCTGAGAATTTATAATCACGAAAATAACGTGAATAATTTATTGCTGATATACTGCCCTTCCAAATACATTAATAAGTTCAAGCATGCCTCCGGCAGTAATTAGGTACACGTGCCGCCACCACACAATCAATCAAGCCGCGATAATATGCAACAATAAAGAAAATTTCTTTCGGAAAGAGGCAAAAATCATTTAGGGTACGACTGCATATAAAACACGAGGCCGTGATCTACCGCCTCGTGCCAGCTGCCGCTCACACCCGGATATCCCCCATCTGCCGCCGCAGCCATTCGTGAAAATGGCGCATGCCGTCTTCCATTGGTGACTGGTAGGGGCCGACTTCATTGTCGCCACGCAGGTAGAGGGCGCGGCGGCCTTCGTGCATGCGCTCGCAGATGTCGTCGTCCTCTTTGGCGGTTTCAAAGTAGGCGGCTTGCTCGGCGGCCATCAATTCGGGCTCGAACAGCACCACTTCTTCCGGGTAGTAGAACTCGGTGAGCACGGTGCAGTGCTCCGGGCCTTTCGGCAGCACGGCACTGACCACCAGGGTGTGCGGATACCACTCGATCATCAGATTGGGGTAGTAGGTCAGCCAGATGGCACCGTACTTCGGGGTTTGCCCCTGGTTGAAGCCCAGCGCCTGCTCGTGCCAGGCACGGTATACCGCTGAGCCGGGCCGGGCGAGGTCGTTCTTTGGCCCCACCGTCTGCACACTGTAGTGCTCGCCAAATTCCCAGCGCAGGTCGGCACAGTTGACGAACTGCCCGAGGCCAGGATGGAAAGGGTCGACGTGGTAGTCTTCCAGATAGACCTCGATGAAGGTCTTCCAGTTGAAGGCGTACTCGGTGGTTTCAACCCGCGCCAGATGAAAATCGCTCAGGTCCAGATCGGCCTTGCAGCCCAGTCGCGCCAGATCATCTGCCACCGCACGGTTCTGCCCGAACAGCAGGCCATTCCACTCCTGCAGCTCGGTCTTGCCGAGGTGCAGGCAGGGGTTGCCGGGAAAGTGGGGTGCACCCAGCAGCTGGCCATCGTGGTCGTAGGTCCAGCGATGCAGCGGGCAGACCACGTTCGGGCTATTGCCGCGCCCGCGCAGCATCAGCGCCTGGCGGTGTCGGCAAACGTTGGAAAGCAGGTGAAAGCCGCCTTCCGGGCGGTGCACCAGCATCTTGCCATGGTCCATCCAGCCCAGCGTGTAGTAATCGCCGGGGTTGGCCACCATGCTGCGGTGACCATAGTACTGGGGACCATTCTGAAACAGGCGCTGTTGCTCCTGCTCGTAGAACGTGGCATCAAAATAGGTATAAACAGGAAGTTGCGAGCCAAATGCTTGCAGCTGCGCAGCATGCGCCAAGTCGGACATAAACCAAGACCCCCAGAGTTCGAAGGACCAGCCGTGTCTCGCCAGCGAGAAAGGGCGGAAGTGTTAATGAGCAAATAAATAAAAGAGGGCGGATTGTGGCCCAAATCCGCCCCCGGGGCAAGCCCTTTTATCAATCAAATAAGGGACTTAGCCTGTACGATTGACCCTGCTCAAGCCGGGCGTTCGGCCGGGGCCATGGGGATGCCCTCCCCCGCCCCGCCGGTCCAACCTCACAGGTAATCCTTGAGGCGGTAATACATCATGGCCAGCACCAGTGCCGGGGTGCGCAGCAGCTTGCCGCCGGGGAAATCATGGTGCTTGAGCTTGCCGTAAAGATCAAAGCGCTCGGACTGCCCGGCAATGGCTTCCGCCATCAGTTCCCCTGCCAGACCAGTGATGTTGACCCCATGTCCGGAGAAGCCCTGTGCAAAATACACGGTGGGCGTCAGGCGGCCAAAGTGTGGGGCCCGGCTCATGGTGATGTCGACAAAGCCGCCCCAGGCATGGGTCACCTTCACGTCCGCCAGCTGCGGGAACACCTTGAGCATGTCGGCCCGCATGGCTTCCGCCAGATTGTACGGCTGGAAGGTGGAGTAGCTGACCTTGCCGCCCCACAGCATGCGGTGATCCGAAGTACGACGGAAATAATCCAGCACGAAGCGGCTGTCGCAAATCGCCACATTGGAGGGGATCAGCGCCTGGGCACGTTCCTCGCCCAGCGGTTCGGTGGCGATCACATAGGTGCCGACTGGCATGATCTTGGCCCGCAGCTTTGGCGCCAGCTTGTCCAGATAGGCATTGCAGGCCAGCACCACGTGCCCGGCATCGACTTCGCCCTCTGCGGTCTTGACTGTGTGGCGGCCACTGGCCTGGGGCGACAAGGTGAGATCCGTCACCATGCTGTGCTCAAACAACTGCGCACCAGCGGCTTCCGCCGCGCGTGCCAGACCCAGCGTGTAATTGAGCGGGTGCAGGTGGCCGCTGTCCGGGTCGTACAGGCCCCCCACATAGCGGCTGGACTGGATATGCTCGCCCATCTGCCCGGCTTCGACATAACGAAAATCGTGGTAACCATAGCGGTCCGCCGCTTCCTGCTGCCAGTCTTTCAGCTCCGCTACATGGCGAGGCTTGTTGGCGGCGGTGAGGTAGCCCAAGGTCAGGTCACAGTCGATCTGGTGCCGTGCGACCCGCTGCTTGATGATCTCCAGCGAGTACTGCCCCATTTGCCACATGCGCTGCACATCAGCATCCGGCATGTCCTTGGCGAAGGTATCCATGCCGCAGGCAAAACCATAGATCATCTGGCCGCCATTACGACCACTGGCGGCCCAGCCAACCCGAGCGGCTTCCAGTACCACCACCGAGTAGCCTCGCTCGGCGAGGTTGAGTGCAGTTGAGATCCCGGTCAGCCCGGCACCAATCACACAGACATCGGCCTTGAGCTTTCCCTGCAGACGTGGACGGGTCTGACGGTCGTTGGCCGTGGCTGCGTACCAGGAGTCAATATGCTCCTGACTGGCAATGTCAAACATGAGCGCCCCCTTCCCTGCCAATCTACTGCAGGGTGACGGTATACAAGATGGAAGTTCAGCCCCCGCGGGTCAGCGGGGGCTTCAGGTCAGTGAGACTGGCCGCTTGCAGCCATGGCGGCAGCAATCGCCTGCTCGCGGCGCTTCTGCGCGCGCCACATCACCCGGTTGGCCACAATCACCGCAATCGACACCAGCACCACGATTACGGTGGCCAACGCATTGATTTCCGGTTTCAGACCGTGGTGCAGGCGGGCAAACACCAGCACCGGCAAGGTGGTGGCGCCCGGATCACTCAGCATGGAGGACAGCACGAAGTCATCCATCGACAGGGTGAAGGACAGCAACCAGCCGGACACCAGCGCCGGGGCGATGACCGGGATGGTGATCAGGAAGAACACCTTGAACGGGTGACACCCCAGATCCATCGCCGCGTCTTCCAGCGAGCGGTCCATTTCCCGCAGACGGGACTGCACCAGCACTGCCACATAGGCGGTACACAGGGTGGTGTGTGCGGCCCAGATGGCGGTCACCCCGCGCCCGGCCAGCCACGGCAGCAAGTCGTTCATGGTCTGGTTGGTAAACAGCAACACCAGCGACAGGCCCACAATCACCTCCGGCATCACCATCGGCGCCGTGGTCATGCCGGCAAAGAAGCCGCTGCCGGCATAGCGCTTGAAGCGTGCCAGCACCAGACCCGACAAGGTGCCCAGCACCACCGCAGCCGAAGCTGCCGCGATACCGATCTTCAGCGACAGTTTGACCGCCGACTGGATTTCGTCGTCATTCCACAGCTCAACATACCAGCGGGTGGAGAAGCCGGCAAACTGGGTGGTAATCTCGCCTCCGGTGAAAGAGAACACCATCAGGCAGAGGATAGGCAGATAGAGGAAGGCAAAGCCGAACAGCAAATAGCTGCGAGCGCCCCAACTCATGCGGTTACTCATCACTTGCCCTCCAGTTCACGCTGCTCATACTTGTGGAAGACCATGATGGGCACAATCAGCAACAACACCATCACCACTGCCACGGCAGACGCCATCGGCCAATCCTGGTTCGGACCGAAGTCTTCCCAGATCTTCTTGCCGATCATCAGCACATCGCCGCCCCCCAGCAGGTCCGGGATCACGAACTCACCCACCGCCGGGATGAACACCATCATCGAGCCGGCAATGATGCCGCCCATCGACAGCGGCAGCGTGATGGCCACAAAGGTCTTCCACGGTTTGGCACCCAGATCGCTGGCGGCTTCCAGCAGGCGGCCATCCAGCTTCACCAGATGCGAGAACAGCGGCAGCACCATGAAGGGCAGATAGCTGTACACCATGCCCACCAGCACCGCCCACTCGTTGTAGAGCAATTGCAGCGGCTCGTCGATCAGGTGCAGCCCCAGCAGCAGCTGGTTGATCAGCCCCACTTCGCTGCTGTCCAGCAGGCCCATCCAGGCAAATACCCGTAGCAGGAAGGATGTCCAGAATGGCAGCATCACCAGCATCAGCAGGGTATTGCGCGTGGCCTCGCCGGAACGGGCAATGTGATAGGCAAAGGGGTAACCAATCAGCAGGCAGAGAATGGTGGTCATCCCGGCCAGCTTGAGCGAATTCCAGTACGCGCGCAGGTACTGTGGATCGCTGTCTTCCTGCCCCAGGGTCTTCACCTCGGTGATCATGCGATCAAAACTGCTGGTGTCGGCCTTGAAGCTGACGTGCTTCTCCTCCCAGCTGCCCTGCACCGCCGATTTGTACGGCGGAATGCTGAGGTCCGAGGTGGAAAAGCTGACGTTGAGAATCAGCAAAAACGGTAACAGGAAAAAGAACAGCATCCACAACCACGGTATGCTGCCCACCCAGAAGGCGCCGCGCAGGAAAAACAGCGGCTTTTTGGCGGCTTTGGTTTTCATTGCGTCAGCACCACTCCGGCTTCATCACTCCACGACACCCAGACGGTGTCGCCCCAGGTTGGCGGCGTGCTGTCCTTCCAGTGCGAGGACGGCACGGTGGCCGTCACCACCCGGCCCGACGCCAGCTTGACATGGAAGATCGAGAAACTGCCAAGGTAGGCAATTTCACTGACCGTGCCTTGCGCCAGGTTGTGATTCTGGCCGGGCTGCTCGCGCGTCAGATGCACCCGCTCTGGCCGCACCGACACCCAGGCGTCCATCCCCATCGGCCCGGTGATGCCGTGGCCGATGTGCAGGTTTTGCGGCAGGTCTGCGGACTTGATTTCGCAGAAGGACGGCTCGTCCACCACCAGATTGCCCTTGAACAGGTTGGTCTCGCCAATAAACTCGGCGGTGAACCGGCAATTCGGGTGTTCGTAGATCTCGGTGGGTGAACCCACTTGCAACAGCTCCCCCTCCGACATCACGCCGATACGTCCGGCCATGGTCATCGCCTCCTCCTGATCGTGCGTCACCATGATGCAGGTGACGCCCACTTGCTCGATCAGGTTGACCAGTTCCAGCTGGGTCTGCTGGCGAATTTTCTTGTCCAGCGCGCCCAGCGGCTCATCCAGCAACAGCAGCTTCGGCTGCTTGGCCAGACTGCGCGCCAGTGCCACACGCTGCTGCTGGCCTCCGGAGAGCTGATGCGGCTTGCGATTGGCGTATTTGCGCATCTGCACCAAGTCCAGCATCTTGCTGACACGATCATTGATCTCGTCGCGGCTGGGCTTGGGGTTGTCCTGCTTCAGGCCAAAGGCAATGTTCTGCTCTACCGTCATGTGCGGGAACAGGGCATAGGACTGGAACATCATGTTGATCGGACGGCGGTAAGCCGGCACGCCCGTCATGTCCATGCCATCCAGGATGATGCGACCTTCGGTCGGCTGCTCAAAGCCCGCCAACATGCGCAGCAAAGTGGACTTGCCGCAACCCGAGCTGCCCAGCAGGGCAAAAATCTCGTTTTGCCGAATGTTCAGGTTGACGTTGCTGACCGCGGTGGTCGGGCCGAAGCGCTTGACCACCCCTTCAATACGCAAGTAATCAGGCTTGGCTTGTTTTTGTTCAGTCACCATCTGCTCCTTCTCTGGCCAGCTTCTCTGGCTGGCACCCCCCGGTGTAAACCAGGCATCACACGGTTATGGGCAGGGCGCACCCCTGCCCGCGACTTCATATTGAATTATTTGGCGGTCTTGAAGCGGTTAAATCCCAGCGTCAGCCGGCGCTGGTCTTCCTTGGGAATCACCTGTTTAGCCACCAGTTTGGCTTTGACATCGTCCGGAATGTTGAGGGCCGGATCACTCATCAGGGCTTTATCGGTCAAAGCAAGCGCTGCCTTGTTGGCACTCAGATAGAAGGTTTCGCCGGAAATCTGCGCGATCACCTTCGGGTCCATCATGCTGTTCAGCCACAGATTGGCCCCTTCCGGATGCTTGCCATCCTTGGGCAGCGCCATGGTATCAATCCACATCACGGTGCCCTTCTTCGGGATCAGGTATTGCACCTTGGCACCGGTCTTGGATTCTTCTGCACGCTTTTTGGCCTGATAGGCATCCCCACTGAACATGATCGCCACGCACAGCGAGCCCTTGGCCATCTGGTCGATCGGCGAGCTGTTGAAGGTGCGCACATTCTTGCGCACCTTGCTCAGCATCGCCACAGCGGCATTGACACTCTCGTCATCAAACTTGTTGGCATCCCGCCCCAGGTCGATCAGCGCCATCGGCACCAGATCGCTAGGCGAATCCATATAGGAAATGCCGCAGCCCTTCAGCTTGCTGGTCACTTCCGGGTTGAACACCAGATCCCAGGCATTGTCCGGCAGTTTACCGCCCAGTGCTTTCATCACCTTGTCGGTGTTGATGGCTACCGCAGTGGTACCCCACATATAGGGGATCAGGTACTGGTTACCCGGATCAGCCTTTTCCATGGCCTTGAGGATCAACGGGTCAATATTCTTCAGGTTCGGCAGCTTGCTTTTGTCCAGCTGACGGTAGATGCCGGCCTGGATCTGCTTGCCTGCAAATTCGACGCTCGGGTACACCACATCGTAGCCACTGTTACCGGTGAACAGCTTGGCTTGCAGGGTTTCATTGGCGTCGTACAGGTCGTATTTCAGTTTGTAACCGGTCGCCTTTTCAAAATCAACGATGGTGTTCTTGGCGACGTAGTCGTTCCAGTTGTATACGTTCAGCTTCTTTTCTTCTGCTGCCTGTGCAGACAATGCCAGCAGCAGGCCAAGCCCGGTCAGCGCACGGCTCAGTGTGTATTGCATGGTGTGGTCTCCTGTTGTCTCTTCTTCCGATGGTTTTACCAGCCGACCCTGACCTGTTCGTACCGCGGGCCACCGAAGTGGCCCGCGGGCGCTGCCTTTACTTGGCGGTCTTGAACTGATTGAAGGCAGTGCTCATATCACGCTGCACTTCCTTCGACAGCACGGGTTTGGCGCGCAACTTCTGCTTCATGGCGTCCGGCACATTGATGGTCGGATCGTCCGTCAGCTTCTTGTCCATCAGCGGCAGGGCCTGCTTGTTGGCGCTGATGTAGAAGGTTTCGTTGGAGATGACGGACACCACTTTCGGGTCCATCATGGTGTTGATCCAGGCATGGGCATTGCCCGGATGACCGGCATCCTTCGGGATGGCCAGCACATCGATCGACATCATGGCGCCGACCTTCGGGATGATGTACTTGATGTTGGCGCCGGACTTGGACTCTTGCGCCTTGTTCATGGCAATGTGGGCATCGCCGGAGAACATCATCGCCGCGCACAGCGAGCCCTTGGCCATCAGGTCAATCGGCGAGCTGTTGAAGGTACGGATGCTCTTGCGCGCTGGCTTGATCTTGTCGATGGCGGCTTTGATGTCCGCCGGGGCCATCTTGGCAGTGTCCTTGCCCGCGTAAACCATGGCGGCCGGCACCACGTCGCTCGCCTCATCCATCAGTGACACGCCGCAGCTGCTCAGCTTGGACACCACTTCCGGGTTGAACAGCAGATCCCATTCATTGTCCGGCAGCTTGCCACCCAGGGCCTTCTGCACCTTGTCGACATTGATGGCCACACCGGTGGTGAACCACATGTACGGGATTGCAAACTTGTTGCCCGGGTCCGCCGTTTCCATGGCCTTCAGGATCAGCGGGTCGATATTCTTCAGGTTCGGCAGCTTGCTCTTGTCCAGCGGCTGGAAGATGCCTGCCTGGATCTGCTTGCCGGCATACTCCAGGCTCGGGTACACCACATCGTAGCCGGATTTGCCAGTCAGCAGCTTGGCCTGCAGGGTGGCATTGCTGTCGTACAGGTCGTACTTCACCTTGTTGCCCGTTGCCTTTTCGAAGTTGGCAATGGTGTCCTTGGCGATGTAGTCGTTCCAGTTGTAGACGTTCAGTTTCTTTTCTTCAGCAGCATGTGCCATCACACTTGCCGCCATCGCTACCGCAACCAGCACCCGCTTCGGCGTAAACACCCGTTTCATACCACCCTCCAGTAAATAAAAGACGGATCGGGCACCGACAAACCGCTGACCCTCGCTCACGCAAGCAGCCAGGGGTTTGGCGGCGCCCCGTTGGCCCGCGCCAGTAGCGGACCAACGGGGGATTGTCGCTCGCTCCTTGTTGGAAGTCAAAGCAGTGAACTTATATTCAAGTCGACTGCTGTTGCATCACAGTATCAGAGCAGCCCCAGATCCTTGGCGGTCAGGTCCAGGCACAGTTTGGCTTTGCCAACCAGCTCGTCAATTTCCGCCTTGCTGATCACCAGCGGCGGCGACAGCAGCATGCGGTCACCGGTGGCGCGCATGATCAGGTTGTTGCGGAAGCAGTGGTCACGGCATTGCAGGCCGATATCGCCGCCATTGGCAAATCGCTTGCGCGTCTTGGCGTCTTCGGTGAGCTGCATGCCCGCCACCAGACCTGCACCGGCAATCTCGCCGATCAGCGGATGGCCGTCCAGCGCCTGACGCAGCGTGTCCTGGAAATAAGGGCCCGTAGCGTGCTTGACCTGATCAATCACCCCGCCCTCACGCAGCACACGGATGTTGGCCACAGCCACTGCCGCGGCCACTGGGTGGCCAGAGTAGGTCAGGCCATGGTTGAAGTCTCCACCGTCGATCAGCGCATCGGCAATACGGCGGTTGATGGCCACGGCCCCCATCGGCACATAACCGGAGGTCAGCCCCTTGGCCAGGGTCATGGTATCCGGCTCAAAGCCGAAGTGCTGATGGGCAAACCATTCGCCAGTACGGCCAAAGCCACCGATCACTTCGTCGGCACACAGCAGCACATCGTACTTGCGGCAGATGCGCTGGATTTCCGGCCAGTAGGTGGACGGCGGGAAGATCACGCCGCCTGCGCCCTGGAACGGCTCGCCAATGAAGGCTGCCACATTCTCGGCACCCAGCTCCAGAATCTTGGCTTCCAGTTCCTGGGCACGCTGCAGGCCGAACTGCTCCGGCGTCATGTCGCCACCCTCACCGAACCAGTAAGGCTGGTTGATGTGGACGATGTGTGAGACTTGCGACGGCATTTGCTCGTGCATGTAGCCCATGCCACCCAGCGAGGCACCGGCGATGGTGGAGCCGTGGTAGCCGTTCTTGCGGGAGATCACATATTTCTTGCCCGGCTTGCCGACCGATGCCCAGTACTGGTGCACCACGCGCAGTACGGTGTCGTTGCCTTCCGAACCGGAATTGCAATAGAAGAAGTGCTCGAAACCAGCCGGGGTCACTTCAGCCAGCAGTTGCGACAGCTCGATCACCGGCGGGTGGGTGGTCTTGAAGAAGGTGTTGTAGTACGGCAGCTCCAGGATCTGCTGATAAGCCGCTTCGGCCAGGTCCTTGCGCCCGTAGCCGACGTTGACACACCACAGGCCGGCCATGCCGTCGATGATCTTGTTACCGTCCGAGTCCCACAGGTAGACGCCTTCTGCCTTGGTAATCACCCGGCTGCCCACTTTGTTCAGCGAGCCCATGTCGGAGAACGGGTGGATGTGGTGGGCAGCGTCCAGTTGCTGCCATTCACGGGTCGCACGTGCGGCACGGGTCTGGGAAGCCACAGCGTGGGTGGCCGGGCGGGGATCGAAAACGTTACTCATAACAAACGCTCCATCAGGGGGAAGGGGGCCGTCGTGCGGCCCCCACGACAAAAGCAGTCTTAAACGTGCAGCAACAGGTGGCGGCGCTCCCACGAGCTGATCACGCGGAAGAAGGTCTCGTATTCGAGTTCCTTGGTCTGCAGGTAGGCATTCACAAACGGGCGGCCCAGCACATCGGCAATCGGCTCACACACCTGCATGCGGGTCATCGCTTCTTCCAGGTTACGCGGCAGCTCGTACGGCAGGTCATAACCATCGGTGGTCAGCGGCTCGGTCGGGATCAACCCTTCGGTCATGCCGAGGTAACCGCAGGCCAGCGTGGCCGCCATCGCCAGGTAGGGGTTGCAATCCACCCCTGCCACCCGGTTCTCGACCCGACGTGCAGCCGGGCTGGAGCTCGGCACGCGGATGCCCACGGTCCGGTTGTCGATGCCCCACTGCACATTGATCGGTGCAGCGGTAAAACGCGACAGGCGGCGGTAGGAGTTCACGAACGGGGCGAAGATCGGCATCATCGACGGCATGTAAGCTTGCAGACCAGCGATGTAATTGCGGAACAGCGGGGTTTCCTTGCCATCTTCGCCGGTAAAGATGTTCTTGCCGGTCTTCTCATCCACAATGCTCTGGTGCATGTGCATGGCGCTGCCCGGCTCATGCTCCATCGGCTTGGCCATGAAAGTGGCGTACATATTGTGGCGCAGCGCCGCTTCACGCACGGTGCGCTTGAACATGAACACACGGTCAGCCAGATCCAGTGCATCGCCATGCAGGAAGTTGATCTCCATCTGCGCGGCGCCCACTTCGTGGATCAGCGTATCAACTTCCAGCTCTTGCAGGTCGCAGTATTCGTAGATGTCTTCAAACAGCGGATCAAACTCGTTCACCGCTTCGATCGAGTAGGCCTGGCGACCGATCTCCGGGCGGCCAGTACGCCCCACCGGCGGCTGCAGCGGCAGGTCCGGGTCTTTGTTCATGTCGACCAGGTAGAACTCCAGCTCCGGTGCAATCACCGGCTTCCAGCCCTTTTCCTTGTACAGGTTCAGGATACGGCGCAGCACGTAGCGCGGCGAGATTTCCACCGGCGAGCCATCAAAATGCACGCAGTCGTGAATCACCTGCGCGGTCGGATCGACGGCCCACGGCACCAACCGGATGGTATCCGGGTCCGGGACGCAGATCATGTCCGGGTCGGTCGGGGCGGTAGCATCCTCCGGGTATTCCCCGGTCACCGTCTGTACCAGGACGGCTTGTGGCAGGCGCATGTTTTCACCGGCCTCAAACTTGCTGCGCGGAATGATCTTGCCGCGTGCAATGCCGGTGGTGTCCGGAACGGTACACTCCACCTCAGTGATGCGATGCTCTCGCAGGAATTCGGTAATGCGGTCCATGTCTCTTCTCTCTTCGGTTAGAGGTGTCCGATGCGGCGCTTGCTTTCACACCGTCCGGCATGCGGCAGCCTGGGCTGCCGGGACTGCATTACCCAATCAGCCGTTGCCACTGCTGATTGGGTAATGCCATGCCTCGGATCACCGTTGCTGCTGTCGTTGCCGGCACGCCTCACCGAACGCGCTGAAAATCGCGGTCGACAAGGGATTGCTGGCATGCTTCCACTCCGGGTGCCATTGCACCGCGAAGGCAAAACTGCGGGCGTTTGTCACGCTGAAGGCTTCCACCAGACCATCGGGCGCGGTGGCTTCCACGGTCAGGCCCTCACCCAGCCGGTCCACCCCTTGGCTGTGGATGGAGTTCACCATCGCCTCGTCCTGGCCAAACCAGCGATGCAGCTGGCCACCGGGCGCAATCCGGATCGGGTGTGCCGGGCCATATTGCACGTCCAGCGTGTCCTCATCGCGTTCACGGTGATCCATGCGCCCCGGTTGCTCATGCACCTTCTGGTACAGCGAGCCCCCGAACACCACATTCATTTCCTGAAAGCCACGGCAAATGCCCAGTACCGGCACCCCGGCCTCGAATGCGGCACGGATCAGCGGCAGCGTCGTGGCATCCCGGTGCGGATCGTGCAGCGTACCCGGCGCGCTCGGCTCGCCAGCATAGTGGTGCGGCTCAACGTTCGACGGGCTACCGGTAAACAGCAGGCCATCCACCATCGCCAGCGTCTGCTCGATCGACTGCGCATCGCCCAGCGAAGGCAGCAACACAGCAAACGCATGCGCACCTTCGATCACCGCGGTGATGTATTTCTCACCGATGGCGTGAAACGGATGCTTGCCGAGAACTTTGCGATCGGCACAGATGCCGACAACGGGTTTGCGCTGCATGGTCAGGTCATTTCTGGATACTGTGGAACACGTGCCTAGCGTAAGCCAAAGCGGCGAATGCGGGGAGGGGGTAAGCGGGAATGGACTATTGCAATCCAGCGAATAATTCCACGCCCCTTACCCCAGCCTCATGCTCAGGCAATCACACTTTCTGCGGCCACATAAGCATAGCCCAGATCGCGGGCCACGGCTTCGTAGGTCACCTTGCCTTCGGCCACGTTCAGGCCGTTGCGCAAGTGTTTGTCGTCACGCAGCGCCTGCTTCCAGCCCTTGTTGGCCAGCGCAACAGCGTAGCCCAGCGTGGCATTGGTCAGCGCCTGGGTGGAGGTCCGTGCCACACCGCCCGGCATGTTGGCCACGCAATAATGGATGATGCCATCCACCACGTAGGTCGGCTCCTGGTGGGTGGTCGCCTTGGAGGTCTCAAAGCAACCGCCCTGGTCAATCGCCACATCCACCAGCACCGAGCCCGGCTTCATCAGCTTGAGCATGTCGCGGGTGACCAGCTTCGGTGCGGCCGCGCCCGGAATCAGCACGGCACCGATCACGGCGTCCGCCTCTTTCAGTTCACGCTCGATGGCATCCTGGGTGGAGAACAGGGTCTTGATGCGACCACCGAAATCGCTGTCGATTTCTTTCAGGCGCGGCAGCGAGCGATCCAGAATGGTCACCTCTGCCCCGAGGCCCGCCGCCATGCGTGCGGCGTGCAAACCCACCACCCCGCCGCCGATAACGGTCACCTTGCCCGGTGCCACGCCCGGCACGCCACCCAGCAGCACGCCGGAGCCCCCTGCCGACTTTTCCAGTGCCCGCGCAGCAGCCTGGATGGACATACGCCCGGCCACTTCAGACATCGGCGCCAGCAGCGGCAGGCCGCCACGGTCGTCTGTCACGGTTTCATAGGCAATGGCAATGCAGCCACTGGCCACCAGCGCCTTGGTCTGCTCCGGATCCGGAGCCAGATGCAGGTAGGTATAGAGGATCTGGCCCGGACGCAGCATCTGGCATTCCACCGGCTGCGGCTCCTTGACCTTGATGATCATGTCGGCCTTGGCAAAAATCTCGGCAGCAGTCGGGATGATCTGCGCACCCGCGGCCACATACTGGTCATCGGCAAAGCCGATGGCGGTACCCGCATTCTGCTGCACCATCACCTGATGGCCATTGCGGATCAGTTCCTTGGTACCAGCGGGGGTCAGGCCCACGCGGTATTCGTGATTCTTGATTTCCTTGGGTACGCCAATCAACATCGCTGTTATCTCCGTATTGTCGTTTCAGGCTGCGCACTCTTGGGTTGCAGTCCTGCGGCGCGCCATGCGCCCGTTGGTGACCGATCATCTGGCCATGGCGCGGGGGTACACGCCCTGACCAAACGCCCTCTCGCGAGGAAAACACCTGCCACCCTCTGCCCGTCAGGCAGACCATCCACCGGATGGTATTCCGTGCGGGAGGCCGCCCAAGCAGGCGGCCCGCCCTATTGTGTGATGCATCACGCACGCACCGCTCTGATCCAGATCAGTCCATGCGCACTCAACCGTTTAACTTTATCAACAAGCGATTGTTGATATGTCGTGTCATGATGATGAAATTACACAACATTCAACGCACTTGCTGCAACGCAACAACTTATTTTTAAAGCACTTTTTGCTTTATTTCGGCTCATTCTAGTTTAAAAAAATAGACTTTGGCAAGGCTATTGTTTATTATATTTTACACACTGAATGAGGTAGCCATGTCTATTGAGGTTAGCACGCGATTGCGCATCGTCCGGGAAAAGTACGGCCTGTCCCAGCGCGAACTGGCCAAACGGGCGGGCGTCACCAATGGCACCATTTCGCTGATTGAGCAAAACCGGGTCAGTCCCTCGGTGTCCTCCCTGAAAAAGGTACTGGAAGGCCTGCCCATGTCGCTGGCCGAGTTCTTTACCTTTGAGCTGACCGAGAGCAAGCCCTCCCCGTTTTTTGAGGGTGACAGCCTGCCCAATCTGGGCAATGAAAAGATCGAATTCTGTCTGGTCGGTTCCGGCGTCAAGGAGCGCAATATGTGCATCATGCGCGAACGCTACCAACCGCACTCGGATACCGGCGTGGAAATGCTGCGCCATGATGGACAAGAAGGTGGCGTGGTGGTGCAGGGCGAAATCGAGCTGACCGTGGGTGAAGAAACCCGCGTATTGAAAGCTGGTGACGCTTATTACTTCGACAGCAGCCTGCCGCACCGTTTCCGCAACCTGAGCGATGACATCTGCGAGGTGGTTTCGGCCAACTCGCCACCGACATTCTGATCCGAACCATGATGCCGGGCCGCACCCGGCCCAACTGAAGAGGAACACCCAGCATGGCAAGCAAAACCCTCAACGACTGGCAGCAACGGGCGCAATCGCTGAAGATTGAAGGCCGGGCGTTTATTGATGGCGCTTATGTGAATGCCGCCAGCGGCCAGACCTTTGATTGCATCAGCCCGATTGATGGCCGCCTGCTGACGCCGGTCGCCGAATGTGGTGAAGCGGACATCAACGCTGCCGTGGCGGCCGCCCGTCGCGCCTTTAACCAGGGCGTCTGGGCCGGGCTCAATCCGCGTGCGCGCAAGGCGGTGATGCACAAGTTTGCCGACTTGTTGCGGGCCAACTTGGACGAGCTGGCCCTGCTGGAAACGCTGGACATGGGCAAACCGATTGGCGATTCCACCACGGTGGACATCCCCGGTGCCGCCTACTGCGTGCAATGGTATGGCGAAGCCATCGACAAGATCGGCGGCGAGATTGCCCCTGCCGATCACCATCTGGTGGGTTTGGTGGATCGGGTGCCGGTCGGTGTGGTCGCCGCCGTGGTGCCGTGGAATTTCCCGATTCTGATGGCCTCATGGAAGTTTGCTCCCGCCCTGGCGGCGGGTAACAGCGTGGTGCTGAAGCCATCGGAAAAGTCCCCGCTCACCGCCATCCGCGTCGCCGCCCTGGCCAAGGAAGCCGGCATCCCGGACGGGGTATTCAACGTGGTGCCCGGTGGCGGTGCTGCTGGCAAACTGCTGGCGCTGCACATGGATGTGGATTGCCTGGCCTTTACCGGCTCCACCGCTGTCGGCAAGCAGATCATGCAATGCGCTGGCCAATCCAACCTGAAGCGGGTGTGGCTGGAGCTGGGCGGCAAGTCCGCCAATATCGTGCTGCCGGATTGCCCGGACATGGAGCGCGCCGCACGCAGCGCCGCCGGTGCCATCTTCTTCAATATGGGCGAAATGTGTACCGCGGGCTCACGCCTGCTGGTTCATCGCAGCATCAAGGATGCTTTCCTGGAGAAAGTGCGCGAAGCCGCCAAGGCGTATACGCCCGGCCATCCGCTGGACCCGGCAACGAATATGGGCGCCATTGTTGATGGCATCCAGCTGGAGCGCGTGCTGTCCTATATTGCAATTGGCAAGGGTGAAGCCAAGCTGCTGACCGGTGGCGAACGTGCCGAGCCGGTCAGCGGCGGCCACTACGTCCAGCCCACCATGTTCGACTGCCCAACCGGCAAGGAGCGCGTGGCCTGCGAGGAGATCTTTGGCCCGGTGCTGTCGGTGATCACCTTCGACACCGTGGAAGAAGCCATCCGCATTGCCAATGACAGTGATTACGGTCTGGCCGCTGCCGTATGGACCGGCGACCTCACCTGCGCCCACGACACCGCCCGCCAGTTGCGCGCTGGGACCGTGTGGGTGAATTGCTATGACGAAGGCGGCGACATGAATTTCCCGTTCGGCGGCTTCAAGCAATCTGGCAATGGCCGCGACAAATCGCTGCATGCGCTGGAAAAGTACACTGAACTGCGTTCCACCCTGGTGCGCCTGCGCTAAGCACTCCACCAGATTCCCGTCACCCGTTTCCTCATGCCGCCCACCGCAAGGTGGGCTCTTTTTTTGGCCTGTCGCTCTCTCAAAAAGTGGCTCCATGCCACTTCATCCATGTGCGCTATGCTGGGTACCTGATTCAACGAACCGGATGCGCATCATGCCTATTTATTTGCCCCGCCACTTTGAAGGTGACCTGAGTGCCGCTCGCCAGCTGATGTGTGAGCGCCCCTTTGCCACCCTGATCACCGCAGACGGTGATGACCCGTGGATCTCCCATGTCCCGGTGCTCTATCAGCCGGGCGAACAGGAGGACGAGCTGGGTAGCCTGCTATTCCATCTTGCACGCCCCAATCCGCACAATGCGGTATTGCTGCAGGGCGAGAGCACCCTGGTCTTCCATGGTCCCGACGCGTACATCTCGCCCAACGACTACGCCGAGCCCCAGCAGCATGTTCCCACCTGGAATTTTGCCACTGTGCACGCACGGGTACGGGCCATACCGCTGGAGGGAGAGGAGGCGCTGGTCGCCATGCGACAGCAAGTCAAAGCCTTTGAGGAAGATGCCACGCAGCCTTGGCAGCTGGATGAGTCTGACGCAAGACTGATGGGCATGTTCCGTGGCATCTCGGTGTACCGGCTGCAAATCACGCGCCTCACCACCAAATTCAAGCTCAGCCAGAACCGTAACGCGGAAGACCAGCGCCGGGTCCGCCTGAAAACCACGCCACCCGCGCCTTGGGGTCGGACCTGTGGGGAATGGATGCAGCACTTGCAGATCGGGACCGCCAACCCAGCGGATTGACCCCCGCTCACGGCCCGGGGGTCGGTGTACAATGGCAGCATGACCGATCCCCGTGCCCTGCCCGTATTGCTGGACTTCCTGCTGGCCTTGCGTCAAGCCGGGGTGCCGGCTTCACTGCGCGAACACTTGACCTTGCTGGAGGGCATGCAGCGTCGGCTGGTCGAGCCTGGCCTTGAGTCTTTCTACCACTGGGCTCGTCTGTGCTATGTCAAGGATGAGCAACACTACGACCGCTACGACCGTGCCTTCGGCCAGTTCTTCCACGGCAAGGAAGGATTGTTCAGCGACCTGCAGCGCGAGCTGCCTGAGGACTGGCTGCGGCATGAACTCACCCGCCTGCTGAGCGAAGAGGACAAGGCCCGACTGCAGGCCATGGACTGGCAGCAACTGATGGATACCCTCAAGCAGCGGCTGGCGGAACAGCATGAGCGGCACGCAGGCGGCAACAAGTGGATCGGTACCGGCGGCACCTCACCGTTTGGCGCGCAGGGCTACAACCCGGCCGGGGTGCGGATCGGTCAGGCGGAGTCTCGCCACCGCAAGGCGGTCAAGGTGTGGGATCAGCGCCTGTTCCGCAATCTGGATGATCAGGTCGAGCTGGACACCCGCAATCTGAAAGTGGCGCTACGCAAGTTGCGCCGCTTTGCCCGACAAGGCGCGGCGGAGCTGCTGGACCTGCCAGCCACCTTGCGCTCAACCGCCCGGCAAGGCGGCCTGCTGGACCTGCAATGGATGCCTGAGCGCCACAACACCATCAAGGTGTTGCTGCTGCTCGATATCGGTGGCTCCATGGACGACCACATCCGCCTGTGTGAAAAGCTGTTCTCCGCCGCCCGCAGCGAATTCAAGCATCTGGAAACCTGGTACTTCCATAATTGTGTGTACGAGCGGGTCTGGCGTGACAACCAGCGCCGCTGGACCGAGCACACCCCGACCGATCAGTTACTGCACACCTATGACCGCAGCTACAAGCTGATCGTGGTGGGCGATGCCAGCATGAGCCCCTACGAGCTGCTCTACCCCGGCGGCAGTGTGGAGCACAATAATCCCGAATCCGGCCTGACCTGGCTGGGCCGACTCTATCAGGCCTATCCGGATCATGTCTGGCTCAATCCGGTAGCGGAAAACCATTGGCACTTTACCGAGTCCAACCACTTGATCCGTGAGCAGCTGGGCGACCGCATGTTCCCGTTGACGCTGGACGGGCTGGACCGCGCCATCCGTCGCCTGCTGCGCAAGGGCTGACGCAGCGCGGCAGCGAAAACTGTTAAAATGGGCCTGCAGCTGCTCGAAAAAGGACGTTGTTTCACATGGTTCAGGTTGAACAGTCGGTACTGGTGGAATACACCCCGGCCCAGATGTACGCGCTGGTGGAGCGCATTGAAGATTACGCCAGCTTCCTGCCCTGGTGTCAGGCCAGTGAAGTGAGCGAACGGGACGATGTGCAGACGGTGGGCACCTTGCACCTCAACTACCACGGCGTCAAAAGCCAGTTCACCACCCGCAACCAGAAAACCCCGGACCGCGAAATGCACATGACGCTGGTCGATGGCCCCTTCCGTGCGCTGGCCGGTTGCTGGCGCTTTACCCCGCTGGGCGAACACGCCTGCAAGGTAGAGCTTCAACTGCAGTACCAATTTTCCAGCAGCGTGCTGGAAAAGCTGATCGGCCCGGTGTTTCACCGCGTGTCGCACACCTTGGTGGAAGCCTTCGTCCATCGCGCCGGACAGGTGTATGGCAGCGTCTGACCCCATTCCGGTCGAGGTGGTGTACGCTGCGCCACTGCAGCAACAGGTCTACCGCCTGCTGCTGCCTGCAGGCACCACAGCGCAGCAGGCGGTCGAGCTATCCGGGGTGTTGCAGGCCCACCCGGAACTGCAGGCGCAGCCGCTGACCCTGGGCATCTATGGCAAGGCGGTCAAGGCTGAACAGCCATTGCGCGCGCGCGACCGTGTGGAAATCTATCGCCCCTTGCTGGGCGATCCGAAGGAAATTCGCCGACGGCGTGCTGCCGAAGCGCAGCAGCGCCGTACACAAGGAACATCATGACATTTCGCTGGCTGCTCTGCCTGCTGCTCCCCGGCCTGCTGCACGCCGCCACGCAAGACCCTCAGGCACTGCGCGAAGCGGTCGCCGACTTTGCCTATCAGCAATTGCGCAGCATGCCGGGCGAAGTCACGGTCAGCGTGGGCAGCCCGGACCCGCGCCAGAAGCTGCCTGCCTGCCGCAAGCTGGACCCTTATCTGCCAGCAGGGGCGTTGCTGCGTGGTCGCACCCTGCTGGGCGTGCGCTGCCTGGACGGCGCCAACTGGTCGCTCACGCTGCAGGCAAAAATCTCCATCGTTACCGACGTGGTGTTCAGCAGCCGCCCACTGACCGCAGGCACCCCGCTGGTTGCGGGTGATCTGCAACTGCAGCGCCGTGATCTGGCCGACCTGCCTACCAGTGTGCTGACGGACCCTGGCCAAGCAGTGGGGCGCAGCCTGCTCACCTCGGTTGCGGGAGGGCAGCCGCTGCGCAGCGAGCTTTTCCGAGCTCCGTTTGCGGTGTTGCAGAATCAGCAGGTGCGGCTGGTCGCGCAAAGCGACGCCTTCCGCATCGAGACCATCGGCAAGGCACTGAGCAATGCACAGGTGGGTCAGGTGGTGGGTGTGCGTACCGACAGCGGACAGGTGGTACAAGGTGTGGTGCAAGGCCCCGGCGTGGTGCTGGTCACTGTAGAATAAGGCCTGCAAGCCCGGTCAATCCTGGTGCTTTGCTTTTCTGCAGATTTTGGTTAAAGTTTTCTGCGGAACCGTCGATAATGGCTATAGGCGGCCGTGTATTGCTGCGCCGCATGCCGGGAGAAGTACCATGAAAGTCGACAACCAGGGTCGCCCACTGACCACGCAGCCCACGACAGCCGCTCCGGCACGTGCGCGGGTGGACAGTCAGGGCAGCGCGCCTCGTGCCGCACAGCAGGATACCGTCAGCCTGTCCGCCTCGTCACAGCTGCAGGCCGCAGAAAAAGCGCTGGGCAATGTACCGGTTGCCAATGCCGACAAAGTACGCGAAATCAAGGAAGCCATTGCTCAAGGCAAGTTCAGCATCAATGCCGAAGCCATTGCCGATGGCCTGATTGACAGCGTGAAAGACCTGCTCGCCGACCGCAAGGCGCGCTGATGACCGCATTGCCCGATACCCTGTTGAGCCTGCTGGGTGAGCAAACCCGCAGGCTCAATACTTTTTCCAGCCTGCTGGAGCAGGAAACCCTGGCCCTGCAACAGGCCGATATTGAGGCGATGAGTCGCCTGAACCCGGACAAGCTGCAGCACGCCGAACAGTTGCAGTGGCTGGCACGTGAATTACGTCAACTGCTGGCCCCGCTGGCCGGACAGGATGATGTCGCCTTGCAGCGGGACTGGCTGCACCAGCAACTGAGCACGCATCACCCCGCCTTGCTACAGCAATGGGAGGCCGCCGCCCAGGCTTGCCGTGTGCAGAATGAGCGCAATGGCCAGATGATCGAGCAGCAGCTGCGTTTCAATCAGCAGGCGCTGCACACGCTGCTGCCCACCCCTGATCCCTTGTACGGCATTGACGGCCGCATGGGTGACGACAGCAACAACGCCCGCCGCGACTACGGCAAGGCGTAACCCCTCTTACAACGCAGGCAAGCTGGCGGCTTCGTCGGAAGACTCCGCCAGGATCGTGACTTGCACCCGCCGGTTCTTGGAACGCCCACCTTCATCCGCGTTGCTGGCCTTGGCGCGATTCTCGGCGTAACCGATGGCCGACAGCCGGTCCGGCTTCACCCCGCGCTCGACAAACAGCCGGATCACGCTACTCGCCCGCGCCGAAGACAGCTCCCAGTTGGAGGGATACTGTGGCGTGCTGATTGGGGTGTTGTCGGTATAGCCTTCCACTTGAATGGCGTTCTCTTCGCGCGCCAGCAAATCTGCCACCGCCGACAACACTTTCACCGAATCCGGATTCAACCGCGCGTCCGCCGGGGCAAACAGCACACTGGCGCTGATCTCCAGCGAAATACCCCGCTTGGTCTGGCTCACCTTCACCTGACCTTCATTGATCATCGGCTGCATGACTTTGAGCAGGTCGGAGCCCAGGGTCTTCATGCGCTGGGTGGTCTGCTGGGCTTCCGGGTCCGGTTGCACCAGTGGCGGAATCCGGGTGGGGCGGCTGGGTAACTGCGGCACAGGCTGCGTGTCCGGCAAGGTCACCAGCTGACTATTGAGTGCCCCTTGCGCCTGAAACGCCTGCACCAGGGAATCCGACAGTACCCGGTATTTACCCTCGTTGACCTGTGAAATGGCATACATCACCACAAAAAAGGCAAACAGCAGGGTAATGAAGTCCGCGTAGGACACCAGCCAGCGCTCGTGATTTTCGTGTTCTTCTTCGTGCTTGTGGCGCCGCATGCGCTCCTCCTGCCAAAGGGACAGCTGGCCTCATTATAGCCGAGCGCCTATCAGTCCTGCCATAAAGCCAGACTATCAGGGGCTTAGCGAGAATTCATTGCAGGCGGCCCGCGGGCAGACTATGCTGGCGACCAACTCGCCGCCTTGGCCGCGGCCTTGCTAAAATACGCTTGAACCCCATCTTATCGGGAGGGGCAACCAGCCCTACCCCACTCAGACAAGGCAAACATCATGTCCAGTACCCACGCCAAATTGCTGATTCTTGGTTCCGGCCCCGCCGGTTATACCGCTGCCGTCTATGCGGCCCGCGCCAACCTCAAGCCAGTGATGATCACCGGCATGGCCCAGGGCGGCCAGCTGATGACCACTACAGAGGTGGACAACTGGCCGGCTGACGCCGACGGTGTACAAGGCCCGGAGCTAATGCAGCGCTTCATGCAACACGCCGAGCGTTTTGGCACGGAAATGATTTTCGACCAGATTCACACCACCCACCTGAACGAGAAACCGATCCGTCTGGTCGGCGACAACGGCGAGTACACCTGCGATGCCCTGATCATTGCCACCGGCGCCTCCGCCCAATATCTGGGTCTGCCCTCCGAGCAGGACTTTATGGGGCGTGGCGTGTCCGGCTGCGCCACCTGCGATGGCTTCTTCTACCGGGGTCAGGCCGTTGCCGTGGTTGGTGGCGGCAACACTGCCGTGGAAGAGGCGCTGTACCTGTCCAACATCGCCAGCCACGTAACACTGATCCACCGCCGCGACAGCTTCCGCGCCGAGCGCATCATGATCGACCACCTGATGGAGAAGGTGAAGGAAGGCAAGATCACCCTGCAGCTCAACAGCGTGCTGGATGAAGTGCTGGGCGACGACAGTGGCGTGACCGGTGTGCGTGTGAAGGTCAACGACGGTTCGCAGAAAGACATCACGGTCAACGGCTGCTTCATCGCCATCGGCCACAAGCCTAACACCGACATCTTCAGCGGCCAGCTGGAAATGGATGGCGGCTATATCGTCACCCAAGGGGGTCGTAACGGTAACGCCACCGCCACCAGCGTGCCGGGCGTGTTTGCTGCCGGTGACGTGCAGGATCACATCTACCGTCAGGCCGTGACCAGTGCCGCCAGCGGCTGCCAGGCAGCGCTGGACGCCGACCGCTACCTGCAAAGCCTCGGCAAGCTGTAAGCGGCGTGGCCAAGCCACGACACCTGCCCCTGCCCGCCCGCCGCGCACTCAGCGTGGAGGAGCGGGCCTTGTTTCAAGCCGTGGTAGGGGATGTCACACCACTCAGCGTGCCGGAACGACGCAGCCTGCAACCGCGCCGCCTGACGCCGCTACCCGCGCCCGCTCGCCCTGTTGCGCACGCCCCGCTGGCGGTGAGCGCGCCGGAGTGGATCGAACTGCACGCCCACGGCGAGCTGCTGCATTACCGCGACCACAGCGTCAGTCATCGCCTGCTGCACGAGCTGCGACGTGGCCACTGGCCCATCGGCGCCGAGATCGACCTGCACGGCGTCACCCGCGAAGAGGCGCTGCACCTGCTGGGCGCGTTTCTGGGCGAAGTCCGCCAGCGCGGTATCCGCTGCGTGCGCATCATCCATGGCAAGGGTTATCGCTCACCGGGTGGCCAATCCGCGCTCAAGGGCTTGGTACGACACTGGCTGACCCAGCTGCCGCAAGTGCTGGCTTTCAGCGAGACCCGTCCGCAAGAAGGCGGCAGTGGTGCCGTCAAGGTGCTGTTGCGTCAGGCTTAGCCCGCTCCGGCCCCAGCTGGCGCAGCCCCCGCTGCAGCGCCGCCCAGTCATCCGCGGGCAACTGGTCGCGCAACAACAGGCACCGTCTCACCCGGCCTTGCTCATCCCGCAGCGACAGGCTGAGCAAGGCTTGCCACAGGACACTCCGCGCCGGGTCCAGCTGCCACAGCGCTGCGGCCTCGCCCGCCGTTTGCCCAAGCCAGACCCCATCGGCATTCACCCCAATAGTGCGTGGCGTTTGTCGCCGCAGGTGGGCCACGGCACGTGGCCACCACAGCAGCGCCAACAGCAGCACGATTGCACTGCAGATACCCCGCCAGGGTCCGAGTGGCAGCTGCCACGGCACAATCGCCAGCAGCAGGCTTTGTAGAAGCAGCAAGCGGGGCAAACGCTGCGAGGGCTGGAGCGGGTACAAAATGGCGGTCATGCGGTACAATATCCGAGTGTTTTGATCGGGAATAAAGGAAGGCACGATGCAGGCAGCATGGCAGACATTTTTGACAGGTCTTGGCGCCGTTGTCGAGCAAGACCGTGTGCAACACTTTGGTGACGCGCAGCAGGCACTGGACGCCGTTAACCAAGGTACAGTGCTCTGTGACCTGTCGCACTGGGGCTTGCTGCCGTTTGCCGGTGACGAAGTCAAAAGCTTCCTCAACGGCCAGCTGTCCAGCGATGTGCTGCAGCTGGCGGACGATCAAAACCAGTACAGCTGCCACTCCACCCCCAAAGGCCGGATGCTGGGCAACTTCCTGCTGTGGCAGCAGGATGGCCGGGTAGTACTGCAAGTGTCACCGGACCTGAAAGAGGCGCTGCAGAAGCGCCTGTCCATGTACATCCTGCGTGCCAAGGCCAAGCTGACGCCGTGGGAAGAAGCCCCCGTGATGCTGGGTCTGGCAGGTCCCGGCGCGGCCGCCCTGCTGCACACCACACTGGCGGCTCCGGCGCTGGCTGAGCACGGCACCTGGTCGCACGACGGTGTCACCCTGCTGCGCACCCGCGGTGAACGCTATCAATTGCTGTGCAGCGTGGCGCAGGCCATCGCCCTGTGGCCACAGCTGGCAGCTGGCGCCACCCCGGCGGGAGCCGATGCCTGGCTGTTGGGTGAAATCCGCGCCGGCATTCCCTGGATCACCGCCGCCACTCAGGATGCCTTTGTCGCGCAGATGGTCAATCTGGAGCTGCTGGGGGGTGTCAGCTTCCGCAAGGGCTGTTATACCGGGCAGGAGATCATTGCCCGTACCCAGCACCTGGGCAAGGTGAAGCAGCGGCTGTTCCGGGTAGCCTTCGAGGTTCCCGCCCAGGCAGGCGACGCACTGTACAGCCCGGATCTGAATGGCCAGGCCAGCGGTACATTGCTGAATGTGGTACAGACCGCCCACGGTCACTTTGAAGCACTGGCCGTCCTGCGGCTGGGCAGCATGGAACACGGCATGCACCTGCAAGCCATGGATGGTCCGGCCATCCGCGTGCTCAATCTGCCCTACCCGCTGGAATGAGCCTCTCACTCTACGTCTACTACAAGGTCGCACCCACCGAACAGGCCGCGCTATGGCCTGCGGTGCAACAGCTGCAAGCCTGCCTGACGGCCCTCTGCCAACGGTTTGAGCTGCAGCACCGCTGTGATGATGCCAGTACCTGGATGGAGTGCTACCTGGGCATCACCGATCGTGATGCGTTCCAGCAGCACATGCAGGCGGCACTACAGTCCATACCGCAGCCTTGGCCAGCCCGCCATGAGGAGTGGTTTACGCCACTAGACTTTCCTCAGCAACGCTGACTGGCCGGGTTGACCCTGCCTTGCCGCCGTCCCCAGAAACTCAGCACCCCCACCGCTCCCATGAACAGGGCCATGCCCAGCAGCAGGGAGCGCGTCTGTGCCATGCTGTGTACCAGCCCGACCAAGGCCCCTGCCAACGGTTGTGACAGGTTATTGAACAGGATCATGGCCCCGGTCACCTTGCCGAAGTCCCCGGCGGGAATCACCTGCTGGCGCTCACTGCGCATATAGATCGAATACGATTTATCGAAGCCGGTAATCAGCAGATAGCCCAGCCAATAGCCGAGGTACGTCGGGCTCAGCGCTGCCAGCAAGCCACCTGCCATGATGCTGAAATAGCTGAGGATGCCCAGCAAGCGCTGTGGCACGCTGACGCGGGCAATCAGCAGCAAGGTCACGACGGTTACCGCCGCCGCCCACGCCTGCAGCGTGGCATAGCTGGCTTCGCTGCGCAGGTAGAACCCGGTGACCAGCGCGGCGCTGGTCGCCAGTACGCCTCCCAGCAGCAGGTTGATGGCCGCAGCCTGCGCCACCAGCCGTGGCAAGCCCGGCAAACGCCATACTAGCGCAAATGCCCGCAGCAGTGCCTGCCCCCAGGGCTCGCGCTCATTCGGCTGCCACCCGCTCCTCTGACTGTAGCGCAGCCAACGCCCGGCACTGAGGTCGGCCAGCAGAAAAATGGCGGAGGCCACCATGAAGCCACCCTGCCAGTTCCACCATTTCAGCAATCCGGCGGCCAGCAGCGGCCCCAGTACCATCCCCAGCTGGTCTGCCAGCTGGGCCGATGAGGCCACCTGCTGATAGGGTTGCTCAGGAAACGCCTGCGGCAGCACCACTTCACGTGCGACGAAGCCCTGCCCGGTCAGCACCCCGCACACAGCAGACAAGCCAATCAACCAACCCAAGCCGCCCCATGTCATGAAGCAGGCAATACCTACCAGGCTGATGATGGCCCGGCTGCGCTGGCTAATGCGCAGCAGTTTGACGGGCGAGACCCGGTCACACAGAATGCCGAACAGCGGGAACATCAGGTAACGCGGCAAGGTTTCCAGCATGAAGGCAAGGCCGGACCAGCCGACATTGCGCGTTTGCTGGTAGACCACCAGCGGCACCAGAATCAGCAGCACCTGATCGGCCAGTCGGGCCAGAAACAGTGAGCCAAAGAATGAGCTTGCACCTCGGGATGCCATGACGTTCTCCACATGGAGTTGCTACTTTCACGTCAACCAGCATACCCTTGCTTTATTTGAATAAACAGTCAGTTACCAAAAGGGAACCGCTAAAATCGACGCAAAAAAAACCGGCCTTGGCCGGTTTCTGTGTTGTGCATGCTGCAAAGTGCTCAGGCTTTGACATCCACATTCTGCCCCAGGTTGGGCGGATTGTTATAGCTGGGCTTCTGCGGCTCTGGCAGCGACTGCAGCAGGGTACTCACCTCATTACGCTTGGACTCCTGCGCCTTTTTCAGGGCGTAGATCTGGGCCTTGCTGCTTACATCTGCAATCTGGCTGCTGCCGTCCATGGTGAACTCCTGCTGCGCCGAAGGGCGCGGTCTATGCTTGAGCTTACAGCCTAGCGCAAGCCTCGTGAAAATGCAAAGCCGGGCAGGCAACTGTCAGACCAGATGCCCGCCCGGCCGACCAACGGTCAGCGCAGGCGTACTGACTCAGTCTGTCCGGTCACGCCCTCGCTGAAGCTGGTACCAAGTCGCTTGGCTACGCGGTCGGCCAGACTTTCAGTCAGGGTGTAATCCACCAGCTGATCCGCCTTGATCACTTCACGCGCCACACTGTCAGTGGTGCCAAGCGCATCGGTCAGGCCCAGCTCAATACTCTTGGCACCATGCCAGACCAGACCCGAGAACATATCGGGCGTTTCTTTCAGGCGGGCACCACGGCCCTTGCGCACCACGTCGATGAACTGCTGGTGGATGTCAGCCAGCATCTGGGTAACGTAGGCTTTCTGCTTGTCGTTCATCGGCGAGAAGGGGTCGAGAAAGCCCTTGTTCTCTCCGGCGGTAAACAGGCGGCGCTCCACCCCCAGCTTTTCCATGGCTCCGGTAAAGCCAAAGCCATCCATCAGCACCCCGATCGAGCCCACCAGGCTGGCTTTGTCGACATAGATACGGTCCGCCGCCACGGCCACATAGTAGCCCCCGGAGGCGCACAGGTCCTCGACCACCGCATACAGCGGCGTACCCGGATGCAGCTTGCGCAGGCGACGAATCTCGTCATGGATGATGCCCGCCTGCACCGGGCTACCGCCCGGGCTGTTGATCAACAGCACCACGCCCTTGGTGTTCGGATCCTCAAACGCCCGGCGCAGTGCAGCATTGATGTTGTCCGCGCTGGCCACGCTCCCCGGTGCAATCACCCCCTCCAGACGCACCACCGCCGTATGCGGCGTCGTGCGGCCTGCCATCTGGCTACCGGCCAGCCCCAGTACCAGCAGCAGCGGCACCAGCAGGTAGGCAAATCCCAGCAGCTTGAAGAAAATGCCCCAGCGACGCTTGGCACGCTGTTCCTTGACCACATCGCGCACCAGACTCTCGAGAATCTTGCGCTCCCACGGCTGGCTGCCATCCTGCGGCAGGGTTGTCTGCTCCGGCTTGTTTTCCATACGGTCCTTCCAGGTTAATCGCTTGTCTTACCCTCAGGGTAACTGGATCGAGTCTGCTTCGATCGGCCAGCCGCAGTATACGCCATCGGCCTGCTCTGTCAGCGGCACCGCCTGCAGGTAAGCCCCCCGACAGGGTCCGCCCAGACATGCACCGGTATCCGGGGCATACCAAGCCCCATGCATGCTGCAGATCAGGTACTGGCGGGACAGATCAAAGAAGTCGCCAGTTTGCCAGTCCATCATCACCGGCACATGAGCGCAACTGTTCTGGTAGGCATAGACCTGCCCTCGCCAGCGTATGGCAAAAGCCGGCTCAGGTCCGCGTGCAGTCATGACCCGAAAGCAGACGGCCTTGCCGGACTCCTGCAAATCGCTACCTGCACACAGGTAATACGCCATGTCATGGCTCCAGCCAGCCCGCCAGCTCCGCCAGATTGGCCAGCATCACCCGATGCGGCACAAGAACCAATTGTGCAGCATCATGCGCGCCCTGAGTCAGCGCCACAGCCTCCACCCCGGCATTGGCCGCCATCTGCAGATCATGGGTGGTGTCGCCCACCATCAAGGCACGGTCAGCGGGATGAAACAGCTCGTCCAGTAGTTCCAGCAGCATCGCCGGGTGCGGCTTGGAGAAGCTTTCTTCTGCACAACGGGTCGCCGCAAACATCGGGCGCAAGCCGGTCTGATCCAATGCCTGTTCCAGCCCGCGCCGCGACATGCCGGTGGCGACAGCCAGCGTATACCCCGCCTGCTGCAGCGTGCCCAGCAGCGCATGTGCGCCTTCATACAAGGCGGCTTGCCGCCCATAGATGGGCCAGGCCGCGCGGAAGGACTGCCCCAGCGGAATGCGCTCATCCACCGGCAACAGCGGCGCCAGTTGCTGCAAGGCTTCGTCCATGCCCAGCCCGATCACCTGCCGTACGGCGCTGCGCTCCGGTTGTGGCAGACCATGCTCGCGGAAGGCATGCTGCATGGACAGGACGATCCCGGCGGTACTGTCCATCAAGGTGCCGTCCCAATCGAACACGATCAGGTCATAGCGACGTGCATCAGGCATCGGCATCAGGGGCTCCGGCGGTTTGATCTAGCACGCTGAGGTAGTGGCTCAGCTCCGGAGGCAGCGGTGCTTCCAGCTGCAAAGGGACCCCGGTCAGCGGATGGGTGAGCCGCATCCGGCAGGCGTGCAGGAACATCCGCTTAAGCCCTTCACGCGCCAGCTGCTTGTTGCGCGGGAAATCGCCGTATTTGTCATCCCCCGCAATCGGATGGCCCAGGTGCTGCAAATGCACCCGAATCTGGTGGGTACGCCCGGTTTTCAGCTCGGCCTCGACCAGCGCGCAATCCGCCCATTTTTTCTGCAAGCGGAACACCGTGTGCGAGGGCTGGCCACCGGCTTCCACCCGCACACGCCGCTCGCCATCCGGCAGCAGGAATTTATGCAGCGGTGCTTTCACCGCCTGCACCGGCTTGCCCCACGCTCCCAGTGCCAGCGCGAAATAACGCTTGTCGGTCTGGCCCTGCCGAATCTGCTCGTGCAGCTTGACCAGGGCCGAACGCTTCTTGGCAACCAGCAGGATGCCGGAAGTCTCGCGGTCCAGCCGGTGCACCAGTTCAAGGAATTTGGCCTGCGGGCGTTGATGGCGCAATTGCTCGATCACCCCGCGTGAAATGCCGCTGCCACCGTGTACGGCAAGGCCAGCAGGTTTGTTGATCGCCAGCAGCGCATCATCTTCAAACAGAATATCAAACACCACCGTCGGCCCGGCGCCACTGCCAGGCTTGGGCGCCTCTTCGGCCACCCGTACCGGCGGGATGCGTACCTCATCATCCGCCTGCAGGTGGTAACTGACATCCGTGCGCTTGCCGTTGATGCGGACTTCCCCGGCGCGAATGATGCGATAGATGCGGCTCTTCGGCACCCCTTTCAGGATGCGGAGCAAAAAATTGTCCAGTCGCTGACCGGCCTCTTCGGCATCGATGCGACGTTTGGTGACAGTAAGGTTTTCTTTGCGTGACAAGTCCATATTGCTTATACTAGCCCTTGCAGTCCATTCGGGCTGTCCGGCGTGTTGTCTGGCCGGCTCTGCACTGCTCCCGCTCTTTATTCAATGCTGGCTGCTGATTTACGGTTGATGAATGTGATCGGCCCGTCTGGCACGTTGATGGCAGCACTTTATGCCTTGCTGCCCTCCCGGTGTAGCCCCTGTTGGGCTCGAATCCGAATACGCCCTGCGCCCCGCTCCATTCCAGCCCCTTCAGTAGCCATGCTCTGGCTTGGTTCCAGCTTGCCCGACTGCTGCAGTCATGGGCAGCGGCCAGTTCCCTGGATTTTTTCGGGACCTGCTGCCGCCGGAAGCCCGCCCCGACAGAACGGGGCATGAGGTTTTCAACGCATGCAGGGTTAACGTCGCTCACCCTTGAAAGCAGCGATAGTAATAGATTTGCGCGCTAAACGCACCCGCGAGAGATTGCGCAGCTGCCCGTCCGGTTGAAGAGCCGGGCAGGTATGGTGTGGTTTGACTGAGGCCTGTGCCGCCCAAGCATGGCCGCCGCCTCAGCCACCACCGCCCGCCCCGCTACCAGGAGGGGGCAGCTGCTGGACCGGGCAATATTCAACCTGTAACCCGGTCACGTAAAGAATTCGTTGCTGCCCTGTGCAGTATCTGGCAATACCCCGGCTGACGGCGAGCCCCGCCGGGGAGTGTGTTCGCCAGGTGGGTTGCAGCCCGAATTCATGGATGGATCAAGCTACCCCGCCTTCAGCCTGCCTGACGGCGGACCTCACTGGTTGTTCGGATGTGCCGGTTGCCACTGCAACGGCCAAGGAGAGGTGTGATCCGCCCGCCCGTGCATTAGCGCGCGGGGACTGTACATGAAACGCATGTTGTTCAATGCAACGCAGGCTGAAGAGCTGCGCGTTGCCATTGTAGATGGTCAGAAACTGATCGATCTGGATATTGAAACCGTTGGCAAGGAACAGCGGAAAAGCAATATCTACAAGGGTGTCATCACCCGTATCGAGCCCAGCCTCGAAGCCGCTTTCGTCGATTACGGCGAAGAGCGCCATGGCTTCCTGCCCTTCAAGGAAGTATCCCGCAGCTATTTCCTGCCCGGCACCGACGGTCGCGCCCGCATTCAGGACGCGCTGAAGGAAGGCATGGAAGTCATTGTCCAGGTGGACAAGGACGAGCGTGGCAACAAAGGCGCTGCGCTGACCACCTTCATCAGCCTGGCGGGGCGTTATCTGGTGCTGATGCCGAACAACCCGCGCGGTGGTGGTGTTTCCCGCCGGATTGAAGGTGAAGAGCGCAACGAACTGCGCGCCCAGCTGGACCAGCTGGATGCACCGAGCGGCATGAGCGTGATCGGTCGCACTGCCGCGATTGGCCGCACACTGGAAGAACTGCAGTGGGACCTGCGTTACCTGCTGCAACTGTGGTCGGCCATTGATGGCGCGGCCCGTCAGCAAAACGGCGCGTTCCTGATCTATCAGGAATCCAGCCTGGTGATCCGCGCCATCCGCGATTACTTCCAGCCGGACATCGGCGAAGTCCTGATCGACACCGAGAGCCTGTTCGAGCAAGCACGCCAGTTCATGGACCACGTGATGCCGGGCAACGTCAACCGCATCAAGCTGTACAAGGATGACGTTCCGCTGTTCTCGCGTTTCCAGATCGAGCATCAGATTGAAACCGCGTTCCGTCGTGAAGTGCCGCTGCCCTCGGGTGGCGCCATCGTGATCGACCATACCGAAGCGCTGGTGTCGGTGGACGTCAACTCGGCGCGTGCTACCCGTGGTGGCGACATCGAAACCACCGCCTTCAACACCAACCTGGAAGCGGCGGACGAAGTCGCCCGCCAGCTGCGCCTGCGCGACCTGGGCGGCTTGATCGTGATCGACTTCATCGACATGGAAAGCCAGAAAAACCAGCGCGAGGTGGAAAACCGCCTGAAGGATGCGCTGCACCACGACCGTGCCCGCGTACAGATGGGCAAGATTTCGCGCTTCGGCCTGCTCGAGCTGTCGCGTCAGCGCCTGCAGCCGAGCCTGGGTGAAACCGCCCACATGCCCTGCCCGCGCTGCCATGGCACCGGCTTTATCCGTGGCACCGAATCGTCGGCCCTGCACATCCTGCGCATCTTGCAGGAAGAGGCGATGAAGGAGAATACGGGTGCCGTCCATGCCCAGCTCCCGGTCGATGTCGCCACCTTCCTGCTCAACGAGAAGCGCGCCGACATCTACGCCATTGAGGCCCGCCTCAAGGTCAACGTGGTACTGGTACCCAATGTGCACCTGGAAACGCCGAATTACAGCGTGACCCGCCTGCGTCATGACGACCTTAACCACGCCGACGAAGACCTGCCGAGCTACAAACGGGTGGAACAGCAGGCCGAAGACGAGCACAACCACAAGCCGGGCCAGCGCAGCAAGCCGGAAGTACGTCAGCAAGCTGCCGTCAAGGGCATCACGCCGGAGCAACCAGCGCCGGTAGTCGCACCAGCCAGCAAGCCTGCCAGCAGCGAGAACAAGCCGGGCCTGTTGAGCCGCTTCCTCAACTGGCTGAAGGGCGAACCGGAAGCGGCCGCGCCTGCCGCCCAGCCGGCTGCACGTCAGCAAGAACGTCAGTCCGGCCAGCGCCAGCAACGCAATGGCCGTGACCGCAATCGCAATGGCGAGCGCGGCAACCGCGAAGGTGAGCGTCAGGAACGGAGCAACCGCGAAGGTCAGCGTGAACAGCAAGCGCAAGGCGGCCAGAACCGCGAGCGCGATGCCCAGCGTGGCAACCGTCAGGAGCGTGTTGAACGCAATGAGCAGCGCGGTGAAGAGCGTCGCAATGGCCGCAACCGTCAGGACGACAGCCGCAAGGACGACAACAAGCCGGAAGAAACCCGCAATGAGCGCCCGCAGCGTCAGCCGCGCCAGGAAGGCGAGGCACGTGAAGGCG
The DNA here is from genome assembly GCF_012641365.1 of Leeia aquatica. Classification (NCBI taxonomy): domain Bacteria; kingdom Pseudomonadati; phylum Pseudomonadota; class Betaproteobacteria; order Neisseriales; family Leeiaceae; genus Leeia; species Leeia aquatica. Next base: position 1,112,366 of record NZ_JABAIM010000001.1, read on the forward strand.
GTCGCGGTCGCAACCGTGCCGAGCGTGAACCGAAGCCGGAAGTGCCGGTCAGTGAGGTCGTCGAAGCGGTGGTGACCGACACCGCCGTGGAAGCCGTGGCGGCAGAGGGCCAGGCCAGCAGCGGTGAAGGCCGTCGTCGCCGCCGCCGTCGTGGTGGCCGGGACCGTCAGAGTGAAGCGGCAGCGACCCCGGGCAGCGATGTACAAGCCGAGTCGTCTGAAGACAGCCAGGATGTAGTGGCAACCAGCAGCGCTCCGGTCGTAGCCGAAGCTGCGCCTGAGGTGGTCACGGCAGCGCCGACTGCTGTAGCCGAAGTGGCGCCGGTCGTGGCAGAAGTTGCAGCAGCCCCTGTCGCCCCGGCTCCTGTGGTCGCGGAGGCACCGGCAGAGGTCATCGCCCCTGCCGTCGCCGAAGTGCCTGTAGTTGCCCCGGTGGTGGTCACTGCTGCTGCTGAAGCGGTCGAGACGGTTGACGTTGCACCGCAAGCGGTGGAAGTCGTCGCTCCGGTCGCTGAAGTAGCGGCTCCGGCAGCGCCGGCTCAGGAAGCAGCTCCTATTGAAGCGGTGGTTGCTGCACCTGCGGAAGAGGTTGCAGAGGTTGTCACCGCAGCGGTAGAAACTCATCCAGTCGAAGCGGTAGCAGAGGTGGTGGAAGCCGCCCCGGCTCGCAGCAGCAACCGCCGTCGCCGCCCCGCCCGCGAAAAGGTGGCTGAGGAGCCGTTGCAGATGGTGGAAACCAGCGATGTCGTGGCACCCGCTCAGCCTGAAGTAGTCGTGGCCAGCGTACCGCGCCCCAGCCGTCCGCGCAGCCGTCGCAAGGCGGAAGACGCTCAGGTCGAAGCCCTGCAGCAGGTGGAAACCCAAGGCGAGTAATCCACCAAGCGCCGCATCCGGGTGCGCCCGGATGCAACAAAGCCCTGAAGTCCGGCAACGCCGGGCATTCAGGGCTTTGTTATTTGCAGCAGGCCGTCAGGGGTGCAGATTTTGCCGCAGTTGCTCGAACAGGCAGATGGCCGCTGCAGCCGCCACGTTAAGGGACTCTACCTTGCCCGGCATGGGAATACGTACCCGCGTGGTACAGCGGGCTTGCAGGGCAGGCCGCACCCCCTGCCCTTCTGCGCCAAACAGCCAGGCCAGCGACCCTCTCAGATCGGTCTGGTAGACGTTGGCAGGCGCATCCAGTGTCGTGCCCACCACGTTGCCCTTGAAGTGATCCAGGCAGGCCAGCAAATCGGCTTGCGCCACCACCCGCACCGCAAAATGCGCCCCCATCCCGGCGCGCAGGGTTTTCGGCGACCAGGGATCGGCACAATCAGGGGACAGTAATACCGCATCAATCCCAGCCGCAGCTGCCGTACGCAAGATGGAGCCGACATTGCCGGGGTCTTGCACACCATCGAGCAAAACAATGCGTTGCTCATGGGGGTGGGGCAGCGCGTGTGCGGCAGGTAGCGGGCAGAGTGCCAGAATGCCCGTTGCTGACGGCAGCTCGCTCAATTGCCCAAACAAGGCCTCGCTGAGCAACAATGTTTCCACCCCGGACAGACGGGCCAGCAAAGGCCGGATTTCCGCATGCTCCAGTGCAGGCTCACTGAGCACCACCGTCTGCGGTGTACTGCCACAATCCAGCAGGCTTTGCAGCAGGTGCACACCATCGAGTACCATCAGGCGAGCTTCCTGCCGGCTGCGGTTATGACTGCACAGTTTTTTCAAGGTTTTGAACCGCGCGTTGGCGGCAGAGCTGATCAACAACACCAGTTTTTCCAGTCAGAGGTCAGGCCGGGCCACCTTTGCCTTCCAGCGCAGCCAGCGCGGTCAGCATCACGGCCTTGAAGTGCGGATAATTGTCGGCATCCAGTTGCGGATGCGTGCTGCCGCCATCCGCGTAGAGCAGGCCCAGCGGATTGGCGCGCACCCACAGCGACATCGCCACCCAGTCCCGCTCCGGCTCAGGCCGCAAGGGCGCAGGCAGGTAGGCTTGCAGATTACGTCGGTTGCTGTCACCGTAGAACAGACTTTGAGTCTTGCCCATCAGTCGGGTAAACAGGTGCGGAGTATTCAGGCCGACGGCCTGATGCCGTAGCGGATGATCATCAGCAAAACCGATGGCAAACCGCAGCTTGAGCTGGTTCGTCGCTTTGTCCTGCGTCAGCAGCGCAACCCGCATCAGGCCGAGACCCAGCCGCAATCCTTTGAACAGCAGGGTCATGATCTGGCCCACATCGGCTTTACGCTCACCGGCCAGTTTCAGCTGGGTGGTCACCTGTTCCAGTATCTTCAGATCCAGTTGCAAGCTGGCCGGCTTGGCCACCGGCGGCTCCGCCCAGTCACCTGGCTGCATGGGAAGCCACATGGCGGGCAAGGCGATGTCCGGGAACGCATTCCACCGGGCGTGCTGCAGCAACAGTCCCTGCTGCCGGGCCGACCATTCTTCGATAGACAGCTTGAGAAACTCGGCCAGCAGCCGGGCAGCCTCTTCATGGTCCGCACGCCACCAGCCCAGCAGGCTGGCACGGGCAGCCTGAACGGCCAGCTGTACGCTGTAATTTCGTGGTTTGTCCAGTTGCTGATCGCACATCAGGCCGGCCAGCAGATAGGGCATGCCAATTTGGCCGACATAGTGCTGCAGCAGGGCCTGATAGCTCAAACCCAGCAATTGCTGCTGCAACGCCGGGTCTGACAGCATGAGGTTAGCATGGCTGTGCCAGTGGATCGGCGCGACACGCTGCGGGTGGGTCAGCAGCAACAAGGGTTCAATCACATCATGCAGCAAAGCCCCCAGAAACACCTCTTCTGCCTTGCTGTCCAGCCGTACCCGAGCCACCTCCCGTGCCAGCAGCCCCGCCAGCAGGCATTGCGACAACCGCCCCTGCAACAGCCGCAACCGTGCAGGATCTTTATCCAGCAGGCGCTCCAGCACGGGCCGCCGGCTGAAGCGGTCATAGAACTGCTCCACGCCGAGCAACATCAACGCATGCTCGAGGCTGGTGATATCACTGGCAAAACTGCCACGCGGGATGGTGTTGACGTAAGACAGGACTTGCAGCGTCAGAAACGGATCGCGTGCCACAATGGCCGCCAGCGCCCCCGGCGAGGACGCCGAGGTACTGACTTGTGCGCTGCGCAGGGCATCTTGCGTCACCTGTAGCATCGGCAGGTTAGCGGGCTGCCAGGCCGTGAGGTAGGGCTCGGCCGCCTTGAGGGTATCCGGAGGTTCTGCAGTGGTCATGCGTGCAGTATAGCGCCTGATGGCTTATTCGGGGACGGCGGCAGCACGCTGGCTTTGCTGCCAGCCATACAATACCGGCTGCAGGGCGTGCCCGGTCTCGCGCTGGAGGTCGGGAGCCTGCCCCGGTATGGCAAAGCTGTTGCTGATCAGCCAGCTGCCGGGCCGCAGCTCCGCTTGTGCCTTTTGCCACACCGCTGGCATGACCAGTGGTGACAGAAAGACGTAGAGCACATCAAAAGCCTGCCAGTCCATGCGCCAGAAGTCTTCGCGCAGCACCCGCACTTGCGGATAGTGGCGCAGGCGCCAGCGGCTCATCAGCCAGGGCAGCCAGGCCACTTCCACGGCCACGTAGTGATGCTGCGGCCAGCGCTGCACCATGGCCGCCACCACGCGGCCCGTGCCACAGCCTAGCTCAGCAATCCGCAAGGGTGCCTCCGACCTGGGCATCAAATCCGGTATGGCCTCCAGCACCGGTGATGCGGACAGAAACAAGGGAACACGCCCCCGCCAGGCCGCCCCCAGCAGCAGGAACAGTACCGCCCCCGCCAGAAGGAACCACCAGGGAGAACCTTGCCACCATTGCATCAGCAGCAGCATGGGGTACAGCAGCAGGGCCGCGACCTGCCAGACACCCGGCAAGCCCAGCACGCGTCCGGGTAGCACGGTCAAGCCCGCCCACAGCAGCAGGGCCAGCCACAGGCGAGGCAGTGCTAATGGGGGAATCTGCTGCAGCAGCCAGGACAGCAGCAGCCAGGCACTCAGTACCAGCAGGGTGAAGCGCCACAAGGCCTGCAGAAAGCGGCCTTGCTCAGGGCGCGCTGCTGGCACCTTGCGCCTGATCCAGCAACTGCTGGGCGGCGGGATCCGACTTGCCGCTGTTTTTCATGATGGCCGTAGTCGTCTCTTCATTCAGCACAATGATGCTGATACGGCGGTTGATCGGCGCATCCGGATGCTCGTCATCCAGCGGCACCGCTGAGCCCAGCCCGACTACGCGCAACACCTTGCCATCTTGCAGGCCGCCAGCAATCATCTCGCGCCGCGAGGTGTTGGCCCGCTCCGCAGACAGCTCCCAGTTGCTGTAACCCCGATCACCACTGCTGTATTGCACGGCATCGGTATGCCCGGACAGGCTGATCCGGTTCGGTACCTCATTCAGCAGCTTGCCGAGGTCACGCAGCAGCTGCACGGTGTAGGGTTGCAGCTTGGCACTGCCACTATCGAACATGGGGCGGTTTTGTTCGTCCACCAGCTGAATGCGCAGGCCTTCCGGTGTCATGTCGATCAGCAGTTGATCCTTGAACTTGGCCAGTTCAGGATTTTGCTCGATCACGGTCTGCACCTTTTCGCGCAGCTTGTCGAACATCATCTTCTCGGCAGCCTGCTTGGCTTTCTTGGCATCATCGTTGGCCGAATCCTGGCCTTTGGACACTTCACCCGAGATGCGTTGCAGATCCTGCCCGCCACCCGGGATGATACTAGTGGCGTTGCCGGTACTGTCGCCACCTTGCAGCGCTACTTTCAGCGGGGTATTGAAATAATCTGAGATACCGGACAGCTTGCCCTTGGACACGGACCCCAACAGCCACATCAGCAGAAAGAACGCCATCATGGCGGTCACGAAGTCAGCATAGGCAATCTTCCACGCGCCGCCATGATGGCCGCCGTGACCCTTGTTGATCTTCTTGACGATTATGGGGCGCTGGGAGTCGTCGCTCATCGCCGCTATCCTTGCCGCTCAGGCGGGTTATTTCTTCTGCTTGACGTGCTCTTCCAGCTCCTTGAAGCTGGGGCGCTCGGTGGAGTACAGCACCTTGCGGCCAAACTCCACCGCCACTTGCGGCGCATAGCCATTCAGGCTGGCGAGCAGGGTCACTTTGACGGTCTGGTACACTTTGGTGGACTCATCGCCCTTGAATTCCAGCACCGTGGACAAGGGACCGACGATGCCGTAAGCCAGCAAAATACCCAAGAAGGTCCCGACCAGGGCGGCACCAATCAACCCCCCCAGTTCAGGCGGTGGCAGGTGCAATGACCCCATGGTGTGCACTACCCCCATCACCGCCGCCACAATACCAAATGCCGGCAGCGCGTCACCCAGCTTGGCAATGGCCGCCGCCGGTACGGCACCCTCGTGGTGATGGGTTTCGATCTCGTTGTCCATCAGGTTTTCGATTTCAAAGGCATTCAGGTTGCCGCCGACCATCAGCCGCAGGTAATCCGTGATGAAATCGACCAGATGATGGTCATGCAGGATTTTGTCGTACTTGCTGAAGATGGGGCTTTTCTCAGGCTCCTCCACATCCGCCTCAATCGACATCAGGCCTTCCTTGCGTACCTTGCCCAGAATCTCGTAGAGCAAGGCAAACAGGTCCATGTAGAAGGCTTTGGTGTAGGCACTGCCCTTGAAAACCGAGGGCAAGGCTTTGAGCGTCGCCTTGAGTGGCTTGCCCCCATAGCCGACGACCAGCGCTCCCAGACCACCGCCAAAAATCATTACCACTTCAGATGGCTGCCACAAGCCACCCAGGTGTCCACCATGCGCAGCATAGGCCCCGAAAATGCAGCCCAGCATGATCACATACCCGATGAGTACAAACATCCGCCTCTTCCCCTCTGTCTGACGTACGAGCGGGTCACGCCTGACGGTGACACCTGCTCAACTCCGCGTACATCAGTATCTAGCCTAGCCGATTATGCCATGATTGCCAGCGTAAACCGTGTGACAGCCCCTGCAATAAATGACATTGTGGTCACTGTTGTGGCATGGATGCCGGTTCACCCACCGCTCAAAACTCGAACACCGCCTGTCCCTTACCATGCATCAGTACCTCCCGTACCGGCGCAAAGCTGCGGCGGTGTTCGCGCAAGACACCGTGCTCGCGAATCGCTGCCAGGTGTTCAGCGGTCGGGTAACCTTTGTGTGCAGCAAAACCATATTGCGGGTAGCTCTGGTGCAAGGCGCACAGCTCGGCATCACGCGCTGTCTTGGCCAGAATGGAGGCCGCCGAAATCGCAGGCTCCAGCGCATCCCCCTTGACGATGGCCGTCGCTGGAATCGCCAATTTAGGGACACGGTTACCGTCAATCAGGGCATGGCTGGCCGCAGGCTGCAGCTGCGCCACCGCCCGGCTCATGGCCAGCAGGCTGGCGTGCAGGATGTTCAGCTGGTCAATCTCCGCCACGCTGGATGAGGCAATGGCCCAAGCCAATGCCCGCTCACGAATCAATACCGCCAGATGTTCGCGTCGGGTGGCGGTCAATTTTTTGGAGTCCGCCAGACCCTCGATCGGGCGAGCGGGGTCCAGAATCACCGCCGCCGCAAACACGGCCCCGGCCAGCGGCCCCCGCCCGGCTTCGTCGACACCGCACACCCACAGCGTCATGCGCGGCTATCCAGTACGGTAGCCACCGCATCAGCAGCACGCTCGGAGGTGTTTTGCCGCAGCAGCTGATGCAGGGTGGTAAACCGCTCGACCAGCGCCTCGCGGAAGGTTTTGTCCCGATACTGCCGCAGCAGCTCGGTGGCCAGTCGTTCCGGTGTCGCCTCTTTCTGCAACAGCTCCGGCACCACAAACTCCTTGCACAGGATATTGGGCAGCCCCACATAAGGGAGGTACATCTTGCGGGTCATCAACCACCAGGAGAGGCGCGACAGCTTGTAGGTAATCACCATGGGGCGCTTGAGCAAGGCCGCCTCCAGCGTGGCGGTGCCACTCGCCACCAAGACCACGTCGGCGGCAATCATGGCATCATGCGCATGACCGTACATCAGCTGGATGTCCCGATCCGCGGCACCGCACTTGTAGACGGCCTGCTCAAACCGCTGCCGGGTTTCCCGTGTCGCCAGCGGCACCAGAAACAGGGCCTCCGGAATCTCATCTGCAATCCGCTTGACGGTTTCAACAAACAGATTGGCATGCAGCGCCACTTCGCTCTGCCGACTGCCTGGCAGCAGGGCAAATACCGGACGGTTGGGCCCAATACGCATTTGTTCCCGCATCTCGCCTTGTTTGGGCTGCATGGGCAGCACATCGGCAAGCGGGTGACCGACATAGGTTACCGGCACCTGCTCGGCCTGATACAGCGCAGGCTCAAACGGGAACAGGGCCAGCATGTGGCTGACCGCCCGCTTGATTTTGTGAATGCGCTTGCCACGCCAGGCCCAGATAGAGGGGCTGACGTAGTGAATGGTGGGGATGCCACGCCTCTTCAGCGCCAGCTCCAGATCCAGGTTGAAGTCCGGCGCGTCAATGCCGATGAACACATCCGGCGGCTCACGCAGCAAGCGCTGGCGCAGGGCCTTGCGGATGCCAACGATTTCGCGGTAATGCTTCAGCACCTCTACATAACCGCGCACGGCCAGTTTTTCCTGTGGCCACCAGCTTTCCATGCCTTGGCTGATCATGCGTGGTCCACCAATGCCCACAAAACGGGCCTGCGGAAATCGCTCTTTCAGCGCCGCCAGCAGGTGACCACCGAGCAGGTCGCCCGAAGCTTCACCCGCAACCAGTGCAATGGTAAAAGGCCGTGTGTCGACCATTTACCCCTCCCTTTGTATTTTTGTTCTGTTATCCCGCATACCGCGACAAGGCGGTCAGCGGATGATGCCGCGTGTTGCCCGCAGCAGTGAATCGGCCAGCACTTGCAAGGCTGGCTCTGCTTGGGCCTGTCGCACAATCTCATCGCGTGCTTCGGCAAAGGTCAGCCCGGCTTTGTACAGCGTCTTGTACGCGCGCCGGATGGCTTGCACCTGCTCCGGACTAAAACCGCGACGCTTCAGCCCTTCGGCATTGATACCGTGCGGTTGTGACGGATTGCCGGAGGCGGTGACATAGGCCGGCACATCCTGCAGCAGGATGGTGCCCATGGCGGTCATGCAGTGCGCACCGATCTGTACAAACTGGTGTACCACGGTAAAGCCGCCCAGAATGGCATAATCACCCACCACCACATGCCCGGCCAACTGGGCATTGTTGGCAAAGGTGGTGCGGTTACCCACCTGGCAATCATGCGCCAGATGCACATAGGCCATGATCCAGTTATGGTCGCCCATGCGGGTGACACCACCATCTTGCGCAGTGCCACAGTTGAAGGTGCAGAACTCACGAATGGTATTGTCGTTGCCGATTTCCAGCCGGGTCGGCTCCCCCGCGTATTTTTTGTCTTGCGGGATGGCACCGATTGAGCTGAACTGAAAAATACGATTACGTTCGCCAATGCGGGTATGCCCCTCGACCACCACATGCGGGCCTATCCAGCTACCGGCACCGATTTCAACATGCTCACCGATCAGGCTGTATGCACCGACTTCGACATCCTCCGCCAGTCGGGCGGCCGGATGAACGATGGCGGTGGGATGGATGCGCGCCAAGGTCAGGCCTCCGCTGCGGCTGGCAGGTCACGCTGGGCACACATCAGGTCCGCCTCGGTGACCACTTGGCCATCCACCCGGGCCTCGGCCTTGTATTTCCAGACGCCGCGCTTGTGAGCCTGCACGGTGACGTGCAGGTCCAGGCGATCACCCGCCGACACCGGCTTCTTGAAGCGGGCCGCATCAATGCCCACAAAGTAATACACCGAGTCATCGGTCGGCAGCGTACCCAGGGTCTTGAAGCTGAGGATGGCCGCTGCCTGGGCCAGTGCTTCCAGAATCAGCACCCCCGGCATCACCGGGTGATGCGGGAAGTGCCCCGGAAAGAAGGGCTCATTGATGGTCACATTCTTGTAGGCGTGAATGTGTTTGCCGGCCTCCACATCCAGTACCCGGTCCACCAGCAGGAAGGGGTAGCGGTGTGGCAGGTACTTGAGGATCTGATGGATGTCCATGGTGTTCATGCGTCGTTATCTCCGGGTTGCCTCTGCTGCTCCAGCGCTTTCAGGCGACTGCTCAGCTTGTCGTATTGTTTCAGCTGCGCAGCATGTCGCAGCCAGTCTTCATGGGGTTCAAACGGGTAGGCACCGGTGTAGGTACCGGGTTGCCGTATAGATTTGGTAATCAGCGTTGCTGCCGAGACGTGAACATGGTCTGCCAGGCTGAGGTGGCCCAAAATGATGGCACCGCCCCCCACCGTACAGTGGGCACCGATTTTGGCGCTGCCCGCCACCCCCACACATCCCGCCATTGCGGTATGGTCGCCCACCTGCACGTTGTGCCCAATCTGGATCTGGTTGTCCAGCTTGACGCCGTTGCCGATCACGGTATCGGCCATGGCACCCCGGTCGATGGTGGTGTTGGCGCCGATCTCGACATCATTACCTATCCGTACAATACCAATCTGGGGGATTTTCTCCCAGCGACCGCCATCGTTGGCCACACCAAAGCCGTCGGCACCAATCACCGCACCACTGTGAACCAGGCCCCGCTCCCCGATGATGCAGCCATGCTGTATCACCACGCGCGCCATCAGCCGGGTATGCGCACCAATGCTGGCCCCTTCACCGACATAACACTGGGGGCCAATCAGGGCATGCGCGCCAACCATGGCATTGGCACCGATATACGCCAGTGCGCCCACTTCAGCACTGGGGTCCACCACCGCTCCCACTTCCACCACGGCTGAGGGATGAATACCTGGACGTATTGGCGGTACCGGGTTCAGCAGCTGTGAAACCCGGGCGAAATACAGATAGGGGTTATCCGCAACGATGCAATGGCCCGCATGGCCTGCTGCCAGATCAGCAGGCAGGATCACGGCTGTCGCCTGAGTCGTGGCCAACTGACGGGCATATTTGCGATTGGCCAGGAAACTGATCTGCCCGGCACCGGCGAGTTCGAGCGGCGCCACCTGGATGACGTCAACATCCTCGCCTTGCAAACACCCACCCAGCAGGCTTACCAGTTGGCTTAATCGCATGCTTATCCTGTAAACACGGAATGCCCCAGCGGGGCATTCCTTGATTCACCTGGCCATCGCCAAGGTGACACCTGCATGGCTGGCGGCCTTATTTGCCGCCCAGCATCTTCAGCAGTTTATCGGTGACATCCACTTGCGGACCGTAATACGGCAACTCATCGCCTTGCACAATCAGGTCATACTTCTCCGTACTGGCCAGCTGCTTGATGGCCTTGCGCAGCAACTCACCGGTACGACTCTCGTCCTCGGCCTGCTTGGCGCTGACATCTTCACGAAACTCACGCAGTTTGCGCTGGAACTGGGTGCTCAAATCACGCAAGGCTTTTTGCTTCTTGGTTTTGTCGGCCTCCGACATGGTGGCCTCGTTCTTTTCCAGATCAGCCTGCATGTCCTTGGCTTGAGACTCCATCCTCTGGAGCTCTGCCTGGCGCCGGGCAAACTCTTCCTTGACCTTCTTGTCATCTTTCTGATTCGACACCGCCTGAACGATGCGCTCCAGACTGAACACCCCGATCTTGGTTTCCGCCGCTGCGCCAGTCGCTACCGCCAAAGCCAACAGGCCGCCCATTACCTTGGAAAACTTGCTCAACTTGTACTCTCCATCACATCTGTCGCCAGCGCCAGGCTGACAAAGGAAATCAAAACACGCTGCCAATCTGGAACTGGAAACGCTGCTTGCGGTCGCCACTCTTCTTGCGAATCGGCTGCGCCATGCTGAACTTCAAGGGCCCCAGCGGGGAAATCCACGACAAACCGACCCCCACAGACGCACGCAGCTCGCCTAGGCTGAATTTGTTGCTAGCCAATCCACTGACATCATTCGGACCAAAAACGTTCCCGGCATCCAGGAAGGCACTCAGTCGCAGCGTCCGGTCATGCTTCATGCCCGGGAAAGGGAAGAACATTTCGGCATTCAGCACCAGACGCTTGTCTCCACCTATGCTGGCGCCCGTACTGTCACGCGGACCCAGTGAGCTACCGTCAAAGCCCCGCACCGAGCCAACCCCGCCCGCAAAGTAGTTGCGGTAAAACGGCAGATCCTTGCCACCGGTCGCCTTACCCATGGCGATTTCACCGTTCAGCATCAGCGTCACTTCGCGCGACAGCGGGAAGAACTGCTGGTACTGATAACCCAGCTTGTAGTATGGCACCTTGGTACCGACACCCGTTTCGAAGGTTGCACTCTGGTAACGACCCTCATTCGGTGCCACTGCACTGTCGCGGGTATCACTGGCCCAGCTGGCGCTACCAATAATGGTACGAATCCGGTTGCCGTTCTGATTGATGAAGGCATTGGCAATCGGCGAACCAGATATCGGGTCACTGGTCAGCTTGGTCTGATCGAAGGTCAGTCCGAAGTTGATCACGTCCTCTTCCGAGATCGGCATCCCCAAACGGGCGCCGATACCGGCCGTTGCCATCACATACTTGCCGGTGTCAATTTTTTCCGGCTTAGCATTATTCACATACAGGTCATAGCCCAGGCTCAAGCCATCCACCGTGAAATACGGGTCGGTATAAGACAGGTTGAGGCCACGCTGGCTCTTGCTGGTATTGATCGAGGCCGACACATACTTGCCGGTACCAAAGATATTGCTCTGCGTGATGCCGGCCTGTATCACGGCCCCCTCAGACTGGCCATAGCCGACACCAAACTGGATGTTGCCGCTCGGCTTTTCCTTGACCTTGACCTCAACGTCCACCTGGTCAGTGGTGCCTGCAACTGCTGGCGTATCCAGCCCCACCTCGGTGAAGTAGCCCAGGTTATCCACCCGGTTACGCGAGCGCTTGACCTTGTCACCATCGTACGAGGCATTTTCCATCTGCCGCATTTCCCGGCGGATCACCTCATCTTTGGTACGGGTATTGCCGCTGATATTGATACGGCGCACATACACCTTGCGGCCCGGATCCACATAGAAGGTAAACGAAGCGGTCTGCTTGTCGCGATCCAGTTGCGGTACCGCATTGACATTGGCAAAGGCGTAGCCATCGTTGGACAGCCGGTCCGCCATGGCGCTGTTGCTGCTCACCAGTTTGTCGCGGTTGAACACATCACCGGGCACCAGCTGAATCAGCTTGCGCAGTTCTTCTTCCGGCACCAGTAACTCACCAGCCAGCTTCAGCTCACCCACCTTGTACTGCTTGCCTTCCGTCACGTTGACGGTAACGTAGATGTCTTCCTTGTCCGGCGAGATGTTGACCTGGGTCGAGTCCACATTGAACTCAAGATAGCCCTGATTCTGATAGAAAGAACGCAAGGTTTCCAGGTCAGCTTCCAGCTTCTGCTTGGAGTACTGGTCTGCCTTCGACAGCCAGGTCATCCAGCCGCTGGTCGACAGGCGCATCTCGTCGATCAGGTCATCTTCCGAAAAAGCCTGGTTACCGACAATGCTGATGCGCTTGATCCGCGCCACTACGCCTTCGGAGATATCGAAGTTGACAGCGACCCGATTACGCTCCAGCGGCGTCACCGAGGTCTTGATGTCCACACTGTATTTGCCACGGTTGAAGTACTGACGCTTCAACTCCTGCTCAGCCTGTTCCAGCAAGGACTTGTCAAAGATCAGCGACTCAGCCAGACCGGCACCCTTCATCGCCTTCTTCAGCTGATCCGCGTTGAATTCCTTGGCGCCGGTGATGTTGATCTGGGCAATGGAGGGACGCTCGACCAGTGTCACCACCAGCACATTGTCTTCCACTTCCAGACGCACATCCTTGAAGAAGCCGGTGCCATAGAGCGCCTTGACAGCGGCACTGGCCTTGCTGTCATCAAAGGTCTCACCCACCTTGACCGGCAGGTAGGTAAAGATGGTACCGACCTCGGTTCGCTGCAGGCCCTCGACCCGGATGTCCTTCACCACAAAAGGCTCCAGCGCCCAGGCTGGAGCCGCAAAGGCGGCGAGTAACGCAACCGCGAGGGTTTTTTGTTTGATCATGCGTGTAGAAACAGTCGTTGAACGTCGTTATACAACGCGATGGACATCAGCATCAGCAGGACGGCAACGCCGACATACTGGCCAATCTCCTGTGCGCGCACAGATACCGGGCTGCCCTTGATCAGCTCGGCGACATAATACATGAAATGCCCACCATCCAACATCGGCACCGGCAACAAGTTAAGCACACCCAGGCCGATACTGACAAACGCAATGGTCAGCAGGTAAGGCACCCAGCCAATGGCGGCCGCCTCACCCGACACTTTGGCCACCGAACCTGGCCCACCCAGATTCTCCACCCCCACCCGTCCGGTCAGCATCTTGCCCAGCATCTGCAAGGACAAGCTCGCTGTGATGCGGGTACGCACCATCGCATGTTGCAGCGCCTGCCACGGCCCAAGCTGCAGCACCATGGCCTGCTTGCGGGTGGCTTCGACATCCCAGCCCAAGGATACTCCCAGCTTGCCGATTCGCTGACCATTCTCTTGCACGACATCAGGGGTCGCTTGCAGCGTCAGCACTTGCCCCTGACGCTGTACCTGCAACGTGATGAGCCGCCCGGCTGTCTGCTGAATCCGGTCGATCAGCATCCCGCCATCCAGCACCTTTTGCCCATTGATCGACAGGATACGGTCCCCTTCCTTCAATCCTGCTTTAAGTGCTGCCCCCTTGGGTTCTTTGCCCACCACCGTTGATCTGAACTCGGGAATCAGCCCCAACCGGTCTACCAGCCCAACATCGATCTTCTCTTGCCCTGCAGAAAAATCCAGCACCCGCGTGGCACGCGCCCCGCTCTCAGTCTGCACCTCCAGCGCTACGCGCTCATCGCCCAGCGCCGCACCGAACAAACGAAGACGAAAATCTTCCCAAGACAGGATTTCGGTGCCATTCATGGTCAGGATACGATCCCCACTCTGAAACCCGGCCTGAGCGGCGGGCGTGGATGGGAATACTGAGCCTAGACGCGGCTGGAAATCCGCCATGCCAACCAGCAGCATGCCGCTGTAGATCAGGATCGCCAGCAGAAAATTGGCAAACGGCCCGGCCAGCACCACCAGCATGCGCATCCAGACCGGTCGGCGGTTGAAGGCACGATGCACCTCATGCGGCTCGACTGGAGCCTCCCGCTCGTCCAGCATGCGCACATAGCCGCCCAAGGGCAGCATGCAGATGGCGAACTCGGTCTGGTCCTGACCAAAACGGCGCAACCAGATCGGTTTGCCAAAGCCCAGCGCAAAACGCAGCACCTTGACACCGCAACGGCGCGCCACCCAGTAATGACCGAACTCATGGATGGTCACCAGCACCGAGATCAGCCCGAGAAAGGCAAACAGGGTCAGCATGCCAAAGCCTTCATTTGCACCATTGCCTGACGGCGCGCCTCTGTGTCCACCGCCAGCGTACTCTCCATATCGCTCGGGGCAGCCGGCTGATAATGCTCCAGCGTGGTTTCCACCAGCCGCGCAATGTCGGTGAAGCGGATACGGCGTGAGAGAAAGGCGTCTACCGCCACCTCGTTGGCGGCATTGAGCACCGCGGGCATCGCCCCTGCCGCACGCAGGGCATCAAACGCCAGTCGCAGACAGGGAAAACGCTGCAGGTCGGGCGGGTAGAAATTCAGCGCACCGAACTTGCCAAACTCCAGCGGGCTGACGCCGGCTTCAATCCGCTGCGGGTAATCCAGGGCGTAAGCAATCGGCGTACGCATATCCGGGCTACCCAGCTGGGCCAGGATCGAGCCATCCAGATACTCCACCATCGAATGCACGATGCTCTGCGGGTGAATCACCACATCAATCAGTTCCACCGGCGTCGAGAACAGCCAGTGCGCTTCGATCACCTCCAGCCCCTTGTTCATCATGGTGGCGGAATCGACCGAAATTTTGCGGCCCATCGACCAGTTGGGATGCGCGCAGGCTTGCTCCGGCGTCACCTCGTGCAAGGTGGCCGGGTCACGGTCACGGAAGGGGCCACCGGATGCCGTCAGCAAAATACGCCGGATACCATGGCTGCGCGGATGTTCCCGCACCAGCGCATTGCGATAGTCACGTGGCAGGGTCTGGAAAATGGCGTTGTGTTCGGAATCAATCGGCAGCAACTGTGCACCCGATGCCTGCACGGCATCCATGAACAGCTTGCCTGCCAGCACCAGGGTTTCCTTGTTCGCCAGCAGCACCCGCTTGCCAGCCTGAGCGGCAGCAAAGCTGGATGGCAACCCCGCCGCGCCGACGATGGCCGCCATCACGGTATCGACGTCCGGATGCGAAGCCACTGCCACCAGCCCTGCCTCGCCCGCCAGCACTTCGGTGCTCAAGCCGTGCTCGCGCAACTGCTGCTGCAGCTGGGCCGCCAGCGCTTCGTCCCCCAGCACCGCATAGCGGGGATGAAACTGCAGGCATTGCTCACGCAGTTTGTCCAGTTGGCGATGCGCGGTCAGCGCAAACACCTGAAAGCGTTCCGGGTGACGTGCCACCACATCCAGCGTGGATACCCCAATCGAACCGGTCGCCCCCAGTACGGTAATCTGCCGCATTACAACCCTTTCACCAGCAACAACAGGGCGAAACTCACCGGCAATACCGCCAGCAAGGCATCCACCCGATCCAGCACACCGCCATGTCCCGGCAGCAGCTGGCTACTGTCCTTGATCCCGGCGCAGCGCTTCAGCCAGGATTCATACAAATCACCCATGATGGACAAGGGGGTCAGCAACACAGCCGCCAGGACCGCCTGCCCCAGGCTCAACTGCAACAGTCCCAGCCAGCCCCAATGCCAAGCCAGCGCGGCATACAGCGTGGTACCGGCAAACGCCCCGGCCACCCCTTCCCAGGTCTTGCCGGGGCTGATGGCAGGCGCCAGCTTGTGTTTGCCAAACGCGCGGCCCGCAAAATAGGCCGCCGAATCCGCCACCCACACCAGCGCCATCACCGCCAACGTCAGCTCCGCACCAGCCCGCCCGCTCGCCAATCCGAAACGCCAGCTGACCAGCGACCAGGCAAACGGCAGCAGCGCCAGCACACCGGCCAGCCACAAAAACCATGTTTGCTGGATTTTCAGCTGGCGCGCCAGCCACAGCGGTACGATCAGCAGCCAGAATCCCAGCACCGACACTACCAGCAGCGACTGCACCAGGCCCGGCCGAATCCCCACATGCATCCACCACAGCGGCGACTGCAGACTGAGCCAGTACCAGCCCCCCGCCAGCGCGAGACAGCAGAGGATGAACAGACTATGCTGCAGACGCCCCATCCGCGCCAACCGACCCCACTCCCAGGCGGCCAGTCCCAGCACCCCGGCGATTGCCAGCTGCCAGACGGTCATACTGGCCTCAAACAGCCCCAGCAGCACCAGCGGAATCAGGACCAGTGCGGTCAGGATACGGGTTTTCAGCATGGCGGGTCCGCCTGTTGCACTTGCTCACTGGTGCGGCCAAATCGCCGCTCGCGCTCTTGATAGGAGGCGATGGCCTCCATCAGCGAGGCACGCTGAAAATCCGGCCACAGGGTCGGGGTGAAATAGAATTCGCTATACGCCAGCTGCCACAGCAGGAAGTTGCTGATGCGCTCTTCGCCGCCGGTACGGATAAACAGGTCCGGCTCCGGCGCATAGCTCATGGAGAGGTAGGGCGTGAAATCGGCCTCGGTAAAATCCTGTGCCTTGTCCGGCTGCTCCGCCAGCATGCGGCGCATGGCGTTAAGGATGTCCCAGCGGCCGCCATAGTTGGCGGCAATGGTCAGCGTCAGCTTCTGGTTGTTCGCCGTCAGCGCTTCAGCGCGCTGGATCAGCTGCTGCAGATTGGGGGCAAAACGGCTGAGGTCGCCCACCACCTTCAGGCGCACGCCATGCTTGTGCAGCTTGCCCACCTCGCCTTCCAGCGCATGGACAAACAACTGCATCAACAGCGACACTTCATCCGCCGGGCGACGCCAGTTTTCGCTGGAGAAGGCAAACAGGGTCAGGTACGCCACCCCCTCCGCCACGCAGGCCTTCACCACCTCGCGCACCGACTCCACCCCTTTGCGGTGGCCTGCCACCCGTGGCAGGAAGCGCTTTTTGGCCCAGCGGCCATTACCGTCCATGATGATGGCGATGTGGCGCGGCACCCGACGGCAGCCGGGGATGGTCTGGGTTGAACTTTCGAACATGCAGGAGCCTGTCTCTCTGATTCCGGCTGAAACAGCCAGAAACGAAACCGCCGCTGTCGGCCTGGCCAACAGCGGCGTCTTGCAAAGGTCAGAAGGAAAACATCAGACCGCTCAAACGGCCATCAGTTCCGCTTCCTTGGCCTGCAGCAGCTTGTCTGCTTCGGCGATGTGCTTGTCGGTCAGCTTCTGCACATCGTCCTGCGCACGGCGCTCTTCGTCTTCCGAGATCGCCTTGTCCTTCAGGGCGCGCTTGAGCTGGTCGTTGGCATCACGGCGCACATTGCGGATAGCCACACGCGCGTTTTCCGCTTCCGCCCGCACCACCTTGGTCAGGTCACGGCGACGTTCTTCAGTCAGGGCCGGCATCGGCACCCGGATCAGCTCACCACTGGACACCGGGTTCAGACCAAGGTCAGAATCCCGAATCGCCTTTTCTACTGCAGCGGCCATTTTCTTTTCATACGGGGCCACACCGATGGTACGCGCATCCACCAGTGTGATGTTAGCAACCTGGTTGATGGCCGTCGGCGAACCGTAGTAATCCACCATCACATGGTCCAGCAGGCCGGTATGCGCACGCCCGGTACGTACCTTGCTGAAATCCGATTTCAGGGTTTCCAGCGTCTTCAGCATCTTCTGTTCGGCGTTTTTTTTGACATCCGCAATCATGCTTCTTGCTCCTGACAACAGCTCAGCGCCCGTCTTCAGACGTGCACCAGGGTTCCTTCGTTTTCACCCATCACCACGCGTTTCAATGCACCCGCCTTGAAAATGCTGAATACCGAAATCGGCATTTTCTGGTCGCGGCACAGGGTCAGCGCAGTCGCATCCATCACCTTCAGGTTCTTGGCAATCGCCTCATCAAACGTGATGGTCTGGTAACGCTCGGCATCCGGGTTGGTTTTCGGATCATCAGTATACACGCCATCCACCTTGGTGGCTTTCAATACGATGTTGGCCCCGATTTCCATGCCGCGCAGGGCGGCGGCGGTATCGGTGGTGAAGAAGGGGTTGCCGGTACCGGCGGCGAAAATCACCACCTTGCCTTCTTCCAGATAACGCATGGCCTTGCCCCGGATGTACGGTTCAGCCACTTGCTGCATGGTCAGCGCCGATTGTACCCGGCTGACCACACCAATATGCTTCAGGGCGTCCTGCAGGGCCAGGGCGTTCATCACGGTGGCCAGCATGCCCATGTAGTCGGCAGTGGCGCGGTCCATCCCGGCTGCTGCCGGTGCCACACCACGAAAAATATTGCCGCCGCCAATCACCACGGCGACTTGCACGCCCAGATCAACCACGTCCTTGACCTCGCGCACCATCTGCTCGATGGTGGCACGGTTGATCCCGTAGCTGTCATTACCCATCAGGGCTTCACCGGAAAGTTTCAGCAGGATGCGGGTGTAAGCAGGGTTTGTGCTCATGACTGGGCCTCTCTCGGGTTAACGGGCAATTCGGTACAGCAGGTACGACACCGCCCCCGACCAGCGGGGGCGGCTTGACGGTTGCAGCAGGATCAGACCTTGGCAGCAGCAGCCACTTCAGCGGCGTAATCCACCACCTTCTTCTCGATACCTTCGCCCACCACGTACAGGGTGAATGCGTTCACCTTGGCGCTGTTGGCCTTCAGCAATTGCTCGATGGACTGCTTGTCGTCCTTGACGAAGGGCTGGCTCAGCAGCGTCACTTCCTTCAGGAACTTCTGCACGGTACCTTCGGCAATCTTTTCCAGCATGGCTTCCGGCTTGCCGGCTTCCTTGGCACGCTCGATGGCCACGCGGCGCTCGGTTTCGATCAGCTCGGCGTCCACGCCGGATGCGTCCAGCGACTTCGGCTTGGAAGCAGCAATGTGCATGGCAATATCCTTGCCCAGCACGTCGTCACCACCGGTCAGGTCCACCATCACGCCAATACGGGCACCGTGCAGGTAAGCGGCCAGCTTGCCTTCGGTGGTGTAGCGTACGAAGCGACGGATGGTCATGTTTTCGCCCAGCTTGGCGATGGCGGCCTTGCGCACTTCTTCCACGGTTTCACCGCTGGCGGTCTTCACGTCAGACAGTGCAGCCACGTCGGCCGGGTTGGCGTTGGCAACAGCTTCAGCAGCTTGCTTGGCCAGTGCCACGAAGGTCGGGTCCTTGGCCACAAAGTCGGTTTCGCAGTTCACTTCCACCAGTGCGCCCAGCTTGCCGTCGGCGCTGATGAAGTGGCCCACGATGCCTTCAGCGGCCACGCGATCAGCCATCTTGCCAGCCTTGTTGCCCGCCTTGATGCGCAGCAGTTCTTCGGCCTTCTTCAGGTCGCCAGCGGTTTCCACCAGCGCCTTCTTGCATTCCATCATGCCCAGCCCGGTCATCTCACGCAGCTCGGACACCATCTTTGCGGTAATTTCTGCCATGGTTCTCTTCCTGAAGTTTTCTGTAGATCATTGGCGCATGCCCGCCACCCGGCGTTCATGCTACATCCTGCATATTGCAAATTGCCCCACCCGAGGCGGCAGATACGACAAGGGGGCTTACGCCCCCTTGTGTGTTCTGGCGTCCGCTTTATTCGGCGTCTGCGGCAACTTCCACCAGTTCTTCCTGGCTGGAGACCAGCTCCTTGATCACCTGGTTGCGGCCTTCGAGGATGGCATCGGCCACGCCACGGGCGTACAGGCGAATCGCACGGCTGGAATCGTCGTTACCCGGGATCACGTAGTTCACGCCTTCCGGGGAGTTGTTGGAGTCAACCACACCGATCACCGGGATGCCCAGCTTGTTGGCTTCCACGATGGTACCCTTCTGGTAGCCCACGTCCACCACGAAAATGGCGTCCGGCAGGCCACCCATTTCCTTGATGCCGCCCAGGCTCTTTTCCAGCTTTTCCTGCTCGCGACGCATGTCCAGCAGTTCTTTCTTGCCGTACTTTTCAGAGGCTTCGCTGCTCAGCATGGCTTCCATGTCTTGCAGGCGCTTGATGGATTGCTTGACGGTCTTGAAGTTGGTCAGCATGCCACCCAGCCAACGCTGGTCCACGAACGGGGCGCCAGCGCGTGCAGCTTCTTCAGCCACGATCTCGCGGGCTTGACGCTTGGTACCGACGAACAGCACCTTGCCACCGTTTGCCGACAGGGTGCGCACGAACTTCAGCGCGTCCTCGAACATCGGCAGGGTCTTTTCCAGGTTGATGATGTGAATCTTGTTGCGGTGACCGAAAATGAACGGGGCCATTTTCGGGTTCCAGAAACGGGTCTGGTGGCCGAAGTGGACACCGGCTTCCAGCATATCGCGCATGGTAACGGACATTGTAATACTCCAATGGGGTCAGGGTTAAATACCGCCATCCGCGGGACTTACACGCGCAGCCGAAGCTGGCGCACCCTTGTTCATCGCGGATGTGAGGATTCGCTGATCGCGTCTGGCGGGATGGCCAACAAAAACACGATCAAGCTAACCAAAGATTCTAGCACGGGTTCGCCCCTTCACTCAAGTCAGGAATGAACCCGCGTACGCCGATCAGGAGGCCGGTTTCGAGAAACGGTCTACCAGATGGTAGATGGCCGATGAATCCAGCTCCCCCTCCCCGCTGCCCACCAGTGCATTGAGGTATTGCAGCACCTGGGCTGACAGCGGCAGGCCCAGATTCAGGGCCAGCGCCTCGGCCATCACGATGTTCATGTCCTTCTGGTGCAGACGCCCTTTGAAGCCTGGCTTGAAGTTATCGTCCAGCATGCGCTGGCCATGCACCTCCAGCACCTTGCTCTGGGCAAAGCCCCCCAGCAGCGCTTCGCGCACCTTGGCCGCATCCACGCCTTGCCGTTTGGCAAAGGTCATGGCCTCCGCCACCGCCAGCACCGTGCCACCAATCACGATCTGATTGCAGGCTTTGGCCACCTGGCCGGCCCCACTACCCCCCACGTGGGTGATGGTCTTGCCCATGTGCTGGAACAGCGGCAACGCCCGCGCAAAGGCCTCCGCCTCGCCGCCCACCATGATGGTCAGGGTGCCATTGATGGCGCCGACCTCGCCCCCGGACACGGGCGCGTCCAGCAGCTGCACCCCTTGCTGCGCCAGTCGGGCCGCGAAGGCTTGCGTCTGTGATGGCGAGCTGGTGCCCATGTCCACCACCACCAGCCCGGGCCGGGCACCCTGGCTGATACCCTGATCGCCAAACAGCACCTGCTCGACATCCGGCGTATCCGAGACATTGATGAACAGCACATCCACACACGCCGCGAGGGCCGCGGGTGAGGATGCCACTCCGGCCCCGGCCGCCTGCAGGGGCGCAGCGGCTTCCGGGCGACGGGCATACACCGTGACCGGCACCCCGGCTTTCAACAAATTGAGAGCCATGGGTCGCCCCATGATGCCCAGTCCTACGCACCCTGCTTGCACACGCATGTCCAGCCCTTTCCAGGTTTTGTCGGGGCCGGAGCTTGGCCAGCCTCAGTTACGAATGGTAAAGAAGCGCATCATCGGCATGCTGGAGTTCGGACCAAACCAGCGATCAAAGATTCGTTTGGCTTCGCCGGTATTCTCCATGTCCAGCAAGGCATCGTTGACGGCTTTCAGCAGCTTTTTCTCACCTTTGCGCATGCCTACGCCGTACGACTCAAACGTAATGGCGGTCGACATGATCTCAAACTTGCTGCGGTTGCTCATCTTGCCCAGCAAACCGGCCAGAATCGGCTCATCGGTCGATATGGCATCCAGCTGGCCGGCTTGCAGCATGCGTACCATTTCCGGGTAATCTTCATTCGGCATCACCTGCGCTTCCGGCATCTGCTTGCGCAAGGTCTTTTCCGAAGTCGAGGCATTTACCACCCCGATGCGTGCACGGTTCAGCTCTTCCACACGCTGATACTTGCCGGCAGCCACCAGAAACTTCTGCCCGGTGACAAAGTAACCCAGGCTGAACTCCAGCAAGCGCTCCCGCTCCGGTGATTTGGTAAAGGTGGCAATCACCAGGTCCACCTTGCGCTCTTGCAGGAAAGGGACGCGATCGTCCGGGTTCACCGTCCGGAACACCGGCTTGACGCCCAGCCGCTTGGCAATACCCAGCGCGAAGTCGATGTCGTAACCGCTGACGGTGCCCTTGGCCTTGTCATACACCCCAAATGGTGGCGAGGCGTCTTTCACACCAATCACCACCTCCTGCTTCTGCAAGATGCTATCCAGATCATCGGCCCGCGCCACCAGACCCAGGCACAGCAGCAAAACCGCCCACAAACGCATTTTCATGGCAAACCCCCTGTCGGTGTGTAGCAGCAACCACACCTTCCCACCCCTGAGGGATTACCGGTGCAGCTGTCTGCTATTGACTATAGTCCATACCGTGCTCAACCCAGTCGATCAGACTGTGAATGACCTTGATATGGATCTCCTGGGTGCGATCCGCATAGCCAAAGTGCGGCACGATGACTTCTACATCGCAACGCCCCTTCAGCTTGCCGCCATCCTTGCCCAGCAGGCCGATTACCCGCATCCCGCGGGCCTGTGCGGCCTCCACCGCCCGCAGCACATTGGCTGAATTGCCGCTGGTAGTGATCGCCAGCAGCACATCCCCCGCGCGGCCAAACGCCTCGACATGTCGCGAAAAAATGTGCTCAAAGCCGTAATCATTGCCCACGCAGGTAATGTGTGACACATCCGATATCGCCATGGCGGGCAGGCCTGGTCGATTATCCCGGTAGCGCCCGCTCAGCTCTTCGGCAAAGTGCATGGCATCACAATGCGAGCCGCCGTTACCGCAGGCAATCACCTTGCCACCGGCGCGGAAGCAGTCCACCAGCAGGTCGCCCGCTTGCTCCACCGAGCGGATGAAGGCGGGGTCTTCCAGTACCTGGGTCAATAGCGCATGCGCTTCAGCCAGGTGGGACACAATACGGGATGCAGTCATCAAACAACCTCAACAAACAATTCAGGCTCAGGCCCGGGATTCAAAAAACTGGCGGGCAATGCGAATGGCCGCATCCACCTGGCTGCGGTCCACATCCAGATGGGTCACCCAGCGTTGCAAGGTGGTACCGGTAATCAGGATGCCATGCTGCAGCAGATGAGAGGCAAACGCTTCGGCCACTGCCGGAGGCACCCGCACGAAGACAATATTGGTTTGCGGTGGCGTCACCTGCAGGCCAGACAGGCTGCCCAAACCTTCGGCCAGCCGCTCAGCGTGGTAGTGATCCTCACTCAGGCGTTCGACATGGTGTCGCAGCACATATTCACCCGCCGCCGCCAGGATGCCCGCTTGCCGCATGCCACCGCCCAGCATCTTACGCCAGCGACGGGCCTCGCCAATAAAGTCACGCGACCCCAGCAACAGGGAACCCACCGGCGCCCCCAGTCCTTTGGAGAGGCAGATCGACACCGAGTCGAAATGCCCGGCAATCTCGGCAGCAGGCACACCCAGCTTCACCGATGCATTGAACAGGCGCGCGCCATCCAGATGCAGGGACAGGCGACGTTGCCGCGCCAGCGCCTCCACCTCGGCCAGATAAGACATCGGCAACACCCGCCCGCCGATAGTATTTTCCAGTGCCAGCAGGCGGCTGCGGGCAAAGTGGTAATCATCCGGTTTGATGGCGGCCGCGATGTCCGCCAGCGCCAGTGTGCCATCCGGCTGATTGAGAATGGGCTGCGGCTGGATGCTGCCCAGCACCGCAGCACCGCCGCCTTCGTAACGATAGGTGTGCGCTTCCTGCCCCACCAGATACTCGTCGCCGCGCTGGCAGTGTGTCAGCAGGCCGATCAGGTTGGTTTGCGTTCCCGAGGGGGCAAACAGGGCAGACTCAAAACCCAGCATGTCGGCAGCAAACGCCTCCAGCCGGTTGACAGCGGGATCATCGTGGAAGACATCATCCCCCACCTCCGCATCGTGCATGACCTTGCGCAAAGTCGCTCCGGGCCGGGTGACGGTATCACTGCGGAAATCGGCCACGATGGCATGTTGGGAAGCGGTATTGGACTGCGGGTACATGCAAGGCTCCTGATCAGATGCGGCATGGAAGGATCAATTGTACGGCAAGCGGGCAGCATTATTGATCACGCTTGTCGATAAAGGCTCAGGTCACGCTTTTCCATGACATTGGCGGGTGCGGCTGTCGCCTCAAAACCAAAGCGCCGATACAGCGTGTGCGCATCGCGTGTGACCAACATCATGCGGCGTAGCTGTTGCAGCCGTGGATGGGCCAGAACCCCCTGCATCATCCATTGCCCAAGCCCTTGCCCTCGACACTCGGCCCTCACCACCACGTCGGCCAGGTAGGCAAAGGTGGCGTAATCGGTAACTGCACGGGCAAAGCCCAGCTGCACACCATTGCGATACAGGCCAAAGCAGAGCGAGTGCTGCAGCATGCTGTCAAACCGTTCAGCAGGCAGCCCCGGTGACCAGTAAGCCTCTTCGGACAATTCATGGAAGAGCCAGGCCCGGTCAAGCTGCGCGGGGTCTGTACTCAGCAACAAGCCATCTTGCTCGACAACATAGTGCATATGGGGCTCAATCCACAATAAACAAGGTCGCACCCACCGCCGTACTGGAGCGGTGCGCTTCTGCCTGGTCGGCCACCTGATAGCTCATGCCGGGGCGCAGCACAAACCGGCGGCCGTCCTCCAGCTCGGTTTCCAGCTCGCCCTGCAGACACAGCAGGATATGCCCCTTGCTGCACCAGTGGTCGGCCAGATAGCCGGGGGTATAGCGCACCATGCGCACCCGGATCTCACCGAAGCGGCAGGTTTTCCACCAGGCCTCGCCTTGTTCGCCCGGATGCCGGGTTTCCTCGATAGCGGACCAGTCTGTTACACCAAACGGAATATCATGCATCTGCATCCGTACTCTCCCAAGCCTTGTGTGACAACCCCACACCCCGTCAGGCGGAGCGGCGCCCCAGCGCCACACACACCACCACCGCCAGCGCCACCAGCCACATCACCGGCGGCACATGCTCCCTTAACATCAACGCCGCCAGCAGCAAGCTGAAGAAAGGCTGTAACAACTGTACCTGCCCCACCCGGGCAATACCCCCCACCGCCAGACCACGATACCAGGCAAAAAACGCAAGGAACATGCTGATCAGGCTGACATAGGCGAAGCCGCCCCAGGCCACACCGGACACGGCGTGCAACGGGCGGGTATACCATACCGGCCACAACAGAAAGGGTAATGACATCACCAGCGCCCAGCAAATGGTTTGCCAACTCCCCAGCGTGCGCGCCACCCGGCCACCTGCCACATAGCCCAGTGCACCGATCCCGACCGCCAGCAACATCAGGCCATCCCCCCAGCTCAAACGCCAACCCGCACCACTGTGCGCGCTACGCCACAGGGCAAAGCCGACCACCAGACCACTCCCCAGAATCGACCACCACCAGAACGCCCTGCGCGGACGCTCTCCGGTCAGCCAAGCCGCAAGGACCGCCGTCGCCAGTGGCAAGGTGCCATTGATGACCGAAGCCTGCGATGAGGTCACATATTGCAGCGCCAGTGTAGAGAACACCGGAAAACCCAGCACCACACCGATCACCACTCCGGCCAGCCATCCCCATTCGCGGCCCTGTGGCCAGCGGCTGCGATGCCACAACAGCAACAGGATGGACAGCACCGCTGCAACCAGCGCACGCCCGAGACTGATGAACCACGGATTCAGGTCCACCACCGCCAGCTTGGTCATCGGCAATGAACCGGCAAAGCCGATCACCCCCAGCAGACCCCAGCCCATACCACCCCAGCCTTGGGTGGATGGTTGTTGTGTACTCATCGTAATTGCCCCTGCATGATCGGCACCGCTCCGCCACCCACCATCGGCGGCAACACCCTGCCCTGTTGTTTTCGTCCGGTCAGGTGCAGCACGCTGAAGCGGCCCATGTCCTCGCCCTGATGCAAGGTCCAGCGCCATTCACCGTCCGCTACCTCCTGCTGGCTTGCCAGCCAGCCGGCCAAGCTGGACGCAGCCCCACCGGTGGCGGGGTCTTCCATAGGCACATCCCGTTCCATCCACATCATTCGTGCCGCGTAGACCCCATCCTGCTGCGGGACATAGCCCAGCACCCCATCCGGCGCAAACGCAAACAGCTTGCGCCATGCCGGATCGTAATACCGATGCCAGGCATCGGCCTGCAAGCGCAGGCGTGACAAGGCCTCGCGGCTGCTCAAGGCCACCAGCAGGTAAGGCATGCCACAGGACACCATGACCGGCGCCACGCCCGGCGGGAAATCCCCCTCATCCAGTGCCAGCAGTTCAGCCAATTGTGCGGGTGTCAGCGAGACCGGCAGCACCGTCGGCACCTCGGGTGCCGTCAGCCGTGCGGACTGCACCTGTCCGTTCTGAACCGAGAACTGTACCGGTACAGGCCCTGCCATCGTCTGCAAGGTACGGGTAGCCCCGTCCTCCAGAGTCCCTAACAGCCCTTGCCAGGCCAGGTGCAGGGCGGCCCCAATAGTGGGGTGTCCCGCAAAGCGCATTTCCAGGCTGGGGGTGAAAATGCGCAAACACCAGGCGCAGCCCGCTTCCGTGGCGGCTTGCAAGAACACGGTTTCCGAGTAATTGAACTCACGGGCAATCTGCTGCATGGTGGCCTCATCCAGCCCGTCGGCAGCAGACACCACCGCCAGCGGATTGCCGCCAAAACGTCGGTCGGTAAACACATCGTAAGTATGAAACGTCTGCATGGCGCCTGCCTTCGAGGTACATTTGGCTTCATGGTAGGTGAAAGCAACTTGACGGTGTCAGGTACAGTTGGCCTACAATCAAGGTTAACTGTACCGGTAAAGTGACCCTGCCAATGTTTGCCCTGCCTGAAGTCAGCTCCGAGCGTGATACGCCTCTGGTCGAGCAGATCGTGGACCAGATCACCCGCAATATCGACCAGAAGACCTGGCATGCCGGCATGCGGCTGCCGTCGATCCGGCAGCTGGCGCAATCGCTGACAGTGAGCAAATTCACCGTAGTCGAGGCCTACGACCGGCTGGTGGCGCGTGGCTATCTGGATTCCCGCCGTGGTGCGGGGTTTTTTGTGGCTCACCGCAGCAAGCCGGTGCAGCAGCCGGAAGCCGAATCTCCGGTAGAACGTGCAGTGGATACCGTGTGGCTGATGCGGCAAATGCTGCTGTCTGATAACGACATGCTGAAAGCGGGCTGCGGCTGGCTGCCAACCGACTGGCTGATGACCGAAGACATCCGCCGCGCACTGCGCACCTTGTCACGCACGCCGATGCTGCGCCCCACCTGCTACGGCCTGCCGGCAGGCTATTTGCCGCTGCGGCAGCAATTGCAGCAGAAGCTGGCTGACATCAATATCGACGCCCGCCCCTCGCAGATTCTGCTCACCGCAGGCGCGATGCCAGCCATCGACCTGATCCTGCGCTACTTTCTGCGCCCCGGCGATACAGCACTGCTGGACGACCCCAGCTACTTCAATTTCCGTGGCAACCTCAAACTGCACGGCGTGACCTTGCTGCCGGTACCGCGCACCCCACAAGGGCCAGACCTGCAGGTACTGGAGCGTCTGGTGCTGGAGCACCGCCCGCGCATCTACCTGACCAACAGTGTGCTGCAAAACCCGATGGGGACCAATATCAGCCCCGGCGTCGCGTTCAAGCTGCTGAATCTGGCGCATGCGCATGATTTCTACATCATCGAAGACGATATCTACGCCGACCTGCTTAATGAGCCCAGCTCGCGGCTGGCCGCGCTGGACCAGCTGCAGCGGGTCATTTACGTTGGCAGCTTCTCCAAAACGTTGTCGGCCAATTTCCGGGTCGGTTTCATCACCGCCCAGCGTGACCTGATCCAGGAGCTGGCCGACCTCAAGCTGCTGACTGGCATCACCAGTTCGGAAGGCGTCGAGCAAGTGGTCTACCAGCTGCTGACCGAAGGCTTCTACCGCAAGCATGTGGACCGGGTGCGCGGCAAGCTGGCGCAGGCGATGTCGCGGGTACGGCCTGCGCTGGCACGGCTGGGCTGTGAGGCCGTGGCCGAGCCCGCAGGCGGCATGTTCATCTGGGCCAGCCTGCCACCGGGGGTGAATGCCTGCGATCTGGCGGCCAGCGCGCTGCAATCCCACATCGTACTGGCGCCGGGTAACCTGATGAGTGTGGCCAGCAATGCCAATCGCTTCATGCGCTTTAACATTGCCCACTGCAATGACATGGTGTTTGACCGGCTGGGACGGCTGCTGGAGGGCTGCACCACACCGCAGCCGGTGCTGCACGGTGCTACAATGCAGGCAGTCCTTGCCTGAACGGAGTTGCCATGCGCCTGCCAGCCCTGTTGCTGATGCTCACCAGCCTGCCCACGCTGGCCGTAGACCTGCGCAACAATCTGATCGACCTGCCGCCCAAGAGCAAGCTGGTACTGACCCTGCCGGTGGAGATCAAGGCGGACCTCGCCTTCACCATCCTGGGGCGCAACGAAAACAACAACTGCTATCTCGGCTCCGCCCCCGAGCGCCCGGTTGCCGGACAGGCGCCGCGCTTTCAGGCCAGCAGCAGCGACCGTAAATTCAAGGTCGGCAGCAAGTTCACGGTGCGCAAGGTCAGCGGCTTTCGCTCTGGCAAGTCCTACCAGGGCTACACCGTCACCCTGGGCAACACCAAGAACGACGGGGTGATGGTATTGTATCTGGAGCAGACCGGACCATCGGTTGGTTTTACCTCCATCCAGAGCATGCTGCGTGAATGTGGCAACAAGCTCACGGTAGAAGACCCGGCACCCGGGCAGTAAGTTTCAAACAGGAACGCACCCCTAGACCGGGCAGCGCGGCACCCGGGCAGACACCGCGGTGAGCAGCTCATAGCCCAGGGTGCCTGCCGCCACCGCCACCTCATCCACCGGCAACTGCGTCCCCCACAGCTCGACCTCAGTGCCCACATCGGCGTCCGGGCAGCCGCTCAGGTCCACCGTCAGCATGTCCATCGACACCCGGCCCACCAGCTGGCAGCGACGCCCCCCCACCAGCACTGGCGTACCCGTGGGGGCATGGCGCGGGTAGCCATCGGCATAGCCGCACGCCACCACACCAATGCGCATCGGGTACTCCGCCACCACGGTTGCGCCATAGCCAATGCTGCCGCCGGGCTCAACATGCTGCACGGCAATCAGCCGACTGAGCAGGCTCATCACTGGCCGCAAGCCCTGGCTGGCCGCAGAAGCAGCTCCGGAGCGTGCGCCATACAGCATGATGCCGGGCCGTACCCAGTCTGCATGGGTGTCCGGATGTGCAAGGATGGCAGCCGAATTGGCCAGGCTCACCGGCAGCTGCATACCCTCGGTTTCCATCAGGAAGGTCACCAGCTGGGCCGCCACCCCGTCCGTTTCGTCCGCCGTTGCAAAATGGCTCATCAGCGTGACCCGGCCCACCTGCGGCCAGCGGGACAACTGCTGCACCACCTCACGGTATGGCCCCGGCGGAAACCCCAGCCGGTTCATGCCGGAGTTCAGTTTCACCCACACATCCAGCCGCAGCGGCAACCAGGCCTGCTGCAGCCAGGCCAGCTGCTGTGTACTGTGAATCACCGGCGTCAGCTGGTGTTCGGCCAGCAGGGGCAGTTCATCTGCGGTGAAGTACCCCTCCATCAGCACGATGGGGCGGCGCTCCCCTGCCGCTCGCAAGGCCAGCGCCTGCTCCAGCTCCAGCACCCCCAGCGCATCGGCCTCTTGCAGTGCGCTTGCCACGGTCTGTACGCCATGGCCATAGGCATCGGCCTTCAACACCGCCAGCACCTTGCTGGCTGGCGCCAGCGCGCGCACCTGCCGCAGGTTGTGCTGCAAGGCAGCGGTATCAATCCGGGCAAACAGGGGACGGTACATCAACAGGTTTCCTCAAAAAACAGCGCTGTCATACGGCTGTGCTATTATACGCCGACCTGTGACCGCAGCCGGAATCAACTGTTCCGGCATGACCCTTGAATGGATATTCTGCAAACCCTGCTGGACCTGTTTTCTGGCGTCAGCTCTCACCCTTACTTTGCTTATATCGCGGTGTTTTCCGTGCTGCTGCTGTGCGGCTTCGGGGTGCCGATCCCGGAAGACATCTCGCTGGTTGCCGGTGGGGTGATGGCCGGTTTGGACATGGCCAATGTGCACATCATGTTTCTGGTCGGGCTGGCTGGCGTACTGGCAGGTGACACCATCATGTTCGTGGTCGGCCGCATCTATGGCGAACGCGTGCGCCGCTTCCGCATCGTGGCCCGCTATCTGACACCGGAACGCTACGAGGCCGTACAGGACAAATTCCACAAGTATGGCAACCGGGTGATGTTTGTCGCCCGCTTCCTGCCGGGCTTGCGCTCCCCCATCTTCCTCACCGCCGGCATGACCCGCCGCATTTCCTTCTGGCGCTTTATTGCGGCAGACGGCTTTGCCGCGCTCATCAGCGTGCCGATCTGGGTCTACCTCGGCTACTACGGCGCCGACAACCGCGCCTGGCTGATGGAGCAAGTCCATGCTGGGCAGCGCGGCATCCTGCTGGTTCTCGCCGTACTGCTGGTAGCGGTCGCTTGCCTGTGGTGGCGCAAACGCAGCAAAGCACGCGCCACCCTGCCCGATGGTACAGCCGGTACCGACTAAGCCAAATTTCGGCCTTGCATTCCCATACCGGGGGAGCTATACCCAAACCTGAGTAGGCTTGTGTCTCCTCATTCCCCCTGAAACCCGCCGCCAAGGCGGGTCTTTTTTTGGGGATAGCATCATGTCACATCACGCGATAGCTCACATTCGGCTGTTGCGTACTGAGACTACAGTTGATTAAATACGAAACATCCACATACTCGACAGAAATTTTCTAACTAAATTGTCATGGCATGTGCTTTCTTATAAGCACAGCAAAACAACATCTTTCGGGGCCGCAATGAAACGCACACAAGATGTCTTTGGAATGTCAAGCTTGATTCTTCCAGATTCATAC
This sequence comes from Leeia aquatica, assembly GCF_012641365.1. Lineage (NCBI taxonomy): Bacteria > Pseudomonadati > Pseudomonadota > Betaproteobacteria > Neisseriales > Leeiaceae > Leeia > Leeia aquatica. The sequence goes on from NZ_JABAIM010000001.1 coordinate 1,143,412, forward strand.
GTGGATCGCGGAAGCCTTGATGGCATACTTACACTCCTGACCAAGAGAAATATTCACGTAGCGATTCGAGGACCATCAAAATGCGGGAAGTCATGGCTTCGCCAAAAAGTGACACCTAATGCCTTAGTTGTTCAATGCAGGCACGGATTCACCAACATCAATATATATGAGACAGCACTAGCTCAATTAGGCATTGAACTTCCAAAAGAATCAATAATCAGGCATGGATCAAAAGAACAAAAAGAAGGGAGTATCACCGCAGGCAACGACCTTATAGGCAAACTCTCCGCAAAAGCCACGATAGATACCCAGACTGAGTCCTCAAGAAAGACCGAGGCGGTTGGACTAGACGTTAATAACTTGCAGTTGGTTGCGAAAGAAATAGTCAAATCTGGCAGAAGACTGATCATTGAAGATGTTCATTATCTCTCAACTGAGCAAAGAGAAGCCTTATCTTTTGACTTAAAAGCCTTATGGGATCTAAATTGCTTTGCAACAATAGTAGGCGTCTGGGGAGACGCCAACATGTTTGTAAGCTTGAACACTGACCTGAGCGGAAGGCTAGAAGAAATTTCCATAGAATGGTCTATCGAAGAGTTGTTCTCTATTATCGAAAACGGATCTAGGTCATTAAATATTCAAATTTCAAAGAAAATACAAACATCATTAGTTGGTGATGCTTTTGGAAATGCGGGTCTACTCCAAATCTTGCTTTTAAAAACCCTTGACGAATTCAAAATCACTCAGACCCAACCGCACTCCAAAAGACTTGAGGACACCTCTAAATACAAAGATGCGGCAATGCATGTAGCCGAGCAACTAAATGCAGTTTACCTAACATTTGGAGAAAGGGTTGCCAAAGGTATTAGGCATAGGAATGATTCGACCGGCATATATGCTCACGCCATGGAGGCAATTATCAAAGCCCCTGATAAACTCCATATGAGCGGAATCCCCGTTGATTATATATACGAAAATTCCATTAAACGGCAACCTAGAATACAAAAGTCAAATTTGAAAACAATTCTATCAAAAATAGATAGTCTTCAAGTTGACAATCACGGACGAGGATTGGTCGTCACTTATGATCGTGACAAAGAATGGGTTTTAAATGTAGATAGGCAATTATTGTTCTACAGAAAATACCAGACTGCTCAATGGCCTTGGGAAAATTTAATTTCAGCAACCGTTCAGCAGCAATTAACATCAAACAATGATCCACAATTAGATTTAGATTTTTAGCTCGATAACATAAGCTATATGCCTACTCCTCCAGCTCCGGCAGCTCATCCCCCTCCAGCTGCACATGCTCGATGGCGGCGAAGCGTTTGCTGATTTTCTGGCTGGTGATGTGCACTTCCTGTACATCACGATGCGCCTGCCCAATGTGGGTGGCGAGGTTTTGCATGCGTTTGTCGAAGCGGCCAAATTCTTCGGCCAGTTTGACCAGCTCATGCTGCATCACGTGCAGCTGTTCGCGCATCTGGGCATCACGCAGCACGGCGCGGGCGGTATTGAGCACCGCCATCAAGGTGGTGGGGGAAACAATCCATACCCGCTTTTGCTGGGCGTAGGCCACCACGTCGTCGTGGTAGGCGTGCACTTCGGCAAACACGGCCTCGGCGGGCACAAACATCACCGCGCCATCGGCGGTTTCACCGGGCAGGATGTATTTGCTGGCAATGTCGTCGATGTGCTTTTTCACATCACGGACAAACTGGCTGCGGGCCAGCTTGCGCTCGCCTTCTTCGGCGGCGTCGAACATGCGGCGGTAGTTTTCCAGCGGGAACTTGGCGTCCACCGCCACTCGCCCAGTCGGCGGTGGCAGCTCCAGCACGCAGTCGGCCCGCACGCCTGAAGAGAGCGTGACCTGGAAGCCAAATACCGCTTCCGGCAACACATTGCGCACCAGATGCTCCAGCTGCACTTCGCCAAACGCGCCCCGTGAGCGCTTGTCCCCCAGCAGCTCCTGCAGGCTGACCACATTGCTGGCGAGGCCGTCGATCTTCTTTTGCGCTTCGTCGATGGTGGCGAGCCGGGCCATCACGTTGACAAAGGTTTCATTGGTTTTCTTGAAGCCTTCGTCCAGCCGCTCGCTGACCTTGCCGGAAATCTGCTCCAGCCGCTCGCCAACGGTCTGATTGAGTTTGTCGATGGTCTGGGTGAGGGATTGGCTGACGTGCTGCAATGTCGCCAGCAAGGTGTCCTGTGCCTGCTTGCCTTGTCCGCTGAGAGTGGTGCTGACTTTTTCCAGCAGCTCGGTACGCAGGGCATCCAGCCGCTGCTGCAGGTTGACGGTAAGCTGGCCCAGCTCACGCTGCAGCATTTCCTGGTTCTGCCCCAGTCGTTCTTGCTGGTTGTGCTGCAGTTGGGTGAGGGCCTGCCGGGTTTGCAGCAGCTCGGTCGATACCGCCTGGCGCAGGGTTTCACCGCTGCCCGCCACCATTTGCCGCAGGCGCTCACCAGTATCGAGCAACGCACGCTGCTGGCGTTCGCTGGCATCTTGCAGGGCATGCGCCGTACGCTCGGCTTGCTGCTGCAGGCCTTGATGCAGGTCACGCAGCATGTCGCGGTGGCGCTGCTCGAGTTGCTCCGGGGTAATGGCCTGCTGCTGCGAGCGCAACAGGCGGGTGAGCTGCCAGCCCAGGCCGGCCATCCCCAGCAGCAATGCCCCTACCAGCACCCAATCCAGCATGCCCGCCTCCTTGTCTGCAAAGCCTGATTGTAGCGCGGCTGCAGGCAGGGCGGGGCTGAATCAGGCGGCCTTCTGCTCCACCACCGAGAAGGGGAACAGGTTGCCACCGCTGTAAAAGCGGACATCGGCCGACAGGGTGACCTGATATTCGCGCCCCTTGTAGAGCAGGGTGTAAGGGTCCGGGCGCGGCTCGAACTGGCTGGGCAGCAGCAAGGTACGGAAGCGCTGGCCTTCATCCTGCCCCACGGCAAAGATGGCCTCCAGCGTGACGCCGCTAACGCTGCGCAGTTGCACCATTTGCGGCTCTTCGGCCACGATCTCGACGCCAATGTACTGGCGGCCGTCTTCCATGGCGATGCGTCGAACCACGCCAATGCGCAGTTTTTGCTGGTAGCGGACAGCCAGCAGATCGTTGATCACCGGGCGCTTGGCCACCGTATTATGCTGACGCAGGCCAATGCCCTGGCTGCTGATGTCTTCCAGTAGCCACATGCTGGAGGAAGCGGTATCCGACAGCATGCTTTCATCCACCATCACCGTACTGACACCGGCGCGGCTGTGGACACGGGTGCTGAACGAGGCCTGACTCTGGCTGGGCTCTGGCGGCGACTTGATCGTTTCCAGAATGGTAGGCACGCCTTGGTACAGCAGCACCAGCTCGGGTGTGGCTTGCCGTTCGTCCCGGCGTTTCGGATAGTGGCTGCGTGACCAGCAGCGGCTGACGCGGTCAAACATGGCCAGTGCATCGCGCGGGGTCATGGCGGTGGGCAAGGACAATGCCTTGCAATCCTGCCCCTGCTGCAGCTGCTTGACCATGTTCTGAGCACGGGCAATCAGCGGGCGGGTATTCAGGTAGCGCTTGTCTGCGCCCTCTTCACGCTTCTTGAGCTGGGTGGGTGGACGGAAGCCTTCCAGCCCCAGCACAAAGCTTTGTGCCTCTGGTGCCAGCTCCATGTCCACCTGCATCACGGTCAGGTTACGTTGCAGCCAGTCATTCAGGGTGGCAATCTGCAGTGGGGTCAGGCATTCCGGCTGGGACAGGTAGAGCAGCTGCATGCGCAGGAATTCCTGCTCAATGCTCCGCTCACCTTCTTTGCCACCATAAGGGGCAACAGCAACGCGCTGCAGCCCTAATTGCTCCGCTTGGGCGTAGAGTCGATTGACCTGCCCCCACTGTGCGGTTTCCAGCGCCTCGTAACGCAGCATGCGCACCATGGCTGAATCCGCAATCAGCGCCAGGGTGCGGCAGAAAATCTGGGGGGCGACGCCCTTGCCCAGCGAACGCTCCAGCGCACTATCTGCGCTCAGCAGCGACTGATAACAGGTGATCAAGGCATCCTGATAGCCCAGCACCATATGATAGAGGTTATGTGCAGACAGCTCCTGCCGCTCCAGCAGGCGAACCAGCTGGGCCAGCAACTGGTGATAGTAACGGCGGGAGGTATCCTCGGCATACAGGAAGGCCTTGGCCCGCTTTTTCGGGTTGCTGCGCTCTTGATTGTCGATCTGGCGCAGTGCCTGCACCATCGTGGCGAAAGCCGCGTTGAAATCTTTGGCGGCATAGCCCGCCAGCATGGTGGTTGCGCCTTCCAGCGCCTCCAGCTCTTTGCGCGACTTGCCGCCACCCAGCAAACGCGACACCAACAAATCCAGCATGCCCTGCACCTTCCCCGGTATCAGCGACGGCCCGCATGGCACCGTCAGCCCCGACCCTTATTCAGCGTTGATTGTATCCAGACTTCACTTATAACTCGTCTCTGCGTGTAACACAATCCAAATAAAAGCGGGGAAACAAGAATTTGCATATCATGCCCTGAATGGAAAAACCCACCTCTGGCCATGGCCTCAGGTGGGTTCATTCGGGTCTGTACGGTGTGCAGCGCTTACGACTTGCTGGCTTCCACCTGCACCATGATCTTCACTTCATCGCCAATGGCAGGCAGGAAGGTGGTCATGCCGAAATCCGAGCGCTTGATGGTGGTGCGCACTTCGGCGCCACACATCGCCTTCTTGCTCATCGGGTGAGCACCGCACTTGAAGTTGCTGACATCCAGCTTCACCGGCTTGGTCACGCCCAGCAGGGTCAGCGTCCCCTCCGCAGCCACCACGGCATCGCCGTCAAACACGAACTTGCTGGCCTTCACCGTCATGGTCGGGAATTTTTCAACGTTGAAAAAATCCGGGCTCTTCACGTGGGCATCACGCTTGTCAAAACCGGTGTTCAACGATGCGGTCTGAATGGTGGCCTCCAGGCTGCCGGTGCGGGCGGCCATGTCCAGCATGATCTTGCCTTCGGTTTTGTCAAAACGACCACGGGTAATGGAATAACCCAGGTGATTGATTTCAAAGCTGGGGTAGGTGTGGGTCGAATCCAGCACATAGGTATCCGCTGCAAAGCTGCTTGCAGCCACGCCCAAGGCCAGTGCGGCCACCATCAGTTTGGTTTTCATCATGCTATGCTCTCCTGCCTCTATGTTGTTGCGGGCAACATGCCCGGTCTACAGGGTCTTGCCTGTCTTTATGGGTTCACCAACAGCTTGAACTGCACCTGCACCGCATCCGCCACCGAATCGGTATCTGCCCAGACACCATCGCCTACCGCAAATGCCAGCCGGTTGACCGTCGTGCTGCCAGTCAACAGCAGGCCCTTGCCTTCCGGCTTGCTGGTAAAGGTCACGGTCACCGGCAAAGTCTTGCCTTTGAGGCTCAGCTTGCCGGGCGCCTGAAATTTGCCGCCACCCAGCGCCTTGAAGCCACTGGCGCTGAATTTGGCTTGCGGGAAGTGGGCACTGTCGAACCAGCTTTTCTTGCCCAGCTCACCCGTGGCATCCGGGCTGCCCCCATCCACGGAGGAGAGCTCAACACTGACCTCCGCCTTGCCGGCCTCCGGCTTGGCCGGGTCAAAGCTGACCTGCGCCGCAAACTTGCGGAATTGCCCTTCTACCGGCACTTCTTCCTGCTTGAAAGTGAACTTCAGCTGGCTCTTCGCCAGATCCACCGTTTGCGCCTGAGCCGCCAACCCCGCACTCAACAGCAGGCCAGCCAGGCCATAACGTAATGCACCCATTGCTTACTCCCCTACCTTGGCGAACGGCAGCATGCGACGCAGCACCGTATCGCGATTCACAAAATGATGTTTCAGGGCGGCCAGCACATGCACCACGATCAAGGCGACCATCAGCCAGGCCAGTGTTTCGTGCACTTCCGCCAATTGCTCACCCAGCGCCTTGTCGGGGCCGATCAGGTCGGGCAGGCGCACCAGCTTGAAGTAGACCACCGGCACCCCTTTGGCGGAGCTCATCAGCCATCCCACCAGCGGCACGCCGATCATCAGCAGATACAGACCCAGATGCCCGAGGTGGGCCGCCAGTTTTTCCCACGGCTTCATGCTGTCCGGCATGGCGGGCACCCCTTTGAGCAGACGCCAGAGCAGGCGCAATGCCACCAGCGCCAGTACGGTGATGCCGATCCATTTGTGGTAACTGAATTGCGCCAGCACCTTGGGCGACAGCGGTGCGTCTGCCATGGCGAGGCCAATACCGAAAGCGACCAGGATCAGTACAGCCATCAGCCAGTGCAACAGCTTCGACAATGGGTGGTAACGGTTCATCTCTACATGCTCCTTGCATTGCACGACGGCACAATCGCCCCTTGAGAGTATGCCGACCGATCATTGGTTCCCGAAAAAATCAAAAAAACTGAATTAATTTTGCGAGGAGCTTCCAAGCATTTGCCCACCAGCCCATCCATCCAAGCACATATAAATGCCCAAAAAAGCGCACCATAGATAGACAAGGCTCAATGCACACATTGCAAGGCCCTCATTTTGACAGAGAGAACAAGAATTACTACTAAAATAACCTGAATTATTAATCAAAAAAAATGAACATTAAGGCAACTGCGCCATCATTGGTCGAACATGCGGCATACCGGCTGCACGCTGCGACGACCAACACTACAATGTCTTCAAGCTCACCCGTATTCACCATACCTCATGATCGCCCCTTTTACGCCTGACCTTCTGACCCGGGATTTCCTGACCGCGCTGTTACAGCAGCAAGCGCATCAAGCACAACGCTGGGCGGGACACGGCGGCCACTGGCAGTGGCTGGGCGAAGGCGCGCTGCAATGGGAGCCTGCAGATCTGGCACATCGGCACGCCGACCTGGTACTCTCCTGCGGCATCCATGGCGATGAGACGGCACCGGTAGAGGTCTGCAATCACCTGATCAGGGATCTGGCCGCCGGCCACTTGTCGTGCCGCGCCCGCGTGCTGTTCCTGTTTGGCAACCCGGAAGCCTTGCGCCAGCACCGTCGCTATCTGGACGATGACCTCAACCGGATGTTTGATGGTCGCCACCAGCAGCACCCCGGCAGCCGTGAGGCCACCCGCGCCGCCCAGCTGGAGCGCTGGCTCAGCGCCTTTTTCATGGCGGCCCCTGCAGCTGCCCATGCGGTGCCGCGTCTGCACTACGACCTGCACACCGCCATCCGCGGCTCCCGCTTCGGGCGTTTTGCCCTCTACCCCTACCGGGCGGATCTGCAGTGGAACGAGCAACAGATGGCCTGGCTGCAGCGCTGTGGGGTGGATGCCGTCCTGCTGAACGAAAAACCGGCTGGCACCTTCTCCTATTTCAGCAGCAGCCGCTTCGGGGCTGATGCGTTTACGCTGGAGCTGGGCAAGGTCCGACGCTTTGGAGAAAACGATCTCAGTCGCTTCAGTGGCATGGATCAAGGTCTGCGCACCTTGCTGGCGGCCCCGGCGGACAGCACCACTACCCCGCTACCGCGACGTTTCCGGGTGGCCGGTGAGATCGTTCGCCAGAGCGAGGCGGGTTTTCAATTGCACATCCCGGATGACGTGGAGAATTTCACGGCATTTCCACGGGGGACGGTGCTCGCAACTGATGGCGACTACCGCTATGTGGTGGGGCATGATGAGGAATGCATTGTGTTCCCCAACCCCAAGGTCAAACCCGGCCTGCGTGCCGGGCTGCTGGTGGTGGAAATCAAGCCCTGACCGCAGGGCAAGGGCTCAGACAGGACGCAAGGCGCGAAGCAGATCCAGCATCATGTGCACCTGCATGTCGAATACCCGCGACAGCACGCCCTGCATGGAAGGCAGCGAAAAGTACAAGGCCGCCAAGCCAATCACCAGTGTAATGGGGAAGCCCACTGCAAACAGGTTCATCTGGGGCGAGGCGCGCGCCACCACACCGATGACCAGGTTGGTCAACAACAAACTGGCCACCACCGGCAGCGATAACCACAAGCCGATACTGAAAATGCGAGCGCCAAACAGGGCGATGTCTTTCATGCCTGCCAGCTGCAAGGGCTGTGCGCTGACCGGCAGCAGGTGAAAACTCTCCACCAGCACCGACAGCATCAGCAAATGGCCATTGAGGGCCAGAAACAGCAAGGTGGCAAACAAGCTCATCCACTGTGCCACCACCGGCGTCTGTGAGCCATGCACCGGGTCCACTTGAGCCGCAAACGACAAGCCCATCTGCAAACCCGCCAAGCTGCCCGCCATTTCAATGGCGGTGAACACCAGCCGGGCGACAAAACCCATACCCACACCGATCAGGATCTGCTGCACCAGCAACAGCATGGCAACCGGCCCACTGGGCAGGCTGGTGGGGGTCGTTTCCAGCAGTGGGACCACCACCACCGTCAAGGCGAGCCCCAGTCCCAACCGGACCCGGCGCGGCACCGCCCGCACCGACAGCAGGGGCTCCACCGCCATGAAGGCCAGAATCCGGGCCAGCGGCCAGAAATAGAGGTTGATCAGGTGGTAGAGCTGCTCCTGCGTGATGTGGATCACCGCAGCATCCTTAGCCGATCAGCCCCGGAATGTCGTTGAACAGCCGGATGGTGTAATCGGTAATGACCGACAGCATCCACGGCCCGGCCAGCACAATCACCAGAAAGGTGACGATCAGCTTGGGGATGAAGGTCAGCGTCATCTCGTTGATTTGGGTGGCCGCCTGGAAAATGGACACGATCAGGCCAGTAATCAACCCTGCCAGCAGCATGGGGGCAGCGACCATGATCAGTACCAGCAATGCGCGCTCGATGATGGTAATCACCATTTCTGGCGTCATGGCAGCCCCCTAGACATAAAAGCTCTTCACCAGCGCGCCAATCAGCAGCGGCCAGCCATCCACCAGCACAAACAGCATCAGCTTGAACGGCAGCGAGATCACCACCGGCGAGATCATCATCATCCCCATCGACATCAGCACCGAGGCCACCACCATGTCGATGATCAGGAAAGGGATATAGATCAGGAAACCGATCTGGAACGCTGTCTTCAGCTCACTGGTGACATAGGCGGGGACCAGCGCCTTGAAGCCGACATCTTCCGGCCCATTGGGGCGCGCGCTGCCGGACAGCTCAATGAACAGTGCCAGGTCTTTCTCACGGGTATGCTTGAGCATGAAGGCCTTGAGCGGCTTGCCCCCCGCCTCCAAGGCCTGATTGAAATTGATCTGATCCTGCGAAAACGGCACATAGGCGTCGGTATACACCTTCTCCAGCGTCGGTGCCATCACGAACAAGGTCAGAAACAGGCTCATGCCGACAATCACCTGATTGGGCGGTGACTGGATGGTACCCATCGCCTGCCGCAGCAGCGACAGCACGATCACGATACGGGTAAACGCCGTCATCATCAGCAAGATGGCGGGCAGGAAGGTCAGCGAGGTGAGCAGCAGCAGGGTCTGGATCGACAGACTGTATTCGGTACCGCCATCCGGTGTGGGCTGGCTGGTGAACGCCGGCAGGGTGTTGGCCGCCAAGGCCAGCCCGCCTGTCAGGGCCAGTGCCACCGGCAGCCCCCAGCGCCGTATCCGGCCCCAGTCAAGCAGACGGTGGCGCATGGTGCTCCTTGTTGCGATTGAGGGCGCGTTGCAGCCATTGCTGAAACGGTGGCGACGATTCTGCCTGTGGTGGCACGCCTTCCGGGCGTGGCTGCTCGGTCAGCAGCTGAACAGACTGGGCGGTGACACCCAGCACCAGCCAGCGATCCCCAAGCTCCACCACCACCACCCGTTCGCGGGTACCCAAGCTCAGCAATCCCACCATCTTCAGCGGAGACTGCCGCCCCGGCAAGCCATGCGAAAAGCGCTTCATCAACAGCAAGGTGCCGAACAGCAGCGCCAATACCAGCACCAGACTGATCAGCACCTGGAAGAAATAGCCAAAGGAGAGTGGCTCGGCCGAGCCCGGTGCAGCCATCACCATGACAGGCATGACGAGACCCAACGCCGCCCAGCGGCGCAGCACGCTGGCGGTCATTTGTGCAACCGGCGGATGCGCTCGGCGGGGGTGATGATATCGGTCAGGCGGATACCAAACTTGTCATTCACCACCACCACTTCACCCTGCGCAATCAGGCAGCCATTCACCAGCACATCCATCGGCTCACCCGCCAAGCCATCCAGCTCCACCACCGAGCCCTGCGCCAGTTGCAACAGGCTGCGGATGGCGATCTTGGTGCGACCCAGCTCCACCGTCAGCGCGACCGGGATGTCCAGGATCATGTCCAGATTGCTGGGCGCACCCGCCGGGGGCGCACCCTCACCAAACTGCTGGAAAATCTGCGCGGCGGCGGCAGGTGCTGCAGCCAGCGCATCCCCCCCGTCCGAGGGCTGTTGTGCCGCATCGAAGGCTTCCTGCTCGGCCAGCGCCGCCGCCCAGTCGTCGAGACCGGTTTCTTCGCTGTCGTTTGCTTCAGCCATGTTCATCCCCTGCACCCAGCACCTGATCCGCGCCGGCTAAAATCTTGTCCACTTTCAAGGCATACTGCCCGTTCAGGATACCATACTGGCATTCCAGCACCGGAACACCATCCACTTCGGCCACAATGGCCTCCGGAATGTCGAGCGAAATCACATCGCCGACTTTCAGGTTGAGAATCTCGCCCAACGTCACCGGCGCCGACCCCAGATTCGCCACCAGATCCACTTCCGCCACCTGAATCTGCTTGGACAGCAGCTTCACCCAGCGGTCATCGGCCTCAGCCCGGTCGGCCTGCATCGAACTGTACAGCACATCCCGAATCGGCTCGATCATGGAATACGGCAGGCACACGTGAAAATCACCCCCGCCGGAGCCCAGCTCGATCTTGAAGGTCACCGCCACCACCACCTCGGTCGGCGTGGCGATGTTGGCAAACTGGGTATTCATCTCCGAGCGCACATACTCGAATTCCACCGGGAACACGGGCGTCCAGGCACGCTGGTATTCCTCAAACACCACTTCCAGCATGCGGTGGATCACCCGCTGTTCGGTCGAGGTGAAGTCACGCCCTTCCACCCGCATGTGGAAACGGCCATCCCCGCCGAACAGGTTATCGACCACCAGAAACACCAGATCGGGGTCGAAGATGAACAGCCCGGTACCGCGCAGAGGCTTCACATGCACCAGGTTCAGGTTGGTTGGCACCACCAGGTTACGAATGAACTCGCTGTACTTCAGCACCCGCACCGGCCCGACCGAGATTTCAGCATTGCGGCGCAGGAAGTTGAAAATGCCAATGCGGAAATAACGGGCAAAGCGCTCGTTGAGGATTTCGTAGGTCGGCATGCGCCCACGGACGATCCGCTCCTGACGACCAATGTCGTAGGAGCGAACGCCCGCGCCGTCGCCACCCTCCTCCGGCGCGTCCTCTTCTCCGGTCACCCCGCGCAGTAGCGCGTCGACCTCTTCCTGGGAGAGGATATCGTCTGCCATGTCCGCTTGCCGGGCACCTGCCTATTGGCCGGCGCTCAGCGCTCCTCCAGAATCAGGGAGGTAAAGGCAATGCTCTTCACCCCTTTTTTCGCCGATTTGACACCAATCACTTCGTTCACCTTGTCCTGCAGAGCCTTCTGCAGCTTCTTCTTGCCTTCCGGCGTGGACAGTTCGTCAAACTTCTGACTGCCCAGCATCAGAATGATTTCACTCTGAATCTTGGGCTTGTAGGCATTGAGCGTTTCCTTGGCGTGCGGGTCACCCAATTCAGCCTGGATTTCCACCGACATCACGCCACGCTTTTCCGGATTGCCATCCACATTGACGACAAAGCGATCAATCTTTTCAAACACAGGCGGCTTCTTGTGCTCTTCGTCGGCAGCTTCCTCTTCCTCAGCAGGGGCTTCTTCGCCACCATGCGCTTCGCCGCCGCCCTCTTCACCGGCATCCGCCTCTTCACTGGCCGCATGCTGTTCAGTTTTGGGCTTGCCCTTGGTCGGCTTGTGCTTGGAAGACAGGTAGAACCAGACCCCGCCGCCAACGCCACCCAGCAGCAATACAACCGCAACCACAATGATGATGATTTTTTTCATGCGCCCTCGCCCGCCTGGAATGCAGACACCCTTTTTGCCTCTAATAATCGAATTCTAATTAAAAAACAAATGTTTTCAAAAATTTGTTGATGTCATTTATCAGGATTGTGGCGGGGATACATCGAAACTCCTCTGCTTACGCCACAAGTGGGGTACCACATCTGCTGAAGCCAACTATACAGCAAGCCTGCATTGAATCCTAAGCCCACTCATGCGTTGCCAGACTGCATGCCTGCTGGACCGGCTGCCTGCCGCCCGTTAAAATGACTGTTTTTTGAACTGCTTATGCGCGTTTTCAGAGGCCTGACCACTCGCCTGCCTGACCCAGCGGCCATCACCATCGGCAATTTTGATGGCGTACACCAGGGGCACCAAGCGCTGCTTGCCCGCCTGATGCAACAGGCTTGGGCACGCGGTCTGCCATCCACCGTGGTGACGTTTGAGCCGCACCCCCGCGAGTTTTTCACCCCACAAGCCGCGCCTGTTCGCCTGACCAGCCTGCGCGAAAAGCTGGAGCTGCTGGCAGCCTGTGGTGTGGCACAGACCGTGGTGCTGCCCTTCAATCACACGCTGGCAAGCCAGACCGCTGAGCAGTTCATGTATGACACGCTGCGTGATCAGCTGCAGTGCCGCTATCTGTTGATCGGCGATGATTTCCGCTTCGGCCAGCGCCGCAGTGGTGATTTTCAGACCCTGCAACAGCATGCCGCGCAGCTGGGGCTGGCGCTGGAGGCCATGACCACCATCGAGCACGCGGGCCTGCGCGCCTCCAGTACCGCCGTGCGCGCAGCGCTGGCTCAAGGTGAGTTGGCCAGCGCCACTGCCCTGCTGGGCAGGCCGTACCGCATCAGCGGGCGGGTAATGCATGGCAACAAGCTGGGCCGTACCATTGGCTACCCGACCGCCAACGTGCAGATCAAACACAATCGCCCGCCCCTCTCCGGCATCTTTGCGGTCAGTGTGGATGGACTGGGCGACCGCCCCTGGCCGGGTGCGGCCAGCCTGGGGGTACGCCCTACGGTGACGAATGACGGGCTGGTCACGCTGGAAGTGTATCTGTTCAACTTTGACCGGCAGATCTATGGCCAACACCTCGGTGTTCGCTTTCATCACAAGCTGCGCGATGAAGCCCGCTTCCCCGATCTGCCCACGCTGGTGGAACGCATTGGGCAGGATGTGACCGAGGCCCAAGCCTACTTCGCACAACACCCCGCACTGCTGCAGCCAGAAGCACTCGCACTGGCACAGCCACTGATTTGACCACCGGATTGCATTTTTCGATTAAAGTTAAGGGTTTACAGGCCCCGCGCCTGCCCCGTCAGCCAACAGGATAAACCATGAGCACCACCCCACCGGGCGACAAGCCGGACTACAAGCCCACCCTGAACCTGCTGGATACGCCCTTTCCGATGCGGGGCGATCTGGCCAAGCGGGAGCCGGGCATGCTGCAGCAGTGGCTGGAGCGGCAGACCTATCAGCGCATCCGCAAGGTCGCAGCGGGTCGCCCCAAGTTCATCCTGCACGATGGCCCGCCGTACGCCAATGGTGAAATCCATATGGGTCATGCCGTCAACAAGGTGTTGAAGGACATGATCGTCAAATCCAAGACCCTGGCCGGCTTTGATGCCCCCTACGTGCCGGGCTGGGATTGCCACGGCCTGCCGATTGAGCACAAGGTGGAAAAGGAGCACGGCAAGCTGGCGGACAAGGCGGCTTTCCGCGCGCTGTGCCGTAGCTATGCAGAATCGCAGATCGAGCTGCAAAAGCGGGATTTCGTGCGACTGGGCATCTTGGGCGACTGGGACAACCCCTATAAGACCATGAATTTTGCCACCGAGGCGGCCATCATCCGCACGCTGGGCAAGATCTATCAAAACGGCTATCTGGTCGCGGGCAAGAAGCCGGTGCACTGGTGTGTGGACTGCGGTTCGTCACTGGCAGACGCCGAAGTGGAATACGAAGACCGCACCTCACCGGCCATCGACGTGGCGTTCCGCGTGGTGGACGAGGACCGTGCCAAACTGGCCGCGGCCTTTGGTACCTCGTTGGGTGACGAAGCAGCCTACGCTGTGATCTGGACCACCACGCCGTGGACCCTGCCCGCCAACCAAGCCGTGAGTGTGCACCCGGAACTGACCTATGACCTGATTGCCACGCCGGCGGGTCTGCTGATTCTGGTGCGTGAACTGGCTGAAGCCGCCATCAAGCGCTATGGTTTTGAATCGGTGGAAGTGGTGGGGCAAGCCAAGGGACAGGCGCTGGAGCTCATCCGCCTGCAACACCCTTTCCTTGACCGCACCGTACCGCTGATCCTGGGCGACCACGTCACCACCGACGCGGGTACCGGCTTGGTGCATACTGCACCCGCACATGGTCAGGAAGACTATGTGGTGGGCCTGCGCTACCAGTTGCCAATTGACAACCCGGTGGGTGGCGATGGCCGCTTCCTGGACGGCACTTGGCTGGTGGAAGGCCGCAGCGTGATGGAGGCCAACCCGCTGATTGTGGATGTGCTGAGCGAGAAGCAGGCACTGCTGTGCCACGCGAAGCTGCGCCATAGCTACCCGCATTGCTGGCGGCACAAGACACCGATCATCTTCCGCGCCACCAACCAGTGGTTCATCGCCATGGACAAGCCGGTAGCCGATGGCAAGACCCTGCGTGACAAGGCGCTGGCCGCCGTGGACGAAACCGAGTTCTTCCCCGGCTGGGGCCGCGCTCGGCTGGAGGCGATGCAGAAGAATCGCCCGGACTGGTGTGTATCCCGGCAGCGCTTCTGGGGCGTGCCGATGGCCATGTTTGCCCACAAGCAAACCGGTGAGCTGCACCCACGCACTCCGGAGCTGCTGGAACAAGTCGCACAGCGGGTGGAACAGCAAGGTATCGAGGCCTGGTGGGCGCTGGACCCGGTAGAGCTGCTGGGCAGCGATGCTGAGCACTACAGCCGGCTGCCAGACACATTGGATGTGTGGTTCGACTCTGGCTCGACCCACGCCGCCGTGTTACGCACTCGCCCGGAGCTGCAACGCAGCGAGCGCCACCCGGCGGATCTGTATCTGGAAGGCTCCGACCAGCATCGTGGCTGGTTTATGTCGTCGATGCTGACCGGCTGCGCCACCGATGGTCACGCCCCTTATCGCCAGCTGTTGACCCACGGCTTTCTGGTGGACGGGCAAGGCCGCAAGATGTCCAAATCACTGGGCAACGGTATCCTGCCGCAGGAGGTGTTCGATACGCTGGGTGCCGACGTGCTGCGACTGTGGATTGCCTCTACCGACTATTCGGGCGAGATGTCGCTGTCGAACGAGATCCTGAAGCGGGTGACAGAAACCTATCGTCGCCTGCGCAATACCCTGCGCTTCCTGCTGGCCAATCTGACCGACTTTGACGCCAGCCAGCACAGCGTGCCGGTAGCGCAGATGCTGGAGATCGACCGCTATGCGCTGGCGCTGGCCGAGCGTTTCCAGAACCAGCAGATCCTGCCGGATTATGAGCGCTATGTGTTCCACCATGCTGTATCAGCCATCTCGGTATGGTGCTCGGAGGACCTCGGCGGCTTCTATCTGGACATCCTGAAAGACCGGCTGTACACCAGCGCGCCGACATCGCTGGCACGTCGCTCGGCGCAGACCGTGCTGTGGCATCTGGCGCATAGCCTCACCAAGCTGCTGGCGCCCATCACCAGCTTCACCAGCGAAGAAGTGTGGCAATCGCTAGGCTATCGCGACAGCGTGTTCGAACACCTGCACCACGCCTTCCCGGAAGTCGCCGATGCCGAGCCTCTGCTGCAGCGCTGGGAGCGCGTGCGTCAGGTGCGGGGACAGGTCAGCAAGGAGCTGGAACAGCTGCGCATGGATGGCAAGATCGGCGCCTCCTTGCAGGCTGAAGTGACCTTGCACGCCAGCGGTGACACCTACGCCGCGCTGGCGGCACTGGGCGACGACCTGCGCTTTGTACTGATCACCTCCAGTGCGCAGGTGCTACAAGCCGAGGGTGAGCTGCGCATTGAGGCGCACGCCACCCGCGAGCACAAGTGCGAGCGGTGCTGGCATTACCGCAAGGATGTCGGCCAGCAGGCCGCCCATCCGCACCTGTGCGGGCGTTGCTTCAGCAATCTGTACGGTCAGGGAGAAACCCGTGAGC
The DNA here is from genome assembly GCF_012641365.1 of Leeia aquatica. Classification (NCBI taxonomy): domain Bacteria; kingdom Pseudomonadati; phylum Pseudomonadota; class Betaproteobacteria; order Neisseriales; family Leeiaceae; genus Leeia; species Leeia aquatica. The sequence continues at coordinate 1,159,579 of NZ_JABAIM010000001.1, forward strand.
ATGCCTAAACCACGCCGCTTTGTGGCCTGGCTGGCATTGTCCCTGCTGGTCATCGTGCTGGACCGCTGGAGCAAAAGTGCCATCCTGGCCCACTTTGTCGATTATGAGCGGGTGACTTATACCTCGTTCTTCAATCTGCACCTGATGCATAACCCGGGTGCGGCCTTTGGTTTGCTGGACGATGCCGGTGGCTGGCAGGTGGTCTTTTTCACAGTGCTGGCTCTGGCCGCTGCAGGCTTGATCCTGTGGCAGCTATGGCTGCATGCCGATCGCTTCCGCTACAGCCTGGCATTAGCCTGGATCATGGGTGGCGCGCTGGGCAATGCCTACGACCGGGTAACCCGGGGGCAGGTGGTGGACTTTCTGGAATTCCATTGGGGCCCGCATTACTGGCCTGCGTTCAATATCGCTGACTGTGCCATCGTCGGTGGCGCGGGGCTGCTGATCCTGGACAGCTTTCTGCACAAGCCCAAGGCACAAGGGGCGTCTTCATGAGTGAAACCCGACAGATCATCCTGGCCAACCCACGAGGCTTCTGTGCCGGGGTGGATCGCGCCATCAGCATTGTGGAGCGGGCGCTGGAAAAGTTCGGCGCGCCGATCTATGTCAAGCATGAAGTGGTACACAACCGCTTTGTGGTGGATGGCTTGCGGGCCAAGGGGGCCATCTTCATTGAGGAGCTGGATGATGTGCCGCCCGGCAGCACGCTGATTTACAGCGCGCACGGGGTGTCACAGCAGGTACGCCGCGATGCTGAGGCACGCGGCCTGACCATTTTTGATGCCACCTGCCCGCTGGTCACCAAGGTGCATCTGGAAGTCCGCCGACTGCGTGAGCAGGGCTTTGAGATCGTGATGATCGGCCACGCCGGCCACCCGGAAGTGGAAGGCACCATGGGCCAAAGCCAGGGCGGCATGTATCTGGTGGAAACGCCGGCAGATGTGGCACAGCTGCAGGTGGGCACCCCTGACAAACTGGCTTATGTCACCCAGACCACCCTCTCGGTGGACGACGCCCGTATCATGGTACAAGCCCTGACCGCACGCTTCCCTGGCATCGTTGGCCCCAAGAAGGACGACATCTGCTACGCCACACAAAACCGGCAGGATGCCGTCAAACAGCTGGCCAGCCAGAGTGACCTGATCATTGTGATTGGCTCACGCACCAGCTCCAACTCCAACCGGCTGCGTGAAGTGGCGGTGCAACTCGGCGTACCCGCTTATATGGTCGACAATGCCACGGAGTTGCAAGCCGAGTGGCTAGCGGGCAAGGCTCGCATTGGCGTGACGGCTGGCGCATCGGCACCGGAAGTGCTGGTCGAAGGCGTGGTTACCCGCTTGCAGGCGCTGGGCGCCAGCGCGGTCGACACCCTGCGCACGGTGGAAGAGAATGTGGTGTTCAATCTGCCGAAGGGTTTGTAGGTCCAAACGGCTATTCGCAATAATAAACGCGGGCTTTTGCCCGCGTTTATTATCATACAAGCACAGCGAAGGCTTAACTACCCCAACGCCCGCTGGCCACCGTACCACTCTTGAAACCCGTATTATTCAGCGTCAAATCCCCATCCCCATCCTGGGATTTCCCCGCCACGGGGGCCGCGGTAAGCGTAAAGCTGGTAGGCCCGCTCGCCACGCAGGATATTGTGTAATACAAGGTGCTGGAAGCACTCGCTGCACAGGTTGTAGACGAACCTGCTGTGTCATAGCGGCCATTCACAGAGTAAGCGCGTTCCATTCTAGCCGCATAATCCACCAGTAACTGTTGCGCATCCGTACGGCGGCTTTTCACCACATGCCGGGTATACGCCGGATACGCCACTGCCGCCAGAATACCAATAATGGCCACCACGATCATCAACTCCACCAAGGTGAACCCAGCGTGACGTACTTTCTGCATAGTATTCAACTCCTGTAGCCTGTTAGCTAACGGGACACACAATGACCTGACTTTGTACCACGGCGCCTTCATTGGCGTCCAGCGTGCCGGCTGATGCATTGAGAGAGCTGTATGCCTTGGCAGTAACCGCCCAGCGGTAGCAGGAGGTAAGGGGGAGGATGCGCCCCGAAGCCGTAAACGTTCCAAGCGGTTGCACCACATACCGTCCAGCGTTCGCCACTGCGACAGCGGTAGTTCCTGAAGCGACTGACCATGCTGTGATCGGATTACTCGCCGGGCCAGAAGACTCATTCAAACCTTGAGCATTGGTCAGGCAGTTCCATGCCGTAGCACAACTTGGCTGACGCAAGGCCAGTTCGCCTTGGCGCAATGCTTGTTCGGCACGCTGAATGGTCTGACTGCGTTCACGGTAATCCCCCGCAGCTCGCTCCCCCACCACCACCCCGCGCATGCTTCCCATCACCAGCAAGGTCACCACCAGCAGCATGATCAGCGTCACCGCCATGGTAAAGCCCCGGGCTGCGCGTAACTGTGTTTGACGATTCTGCATGTTCAGCTCCGGTTACGCATGGCCACGGTGGTGCGGAAGATCCGGTACACCTTACGGTCCGTGGTCGATGCCGCAATATTGGCACCCGTACAATTCGTAAATGCGGCCGGACGGGAAACTGCCATTGCACTCTGCTCACTACGCAACACCGCACAGACTCGCACAGCCACAATCCGTGCCCCCGTCCCCGGTGTGGAAGTGTATCTATCCGGAATACAGTCCCTGCTGGGCGCACACTGATAGGCCGATGCGACGGTAGACACATTGTCGTCTATGCCATATTGCAGATTGAAATCCACCACCTCCACACCGCGGCTGGTACCTGATGCTGCGGCCACTACCCAGTTGGTTATTGTTGAGCCTGATGCATTGGTAAATCTACAGTCCAACCCAGAGCCTGATTGAAAGATGGTAACGCGCAGGTTGACTTCGCTTGCTACAGCCACACCATTACAGCCAACCTGGTTGATACCATCAGCATCAAACACAATTGCCACAGAGCTCGCGGTGGACACAGCACCACTGACCGACTGGAAAGGCGCGCTCCCATAACCAGGATTTTGCTTGTAACCCGCTTGCAATAGCAAACGACTACTGATCCCCATCACAAACCGCCCGTCTTCCGCCAAACGGGATTGCATCTCCTGCACCCGGCGGCTGGCACTGGTGGAGCTGTAGATCTGGCCCAAGGCCAGGATGACCAAGGAACCCAAGGTCAACGACACCATCAATTCCACCAGAGAGAAGCCAAACTGCTGTGCTCTTTGTTTCATGTCCGCCCCCCTCATTCCACCACCGCAGCGTAGCTTTGCGATGCAATGTTATTACTCCAGGTCATGGTAACGGTATAGCGTCCATAATTATCTGCCGTTGCTGTCCTTGTAATGACAATATTGGCAGTAGGCGCCAGTTGATTCCGCGCGTCATTTAATGCCTGCGTATAATCTGAAGCCGCAAGTGCATTGCCTGTAATGGGTGTCGTGTAGTCCGGCAAAGTAGGTCCCGTCGTCACTCCCGACTGTGCCACAATCGGTGAGCGGTTGGCGCGGATACTGTCAGCCAGGCTATTGACCACGTCCGCTGCAATGCCCTGCTCATAGGCATTGCGTGCACTGTTCAGCGCACGGGTCTGCGCCCCTGCCAAGCCAAGAATGCCGACCGCCAGAATCAGGATGGATACCATCACCTCGAGGATGGTAACACCCGACTGCCGGGATACCGGGGGACGGTGTAAATGACGTGCACTCAGCATGCGGCACCTCCTGTCGAGCGCGTTACCCTACCCGTTGTCAGGACAATGACGCGGCGAATCTCTGTGCCCTTCGAAAAACAAAGCGTGACAGTATTGTCTGTACCACCTAATACGCCCGAAAATGTAACACCACTGGCAGCACTGGCAAGCCCCGGGGGGGCAACCGCACCCACCATAGTCAGCCCCTTGTTGGCAGTATGGCGCGACACTACGGCCCCCGTTGCTCTATTCAATACAATCCAGCCATTGCCCCAGCCGTTGGCATTATTACTGCAGGTGGTTGCCGTATCCGGGTTTGTGACCGCACATACCGTGTATTGACGACGATAGCGGATGGCATCCAGCCGGGCCGCGACCAGATCATTGGTCAGCACCTCGGCGGTAGATGACACCCGCGAGCCATTGATGAGGCCGATCATGCTGGGTACGGCGATGGCGGCGATTATCGCCGCCACCGCCAGCACGATCAGCAACTCGACCAGACTAAAACCGGTCTGACGTTTCATGCCCTATCCTTTTACTGAATCAGTTCCCGCCAAGTGACCCGCTCGACCGACACCGTTGACGGCGGTTTACCCCCTGTAGGGATATCCTTAACGCACAACGAGCCTTGGCACGGTATCATGATTGAGCCGCCGGTCGGGATGGAATATGGCACCGAAGCCCCCGTCGTTACCCCACTTGCGGCCCCCACCTTGGCCATCCGGAAAATCCCAGACGAATTACCTTCTCGCACCCCAACCGGTGCAGTGATGCCACTCAGTTGAGACGACACGGTGGAAGGTAATCCAGGAGCAATTGTAGACTCTGTTGAGCCTCGGGTCAGCTCCCCAGGAAATACCGTCAAGTGATAGGCGCTGGCAGGTCGTGTCACTGCCGTAGGCGTCGTATTGAAAGTCAGGTCATCACCCGCATCAAAGTAACCGCTCAGGTTGACGTCAATGAATCCCCGTTTCGGTTGCCCGCTCTGTGGGTCGACACCGTATAACCATCCATCCCCGCCTGCAGAACACTGCGAAGTCGACACCGGGATGGCAGAAGCGAACAGCACCACGTCCGCCTCCTGATTAAAGTATGGAGCACTGGCATTCCGCTCACCGGTATTGGGGAGGTCGATTACCCATCCCTTGTTGGCACCACTCAGGCTAACTGCGTTCATGGTGCTGGTCCGATACTCACCAGGGAATTTACCAACGGCACTGACGGTTGTCGTAGCAGCGCCCGTATGGATGGTTTGGGCTTGCAAATCGGCTCTTGTGAGTGTGCTGCTGTTATTCAGGGCATCAATACGGTCCAGCACCCCGTACAAAGACTGAACTGTATTGTCCGTCTTGTCTGAGGCATACAAAAAGCGCCCAGTCCCAAACACCACCATATTGCCAACTGGCGAATTGTAATCAATATTGCCATCGACATCCTTGTCGAAAACCGGGGTCAGCGTGGGACGCTGCACAATAGGTTGATTCTGGTTAGACCCATTCTTAGCCTTGAAGAATGGCGCACTGCCACTGGACCATTGACTACTGTCATCACTGGTCAGGTTAAAACGCCACAAATTGCCTTGGTTGTCCCCAACATAGACAAAATCGATAATCCCATCCCAACCTATGTCACCACCAGCTGGAGCACTCAGGGTCAGATTCTTGCTGTAGTCTGTTGGACTGCTGGGCAGGGTAATCTTGCGAATCAATGCACCGGTGGTCTGGTTAACCACAAACAGGGCTGGGCTGTTGTTGCTATCTACCCGAGAGGTCTGTTGCGCCGGGTCAGCCGTATGATTATCAAATCCAGAGGTAAAAATAGCGGCTTGTACCACCTTGTCAGTGGTGTTGGTACGCACTGCAGTCATCAAGGGGCGGCCAAACTGATAGCCCACAGAAGGATCGTGGCGATCCGTGAACTCCCACTTGATGGTAGTACTCGGGGCGCCCTCGCTGAACTGGCTCATGGACGTCACGTCCAGCGTAAAGACGCCCTGCCCCCCTTGACCCATGCTGCCCATGAGATAAGTGTGCCAATTGCCTGCACTTTCCCTCACATCATTCATTTGCAGAGGGCCATTCACAAAATAGGTATGTGGGTGCGCACTGGCAACCTGACCATATGTCGGTTCTACCAGGGTTCTCAAATTGTAATAGGACTTGGAAGGCACGTAGGCCATCACTTCATCCATGGGCTTGATGCTACCCGAATTCACGTCCCCACCATAAAAGCCATGCAGCATGCCATCGTTCGCGCCAACGAAAAGCATGCTCCGACTGGCATGGGTAGACAGGAAGCCATTAAAATCAGGATCCAGTGACTGGCTATCCGGTTTGGCCACAATCTGTGCTGTAGAGCCAATGATATCGCCCAACAAATTGAAATTGCTACCATTACTGCGGCTTCGCAGGCCCGCCACGCCCTCCTTGCCACGTACAAAATTCACTACGTTGGTACGCGCAGTATTATCCGCACCCAGCACATTCCAGTACTGCTCACCTGAAGCGTTGGTCTGAATCGCTGCATCACGGAATGCAAACTTCCGAGTGGTCGCTGCACCATCATCGCCAGCCACAACGCTACTCAGCACAACGCGAGAGCTATCCCACCAGTTGCTATTGGACACAGCCCTGTTTTCCAGCCGACCCAGCGCGCCAGGCCCGGTAACCGGCGTCGTGTTCCCAGTCAAGGGGTTTTTGACATATGCCGTCACATCTCCGGACCACCGATCAAATCCATCTGCTTTCGGGTTATAGGTGGGCTTGTACAGCATCAGTTTGCTACTGCTACTGGCTGAAGCTGCCATCGATTGCGAGTTTGATGCCTGGCGGTTAATGTCATTCACTGCATTGGTCAGTGCAGCCGTCAATTCAGACTGCGACTGGGCAGAGTACACCTGGCCCCCCGCATCCAGAGCGGTTTTTTCCAGCCGTTTGTATGCAGTTGAGCTTGGGTTACTAAACTCAACGCCAAAACCGACGGTATACGTCACCAGATTCTGTTTCAAATAATTTGGATCGTTAAAGGAAACCCCATCGGCATCCGTCGCCGTGGTATTGAGGATATCCTCGGTGTACATCATCTTGCTGTAGTCATACAGCTCATTGCCGGGATAGCCTGTCTTCAGGCTGTCCTGACCAGATGTGGGGAAAGTGGCATCCTGGGTTGGTTCACCATCGGTCAGCACAATGGTGAAATTCTTCTGACAGCGCAGGGTAATCGGTCGGGTATAAGGCGAAATCGGCGTAATACTGGTAGCTGGCGTACCACCCGTCCAGTAAAAGGTGTTCATACCCCGCCAGTAGCGGGTCATTTCATAGTAGGCTTCAGCCAGCGGCGTCCAGGTGTCTGGATTCAAACCGTCGATAGAATTGTTGATCGCCGTCTGATCAGCGGCCACCGAGCGCGATTTTATAACCTGCCGGATCACACCCGCCGTTGTGTTATTGCTCGGGTTGAATGCGGCCAGACCCCAGTTAAGGGTCTTGTTATTGTTGATCAGGTCTTTGGCCACCGTCTTTGCCACCGACATCCGGGTCCCCGTCCCCCCACCGGATAGCGGGATATCGTTTGCTGCCATACTCCCGGAGTTGTCGATAAACAGCATGATGTTCGGCGTCACACTGGTCGCCGAGTACTGTGGCAGGCTGGGGTATGGCGTAGGTGCCAGTGCAGCGTGGCTGGCGGTGCCCAGCGCAGTCAGCAGAACAGCCGTCACACAGCGGGACAGCACGGTAGGCTGGAAGCGGGCAGGAAAAGTGGCGTGGACGGCTTTCATCTCGGGCCTCATCGGTCTGGAGGGGTCGGCAGATAGTGTCTGGACTATCCCGGTTTTCTCATAACCTGCAGCTTAACCGAAAGCCGAGCTCATGACACCTGATTACCGACAAGCGTACCGTTCATCAGAATGAGCGGTAAAGTGTTCCGCTCATCGCTCACACCTGCATGAAAAAGCCCTGCGGACACTCGGCTCGCAGGGCTTCTGGTCTGACGCGTGAACTGCTCAGACGCTTTCTTGCAATTGCTGCAAGATGGCCGGGTTTTCCAGCGTGGACACGTCCTGGGTAATTTCCTCACCCTTGGCAATGGCGCGCAGCAGGCGGCGCATGATCTTGCCGGAGCGGGTTTTCGGCAGGTTGTCACCAAAGCGGATCTCATCCGGCTTGGCCAGCGCGCCGATTTCACTGCCTACCCACTCCCGCAGGTTGGCAATGATCTGCCGTGCCTCATCGCCACTGGGGCGCGGGCCCTTCAGCACCACAAAGGCCACAATGGATTCACCCTTGATCTCGTGCGGCTTGCCCACCACCGCCGCCTCGGCGACCAGCGGGTTGGCGACCAATGCCGACTCAATCTCCATGGTGCCCAGCCGGTGGCCGGATACATTGAGCACATCGTCAATCCGGCCCATGATCCAGAAGTAGCCCTGCTCGTCACGGTGCGCCGAGTCTCCCGCCAGATAATACTTGCCGTTGTACTCTTCCGGGAAATAGGCTTTCTTGAAGCGCTCCGGGTCGTTCCACAGGGTGCGCACCTGCGACGGGAACGGACGCTTGATGACAAGGAAGCCGCCTTTACCGTTCTCCACCGGGAAACCGGCTTCATCGACAATATCTGCCTGGATGCCCGGCAGTGGCAAGGTGCAGGAGCCCGGCTTGGTCGCCACCGCGCCCGGCAGCGGGGTGATCATGTGGCTGCCGGTCTCGGTCTGCCACCAGGTGTCCACAATCGGGCAACGGCCACCACCCACTTTCTCGTGGTACCACACCCAGGCTTCCGGGTTGATCGGCTCGCCGACGGTACCTAACAGACGCAGACTGCTGAGGTCATATTGCGCCGGCAAATCGCCACCCAGCTTGATCAGTGAGCGGATGGCGGTCGGTGCCGTGTAGAAGGTGGTGACCTTGTGTTGCTCGATCATCTGCCAGAAGCGCCCCGCGTCCGGATAGGTCGGCACCCCTTCAAAGATCAGCTGGGTCGCCCCGACCGCCAGCGGTCCGTACGCCACGTAGCTGTGGCCAGTAATCCAGCCCACATCCGCCGTACACCAGAAGATGTCTGCCGGTTTGTAGTCGAAGGTCCAGCGCATGGTGTTGATCGCACCGAGCAGGTAGCCCGCACTGCTGTGTTGCACGCCCTTCGGTTTGCCGGTGGAGCCGGAGGTATACAGGATGAACAGCGGGTCTTCTGCATTCACCCAGGTCGGCTCGCAGTGCTCCGGCTTGCCTTTCACCAGATCATGCCACCAGATGTCTCGGCCAATCTGCCACGGACCATCTTCATGCACTGCACGCTTGTAGACGACCACGCGCTCCACGCTATCGCAACCGCCTGCCGCCAGCGCCTCGTCCACCGTCGCCTTGAGCGGCACCAGTTTGCCACCCCGCACGCCTTCGTTGGCCGTCACCACCAGCCGCGCCTTGGCGTCGATGATGCGTTCCTGCAGGCTCTTGCTGGAGAAGCCGCCGAACACCACCGAGTGGATGGCACCGATACGGGCGCAGCCCTGCATCGCCACCACCGCTTCGATGCTCATCGGCATGTAGATCACCACACGGTCGCCCTTGGTGATGCCGAGCGACTTCAGGCCATTGGCAAACTGGCAGACCCGACGGTACAGCTCGGCATAGGTGACACGGGTCACGGTGCCATTGTCCGATTCAAAAATGATGGCCAGCTTGTTGGCCAGCAAGGGCAGATGCCGGTCCAGACAGTTGTAGGAGACATTCAGCTCGCCATCGCCAAACCAGCGATAAAACGGCGGGTTACGCTCATCCAGCACCTGGGTGAACGGCTTGTGCCAGCTCAGCTGCTCACGCGCGAGCTGGCCCCAGAAGCCTTCGTAATCGTTGTTGGCCTGCTCGCACAGGGTATGGTAAGCCTCCAGCCCGGAGACATTGGCTTGCAGGCGGAAGGCGTCCGATGGCGGAAAGACGCGGGTTTCAGTCAGGACAGAATCAATGCTGCTCATTACCGTGCAACTCCCAGGTCAGAAAGATAGGAAAGCGAATCAGTGGCATGAAACTGGTGCTATTGCATTGTGCGCATGCAGCCCATGCGCTGCAATCGGATTTCATGATGACCGACTGTGGGTCACATTGATAAGCATGCAGTATGGCCGCCTGCGGCTTGGTTGGGCGGGCTCGGGCTTCCAGCAAAGCCGCTTCGCCTGCTAAGATGGTCACTTACACACCTTTTACGCCCTGCCCGCCGTGGAGCTATACCAGTTACGCACCTTTGTAACCGTCGCCCGCCATGGCCACCTGACCAAGGCGGCGGAAGCACTGCATCTGTCGCAACCCGCCGTCACCGCCCAGATCAAGGCACTGGAGGAGGAATGGGGCAGCCCCCTATTTGCCCGCACCTCCACAGGCGTGGTGCTGACTGCGGCAGGCAAGGTGCTGCTGCCAGACGCTGAACAGTTGCTACAAGCGGCCCATCTGCTACGCAGCAAAGCCCGGCAGTTGTGCCACGAAACCGCCGTGACCTTACGCATCGGCGTCCCCCTGCCCCCCTCCCAGTTGCAGCTGGGTCTGCTGCTGCAGCAATTGCGTCAGCAGCAACCGCTGCTGGAAATCCAGGTCAAGCAGCTACCGGCTGGGCTGATCCTGAACCAGGTCAGAAAGAAAGAGCTGGAATGCGGCTTCTATTTGGGTGAGAACCCTTACAGCTCCCTGCATGTGCTGCCCTTGACCAGCATCGCCATGAGCGTGATTGCCCCTGCAGACGCAACGCAACACCCTTGGGAGCAATTACGCGATGTCCCTGCAGATCGCTGGATTGGCTATGGGCCATTCAGCGGCTATGACATGCTGCTGCAGCAATGCTGCCGTCAGCACAATCTGACGCCACATCCCAGGCTGGAAGTGGACCATGAAGCCGCCGCGCTGGAGCTGGTGATGGCAGGAGAAGGCGTGGCGCTGGTCCAGCATGCGCTGGCCGAACAAGCCGCACAAGCGGGTCAGGTGCGCCTGCTGCAGATACAGGCCACAGCAGCGCCCTTGCAGTTCATCTATCCGGCAGAGCTGGAGCACAGCCCATTGAACATCCGCCTGTGCAATATCTTGCGGCAACACTGGCCACCTCCGGCTTGACCGGAGGTGGCCAGCAGCCTCACACCTTGAAGCGGCCCACCAAGCCTTGCAGCTGATCGGCCATCCCTTGCAGATTGGACACCGCGCTGACGCTGTCCTGCACCGATACATCATTTTCCTGCGCCATGCTGCTGATGTGCTCCAGACTGCGCGCGATGTCATTGCCAGCCGCCTTCTGCTCTTCGGCTGCGTGAGCGATCTCGCCAATCTGCGCCACCAGGCGGCGAGACGCCTGCTGAATGCCATCAATCGAGGCTGCGGCTTCCTGTGACAGGCTCACCCCGCGATCGACCTGCTCAACGGCACGGTCCACCCCCCCGACCGCCTGTGCGGTTTCCTGCTGGATGGCGGCCAGCTTCTCGCTGATCTCGATGGTGGCCTGCGTGGTGCGCTCAGCCAGCTTGCGCACCTCATCGGCCACCACCGCAAAGCCGCGACCTTGCTCCCCGGCTCGCGCGGCTTCAATGGCAGCATTCAGGGCCAGCAGATTGGTCTGACCGGCAATTTCCTTGATCACATTGGCAATCGAGCTGATGTCACGAGCACGACCATCCAGCTTCTCAACCAGCTGCGCCACCAGTTGCATGCCTTCGTTGATACGACTGATTTCATGCACCGTATCACCAAGCTGACGATGCGCCGTTTGCGTCAAGCGATCCGCCTCATCCACAGCAGAGCGGGCCTCACCGGCACTTTCTGCCACATGGGCGATGCTGACAGCGATTTCTTCCATGGCCGCAGCGGTGGCGGTAGACGCGTCGGATTGCTGGTGCGAGCGTTGCGCCACCTCCCGGCTACTGCCCGCCAGCCCGCCAGCCGCGCTGTCCAGTTGGCTGCTCTGGTTGGCCACCTCACTCACCAGATCACGCAGCTTGCGCATGAAGGCGTTGAATGCACTGGAAATCTGCCCGATTTCGTCGCCGGAGGTCACCGGCAGCTGGCGGGTCAGGTCACCCTGCCCTTCCGCCAGCTCACGCATGGTACCGGTCAGGGAGACGATCGGTTGCGTCATCCGGCGCAGCAGCGGCAGCAGGATCACGGCCAGGATGGCAATACTGGCCAGGGCCAGCACCACCGACACCCACATGATCTGGTTGGCCCCACCCATCACGGCTGACAGCGGGAAGCTGACCTTCAACGACCAGAAACTGTCAGACTGGCCAATCCGCACCGGCTGGAAAACATGCACCATGCCGGCATCGTCAATATACTGCGCTGGCTTGCCTTGCTTGATCTGTGCCAGGATATCCGCCGACACATCCTTGGCCGGCTTGTTCATCATCGCAGCCTGCGGATGGCTGGCGTAAGCTCCACCCGCGCTGATCAGTGCGGCATAGCCACTGCCATAGGGCTTCACCTTGCTGAGGATGTCCTGCAGGGTCGCCAGCGGATAGTCTGCACCAGACACCCCGACGAACTTGCCGTCCTTCAGGATGGGGGCCATCAAGGACGCCATCAGAACGTCCTTGCCTCCCACCGAGAAAGCGTAGGGTTCCGTAACATAGAATTGTCCAGTCTTGCGCGGTGTGTAGTACCACTCGTTGCCTGCTTCCGTCTCGTAGCCTTTTACCACCTCCACCGCCAGCTGACCCGCACCACGGTTCCAGTAGGTCATAAAGCGGCCTGAAGCATCGTGCGCAGGCTTGTTGGCCCACTCACTGTCCTTGCCATCAAATCCATTGGGCTCCCAGTAGCTGGAGAGACCGATAAGCTGAGTATTTTGCTCCAGCAGCGACTTGGCCACCTCTTGCGCCAGCATGCGGTCGGTGTGGCCATTCTTCAGCATGGCCTCCAGTGAACGCGACAAGCCATTGACCGTGGAATAGGTCTGCATGAAGCCAGTTTCCACATCATTGGCATAACTGCGCGCCATGTCCTGCGCCGCCTGCAGTGCTGAGGTTTTGGCCTGGTCCCGCGCCAGCCAGGAGATCAGCGAAAACGCGATCACAAAGGTGATGGCAGCAACCCCGATGGCCGTGCCGGATATTTTGGTACGCAGCGATGTGTGTCGCATTGAAACTCTCCACGCGGTTTCTTGTGTTCTGGATATCTTCCCTGTACGCCCATGTCTTATCCTGACGGGTCATACCGACCTCGGGAAGCCCCCTGAGGTCTCGTGAAGATATCCTGTGCTTGCCACCAGCCCCTTGCTGCACGCACAATCAAAAGGCTGGCGACTGTCCTGCTCGTTTTACTCTAGGCGTTGACCGGCTGCCCTGCAAACCCGTTTTCGTCCACCTCATGCCTTTCCACGACCCAGACCATCCCGCAACCGATTTAGCCCTGCATCACCAGCCGGCCTCACACGCAACGGCCGCGCCCCCTTTGCTGTTCATTCATGGCGCCTACACCTCAGCCGCCTGCTGGCAGCCCCACCTGATGCCGTGGCTGTCGAACCATGGACATGACTGCTGGGCGCTCAGCCTGCCCGGGCATGGCGATAGCCCGGACAAGGCTCGCCTGCATCAATACAGCCTGGAAGACTATGTCGCGGCAGTGGAAGCGACGGTGCCACGCTTGCCTGCGCCCCCCATCCTGATTGGCCACTCCCTGGGAGGCACCGTCGTACTGCGCCTGCTGGAACGGATCAGCGTCCCTGGCGCCGTACTACTGGCTCCGGTACCGCCACATGGGGTGGTACCTTCCGCCAGCCGTCTGTTCTGGCAGCGCCCACCCTTGCTGCAGGCGCTGGGTCATGTGGTGCAGGGGCAGCTGCAAGCAGCAGATGCCCCCCAACTGGGGGCCGCGTTGTTCAGTCCCAGGTATCCGCCGCCTGCACTGGCCGAGATGGCGACGCTGTTCCAGCCCGAATCCATGCGGGCGTTGTTCGACCTGAGCTGGCAAGGCTGGCGCAGCGCGCCGACCTTGCCACAGCTGCCCGCTTTGATTCTGGCCGCGGAAGATGACGCCCTGTTTACGGTGGAGGAAGTCGACGCTTGTGCCCGCTTGCTGCACACCCATGCCCACGTCCTGCCGGGGCTGGGGCACGCGATGATGCTGGATCACAACTGGACATTGCTGGCACAAGCGCTGCATACCTGGTTGCAGACACACTTTCCAGCACGGTAAGCGTGCGGTAAGCCAGACGCGGTTGAATACCCCCATGCCAGCAGCGGCTGGCACATTCAACCTCAAGGAGCTTTCACCATGCGTACCGTTCTGTCCCTGCTGGCCTTGCTGACCGTGACCTCCCTTGCCCACGCCGACCCCAAGTGCCCGACCCACCCCAAGTCCCAATGGATGCCGCAAGACACCTTGCGCAAGCAACTGGAAGGCCAGGGCTACCAGATCAAGACCTTCAAGGTTTCCGGACAGTGCTATGAAATCTATGGCAAGGACAAGGCCGGCAAGAAAGTGGAAATTTACTTTGACACCGTCAGCGGCCAGCCAGTCAAGAGCAAGGTAGAAAGCTGAGCCGGTAGTACGGCGGGTTTCATCCGGGAAGGAGGATCGAATCATGAATGCGTCCCCAATCACTTGGGACCGGCTGGTCCGGACGGCACACTGGAGTCTGGTCAGTTGCGTGGCCGCCAACCTGTTTCTGCTGGAAGAGGGCGACCCGCCGCATCGCTGGGCAGGTTATCTGGCAAGCGGCATTGTGCTGGTGCGCTTGCTGTGGGGGTTCATCGGCAGCGCTCATGCCCGCTTCAGCGACTTCTTCCCGACCCCTTCCCGCCTGTTGCAACAGTGGCAAGCCTGGCGTAAGGGAGACTTTACACCGCACGCGGGCCACAACCCCTTCGGCGCGGTGATGATGCTCAGCCTGCTGACGCTGGTGCTGGCGCTGGGCCTGACGGGCTGGCTGATGGGTACCGACCGTTTCTGGGGCGAAGAATGGCTGGAGGAACTGCACGAAGGCCTTGCCAATCTGCTGATGGGCTTGGTCGGGCTGCACGCGCTGGCGGCCATCATCATGAGTCGGCTGGAACGGGTTCGTTTGATCCGGGCCATGTTCACCGGCCGGAAAGAGCCGCTATAGTGCAACCATCCCTTGTCAGGCTTGAACCATGCGCATCCTGTTGATCGAAGATGACCCGCTGATCGGGGACGGCCTGCATGTGGGGCTCAGCCAGCTGGGTTTCACTGTGGACTGGTTTCAGGACGGACACACAGGTCAGGCTGCGCTGGCGCAAGCCCCGTTCGACGCGGTGGTACTGGACCTGAACCTGCCCGACGAAGACGGCATCGCCATTCTCAAAGGCTGGCGGGAGCAGGGACTGGACACGCCGGTGCTGATCCTGACCGCGCGCGATACGCTGGCACAGCGGGTCAGCGGCCTGCATGTCGGTGCCGACGATTACCTGGGCAAGCCCTTCGCACTGGCCGAAGTGGCCGCCCGGCTTCATGCCTTGATCCGTCGCCGCAACGGTCACACCCGGGCCACCCTGCAGCATGGCGCATTACGGATGGACCCGGTTGGCAGACAGGTCTGGCTGGGTGAACACACCATTACCCTGAGTGCCCGCGAATTCAGCCTGCTGGAACTCTTTCTGCAAAACCGGCAGCGCTGGTGGACCCGTGAGCAGCTGGAAGAAAAGCTCTATAGCTGGGACAGCGATGTGGAGAGCAATGCGGTGGAAGTACACGTCCACCGGCTGCGCCGCAAACTGGGGAACGACATCATCGTGACCCAGCGCGGGCTGGGCTATCAGCTGGGCAAGGCCCCATGAGCATTCAGCGGCGCCTGTTGCTGTCTGCCTTGCTGGCCACCCTGCTGGTGTGGGGATTGGCTGTCCTTGCGGCCTGGTCCCAGGCCCGTCGGGAAGCCGATGAGCTGTTTGATGCCGAGCAGATCCAGTTTGCCCATCAATTGCTGGATGCCTATGCCCGCCTGCCGGTATCACAGATTCAACCCGCCCCTCAGGCCGGGTCGGCGCAGCGGCAGCATGGCAAGGAACACGACGGACTGGGCTTTGCCTTATGGAATGCACAGCAACAGTTGATCTTGAGTGATGGCTCTGACGGCGCGTTTCCCTTTCCCGCCCATGAGGGCTTCCGCAATGTAACCCTGCACGGTGAGCAATGGCGACTGTACAGTGCGCGGGACCAGCATAGCGGCCTCCGTGTCACCGTTGGGCAAGAGCATGAATTCCGGCTGGAGGTCGCCGGTGAATTGACTGGCAGCATGCAGCTGGCCTGGCTGCTGGCCCTGCCGCTGCTGTTATTGGCCCTCATCTGGGCCATCCGCACCGGCCTGCGCCCCCTGCGCGACCTGACCTTGCTATTACAGCGACGACAACCCGAAGACACTGCCCCCCTGCCCGACGACGCCCCCCAGGAGGTGCGGCCCTTGGTGCAAGCCCTCAATCAGTTATTGAACCGCTATCAGGATCTGCTCGACCGCGAGCGCCGCTTTATCGGGGATGCCGCCCATGAACTGAAGACCCCGCTAGCCGCCTTGCGGGTGCAGGCAGAGGTCGCCAGCCTGGCGCAGGAGCCTGCGGTACAGCAGCGCGCCCTGCAACAGCTGGTGCGAGGCGTGGTGCGTAGCGAGCGTTTGTTGCAGCAACTGCTGTTGCTGTCACAGCTGGACCCGATGTCGCAGGTACCCGATGCCCAAGCCATTCACTGGCCTGAACTGCTGGAAACCTTGCTGGAAGACTGGGGGCTGACACACCCGGCAGACGATTTTCCCATTCAGGTCATCTGGTCTGATGCCCAGCCGCTTCCGCTACAGGGCAACGCCATGTTACTGAGCCTGCTGCTGCGAAACCTGCTGGAGAATGCCCGCCTCTATGCGGCAAGTGAAGCCGGTGTCAGACTGACCCTGGCCAAGGATGGCCTCACCGTCAGCGACCATGGCCCCGGCATGACAGCAGAACACCTCGCCCGTCTTGGCGAGCGGTTTTACCGCCCGGCAGGACAAGCTCAGCCCGGCAGTGGGCTTGGGGTATCAATTGCGATGCGGATTGCCCAGTTGCATGGCCTGCAACTGGACTTCCACAACCGCCCGGAAGGCGGGCTGGCGGTCCGTCTGCACCGGCCTGCAGCAGCGTAAACAGGCCTGTCAGGTCAGCAGGCAGTGTGCCCGGGCCACCGCGATCGGCTTGCTGCGATCCTCCTGCCAGGCCTCGATAGTGATGTGGGCCACTCGCTTACCCTGTCGGGTCAGATGGCAAGCGGCATACGTGTCCTGCGCGCGGCCTGAGCGCAAATAGTCAATGGCAAAATCCACTGTCAAGGGGATGGCTTCGCTTTCCTGCCGCCACAGGATGTAGAGCTGCGCACAGCACTCCATGAAACCGCCAATCACGCCGCCGTGCAGGGCGGGCAGCAGCATATTGCCCACATGCCTCTCCTGATAAGGCAAGGTAAACCACAGCTCGCCCGCCGCTTCGGTCACCTGCATGCCCAGCCCTGCAGCATAGGGTACGCTATCCAGCACCCGCTGATATTGATGATCCTGCCGGGATTGTGCCAAGGCGACAAACACCGGGTGGCGTTCCATATCCTGTTCCATGTTGGCCTCAGCTGCTTTGACGCATGAAGGTCGCCACGGCCGTGGCGATGGGTTGTTGCGGGTCATCGTGATAGATGCAGCCCCGCACGAAAGCGATCTGGCGGGTCATGCGATAACACTCGGCACTGGCCGTCAGCGCCAGGCCGGGCGTGGCCCGCTTGAGGAAATCCACCCGCAAGTCCAACGTGGCAATCATTTCCCACTCGGACAAGGCACAGAACACCGCAATACCACAGGTACTGTCCAGCAGGGCAGTCAACACCCCGCCATGCACCGTCCCGCTCACCGGGTCTCCCACCAGTTGCGGCTGGTAAGGCACACGCAAGGTCGCACAGCGGCGAGCCATGCTGACGAACTGGTACTGGTAAGCCAGACCATGCGGCATGCGTCCGAAAAACTGTTTGATGGCGATGTCTTCAAACTCTGGCGAATCCACCAGATACGTGGTGTGGGGCAATGTCGCCTCCTTGTTCAAGCACTTGCTTGATTTTATACAGTCACCCGAGCAAAAGCGAGCCAATCGGACAGGGTACAATACCACCCGGCAACATCCCCCGGGCTGAGTGAGCAGCGTCCCGACGCACGACTCTGATCAGTGCTTGACTTCAACTTTCATTGGTATTACATTGGCCTCATGTATCTAACTGGTATCAATTCAACCTCCAACCCGAATGGAGACAGAATGCGTATGGCGTTGCGTTATCTGATTGGTGTGGACGGTGGCGGCAGTGGTACCCGTCTGTGCCTGGCAGACACGCAAGGCCACATCCTGACCACCCAGACCGGTGGTCCTTCTGCGCTGGGCCAAGGCATTGAAGCCGCTTGGCAGACCATTACCGGCCTGTGCCAACAAGCCTTCAACCAGCAGCATCTGACCTTCAACCCTGCTGAATGTGGTATTGGGCTCGGTCTGTCCGGCGTACACAATCCGCAGTGGGCACACGCCTTCCAGGTTCGCGCCCCCGGCTTTGGCCATCTGCAGCTGGATACCGATGCCTTTACCACCCTGCTGGGCGCGCATGCCGGTGCCCCCGGTGCCGTGGTGGCCATCGGTACCGGCAGCGTGGGTGAGGCCCTGTACGCGGACGGCAGTCGACGCGGTGTCGGCGGCTGGGGCTGGACCAGTGGCGATGAAGCCAGTGGTGCCTGGCTGGGCAAACATGCCTCAGCCCGCACCCAGAAAGCACTGGATGGCCGCCTGCCGGATGGTCCGCTGGCTGCGGCTGTGATCCAGCATTGCGGTGGCAGTGCCGATCACTTCATGGCCTGGCTGGGAGAAGCCGACCAGAACGCCTATGCCCAACTGGCGCCGCTGGTCTTGCAGCACAGCGACGACGATACTCACGCCCGCCCCTTGCTGCAGCAGGCGGGTCAGGAAGTCGCCTTGCTGGCGCAGGCGCTGGACCCGGAAGGGACGCTGCCGCTGGCCTTGTGCGGTGGACTGGCCCAGGCCCTGACCCCCTGGCTACCGGAAGCCCTGCGTCAACGCATTCGTCCCGCACAGGGCGATTCGATGCAAGGTGCCCTCATTTTGATTCAGAAAGCGTGCTGATGGACTATCAGGACAAATTGCTGGCCTTGCGCCCCGACGAGGACAACGCCACCCCGCTCTACCTGCAGTTCAGCCAGAAGCTGGCTGCGGCCATCAATGCCGGGGTCTGGCAGGCGGATGAAGCGCTCCCCTCCGAGCGGACTTTCTGTGAGGCACTGGGTATCTCCCGCGTCACCGCGCGCAAAGCCATGGACCTGCTGCTGGAGCAAGGTCTGATCGACCGGCGACAAGGCTCCGGCACCTATATCACCCCCAAGCTGGAGCAACCGCTGTCCCGGCTCTCCAGTTTCTCCGAGGAGCTGCGGCAGCGGGGTTTCAAACCGGCCTCTCGCTGGTTGTCCCGCGAAGTGGCGCACGCCACGCAGGAAGAGGTATTGAAGCTGGGGCTGTCGCCCAACAGCAATGTGGCCCGCCTGCGTCGCTTGCGGACGGCGGACGACGTAGTGATGGCGATTGAAACCAGTACCTTGCCTCTGAGCAGCATGCCCGATCCCAAGCAGGTGGGCGACTCACTGTATGCCTGGCTGGATCAGGCGGGCACACCGATTGTGCGCGCCCTGCAGCACATCAAGGCCATCAACGCCAGCGAAGAGCAGGCCCGGCTGGCCGGGGTCAAAGTGGGCACCGCCATGCTGCTGATCACCCGGATTGGCTATCTGGAAAACAATATTCCCATCGAGCTGACGCATACCTATTGCCGCAGCGATTATTACGATTTTGTCGCAGAACTGCGGCGGTGAGGTAGCAGTGCTGAACGGAAACATCCTGACCCCGGACGGCTGGTATCACGGCACCCTGCATTTTGCAGAGCGCGTGGCCCGCATTGAGGGACAGCCACAGTCACCCGACAGCAATGGGGATGACTACCTGTTGCCGGGCTTCATTGACCTGCACGTCCACGGCGGCGGCGGGCGTGACGTGATGCAGGGTCAAGGGGCCATTGAGGTGATTACCCGGCAGCATGCCCGGCATGGCACCACCTCCCTGCTGGCCACCACCATGACCGCGCCGCGCGAGCACATTGAAGCGGCACTGCGTGATCTGGGTGCCAGCATGCAGCAGCGCAGCCCACACGCTGCCCGGGTGCTGGGGGTGCATCTGGAGGGACCGTTCATCAACTCCGGCAAGCTGGGTGCCCAGCCCAACTTTGCCCGCACCGCCTTGTGGGACGAGCTGCAGGCCTACCACGAACTGGCCCCGATTCGGGTACTGACGGTCGCACCAGAGATTTCCGGCCATCTGGAGCTGATCCAGAAGGTGGTGGCGCAAGGCATTCGCGTACAGCTGGGCCACACCCTTGGCAGTTATGAAGATGGCGTGGCCGCGCTGCAGCACGGCGCCACCGGTTTCACCCACCTCTACAACGCCATGAGCCCGCTCCACCACCGTGAGCCCGGCATCGTGGGCGCTGCGCTGGCGCACGCTGAATTCTCTGAGTTGATTCCGGACCTGCTGCATGTCCATCCCGGCGCCATTCGCGCCGCCATGCGCGCCATCCCCAAGCTGTTCTGCGTCACCGATTCCACGGCCGCCGCCGGCATGCCGGATGGTGACTACCAGCTGGGCAGCCATACCGTGACCAAATGCCTGGGCGGGGTGCGCCTGCCGGATGGCACGCTGGCCGGCAGCACGCTGACCATGGACGTGGCACTGCGTAACCTGGTGCTGATCGGCCTGAGCCTGAGCGACGCCAGCAACCGCCTGTCGCGCAATCCGGCTGATTTTCTGGGCCTGTCTGACCGGGGCCGTCTGGCCCCCGGCAGCTGGGCCGACATTCTGGTTGTAGACCGTCATTTGCGGCTGCGTGCCGTGTACGTGGAAGGAGAACGGATTGACCTCGCGGATGCTTGAAGAGGCGTGCAGCACGTCTGAAATGATCAGCCTGCAGTTGCAGCAGGATGAGGCACGCTATCTGGCACTGGGTGAAGCGCTGCGCGCTGCCCCCCCTCAGAATGTGGTCACGGTGGCGCGGGGCAGCTCCGACCATGCAGCAGGCTATCTGGCCTACCTGCTGATGTCTCGCATCGGCAAGCTGGTGACCTCGCTGCCGATGTCGCTGGTCACCCTACACAAGGCGCCGCTGGACACCCGCCAGGCGCTGGCGGTTGCCATCTCGCAATCCGGACAAAGCCCGGACGTGATCGAACCGATCCGTTTCTTCCGCGACGGCGGAGCCAATACCGTCGCGCTGGTCAACGACGTGCGCTCACCGCTGGCAGAAAGCGCGGAATGGACCTTTGGCCTGTGCGCGGGTCCGGAGTTGAGCGTCGCGGCCACCAAAAGCTTTATTGCCAGTCTGGTCGCCGGTGCCCGTCTGGTGGCACACTGGCAGAACGATCAGCCGTTCCTGAAAGCCATCGCCACCCTGCCGGAATCGCTGCTGCTGGCTTGCAAGCAGGACTGGAGTGCGGCGCTGGATGTACTGGCCCCTGCCAGCCGCATCATGGTAGTCGGTCGTGGCATCAGCTTTCCGATCGCGCTGGAAGCCGCGCTGAAGTGCAAGGAAACGTCGGCCATCCAGGCGGAAGCGTTCTCCGGTGCCGAAATCAAGCATGGCCCGATGGCGCTGATTGATGAAGGCTACCCGCTGCTGATTTTTGCCACCCGTGGTCCGGCACTGGAAGGGCTGCGCAAGCTGGCCGCCGAGATGCGTGGCCGGGGTGCACGGGTGCTGCTGGTGGCCCCGCACGATGTGCCGGAGCGAGACCTGACGCTGCCCGGCGCCGTGCTGCCGGAGCTGGACCCGATTGTCGCCATCCAGGCTTTCTATGTGATGGCGGCGCAACTGGCCGAGGCCCGCGGCATGGACCCGGACCAGCCACGACATTTGAGCAAGGTCACCCGGACCGAATAAAACGGAGCAGGGTTCGCCCTGTTGCAGCAGAGAAAACAATACGGAGCGGCCACAGGCTGCCCAATACAAGTGATCGGCAATGCACTGATCGCAGGCAGGCAACTGCCATTGTGTTTCCGTCAGCCCGGACCACCGGGCGGCGGCACGACCGTCCAGAAAACAGCTGAATCGGGCGGCGGTAATTCACTAACCTTGGAGATGCATCATGCAATTGAAGAAGCTGGCAAGCAGTCTGGCATTGATCGGTTTTGCTGTCGCAGGCAGCGCACACGCCGACAAGGTCAAGGTTGAATACTGGACCATGAGCCTGGCACCGAAGTTCAATGCCTACTTTGACATGGTGGAAAAGAAGTTCGAAGCGCAGAACCCGGACATTGACGTGGTCTGGGTGGACCTGCCGTGGGACGTGATCCAGGCCAAGCTGACCGCTGCCATTGCAGCCGGCCAGCCCCCGGCCCTGGTCAACCTGAACGTGCCTTGGGCCTATGACTACGCACAAGACGGCGTGATCCAGCCGGTAGATGGCCTGCTGGGTGGCGACAAAGCCGTCTACGCCTCCGGCGCACTGGCCGATGTGACCTTCAAGGGCAAGGTTTACGGCTTCCCGTGGTACAACGGCGCCAACATCCTCGCCTACAACACCAGCTTGTTCCAGAAGGCCGGTCTGGCGGGCAAGACCCCGAAGTCGCTGGATGAAGAGCTGATGATGGCCAAGCAGATTGCGGCCAAGACCGGTGTTCCGGGTTTTGCCCCTGCACTGGGCAAGATCATCGGCATCTTCCAGGCCGAAGGGCTGGACATCGTGGTGGGGGGCAAAGCGGCCTTTAACAGCCCGGCACACGTCGCGCTGCTGAAGAAGTTCCAGGATGCCTACAAGTCCGGCGCGCTGGCCAAGGACAATCTGTTCGCTGAAGACAACTTCCAGACCTCAATTGCCCTGTACAACGCCGGCAAGCTGGGCATGCTGGAAAGCACCCCGTCCACGCTGGACCGCACCAAGTCTGACGCCAAGGACATCTACGCCCTGACCGAAGTGGCACCGGCGCCGATGGGGCCGACCAAGGTGGTCAAAGGCGGCTGGTTGATGCACTTTGCCGTACCCAAGGGCGTCAACGCCAAGGTTCTGCCTGCCACCGCCAAGTTCGCCAAGTTCCTGACCGGCGACGAAATGCAGCTGGCTTTCTCCAAGGCCACTGGCGGCACCTACCCGTCCACCATCAAGGCGGGTGACGATGCCTACTTCCAGTCCCTGCCGGCAGGCTCGGGGGCCCTGGAAAAAGCGCGCGCGGTCGGCGGCAAGAACATCGACAACATCCGTACCTTGTGGGGCGTGCCGGGTCTGCCGGACTTCGAAGCCCTCAACAAGCGCCTGCAGGACGCAGTGGAAGCAGGGGTGACCGGCAAGAAGGACATCAAGGAAGCGCTTGATGACGCCGCCACCTTCTGGAACGAGAAGCTGGCCAAGAAGTAAATCCAGCTGAAGGTTGACTGCCCGGGCACACCCGGGCAGTCGGCGCACGCCCCTATTCCGCATTTGCTGTTCCAAGCAAAGGATATGTCACATGAAGCTGAACCGATGGGTAAGCAGTGGCCTGCTTGCGCTCGCCGCCACCTCCGCGATGGCCGACAAGATCAAGCTGGAATTCTGGACCAACAGCCTGCATCCAAAGTTTGATGGCTACTTCAAGGCGCTGGAGCAAACCTACGAAGCACAGAACCCGAATGTTGATCTGGTCTGGGTAGACATTGACTGGGACAATTTCGAGCCGAAACTGGCCGCGGCGCTAGCCGCCGGCAATGCGCCAGCTGTGGTCAATATGGATGTCCCGCAAACCTTCCGCTTTGCCCAGCAGCGGATGATTCTGCCGCTGGATGAGCAGATGGGTGCCGACCGCTCGCATTATGTGCGTGGCGCGCTGGAGGACGTGACCTTCAAGGGCAAGCTCTATGGTTTCCCTTGGTACAACAACGCCAACGTGCTGGCGCTGAATGCCGATCTGCTGAAGAAAGCCGGGCTGGATGCCAGCAAGCCTCCCCGCACGCTGGACGAACAGCTGGCTTTTGCCAAGCAGATTCGTGCCAAAACCGGCCAGCCGGGCTTGTTGCCTCAACTAGGCAAGATGTCTGGGGTGTTCCAGGGCGAAGGCCTGGCCTTGGTCAAGGATGGCAAGGCCGTCTTCAACTCACCCCAGCATGTGGCGCTGGTGCGCAAATTGGCCGACGCCTACAAAAGCGGCGCTTTGGCCAAGGACAGCCTGTTCTCGGAAGACAACTTCCAGGATTCCATCAAACTGTATAACGCCGGCAAGCTCGGCATGATGGAAGCGGCGCCGTCCGCCTTGTCCCGCACTCGGGATGATGCCAAACAGGTTTACGCCAGCACGGTGGTACAACCCGCACCATTGGGGGGAGGCAAGATTGCCAAGGGGGGCTACCTGTTCACCTTCGCCATCCCGGTCACCACCGACAAGGCCAAACTGCCAGAGGCCGTGAAGTTTGCCAAGTTCATTACCAATGACATCAACCAGCTGGCCTTCTCCAAGGCCACCGGTGGTACGTACCCGTCTACGGTAGGGGCGCTGGCCGATCCCTTCTTCACCCAGCTGCCCAAGAACCCCGGTGCACTGGACGTCGCACGGGCAACCGCAGCTCGGGTTGCACCCAATGTGCGGACGCTGGAGCTGGTCGGGGTACCGAACGTCACCACCCTGTCCAAAAAGCTGCAAACCGCCATTGAGGCTGCAGTCACCGGGCAGAAAGACCCCAAGCTGGCGCTGGATGAAGCTGCCGAGTTCTGGAATGAACGCCTGAAAGCCACACCGTAACTGTCGCACCCGGGCCGGTTTACCGGCCCGGCCAAGCACCACCTGAGAGAGAGTACACCGTGAAACCTGACCGCTTCCGGACCTTGCAGGGTTACCTGTTTCTGGCCCCTACCCTGCTGCTGTTGCTGGCCTTCACCCTGATCCCGGTGTTGTTCAATACAGCCTTGTCCTTCTATGACTATTTTCCCTCGGTCCGGGCGGACTGGGTGGGTCTGGAGAACTTCAAATACCTGTGGGAGGACGACCTGTTCCACATGGCACTGAAGAATTCGTTGACCTATTTGCTGATCGTGCCGCTGATCCAGCTGGCCGCCATTGTGCTGGCCGTCCTGGTCAACAACAAACTACCGGGCATCCGCCTGTTCCGCGCAGCCTACTACACCCCGGTGGTGACCATGGTGGCGGTGATCGGCATTGTCTGGACCATGATGTACCGTGAAGACGGGCTGATTAATCAGACCTTGCAGTTCCTGCATGCCATCAATGCACCCATCGGCTTTCTGACCGACGACAGCATTGCCTTGTTTGCGGTGATGTTTGTTACCTTCTGGCGCGGTCTGGGCTACTACATGGTGATCTATCTGGCCGGGCTGCAGGCCATCCCGCAGGAAATGCAGGAAGCCGCCACTCTGGATGGTGCCAACGCCTGGCAGCGCTTCTGGCGCATCACCCTGCCGATGCTGAAGCCCTCCATCCTGATCTGTTCGGTGCTGTCTACCACCGCAGCGCTGAAGTGTGTGGAAGAGCCTTGGGTGATCACCAAAGGTGGTCCACTGAATGCCACCTATACCGGCTTGTTCTATGTGTACCAGATGGGCTTCCGCAGCAGTGAATGGGGCCGTGCCGCCGCCGCTGGCGTGGTACTGGCGGTGCTGTGCCTGCTGGTGGCGTGGCTGAACTTCCGCTTCATCCGCCCCAGCCATCGTTAAACCAGGTCATCAGGACGCATCATGGATTTGAGAACCCGTAAAACCCTGCAGCGTACTGGCAACAAGGTGCTGCATTACAGCATCCTGCTGGCACTGGCGCTGTTCACCTGCTACCCCTTCCTCTGGCTGCTCAACACGGCACTGGGGACTGAAGGAGGCGTCTTCGACTTTCCGCCGCCGCTACTGCCACGCGGCCTGACCCTGGAGCACTTCCGCCAGGTCTTCGAGCAATTCAGCATCGGTACCTTCTTCAAGAACTCGGTGTGGATCTCGGTCTGGACCATTTTCTGGACCCTGTTCCTGTCCAGTACCGCCGCCTATGCGCTGTCGCGCATGCGCTTTCCGGGCCGCAATCTGGTGTTCACCATCATTGTGGTCAGCATGATGCTGCCGGCTGAGGTCAACTTTCTGCCCAACTACGTGATCATGGCCAAGCTGAACCAGCTGATGATGTGGCTGGCGGACAGCACTGGCTGGGAAGCGCTGGCCAGCATCAAGTTTGCCGATGGGCACCTGGGCGTGATCCTGCCCACCGTCGCCACGGGCTTCGGCATCTTTCTGATGAAGCAGGCTTTTGAGGAAATCCCGCAGGACCTGATCGACGCCGCCCGTATCGACGGTGCCAGTGAATTTGCCATCTTCTACAAGGTGGTGCTGCCGCTGACCCGCCCGCACCTGGCCGCGCTTGCCATCTTCACCCTTGTCAGCAGCTGGAACAACTTCATGTGGCCCAGCATCGTGCTGACCAGCCCGGATCAATATCCGATGGCCACTGGCGTGCTGCAGCTGTTTGGCGCCTTCCAGTCCTCATTCCGGTTAACCGCTGCCGGATGCGTGATTGCCATCGTGCCCATCCTGCTGGTGTTTGTATTTACCCAGCGCTACTTCATGCGCGGGATGGAGGGTGCAGTGAAGTAAGCCTGAACACACTGACCGGTTGGCTGCCCCGACCCCGCCTTCAGACCCTGCCCAAGCATGGCATGGGGTTTGGCAGGCCGCTAACCGAAACAGGCCGCCAACGCAGCCTGGCCTTACCTTGGAGAGACAGAAATGACGTACCCGCTTCGCGCTGGCGAGCACATGATGATTGAAATCTGGGGCCATACGCTGGACCCGGTGACTGAAGACCTGATCCGCCGCAACGGCATCCGTGCCGTATGCCTGTTTCGCAAGAATATCGACAGCTTTGCTCAGACCCAGGCGCTGGTGCAGAAGCTGCGTGACATCATGGGTGAGCACGCCCTGATTGCCATCGACCAGGAAGGTGGCGCCGCCGTGCGTGCCTGGTTCCTGCCACTGGGTCCTTCCGCCATGTGCCTCGGCGCGGCCGACGATGAACAGCTGGCCGAGCGGGTGGGCGAAGCCACCGCGCATGGTCTGGCCGCACTGGGCATCAACTGGAACTTTGCACCGGTGCTGGACCTGAACAACAACCCGCGCAATCCTATCGTCGGCGAGCGCTCCTTCGGCGCGGATCCGGTACGTGCCACCCAGTTGGCGCTGGCCTGGCAGCGCGGCAGCCTGCGTGGTGGCGTGGCCTGCGCCCTCAAGCACTTCCCCGGCCACGGCGATACCGATGTCGACTCCCATCTGGCGCTGCCGATCGTCGACAAGCCGCGTGCGGCACTGGAGCAGTACGAGCTGGCCCCGTTCGCGCTGGCGCTGCCGGAATCACCGTCCTTGATGACAGCCCATATCGTCTACCCGGCTTTCGATGCCGAACGCCCGGCCACACTGGCGCCGTCCATCCTCACCGGCCTGCTGCGTGAGGAGTGGGGCTACCAGGGTGTGGTGATCAGCGATGCACTGAACATGAAGGCGATCCGCGATGTCTACGGTCAACCCGCCGGAGCGGTGATGTCCCTGCAGGCCGGAGCGGACATGGTGCTGGTGATGGCCGACGCCGCAGAAACCCAAGCCACAGTCGATGCCGTGCAAACCGCCATCGAGCAAGGGGCACTGGATGCCGCCGCGCTCCGCACCAGTCGGCAGCGCCTGCAGGAGATGGCCGCACGCTTCCCCAGCCAGCCGCACGCCTATACCCCGAGTCAGGACGCACGTGACCGTGCCGTCATGCTGCAGGGCTGGTTGCGCGGGCTGACTCTGCATGGCAATGCGCAACGCCCCCACCCGGGCCAGAAAATCCGCTTGCTGGTGGCACGCGAAGTACCTGGCGATGGTGTGTCGGAAGCCGGTATTCGTGGGCAGGAACTGGTCGAGGCGCTGGCCCCGCACTTCCCGCTGGACGTGGTGCAATATGAGCACGTCAGCGAGCTGGACTGGCAACAACTGCCACAGGATGGCCTGTTTACCGTGCTGGCCAGTACCGGGCGTGAACGCTACACCGCCAGCCAGCAGCATTGGCAACCCGATCTGCATCTGGTGTTATGGAACCCTTACCAGGCCAACGATATTGATGCCCCGGCCCTGATCAGCTACGGCTTCCACCCGGAAGCGCTGCAAGCCTGCATCAGCTGGCTGAAAGGCGACTGTGAAGCCCCTGGCCGCATGCCCGCCCCGCTGGCTGCCGCAGCCTGACCGACTGAACTTTGAGAGTACACACATGGCGCACCTCCGTTTACGCAATATCCAGAAAACCTACGATAACCAGCAGGCCGTGATTCACGGGGTGGACCTCGACATCGCCGATGGTGAATTCGTGGTGTTCGTTGGCCCCTCCGGCTGTGGCAAATCCACCTTGCTGCGCATGATTGCCGGGCTGGAAGAGATCAGCGGTGGCGAGCTGTTCATCGGCGAGCAACTGGCCAATGACATTGCCCCGGCCAAGCGTGGCGTGGCGATGGTCTTCCAGAGCTATGCGCTCTACCCGCACATGAGCGTCTACGACAATATGGCGTTCAGCCTCAAGCTGGCCGGTACACCCAAAGCCGATGTCGAGCGCATGGTGAAGCGGGCGGCCGAGATCCTGCAAATTACCCACCTGCTGGACCGTAAGCCGAAGGCACTGTCCGGTGGCCAGCGGCAACGGGTGGCCATTGGTCGCGCCATCGTGCGCAAGCCGCAGGTGTTCCTGTTTGACGAGCCGCTGTCCAACCTGGACGCTGCCTTGCGGGTGCAGATGCGGATTGAGCTCTCCCGCCTGCATCAGGAGCTGGGCACCACCATGATCTACGTGACGCACGATCAGGTGGAGGCCATGACGCTGGGCGACCGCATCGTGGTGTTCAACGGTGGCCATATCGAGCAGGTTGGCACCCCGCTGGAGCTGTACGACCACCCGGCTAATCTGTTTGTGGCCGGCTTCCTGGGCTCCCCCAAGATGAACTTCATTCCGGTCACCCTGCAAGGGCAGCAGGATGGCGTGCTGAAGCTGGCCCTGCCAGATGGCCAGACGGTCCAGCTCAGCGGGCGTCACACCGACGGGCTCAGCTCCGGCAGCGCACTGACACTGGGCATCCGCCCCGAGCATCTCAGCCCCTCCGAAGCAGGCATCCTGCAGGTGCGCATTGACCTGGTGGAGCATCTGGGGGACTCCATGGTGGCCTACGTCGAACTGCCCGGTGTCAATGACATTCTGGCGGTCAAACTGCCTGGCGACCGCAGCAACCTCAAGGCTGGCGACCTGATGCGGCTGCATGTTGCAGAAACGCATCTCCACCTGTTCGATGCTGCAGGAAAAGCTTTGCCTCGTCTCTGATTTGTTTTACATTGGACTCATATTGGTATTTAAGCCATATCCATACAAAAGATCGTGGAGTGGCAAAAGAATAGCCGATCAAACAAAGATTTGACGGTAAAACCATTCAGCTTGGCCGCAGTCGGAGATCACACACTGGCGCGGGCAGGCTGAACACAAGCAGCAAGCAACTATAATACCACCTTGGAGAAACTAGCATGAAACGCGCACTCGCTTTGGCGGTGGCATCTGCCTTCGCCGTTCACACCGCCTACGCCGACTCCGGCAACGTCAACATCAGTGGCTGGATTGAGGCTGACGTATCATACGAAGACATCACCGGCAAGAATGTACGTGACAATCTGATCGCTATCGACGGACGTTTGAACTTCACCGGCACCGAAGATCTGGGCAATGGGTTGTCCACTATTTGGCAAATCGGTGCCAAGATCAATGAGGGCGAATCCACCAACCAATGGAATCCTTCTGCCATTTTCGGTAGCAATGACACTTTTATTGGTTTGAAAGGCAGCTTCGGTCAGGTTCGACTGGGCAAGATGCTCACCCCATACTATGAAATTGTAGACTGGCCTCTGTCCTCTGCTGGTATGGGCAAAATCATGGATGCAGGTGACCCGTTGAAGACCTCCGGGGGCTACGAGACCTGGAAAAACGGCGACCGCGTCGACAACAGTATCCGCTACGACTCACCGGACTTTGGTGGCTTCAGCGCCTCCGCCATGTACTACACCGCAGAGAACAAAAACAGCACTGGCCGAAACAGCCAGTCATTCTCCTCACGTCTTGCCTATGCCAATGGTAGCTTCAACACGTCACTGGGCTATCAATACCAAGGCGACAATGCTGGCACCGATGGCAACAAGCTGAGCTCCATCGTCTGGCAAATGGGTTATAGCTTCGGCAACTTTGGTATTTATGGTGGGGTGAAACAGACCAAGCTGAGCGGCAATGGCTTGGGCGAGAAGCGCAACTACTGGGAAATCGGCGCAACCTACTCCGCCTCCGACAAGCTGTCCTTCCGTGCCGCATACGGCCAAGCCGGTGACCAGAAGGGTAAGTACGGCAGCGATGACGGTGCCAAAGAGTTTGCCTTCCAGACCAACTATTCTTTGTCCAAGCGTACCAGTGTTCATCTGCGCTTTAACCAAATCAAGAATGACATTGGCCGTGGCTGGTTTGGCGAAGCTGGCAAGACGGGCCGTCGCTACATGTTCATCCTGGCCCACAGCTTCTGATGTGTTGTACCCCGGCTGCGGCCGGGGCGTAGTCCTCTCTTCACTCCATATGTTGATGCGCTGCCCAAGGGGCAGCGCTTTTTTTCGTGGTTCGCGACACGCAATAAAAAACCCCGCAACAAGGGCGGGGCTGGATGGTCAAGCCCAACTCAGGCTGTAGCCGTTTCCCGCAACTGCCGTGCCGCTTGCACCATATGGCGCAGGGCCGCTTCGGTTTCATGCCAGCCACGGGTCTTCAGGCCGCAGTCCGGGTTCACCCACAAGCGTT
Source organism: Leeia aquatica (assembly GCF_012641365.1). Lineage (NCBI taxonomy): Bacteria > Pseudomonadati > Pseudomonadota > Betaproteobacteria > Neisseriales > Leeiaceae > Leeia > Leeia aquatica. The sequence goes on from NZ_JABAIM010000001.1 coordinate 1,190,134, forward strand.
CCGCCGGGATCACCTGCCGTGCTTTCTCCAGCAGGCGCACCATCTCGTCGACCGCAGGGATGCGTGGCGAGTGGATGTCGTACACACCGGGGCCGATGTCGTTCGGGTAGTTGAAGGCCGCAAAGGCGTCCAGCAGCTCCATGTCCGAGCGTGAGGTCTCGATGGTGATCACATCCGCATCCATCGCGGCAATGCTCGGCAGGATGTCGTTGAACTCCGAGTAGCACATATGGGTGTGAATCTGCGTTTCATTCTGTACGCCGCTGGCCGACAGACGGAACGCTTCCACCGCCCATTGCAGGTAGGCATCCCAATCGGCACGGCGCAACGGCAAGCCTTCACGAATGGCCGGTTCGTCAATCTGGATGACACGGATACCAGCCGCTTCCAGATCACACACCTCATCTCGCAGGGCCAGCGCAATTTGCCGGGCTGTCAGCGCGCGGGGCTGATCGTCCCGAACAAAGGACCACTGCAACATGGTGACCGGGCCGGTTAGCATGCCCTTCATCGGGCGAGCCGTCAGGGTCTGGGCAAAGCGGCTCCACGCCACCGTCATCGCTTGCGGCCGGGACACATCCCCAAAAATCAGCGGTGGCTTCACGCAGCGGCTACCGTAGCTCTGCACCCAGCCGTTCTGACTGAAGGCATAGCCCGACAGCTGCTCGCCAAAGTACTCGACCATGTCGTTGCGCTCAGCTTCGCCGTGCACCAGTACATCCAGCCCCAGCTCTTCCTGCTTGGCGACGGCCAGACGGATGGCGCTCTTCATGGCGGCCAGGTAACCGGCCTCATCCAGTTCACCCCGCTTGAACGCGGCACGCGCACTGCGGATGTCCTGCGTTTGCGGGAAGGAACCAATGGTAGTGGTGGGGAAAGCCGGCAGGTTCAGGTGCGCCTGCTGGCTGACTTGCCGCACTGCAAATGGCGCGTCGCGCTCGGCATCCGCGGCCGTCAGAGCCGCCAGACGGGCTGCCACAGCGGCATTATGAATACGGGTCGAGCTGCGGCGGGAGGCAGCAGCCTGGTCACTGTCCGCCAAAATGGCAGACACCACAGACTCACCCTGGTTCAGGGCGTGCGACAAGGCCGCCACTTCATCCAGCTTCTGCCGCGCAAACGCCAGCCACGATTTCAACTCAGCATCCAGCTTCTGCTCAGCCGCCAGATCCACCGGCACATGCAGCAAGGAGCAGCTCGGTGCCAGCCACAGCTGCTCACCCCGATCGGCCACCTCGCTCAACTGGGCCAGCTTCTGCCGCAGGTCAGCACGCCAGACATTGCGCCCATCCACAATGCCAACCGACAGCACCCGGTCTTGCGGCCACTGTGCGGCAAACACAGACAATTGCTCCGGTGCACGCACCACATCTATATGCACCCCGGCCAGCGGCAAGCGGGTCAGCAAGGGCAAGTGCCGGGACACATCGCCAAAGTAACTGGCCAGCAGAATCGGGATACCCTGCTCTGCCAGCAGCGGGTAAGCCTGCTGGAAAGCCGCCAGCCATGGCTCATCCAGATCCAGCGCCAGAATCGGTTCATCCAGCTGTACCCATTGCACACCCAGGCCGTGCAGACGCAGCAAGAGGCTGGCATAGGCCTTCAACAAGCGGGGTAGCAGGTTCAGGCGGTCAAACCCCGCCTGCTTGCTCTTGCCAAGGAAGAGATAGGACACGGGACCGAGCAGCACCACCTTGGCAGGGATCGACTGGGCCTGGGCTTCCTGTACTTCGTCAAACAGCGCATGGGAGGACAGTTCAAACCGGCTGTCTGCGGTGAACTCCGGGACGATATAGTGGTAGTTGGTGTCAAACCACTTGGTCATTTCCATGGCCGGGGCGGAGGCCGTACCACGCGCCATGGCAAAATAGGTATCCAGACCCACTTCACCACCACTAAAGCCATAACGCGCCGGGACGTTGCCCAGCAGGGCGGTCAGATTCAGTACTTGGTCATACAAGGCAAAGTCGCCCACTGGCACCCAGTCCAGCCCGGCCTCACGTTGCCACTGCCAGTGTTGGGCACGCAAAGTGGCGGCGGTATCCTGCAGCTGTGCGGCGCTCAGCTCGCCGCGCCAGAATTGTTCCTGCGCAAACTTCAATTGGCGTTCCCGGCCAATGCGGGGAAAACCGAGGTTGTGTGTCTTGCTCATGAGGATGGCTCCCATTGTTCACTCATCAATCGGGATGCTGCACATACCGCACCCAATGCGGCAGGCAGTGGCAACGGCCCTCCGTTACCTGGTAGCCATGGTAAGCGCACGCCGTAAATTAGAAAAACGAATAATATTTGCTATAATCAATAAAAAATCTCATACAAAGACATGATCGACCACAAGCATTTGCGCCTGTTGCACGCACTGGCCCGCACCGGCACCTTGTCCGCCGCGGCCAAGACCTTGTTTCTGACCCAATCGGCCCTCTCGCACCAGATTCTGGCGCTGGAGGAGCATTACGGCCTCAAGCTGTTCGAGCGCAAGAGCCAGCCGATCAAGTTCACCCCAGCCGGGCTGCGCCTGCTGCAACTGGCGGAACAGGTACTGGACCTGACTCAGACCGCAGAACGGGATCTGGCCCGGCTGGCCAGTGGTGATGCCGGGGACTTGCGCATAGCGGTGGAGTGCCATACCTGTTTTGACTGGCTGATGCCCGCCATGGACCAGCTGCGCGAGCACTGGCCGGAAATCGAGCAAGACATCCTCTCGGGTTTCCACACCGACCCGGTCAACCTGCTGGTCGACGGCAAAGCCGATCTGGCGATTGTGACCGAAACCCCTGCCCGCCCCGGCATTCACTACCATCCCCTGTTCCGCTTCGAGATTGTCGGATTGGTGGGGCGGCGGCATGCGCTGGCGGGCACCGAGCGTTTGCAGGGCAGTGACTTCGCCGCGGATACCCTGATTACCTATGCGGTGCCGGAAGAACTGATCGACCTGATCCAGCAGGTACTGAAGCCCGCTGGTTTGCATGCGCAGCGCCGCACCACCGAATCCACAGTCGCCATCTTGCAACTGGTGGCCAGCCGACGCGGGCTGGCAGCGCTGCCCAACTGGAGCGTGCAGCCCTATGTGGACCGGGGTTATGTGCTGGCCAAGCGGATTGGCGAACATGGTCTCTGGCGTACCTTGTATGCCGCCACGTGGCATAGCTTTGGCGAACAGGCCTATGTCCAGGACTTCCTGCGCATCATCCGCGATCACAGCCTGAGCACCTTGCCCGGCATTGAGCTGGCGGAAGACTGAGCCCGGCGTGGCAAACCTGCGCTAACGATCAGGGTCAGCGCAGCTACCGGGCTGGACAATGGCAAGGGGTGTCCTATAGTCCAGATATATCGCTGCCACCTGCAGCCCTGGAGCCATCATGACCCTGACCCGCCGCCTGATGCTGACCCTGTCCACCGCCATTGCTGGCCTGTTGCTGGTGGGGGTCACCGGCCTCGTGCAGTCCTCGCGCATGCATGACGAAATCACCAATCTTGCTGATAACTATGTGCCCAGTATCGAGGCGGTGGCGGACATGGATCGGCAGGCGCTGCTAATCCGAACCTTTGTATTGCAGCATATCCTGAACCCGGATGCGGCCAAGATGGCTGCGCTGGATCAGGAGATCGCCAAGACGGACAAAGCGCTGGATGCCACCCTGGATTACTACCAGAAGAACCTCGCCTCTGACGACAAGGACCGACAGTTACTGGAGGCGGACCGCGCCCTGCTGGCGCAGTATCGTGAGAAACGACAGATTACGCTTGAATTGTCTCGCACCGGCAAGAAGGATGAAGCCCGTACCAATGCAGCCACGGTTGCCGGGCCCCGATTGCAGGCACTGATGGATGGCATCAAGGCGCATATTGCCTATATCCACGGCCAGACAGAACAAGCTCACGAAAATGCGAGCGCACGCTACCAGCAGGGTCGGCTGTGGTCCATCATCATCACCTTGCTGGCCCTTGGCTTGTCCACCGTGTTGGCGCTGTGGCTGATCAAGGCCATCCGAACGCCGCTGCAACAGCTAAAGGCAACCGTCAGCAAGGTCAGCCAGCAACTGGATTTCACCAGCCGGTCACAGGTACTGCACCAGGATGAAATCGGCGAAACCGTGACTGCGTTCAATACCCTGCTCGAACGTCTGCAAGCCAATCTGCAACAGCTCTATGGTGGGGCTGGAGAAGTCGCCGTTGCAGCCCAGCAGATGGCGCAAACAGCCAGCCAGTTGTCCCAGTCGGCCTCCAAGCAAAGCGAATCATCCGCAGCCGTCGCGGCAACTGTTGAGCAGATGACCGTCAGCATCAATCACATCGCCGAGCGTTCCAGTGATGCCCATCAACTGGCGCGAGACTCTGGTCAGCTGGCGCGCGAAGGCTCCAGCATCATCGGCCAGACCATTACCGACATTCGCAGCGTCAGCCAGACGGTCAGCCAAGTGGCAGGCAGCATCCGCGAACTGGAGGCACATAGCCAGCAGATCGGCTCGGTGCTGGCGGTCATCAAGGAGGTGGCGGACCAGACCAATCTGCTGGCACTCAATGCCGCCATCGAAGCCGCACGTGCAGGCGAACAAGGACGTGGCTTTGCCGTGGTGGCCGATGAGGTGCGCAAACTGGCGGAGCGTACCTCGGCCAGCACCCAGGAGATTGCCGCCACCATCGCCGCCATGCGCCAGCAAAGCCAGCAGGCGGCGGACCGGATGCAGGAAGCTGAATCACTGGTGTCACAAAGTGTAAGCCGTGCGGACCACGCGGATCAAGCCATGGCCCGCATCGGAGAAGCCGCACACCGCACCGAAGGCATGGTCAGCGACATTGCCAGCGCCATCCAGCAGCAAAGCGCTGCCAGCAGCAGCATGGCCGCCAATGTCGAGCAGATCGCGCAGATGACGGAAGAAGCCAGCGTAGCCGCCCAGGAGTCTTCTGGCAGCGCCACACACCTGCAGCAACTCTCCCGGCAACAGCAAGGCATCCTGGAGGCGTACCGGCTGGCTTGAGGGCCTGCCCTGATTCCAGTAAGCTGCCGCGGTTGATTGCTGGATGGAGAAGTCATGGCGCGCCCTGCCGAGCTGGTATTGATTGCTGCTGTCGCCCGTAACCGGGTGATCGGGCTGGATAACAAGATGCCATGGCACTTGCCGGAAGATTTGCGCTACTTCAAGGCCCAGACCGAAGGCCATACGGTGCTGATGGGGCGCAAAACCTTTGAATCACTGGGCCGCCCCTTGCCCAAACGACGCAACATCGTCATCACCCGGCAGTCAGACTGGCAGGCTGAAGGCGTGGAGGTGGCGCACAGCCTGCATGAAGCCTATGCGGCCTGCGCGACGGAGGGGCGGGTGTTCGTCATCGGTGGTGCGGAGTTGTACCGGCAGGCACTGCCAGATGCCGATACCCTGCTGCTAACCGAGATGGATATTACCCCTGAGGGCGACACCTTTTTCCCCGAATTTGATGCGGCGCAGTTTCGGGAAGCAGCGCGTGATCCCCACCAAAGTGCGCAAGGCATGCACTATGCCTTTGTGCGCTACAGCCGCCAGCAGCCGGAATAAGCCATGAATGGGGAGCGCGCACCGTTTTTTGCGGTGTCTACCTACAAGCTGCTGTGCATGACGATAGGCAGCCTGGGCTTCTACATCCCCTTCTGGTTTTACATGCACTGGTCCCGCATTGAGGAACGCGAGCATCGCTCGCTGCTGCCGCTGCTGCGCGCCATTTTTGCGATCCCGTTTGTCTACTTTCTGTTTCGGCGCTTTGCTGACGCTCAACGCGAACACCATGCGGGCGAGCCACTGGCGGCCGGGCTGTGGGCCATCGTCCTGATTGTGCTCAACCTGCTGGCCAGTACTCTGATGATGCAGGCCGGAGCCTGGCCACTGCTGGGCATCCTGCTCTCCCTATTGGAAGTGGTACCCTTGCTGGTGGCCCAGGCCGCCATCAACCAGCACAATCAGCTGCTGGTACCGGGGCACGACCGCAACGACCGCCTGACACCGGCCAATCGCCTGGTCTTGCTCATCGGAGGAGTGTTCTGGCTAATGATGGCCTGGTCCCTGCTCAGCGGCCAGCTACCGGTCAGCTCACTCGGGCAAAGTGGCTTCGCTGGCCTGAAGTGAAACCGCCTTGCGCCCATAGCACAGGGCATGCAGCGCCACGATGACCGCCCAGCACACCCAGGCCGACCACAGGTTGTGCGAAAGAAAATGCGCGCCACGTGCCACCTGGCTCCATCCCATCAGCAGGCCCAGCAACAGCGCGCCGCTCCATAACAGGGCAGCACGACGGCTTGAATGCTGCCGCCCCCAGAACCAGAACACCAAGAGCCCAAAGCCACCGGACGCATGGCCACCCGGGAAGCAGTGCCCGGGCTTGAGTCCCGCCGGCAAGCTTTGCCACAGCGGCAGATGAGGCAGGCTGCCGCCATACTCCAGCGTACCCCACGGGCAAGGCCGGTCGCTGATGGCTTTCAGCAGGCTGACCACCGTGGGGGCCAGCAGCATGCCCGCCACCAGAAACAGGTAAAAACGACGCTCACTCCCGCGGGTGCGCCACGCTTGCACACCCAGGCCAACGGCCAAGGTCAGCAGCGCGTACTTCACCCATTTGTGTACCACGGTTTCCAGAAACCAGGCATTCTGCAGCGGGAACGTCCGGCTGGCGGCATCGTAGAACGCATTGCTGATCCAGTAGTCCAGCCGGGTCAGCTCAAACAGCAGCAACAGCAGACAGGCGCTCGCCAGCAGCCATAGGCTCTGGCGACGATAAAAACCGACAGCGGGTTGGGTGATCACGGTAACGGTGGCAGGCGCGAAGTCTTGTTTCGAAACAGGTAGGACGCCCCCTGATACCAGGCGATGGCGTCATCCCGCAGCGCTGGATCATCCGGCAAGCCTACTGCACTGCCATCACTGAAGTTGGGCAGCACGGTTTTGACCTGCTTGCGTGGCGACAGGATAGCCAGTTTGCCATCCTTGAGGTAACCAATATCCTGGTAGGTGGCGATGAAAATCCGCTCCCGGCCCGGCTCCAGCGTGGCGATATCGTAACCGAAGAAGTGGCTGGTGTAACTGAAATTCAGCAAGCCCAGCAGGGTCGGTGCCAGATCCACCTGCGCCATCAGGCGTGGCATCACGCCGGGCTGGATCACCTTGGGGGCATACACCATCAGCGGAATATGGTAGCGATCCACTGGCAGATCGGTCTTGCCCGCGCTGGAAGCACAATGGTCGGCGGTGATCACAAACAAGGTGTTGTCGAACCAGGGCTTCTTCTGCGCCCGGCGAATGAAGTCGCCAATCGCCCAGTCGGTGTATTTGACGCCACCTTCGCGGCTCTTGCTGTCCGGGGGAATGTCGATACGCCCGGCCGGGTAGGTGAAGGGCCGGTGGTTACTGGTGGTCATGATGTGGCTGAAGAAAGGCTTGCCACCGGCGACGCTCTGGTCCATCTGCCGCAGCGCCAGGGTGAACAGGTCTTCGTCAGCCACCCCCCACACATTCTCAAAGTGAACGTCTTTGTCGCTCAGCGCAGTACGGTCCACCACCCGGTAGCTGTTGCTGCCAAAGAAGTGGTTCATATTGTCGAAGTAGCCATAGCCACCGTAAAGAAACTGACTGTCGTATCCCTTGCTGCGGAACACGTAACCCAGCGAGAACAGGTTTTCGTTATCCGGACGGCGAACAATGCTCTGGCCGGGGGTGGGTGGCAGCGCCAGCGACAAGGCTTCCAGACCACGCACGGTACGGGTACCAGACGCATAGAGGTTGGTATACATCAGGCTTTGCTTGGCCAGGGCATCCAGCTGCGGCGTAATGCCTTGCGTGTTGCCAAAGCTGGCCATGAAATCGGCGGACAAGCTCTCCACCGAGATCAACACCACATTCATCCGCTTTTCCGGACCGGGGTAGCGAACGGTACGCGCCAGCTGACGGGGATCTTCGCTGATGAAGGTGGATTCCGGGGTCTTCAGCAGGGTGCGCAGACGGCGCAGCACTTTTTCATCCGGCTCGCTGGCGTAGAAGGTGGCGTAATCCAGCTCATTATTGCGGTTGGCGGCAAAGAATTCATAAATGCCATTGCCAGACAACTGGTTGACCACGGTGTTGCTGCTCAAGTCTTTCTGCTTGTAATCCACCAGCCAGTAGGACAACACGGGTAACAGCAGCAGGAGCGCCGCCACACCCGTGCGGGCTTGCCAGCGGCTGGCTTGCTGCCAGGATGGCCGTAGTGCCGGGCGGCACAGCCAGATCAGCACCAGCGCCACCAGCAGCAGGCCGGACAGGATGGCGCCGACTGGATAAGATTCCTGGATATTGCGGACCACTTCCTGTGTATACAGCAGATAATCCACAGCGATGAAGTTGAACCGGGAGCCAAACTCGCCCCAGAACACCCACTCACCGGCTGCGGTGAACAACAGCAGGAACACCAGCCCGACAAAGCTGAGCTGCAGCCACCAGGTCTGAATGCGATGGCGATACCAGCGGTCCGGCATCAGCCACAGGTAGACCACCAGCGGAATCATGAAGTAACTGAGCGCCACCAGATCGAAAAACAGGCCTACCCCGAACACCCGCAGCAAGTTGAGCGGGCTCCAGTCCATATTGGCATGCGCCAGCACCAGCAGCGCAATGCGGGTCAGCAGGGACAAGCCCAGCAATAGCGCCGCCAGCACCACCAACGGGCCAAACCGGTTCGCCAGCAGGCGTGATTGCTTCTCTTTCAACATTATCAGGTCCTGTATCCGCCACCGTTCCCGGAGGGCCGGTCGCATCTTACGCCAACAGCTGGAGACTGTCTTGTTTAACGATATCAGTCTGGTGCGTATCCACTTTGACGCCCCCAGCTGCACGGGGTTCACGCCATCATGCCTGCGCGAGAGTGCACACCATAGCGAGAGTCGCTTATCCTGACCTTAAGCCGCAGCCCGACAGCAGGATCGACCAGCGGCCTCTCTTGGGCGAGCTGTGCCACAATACTTGGCAAGAACGGTAGCGGGGAGTCATGATGGCGGGATACAGCGGCAAACCTCTGATCGGCAAGCTGGGGCTAAAGGAAGGTCAGCAGATGGCCTTGCACCATGCGCCGGAATGCTTTGTTAACCTGCTGGCACCCTTTCCCGCTGCCGCTACACTGTACCCGCAGCGTCAGGCAGGGTGCGACCTGTTACTGGCTTTTTATATCCGCCAGGCGGATTTAAGCAGAGACTTTCCGGACCTGCTGACCGACCTGAGCCCTGGCGGCATGCTGTGGATTGCCTGGCCGAAGAAGGCCTCCGGTGTCGCCACCGACATTCGGGAAGATGGCGTACGGGCGGCCGGACTCCCGCACGGCTGGGTGGATGTCAAGGTTTGTGCCATTGACGAGACCTGGTCCGGCCTCAAGTTCCTACGCCGCAAGACCTGACGGGGCGCTTTTCAACACCTGATGGCGTGTGCCCTGCAACCAGCCATAACCCAGCAGCAGCACCGGCAGGAACAATATCCATTGCGGCATCAGCCACAACCCCGCCCAACCGGCCTGTCGCAAGGCAATCACCCAGAATACCAGGGTACCGGCAGCCCACCAGGCCAGCACCACTTGCACCCGGCCCCGCCGCTGCGGGTCGGCGGGGTGCCGGAGGCCAGACCACAATACCCAGGCGGAGGCCAGCAACATCACGCTCACCAGATGCCAGCAGGCATAGAGTATCAGTTGCAATTCCTGCGGCATGGGCACCTTCAGGAACGGGGTGACCACGTCCATACCACCGCCAACCAGATGCAGCCCGGCGGTAAAGGTTGCCATACTGGCGGCTGCCATACCCATCCACTTCATGATGTACTCCTTGAGGACAATAATCCGTTCAGCAGCAGGTCGATCATCTGACCGATACGCGCCTCGACC